>CAZASN010000002.1:0-462227 GCA_964487915.1 uncultured Elusimicrobiaceae bacterium | reverse complement strand
CGGGCCCCCGTCAATTCCTTTGAGTTTCAACCTTGCGGCCGTACTCCCCAGGCGGTGTGCTTACCGCGTTAGCTACGACACTGAGACTCTAGGAGCCCCAACATCCAGCACACATCGTTTACGGCGTGGACTACCAGGGTATCTAATCCTGTTTGCTCCCCACGCTTTCGCGCCTCAGCGTCAGTTACAGTCCAGTAAGTCGCCTTCGCCACTGGTGTTCCTCCTAATATCTACGCATTTCACCGCTACACTAGGAATTCCACTTACCTCTCCTGCACTCAAGCTCTCCAGTTTTAAATGCACGTCCGAAGTTAAGCCCCGGGTTTTCACATCTAACTTAAAAAGCCGCCTACGCGCCCTTTACGCCCAGTAATTCCGGACAACGCTCGCCACCTACGTATTACCGCGGCTGCTGGCACGTAGTTAGCCGTGGCTTTTTCTGAGGGTACCGTCAATTTATTCGTCCCCTCCAAAAGAAGTTTACAACCCGAAGGCCTTCATCCTTCACGCGGCGTCGCTGGATCAGGGTTTCCCCCATTGTCCAAAATTCCCCACTGCTGCCTCCCGTAGGAGTCTGGACCGTGTCTCAGTTCCAGTGTGTCCGTTCACCCTTTCAGGCCGGATACCCGTCTTAGCCTTGGTGAGCCGTTACCTCACCAACTAGCTGATAGGACACAGGACCATCTCAAAACGCATTGCTGCTTTTACCCCTGTCCGATGCCGGACTGTGGTCTTATGCGGTATTAGCTCCGATTTCTCGGAGATGTTCCCCATTCTGAGGGAGGTTTCCCATGTGTTACTCACCCGTTTGCCGCTAACTTGTATTGCTACAAGCTCGCTCGACTTGCATGTGTTAGGCACGCCGCCAGCGTTAACTCTGAGCCAGGATCAAACTCTCCATAAAATAATTTTATAGAGTTTTGCTTAAGCTCTTAATTACATTAATAAATATACTATATACATAGTATAAAAAAACTACAAAAAAACAACTTAGACCCTAAATTGCTTGATTGCCCCTTTTACAGGGCACTTATCTGCACATTATTCAGTTTTCAAAGACCGTTTTAAAGCGAGAGAAGGATAACCCTCTTTGCCTTACTCTTACTAGCAAAGGTTTCTTTCCTGCTTTAATATTAGTTTGGGTGCTTCGTTTCGAAGACTTTTTGAACCCTACTACTTTTATTGTGTTGCCTTTAAAACCGGCAACTATATTAACTTCTTGAAAAATATATTACAAAAAAAAATTTATTTTGTCAACTACTTTTTTTTCGTCGTAAACTTCTGAAAGAACTCTGTTTATTTTTTAAAGTGAATTTATTTTACAACACTTTAAAAATTTTGTCAAGCTTTATTTTAATTTTTTTAAATTATTTTCTAAAGCTCGGTTATATTAACATAACTTTATTTTTTTGTCAAGCATTTTTTTACAAACCAAAATATTTTTGCATTTCGGCAAAAACAAATTTTGCAAGCATGCTGTTGTTTGAAATCACTTCTATCGTCGAAGTTTCATCATTCTCGCGGTGCACAAAAAAAGCAACTTCGGTAGAATCAAGGCAATATTCAAACAGCACCGTAAATTTACTCGCAACGATATATTTTTTCTTTTTACTTTCAAAATTTACGTTAAGTTTTTTTTCAAATAAAAATAATTTGCATTTATTATATGCTTTTTCAGATGGGATATTGGCCCTGAAAGAAAATCTCCCGTCTTTCTCATTTTCAAAGTTTGCGATTGAATACCCGGCAAATCTTTTCGGATAATCAAAAACCGCACATGATGTTACCGTCGACAAAAGACATAAGGCAAAAATTATTTTTTTCATCAGTTAATGATTATACAAAAATTATTCTAATAAATATACTCGGCATTAAAGGGAATTGATTTTTGCCGAAAAAGAAAATAAAATACTGTTTTAAATATAATCGGAGGTTTTATGATAAGATTATTCCTGAGTTTTATTTTTACTTTTATGTTTTGTGCGGCGCCCGTCTTTTCGGAAACAAAACAAAATTCTGATTTTGCAAAAAATATTATAGGAGACATAACAGTTTTTTCCCTGATTGAATCAACGTTTGAACATCCGAAAGATTTGTTTCTGTATCCCGGATCGGCGAAAGTTTTGGCGTCTTATTTGGCAAAACCAAATTCCACAAAATCAACCGTAACATTTTTTTTGGCAATAACTCCGGATTTTAAAATATTATTTGATACCGGATCAGATTCCGACGTTTTGTTAAAACGTCTTAATGAAATACAAATAAATCCGGAAGACATAAATTTTGTCTGCATTACGCATATGCATCCTGACCATATAGGCGGATTGATAAATAAACAAAAAACTCCAGTATTGCCAAATGCGACTATATTTATATCCAAAAGAGAAGCAGACTGCAATTCAAATAACAAAATTTTTGAAATCTACCAACAAGATAAAATTAAAGTATTTGATACTAATGAAGAAATCATAAAAGAAATAAAACCGATACCCGTATACGGACACACTTCAGGGCAAACAATGTATAAAATTACGACAAAGGGAAAATCAGTTTTATTTTGGGGCGACATTTTGCATGCTCCGGTTCAATTTTCAAAACCGGATATTTACACTCATTATGATAATAATCCTAAAGAGACAGTCGCTATTCGCAAAGATATTCTTGAACAAGTTTCAAAAGATAAAACCGTAGTCGCCGGAGCTCATTTGATATATCCGGCCATAGGAACGGTTTCAAAAACAAACGACGGATATAAATTTACGCCTATTACAATTGTAAAATAAAAAATACGGCATCTATTTGAAGATGCCGTATTTTCTGCATATATTTTATTTGCGTTATTTTTGAAACTCAAATTCAAACACACCTATTCTTACCGTATCGCCAACCTTACAGCCTTTTTGTTCAAGAGCAAGCTCCACTCCCATTTTTTTCAGTATATTTTGAAATCGTCTGAGCGCTTCATCTTCATTGAATTTTGTCATTTCTGCAAGCGTTTCAACTTTTTTACCGCTTACCACAAAAATTCCGTCTTCGTCCAAATCAACTTTAAATTCAGGTTCATATATATATTTTTTGACAGGTATGCTTTCAATTTCTTCTTCCTCTATAGGTTTATTGATTAATTTATAAACATCAAACAATAAATCACTTATGCCTTCTTTTGTCATATTTGATATCGGATATATTTTTATTCCTTTAATTTTTTTCTTAAATTTTTTGATATTTTCCTTTGATGAATCAATATCCGTTTTATTTAAAGCTATTACCATATGTTTTTTTGACATATACTTCGAATATTTCTTTAATTCATTTGATAGAACTTTATACGTTTTGCAAGGGTCTGTTCCGTCAAAACCGCTGACGTCTATCAAATATATTAAAACTTTTGTTCTTTTTATATGGCGTAAAAATTCAAGGCCTAACCCCTTGCCTTTATGAGCTCCTTCAATAATACCCGGAATATCCGCTATTACAAATTGTTTATCATCTATGTGTACAACGCCTAGGTTAGGCTCAAGCGTTGTAAACGGATAATCGGCAATTTTAGGTCTGGCGGAACTGACAACAGACAGAAAAGTTGATTTGCCCGCATTCGGGAAACCGACAAGCCCGACATCCGCAATTAAGCGCAATTCCAAATCTATTTCGGCCGTTTCTCCGGGTTCGCCTTTTTCGGCTATTCTGGGTACAGTATTGTTTTGCGTTTTAAAAGAAGCATTACCTCTTCCGCCTCTTCCGCCTTTTGCAATAAGAATTTTTTTACCTATTTCTTTTAAATCGGCAAAAAGTTCTCCGTTTTTATAAACAACGGTTCCGATTGGAACTTTTATTACTAAATCTTCTCCATAACGGCCGAATTTATCGCTGTTTTCGCCTCTGTAACCGTCTTCGGCATGAAATTTAGGTTTATATGACAAATCCAAAAGAGTAATTTTTTTGTTATCGGTTTCTATATAAATATCGCCGCCCTTGCCGCCGTTGCCTCCGTTAGGCCCGCCGAAAGGAACATATTTTTCTCTTCTAAATGAAATACAGCCGTCGCCACCGCGACCGGCTGTAATAAAAATTTTTGCTTTGTCTATAAACATGTTTTATTTTGCTGCAAATTAATTAGGAACAACATTTACGAAACATCTGTCGTCTGCTCTTCTGATAAACTTAACAGTTCCCGTAATCTTTGCAAATATTGTGTGATCTTTTCCCATACCTACATTTTCGCCGGGATGATACTTTGTTCCTCTCTGACGTACAATGATTGCGCCTGCCGGAGCCAACTGGTCTCCGTATATTTTTACTCCTAATCTTTTACCATGCGAATCTCTGCCGTTACTGCTGGATCCTTGTCCTTTTACGTGTGCCATGTCTTAATCTCCTAAACTGAACTTCTTAAGCTTTAATGTCGGTAATTTCTATTTCGGTAACATACTGTCTGTGTCCCTGCATTTTTTTATAACCTTTTTTAGGTCTTTTTTTAAATACAAGAACTTTCGGAAGTCTTTTTTGAGCTACTATTTTTGCTTTAACGTTTGCTCCGTTAACAGTAGGTCTTCCTATTGTTGCTTTATCACCATCAGCAATCATGAGAACCTGATCAAGAACAACTTCCTGTCCTTTTTCGGCATTCTCCAATTTTTCAACTACCACGTTCATTCCCTTCTCAACTCTGTACTGCTTTCCGCCTGTCATAATTATTGCATACATTGACTTACTCCTTTATAATCGGTATAATATATCAAAATTTTTTTTAGATGTCAAGAAAGGTACGTAAGTGCCGGTTTTTGTGTGAGGAATACACCATGTTTTTATCAAAAAGAGTACAGAGCATCAAGCCGTCCCCCACATTAGCGATCGACGCAAAAGCAAAAGAATTGCAGGCTCAGGGAATCAACGTAATCAGTTTCGGAACGGGTGAACCTGATTTTGATACGCCGCAAAATATTAAAGACTCGGCAATCAAAGCAATAAACGGCGGGTTTACAAAATATTGTCCTGTCGCAGGAACCGCAGATTTAAAGAATGCCATAATCAACAAATTAAAAACAGAAAACAATCTTGATTATGCTCAAAATGAGATAATCGTATCATGCGGAGCAAAACATTCTCTGTATAATATATTCCAAGCTGTTTTTGACGATGAAGATGAAGTCATTATTCCCGCTCCCTATTGGGTATCTTATCCCGATATGGCGCTGCTTGCGGGTGCAATTCCGATAATAGTATACACCGATGATAAAAATCATTTTAAGATAACTCCAAAAGCAATTGAAGGAGTTATAACATCAAAAACAAAAGCAATCATAATAAATTCTCCTTCAAATCCGACAGGAGTTACTTATACTTTTGAAGAACTTAAAGAAATTTCAGAAATTTGCATAAAACATAATTTGCTTATTATATCGGATGAAATTTATGAAAAACTTATTTATGGAGATTTTAAATTTGCATCAATTGCACAAGTCAGCCCTGAAGTAAAAGCAAGAACTCTCGTAGTAAACGGAGTTTCAAAAGCATTTGCAATGACAGGGTGGAGAATCGGTTATACTGCAGGCCCTAAAGAAATTATAGCGGCAATGACAAATATCCAAAGCCAGTCAACATCCAATCCTACATCAATATCTTTGAAAGCCGCGACTGAAGCATTAAACGGACCTAAAGAAGCTCTTGAAATGATGAGAGTTGAATTTGAAAAAAGAAAAAACTACATAGTTGAACGTTTAAATAATATAGACGGCGTTAATTGTCTGTCTCCGGAAGGCGCTTTTTATGTATTTCCGAATATCTCAAAACTTTTGGGAAAACAATATAAAGGCAAAACAATAAATACGGACAGCGAGCTTGCGGCATATCTTCTTGAACAGGCCAAAATAGCGGTTGTTCCGGGCTCTGCATTCGGAGCTCCCGGCTATATCAGACTTTCTTATGCAACATCAATGGAAAAAATTCAAAAAGGAATTGACGCCTTGGAAAATTCGCTGAAATAATTTTTTCTTTACTGTAATAAAAAACAACAAGCGTTTTTTCCGCTTGTTGTTTTTTTTACGGCAGCCAAAATGATATAATTTAAAAACACTATAAATTCGGAGGAATTATGGGTAAAAAATTAGTTCGTATTCCAAAAGAAAAAATAGTCGCCGGAATAATAGCCGGTCTTGCAGATTATTTTAATATTGACAGAACATTGCTGAGATTGATTTTTATCTTCATTGTTTTAATAACGGGTTTCTTTCCTATGGTTTTACTTTATATAATCGCATATTTTATTATGCCCGTATCGGATGACGCCGACTCTTCAAATTTCATAAAATAAAGGCAAATGAATAAAAAACATATTGAAATCGCAAAAAAGCTTATAGAACAATCAAACAACAAAATATTTACCGTTATAAGCGACAGCATGTCTCCGTTGATACGCAAAGGAGACCGGATAATTTGCAATGACGTTGATATTAACAAAATAAAAAAATATTCGTTAGTAACTTTTCATAACGATTTGAACAATAAATCCGTTCCCACCGTTCACAGAGTAATAAAAATATTAAAAACGACAAACGGCATCGCATTAAAAACAAAAGGCGATTTAAATCCAATATGCGATAAAACATACGTAACCCGAGACAGTCTTATAGGAATCGTTTCAAAAATTACCGGTGACGGCAAAACAATATCATTTGATTCATTCTCCGGAAAAACATTAAGCATTCTTTTATATTTTATTTCAAATTTTAATAATTATTTTAAGTTGATAATGTTAAAATCAAAAAAAATTTTTAACATTTTTATTATGCCTGAAAAACAGCCTGATTATAAAAACGATCTCAAAATAATACACCAATCAATTCTTATAAACACTCGTGATTGGACAAATACGGCAAAAATAAATACAGATTTATTAAAGCACTTTATTAATAAAGAAACTGAAATCTGCGATATATCTTTTGACGGCGGATATTGCGAAGAAAGCTTTCACTTTATAAGGCAGAATTTTAAGATAGAATGCATGAAAATATCATCCGTTACCGCATCAGACAAAAAATATGACATTGTCATCTGCTCAAAAGTTTTAAATTTGGCGGAAAATAAGCAAAAAAGACAGGAAATTTACGGTTTTATAAAACAAATTTTAAAAAAAGACGGATATATTTTATTATCCTACATAAATAAAAAAAATAACTTTATGATTTCTCTTAAAAGACAGATATTTTCGTTGTCGAAAATTTACAATGGCCCCAAAAAAGACGATTTGATTTATAACGGTTTTTTTGTAATGAAACATCTTAACGGTAAAAACATCAAAAAAGAACTCGCGGACAATGATTTTTTAATTGAGAAAAGAATTTTATCCGATAATACAGTTTCTTTAGTTTTAAAACTAAATTTAAAATAAATTATCTTATGCTTATCCTGCATCCGCAGTATCTTTGGCTGTATAATCCTATTTTTTTTACGGAATTTACTCCGGTATAAAAATCCTTTCTGGGATCTATGTAAACAAAATTCAATTCATATTTTTCAGCCAAATATTCAGCCGTTTTTTTTATAGTTTCATGTTTCTGATAGGGACTTGAAAGAAGTGTCGTTGAAAAATTATCTATTGAGAGTTTTTTGGCAATTCTGGCGGTTTCTTCCAATCTGCTTTCATAGCAGTAATAACATCTGCCTTTGTCGGATTCAATAGCTTTATTAAGCCATAACTGACCGTATTTTTCTTCATGCCCGACCCAATCAGCTTCAATTTCTCTTGTTTCAATATTTAAAAGTTTTGAATAAGCAAGCCATGTTTGTTTTCTTAACAGATATTCTTTTTCAGGAAAAATATTAGGATTGAACCATAAAGTCGTAATTTTATACTTATCCGCCAATAAAGGAATTGCCGAAGCCGAACACGGGGCACAACATGTATGAAGCAGCACTCTGTCCATTTTACACCGTTAATTTTAAAACATATATATATTAAAACAGTTCTTTTTGTTTATTTGTAGGCATCTTTAAACCGAAATGTTTATAGGCCGATTCCGTTGCGATTCTTCCTCTGGGAGTTCTTGCGATAAACCCGGATTGTATCAAAAACGGTTCATAAACATCAGATATAGTATCTGCGTCTTCGGATATTGAAACTGCTATAGTGTCAATTCCTACCGGTCCGCCGTCAAATTTTTCTATCATGGTTGAAAGAAGAAGCCTGTCCATTTTATCAAGTCCGGCTTCGTCAACTCCCAGCAAATCCAATGATTCCATAGCTATCTGTTTATTTATCTTACCGCCCGTTTTAATTTCGGCAAAGTCTCTGACTCTTCTTAAAAGTCTGTTAACTATTCTGGGTGTTCCCCGTGAACGCTTTGCTATTTCAAAAGCTCCGTCTTCATCAATTTCAACCTTCATTATAATGCCGGATCTTTTAACTATTTTAACAAGTTCATCTTCGTTATAAAAATTCAAATGCTCTATTATTCCGAATCTGTCTCTTAAAGGACTTGATAACATTCCGGCCCTTGTAGTTGCTCCTACCAAAGTAAATTTCGGAACAGGAAGTTTTATTGTTTTTGCAGAAGGTCCCTGCCCGATAATAATATCAAGTTCAAAATCTTCCATAACGGGATAAAGAGATTCTTCAACTAAATGGTTCATTCTGTGAATTTCATCAATAAAAAAAACGTCGCCTTCCGAAAGATTTGTAAGAATTGCGGCAAGATCTCCGACTCTTTCCAAAACAGGTCCGGATGTTGTTCTTAAATTGCCGCCGGTTTCCTTTGCGATAATATGAGCAAGAGTAGTTTTACCGAGCCCCGGAGGCGCATAAAAAAGGCAGTGGTCAAGAGGTTCGTGTCTTTTTTTCGAAGCCTCAATAAAAACTTTTAAATTGTCTTTAAGTTTCTGCTGGCCTATAAAATCATCCAAACATTGAGGACGCAGAGTATTCTCAAGTTTTTCTTCTTGATTGATTTCTTGATTGTCTATAATTCTGTTATCTGTATCCATTTTTATCCCGCTTTTGTTTTATTACAATATGATTATACAATATTTGGGCGATTTCTTTATTAGCTTTCGGAGTAGGATGGCTGTCCGCCAAAACATATCCGCTTCTGATTGAACTTATATAGTCGGGCAAAAACAAAACATCAATATTTTTTACTTCTTTAAGCCATTTAAACAACTGCTCGTTTCTGCCGCAGTCCGGCCACACAATCAAAGTAAGCCGTGAATTATATTTCTTAGCCACAATCTCATTTATGCGGTAAAGTGAATCTATCAGATACCGAGTATAGTAATTATTATTGCGCTTGTCTATCAGAGGGAGAAAAATTTTTCTGAATATATAGCTTGAGCTAAACAAAAGTTTTACCGTGCCGAAAGGCTGGCTGACTCTTTCCCACTTTCTGCGCTCGCACAACCAGTTGTCATTAGCTCTGAAGTCGTCTAAACAGAAATTTCTGTCGACATGTCCTTCTATAAGAGAATAAACGAATCTTTTTACATGCGCGGATGAATCCGTCTTTTTATATATGATTTCATTTTTCACGATATTGAGAGCCGTGTTCGTTCCTTTGCTTATAAGCCCGCAGTTTATAACATTGTATTTGAATCCAGCCAGTTCCGAAAAATAGTACGGCAAAGTTTCATCATCATTGACTCCGGCTCCGAATGTAAAAGAACATCCCAGAAAAACATATATTTCATCGGATTTGTCGTTGCAGCGCGTATATCTTAATCCGTTATCAAATACTGAATAAGAGGCGCTGTATATTTTTGAGAATGCCTTATTGTTTAAGAGCTCGCCGGCATATTTGTTGTTTTTCGCAAACAGTTTGTTCCCGCGCCTGTCGGAAACACACGTTTCGTTTATTTTACGGATTCTATTCAAAAACATACCTTTATCTAAAATATCGGTATTATAAGAGTTGAAATGCCCGCGCAATACAGTAAAAGATAAAATAAATTCCGAGGTTCCTAACGCAAAAAACACGGGAAACAAAAACAGCGAAATCAACTTTGCCGCTTTATTTTTAACAATTACGGCAAGAACAAAAAAAAACAGGCAGAAAAATAAAAAGATGAACGCAAATTCATAATTTAAAAATATTTCTGCCATTATTTTTTGTATTTTACAAGTATTTTAATGATTCTGTTATTATATTTTCTACAGACATATTGTCGCCGTCTTTTGATATCTTTGAAACAGCTTCTCTTGCCTGAAATTCTTTATAACCCAAAGCTATAAGCCCGGCTATTGCTTCGGCGGCTATCGAATTTTGAGAAACAGCCGCCCATTTTGCAGGATCGTTTACGGCAATATTTGATATTTTATCTTTCAGCGAAGATATTAGTTTTTCAGCTGTCTTTTTCGTAAAACCGAATACGCCGGTCAGCATTGAAATATCTTTTGAAACAACGGCGTTTTTAAAATCGGCAAAAGATTTTGATATTTTATCCATATATTCCATTGTTTTTTTAGCGCCTGTGCCGGGAACTTCATCTTTTATCAGAAGAAACATCTCTCTTTCCTCTTTTGACAAAAAACCGTAATGAGAAACAACTCCGCCGTACATACCGGTAGATTCAACGATATAAAGCTTTATTTCATGACCGCTCTGCGGAAGTTTTTCGCTTGATGATACCGTTATGTTTACGTCATATCCCGTACCGTTTACTTCAACTACGGCATTATTTAAAGTTTTTGAAACTAAAGTTCCTCTGAAATAATCTATCATTATTCCTCTATTTGCTCCAATATGTCGCCTAATGTCGGTTTTTCGTCATTTGAAGAGAATTGTTTTATTAATTCTCTCTCCATGGATTTTTCAAATTTCTTAATTGATATCTCAAGTTTTCTTTCTTTTGTATCGGCTTTAATTATTGTCGCTTCTATCTCTTCGCCTTCTTTAGGAAGTTCCTGACTGTTATTCTCCATTGAAAGTTCCGTCTTTTTAAGCAGGGCTTCTATTCCTTCCTCAATTTCAACAAAAGCTCCAAACTCAAGAACTCTCTTAACTTTTCCTTTTACGGCTGTTCCCTGTTTATATTTTTTATAAGGATCCTGGCTAAGATGTTTCAATGAAAGAGCTATTTCTTCATTCTGCGTATTTACAGACAAAACCATTACTTCCACTTCATCGCCCTTCTTTACTATATTTTCCGGATGTTTTACGCCTTTTGTCCATGAAAAATTACTTATATGAATAAGGCCTTCTATTCCTTCAGGAAGTTTTACAAAAGCGCCGAAAGGCGTTATATTTTTTACGATTCCTTTTACTTTCGTTCCGGGAACATAATGCCTTGCGGCTTCTTCCCACGGATTTGTATGCATTTTTTTAACAGACAGCGATATCTTTTTTGAAACTTTGTCGCTTCCTATTATTTTAACTTCTAATTCTTTGCCTGCAACAACTTCTTTTTTAAACGAATTTTCACTGTCATTCCATGCATACTCGGAAGAATGCAAAAGACCTTCAACTCCCGGTTCTAATTCCACAAAAGCTCCGTAAGAAGTTACTGATGTTACTTTCCCTTTTATTATCAGGCCCTCCAGATATTTTTCACCGGCACTGTCCCACGGATTTGCCGAAAGCTGCTTCATGCTTAAAGAAATTTTTTCGTTTTCTTTATCAACTTTAACAATCTGCACTCTTACTATTTGTCCTACTTTAAGAAGATCTTCAACTTTTTTGACTTTATACCACGCAAGTTCTCCTATATGCAAGAGCCCGTCTATGCCGCCTAAATCTATAAAAGCTCCGAAATTAGTTATTCTTGTAACGAATCCGTCTATAATCTGTCCTTCGGCCAAAGCATCAAGCGCAGATTTTTTCTTTGCAAGCTTTTCATCTTCAAGAAGTTTTCTTCTTGAAAGACTTATTTTTTTATCGTCCCTGTTAAATTCCGTTATAGCGAACTCATAAGTTTTGCCTACGTATTTTTCGCCGTCTTTAACAAAATTGGAATCAACCTGTGATATATGCAAAAAGGCGTTGACTCCTATGTCTACTATAAAACCGCCCTTTACCGTTTTTAGTATTGTGCCGGTAATATTTTTTTTATTCTTAAAATTTTCTTCAATTTTATCCCATGCTGATTTTTCCATAACTTCTCTGTAAGAAAGCTCTATTTTAGGAAAAGTTCTTTTAATAAAAACCTTAACCTCGGCACCTGTTTTAAGTTCTTTTGGTATCTGAGTCTCGGCAAATTCCGATTTCAATATAATGCCGTCGGACTTCATTCCCAAATCAACCAAAAAACCGTCCGCATTTTCGGAAACGATTTTTACGCTGATTATTTCGCCTCGGTTAACTTTCATCTCAGGTCCTAACAAATCGTCCATACTGATATTTTCGGCGTCTTCAAACACTGTTAAATTATCTAAATTATTATTTTCTTTGTTCACTTCTTTTTCTCCTGTTTTTTATCTTTTCGACCTGACTCGCAAATTTTTTCTATTCTCCTTTTTATATTTTCTATTATCCAGTTAGGCGTTGAGGCTCCGGCCGTAATGCCTACCGTGGTTCTATTATTAAACCAAGATTTTTTTATTTCTTCAACATTTTCTATGTGATAAGTCTTTACGATTTTTGAACATATTTGATATAAGCGTCTTGTATTGCCAGAATTTTTACCGCCTATAACTATCATAATATCGACTGATTTTGCCAATCTTTCCGCAGCGCTTTGCCTGTCAAAAGTGGCCCGGCATATCGTGTTATAAATTTTAACTTTTGATATCTTTGAAATACATTCTACAATATTATTAAATTGTTTCGGACTTTGCGTAGTTTGGCTTACAATATGAATTACATCCGTTTTTCTGATTTTTTTGATATCTTTTTTGTCCTCAACAACGACACATTTACCTTTCCCGTAGGATACCAAAGCAATAACTTCAGGATGTGTTTTTTCTCCGACAATTACAATTTGTTCGCTTTTATAACTTAATTTTTTAACAATATCCTGAGCCCTTTTTACAAAAGGGCAAGTCGCATCTATAACCTCTATATTTCTTCTTTTTGACAGTTTTTCGTGAATTTTTTGTTCTATTCCGTGTGTTCTTAAGACGAGAATTCCTTTTCTTATTTTTGAATGTTCTTCAATAACTTTTATCCCTTCTTTATCCAATCTTTTGACTTCCTGGGGATTATGAATCAAAGGTCCGAATGTATAAACTTTCTTATTATTGGCGGCAACTTTCTCGGCAAGCTCAATAGCTCTTTTTACTCCGAAACAAAAACCGGAACTTTTTGCAATTTTAATTTTTTTTCTAATCATTTTTTGTCTCCGGCACATATAAAGACTTCAGATGTTCGTCAAGAATTTCCGCAATTTCTTCATTTGCTTTTGCCGTAGGATGATCGTCATATAATATTCTGTACGGACTTCCTGCCTCATGGGGCTCAAAATATTCAGGAAGCTCTATTATGTCAAATTTTTCAATAGCAAGTTTTGTTTTAAAATTAATTTCAATAGAAGGCCACACTATTATCGTAAATTCTGCATTATATTTATTTTTTGCGATTTTTCTAATTTCATTCAGACTGTTTATGATATAATTTTCATAAAAATCACTATTTGAATCGTCTATTAAAGGTAAAAATATTTTTCTGAATATGTAGCTTTTAGCAAAAATAATCTGTACTGTTTCAAAAGGCTGTTTTATTCTCATCCATTTGCGATCTTTATATATCCAGTCATCGCTGCGGTCATAAAGATCAAAATTAAAATTTCTAAAAGCCTGATCGGAAATCAAAGAATATATAAAATGTATATTTTTCGCCTTTGTTAAATATTTATTTATAATATTTGAATTAAGGATATTTAAACCAAAATTTGTACTCTTCCCTATAACTCCGAAATTTAAAACATTTGAATTAAAATTATTAAGTTTTGAAAAATAATACGGTAAAGTCTGATCATCTTTTAAACCATCTCCGAAAGTAAAAGAACATCCCAAAAAAACATACGCATTTTCGGAGGAAATATTTCCTTTTGTATATCTAAAAAATTTCCCCAACATGGAATAATCAACATCATAAATTATCTTATATTGTTTTTTACTGAGAAATTCCTCTTTTTCGGACTCTTTTTGAAAAAGATATCGTTTTCTTTGTCCTTTGTTATCTTGAATATAAATTTTATGCTCTACATGAAAATTGTCTATGTTTTCTATAAGTTCTTTGTCAGGCTCAGAATACTTAAATACGTCCATTTGAAAAGCAAACATCAATTCAAAAAAACAAAAAACAAAAAAAACGGAAAAACATATTAATGCGGTATTTTTTAAAATTTTGTTTTTTGCGTAAAAAGACAAAACTAAAAATACAAAACATCCAAAAAAGAAAATAAACAAAAAAAGATAGTCAGAAACCGTTACGATCAAAAAAAATAATAATTCTTTCATAGCTTTTTTATTTCATCCAAAATTTTTTGTGATAACAATAAATAATCTTCTTTTGAATATTCTTTAGGCGGATATACCGGTTTGCCGTATTTTATAATTATTTGTTTAAATTTTTTCATGTTATTGGTGTTAAGGATTTTGACAGGCACAACCGGAACCTGAGCAATACAGGCAGCCATTCCGACACCGGCTCTTGCTTTACCCATTATACCGTCTTTTGATCTTGTTCCTTCCGGAAACATTAAAAGAGCTTTTTTATTCTCAAGCAAAGAAAAAGCACTTCTGAAAGCGGACATATCCTGCATTCCTCTTTTAACCGGAAAAGCGTTTGTTCTTTTGATTAAAAAACCCAGAATAGGAATTTCAAATAATTCCTGTTTGGCCATAAAATATAAATCCCGATTCATAAAACAACCTGTCAGAGGCGGATCAAAAAAACTCATATGATTGGGAGAAATTATAACTCCGGTATTTTCCGGAATATTTTCTTTGCCTTCCGATTTACAGCGGAATAAAAAAACAAAAATGATTTTAAACAAAAATCTGCCAATATAAAATAAAAAACCGCTCTTTTCGGTTATTTGCATACTTTTTTTAAAACTTCATAGAAATTTGCAAAAGATATGTTAACGCAGTCAGAATCTTTTATGATTGTCTGGCCTTCGGCAACAAGTCCCGCAATTGAAAGCGTCATTGCAATTCTGTGGTCTTTAAAACTGTCGACATCGGTGCCTTTAAGTCTGGTTTTGCCTTTTATTATCAATCCGTCTTCCGTTTCCGTAATATCGGCTCCCATTTTTGAAAGCTGGCTGGCAACAACTTTTAATCTGTCGCTTTCTTTTACCCGCAATTCTTTTGCTCCTGAAATAACAGTTACCCCTTCAGCCTGAGTCGCGCACAATGCAATTACAGGAATTTCATCAATAAGAGTCGGAATTATTTTACCGCCGATTTCAGTTGCATGCAAATCGGAACTTAAAATTTCAATATCCGCGACTTCTTCGCCGGAAACAAAACTTACATCTTTGATCACTATGTTTGCACCCATATTTTTCAACACTTTTATTATTCCGCTTCTCGTTTCATTTATGTTAACTTCTTTAATAGTTATTCTTGAATTTTTAACAATGAGACCCGCCGCCATGAAAAACGCGGCCGAAGAAATATCAGACGGCACTTTAATATTTTGCGCCGTTAATTTATTACATTTATGAACGCTGACCGAAAGCCCTTTTTCAACAATATCCGCTCCGTATGCTTTTAACATTCTTTCGGTATGGTCTCTTGATTTTTCCGGTTCGGTAAATTTTGTTACGCCGTCCGCATATAATCCCGCAAATAAAACGCATGATTTTACCTGAGCGCTTGCGACTTTGCTTATATAATCTATTGATTTTAAATTTTTTCCCGGATTAATTGTAAGCGGCAAATAATTATCATTTTTCGCAAAAACATTTACACCCATTTGTCTCAAAGGCTCTATTATTCTTTTCATAGGCCTTAAAGATAAACTTTCATCTCCGATTATAGTTGCATTAAATTTTTGTCCCGCCAAAATACCGGCTAATAATCTTGTTGTTGTTCCCGAATTGCCGGCATCAATATCCCTGCTTGGCTTTTTCAATCCGTTTAATCCTACGCCGTTGATGATCAGACGTCTGCCGTTTTGAACTATATCAACTCCCATTGCTTTAAAAGCGTTCATTGTCGATATGCAATCGGCGCTTTCAAGATAATTATCAATATGCGATACGCCGTTTGCCAGACAGGAAAGCATAATTGCCCTGTGAGTAATAGACTTATCAGAAGGAACTGTTATTTCCCCTTCTAATCTGCCGATCTTATTAATTTTCATTATTTATGCTCTTTCTTAAAAGTTTGTGAAGATTTTTTTTATTATTGAATGTCCGAATAAATTTGCGCATATGGTCGCAAAATTCTTTTGTTAATTTTTGCAAATTTTTTTTATTCCCGAAAAATATTGGAAGCCACATATCCGGAGACGACTTTGCGACTCTTGTTATGCTGCCGAATGATCCGCCGGTAATATTTTTTAACTGTTTGTTTTTACTGTTTTTTTCTTTAAACATTCTAAAAAAATTGAAAGCGATTATATGCGGCAAATGACTTGTAAAAGCAACAAGTTCATCATGTTTTTCGGCAGGCATAAAAATAATATTACATCCTATATCTTTCCATATTTTCGTAATTAAATTATTTTTTTTACCCGTAATTATAACATTTGTGTTTTTATAAAGATTTTGTTGTGCATATTGAATTCCGTTCTTCTCTATACCGGCCATCGGATGACAGCCCACAAACAAAGGCAAATTTTTATTTTTTACGATTAACCCGTCTATTGTTTTTTGTATATTTAATTTTACGCTGCCGATATCCGTTATTACTGTTTTTTTTGATACTATTTTTGCCGCTTTTCTGTACGTGTCAACAACCATATCCGCCGGATAACATATAAAAACCGCACCACAGTCTTTTATATCATTAAAATTCGTAGAAAACTCGTCAACAGCTCCTTTTTGTTTCGCCGTTTTTAAATTCCGTATTTTTCTGCCAATGCCTAAAACAAAATATTCACGTTCTTTATTTATATAGACATTTCTCAATGCCATTCCTAAAGAACCGCCCATAAGTCCTACGCCTAATATTGCAACTCTTTGCATTAGATCTCTCTTTCTACGGCTTTTGCCAAAATCTTAAGTTCTGACATGAGTTTACTGTATTGATCCGGCAGCAGGCTTTGCGGACCGTCAGATAAGGCTTCCTCGGGTCTTGGATGTATTTCAAGCACCAAAGCGTCAGCCCCGACCGCTATGCAGGCTTTCGCCATTGTAGGAACATGCTCTCTTATGCCTATGCCGTGCGAAGGGTCCAAGACAATAGGCAAATGCGTCAATTTTTTTAAAACCGGAACAGCATTTAAGTCAAGCGTAAATCTTGTGGAATCTTCAAAAGTTCTTATTCCTCTTTCACACAACATAACGTTATAATTTCCTTGTGACAAAATATATTCGGCGGAAAGAAGCAGTTCTTTCACGGTTGTGGCCATGCCCCTTTTAAGCAATACAGGTTTTTTCTGCTTGCCGCATGCTTTTAATAAATCATAATTCTGAATATTTCTTGCTCCTATCTGTACGATATCGCAATATTTGCTTACAAGCGGAACTTGCTCAACGGACATAGCTTCGCTTATAGTGGGCATTTTTAATTTTTTACCCGCTTCCTGAATATATTTTAATCCTTTAAGCCCTAATCCCTGAAACGTATAAGGAGAAGATCTCGGCTTAAAAGCTCCGCCTCTTAAAATAGTTCCGCCCGCATTTTTAACTATTTTGCCTATTTCAAATAAAACATTCTTGCTCTCAATTGCGCACGGACCTCCCATAATATGAACCTCTTTGCCGCCTATTTCTACGCCGTAAGGAAGTTTAATTACCGTATTCTCTTTTTTGAATTGCCTTGAAGCAAGTTTATAAGGTTTTTCTATTTCGCTTATATGGTCTACTTCCTCCATTGCTTCAAAGTTTTCTTTATACTTTTCGGCAAATTCGCCTATCATACCGATAATTGTAATATCAACGCCTCTTGATATATGAGGCAAATATCCGAGTTTTTTTATTTTCTCAACTACTTTTTTTTCATCTTGTTTTGTAGCTTTATGTCTCAACGTAATAATCATCTTATTATCCCCCAATAAACATTTGTACCGTATTATACTTTTTTTATGTTTATTACACAATCTCCATATATACTTAAAATATTAGACAAATGTAGCCGGAATTAGTAACATTTAAAAACACAAATTATACGCCAATTATTGTTTTTGTTTATTTTGCAGCATATTCTATTTTGAAATTTTTAAAAATGCAATTAAAATACTATGAGTTATAAAACATTAACTTTAATTATTGCAACCGTATTATCCGCAGCAATTTGCGTAGGCTATTTAAAATATTCAGATCCGCCGTCATCAACCAATAATAATTTAAGGTTTATTGATTCTAATAAATATCAAATAAGATTATTAAATATATTTATTCCGTTAAATAAAAACTCCAAAAAAGACAGAAAAAATAAAGAAGCTTTAGCAAAAAAATATTTTTCGGATATTGTACGATCAAAGAGATTCGACAAAATATTTGAAATAGGAAACGAAATACTCAAACAAAATAATGATATAAAATTTTTTGACTTGGGATGGATTTCCCAGGGAAAACTTCCGGAATATTTTGACAAACAAGTATTTTCTTTGAAAAATGTCGGAGAAACAACAATGTTTGAAACCGAATTGGGTTTTCACATAGTCCAGCTTATGAATATAAGAAAATCTGAAAATTTTAATCCTCTTGAATCCAAATACAAAGAAATGCATAAAACAACTTATCAAAAAAAATCTTATGAAAACATGATTTTTATTAAAGGCGGCTCATTTTGGGCAGGCTCAACCGAACAGGAAATAGATATGCGACTACAACTGTGCAATATATATGTCGGCAAACATATAGGCAGATGTTATAGAAAATGGTTTGAAGATGAAATTTATCAATATGTTCAGATTCAGGATTTATATGTTGACAAGTATGAAGTTACAATCGGCGAATATAAGAAATTTCTATCTGAAACCGGACATAAACAACTTCCTAAATGGGCATATGAATATTCTCCGGCTGATAATTATCCTGTTGTAGGCGTTGACTGGCATGATGCAAATGCTTATGCGAAATGGGCCGGAAAAAAACTGCCGACTCAATTTGAATGGGAATATATTGCAAGAGGCAAAGAAAGAAGGCTTTTCCCGTGGGGCAATGAAATGCCGGATGGTACAAGAGCAAATTACAGCGATATAAATGACACTAACTTTTGCCGCGATATAGCCAATAATGACGGTTATAAATATACATCTCCCGTAGGAAATTATCCGAAAGGGCAAACTCCTCACGGAGTGTTTGATATGGCAGGCAATGTACGGGAATGGACAAGTTCCGTAGAATCAGGAACAGATAAAGCTGTCGTAAAAGGCGGTTCTTTTTCAAATGCTTATGATGATTTATGGTGTGCGGATTACAGAATTAATGATAAAAATACTATTGAACCCAATTTAGGTTTTAGATGCGTTAAGGATTTACGATGAATATTTTAAATAAACATATTAAAATAATTTTGTTATATTCCGTTGTGTCTGTACTTTTATTGATAACATTTTTTTCAGATATACATACTAAGGTTATAGGAAATATAAATCATCCCAATGCACAGGGTGAAATTCTGCTTACAGATATAATGAAAACTAGTTTGCTTCACCATAAAATATTAAATTGGTCGAATACAAATTTTTTAAATTATCCTTACGGCGAACAGTTATCGGATATAATAAGACATACCGTTCATCTGTATTTTTCAGGGTTAATTGCCGTAATAACAAATTCCATCATATCTTATAATTTAACATTTTTTATAATTATAATTTTAAACGCATATTGTATGTTTTTATTTGCTCAATATCTATTTAAAAATTATTATTTATCATGGCTGGCAGGTTTATTTTATACATTAAATGTGTATGTTTTATTAAAAATCAATATAGGTTCACTTCACAAATCATCCATATTTTTCATCCCTTTATATATCATGTTTTTATTTAAACTTTTTGATACAAAAAAAACGATATATATTTTAATAACTTTTGTCTGTCTGGTTTTTGTTTATTTACAGTATCCTATGTATGCTTTGTATTGTCTGTTATTCAGCATGTTTTTTATTTCATACAGATTTTTTAAAAACAAAAAAATTCAGGAATTAAAATATTTTACTGTTATTTCTATTTTATCTGTTATTTTTTTATATTGGCTGGGGGTACTTGGGCATATTACTTTTGATTTATCAATATATGAAAATGAACCGTGGAAACTCAATATGTTTTATTTTATAAAAAATTATTTACCCTACCCTACATCATTTCCTATAGGAATATCTCCTTACATTTTAATTCTCGGGCTATTGGGATTTATATACAAAAAAGAGGCAAGATTTTTCTTTATTGTATCAATATTTTATATCGTTTTATCTTTTGGCAACTATATTAGTATAGCAGGAATAACGATTCCGATGCCTTTTTACTTTTTAGCGAAAACTGTTAAATTTTTCAGTAATATGCAGCTATACGCTCCTATTCGTACTCTGCCGTTGGCTTATCTTTGTCTTATTATATCTGCGATTTATTTCATTCAAATTGTATATGACAAATTCGGTAAAAAATCAATTTATTTGATCGCCGGCATATTTATACTGGAACTTACTTTTTTATATCCCGAATCATTCCCTATAAAAACATCTCATTTGCCGAAATATACTATAGCTGCAAAAATTAAAAATGAAAACGGCAATTTATTATTTCTTCCTTTATTCGATACAAACAACAAAGTATTAACGCATAAATCCATGTTAATTGCTTTAATGAGCAATAAAAAAATGGCAAATACATACGATTCCGAATCTTGGGTCGGCAACATTATTAGAAACAAAGATGTGTTATCAGTATTAAAAGACCTTAAAAATAACAATATAAGATTTATCATAATATATACTAATCTTCAAGCTGAAACAAAACAAGAATCAGAGCTTATAAATTTAATAAAAGCAAAATCATTAAAAATAGATAATAGTACATTGTTATATGAAATTAATGAAAATATATAAATTAATACCATCAATATTCATAGTTATAATGTTAATATCGCCTATATTTGCGGATAAATATAATCTGCCGTATGATTTTATGGATACAGTAAATAATAAATTCCCTTACACAAATCATATCAGATATGTTTCAGGAGGAAGTAAAGACAGAGCAACAACAATGAAAACTATTAAAAGATACCCGGTCATAATGATTTGCGGGAACGGTAGAACAAAAGAAGACTGGTTCGGAAAAAATATCGGCAATGCCGATAAAAAAAACAGCAATGTATACCAAATGTTCTTATCAAACGGATTTAATGAATCTGAATTATGGACGTATTCATTTGTTGCAAATGAAAATGAAGAAATGAGAAATATAGAGGAATTAACCGACAGTTTGCGGGCTTTTATATACGGTATTCTTTTATATACCGGAGCGACTAAAGTTCAAATATTGGCTCATGGAGAAGGCGGAGTATTGGCTTTTGAAACTATAAGAAAATATAATATTTATAATCTTGTGTCTACCATGGTATTTATCGGGTCTCCTTTTCATAGCAGTTCAATATACAGCTATTATAAAGCCATTCAGGGATATCCTGTGCATGCAAATCTTGCTCCCGGCTCTGATTTCTTGGAAGAATTATTATTTTTAGATGAAACTCCTCATAAAGATACTATTGAATATGCAACTTTGTATTCTGATAACGACGAATATTACAGGAATAACAGAAGATCGCCGATTCTAAACGGAGCAAAAAATATAGCATTTGAAACATTAGATCATGACGGACTTAGAACAGATTACGAAAGTTTTAAAAAATATTATAATTTTTTTAATAAAAAAACATTAAAATACGATATTAAAAAGGATGTTGATAAAGACGGTTTTATGGATATACAAAAAGGCGGAAATGATTTTAAGGACAATAATGATCAAATATATCCCGGAGCATTTGAAGTTGAAAATGATAACATAGACCAAGATTGTAATTTCAGAGATAAAAGCTCGGCAGGCGGAAAAGATTGCGAAATTGTAATAAAATGAAAATATTATTTATAAGATGCAATGAAAACTTAATAAAAATCAACAGTGAAACAAACATTACCGGTGTTTATCCTCCTTTGGCAATAGCTTATATTTCAGCATATATTAAAAAGTATGCCGATAATATAAATATCAGTTTTTTGGATGCGCACTTAAATAAGATGAAAGAAAAACAAACTTATTCTTATTTTAATAAGAATAAGTTTGACATCTATTTTTTACAGGCTTACTCTCTAAGTTGGCATTGTGTGCTAAAAACGGCTGAAATCATTAAAACATGCCATAAAAATGCTTTCATAGTAGTAGGAGGCCCGCAAATTACGGCATATCCTTACGAATCAATGTCAAACGGATTATTCAATATAGGAATAATAGGAGAAGGAGAAGAAATTTCATATAAAATAATAAAACATTTCAACACGCCAAAGTTATATTCCATACGAGGAACAATAGTAAATATACACGGAAAAATAACGATGAATCCGAATCATGAATTAACAGATGACATTAATTTACTGCCTTTTCCGGATTTTGATTTAATAAATAATAATTATTTTTCATTAACAGTCCGAAAGCCGTTTGCCGCAATGATAACAAGCAGAGGCTGTTGCTATAACTGCGCTTTCTGTTCGCAAATATACGGCGGCAACAAAATAAGATACCGAAATGCCGGAAATATTGCGGATGAAATAGAAATTTATATTAAAAAATACAAAGCCAAAGAAATTATATTTTTTGACGAAACTTTTACTTTTGATAAAAACAGAGTTATTGATATTTGTAATGAAATAATAAAAAGAAATTTAAAATTTATTTTCAATATAAGAACAAGAGTCGATAAAATTGACGAAGAAATACTCATTAAACTCAAAGAAGCCGGATGCTCAACAATACATATGGGTATAGAATCAGCGTCAGAAAAAACTCTTAACAACATGAAAAAAGGCATTACTTTAAACGATATTAAAACAGCGGTTGCTTTATGCAAAAAACATTCAATCTTGGTAAGAGGCTATTTTATAATAGGATATCCGGGCGAAACAAAAGAAGATATTTTTAATACCATAAATTTTTCACAAAAACTTGATTTGGATCTTGCAAGTTTTACTATTGCCATTCCTAATCCAAAAACATTGCTTTATGACATTGCCATAAATGAAAAATATATAAAATATGATTATTGGAAAGAGTTCTCCTTGGGTATGGAAAAAAACCAAGTACCCTATTTCTGTAATCAAATTATAACTAAAGATTTTTTAGAAAAAACTCTTAAAAAAGCTTATTTTTCTTTTTATTGCCGTTTAAATTTTATATTAAAAAAATTATTTTTTATAAAATTGTATATAATACGGAATATATTTACTCTTTTATACTATAAAATAATCAAGTAATCCATTATTATGAAACAAAAATTTAATGTTTTATTAATTAATCCTTATATAGGTTTTAAAATCGGTGATTTTTACAGACCGCTGAGCGAACCTCTTGGATTATTATATATAGCTTCATATATGAAACAAAAATCCGACAAATATAATATAAAAATTCTTGATTTGTATGCGCTTAATCCAGTTAAACATAAAAGAAAAGGTTTTGATGATAAATTTTATTTTGGACTGACGGAACGGAATAAAATAACGGAATTAGTGCAAAATTTTTCGCCGGATATTATAGGCATAAGCTCTCAATTTACGGGTTATGCCGAATACGCCGTCGAAACCGCAAAAACAGTCAAAGAATCTATGCCGTCCGTGCCTGTTGTAATCGGAGGCGCACATGCCACATTTTTTGCCGAAAATATTTTAAATAAATATAATTTTGCTGATTTTATCATACGTGGTGAAGGCGAAATCTCATTCTTTGAATTATGCGAAGCTATCAGAACAAAATCCGAAATAGCAAATATATCCGGAATTACTTACAGAACACAAGATAATCGTATAATTTCAAATAAAAACCGTGAACCCGTTGGAAATTTGGATGAATTTAAAATTCCTGAAAGAACTTTGATTGACATGAATAAATATTTTGATATTAGCACCGATGTCTTTCCGGGAAGCTGCGGATATCCTATTGCAACCATGGTATTGTCCAGAGGATGTAAATTTAATTGTATTTTTTGCAGTACAAAAAATATGTGGACCAATAAATGGAGAGGCCGTTCCCATGATTCAATTATAAATGAAATAGAATATTTAATCAGAAATTTTAATGTTAAAGAAATAGCTTTTGTAGACGATCAAATTCTTGGAGATAAGAAGTGGTTTGAAAAATTATTGGATATAATTATTTTAAAAAAATTTAAACTAACATTTCAGGTCATAAACGGATTAAGCGTATGGTTAATTGATAAAAATTTATTATTAAAAATGAAAAATGCCGGTTTTTACAAAATTGCATTGCCTATAGATACGGGAAATCCAAACACATTGAAATATATTAACAAACAGCAAATAAATTTGACAGAAGTCAAAAAAACTATAGAGTTGGTTCATAAATTCGGTTTCTTTTCCAGTGCAAATTTTTTAATCGGATTCCCGTTTGAAACTGAAGATGAAATAAATAAAACCGTTAAATTCGCATATACATGCGGAGTCGACATTATCTATTTTTTTATTGCAAAAATGCATGCCGGATCAGATATGTATGATAAATGTACCGATAAAAAATTATTGGAAAATATTGAAACAAGCGGAAGTTGGGCGAATGTTACAAATAGTTCCTTAACAATATCTTCCGAGAAATTAAGCGCTATTTTATCCAAAGCACAAAAATATTATTTTATTTACAAATGTATTTTTTTGTTAAATCCTGTTAATTTTTATAAACATATTTTTTTCAAAATGATACGTATAAAAAATTATATACTAGTTTTTAAATTTTTAAAATTCAAAATAAAAAATATACTGAAAAATATTCGCCGGAATATTAAATATCAAATAAAAAAATGAAAACAAAAATATTATTCATATCAATGTACGGTATAGAAAATAATGCCGCCAGATTATTGTCCGCAATTCTTAAAAATAATAATTATGATACCGAAACCATATTTTTTAAAAATTGGAAAAATAATAATATTAAAGAACCGACATCTTTAGAATTTAACTTGTTATTCGGAGAAATCGCAAGAATAAAACCGGATATTATAGGAATATCTTTCGGAAGTCCGTATTTTAATATTGTCAAAAATATATCACGTCGTATAAAACAAGATTTTAAAAATATATACCTGATTTTCGGAGGCATACACGCGACTACTGTTCCGG
This sequence comes from uncultured Elusimicrobiaceae bacterium, assembly GCA_964487915.1. Classification (GTDB taxonomy): domain Bacteria; phylum Elusimicrobiota; class Endomicrobiia; order Endomicrobiales; family Endomicrobiaceae; genus Proruminimicrobium. The sequence continues at coordinate 436,831 of CAZASN010000002.1, read as the reverse complement.
AAGACTGCATTCTGCATTGTGACGCCTTATGTATAGGCGAAGGCGATAAAGTTTTTCCGGAATTTGTAAAAAAATTTGACTCAAAAGATGATTTTACGGATACTCCTAATTTTTGGTTTAATTCAAGAGATCATATAATTAAAAATAAACTGGCGCCTTTAGTAGAAAACTTAAATGAGCTGCCTTTTAAAGATTTGTCTGATAATAAAAAATATTATATAGATTATAACAGAATATATTACGGCGATCCTATTTTAAAAATTAAAGAATTCCGAATTTCCGCATCCCGAGGGTGTTTATACAGGTGCGCATATTGTTACAATAGTATTTTAAGTAAAATTTATCCCCGAGAAAGCAAATATTACAGAATACGGTCGGTGGAAAATGTTATCAATGAAATTTTATATGCAAAAAAACACTTCAATTCCATAAAAAGAATAAAATTTGACGATGATACTTTTATATCCGATACGAAATGGATAACCCAATTCTGCAAAAAATATAAAAGTATGGTTAATATCCCGTTTGATATTATGCTTTCGCCGAATATGCTTGATTATGAAAATCTAAAAAAATTAAAAAATGCCGGACTCGTCAGAGTTCAAATGGGCATTGAAGGCGCTTCCGCAAAAGAAAATACCGAAAATTACAACAGAGCTTTTTTGAACGATAAAATTTATAATTTCTCGATTGAAAATAAAAAATTACAATTAGATGTCGTTTACGATATTATTATTGATAATCCTATGACCAAAGAAAGCGAAAAAGAAGAATTATTTTTATTTTTATTGAATCTGAAAAGCAATTTCAAATTATTTATGTATTCTCTTGCATTTTTCCCGAAAACGCTTATTACGGAAACTTTTTTAAAAAACGGTCTTATAACGGCAAAAGATATTGAAGGCAATAACACAAAATGTTTTTATCAGTTTAGGGCAAGTTTTGATTATCCAAGAACAAAAAATGAATTATTTTATTTCTGCATGTTTGTTATCGTATCAAAACCTTTTATTCCAAAAATAATTAAAAAATATGTTTTTTATTCGCCTTTTTTCAAAAAATATATTTTTCTTACGGTTTTTATTGCAAAAATCTCTAATTTGATGACTATCAGCCTTATTTTTGTTAAAATGCTTATAAAAGGAGAAATATCTGTCATCAAATTAAGAGAATACGGTACTTTTAAAAAAATATTGACCCAGTAATTCCATATGAATAAAAAAACGTTGGCCCTTCTGTCATCTCTAACTTTGATCTATATTATCGGTAACGCAATATGGTATCAAATCAATAAACCAATATTTATATTGCAGCCGGAAAGCGCATTATATTTTCTTGATGCTTTAGACAGCAGGATTTTTTCACAAATACATCCTCCTTTATTGCCGTTAATTTTAAAACCTTTGTTTTACATTTTTGGCGTTACCAACGCCAACTCATCTATAATTTATATGTTTCTAAATATTGTTTTTTTTGCAATATCTTTATTATTCCTATATAAAATCGGAGAAAGAATAAACGGCATACACTGCGGACGCATATCAATGATTTTATTCGCCGCTGTTCCTGCAATTTACGGATTATCAAGATTTTACGGAAGGCAGGATTTTCATATAATTCCGATATTGCTGATGGGTATTTATTTTTTAATTCAATCAGATATGTTTAAAAATCAAAAGTGGACAATATTTTACGCCATAAGCTTAGGCCTTGGATTATTGCTTAGAGAAACTTTTCTGGGTTTTGCAATCCCGTTTTTTTTGTTCTATATAATTTGGACTGTTTTTCAAGGAATAAACAAATACCAACTTTACAATGTTATCATCATGTTTATAATTTCATCAATTCTATATTCTTTTCAATTTACCCAAACATTAAAATTTTCATTCTTATATACACCGTTTATGGAACAGAAAATTTTTGAAACGCTGTTTATGAAATTTCATATAATTATCGGCGGTTTAAGCGAAAACATATTGGCTTTGCCTTTGTTTTTGCTTCTGATTTTTTCAATAATTTTTATATTTTTCAAAAAAAAATATAAAGACAATTTAATACTTATGCTGTTGTGCGGATTATTTATTCCCATTATTATAGCCCTCGTTATTCCGCATCACAAACAGCAGGTCTATATGGTGCCTTTAATCCCCGCAATTATATTATTAATTGCGGCATCTGTTTCCTATTTAAACGTTAATATCAGAAAAATACTGCTTACTATATTTATCGCCGTGTCTCTTTTACAATATATTGAATTATCCTACGGATATAAAACATGGATTTGCGATTGGCAAATTAAAATCAACGATACTTTATCATTTAAATATTTCAATAAATATGATGACAATATAATGTTCTATGATTTAAATAAACGCGACAAATATATTAAATTGCTGAAATCTCTTGAATTCACAAAAAATAAAAAAACATTAATATTAGCTGAAAAATATGAAAAATCTGAATACATTATGCAATCTTTAAGAGCTTTGGTTATTTCTAACGGATTCAACAATATAATCGTTAACAGTTCCGTATTAAATTTATATCTTCCGACTTACAGCAGAGATTTGATTCGTTATGAATTAATTATTGATTTAAGAACTCATAAAGATTTTTACGCTGAATATTCTGATATTTCACAAAATATAAATGAACATATATATATTAATAAATTTCATATACCCACAAAGAATGAATTTTTGAATAAATATAATTATTTTTGGTCAATGTATCATAAAACCGATGATATTAAAATTGATGATGCTATAATATATGAATTGAAAGTTGTCGATATCTAACAAGTTATATGAAAATTTTGATGTTTTAAAAAAATTGCACTAAAACTGTTACAATTCAAATTACAAAATATTTATTTCGGATAATATTTTTATTAAAATATTTACTCATTAGTAAAGTTTCTTTTAATGTGGATACTGTGATTTGAAAAAATGCTGAAATGAAAAAAACATTAACGATATTTTTAATATTAACTGTTATTTATATAATTGGGAATACAATATGGTATCAAATCAATAAGCCAATATTTATTTTACAATATGCAAACGCCACATATTTTCTTGATGCTCTGGATATAAAAAATTTTTTTGTTATAACCCCGCCCTTGTTCCCTTTAATCATGAATTTATTTTTTTATATTTTTAATCAAAATAACTACGTGGTTATTTATATGTTTCTAAATATTGTTTTTTTTGCAATATCTTTATTATTCCTATATAAAATCGGAGAAAGAATAAACGGCATACACTGCGGACGCATATCAATGATTTTATTCGCCGCTGTTCCTGCAATTTACGGATTATCAAGATTTTACGGAAGGCAGGATTTTCATATAATTCCGATATTGCTGATGGGTATTTATTTTTTAATTCAATCAGATATGTTTAAAAATCAAAAGTGGACAATATTTTACGCCATAAGCTTAGGCCTTGGATTATTGCTTAGAGAAACTTTTCTGGGTTTTGCAATCCCGTTTTTTTTGTTCTATATAATTTGGACTGTTTTTCAAGGAATAAACAAATACCAACTTTACAATGTTATCATCATGTTTATAATTTCATCAATTCTATATTCTTTTCAATTTACCCAAACATTAAAATTTTCATTCTTATATACACCGTTTATGGAACAGAAAATTTTTGAAACGCTGTTTATGAAATTTCATATAATTATCGGCGGTTTAAGCGAAAACATATTGGCTTTGCCTTTGTTTTTGCTTCTGATTTTTTCAATAATTTTTATATTTTTCAAAAAAAAATATAAAGACAATTTAATACTTATGCTGTTGTGCGGATTATTTATTCCCATTATTATAGCCCTCGTTATTCCGCATCACAAACAGCAGGTCTATATGGTGCCTTTAATCCCCGCAATTATATTATTAATTGCGGCATCTGTTTCCTATTTAAACGTTAATATCAGAAAAATACTGCTTACTATATTTATCGCCGTGTCTCTTTTACAATATATTGAATTATCCTACGGATATAAAACATGGATTTGCGATTGGCAAATTAAAATCAACGATACTTTATCATTTAAATACTTTGACAAATACAATGAAGATACAATATTTTACAATATAAAAAAAAGAGACAGATATATTCAATTGCTAAAATCCGTTAAGTTGATGAAAAATAAAAAAATTCTTATACTTGCAGACGGATATCCCAATGCAAAATATAATATTTACGCTCTTAGACCTTTTTTTATTATTAACGGGTTTAAAATTATGACAATAGTCACAACTGTAATGAATTTATATTTATACGGCGATCCGGTAAAATATGATTTTATTATAGATTTAAGATCTTACACTGACTTTAACTATGAATACGATAATATGACAAATGATATTAAAGAACACAAATATATCAATAACTTTTATATACCCTCAAAGAACGAATTTTTGAACAAATATAATTCTTTCTGGTCAATGTATCATAAAACTAATGACATTAATATAAATATTCACAGTGTCGTATATAAATTCAAGGATAACAATTGATAATGTTAAAATTTACAAATAACTACACATCTTTTAAGTTAAATATTACTTGGGGTGATTTGTTATTGCTGATTAAAAATTTATTTTTACCCAGCAATAACAATACAAATTTTAATTTTTTAAAAAAATATATCAAACATAAGTATATTATTTACGTTCATTCGTCAAGATGGGGATTGTTCTTATTATTAAAAGCTTTAGATTTAAAAAACGAGGATGAAGTCTTAATCCCGGCATATACTTATTTTGCAGTACCCGCAGCAGTAATAAAAGCAGGCTGCGTACCTGTTTTTGTTGATATTAAAAAAAATAATATAAACATTGATCCTTTAAAAATAGAATCTGCAATAACTGATAAAACAAAAGTTATCATTGCTACGCATTTGTGCGGCCTGCCGTGCGATTTGAATAAAATTAAAGAAATTGCAAAAAAACATAACTTGATTATAATAGAAGATTGCGCCCAGGCTTTTGGAGCCAAATACGGAGAAGAGTTTGTAGGAACATTTGCTAAAGCTTCTTATTATTCATTTAGTATAACAAAAAATTTTACAATGTTACGAGGCGGTATTTTATCAACAGACGATGAATTACTGGCAAAAAAAATTCAGCTGGAAACCGAAAAAACACTGCTTTTTACAAAATTGCAGATATTAAAAGATATTATAAAAGTTATAATAATCAAATTCTCAACATCAAAAATGATTGTTCCGTTTACATGTATGTTTTTTTATCTGTTTTCTTTAGCCGGATTTGATATTGCAAAAATTATATTTAAAGAAAAACAAATATTATTGGATACTGCTCTGCCCAAATACGGTAAATTCAATTACTGCCAAAAAAAACTTGCCGAAAACCAATTAAAGCATTTTGATTCCTGTTGTGACACTAAAGAACTGAACGGGAAATTGTTTTATAAGTTATTAAACAATTTTCCAAATATTGAACCGCCTGAAATCTTAGATAACTGCAAAAATATTTTTTCGGGTTTGCCTTTATTTGTAAAGGATAAATTTACATTTAGAAAAAAATTATTATCTAAAGGCATTGATACATCTACAGGATTTGTTCAAAACTGTGCAGAAATAAATGAGTTTAAAATATATGCAAAAGACAATTATCCTAATGCATCCAGAGCGGAAAAAGAATTGCTTTATTTTATCACATCAGATACAATAAAAAAACACGATATCGAATACATAACTTCTGTTTTAAATAAATTATGAAAATATTATTGATTAATCCGCCTATTCTTTCATTAAACCCCGTCATATCCAGCTTATTTTTCAATTCTCCTCCTCTGGGCCTTTTATATATTGCGGCTGTTTTGGAACAAAACAAAATAGATGTCCGCGTTATTGATGCGGCTCTTGAGGGAATGTCTACAAATAATATAATTGAAGAAATTTTATCGTATAAAGCGGATGTAATAGGAATTACTTCAACAACTTTTTCATTTTCAAGTGCGATAGAAACAGCCAAACAAATAAAACTCAGAAAACATGACATAAAAATCGTTATAGGAGGATCTCATGTAAGCGCTGTTCAGGAAAATGTTTTATCTAATGACTGTTTTGATTTCGGAGTAATCGGAGAAGGTGAATTTACATTTTTAGAACTTATACAAAATATTAACAAAGGTTTTGATTTTATAAAAAATATTAAAGGCATTGTATATAGAGATTCTAACAATAAAATTATAAAAACTCCGCCACGGCCGCTTATAGAAAATTTAGATATTTTGCCGTTTCCGGCAAGGCACTTAATCCCGATACATAAATATAAACCTCAGCCTAATGATAAAAGAGACACCCCGAAAATAAGCTTGATTTCCAGCAGAGGATGCCCGTATAATTGTATTTTTTGCGGAAAAAGCGTTTTTGGCACTTCGTACAGATCATTTTCTCCTGAATATATCGTTTCCGAAATGAAAAGCGTAATAAAACAATTCGGTGCAAAAGATATCGCATTTATAGATTCATTATTTACAGTTTCAACCGAACGAGTAGAAAAAATATGCCGAGAAATATCAAAAAACAAACTAAAAATCTCATGGACATGTACAATAAGGGCAAATATTATAAAAGACAAAAGCATACTAAAACTTATGAAAGAAAGCGGCTGTTGGAGAATCAGAATCGGCATTGAAAGCGGAAATGAAAATATTTTAAAACTAATAAAAAAAGAATTAGATTTGAAACATTTAAAAAAAGTGGTGTCATGGGCTGATGAAATAGGGCTTCAGCCCAAAGGTTTTTTTATGATAGGACATTTTACCGAAAATATAAATACTATAAAAGACAGTATCAGCCTTGCCAAAAATCTGCCTCTTAAAGACATAACTATTCAGATTAATACTCCTTTACCTAACACCGAACAATTTCAAATGATTGAAAAGTACGGGAAATTAACGGCAAATGTGACAGATTGCTCATTATTTAAACCGATATTTACTCCGACTGATTTATCCACAGAAGAACTTGAATATTGGTTTAAAAGATTTTATAGAGAATTTTATTTAAGGCCTGTTGTTTTTTTCAAACATTTAAAAACTATCCGAAATTTTAACGATATTATAAAATATATTAAAGCGTTAAATTTAATAATATATTTATTTTTCATAAACAGGAGAATAAAATAATGAATCAAGCATCTGAAACGGCAATAATGTTCACAGGCGGACTTGATTCTACTGCTGTTGCATGCGAATTATTGAATCAAAATCAAAAACTTCACCTTTTAACTTTTAATAACGGCATTTGTATACGTCTGTCAAAGGCCGCCGACAGGGCCAATGAATTGTCAAAAATATTCGGCAGAGAAAACATCAAACATGTAAGCATTGATTCGCGCCAAACAATGAAATTTCTAAATAACAATTCAAAAAATTTTATTAGCAAACATAAATCGCCGCTTATTTTTGATCTTATATGCAGATTTTCAATGGAAATTAACACAATAATATACTGCAAAAAAAATAATATTAAAACAGTGGCCGACGGAAATAATGCGGCGCAAGGACAAATATTTATGCAACAAAAACAATATTTGGATGTTGTGGATCATTTTTACAACCAATATGACATTACTTCTCTTCACCCTGTTTACAGCGCACAAACAAGAGCTACAAATCTGAATTTTTTATATAAAAACGGATTAGACAACGGCAATAAATTATTTGAAAAACTTAATATATCATCACAGTTGCTTAACCAGCCTTTTTGTTTTTGGGCTCCGATATCTTTTTTATTTACATCTCCTCTGCGAAAACTTGGATTTGAAAAATTATTCGGACTGACGACACAAAAAGCAATTGAAACAAGAAAAATGCTTCATAATATTGCAAAAAAATACATTCAAGAGCAAATAAATGAATAATAAAGCTTATCAGCAAACAAACCATGCTATCATAAAAACCAAAATTTCCGACTTAGAAACTATCGTTGATATGCATATAAAATACATAGGCGATTCATTTTTTACTTTTTTAGGTAAAAAATTTCTGATAATAATATATTCCGAATTAATATTATCAAAATATGCTTCAACTTATAAATATACAATAAACGGAAAAATCACAGGATATATTTCATTTGCATTAAATAAGAAATTAATCTTTATGGAAATCTTATTTACGAAATTCTTTAAAATTTTGTTTTCTTTAAATTTTATTTCATTTTTAAAATGCATATTTTACTTTTTCAGCAGCATAGGCTATATAATAAAAAAACAATATTGCAAATCTGAACTTTTGTTTATTGCAGTGAATGATGATTATAAAAAAAACGGTATCGGCTCCAAATTGGTTGATTTTGCAGAAACAATTATAAAGCAAAATAACATATATAAAGTACAAGTTTCAATAAATGACGACAACATCATATCACAGATTCTCATAAAGAATAAAAAATATATTTTTTACAGAATAATAAATTTTTACGGTAAAAAAATGAATATGTATTACAAACAGTTATGAATTTAAAATATTTATTGAATTTAATTTCGGCATTATTGCTAAAAAACAAACCTGTTTTTGCCCATTACGCCGTTACACACAGATGCAATTTAAAATGCGCTATATGCAATAACGGCTGTATCTGCAATCCGGACAATGAACTAAATCTTGAAGAAATAAACTCATTGGCGCGATTTCTCAAAAAAAGAGGAATAGGTCTGGTAAGTTTTGGCGGCGGAGAACCTTTTATGAGATCAGATATTATAGATATCGTAAAAATATTTGCAAAAAATAAAATAAAAACGCAAATATTGACCAATACTCTAAATATTTCAGATAATCAAATAAATCAAATGCTGAAAATTAAATATTTTAACGGTCTGTCTATATCGTTGCATGCATTTTCAGAAAAGACTTCATTGGAGTTTTATAACGATAAAAATCTGTTTAAAAAAATACTTAAAAATATCAATAACCTATCAAATTTCTTGAAAAAAAATAAAATTCTTCTAAATACCGTTATATCCCCGTTAAATATTGACGAAATATACGATATTGCCGCATTCGCTAAAACTAATAATTTAAAAATTTCTTTTTTGCCTATAGAAACAAACAACAACATAGCTTTAAAATTTAAAGAATCCGACTTTAAAAAGATAGACGCATTATATGATTTTTTAATTACAGAAAATAAAAAATATAACTATATTTTTAATTCTTCTCAATTTTTAGAGATGTCAAAACAATATCAAAAAGGTATCCAAAGTCAACAACATTGTCATGCCGGGAAATTATATATTTCAATAAATCCTGACGGTAATATTGCTCCGTGTCACAAATATCATACGCATATCAGGAATAAATTTAATGTTATTCCAAATGCGGATAAAAAATGTTACGATTGTATGAGACCGTGCTGGAAAGAAATTTCAATTTTTTTTACAAATAAAAAGTCTTTCTTTGAACGAATAAAAAAACTTATGGCAAACTAAAATGCACGTATAATAATAACCATATTGCCTTTATTGCAATAAATAAGTAAACTTTATTTACAGATAAAAAATATATTAAAGCTTTCAACTTGATAATATATTTATTTTCTCAAAAAAGGAGAATAAATGTATGTATCAAGAAAAAGAAACAGCAATAATGTTCACAGGAGGCCAGGACTCTACGGCTGCCGCATGTGCATTGTTGAAAAAAGGTCACAAACTTCATCTCTTGTCATTTAACAACGGACTCTGCATCCGTTTGTACAAACCATCAGAAAGAGTCAAAGAATTAAAGAATTTTTTTGGAAAAGACAAAGTTATCCACAATTTAATTAATTCCCAAGAAGCAATGAAATTCTTAAAAAGCAAATCAACAAAATTTTTCAAGAAGTACAGATCTCCTCTTATTTTGGATCTTATATGCCGCTTTGCAATGGAAATGAATACTATAATTTACTGCAAAAAAAACAATATTGCCTCAGTAGCAGACGGAAACAATATTGCTCAAAATCAAATTTTTATGCAACAAAAGGAATATCTTGACATATCGGACGCTTTTTACGGGCAATTCGGCATTGAATCGCTTCATCCTGTATTTTTCAGTTCTACGACAAGAGAAACAAATCTTAAAATTCTTGGCGAATACGGGTTCAACGAAGGGCATAAATGTTTTGAAAAATTAAATATTTCTTCTCAAATGCTCAATCAGCCGTTCTGTCTTTGGGCACCTGTATCTTTTTTATTCACATCGCCGCTGCGCAAATTGGGGTTTGAAAAAATTTTTGGATTGAAAACGGAAGATGCCATTGAAATAAGAAAATTTCTTCAGCCGCATGCAAAAAAATATATTGAAGAACGGCTGTAATATTTATAGAATCAGAAAATAAATAATAAATTGTAATGCTTTTTAAAACGTATTAGAACATTATCGGAAATTTATTTTTTTCTAATTTATATTTGATATGTTTGTTAAGCCGTAACAAACATCAGCGTGAAATTTTAATAAATTTATAAGGACTTATATCTCGTTTTGGTTTAAATTTAAGCATATCTTTATTTTGATTTATATAGTATGTTAATTTTTTATTATTAAAATCTTCTTCTAATATTTCAAGACAGCATTCATTATAATCCGGCAACCAGACAAATTTGATTAAAAATGCATAATATATTGAATATTTATACATATTTTTATCAACTTTAAATTTCTCCATTGGTATTGATTTATGAGATAGCATATATCCAATAAGCTGATAATTATAATTATTTACAGATTTAATATATATCAGTGTTCCTATAAGCAATATTGCCATCAAAATCAAATTCACTGTTTTTATGTAAATAAAATTGATTTTGATTTTACATAAAGACAGACAAATTAAAAAACCCATAAAACATAATGGAGATATACATCCCACAAGCCTGTACAAGCATCCAAGTTCCGGTTTAATTTGTAATAAAATATTTAAAATCAAAAAAGAAAATATTATTATTACCGTTATAAATATTTGCTTATATCTGTTTTTCTTAAAAAATGAAAAAAACAAAGATAATAATATATAAAAAGAAAACATTATAAAATTTTGGTCTTTAAGCATATTTAAACTTAATCCAGAACTTTTTACAGGCAAAATGGGAAAAAATATATAAAAAATATTAAAAATAAAGGCAACCAATAAAATTAAAAAACTGGCGATTAAAGTTATTCTTCGTTTTTTATTAATATTGTGCGTTTTAAAATATTTATGTATTCCAAAAAAAAGAAAAATAGGGATAAATGATACTACAGCCGGATAACTGCTTATTAAAAATACAGAAAAAAGTATCAGGCTCAATGAATTGAATACAGATAGTTTATCAAAATCAATATAAAAATATATTACAAAAACAACCCATATAAAAAATTGCGTTAAAAAAATTTCTGATAAGATAAAATATTGCAGATAAAAAAAAGTAAACAAAACAGACATTAAAATAATATCGAATATGTTTTTCTTATCTTTTGGCAGATTAAAATAAATAATAGTAAGAAAAACGACATGAAAACCATAAACTATAAATGCATAAAGCGTTAATAAAAATTTTACATTCGTTACGCCTAAAAATATACTTAAAACTACAGATAACCGCGGAAACATACCCGGAAAATATCTGGATAAATGCGGAAGAAAAACTCCGTCCTTATCTTGCGTCTGCCATAATGAATCTCCCGTTAAAGCAAGGCAAAAGTTTTTTTCGTAATCTCCCAAAAAGCCTATTTTTACGTAAGAATACATAAAGGCTATTATTAAAAAAACAATACAAGATATAATTATTGTGCTGTGATTTTTAAATAAATTTTCTGGAAATTTCATTCCGCTATTATATAAAACGGCAAATTAAAATACAAAAATATGATCTTTATATTCAATTTTCAAATATTGATTAAAAAATAAAATATATTTAAAATATACAAGTGAAAAAAATATTACTTTTAACAACTCCCGTAAAAAATTCCATAAATATAGAAGTATCCGAAAATGTTTCAAAAAATACGGGAATTTTACCTCCTCTCGGGCTGTTATATATAGCATCTTATATCAGAGCACAATACAAAAACGATATTGAAATAAAAATATTAAACTGCAATAACAAAGATTATCCGGAATTGACGTCTTTTTTGCAATCCTATAAACCTGATATTATAGGAATCAGCGCTTTTACGCATAGTCTGAAAGACGTAATCTTAACGGCAAAAACGATCAAAGAAAAACTGCCTCAGTCTCTTATATGTATAGGCGGACCGCATGCAAACAATTTTTCCAAACAACTTGCCGAATTAAATATATGCGATATTGTTATCGGACAGAACGGCGAGCAAATATTTTCGGAAATAATTAAAACTGTTCTAAATAAAGGAAATTTTTATGATGTTAAAGGTATCTATTTGAACGGTTATTATACCGGAGACAGAACCGGAAATTCAGTCAAATTAGATGATTTGCCTTTTCCTGCCCTGGATTTGTATGATTTCAAAAAAAATGCGTATATTTTAGATTGCAAAAGCCCTATGACAACGATGATATCCGCCAAAGGATGCAGAAACAATTGTTATTTCTGCAATACGCCCAAAGATATTGAAATACGCTCAATTAAAAGTCTTATAAATGAAATTTTATACTATAAATCACACGGAATAAAAGAAATACATTTTGTAGATGATACATTTAATATTACGGATTCTCGGTTATATGACTTCAGCAATGCTCTTCTTGACAGCGGAATAAATTTGTCATGGAGCTGCAGATTAAGAGTTGATAAACTCACGTTTGAAGATTTGAAGCTGGCAAAAAAAGCCGGCTGTCATACTATTCATTTCGGAGTTGAAACTTCAACAAACGAAGGATTAAAACTGCTTAATAAAAACATTACAATTGAACAGATAAAAAACGCTTTTTTATATGCACAAAAAGCTAAAATACGGACTATGGGATATTTTATGATAGGATTGCCGTTTGAAAAAGACGCCGAATCCGTACTTAATACGCTGAACTTTGCGAAAAAACTCAAATGCAGCTATGCATTATTTAATATTTTTGTACCATTTCCAAATACTTATTTGTATAATAAAGCGTTGAATAGCGGCCTTATAAAAGAACCCGAATGGGATGAATATATTTCCGGAAAAAACTTAAATTTTATGCCGCCTGTTTGGAGCGAATATTTTTGCAGAAAAGATTTGACTGTCTTATTAAAAAAAATAAACAGAAATTTCTATTTTGACATTAACTATATTATAAGATTTTTATCGGAACTTAAAAATTATCATTTCCCATTAAGAAAATTTAAAACATTTTTAGGTATATAAATGAAAAATAAAAAAATTATTATTATAGGCGCTGGTATAACGGGGCTTGTAACTGCTTACGAATTATTGAAACAGGGACATAAAGTTGTCATTGTGGAAAAAGAAGCAGATGTAGGAGGCCTTGCCAGAAGTTTTAAATATGACGATATGATTTTTGACATCGGGCCTCACAGGTTTTTTTCCGACCAAACAAGAATAAACTCTTACATAAAAGATATCTTAAACTATGATTTTTTAAAAATTTCACGTTTAAGCGCAGTTTTTTTTGAGGGTAAATATTATAAATGGCCTATAAGCTTTCTTTCTATATTTAAAATGTCCTTTAAAAACATAATCTCAATAATATTCGATTTATTATTTTTAAAAACGAAACTCTCAAATAATTACCAGGAATATGTCGAGAATAAATACGGTAAAACTCTTTATAAAATCTTTTTCAAAGGGTATACCGAAAAATTTTTTGATATAGACGCAAAAAAAATACATCAAATGTGGGCGCAGGAAAGCATTAACAGAGTCCTTATAGTAAAAAAAACCAATAATATTATCGGACTTATAAAATATTTTTTAAAGAGTAATTTTACTCGGGAAAAAAAATTTATATATCCTAAAACCGGAGGAATTCAAATTTTTTCGCAAAATCTTAAAGAAAAAATAACCGCTTTAGGCGGAGAATTTGAATTAAATGCCGATATTCAAGAAATTCAAATAACAAATAATTCGGCAGTTTCGGTTAAAACAAAAAAAAACATTTACGAATCCGATATTGCAGTATGGACTGCGCCTTTGACTACTTTGTGCAAATTTCTGGATATTCCAACAGAGCTTAAATACAGAAATTTAATTATTTTTAATTATATTATTAATAAAATTGATAAAAAATACGCCGTTAACAATTATCAATGGTGTTATTTCGGAGACAGCAATATAACATTAAACAGAACATCAAAACCCGTATTGTTTTCAAAAAACAATATTAACCGTAAATATGATTCTGTCTGCGTTGAAGTTTCATGTTCTCAAAATGATTCTTTCTGGGATATCCCGGAAATATTAAAAACTAAAATAACATCCGAACTGATTAAACTTAACGTTATTTCATCGGCAAATGACGTTGTAAATATTTTTGCCGAAAAAATTGAAAATGTTTATCCCATGTATACTTTAAATTTTCAAAATGATTTAAATACAATAAAAAACAAAATTGCAAATATAAATAATTTACATCTTGCAGGCAGAAGCGGTTTATTTTGGTACAACAATATGGATGATTCCATAGAAAACGGCTTGGATATATCAAAAAAAATAAATGAAACAAATTAGAACAACCACCAGCATTTGCCCTAAATGTTTTAATCCGGTTAAAGCTTTTATTGCCGAAGAATCCGGCGCCGTTTATTTGTTAAAAGAATGCAAAGAACACGGAAAATTTAGACTATTATTATCATCTGAACCGGATTATTATATTGAACTATATGATTTTTTCTTTGACATTATGCAACCGGGACATAAACAAAATGATTTTATTCTGCACTTAACGAATAAGTGTAATTTAAATTGTCCCATTTGTCTGGCAAACGCCAATGAATATAACGATGAATATCCTGCGGACAAATTAGAACAATTTTTATCAAAAGCAACAGAAAAGAAAAAAATTGACATTATGGGCGCCGAACCGACAATGAGAGATGATATTTTTAATATTATTAAAATCATCAAACAATTCAACCATGTATGCGCGCTGCACACAAACGGAATCAAATTGTCCGATTATAAATATTGTGAAAATTTAAAAAACGCGGGACTTGATGAAATTCATTTGCAATACGATACTTTTAATGAAAAAACCGATATAAAAATCCGAGGAACTGATTTAAATGCCGTAAAAAATCAAACATTATCAAATCTTGAAAAATTAAATTTTTCAACAGATATAGTTATGACCGTACTAAAAGGCATAAACGAATCGGAAATAAAAGACATTTTTAACTTTTTTTCGCAGAAAAAATTTGTTAAAGAAATATTTTTTCTCGGACACAGACTCCTCGGCAAAACACACCAAAACGATACTTCAACATGCTTGATGCCAGATGAGGTCTTGGATTTTACGATAAAAAATGCCGATATAGGCCTTACCAGACAAAATATGAAAATATTCCAAAAACTGTATTTTACAATGCTATCTCTGTTTTCCAAAAGAAAATGTTTTTATATACATCATTATCTCTATTTCAGGCATAAAGATTCTGTTATGCCTATAGATAAAATTTTAAACATGAAATTTCTGGATAAAATTTTAAATCAATACCTGAAAATTTATCGCAAGAATAAATTGTCGGCAAAATTTTTTGTACTGTCAATGATGCCGTTTACTTTTAGGATATCAAAATATTTGCCGTCTCTGGCGTTTGCCTCATTTTCTTATTTATTAAATTTTATTACGGCATTTAATTTATCAAAACTGTCAAATAAATTTTTATTAATAGGATTTATTACGGCATGTGATCCTTATTCATACGACGAAAAAATATCCGCCAACTGCGGCAAGGGCGTTATTTCGGCTATAAGAGGCATAAGCGACAACGGAGCTTTTGATAATATTCGCAGGGATATGAAAAACAATGAAAATATTAGCGCCGATTAATTCTATTTCGGATGTTGAGCCTGTTATAAAAGCCGGCGCAACCGAACTTTTTTGCGGCATTATTCCAAAAACATGGAATGACAAATACGGCAGTACGGTTTCGCCGAACAGAAGAGAATGGGCAAGCGCAAATATTACCGCATATGAACAATTAAACGACATAGTTGAACTTACGCACAAACTTAACGGACAGATATTTTTAACTTTAAACGCTTTGTATATTAATGAACAAAAAGACTTATTGGACGACATAATCAAAAATGCCGTGAAATGCAAAGTTGATGCTTTTATTGTCGCCGATATCGGTCTAATCTACAAATTAAAATCAATGAATCTAAAACAGGAAATCCATATAAGCACCGGAGGGACGACTTTCAATTCCCATACCGCAAAATTCTATGAAAATTTAGATGTGCAGCGAATCACTTTTCCCAGACATGTGCAGCCCGAAGAAATGAAAGCTATCGTATCCGGAACAAAAAACATCAAATATGAAGTATTCATATTAAACAGCGGGTGCAAAAACGTAGACGGATATTGCACTTTTTTACACGGTATAAAAGAACAAAAAAACGGATATATCTGGAAATTTTTAAAAAAAGCGAATTTTGACAGACTTGTCTTAAGAATCCTGCATAGTTTGCCGCAGAATATATCAAATAAAATAAATTTTTCATGTTCCGGCGTGGACAGCCCGTGCTTGATGAAATATGATTTTAATATATTACCGAAAAATCATAAGCTTAAATCCGATATATTAGCAAAAAATTTAAAATCATTTTTCAGTCTCATGTCGGGGGTTGATCCGTGCGGAGCGTGCAGAATAAAAGAATTTAACGATATCGGAATACACAGTTTAAAAATCGTCGGCAGAAATTATTCAAAAAATAAAAAAGTTAATGATGCTTTATTTATCGGAGATATTATCAAAAAACTTGGCGATAATTTAAATGACGACGATTTTAAACGATATGTTAAAAAACAATATAAATATTATTACGGATTAAATTGCAAAAAGTTATGTTATTACCCTTATGAAAATTGAAAAAGCGTTTTTTATCAACAGAATTAGCGACCTGCAAAAATCTCTCGTTTATGACAGATTATATTACGGTCATGAATTCTGCGAATATTTGCTGCCTTCCGAAAATGAATTTAAACAGATTTTGGATTTTGTTATTGCGCATAATTTACCTTTTACTTTTGCTACCCCCACTATAAGCAACGATAAAATCAATTTACTTGACAAATTAATAGATACCGCGGCAGAAAAAGCATCCATTTTAAATAAATTTGAAATAGTAGTTAATGATTTCGGCGTTTTAAGCCTTATCCGGCAAAAAAATATTCAAAATACGGCAATAGCGGCAGGCCGGTTAATGACAAAACAAAAAAGAGATCCGAGAATAAAATATATTTCCGCTCTTTCCGAAAGCGCAAAAAATTATTACATGAGCTTTTCGCTTGACTCCGCGCATAATTTGGATTTTATCAGAGATTTTAACATACAAAGATTTGAACTTGACAATGTTGCGCAGGGAATTATCAGACAATCAAAAATACCTGCTTCTTTATATACGCCTTTCTGTTATATATCCACTACAAAACTGTGTTATCTGGCGCAAACCGATAAAAAAGAACGTTATCTTAGAGAAAAATGCGAATGTTTTATGGAATGCCGGAACTATGACGTTTATATGAAAAATGATAAAATGAAAACGGATCTTTATTTGAAAGGCAATACTATTTTTTACAGAAATGACGTTTTGGATAAAAATTTACACGAAAACTATATTGACAGAATCGTACATACCGAGAATCTATTGAAATGAAAATTATATTAATAAATCCCGTAATTAAAGATAAAATCTGGGCCGGAATTCCCAAAAATTGCAGTGAAGATATTTTTCTTTTTCCGCCTTTGGGTCTTATGTACATACAATCATATCTGGATAAATTTTCTCATCATGAAACAAAAATCATAGATGCTTTGGCGGATAATATTTCGTATGATGAATTAAAAACAAAAGTTGAAGAATTGACGCCGGATATTGTCGGCATAACCGTATTAACTCATAATATAAAATCCGTATCAAAAACAATAAAAGCGTTAAAAACAATTAATCAAAAATTTCACATAACAATAGGCGGTCCGCATATTACCGCATATCCAAAAGAAAGTTTAATGCTGAAAGGCGTTGACAGCGCTTTATCGGGATACAGCGAGAAAAGTTTTAAAGACCTTGCCGATGCTATTGAACAAAACAAAGATTTAAAAACGGTAGACGGCATAATACTGAAAGACGGCGAAAATATTTATATCAATGAAAAAAAACAAAATCTGCCGCTTGACGATCTGCCTTTTCCAGACAGGATTAAAAACGATTTTAAAAAGTATTATACTCCCGCAACTCAGACGGCAAAAATAACTACTATCATAAGCGGAAGAGGATGCCCTCAAAGATGCACTTTTTGCAATACATATCAAAAATACGAATCACGTTCGGCCGCCAACATAGTGGACGAAATGCAGCACTGCGCGGAAATAGGCATTGAAGAAATATATTTTATAGACGACACATTCAACGTAACGGTTGAACGCGTTGCCGATATTGCAAATGAGATATTAAAGAGAAATCTCAAAATCAAATGGGGTTTTAAAGGCAGATGCGATAAAATCAATGATGAAATGCTGCAACTTATCAAAAAGGCAGGCTGCGTAAAAATACATTTCGGCGTTGAAACAGGCTCTGATTACGGGTTAAAAGAACTTAATAAAAAAATAACTCTTGACCAAATCAAACAGACCTTTAAACTTGCAAAAAAACACGGAATAAGAACAATCGCCTTTTTTATGATCGGGTGCCCCCACGATAAAACCCGAGATGATATTTTAAATACAATAAATTTTTCGCTTAAAATAAAAGCAGATTATGCGGTATTTGCCGTATTTTCGCCTTATCCGGACACCGTTTCTTATAAAAATGCTATTGAAAAAGGTATAATAAAAAAAGATTTATGGAAAGAATTTCTTACAAATCCCGAATCGGAAATTATGCCCGATACTTGCTGGGAAGAACATTTTAAAAAAGAAGAATTGTTTGATTTTTTAAAATTGTCACACAGAAAATTTTATTTCAGGCCTTTTTATGTTTTAAAAACAATGTTTTCAACCCACAGTTTTTTTGAATTAAAAAAAATGATTGACGGCGGAATATCTCTTTTAAAAATAGAGTTTCTAAATAAAAAAAAGAAGAATATATTATGAATAATACCGTTACTTTCAAAGATATGCTTAAAATTTTGGCAAGAAGAGAATTTTATATTGATATGGTTGTATTTTTTTTCATTTGCGTACCGTGCGTTTTGCTGTTTTTGTTTGGAATAAGAATGTTTGAAAATTATATAAATATCGGACAATTTATACATTATCCTTACAATCTGTTATTTTTTCTTTTGTTTTCACCCGGCGGATTTTTGTTTATATGGTATTCTTATACGTATTTGATTATATATGGGGAAGGCAGCCCGTGTCCGCAAATAGGCGGCACAACAAAACTTGTTACCGTAGGTCCTTATGCTTATGTAAGACACCCTTCGGTTATAGGAAAATTTTTCGGAGTGCTGGGAGTCGGTTTTTTATCCGGTTCGCCTATATTCGTATTTATTATCATTCCCATACTTACTATATGGTCCGCTTACTATAACAGATTCATACAGGAAAAATATACCGAAGCAAAATTCGGACAGGCTTATGCCGAATACAGAAAAAAAACCCCTATGTTTATTCCAAAATTCAGATAAATCGCACAAGTTGCTAAAAATATTTAAAAATGATAGAATTTTCAGGTTAATAGTACCTAAATAACAGTGAAGCTTTTATCACTGTTATATATTTATTTTCCCTTATTTTTTGAAACCTTTCGATAAACACAAAGTTGTTAAAATATATAAAGGAGCAAAAACATGATTGAAGTTCGTTGGCACGGTCGCGGCGGTCAGGGTGCTAAAACTGCGGCGCTGCTGTTTGGAGAAGCTGTACTTGCAACCGGAAAATATATTCAGGCTTTTCCTGAATACGGTCCTGAAAGAATGGGCGCACCCGTTCAGTCTTTCAACAGAATCAGCGATAAACCTATCACTATCCACTCCGGTATTACCGATCCTAATTTTGTGGTTATTCTTGATCCTACTCTTATGGAAACGGTAAACGTTGTTGAAGGCGTAGGGAAAAACGGGAAAGTTATAGTAAACACGTCTTTCTCATCCGAAGATATCGCAAAGAAACTCGGAATAGACAAATCCCAGGTTTATGTCGTAAACGCAAGCCACATAGCAACGGAGACTATCGGGATGAATATTCCCAATACCCCCATGCTCGGCGCTTTGGTAAAAGTTATCGGAACTCTCGACATTAACGGCGTTTTGGAAGACACAAAGAAGAAACTTGAAGTAAAATTCCGTCACAAACCGCAGGTTATAGACGGAAACATCGCTTGCATAAAAAGAGCTTTTGACGAAGTGAAAAATTCTTAATTTGAGGTATATATCGTGAAAAAAGAAGAAAAAAAATTAACGGCAGCAGAACTTCCGGCAGGCGGTCTTTTAGAAGCGGGAACAGCTCAAGATTTTAAAACCGGTTCTTGGAGATCTCTCAGACCTGTATGGAACAAAGACAAATGCATACACTGTTTAACATGCTGGATATACTGTCCGGATTCGGCTATTAAAATTGCTCCGGATGAAAAGAAAACAACAGTCGTTACCGGCATAGATTACGATTTCTGCAAAGGATGCGGAATCTGCGCAAGAGAATGTCCTGACAAAATTAAAGCAATAACAATGGAAGAAGAAAAGAAATAACAAATTTTAAATGAGGTAAAAATAAATGGTAAAAGCAATATATCCTAAGGGAAAAATAGTAGCCAAGACCGGTAATGAAGTCATGGCAGAAGCCATGAGACAGATTTCACCGGACGTTGTTGCCGCTTATCCTATTACGCCTGCAACGGAAATTGTACAGATTTTTTCTCAGTTTGTGGCGGACGGGAAAGTGCCGACGGAATATGTGGCAGTTGAAAGCGAACATTCGGCAATGTCAGCTACGATAGGAGCATCCGTGGCCGGCGCAAGAGCAATGACGGGAACATCATCACAGGGTTTGGCATTAATGTGGGAAATGCTGTATATAGCAGCGGGCTTGAGACTTCCTATAGTTATGGCAGAAGTCAACAGAGCATTATCAGCGCCTATCAACATTCACGGAGACCAATCTGATACAATGGGCGCAAGAGATGCGGGCTGGATCCAGATTTATTCGGAAAATTCACAGGAATCATATGACAATATGATACAGGCAGTCAAAATTGCCGAAAAAGCAAAACTTCCTACAATGGTTACTACCGACGGTTTTATAATTTCACACTGTATGGAAGTAGTTGAAGTTTATCCTGATGAAGACGTAAAAGCATTCGTCGGAGAATATAAACCTGAAAGAGCTTTGCTTGATTATAAGAAGCCTTTTACTTTAGGCGCAATAGAACTTCAGGATTATTATTTTGAACACAGATGGCAGCTTGCCGAAGGGATGAGAAACGCAAAGCAAATAGTGCTTGATGTAGCAAAAGAATTTAAAAATAAATTCGGCAGAGAATACGGCTTTTATGAAAAATATAAAATGGATGATGCCGAAATTGCAATAGTAACAATCGGTTCGGCGGCAGGAACAACAAAGTTTGTAATAGACGAATTAAGAGAAAAGGGAATCAAAGCAGGTCTTATAAAAATCAGAGTTTACAGACCTTTCCCGGCAGAAGAAATTGCAAAAGACTTGGCAAAAGTAAAAGCTTTTGCGGTTCTTGACAGAGCGGATTCATGCTCTGGAAATTTCGCTCCGGTTTACTTAGACGTCGTTTCAGCTCTTTTTGCAAACGGAATTAATATAAAATCCGAAAACTATGTTTACGGATTAGGCGGAAGAGAAATTTCAACAGAACATATTGCGGAAGTTTACTCAAAACTCGGCAAAATCGCAAAAGGCGAAGTTGCTCCGTCAAAAACAGTCGAATACATTAATGTAAGAATAAAATAAGTTTTAGGAGATATAAAATGGCAAATCTAAAAGAATTAAGTAAAAATGCCGAAAGACTGACCGGCGGACATCGTCTTTGTGCAGGCTGCGGTGCCGGCACTATGGCAAGACAAACTCTTCTTGCTGCCGGCAATAAACCTGTTGTAGTGGTAAGCGCAACCGGCTGCCTGGAAGTTTCAACGACAGTATTCCCGTATTCAGCTTGGAAAACTCCTTTCTTTCACAGCGCTTTTGAAAACTCGGCGGCAACGGCAAGCGGAATAGAAGCTGCATACGTAAGCCTTAAAAAACAGGGTAAATTGACAGACGATATCCGTTTTGTTGCATTCGGCGGAGACGGCGGAACTTATGACATCGGACTTCAGTCTCTTTCGGGAGCTATGGAAAGAGGACACAGATTGCTTTATGTATGTTATAACAATGAAGCGTATATGAACACAGGTATACAGAGAAGCAGCGCAACACCTCAGGGAGCAAGCGCAACAACATCTCCCGTAGGTAAAGTTAAACAAGGCAAAGAACAACATAAAAAAGATCTTACGGCAATAATAGTTGCGCACAATATTCCTTACGCCGCACAATCTATTATAGGCAACTGGAATGATTATATGACCAAAGTTCAAAAAGCTTTGGATACAGACGGTCCTGCATTTATCAATGTAATGACGCCTTGCAGACTCGGCTGGGGTTGCAAACCTGAAGATTCGATGGAAACGGTAAGACTTGCGGTTGATACATGTATTTGGCCTGTTTACGAAGTAGTAAACGGAGTTTATAAATTAACAATGAAACCCAGAGGCGGCGAAAAGAAACCTGTAATGGAATTCTTTAAAAACCAAGTCAGATTCAAACATTTATTAAAACCTGAAAATGCAGAATTGGTAGCTTCCATACAGGCTGACGTTGATGCTAAGTGGAATAAAATACTTGCTCTGTGCGGAGAAACAAAGTAATTAAGTTTAATAAACAATAAAGAAAGACGGAAGAGCCTAATTTCTCTTCCGTCTTTTTATTTTTTTTAAAAAAACAACCGTTCTCTTTTTTTTATTTATAAATTAAAAAGTATATCTGAGACCTATTTTAGGCATAATAGTATTCATCTGTAAATCATTTACAAAATAATAATCAAGACCCAAATCCATACCCAAACCCGCAAATAATCCTATAATCATTCCGAAATATCCGGCGCCGGCAAAAGACGTGCCGCTGTATTCATTATCTTCGTGTAAGATTGAATCATGAGTTTTCAAATTCCAAAAATTGCCGCCGGCTCCCGCTCCTATATACATTGCAAAAGATTTGCTTTTTACAAAATCATAATAAGCATTAAGCATAATGCTGTTCATGCTCACTTCAGTAATACCGAGCCCGAAAATGGCTGATATAGGATTGCTTATAGACTGGCGCGCCTGATAATTAAGTTCAAATCTTCCTCTTTTATATTGTATGCCTGCTCCCAAATCATACATTCCCTGAAATTCGCCTAAAGAAGCGTTTTTGTAAGAAAAACTGGCATAAGTAAAACCCATATCCATTCTTATAAAAGGATGAATTTTGTCATCCGTACTTTTATCGCATTGTTTTGTTTCTGCGGATTTTACCTGGCATGAAGACTTATCTTCATGAGCAACTGCCGTTTCATCAATGCTTGCCGGAGAACTTTCCGTAATAACCGATTCCTGCTGTGAATTTTGAATAACCTGTTCATGCTGTGCCGCGATATCTTCCGCCTGCGCTTTTACGGCATTAAAAACCAATACAAAAAATACGGCTGAAAACAAAAACGCTTTTTGCATGTCTTAACCCCTTTTTCAATTAATTTGTACAAATTATTCCCATTCTATAGTTGAAGGAGGCTTCTGCGAAATATCGTAAACTACTCTGTTGGCGCCTCTTACTTCGTTAATTATTCTGCTTGAAATTCTGCCGAGAATATCGTAAGGAAGTTTGACCCAGTCGGCTGTCATCGCGTCTTCCGAATTTACGGCTCTTACGACTATAACATGTTCGTAAGTTCTTTTATCTCCCATTACTCCTACCGTTTTTACGGGAAGTATCACGGCAAACGACTGCCATATTTTTTCATATAAACCGGCCTTTCTTATTTCTTCATCTACTATGGCATCCGCTTCTTTAACTATTCTTAATTTTTCTTCTGTTATTTCTCCCAATGTTCTTACTGCAAGACCGGGCCCCGGAAAAGGCTGCCTGTCTATAATTTCGGCAGGTATTTTAAGCTCTCTTCCCAAAACCCTGACTTCATCTTTAAATAAAGATTTCAAAGGCTCAACCAGTTTCATTTTCATCTTCTCCGGAAGACCGCCTACATTGTGGTGGCTCTTTATAGTTACGCCGGCTCCGTGTGTTGCGCTTTCAATAATATCGGGATAAATTGTTCCCTGAAGCAGAAAATCTATTCCTTTGAGTTTTTTTGCTTCGCGGTCAAAAACTTCTATAAAAGTATGGCCGATGATTTTTCTTTTCATCTCGGGATCGGTAACGCCTTTAAGTTTATTTAAAAATATTTTTTTTGCATCAACTATTATTAAATTTTTGCCGAATTTAGGTCCGAAAACTTTTTTAACTCTTTCAGTTTCCCCGAGTTTCTGCAAACCATGGTCGACATAAACGCAAACGAGTTTTTTGCCTATGGCTCTGTAAAGCATTATGGCGGCTACTGACGAATCAACTCCGCCTGACAGGGCGCATAAAACTTTGCTGTTTCCGACCTGTTTTTTTATTCTTACTATTTCGTCTTTTATATAAGATTTCATAGTCCAGTCTTTTTTCAGTCTGCATATTTTAAATAAAAAATTATTAAGTATTTTTTTGCCGAAAGGAGAATGTTTAACTTCAGGATGAAACTGGACTCCGTAAATATTGTTTTTTGAATCGGCTATTGCCGCCTGAGGACAGTTTTTGGAACTCGCTACATTTACAAAGCCTTTGGGAATTTTTGAAAGTTTGTCGCCGTGGCTCATCCATACAGGCATTTTTTTGTCAAGACCGTCAAAAAGAAGATTTTTCCCTTTTACGGTTATATCTGCAAAACCGAATTCTCTATTTTTTGAAGGATGAACTTTTCCGCCGAAATTTTCGGCTATCAGCTGCATACCGTAACATATTCCAAGGACCGGAACTCCCGTTTTCCAGACATCGTCACAAGGCCACGGAGCTCCTTTTTCATAGACGCTGGCATGTCCGCCTGAAAGAATTATGCCTTTAACGTCTTTTATATGCGCTATTTCATTTATATTTTTTGTGCCTGGATATATTTCGCAATAAACTTGTGCTTCTCTTATTCTTCTTGCTATAAGCTGAGTATACTGCGAACCGAAATCCAAAATCAGTATCATACTTTCTCCTTTATAAACGAATATGTATTTATTAATTTTTTTATTTACTGTGCATCTTTGCCGTAAAAGGCTTAAAAGTTTTGAGCGAAACAAACAATTTTCAAGTTGAGGTGTACGAAAGTGAAACGGTACATAAAATTTGAAAATTGAAAGTTGCAGCCAAAACTTTTAAGTCGCTATAAATATTTATTGTTTTAACAAATCTGTTAAAATCTTATTTACCATCTGCGGATTCGCTTTTCCCTTAGATTTTTTCATAACCAATCCGACTATAGCTCCAATCGCTCTTTCTTTGCCGGCTTTATATTCTTCAACAATTTTCGGGCTTTCCGCAACAGCCTCTTTGCATATAGCAACTATCGCGCCTTCATCCGAAATCTGGACAAGTCCTTTTTCTTTTATGACCGTATCGGGATCTTTTCCGTCGTTAAACATATCTTCAAAAACCATTTTCGCAATTTTGCCGGAAATAGTTCCTTTTATTATCAAAGCGACAAGCGTCCCGAGATTATCGGCTTTTACCGGAGATTCTTTTATCGTCAGCTTTGCGCTGTTAAGTTTGCCGAGAAGTTCAGTTGTGATCCAGTTTGCTATCTGTTTTCCTGAATTGTCAGCCTGTTTTGAAGCCGTCTCAAGAGCAGTTTCATAATAATCGGCAAGCGCTTTATCCGAGATAATAACATTTGCATCATATTCGCTTAATCCGTATTGTGAAATAAATCTCTGTTTTCTTATTTCAGGCAGTTCGGGTATATTTTTCTTTATCCCGTTTATAAATTCATCGTCTAAAATTACAGGAACCAGATCAGGATCCGGAAAATATCTGTAATCATGCGCATTTTCTTTTGAACGCATTGATTTTGTAACTTTTTCGTCTGGATCCCAAGTTCTTGTTTCCTGCACTATTTTACCGCCGTTTTCAACAACTTCTATTTGTCTTTGGATTTCATAAACTAAGGCTTCTTCAACTCCTGAAATCGTATTCATATTTTTTAATTCTGCTTTTGTTCCGAATTCTTTCTGACCGACCGGTCTTATACTGACGTTCGCGTCGCATCTGAATTTTCCTTCTTCCATATTGCAGTCTGACGTTTCGAGATATTCTATAAGGCTTTTTAAAGCCGTAAGATAAGCTGCCGCATCCTGCGGAGTTCTCATATCGGGCTCTGAAACTATTTCCATAAGAGGAATGCCTGTTCTGTTATAATCAGCCAATGAATAGTCAAGTTTTTTCATTCCTATATCGTGAACAAGTTTGCCTGCGTCTTCTTCAAGATGAATTCTTGTTATGCCTATTGTTTTTACGCCGCCGTCAACAGATATATTCAATTTGCCGTGCTCTGCAAAAGGAAGATCATACTGCGATATCTGGTAGTTTTTCGGAAGATCGGGATAAAAATACTGTTTTCTGGCAAAAACCGATTTTTTGTTTATTCTGCATTCCAAAGCAAGACCTGTTCTGACCAAAAGTTCCACGGCTTTTTTATTAAGAACCGGAAGAACTCCGGGCTGGCCCGTGCATACCGGACAAATATTCGTATTAGGCTGGGAATGAAAATCCGTTGAGCAATTGCAGAAAACTTTTGTATCGGTTTTTATCTGCGAATGAACTTCAAGTCCTATAACTGCTTCATATTTAGCGTTCATAATTATATCCTCGGAAATTGTTTGTGAAAATCAGTCGCCTGCTGATATTTATAAGCGGCGTTAAACATTGTTTCTTCGTCAAAATGTTTAGACAAAAGCTGCATTCCTACAGGAATACCGTCTTTTGAAAAACCGCACGGCACAGACATTCCTGCAACGCCGGCTAAATTGCACGATATCGTAAAAATATCCGACAAATACATCTGCAAAGGATCTGCGCTTTTTTCGCCTATTTTAAAAGCCGGAGTCGGAGCCGAAGGCGTCATTATAATATCAACTTTTTCGTACGCTTTTTCAAAATCCTGCTTTATCAAAGTTCTTACTTTCTGCGCTTTGCCGTAATATGCGTCGTAATAACCGGCGGATAAAGCATATGTCCCAAGCATTATTCTTCTTTTTACTTCAGGACCAAATCCCTGCCCTCTTGATTTTTTATATTCGTCTAATAAATTATCGCATTGCGCTCTGAATCCGTATCTTACTCCATCGTATCTTGCAAGGTTTGCCGAAGCTTCGCTGCAGCATATTATGTAATA
This sequence comes from uncultured Elusimicrobiaceae bacterium, assembly GCA_964487915.1. Classification (GTDB taxonomy): domain Bacteria; phylum Elusimicrobiota; class Endomicrobiia; order Endomicrobiales; family Endomicrobiaceae; genus Proruminimicrobium. The sequence continues at coordinate 409,238 of CAZASN010000002.1, read as the reverse complement.
AACGGCTATTGCATAATCAGTGTGAGGGAGCGATATTTCAACGATCTCGCATCCCAGATTTTTATAAACTTTTATGGCTTCGTCTATGGATTTTTTAACGTCTGCATCAAGTCCGTCTATAAAATATTCTTTTGGAAGTCCTATTTTTAAACCCTTTAAATCTTTATTTATATTTTTAACATAGTCCGGAACGTCTTTGTTTATCGACGTTGAATCTTTTTTATCATAACCGGCTATAACATTTAAAAGAAGCGCCGAATCTTCAACTGTTTTTGACATAGGTCCTATCTGGTCAAGAGAAGAAGCAAAAGCGACTGCTCCGAATCTGCTGACTCTTCCGTACGTCGGTTTTACCCCTACAATTCCGCAGCAGCTTGCCGGCTGTCTGATAGAGCCGCCCGTATCTGTCCCGAGCGCCAAAGGAGCGGTCATCGCGCCTACCGCCGATGCGCTTCCGCCTGAAGAACCGCCGGGAATACGGTCGGTATCCCACGGATTTCTTGTAGTAAAGAAAGCCGAGTTTTCAGTTGAGGACCCCATCGCAAACTCATCAAGATTTGTTTTGCCTACAAATACCGCTCCTGAACTTTTTAATTTTTCTATGACTGTCGCATCGTAAGGGGCAATATAATTTTCAAGTATTTTGGAAGAAGCCGTCATTCTTAAATTTTTTATAAGTATATTATCTTTAATAGCTATAGGAACGCCTTCCAAAGCGCCCGTTTCTTTGCCTGAAGCTATTTTCTCGTCGCTGGACTTAGCCTGCGCCATAGCGTATTCTTCCGTTATTTCCATATACGCTTTTATTTTAGAATCAGTTTCTTTTGCTCTTTGTATAAAAGCCTGCACGACTTCCGCGCTTTTTAACTGCTTTGTTTTTATTTTTTCCGCTAGTTCAGTTGCGGTCATTTTAATTATTTCGTTCATTTTTTAGCCTTTTTGATTTTATGTTTTAGTCTTCAATATCCATAACTTTTTCAACTTTAAAAAACATGCCGTCTTTAGCTGGAGCATTTTTAAAAATTGATTCTATAGTTTGTTCGCTGCTTTTAACGACGGTATCTTCCCGCCAAACATTTTCGCCTAAAAACCCGTGGCTTGTCGGCTCAATTTTGGAAGTATCGACTTCCTTAATTTTATCGACATAACCGAGAATAGAAGCAAGCTGTTCCGTCAGTTTTTCTTCTTCTTTTTGTTCAAACTCAAGCCTTGCAAGAGCCGCAACATAATCAACGTCTTTCTTTGATATCTTCATCAAAAACTCCCTTCAATATCTGATATTTTTTAATTATACAAAAAATAGATTCAATTTATAAGTTTTTTTATCGTTTCTGCGAGATTATCGGCTATCATTTTGTTTCCTAAATCCGTGCAATGCCCGAAATCACCGGCAAATAAATCTTTAAATATATCTTTATAATCTGTTGTTTTAAGTTTTTCTTTAAAATTTTCTTCATTGCTCACAAAAACAATATCATTAAAATTATTTAAAACAATTTTCAGCGGTTCTATACTTCTGTTTGGATATTGCATTGCTATAAGATTGATTCCATTATTTTTACATAACTCTGCGAGAATTTTATAATTATTTTGAGTTTTTTGAGGCATATTATCCGTTAAATTTTTCTTTTGAACATTAAAAAATCTTTCTGCCTTTTGATAATCTTTTTTTATAAAAGCCGATAAACTCTGATGCCCCAGCATATTATTAAAATAATCATATTTTGAATAACTATTTACTTCTTGACTGGTCAATTCATCAATCATGCTATCCATAAAATATACCAAATCTCCCATTCCGGCGGTTAGCAATTCTTCTCTAAGTTTTAAAAACACTCCTATATTGCCATACATTATACGCTTTAATTGTTCGGGATTATCCGTCGGAAACAGTTTTTTTAGCATAACTTTATTTTTTGTGATACAAAGGTTCTCTATTACCTCATATATATTATAATACGGATCTTCTTTTGCCAATTCCAAAATGATTTTTTCAACTTCTTTCGTATTTCCGATCATTTTACTGTTTATAATCCATTTTGTAACAAATTCTTTTTTTCTGTCAGGATATTTCTTATTAAGATATTCATATATCTTTATTGCTTCTCCATATTTTTTATAAATAAAAAATTGCTCGGCTTGATTTAATTTCAAAGAAAACTCATCATTTTTATAAAAAAATCTTGATTTCAAGTGTTCTTTAATCATAAGAAAAAGAAAAACCGTCTTTAATTTTATTTTTTTTGTTTTCAACACGATATCATTTTTATCATTAATACCCATCATAGCTACTATATAATTAGGTTTCAGTTTATATATATTTTCTTCTGTATATTTTATTAAATCATTAGTATCAGCTCCTCCCATACCGCAGTCTATTATTTTTATTTTCTTATTTACGCCTTTTTTTATCAAAGTTTCTTCCAAAAACCTTGGCCATTCTCCGTCTGTTGTTGATTCGCCGAGACAAACTATTGTTAAGCCTTTTTCTTCTTTTATTTCTTTTTTTATTTTGTATTGTTTATATTTATCCATAGAAAAAGCCGTCATTTGAAGGAAAATTTCTAATACAAATACCGCTATAATTAAACCCGCCAAAATTAATAATATTTTTGACAATATTTTCATTTTAAATCTCCGTATAACTTTTTAATAGAATTTGCAAGATTATCTGCTATTATCCGGTTTCCAAAATCCGTGCAATGCCCGAAATCACCGGCAAATAAATCTTTAAATATCTCGCTTACTTCCATTGTTTTTAAAGCTTCTTTAAAAATATTCTCATTGTCAACAAAACAAACTTCCGGATAATCTTCAAGAATAATCTTCAGCTGTTCAACCGGCCTCATAGGATACTGCATTGCAATAAGTTTGATATTTTTATCTCTGCATATAGCGGCAAGTTTACGGTAATTTTCAATTGTCATCTCCGGAATATTTTTCATAAGATAATTCCTTGTTTTATTCAAATATATTTCCGCTGCTGAATAATTCTTGCTCTCTATGAGCAGCGTCGCATTGCTCCCGAATACTCTGTCGGAATATGCGGTATTTTCTTTTATATCAGCCGAATAAAGCAGTTCTGCTATTGTTTTTACAAACTCATTCATGCCAAGTTCAACAAATAAATGAGTATGCGATATAAACGCCCATGGATCCTGTTCATATAACCCCTTAAAAAACTGTTTATCCGCAACCGGAAACAGTTTTTCTATCATAAATCTGTTTTTGTTTTTGGCAAAAACAAATAAAATTGCGTTAATATCATAATAAGGTTTTATTTCTATGCCTTTTATAACCAATTGTTCGGCTCTGTTTAAATATTTCTGGCCTTCTTTTGTTTCAAATCCGGCATTTTTTGCTTTTATAACATACGCTCTGGTAAGCAGTTTTATTATTTTAATATCTTTATCTTTGTTTTGATTTAACAGCGATTCAAATATATTTATGCTTTCGTCATATTTCTGCATGTCAAACAAGCGGCTTGCAAAATTAAAATTCAGTAAAAATTCGTCAATATTTTTAACATTATTTACGTCCTTACGGCTGTAAAAATGACGTTTAATTAAAAAAAATAATTTTTGCAGTTTAAATTGTTTTTTATTCAAACGGATAACATCGGAATTGCCGTCATTGATTCCCATCATAGCCACTACAATATCAGGATTCAATTCCTTTATCTGCGATTCTATATTGCCGGAAATACAAGCAGTGTTTGTGGCTTTTACGCCTTTATCCGCAATAATTATTTCTTTTTCGATATTTTTTTCAATAAGAGATTGTTTTAAAAATTTAGGCCATTGTCCGTCGGTAGTTGATTCTCCGACACATAAAATTGAAATTGAATTTTTATCATTAAGTTTTTTTGAAATTTCATAACTTTTAACTGTTTTAATAAAAAGGGATGCGGACTGAAGAATTAATTCCGCAAACACCAGTCCAAAAATCAAACCTGTCAAGACCAATATTGTTTTTTTTAACATTCTATCTTACTTCAATATTATTTTTTCTCATGTATTTTTTTAAATCTGAGATTGAAAGTTCTTTGAAATGGAAAAGAGAGGCGGCAAGCACCGCCGATGCTCCTTTATTGCATACGTCGACAAAATGTTCTTTTTTACCCGCGCCGCCGGAAGCTATAACAGGCACATTAACGGCATTTGTAACTTTTTGCATCAGTTCCAAATCATATCCGTCTTTTGTTCCGTCTCTGTCCATACTTGTAAGAAGTATTTCTCCCGCTCCCAGTTTTACTACTATTTTTGCCCATTCTATAACGTCAAGATTTTTTTTAGTTCTTCCGCCGTGCGTATAAACAGACCAACTTTTGCCGTCTCTTTTTGCGTCTATGGCTACTACTATGCACTGGCTTCCGAATTTTTTGCTTCCGCTTGATATCAACTGCGGATTTTCAACAGCCGAAGTATTTATCGATATTTTATCTGCGCCGGCTTTTAAAAGTTTTCTCATATCGTCAACCGTTCTTATTCCGCCGCCTACCGTAAGCGGTATAAAAACCTGTTCTGCAGTCTGTCTGACTACTTCAAACGTAATATCACGTTTATCGGAAGAAGCCGTTATATCCAAAAAAACAAGTTCGTCAGCCCCTTCTTTATTGTATCTTTTGGCTATTTCTACCGGGTCTCCGGCGTCGCGCAAGTCTATGAAGTTGGTTCCTTTAACCACTCTTCCCGCATTAACGTCAAGACACGGTATTACTCTAATTGCCGATGACATTTGATTTAACCTTTTTAACAAAATTTTTAAGAAGCATAAGCCCGTCCGTTGAACTCTTTTCCGGATGAAACTGACATGCCCATATATTTTTTACCGCTACAGAAGAACAGAAATTCAAACCGTAATCAGTATAAGTCGCTATAACTTTTTTATCATCGGGACAACAGTAATACGAATGCACAAAATAAAAGTACGTTTCGTTTTTTATTTTGCCGTACATATCTTTTGAATACGGATTTTTTGTTATTTTAACACGGTTCCAGCACATATGCGGAATTATCAGTTTTTTTGCTTTTGAAGATTTGAATTTTTTAACCGTTCCTTTTATTATATCAAGCCCTTTATGTTCGCCTTCTTCATAGCTTTTGGTAAATAAAAGCTGAAAACCCAGACAAATCCCAAGAAACATTTTCCCTGCATCTATATGTTTTTTAATTGCTTTATCGAATTTTTTTTCTTTTAATATTTCGATCGCCGGAGCAAAAGATCCTACCCCAGGCAGAACAACCGCATTATAATTTTCAAGCTGTTTTGCTTCAGTTATTATTTCAACATCGGCGCCGCAAAGCTCAAGCGCTTTGGAAACGCTTCTTAAATTGCCCATACCGTAATCTATTATGGCTATTTTAGGATTCATTCTACCGTTACCGACTTTGCAAGATTTCTCGGCTGGTCAACGTCGCAGCCGCGCATTGTTGAAACATAATAAGCAAAAAGCTGCAAAGGAATCACATTCACGACCGGAGAAAAAATTTCATCAGTCTCCGGAACTTCTATTCTGTAATCCGCTTTTTTTGCGATTTCTTTATCATCGGCGTTTACAATCGCTATTATTTTTGCGCCTCTTGCTTTTGCTTCTTCAATATTGCTTAAAACTTTTTCGTAAATTTTGCTCTTTGTAGCTATAACCATCACCGGCATTGTCTCGTCTATCAAAGCGATAGGCCCGTGTTTCATTTCGCCTGCGGCATAACCTTCGGCATAAATATAAGAAATCTCTTTTAATTTCAAAGCGCCCTCAAGGGCTATCGGATAATTCAAATTTCTTGCAAGATATATAAATTGTTTTTTTGCGTGAAATTCTTTTGCTATTTTTTCTATAGCGCCGGCCTGTTTGAGACATTCCGTAACTTTTACAGGCAGGTCCCACAAATGTTTTACGAGAGTTTCAAGTTTCTCTTTTGAAATCGTATCAAGTTTAGTCGCAAAATCAAGAGCAATTAAGTATAAAACCGTCAGCTGGCCCGTAAAAGCTTTTGTTGAAGCAACTCCTATTTCTGGTCCGCAGTGCGTATATAAAACGTTATCGGCTTCTCTGCTTATGCTTGAACCTACTACGTTACATATTGCAAGAGTTTTTGAACCTCTCTGCTTTGCAAGCCTTAATGCTGCAAGCGTATCAGCCGTTTCTCCCGATTGCGATATGAATATTACAAGCGTTTTTTCGTTTATTACATGATCTCTGTATCTGAATTCGGAAGCAATATCCACTTCTGTCGGTATCATCGCAAGGCTTTCCAAAACAAATTTTGCCGTAAGCCCGGCATGATAAGAAGTTCCGCATGCTATGATATATATTTTTGAAATTCCTTTTAAGTAATCTTTGGTAATATTTATTCCGTCAAGAAGAACCGTATTTTGTTCCGAAGAAAGTCTGCCTCTGAAAGTATCCAAAATAGTCTGAGGCTGCTCATAAATTTCTTTAAGCATAAAATGCTTATATCCGGCTTTTTCGGCCTGTACCGCGTTCCATAATATTTTCTGCGTTTCTCTTTTTACTTCTTTGCCGCCGTTAAATATTTTTATTGAATCTTTTTTTATTTCGCAGATATCTCCGTTTTCAAGAAAAATGAAATCTCTGGCGTAATTTAAAAGAGCCGATACGTCCGACGCTATATAATTTTCGTCTTTACCTTTTGCAACTACAAGAGGCGCATCGTAACGCGCGACAATAAGTCTTTCCGGCTCATCGGCGCATATAACGGCAAGGGCATAAGCTCCTCGGACTTCTTTCAAAGCCGATTTAACAGCTTCCAAAACGTCTTTTTTATAATATTTTTCTATTAAGTGGGCTATTACTTCCGTATCTGTTTCGGATTTAAAAATATGTCCTTCGGAAATAAGCTGTTTTTTTATTGAGACGTAGTTTTCTATTATCCCGTTATGAACAACAACTATTTTCCCGCTGCAGTCGGTATGCGGATGGGCGTTTTCTTCGCAGGGTTTTCCGTGCGTAGCCCATCTCGTATGGCCTATTCCGTTATTTCCGGAAATAGGATTGGTTTCAAGATTTGCTTTTAGATTTTTTAATTTACCGACGCTTCTTCTTGTAAGTATTTCATTTTTTGATATTACCGCAATACCTGCAGAATCATATCCGCGGTATTCTAGTTTTTCAAGACCGTTATATATGACTTCAGCAGAATTTTTTGAACCGATGTATCCGACTATTCCGCACATAAAAACACCTTCTTAGCACAAATTTAATTTACCATGAAAATATATCAAATTCCAATGATTTCTTCAAATACGGTATTGACAATGCCCGTCAGTTAGTATAATATTTTGCTGCTGTAAGTACTTGGGAGGACAAATGAAACAAAAACTTTTTTTCCCGTGCGCATGCGGGTCAAATGCCGGAATGCTCACTTATGAAATTTCAAAAAAACTTAAAGAATCAGGTTTTTCCGATATGGAATCGATTGCAAAATTATCGGTCGAAATAGGCGCGACGGTAAATAACGCAAAAATCTCGGAAAGTATCGCGCTTGACGGATGCAAAGTATGCTGCGCGAAAAAAGCGCTTGAATCAAAAGGCGTCAATCCGAAATCGATAGTTTTAACTGACCTTGGCGTAATCAAAGGGAAAACTCCTGTCAGCCAAGAAATTTTGGAAGATTTGATAAAAAGGATAAAAGAAAATTTATAATTTATTTTTTCTTTTAAAAAATTCCCTTTCACTGCCGCTTATTCCGGTCATGGCCGCCTCTTTTATTTTAAAAAACACGGCTTTAGATACGGACTCATATCTTTTTTTTATAAAAGGACTCGTATGGTTTTATCTTGTTTTTTTTATAATTTCAAATATAAAATCAAAATATTTTGAATATCCGAAAGCTTTTAAATTTTTAAAACAATATCTGCTTGCCGTAACGGCTTTTTTTGTTTTTTATGAAAATTCCGCGCTTTTGGCAAAAATGCCCGAAATTGAATTTATTATTTTTATATCGGCTGTTTTAATATGGATTGTTTTTCTGATTATTTTTAATAAGAAAATTAACTTCAACTTAAACTCAGTCTCGTTTTGTTTTGAAATTATTTTAATCTTATCGCTGATTATTTTCGGCATAAAATCGCAGATAACTTTTTATATCTTATCGGCTGCCGCTTTTGACTTTTTATATACGTTATGTTTATTTGCTGCCGCAAACCATTTCAATAAAAAACATCTTTACTGATTCATTTCTATAACGCGCATGTTTTTCCATTTTCCGCCGTAATATCTTAAAACAAAAATTACGGTTATCGTAACGCTGTATGAAAGCATTATGCTCCAATAGAGATAAACGTTATGTATATTAAATACTGAATTTAAAAGATATAACGGAATTACAACTATTCCGAGCGCCGATAAAATAAGCGTTTTCATTACAAACGCCGTATCGCCTGCCCCTTTTATCGCAAACGAAAAAATAAAACAGACGGGATCGCAAAAAGCATATATTATAAGAAATATCAGAAGATTGTTTATTACGGGTTTCAATTCCGCTATAACAGTTCCTGCATAGCCTTCAACGAAAAAATATACTAGATAATCCATGAAAAAAACGTACATTAAAATAACAAGACAGCTGTGAATCAAAGCTATATGAAAACCTGAATAAACGCTGCGCTCGGCAAGAAAAACATTGTTTCTGCCGAGATTCTGCCCGACCATAATCGCGGTCGTTATGCCAAGTCCTATAAGAGGCATAAAAACAAGCATATTGATATTGATAAGAATGGTAGTGGCCGTAAGAGCAGTTATTCCTATTTTGCCTATCATAAATATAAAAAAAGTCCATCCGAATATATCAAAGAAAAGCTGGACTCCGTTGGCAAATCCGTATTTAAAAAGCCTGTTCATAAATTCAAAATCAAGATTGAATATTTTTGTATTAAAAAGCATTGCATTATTTTTTCTAAGTATCAGAAATGTATATATAAACAGCATAATAAAAGATGAAATAATGGTAGCGATGCCGGCTCCCTTTATCCCCATTGACGGAAATCCGAATTTCCCGAATATAAATATATAATCAAAAATCACGTTAAAAAATATTGCCGCAATATTTACGAGCACTATCACTTTCGTTTTGCCCTGCCCTGCGTAAAAACCTGCAAAAGCCGTTGACGCTATTACCGGAAAAGCTCCGTAACATAAAAGCTGAAAATAAATTATTTCATGTTTCATTATTTCAGGATCATGTCCTATAAGAGCAAATATACCGCCTGAGAAAAAAGAAAGAATAAAAAGAAAAAACGCTCCTATAAAAGACATATAAACTGCCTGCCATACCGCCGGACCTATTTTTGAATAATCTTCTTTCCCGTAATATTGGGCGACAAAAACGTCAACGTAGCTTATAGTCCCTATAAATAAACCCATTATCGTAAAATTTAAAAGACCTGCCGGAAGAGACGCCGCAAGCTCAACCTGAGAATGCCACGACAAAAACATTCTGTTTATAAACTGCTGAACGGACGTCAGCCCCGTAGATATAATAAGAGGAATCGCTATATTAAGAAATTCTCCGTATCCGGCGCGGCATTTGTATCTTTTGATAAGTTTTTTAATAATTTTTGGAAACATGGCAGATATTAAAGCAAAATAATTAAATAGTATAAAGTTTTTTATAACGGAGATTTTTGTTTCTGTTATTTTTTGTCTGACAATAAAGTAAATTTATTTTTATGAAATTCCAGTATTTTCTCGTCTTTAAGTTTTGACAGCTCGTTTGACATTGCGCTTCTGTCTACGCACAAATAATCTGCAAGCTCCTGTCTGTCAAAAGGAATTTCAAAAGAATCATTTTTTGCCTGTTCGGCCTGTTCCGACAAAAAGGAAAGAATTTTTTCGCGCGTGTTTCTTTTTACAAGATGTTCCATTTTACGCAAAAGTTTCAAATTATTATTTGCAAGAATTTTTACCATATTGTCTATAAGATAAGAATGAAACTTACAGCTGCTTGAACAGACCGTTATAATTTTTTTGTAATTTACAAAAAGGATCTTTGTATTTTCACATGCTACAACACTTATAGGCAGCTTTGAAGTCTCGGAGCAGGAAAAAGCCTCTCCAAATACTTTTCCGCTTTCGGCTTTTGATATTATGGAACGGTTTCCCCAGTAATCCTCTTTTATTATGTTTACGCTTCCCGATAAAACTATTCCGACCTCGGTAATTTTATCGTCGATATTCCAGATATAATCGTCTTTTTTATAAGAAAACTCTCTTGCCGAAAGGCATGACAGTATGGCAGACAATTCACTATCTTTGATTCTGTTGAAAAGCGGCACTTTTTTTAATATTTCAATGTATTCTTTCATAAATTCATCCCTTTATATTATGTTGTAAAAACAACATACTTGCAGAAGTGATTTTATTATAATTATTACGCAAAAGCAAGAAAGCGGATGTAAAACGGATTAGATATATTGTAATATAGGAGGTATAAAATGATAAGAAAAATCATTAAAATCGATCGGTCCAAATGCAACGGCTGTGGATTATGCGTCCAAGCCTGCCATGAAGGCGCAATAGGAATGGTTGACGGAAAAGCGCAGTTAATGCGCGATGATTACTGCGACGGATTGGGAGACTGTCTGCCGGCATGCCCGACGGGAGCAATATCTTTTGTCGAACGAGAAGCCGCAGCTTATAACGAAGAAGCCGTCATAAAAAACAAATCGGAAAAACAAAAAAAAGAAAAACAGCCGTGCGGCTGTCCCGGAAGCGCTCCGGTTTTTAAAAAATCAAAAGAAAACGAAAAAGATTTTTACCAGTGGCCTGTACAAATTAAACTTGTGCCTGTTTCAGCTCCGTTTTTTAACGGAACGGATCTTGTAGTCGCGGCCGACTGCGCCGCTTTTACCTACGCCCAATTTCACGAACAATTCAGAAAAAATAAAGCGGTAGTAATAGGATGTCCGAAACTGGACGATGGCGATTATACCGAAAAACTTACGGATATTTTGGCTAATAATAACGTTAAGAGTCTTACAATAGTCCGTATGGAAGTGCCATGCTGCGGAGGAATAGAATTTGCGGCAAAAACAGCTCTGCAAAACAGCGGAAAATTTATTCCATGGCAGGTTGTTACAATTTCAACAGACGAAAAAATATTAAACGGAGGATTTTAAAATGAATCAGATGTTTTGTTTTCAATGTGAACAAACTGCAGGATCCGTAGGATGTAAAGGTCAGGCCGGCGTATGCGGAAAACCGGCAACCGTCGCAAATATTCAGGATGAACTTACTCAGGCTTTAGTAGAGCTTGCCGTCGCGGCTGAAGGTAAAAAACCGGGCAAATCAGCCGATAAAGTTATGATTTCAGGCCTTTTTACAACTATTACAAACGTAAACTTTAACGAAGCAACTATAAAAAAACTTATAGCAGAAGCAAAATTTGAAAAAGAAAAACTTTCTTCAGGCTGTTCGGCATGCGGATGCGGATGTTCAAGCGATATGAACTTTGATATCAAAAAAGAAGTATGGGACAACCCGAACGAAGATATCCGTTCTCTTAAGTCTCTTATTCTTTTCGGACTTAAAGGCGTAGGCGCTTATGCTTATCATGCAATGGTGCTCGGATATAGCGATGACGAAATAAACTCTTATTTTTATAAAGCGCTTTCGGCACTTGCAAATTATGAAACCGGCGATGAACTGCTTCCCGTAGTTTTTGAAGTCGGAAAAATCAATTTAAAATGCATGGAGCTTTTGGATAAGGCAAATACGGCGACATACGGAACGCCAGTTCCTACAACTGTTCCTCTTACGATAGAAAAAGGCCCTTTCATTGTAGTTACAGGCCACGATTTAAAAGATCTTCATATTCTTTTGGAACAGACAAAAGGAAAAGGAATAAATATTTATACGCACGGAGAAATGCTTCCTGCTCATGCTTATCCGAAATTAAAAGCTTATTCACATCTTAAAGGCAATTTTGGAACTGCATGGCAGAACCAGAAAAAAGAATTTGACAATATACCTGGCGCGGTTCTTTTTACAACAAACTGCTTGATGCCTCCTAAAGAAACTTATTCCGACAGAGTTTTTACGACTGAAGTTGTTTCATATCCGGGAACTTCGCACATAGGTGAAAATAAAGATTTTACGCCTGTCATAAAAAAAGCGCTTGAACTTGGCGGATATAAAGAAGATACTGTTATGACCGGTATCAACGGCGGAAAAGAAGTTACTACGGGTTTCGGACACGGGACCGTTCTTTCAGTTGCCGGCAAAATAATAGAAGCTGTAAAAGCCGGAGCCGTAAAACATTTCTTTTTGGTCGGCGGATGCGACGGAGCAAAACCGGGAAGAAATTATTATACGGAATTTGTAAAACAGACTCCGAAAGATACGCTTATACTTACGCTTGCCTGCGGAAAATACAGATTTAACGACCTTGATCTTGGTAAAATAGGCGATTTTCCGAGAATACTGGATATGGGCCAGTGTAACGATGCCTACAGCGCAATTAAAGTCGCAGTAGCTTTGGCGGAAGCTTTTAAATGTTCCGTAAACGAACTGCCTTTATCTCTTGTATTATCATGGTATGAACAAAAAGCTGTATGTATTCTTCTTACCCTTTTGCATCTTGGCATAAAAAATATTTATCTGGGGCCTACTCTTCCTGCTTTTGTTTCGCCGAACGTGCTGAAAGTTCTTGTTGAAAAATTCAACATAACTCCTATAAGCACTCCGGAACAGGATCTTAAAAAGATACTCGGATAATTTTTAGTAATACAAAAGGCTGCCGTTTTCAAAGACGGCAGTCTTTTTTTATGCGCTAAAAACCGCCTTTCAAAATAATGTATAATTTAGCGGATGGAAAAAATTTACGTTTCCGGAATCAATTCCGCATCAAAAGCCCATTTTTTGGCTGCATATTTTGCCGATAATAATTTAAATTTTCTGCTTGCCGTTACAAACGATGATGATTTGGATAATTTGACGCAGGACGTACGCACTTTTCTTGACGGCAAAAATATACAAGTCCTGTCTTTTGCCGGCGATAACGAACAGGAAAGAATAATTACGCTTTCAAAAATTTCAAACGGCAAAAAAACGATCGTAATAGCAGATCCGGAATCTCTTGACCAAAAAGTTTTATCGATGAAAGCGTTAAGAAATGATTCTCTTCTTTTAAAAACAGGAAATTCTTTAGACCATAACGCGTTAAATTCTTCTCTTTCAAAGGGCGGTTATTCCAGAGTCGGGTTTGTGGAAGAAAAGGGACAGTTCTCCGTAAGAGGCGAAATAGTAGACATATGGCCGTGTGATTCGGAGCTTCCGGTAAGAATATCTTTTGATTTTGACACAATAGAAACGATCAAAACTTTTGATTATATCTCACAGCGGTCCGACACATATCTTAACGAAATAAATATTATTCCGCGCGTAAGCGGAAAAGAAGCTTCGGTCATAGCCGAAGAAATCCCGCGCGGAGCCCATGTCTACTTTGACGGAGAGCCTCACAAAGATTATGAAAAGTTTAATCTTATAATAAATTCACCTCTTGCTAAAAACGCCGTTCATTACGATTATGCCGGTTTTCAGGGCTTTCAGGGCGATATAAAATATTTTCTCGATCTTCTTAAAATGCTCAAAAACCAAAACGTGGATATAAAAATATACTGTTCCAATACGGCCGAAAAAGAAAGAATAATAAATATATTTTATGATAACGGCTGGCAGTACGACGATATGCCGGCAATGGTTCTTTTGCCTTTATGGCAGGGTTTTTATCTAAAAAATAAACTTGCAATGCTTTCAACAAAAGAGTTTTTATATAAAAGAAAGCAGATAAATTTTCCTAAATTTAAAAGCGGAAAAAGACTTGAAGGAATCTGGGAAATATCCGCCGGCGATTATGTTGTCCATGAAAAATACGGAATCGGAAAATATAAAGGCCTTTCAAAAATAACAGTTGACGATAAAACATCCGAATATCTTTGCATAGAATACAGGCACGAAGACAAGCTATACGTTCCTCCCGACGATTTTAAAGTAGTAAAAAAATATGTGGGCGTTGAAGGCGTAAAACCGAAACTCTATTCAATGGATACGTTCGCATGGGAAAACGTAAAACAGAGAGCCCGCGAAAACGCTTCTGAATTTGCAAAAGAACTTCTTGAACTTTACGCTAAACGCGCAAAAACGCAGAGAACTCCGTTTAAAAGTTCCGTATGGGAAAAAGATCTTGCGGATTCTTTCGTTTATGATGAAACCGACGACCAGCTTAAAGCGATTGAAGATATAAACAACGATTTTGCAAAACCGTATCCTATGGAAAGACTCGTTTGCGGAGACGTTGGATTTGGCAAAACGGAAGTGGCGATAAGAGCATGCTTTAAAATAGTATGCCAGTCAAAACAAGTCGCGGTGCTTGTTCCGACTACGGTTCTTGCCGAACAGCATTACAATACTTTTATGGCAAGACTTTCGGCATTTCCGGCAAAAATAGCGATGCTCAGCAGATTTCAGACTGCAAAACAGCAGAAAGAAATCATAAAAGAAATCAAAAACGGAAACGTCGACGTTGTGATAGGAACTCACAGGCTTCTTCAGAAAGACGTTGAATTTAAAAAACTCGGACTTCTTATAATAGACGAAGAACACAGATTCGGAGTAAAACAGAAAGAAAAAATAAAAATGTTCAAAAAAGACATAGATATTCTTATGCTATCTGCTACCCCTATCCCGAGAACTTTGTCGGGCGCTTTATACGGGCTGAGAGATTTATCGCTTATAGAAACGCAGCCTGTCGGAAGACAGCCGATCCAGACTACTCTTTCACTTTACGATACAAAACTTATTAAACATGTAATTGAAGCGGAATTATCAAGAGGCGGACAGGTTTTTTATGTTTATAACAGAGTGGAAACGATTCTCACAAAAGCGGCTGAACTTTCCAAAATCGTAAAAGACGCAAGGCTTGCCGTAATACACGGACAGATGAAATCAACTGAAATAGAAAAAGTCATGTGGAAATTTTTAAATAAAGAAATCGACGTGCTTCTTGCTACAACAATAATAGAATCCGGTATAGATATCCCGAGCGTAAATACAATGATAATTGAAGATGCCGAAAATTTCGGACTGTCCCAGCTTCATCAGCTAAGAGGCCGTATCGGCAGAGACAAACAGAAAGCATACTGCTATCTTCTTTATAAAGATTTAAATCTCAGCGACGAAGCCGTTAAAAGGCTTGAAGCTATGAAAGAATTCAGCGATTTAGGCTCCGGATATAAACTTGCTCTGAAAGATTTGGAAATCAGGGGAGCGGGCAGCATTTTAAGTTCAAAACAGCATGGTTTTGTAAGAGACGTAGGATTTGATATGTTCAGCAAACTTCTTGAAGAAGAAAGCAAAAAAATAAAAAATACAAATTCAGACGCGCAGGAACAAACAAAACAGATTTCAACGGAAATAGATTTAAATATAGAAGCGTTTATACCTGACACTTATATTGAAGATGAAGATATAAGAATACTTTTCTACAGAAAAATATCAGATATAACTGATTTTACCGAAATAGAACCGTTAATTAACGAACTGACCGACAGATTCGGCAAACTTCCCGAATCAGTAAAAAATTTATTTGAAGTATGCAGATTAAGAATATCGGCAACCGCTTTAAAAATAGAACGTCTTTCGGAAGATAAAATATTTATTTATGTTTATTTCCCCGATAGCGGCGACTTAAAAAACATTGATATAGCATCTTTTGCAAGCGATTACCATAACGAAGCCGAATTTATGAGAGGGAAAGTAAACGGATTTAAACTGAGAAAAAAACAAACTGCCGACAAGTGGACTTTTATAAATAATTTTCTGATAAATTTTAAGAAATACTTCAAATAGTTTTTTCACAGGTACTCATATCTATTTATTTATAATTTCAATAATTACTTTCGCTAAATTTTCTGCTATCATTGTGTTGCCTAAATCAGTGCAATGTCCAAAATCTCCTCCGAATTGATCCAAAAATATAGTGTCATATGAATATTTTTTTAACACATTTTTAAAAAGTTCTTCATTGTTCACAAATATAAGCTTATTAAAATAAGGTTCATCTTTTAACATTTGTTTAAGAGGTTCTATACTCCTTACCGGATACTGCATACAGATTACTTTAACGTTACTCTCAACTGCTCTTTTTAAAATTAATTTATATATATTATAGTCTTGTTCATACGGAAATTCTAATCTTAGGTCTTCTGCTAATTTAAAATATTTATCAGCCTTAGTATAATTACCTTTCTGCAACAATTCAATTGCCAAAGAACCATAGTACTTATCCAAATATGCCGTTTCTTTTAAAATCGTTAATATTTTATTTTTTTGTTCTTCTGTAATAATATTTTTTATGAAACCATATATAAAATATGCCGAATCTGTTTTAAAAATTTCAGGAGATTCTTTTATTGCCTTATTAGCATATAATTTTAAAACACTTAAATTGTTTTGTTGAAAATTTCGTTCAAATATTACTTTATAAAGAGTGTATTTTTGCCTTATAAAATCGTAATCTATTCCCTTTATAGCCATTTCATATCCTTTCTCAGAATATTTTTTGTCATTCAGATAGTCACAATATAGTTGCACAAGTTTTGAATAAACATCTTCATTTTTTGGATATTTTCTAAATAAATTTTCAAGAATTATAGACAATTCCTTGAATTTTCCTCGAGATTCAAGATCTGATATTTGCTTAAGAATATGAGCTGGTATATCAGTTTCTTTATATATATGGAATTCAAATTTGTTAACATTTACTGAACCAGTTTTTCCCATTATAAAAGATGAAATATGCATTTTTAAAAGCAAAAACAGTTTATATATTTTAATTTCTGTTTTACTTAAGCACTCTATCTGATGAACATCATAAGTTTCTTGCCAATAAAGTATATTGTTTATCCCCATCATAAAAATCACCATATCAGGACTATATTCTTGTATATTTGATTGTAAATTATTATATATTACATCAAGAAATGTGCCTGGAATTCCACAGTCAATAACCGAAAATTTTCCTGGACTTGCTTCATCAAGAATTTTCTGCAACTGAATAGGATATTGATTAGCAGTAGTCGATTCACCTATGCACATTATCTTAAAAGATGTCTTATTTTTCAATTTTTCAAAATGGGTTTTCATTTTATATGAATTTATACTCTTGATTATAAATGAAGTTGATTGTAAAAATATTTCCAAAAACAATACACTCAAAAACAAACCAATAAAAATTAAAAAAAATTTTTTTATAAAGATATGAAATCTCACAAAATAATTAACCTCTATATCCAAATATTATAAAAATTTGTACAAAATATTGCGGTTGCTATATATTGCCCTTATAATTGCAAACTTCAAGATGAAACGAAGAATTTTCAAACAGCAGTGTAGAAGCTTTTAGACCGTCAAGATTTTGAGCGAAGTGAAGTAATTTTAAAGTGAAGTTTACATTAGGCGTAAGCGGTAAATGAACTTTAAAATTACAAAACTGCAGCCAAAATATTGCGGTCGTTATATATTTTGCTTTCTAAAGATTTCGTATAGTATGACTGCACTCGCGCACGACACATTCATCGATGAAATTGAATTTTTTTGCGGTATCGTGATTATAACGTCGCATTTTTCTTTTATTTTCTGGTGAAGACCGAACCCTTCGCTTCCTACAACTAAAACAGCCGGAAAAGGAATATCGGTTTCATGTATGCTTTTATTTCCGTTTTCGGCTCCTATGATCCAAAAACCCTTTTCTTTAAGTTCCAGTATAGCCTGTGATGAATTTGTAACTCTTGCTATTTTGATATGCTCTATTGCGCCGGCAGAAGTTCTTGAAACGGTATCGTTAACCGTAGCCGAACGCCATTTCGGAACTATAACGCCGTCAACTCCGAAAGCAACGGCATTTCTTATGATAGCTCCTAAATTATGTGGATCTTCTATTGAATCAAGAAGAAGAAGTAACGCATTTTTTTTATCTTTTAGGCTTTTTATCAAATCGGATAGTTCAACGTAATCGGTAGTTGAAACTTCGGCGACAACTCCCTGAGTATTAGTATCTTCAAATTTATCAAGTTTTTCAGGCGGCACGTTGTTTACCGGTATTCCGTTTTGTCTTGCAAGTTTTATAATCTCGCCTACGTTTGACCCGTGCGCAGTTTTTGAAATAAATATTTTATTTATCGTTCTGTTACCCGACTTTATCGCTTCAAGCACCGCATTTCTTCCGAATATTTTATCCATATTTCCCCTATATAATTCTTGTCTTTTTTGTTTTTGGAGCATTAGAACTGCTCCGCCTTGTAGTTTTTTAGGTTTCAAAGTTTGGAGCGAAACAAACAATTTTCAAGTCGCAATATATTTTTTTGTTTCTTTGTCTTTGGAGCATTAGAGCATGTTTATGACTGCTCCTTACAGCAGTTCAAGTTTTCAAAGTTCGGAGCGAAACGAACAATTTTCAAGTCGCGGTGTACATAAGTAAAGCGGAGCGAACGGTACATAAGACTTGAAAATTGAAAGTTGAAGCCCAAAATTTAAAACCGCTATAATCTTAAATCTTTTTAACTAGAGTCGACGACCCGTCTTTATTATCAACAATCTTATACCCAAGCTCTGTCAACTTATCCCTGAACAAATCCGCTTGTTTCCAGTCTTTATTTTTTCTTGCAAGATTTCGTTGATTCAAAAGTTCTTCAAGTTCCGAGTTTATTTCCTGTTTTAAAACTTTTATCCCCAGCGCCTCTTGTGATATATCTTCAAACAAATATTTGGCCTGTTTTAAGAAAGATGCGTCAGCGGTAAGATTATTAAGTATAAGATTTTTAAGTTCGTGCAGATACGAAAGAGCTATTTCAAAATTAAAATCGTCGTCAAGCGCATTTTTAACATTCTGCGCTATTTTCAAAAGTCTGTCATCTGTAATATTTTTATCCGACTCTTTAACGATTGCGACAAGTCTTGAATACGCTTCATCAAGCCCCTGCAAAGTCGTTTTGGCGACGTTTAGAGCTTCATTTGAAAAATCAAGCGGCGTTCTGTAATGCTGGGTTAAAAGATAATATCTGACTACGCGCGGATCAAACTGTTTAAAAATATCGGTCAAAGTAAAAAAATTACCGAGCGATTTTGACATTTTTTCTTTATTAACCGTTACGAACCCGTTATGAATCCAGTATCTTGAAAACTGTTTGCCGGTACAAGCTTCACTTTGCGCTATTTCATTTTCATGGTGAGGAAATATCAAATCCTGTCCGCCGCCGTGAATATCTATTGTATCGCCAAGCCTGTCAGTAGACATAACGGAACATTCTATATGCCAGCCGGGACGCCCTTTAGACCACGGGCTTTGCCACGAAACTGACTGCGGTTCGTTGGGCTTTGTTTTTTTCCACAATATAAAATCGTAAGGATTTTGTTTTTTTGAATCGGCTTCAACTCTTGCTCCTACTTTCATATCTTCAAGTTTTCTTTTTGAAAGTTTTCCGTATTCGGCAAATTTATCAACTGCAAAATATATATCGCCGTCCACGTCGTAGGCAAATCCTTTTTGAACAAGTTTTTCTATAAAAGAGATTATCTGCGGTATCATCTGCGTTACCTGCGGATAATAATCGGCTCTCAAAACATTAAGTTTATCCATCTGCGAAAAATAATCTTTTATGTAAGTTTCGGCAAGTTCCAAAGGACTTATGCCTTTTTCAACGGATCTGTTTATAATTTTATCGTCTACATCGGTAAAATTCTGAATATGCGTTACTTCATAACCGCTTCTTATAAAATGTCTTTTGATAACGTCAAACGTAACGTAAGCTCTGGCATGGCCGAGATGGCATACGTCGTACGGAGTTACTCCGCATATATACATTTTTACTTTTTTTTCGTTAATCGGGACAAATTCTTCTTTTTTGTTTGTAAGAGTATTGTGAAATTTTATCATTTGCTTTTTCCTTTCAAAGACGCAACTGCCATTGCGCATATTCCTTCGCCTCTTCCTATAAAACCCATTCCTTCGTTTGTAGTAGCTTTGACGGCAATTCTTTCTTTTTTTATACTCAAAACTTTTGACAGTATTTCTTTCATACTATCAATATACGGATATATTTTCGGTTCTTCTGCAATTATTGTCATATCTACGTTATTTATTTTAAATTTCTTTTTATTTAAAGTTTTTACGACAATTTCCAAGAGTTTTACGCTTGATATGTTTTTATATTTCATATCGGTATTCGGGAAAAAATGGCCTATGTCGTTTTCGCCGGCCGCTCCCAGAAGACTGTCCATCAAAGCGTGTATCAAAACATCGGCGTCGCTGTGCCCGTCAAGTCCTTTTTTCGACGGTATTTCAACTCCGCCCAAAAAAAGTTTTCTGCCTTTTTTAAATCTGTGAACGTCATATCCGAAACCTATAAACATTATGCGCCTCTTTTCTTCAAAATTGCCTGCGCCAGCAGAAAATCGGTCTGTTCCGTTATTTTAAAATTTTCATAACTTGCAAAAACAAGCGTTGCTTTAACGCCTTTTTTTTCTACAAGCTGCGCATCATCGGTAGTTGAAGCGCTTATTCTGCCTGCATACGCTTTTTCAATAATTCCTTTTTTAAAAATCTGGGGAGTCTGCGCGTACCATATATTTTTTCTGTCCATAGACTTTGTTATTCTAGTCCCGGATTTTGAAAATTTTACAGAATCTTTTGAATTTACTGCCGCTATGGCGGCTCCGTTTTCATAAGCCGCTTTCATTACGTTTTTTATTATTTCCGGCGTTATTAAAGGTCTTGCCGCATCGTGAACGGCGATAAGATCGATATCCTTACCGACGGCTTTCAATCCGTTTTTAACGGAATCAAATCTTTCTTTGCCGCCTGCAACCACTTCTATTCCGTACTGTTTTTTATATTTCAGCATTTTTCCGACGCTGTCCTGAGGAACGACAAGTATAATATCTGAACACTCTTTTAGTTTTTTAAAAGCTTTTATACTCCACTCAAAAACCGGTTTTTTATTTAAAATAAGAAATTGTTTAGGCTTAGCCGCTCCAAATCTTTTACCCGAACCGCCTGCAACGATTACAGCAGCAAGTTTCATTATTTTTCCTCTATCTTTGCAAAAACCATTTTATTGTTTGAACTCTGCATTACCGACGTTACTGTCACTGTATTTTTGGAACCTATAAATTTTTTGGCGTTTTCAACTACAACGGTTGATCCGTCGTCAAGATAACCTATCGCCTGATTTTGTTCTTTGCCTTCTTTAACAAGAAAAATGCAAACTTTGTAACCCGGCAAAATAACAGGTTTCAAACTTTCATATATATCGTTGAGATTTATAACTTTAACGCCTTTAAGCTGCGCCATTTTATTAAGCTCAAAATCCGCGGTAACTATTTTAGCTTTCTTTTCGGCGGCAAGTTTTATTATTCTGAAATTCTCGTTTTGAATATGCCTGTAATCTTTATTTATTATTTCAACGTTTTTATTTTGTTTAAGTTTTTCGACCGTCTGTTTAAAATTTTTGTTTTTTTCAAAAGTTTTGATTACAAAAGCCGGAATAATAATCTTTTCAAACAGATTGCAGTTTATAAATTCCGATATCCTGCAGTCCGAAAGAGCGCTTGAGTCAAAAATCACGATTTGTTTTTGCGTTTTTCTTAAAAATAAAACAGCAGCCAAAATTAAAATTATAATACCGAGAACTATTGTCATTTTTTTATAAGCTCCGAAGCAATTTTTATATCAGGTTTTTTGCCTGTCCACATTTTAAATCCGAATGCCCCCTGCCTTACAAGCATTCCGAGCCCTGAAACATATTTCAGCTTATTTGCCGAGGCAAATTTTTTAAAAGGCGTTTCTTTGCCGTATATTAAATCATATACTGCAAGCGTCTTTTTAAAATTTGTTATTTTAAAAGGCAGAATATCAGACGGTTTCATACCGCAGGTTGAAGCATTTATTATTATATCCGCGTTTGAAAAATCAAAACCGTTCATTTTGTCTATTTCGACAGCCTGCGCGGTTTTATATTTTTTTGAAATATCTTTTGCCGTTTTATATGTTTTTGAAGCTATAATTATCTTTTTTATGCCGCCGCAAGACAAAGCGTACAAGACAGCTTTTGACCCGCCGCCTGCTCCAACTACAACAGCGGTTTTATTTTTAATATTTATTTTATTTTCTTTCAGGTCTTCAAAAAAACCGTTCCAGTCGGTATTGTATCCCGTAAGCTTTCCGTTTCTGTTTACAATCGTATTTATGCTTCCTATTTTAACGGCCGATTTATCTATAGCGTCCAGATACTTCATTATTGCAGTTTTATGCGGGACAGTAACGTTTGCGCCGGGCATTGAAAATATTCTTACGGCGTCAACGGCTTTTTTCAAATCCTTATTTTCAACGCGAAAAGCGACATAAACGCAGTTTATTTTTTCTTCTTTTAACCAGGCATTTTGAATAAGAGGAGACAGAGAATGACTTATCGGATTTCCGAAAATAGGTATAATTTTTGTATCTGCGGTTATATTCATTTCTAAGATTCTACAAAAAGCGGCAAATATCGTCAAACTGCGGCAAAAAAATCAGGCAACAATTCTCAGCTTTAAAACTTTCAACAGATATTTAAAAAGAGTCAAAGCCCCGAGTTTTGACGAACCTGAAGCGCGTTCAAGAAATTCTATCGGGTATTCTTTTATTTGAGCTTTTGTTTTTTTCGTATGGTAAAGCATTTCCGTAACTATAAAAGGATCGGCGGCTTTAAGTTTATCTATAAAAAGCCCGACGGTTTCTCTTTTAAACATTCTGTATCCAGAAGTAGGATCGCATATTTTTACGCCGAGAATTATTTTAAGATAATTTCTGGCAAACCAGCTGATTGTCTGTCTTAAAAAATCTCTGTGGGTATCAGACCCGCCGGATACATATCTTGAACCTATAACAACGTCGCAGTTTTCTATTTCGCGTCTGAAATCTTTTATATATTTCGGATTATGGGAACCGTCTCCGTCAAGTTCGACGATATATTTGGCGCCGTTTGCAAGAGCCCATTTAAAGCCGTCAATGCCGGCATAACCCCTTCCTCTTTTTTCTTTTCTTAAAAGCAGATTTACCCTTTTGTCTTTTTTTGCCATTTCCTCAACTATTTTATAAGTCCCGTCAGGCGATACGTCGTCGGCGACAAGCACGTTAATATCTTCTACTCCGCAGCTTAAAACATCGTTAATTACTTTTTCAATATTTGTGGCTTCGTTATAAGTGCATATTACGGCAAGAGTATCCATTTGAAACTCCTATATGTATTTTTCAACGGCTTTCAAAACAGTTTCAATTTTTATTTTATCCATGCAGGAAACGTCATGCAGACATTCCGGTCTGTAACAGCAGTTGCATCCTTCGGCCGTGATTTTTTCGCCTCTTGAATACAGTTCTATTTCATGAGACGAGGTAGGTCCGAAAATCGCGACTATATTTTTTTTAAGGCCGAGTCCGGCATGCATAGCCATTGTGTCTCCGCAGACTATTATATCGCACAAGTCTATCATCGCAAAAAATTCCTGTACTGAATTATCGGTGCCGGTTGAAAAAACACCCGGGATTTTATGCGAGAGTATCTCTTTTATTTCTTCTTCATCGTCTTTGCCGCCCAAAAGCAAAACTGTATGCCCCTTTGCGGACAATATTTTTATAAGTTCAACGTATTTTTCAACGTTCCACTTTTTCATTTTCCATCTTTTTCCCGCTCCGGGATTTATTCCTATTACTTTGCCTTTTGAAAAATTTATGCCGCTTTTAAAAGCCGAAGCTTTTTCCTGCGCTTTCTTTGAAACGGGAACTATTATTTCATAAGGTACATCTTTGATTTCTGAGATTTTTGCCATCCAGTGCTGATACGTTTTCGTGTTTGCCTTTTTAAGATCGTCATAAGCGCTTGTCAAAAGCCATTCGGCGCCGCAGTCATTTGAAGTTTTTATATTTCTTTTATCGTCAAGTGTATATCCTATTTTATTATCGGCTAAAGAAAGAGCCGTAAAAGAAAGACTTTCGGGAGATAAATCAAGATTTACTGCAAAATCATATTTATGAGATGTTAGAAAATCAAAAACTTTTGAGTCGTTTACAACTATATTATTTATATACGGATTGTCCTGCAAAACTTCCGAATTTCTTTTATCTACAAGCCAGTCTATTTGTACATTCCGGTATTTTTCTTTAAGCCCTTCAAGAATAAAAGTAGTTCTTAAAACGTCGCCCATAGCTCCGAGTTTTATTATTAAAATTTTAGTTATTGATGAATCTTTTTTTGAAACCGAACTGTAGTGCGGACACTTGCCGCATATCATGTTTTCATCTTTTTGGTATTTGCAGGGTTTGTCCAGCGGAAAATTAATGCAGTCGGAATATAATTTATAATCTTTCATTTGCTTAAATAACCGTTTTTTTAATTTAAAATGCCGAGGACGAGATTTGAACTCGTAATCCTTGCGGAACAGGCTTCTGAGACCTGCGTGTATGCCAATTCCACCACCTCGGCAGCATACAAAACCGGATTAAAATGTCCGGCATTTGAATTTAATATTTAAAAAATATATCATTTTCTCCGGACAAAAACAATGAAAAACTCTAAGGATTTTATAAAATTAACTGAAATTTTCAAAAAATTAAGAGGCCCGGACGGCTGCGCATGGGACAAAAAACAGACTAATTCCAGTCTTATGAAATATCTTTTTGAAGAGTCAAAAGAACTTAAAGAAGCGGTCAAAAAAGGCGACATTGAAAATATAAAAGAAGAACTGGGCGACGTTTTACTGCAGGTTGTATTTCACGCGCAGATAGCAAAAGAAAACGGCTGGTTTGATATTCAAGACGTAATTAGATATTTAAACTCAAAACTTATAAGAAGACATCCTCATGTTTTCGGCAAATCTAAGGCGAAAACGGAAAAGGAAATAATAAAACAGTGGAGCCTGATAAAGAAAAAGGAGAAAAAATTAAAAAAATAAGAATTCTTCCGTATTTTAAAAATTTGACTCAACGGTAATAATTTAGATATAATCGGCTGGTATATTTTTAAGCAAAATAAGGCAAAGGAATATTAAAATGACAAAAAGAACGTTTCAACCAAACAAAGAAAGAAGGAAAAAGAAAATCGGTTTCAGAGCGAGAATGTCTACGGCCGGCGGAAGAAAAGTATTGAGCGCCAGAAGAAGAAAAGGCAGAAAAACAATTTCGGCATAAGATGCTTAACAGCAGCAGAGGTTTTTCTTTTTGTTACAAAGAACGGTTGCATCTTGACCGTGACTTTAGAAATGTTATAAGGAAAGGCAGAAAATTTCCGGCCGGATTTTTGACAATTATAGTCTTTAACAGAAAAGACGGCAATAATATTCGCAGACTCGGACTTGTCACATCGGCAAAAGTCGGGACTGCAGTGCAAAGAAATAAAGCTAAAAGAAGATTGCGAGAGATTTTCAGAACAAATAAACATAAGCTGACACCGGGTTTAGATATAATTTTTATATTAAAACCAGAAATCAAATCGACAGGGTACGGCAAGATTAAACAAACTGTTCTAGACTCTTTGAAAAATGCCGGTTTTTACAGTGAGCAGTAAATGAAACAATGTGCACTTTTTCTAATCAGTATATACAGAAAGTTTTCTTCGGTTACTCCACCCAGATGCAGATTTTATCCGACATGCTCGGCTTATGCTTATGAAGCAATTGAAAAATTCGGCTTTTTTAAAGGCTGTTTTCTTGCCTTTAAAAGATTGTTGAAATGCCATCCTTTTCACAAGGGCGGTTTTGATCCGGTGCCGGAAAAATTAAAATGTGAGAGACAAAAATGCAAAAAAACACAGTAATGTTTGTAGTATCTTCAACTTTGTTCATTATGGTATGGTATATGTTTTTTATGCCAAAACCTCCTATCAATCAGCCTGCTTTAAATGAAAAAAACCAGATTGCAGCCAAAGATGAAGACATAGACGCGCCAAGAAAAAAAATAGGAGAACTTTTAACAAAAGAAACCGAAAAAAACCGCGCGCAGTCCGTTATGGAAGAAGATATTAAGGAACAGGATATAACGGCCGAAACTGAGAAATATAAAATCGTTTTTTCAAATAAAGGAGCCTGCGTTAAAAACTGGTTTATAAAAGAAAAAAACGGCACTATGGTTGATTTGGTTCTTCCTCAGGCAAGCCCTGTGCTCTCCACTTTCCCGGGATCTGTTTATAAAATAGCACAATCAACAAAAGATAAAATAGTTTTTGTTTATACTTCAAGAGAAAATTGGAAAATAACAAAAACCTTTGAGCTTTCTCCCGAATATCTGCACAAACTTGATTATAAACTTGAAAAACTTTCTCCGGAAGCAAAACTCCCGGAAATAGAAACAATGTGGGGACCGGGACTCGGTACAGACGCAAAAGAACTTAAAGAAAATGATTCGGTAACAAGAATAATCGGATATACGTCCGCAATGCCTGCCAAACTTGAAAAGATAAAAACAGAAAAAAATCAGGCGCAGCTTTATAAGTGGACTGCCATAGACAACAGATATTTTCTTGCGGCGTTTATTCCTTCAAACTCTCTTGACTATTCAAATATTGAAGTTTCAAGGCTTGATAAAAAACATCCTCCGATGCTTGTATTGTCGGCAAACGTAAAACAAACTGAAACCGTCCAGAGTTTTTCGATGCAGTTTTTTATAGGACCTAAATCGTACTCGCATCTTAAAACTTTTAATATGGGTCTTGAAAAATCCGTCGATTTCGGATTTTTCGGATGGTTAGGCAAAATCGCAATGAGCGTATTATCGTTCTTTTTCGGACTGACAGGCAATTACGGATGGTCTATTATAATTTTAACTATCATAATACAAATTCTTGTTTTGCCTTTAACTTTAAAAAGCTATAAAGCAATGGCTGCAATGAAAAAAATCCAGCCTCTTATAAAGGATCTTCAGACAAAATATAAAAACGATCCGAAAAGACTGCAGGTTGAAATGATGAATCTTTACAGAACTCAGAAAGTAAATCCGCTCGGAGGATGTCTGCCTCTTCTTTTGCAGCTTCCTATTTTCTGGGCGCTGTTTACAACATTGAGAAACGCATATGAACTAAGATTTGCCGAATGGATTTTCTGGGTAAAAGATTTGTCGGCAAGCGACAGTTTAATGCATTTTGCGGGATTTAACCTTAATCTGCTTCCTCTTATAATGGGTATAGGCATGTTCTTCCAGCAGAAAATGACTTCGGCAACATCCGATCCTATGCAGAGAAAAATGATGTATATAATGCCTGTTGTGTTTACTCTTATGTTCTGGGGTTTCCCTTCAGGCCTTGTTATTTACTGGCTTACAAACAGCATAGTGTCAATGATAGTCCAATATTTCGTTTTAACACAAGATAAAAAAGCGGGGGCGCATTAAAATCATGAAACTAAAAGAACTTGAAAGCACCGGGAAAAATATTTCGGAAGCAATCAACACAGGACTTAAACTTCTTAAATGTACAAAAGATGAAGTTGAAATTAAAATTTTGGATGAAGGGTCTTCAGGCCTTTTCGGATTGATGGGGTCAAAACCGGCAAGAGTGCTGCTCACTTTAAAAAACGGTATTGCCGAAATTAAAAATACCGAAACCATTGATTTTAAACTGGCATGCAAAAGCGTTGAAAACGTAATAAACGATATCGTAAAAATGATGGGGATAAACATTTCTTCCGTAAAAACTTCGCATGAAGATGACACTGTTTCCGCGGAAATAGCATCGGATAACAGCGGAGTTTTAATAGGCAAAGGCGGACAGTCTCTTGACGCGCTGGAATATCTTGTGCAGTTAATAGTAAATACTGATCCAAGAACCAGAGTAAAAGTAAATCTCGATACCGAAAACTACAGGGCAAAGCAGCAGGAAAGATTAAAAACAATAGCAGAAAAAGCGATGGAATACGTAAGACGAACAAAAAAAATATACAGATTTGACCCTATGTCGGCAAAAGAAAGAAGATATCTTCACAACTATCTCAAAAATATAGGCGGATTTGATACATTTTCGGAAGGCGAAGGCGTAATGAGAAAAGTCGGAGTAAAGTTATCTAATGAGAAAAAATGAATTTATTGTTAAAAAAAACACTAACAATTTTAGTCGGAATTTTATTAAGTTTTACTGTATTAGAAATTGGATTACAAACAACAGAATTTATTTTCAAAAATATTAAAGAATATAAGAATAAAAGAATAAAACAAGATAATGTTATTAACATTTTATGTTTGGGAGAATCAACAACCGACGGGCAATGGCCTCCGATACTGCAAAAAATATTAGATATAAAATCAAAACATATAAAATTTAATATTATTGACGAAGGAAAAGGCGGAACAAATACTTTTTTTATTTCACAGCAAATTAAGAGTTATCTGGAAAAATATCAACCTGATTGCATTATATTAATGATGGGGATTAATGATAAAGGCCTTCCTTATATAAAAAAGAATATTAAAATATTGAATCTGTTTCAATTAATTTACAAACATGTCAAAAATAAATATTTTTATAATTATACAGACGAGACTTTTACAGCATTGATAGAGTTAGCAAGAAATCTCATAAACCAAAAAAAATATAGAGAATCCGAAATAATACTGTCTTTCTTGTTAGATAAAAGCAATAATACTTCTGAACAGACATTTTTAAGTTTAATGGAGCTTTATGTTGAATCTAAACAATTTGATAAATTTAAAAATTTGATAGATAAATATAACGGATGTATTATTCCGCCGATTCTATACAGCATAGAAGAATTTTTTTTGGATCAAGGGTATTCTAAAGAAAAAATAAGAAATTGGTTATTGAGAAACGAAAAAAGATTAATTAATGAGGATTCTATGCTTGATCCCATATTTAAAAAATATGATTGTCTGTATTTGTCTGATAAAATAAAACACCATAGAATTTGTGAACAAGTTTTGGTAAAAAAAACAATTTTGAATCAAAATAATACACAAACAAAGCAAAACTATATTAATACAATAGATTATATTTATGAATTTAATAAAAAAATTCTGATAATGCCGATGCAATACCCGACGCTGTCTGTTGAAAATTTAAAAGAAATATTAAAAGATTCAAAATATTATGATAATTTCGTATTTATAAGCAACGAAGAAAATTTTACCCAAGCGTTAAAAACACATAAAAGAGAAGAAATATTTAGAGATAATTTTGGAGAGAGTTTCGGACAAAATTTTGGACACTGTACTGAACTGGGCAATACTATCATAGCGGAAAATGCGGCAAAAACCATATTGGACCAATATCAAAAATGAATTTATTTAAACAGGAAGATACAATAGTCGCCCTTGCAACTCCTAAAGGAAAGTCTGCGCTTGCAATAATAAGAATCAGCGGTAAAGACGCCTTTAAAACGGTATCTTCCGTTTTTTTTGATAAACAAAATAATCCCGTGCGAATTAAAAACAGGACAGTCCATCACGGATATATCTGCGACGGAACAAAACAACTTGACGAAGTTATTTTAACTTATATGCAGGCGCCAAATTCCGTAACAGGCGAAGACGTAATTGAAATCACAACTCACGGAAACCATATAATAATACAATCTATAATAAAACTGCTTCTTTCAAAGGGATTTAGAACAGCAGACAAAGGAGAATTTACTTACAGAGCATTTATAAACGGAAAAATGGATTTAACGGAAGCTGAAGCCGTAAATGCTCTGATAGAAAGCAAAACTCAGAAGTCCGTTGAACTGTCTTTAAATTCTCTTAAAGGCTCTCTTTCAAACAAACTAAAAGAAATTAAAAACGAGCTTATAAATCTTTTTGCCTATCTTGAAGTTTCTCTTGATTATCCGCATGAAGACATAGATTTTCTTTCAAGAAAAGAAAAAGAAGAAAGTTTACGAAAAATAATTTCACAAACTGAAAGAACCATTAATTCATACACAGTTACTCAAACATTGATTGATGGCGTAAAAATAGCAATTGTCGGTAAACCTAATGCCGGCAAATCATCGATTCTAAATTCGATACTCGGATATAACAGGGCAATCGTGACGGATATTGCAGGAACGACTACCGACACAATAGAAGAAACTATTGATTACAAAGGGATTCCTTTTACAATAATAGATACGGCCGGAATCAGACACCACAGTTCAAATATGATAGAACAACTCGGACAGGAACGCACTAAAAATTCCATAGAAAGCGCGAATATCGTCTTATGGGTTATGGATGTAAACTCAGCATTTGACGATAACGATAAAGCGATTTTGGATTTGTTACATAAAAAACTGGATAAAACTCTAATTATTTTGAACAAATCGGATCTGGAACATAAAATATCTCAGGATTATCTGAAAAAATACTATCAAGCAAAAGAAATTGTGTTTTATTCATGTATTAATGATAACAATATAGATAAAATACTTCAGCCGGTTTATGCGCTCGGAGAATTTGAAAACTTGGAACCCGATTCGTCCATTTTACTTAATACGAGACAATACAATTTAATATGCAGATTTAAAGAAACTCTTGAAAAAACTCTTGATTTGATAATTAAAGGCGACAGTGACGAGATAGTTTCTTTTGAAACCCAAAGCGCTCTTGATATATTAAACGAAGTACTTGGCATTGACGTAAAAGATGATATTGCGGCTACAATATTTTCAAAATTTTGCATAGGAAAATAATGAATTTAGTCAAGAAAACAGCCTTAATTTTTACGGGAATATTGATAGGTTTTATAATCTTGGAAATATCTCTGCAAATTGCAGCTTTTTCTTTGACGCTGATAAAAAAACATACATATAAAAAAATAAATCTCTATGATAACGTAACTGTTTTATGTCTCGGAGAATCAACAACAGCAAACCAATGGCCTACGATTTTACAAAGTATTTTGGAAAAAAAAGGAAAACATAAAAAATTTAAAATAATAGATGAAGGAAAAATCGGCACCAATACATTTTTTATTTTAGAGGATATTGATTCATATCTGGAAAAATACAAACCTGATTGCGTTGTATTAATGATTGGAATTAATGACAGAGGCATAGGATATAAAAAATCAAAATTTAAATCCGTAAATTTATTGCAATTAATTTACAGTCACGTTAAAAATAAATATTTTTATAATTATAACGATGAAAGTTTTTTTATTCTGCAAGATTTGGCAATAAGAGGCGCAAATGAAAATAAATTTAACGAAAGCGAATATATTTTAAATTTTTTAATGAACAAATCCGATAATTATTCCGAAAATACCGCTATGATATTGATGTGTTTATATCTTGCAAAATCAGACAAAGAAAGTCTTGATAAATTAAAAATTCTAATTAATAATTATAATGGTGAAATAACATACAGAATTTTGCATCAGTTGGAATTATTTTTCTTAAAACAAAAAGATTCGGATAAAAAATTTAAAAATTGGTTATTAAAACATAAAAACAGTTTAGTTGCCGACGATATAGGAACCGCTTTAATATTAAAAAAATACGATTGCTCTTTTTTATTAAACGATATCAGAAAAAAAAGACGATATACCGACGATATTTTAATTAAAAACAAAATCTTAAATGAGGAAAAGATATTGAAATATAAAAAAAATAATTATATCGGAATTTTAAATAAAATTTATAATTACAATGAAAAAACAAAAATAATAGCGATGCAATACCCTACTTTATCCGTTGAGACTCTCAAAAAAGATTTAACTCGTTTAAAATATTATGATAAATTAATATTTATAGACAACGAAAAAAACTTTAATAAAGCATTAAAAATCTATAAAACAGAAGATATCTTTAGCGATATGTTTGCCGGAAGTTTCGGACACTGTACGGAATTAGGAAATACTCTTATAGCCGAAAATGTGGCAGAAACAATACTTAGTTTATATGATAAGGAGTAATTATTATGGATATTTTATTTGAAAGAAAAAGCTGCAGAAGTTATGTTTCAGACCCTATACCGCAGCAGGATCTTGACTATATTTTACATGCCGCTATGAGCAGTCCGTCGGCAATGAATACAAGACCATGGCATTTTATAGTAATAAAAGATAAAGAAACCCATTCTAAAATAATGCAGATACACCGAGCATCGCAGATGCTTGTAAACGCTCCGCTGGGCATAATAGTGTGCTGCGATATTGAAAAACAGTATAAAAATTACTGGCAGCAGGACTGCGCGGCTTCAACGCAAAATATGCTTCTTGCGGCCACCGCAAA
Organism: uncultured Elusimicrobiaceae bacterium; assembly: GCA_964487915.1. Lineage (GTDB taxonomy): Bacteria > Elusimicrobiota > Endomicrobiia > Endomicrobiales > Endomicrobiaceae > Proruminimicrobium. The sequence continues at coordinate 376,978 of CAZASN010000002.1, read as the reverse complement.
AGGATACGGATCCGTATGGTGCGGGATTTATCCTATTGAAGAAAGAGTGAAAGCTTTTGCTGAACTTATGAATCTTCCTGAAAACATAAAACCTTTTTCTCTTGTGGTAATAGGCAAAAAAGCCGAAGAGCCGAAAGAAAAACAGAGATGGGAACCGGAAAAAATACGTTATGAAAAATGGCAATAATTAAAGACAAAAAAACTAAAAAATGTTAAAATAAGCCCTTAAGGAAACCAATTTAATGTTAAAATTTAATATAGAAGAAAAATTAAAATCTGCAGTTAACTCTTTTGCAAAATCAAAAGGCATTGAAGAAGAGGTGTCTTTTACGGTTGAAATACCGCCCAAGAACATAAACGCGGACCTTGCTTCAAATGCGGCCATGCTTATAGCAAAAAAACTTAAGACAAATCCCAGAGTTATAGCGCAGGAACTTATAGAAACGCTTCAAAAAGAATTTTCTTCGGAAATAAAAACAATCGAAATAGCAGGCGCGGGGTTTATAAATTTTCATTTTACGGACGCTTTTTTATACGCAGAACTTTCAAAAATTCTTGAAAAAAAAGAAAATTACGCAAAACAGGAAACGTCAAAAAATGAAAAAATAATGGTTGAATTCGTATCCGCAAATCCGACGGGTCCTTTGCATATAGGGCACGGAAGAGGCGCCGCCATAGGCGACAGTTTGGGCAGAATTTTAAAACATCTCGGATATAATGTTGTTAAAGAGTATTATCTTAACGATGTCGGCAACCAAATGAATGTCTTGGGAGAATCGACTAAAACAAGATACCGCCAGTTAAAAGGCGAAGATATTCCTTTTCTTGAAGACGGCTATAAAGGCGATTATATAAAAGATATCGCCCGGACTTTGATAAACGAAGGAAAATCTTTTGACAAAATAGATTTTAGAGAAGAATCCCACACCCGTATTTTAGACGGAATAAAAGACGATTTAAACCGGTTTGCCGTTACTTTTGACAATTGGTTTTCGGAATCTTCCATTGCCGTAAAAAAGGACAATGCCGGCCTTACGGAAGTAGACAAAGTATGCTCTTTTTTAAACGAAAAAGGTTTTGCCTACGAGCAGGACGGCGCTTTGTGGCTTAATTCCGTAAAATACGGCGATGATAAAGACAGAGTTTTGAAAAGATCGGACGGAAGATATACGTATCTTGCTTCTGACATAGCATACCACAAAAATAAATATGAAAGACATTTTACAAAAGTAATAAATCTCTGGGGAGCCGATCATCACGGATATGTTGCAAGAATAAATGCCGCAATACAAATGCTCGGGCAGACTCCGGAAGCGTTAAAAGTCATTTTATACCAGCTTGTTTCTCTTGTAAGAAACGGAGTTCCCGTTGCAATGTCAACAAGAAGCGGCGAGTTTGTAACGCTTAAAGAAGTTTTGGACGAAGTAGGGACAGATGCATGCAGATTTTTCTTTCTGTTAAGAGCACCCGATTCCCAACTTGAATTCGATTTGGAACTTGCAAAAAAACAGTCAAGCGAAAATCCAGTATTTTACGTTCAATATGTAAACGCAAGGTGCCATTCTATTTTTAAAGAATATAAAAAAAATGACGGAAAAACTGCCGATTTCAATCTTTTAACTTCAAAAGAAGAACGCGATTTGATAAAAAAACTTGCTTTGTTTGAGGATACTCTTTTAATTTGCTCAAAAACTATGAGTCCTCATCATCTTACGACTTATTTGACGGAAACTGCCGACATATACCACAGATTTTATGAAAAATGCCGAGTACTGGGCGTTGAACCTGAACTTACAAGAGCAAGAGTTGAGTTGCTGAAAGCCGTTTCAACCGTAATAACAAAAGGTTTAAACCTGCTCGGAGTTTCCGCTCCGGAGAAAATGTAAAAGGATTTTAATGAGAACTAATAACCCGAACAATATAGTTTTTTTGGATATAGAAACAACGGGGCTTTCCGTAAGCCAGGGCGCAAAAATATGCGAAGTCGCAATGCTAAAAATAAAAGACGGCGAAGAATTTTTGTTCAATTCACTTATACATCCGCAGATTCAGATTCCCGAGGCTTGCTCACTGATACACGGAATTACAGACGACATGGTGAAAAACAGCCCTAAATTTTATGAAGTAGCTAAAGAAATAGCCGAGTTTATAGCAGGATTTACGCTTGTATGCCATAATGCGTCTTTTGATTTGAATTTTATTTCAAAAGAAATAATGGAAAGTAAAATAAAATCGCCCGAAATGTATTTTCTTGACACGCTTTTAATTTCAAGACAGTATTTTTCATTCCCGTCCAATAAACTGGGGTCTATTGCCCAGAGTCTTTCCATAAACGTAACTGAAACGCACAGAGCCATGGCCGACGTTCTTACAATGCGGTCAATATCAAAATATTTGTTTAATAATCTGTACGAAAGAGGTATTGATACTCTTGAACCGTCTTATTTTGAACAGTCTTTCCCTAAAAGCAAAGCCGAATAATTTTATTTTTTCTTCGGATTTATAACGTCAAATCCGGTATATTTTCTTAAAACTTCGGGTATTGCCACAGATCCGTCTTCCTGCTGGTAATTTTCAAGAATCGTAGCGAAAGTTCTTCCCACGGCAACGCCGGAGCCGTTTAGAGTATGAACAAAATCTCTCTTTTTGGAAGTATTGCTTTTAAATTTAATATTCATTCTTCTTGCCTGAAAATCTTTAAAATTTGAACATGAAGATATTTCCCTGTAAGTCCCTTCGCCGCTCATCCATGCTTCAAGGTCATAAGTTTTTGAAGAACCGAATCCTATGTCGCCGGAACATAAAAGCATTACTCTGTACGGAATCTTTAAAAGCTGCAATACGTTTTCGGCGTCGGAAGTTAAAGCTTCAAGTTCGGCCATCGAATTTTCCGGTTTTGTGAATTTAACAAGTTCAACTTTATTAAACTGGTGGTTTCTTATAAGACCTTTTGTGTCTTTGCCGTATGTCCCTGCTTCTCTTCTGAAACAGGCTGAATAAGACGCATATTTTTTTGTAAGAGAAACTTCTTCAAGAACTTCGTCCCTGTGTATGTTTGTTACCGATACTTCGGCAGTCGGTATAAGATAAAGTTCGTCTTCCGTGCATTTAAAAAGTTCTTCTTCAAATTTAGGAAGCTGCCCTGTTCCTCTCATGGAAGCTTTATTTACAAGATAAGGTGCCATTATTTCTGTATATCCTTTCTGTTTATGCGTATCAAGAAAGAAACTTATTATCGCTCTTTCAAGAGCGCATCCTTCATTTTTCAAAAGAGCAAATCTTGAACCGGACACTTTTGACGCGGCTTCAAAATCAAGAATATCAAGTTTTTCCCCTATTTCCCAGTGATGTTTAGGCTTAAATGAAAATTTAGGAATATCCCCTACCGTTCTGACCACGACATTATCTTTTGAATCTTTTCCGAGAGGAACGCTTTCATCGGGAATATTAGGGATTCGCATTAAAATATCTTCAATTTGATTTTCAACATTAAGCAAAAATCTTTCGTTTTCCTGAATTCTCACTCTGAACTGATCTAATTCTTCCAAAAGAGCGGCATCCGGCTCTTTGCCTTCTCTTTTAAGTTTGCCTATCATTTCAGAATCTGAATTTCTTCTCAGTCTTGCCTGCTCTATCTCTAATATAAGTTTTCTTCTGTCGTTATCAAGATTTATTAAAGTTTCAAAATTCGTATCAAAACCTCTTTTTTTAAGACCGTTTTGAACATATTCAAGATTTTCCCTAAACAATTTTATATCTAGCATCATCGTCTCCCGGTTTATTCTTTTAAAAAAAATTTAAGTTATTTTTGTACTTTTAGATTTTATGTTTTTGTGAATTATTTGGCAAGGAGAGATATTGATTTATAAATAATTTTTAAACTATACATGTCTGTTTTTTAAAAGACTGCGCAGTTCGGACAGCGAATTTTCAAGATACTGTTTGAAACAATAACCGCCTTTCATTAAAATCATCTTTTTATAATATCTTACTTCCGCAATCTGGTTTTTTATCTCTGCTTTGCGGAGTCTGTTTATAAATTTTGACTTGTGTTTTGCATTAATTATTACCAGCATACTTTTCCCTTATTACGACCGGCCGGCGCGGTTACAAACATAAAATTTTATTTTTTCAAAGTATTTTTATGCGGACAAATCAATAAAATTGATACAAATTATGATTTTTTGTATAATTAATAAACTTTTAAGGGACATCAGGTGAGAGTGTAATACTACTGGTAAAAATCTACGCTCTCTACCTGATGTTACTGTTACGGAGTCAGCGAAACCCGCAACAATATTTATATTGTTACGTTTAATTATTCGCAGTATCCTTTCGCAATCCATAACTGTTTCCCTTTTAAAATCTTATATTTCAGAAATTTTAATTACATTGTAATTATATTGTAATTTAAAAGGTCTTTTTTGTCAAGATGTTTATCAGGAGAATTCGTGAATAAAGAAAAAAACGATTTTTTCAAAAGCGTCAATAAAGGCAAACTTCGGGGAAGTCAGTTAAAATTGGCCAGACTGCTCGGCATTTCTCATCCTGCAGTCGGCGCGTGGTTTAAGGGTATTCAATCGCCTTCCGAAGAAAACATAAAAAAAATGTCAAAACTTTTTAAAAAACCGGAATCCGAGCTTCAAAAAATATTTGAAATCAGTTCTCATGTCAATGATGCAAACTCTTTTTCGCTTAATGAAGCCAGAGAAGTTTATCTTGCAAAAAAAGAAATAGAACTTTTGAAAAGAGAAAATGCAATTCTGAAAAAAGAACTGGAACTTGAAAAGTTAAAAAAATAAAATCAAAAATAATAAAAAAAATCCGGTTTTAGAACCGGATTTTTATTTTTACGATAACGCCGCCAACGGGATTTGAACCCGTGATCTCCGCCTTGAGAGGGCGATGTCCTAAACCGCTAGACGATGGCGGCATTAAACTTACCGGTTTATTATACACTATTTAACTTTCGCTAACAAATCTTAAAACACGCGTTATTTTATGATTGCCCTGTCGTTTTTTAGCATATACTGGGCGATTGCAACTCCTGATTTGTAGTGTTTGAGCATGGTTTCATGCTCCTTAGTTTGTTCACAACGAACCATTTCTCTCGGTTTATCTTTATTCCAAGAGTAAGATTTGGCGCTGTCTGAATTAAAATTGTACAATACGGCGTATTTTTGATTTGCGATTAGTCCGACGTCGTTTGATGCCGTATTATTTGAGGCTTCAGGAGAAAGCAAATTTTTGCCGACAGCCCAGTAAACAGTATTTGAAAGAGAAAGTTCGTACAGTGTCGGCATTATGTCGCTGTGAGACCCGAATGTTTTTGTATCAATTTTTTTAACATCGGGTTTTAACTTCTCCGGAATATAAAGATAAAAAGGCACGCTTAACATATCAAGCTTTCTTTCTGTCGTGTAAGAAAAAACGCTCCAAAAATTATGATCGCCGGTAATTGCGACTATCGTATTGTCCGCATATTTTGATTTTTTAAGTTTTGTTAAAAATTCTCCGGCTTTCTGGCATGCGTACTGGTAAGCGGCAAAACGCATTTCTGATAATTTCATATCCCCCGTTATGTCATTTTTCAATTCTTCCGTTATTTCAAGCGGCATCTTTTTATATTCACTCGGAAGCGTATACGGCGGATGATTTGAAGTAGTTAAAACATAAATAAATTTTTTATTGTCGTTTTTTTCAAGAACTTTAAAAATATTCTCAAAAAGATATTCGTCGTAAATACCCCACTCGTTTCTTTCATATTCTTTAGACATGCTTCCTTCGCCCATAATCAAATCAAATCCGAGATTTGGCATATAAGATCCGGAATTTCTCCATCCGGCATTGCCTCCGTACATAAAGACAGTTTCATAATTATTATTTTTATAAGGCATAGGTCCCGAGAAAAAATACTTGTTATAAGCATATTTTGACTGACTTAAATATTTAGAAGAGGGCATACGCTGAATATTTGTGATAACGGCTTCAAGACTTCCTATAGTTCCTATATGACCGGGCATAAAATTATAAAATGTTATATCCTGATCCATGTGTTTTTTAAATTCACCCAAAACATTGAATGTGGGGCTGTCGTAATGCATTAAATCCGTGCCGAGAGATTCCATAACTATAAGAATTACATTCGGCTTAATTTTTTCCGCGGCCTTATTGTATTTCGTCTTTCTTTCCAGAGATTTTTCAGGAACGTTTTTATCTATCTTATTTACGTCAATATTAAGGTAATCGCTAAAAATCCTCGCCGGATCTTCCTTTGAATACCCCATTTTTGCGATATAATCCATGCCTCTGTTTTCTTTTAATCTGGCGTCAAACGCCGCCTGAAGAGTATATAATGCGTTTATTCCCACTTTGTTAATAAAAGCATTATTTGCAATCTCACTGTCGTCAACTCCGAGAGGGAACATCTTGAAAGAGCCTCTTGCCGTTATAAAAGTTATCCCCGCAAGAAGCAGACAAATCAAAATTTTATATCCGGGTTTAACTTTTTCAGGATAAAAACCGCCTATATTTTTTTCAAGAATTCTTTTGGACAAAAAATAAATTACTACAAAAACCGCGATAAAACCGGCGGCGACAAGCGCAAGCGGGTAATTTTTGGCAAGAGTTGAAAACAAAGCTTTTGTATCGTCCTCAAAAATACCGAAAATCAGAATATTTATATGATTTTGAAAATAGGAATAAAAACCGAAATCAACGCATAATATTAAAATAACGCTGCCAAAAAAAAATGTATAGTAATATTTCAAACTATTCATAAAACCGAGAAATATTTTCTTGTTTCCCTTAAAAATAAAAATTATAAAAGCAAGAACCGCAAAACTATTGATATAGGCAAGAACAGCCGCATCATATCTGACGCCGAGTATAAAAGCTTTAACAAGCCCGTCCCGGTAAGCATCTAAACCGGCAGGCGCGTAATAAAACGTAAATATTATTCTGTAGACGGTCATCAGAAAAAGGAAAATCACGTTAAGTAAAAAGAGTCTTTTTATTATTTGTTTAAGCATTTTGAATCTCCGCGGTTTTACAGTTATAAAGTTTTGCCAAAGATTATATCAAATTAATAAAATTTGTATCAAAACATGTCTTTTTAAAGCATGCTTTTAAATTATTTAGAGTATTTTTGAAATTTTTAACGCAGCTGCCTTCTTAAACGGTATATCTCGTCCTGCAGTTTATCTTTTTCATCTTCAAGAGAGTTTATTTTTTCTTTTAAAGACTTGTTTTTCTCTTCCATACGAATGATATCGTCTTTCAAAAGTTTGTTTTCTTTTTTAAGAGGTTTTACTTCTTCTTTAAATATTTTATTTAATTCTTCGGTAACTTCCAGCTTTTCTTTGAGATTTTTATTTTCTTTTTCAAAAATGAGCGCTTCTTCCAGCAATTTTTGAATTTCCGCTCCGATTTGTTCAATTTTTTCCGTTATCATCGGGATTCTCCGTATTTTTATTTATAACCTTTTAATAAACTATACATTTTTTGGCGCAGCCGGACAAGAGTATTTACTTAAAAATATTTATTTTGTTTAATAACGGCAGAATGAAAATTTTCAAAAAAACAATGCTTTTCATTGCGGCCGCCGGATTACTTTTTTCTTTGGCTTCGTTTGTTTTCGTAAAAATATTTCTGCCTCAGGATAAAATCAAGCAATACATCGTTTCATACGCAAAAGAAAATTTCAACAGAGAAGTTTCTTTCGACAAAGTATCCTTTAATATCATAGGCATAAATCTTACGAATTTCGCTCTTTCGGAAAGATCGTCTTTTGCAAAAGGCACTTTTATAAAAGCAAAAAAACTGACTCTCAAAATATCACTGAAACCTTTGCTGCGCAAAAAAATAGAAGTCCAAACTCTCGGTATTGACGGTATGTACATACAAATGCACAAAGATAAAAACGGAAGATTTAATTTTAACGACATAACGACAAAAAAAGAGCAAACGCCCGAAAACGTACAAAACAAGGCAAAAAGCGTAAAAAACGACATTCCTTTGAAAATTTATAAATTTGACGTAAAAAATTCAGTTATATTATTCAAAGACGATATTTTAAATCTTGATACGGAAATTTCGGATTTTAACATGAAAATTTCAGATTTTTCGTTTACGGAATTATTCCCGTGCGAAATATCTTTCAACATCAAATATAAACAAAATAACATTGACGCCTTTTTGCCCGTAAATCTGCAGTCCGAAATTAATCTTAACGATTTGGAATTTGACAAACTTCTTATCAACATAATTTCTTTTAAGACAAATTATAAAGGCGCAGAATTAAACGCCTCAGGAAATTTTGAAAATATAACAACGCCTAAAATTGATTTAAAAATAACTTGCAAAAACATCAATACCGAAACATTTAAAGACTTTTTTACCGCAAAAACAAAATTTAAAATACCTTCCGTTGACTGCGAAATAAAAACAGTCATTGACGCGGCCAATAAAAACGCCGATATACTGCAGTTTGATCTTCTTTTGCCGCAATCAACGTGTTATGTTTACGGAAATATTAACTGGAGCGGAGAAAAACCGCAATACAATTTAAAAACAAACATTGATATAGCGCTTGATAAAATATCCGAGTTTTTTCCGGATTACAATATAAGCGGAAAAATAAAATCAAAACTGAAAATATCAAACACAGACCTTAACGGCAATGTTGACGGAACGAATATATCTTTTAAATATCCGCCGTATACGGATTTAAGCGCAACAAATTTCAAAGCCGTCATTCATTCAAAAGATAATATTTCCATGGAAAATTCTTCAGGCGTATTTAACGGCGGAAGTTTTAAATTTTCAGGTTCTTATACCGGGAATAATCTCGCGTTAAAATTAAAAATGGACAAATTAATCATAAAAGAAATTTCGTCCAACCCAAACGGTGAAATAAAAGAAAAACCAAAAAAGGAACAAAAATCATCAGATTTCAACTTAAATTTGGACGCAGACATAAGCATAGATTTATTGGAAATTCCTTACTTATACGGGCGCAACGGTTATATTAAAACATCTTTAAAATCAATTACATCCAATATGAAAAATTCAAACGGATATTTTTCGGCCGGAATTTCAAACGGAACAATCACAAACGTTGAAAAACTGGCGGAAAACAAATTCGCAAAAATATTTCTTATGATATTTAATGCCCTTAATAACAACATAAAACAATCGCAGAAAATAGACGAATCAAGCAAAAAAGGCATAAATTACGACAGCCTGCTTTTTGACGTTGCGTTTGCAAACGGTAAAATGACGTCAAAAAATATCAATTTTAAACTTCCGATAACGACGATTACCACAACGGGATTTGTTGATTTTAAACAAAACATCATAGACTTAAAAGTAAACACGGGATTATACGCAAAAATGAAAATCGGCGGAACCGCTGATAATCCGAAAACTTCTTTTGACGTAATAGGTACTGTCGGAGAAATTTTAAACGACGCTTCAAAAGGCACAAGCGCCGATTTGGGCAAAAAGCTTGACGGCGTTTTAAAAAATCTTCTCGGCAGGTAATATTAAATTTTATGTTTTTTTGGAATATTAAATTTTTTGTAATGTTTTTGCATTACGGTTTCAATATTTTTGTTTTGTTTTTCAAATTCTTTTGATCTTACCGATTTATTCCAATAATGAAATATAAAAACATCCGTCGCGTCTACAAGCTTATATCCGTATTTTTTTACTCTCTCGCAAAATTCAATATCTTCTCCGAAACACGGATAGAAATTTTCATTGAACAATCCGATTTTTTTAAACACGTTCTTTTTTACGCACATGCAAAGACCGTGGACTGTTTTTGCTTTTTTTATTTTATGACGGTTTGACAGTCTGATTTTATCGGCGGCGGCGCTTATTACATTTTTATTTTTTTCGGCTTTTTTTACAAATATTTTATCCTCAAACGGATTGAACAGCGTTCCGGCAACGGCGTTATTTTTATCAGCATCCAAAGCATAAACCAAACCTTCAAGCCATTTTTTTGTAACTATAACGTCATTATTTATATAGCAAACATATCTTCCGCAGGATTCTGATATGCCGATATTAAGGGCTTTTGCAACCCCGTAATTTGATTTAAGGTTGATTATGCGGAGTTTTTTCAGATATTCCGATTTTATTTTCAGATTTTTTAAATATTTTTTTGTTCCGTCGCTTGAACCGTTATTTATCAAAATCAATTCATACGGATAAGTTGAATTTTCCAATACGCTTTCAACGCATTGTTTGGTATATTTTACGGCGTTGAAACACGGAATTATTATTGAAACTATATTCTTTTCAGTCATTGTAAACTATCCTGTCGGCAAAAAGCATATTTGAAATTTTGGCATTTTTAAAAAAGACTGCATTGCCTTTGATTATATAATTAAATTTTGTTCTGTATTTTTTAAGCGTAACCGCGCTTTTTTCACACTGGCGGATGCAATTGTTTTTCAGCATATTCAATTGCCCGCAATATCTTGTCGTTGATATTTTCACGTACGGGAAATAAACCGATATTTTGATTTTTTTGCGTAAATTGACGTTCATGTCCCAGTTCAAATTATCCGATTCTATTCTTACAATGTTGTTTTCAATCATAAACTTGTGAAATATTGGAGAATTTACCGGTATGCTGCCGAAATATTCAAGAGTTTCCTTAGGCACTTTTTTAGGAATAAAAACTTTTTGTTTTAAAGCGCCGGGCTTCTGCATATTCGTAATAATATCTTTTGCGAAAGGATCCGTTTTCTGTTTTGTCAGAAGTCTGCCCATAACCAGTTTTAGAGCCGGATAATTTTTTCTTATGTAATAAAAAAAACCCCAGTCGTTGAATACGATTTCGTCAAAAATTGCGTTATTGGCGCATATGAATTTCAGAAGTTTTTCAATTTTATGAAAATAATATTCCGATATATACGGAAATACCAGCGATATTTTTTTGCCGTTTGAATTTCTTTTTAAATAATTCAAATCTTTAAGCGAAGGAATTTTATACTGGCAAAATTCATCGCCGAAATAAATTCTTTCAAATTTGGAGCATAAGCCGATTTTTGAAACCGAACTGATTATTTTTGCTTTTTCCTTTTTCATATATTGTAATAACACCGGGATCCGTCGCAGTTAAAAAGCCCCTTTCCTCTTAGAATTTTTTTACACAATCCTGTATATTCTTTTTTTGTTTTAACTTTTCCGAGACCGTCTGCCGCTTCTTTAACAACTTCAACAAAAGAAACCGTTGATTTTTTTCTGTTTACTATTTTAAGAGATACGTTCTTTAAATTTTTCAAATCGTATAAAGAGCACAAATTGCATGAATGATTCATATTGGCAAGAAAATTTTTTGAATTAAGCCCGTATTTTTTTTTGTAATAATCCGAAAATTTTTCAATATTGCGTTCAATAAGATGACATCCCGTTTCGCACATATTAACATTGTACGTATTAATTATATTACGGTTACAATCCAAATTTTCGGAACAGTGGAAAAAAGAACAAAAACCGTCTACAAAAAAACAGCTCCCGCCGAAAGCAAAAATTTCATACTGCATCGTCTTGTCATAATTTATTATTTCAATAATATCTTTTATTGATAACTGTCTGTCCAAAATTATTCTTTTCGCTCCGAGTGATTTATAAAAGGAGACAGCATGATGGTTAAAAACGGTTCCGCCCGTTGAGACAACGATCTCTTTTTTATAGCCTTTTTCTTTAAGAACAAGCAAAAGCGGGATATCATTTATTATAATGCCTTTTACTCCGTCCAAAACGCTTACTTTTTTTATTGTGTCAGTTATAAGTTTATACTGGGGTTCCGTATAAATGCCGTTAAACGTAATATATACGGGAAGTTTAAGTTTTTCGGCAAGATTTACAGCTTTTTTAAAAGCATGCCAATCGGTAAAATTTGCGTCTTCGCCTCGTCTGTTAAGTATGTTGAACGCTATCGGATATTTATGGTTTACGGATTTATCAAAAAAACCCGTGTAAAGTTCTGTAGCGCCTGCTTTTTTTAATGCCTCTATAACATTAATATTATTAAAACCGGATGTTATGTTAAAATTATATTTCACGCCGTTATTATATTAAAAAATAACGTTTGATTACTACTCTCGTTAAATGATAAAATGCCGTTATTATGAAACTTCCGAAAATAAAAAAATTCCCTTTTACCGAAATTTTAGGATGGTCCGTATCGCGTTATGACAGATTCAACAATTGCAAAAGACAGTATTTTTACGATTATTACGCGAAATTTGACAAAGAAATTCCTTTTGATAAAATACAACGCTTAAAAGCTTTAACTTCCTCAGCTCTTGAAACCGGAAATATTGTGCATGACATAATAAGAGATTTGCTTCTTCGCATGCAAAAAACTTCAAAACCGATAGACAAAAAGAAATTTCTTCTTTATGCGTTTGAAAAAACAAACGCTTACTGCTCGGCAAAAACGTTTACCGAAGTATATTACAAACAAAAAGATTCCGTCACCGGAGACGATTTGTATCCGGCGGTTGAAAAAACTCTTTTAAATTTTCTAAACAGCGAACGGCTCAGATGGATATTTGAAACTGCTTTAAAAGCGAGCGAAAACTGGGTGATAGAACCCGCCGGCTTCGGAGAAACGAGAATCGCCGGATACAAAGCCTATTGCAAAGTTGATTATCTGATACCGGTAGACGATAAAATATATATACTTGACTGGAAAACCGGCAAACAGGATATTCAAAAACATTCAAAACAGCTTATGGGCTACGCTCTTTGGGCATGTTACCATTTTGAAACCGGATACGCCGATATTCTTCCGGCAATAGCTTATCTTTGCCCGTCTTACAGCGAAAGCAGCGTTCAATTAAAAGAAAATGACCTTGAAATTTTAAAGAAACAGATAGTCGACGAAACTCTCCAAATGTACGGATATTTGTCGGATATAGAAAAAAATATTCCCAAACCCAAGGAACTATTTGAAAAAACAGACAACGGCTTTTTCTGCAAATACTGCAATTACCGTGAAATCTGCCGTGAAAATTATTAAACGCTTGACAACTAATACTTTTGTATGGTATGCTTATTCAAAACAAAAAACAGCAAATTAATACCGGAGGATTAAAATGAGTAAAGATGAAAAACTAAAAGCGCTTAATCTGGCACTGTCGCAAATTGAAAAAGATTTCGGAAAAGAAGCTATAATGCGTCTGGGCGAAAAAAACGCCCATGTTGACGTTGACGTTATTCCAACCGGCGCGCTTCCTCTTGATATAGCAATAGGCATCGGAGGCATTCCGAGAGGCAGAATTATAGAAATTTTCGGACCTGAATCATCAGGAAAATCAACGCTCGCTTTATGTGTGGCCGCGCAGGCTCAAAAACAGGGCGGCATAGTTGCTTATATAGACGCCGAACACGCAATGGATCCCGATTATGCTTCAAAACTCGGCGTAAAAATAGACGATATGCTCATATCCCAGCCTGATTCGGGCGAACAGGGGCTTGAAATTGCGGATAAACTTATACGCTCCGGCGCCGTTGATTTGATAATAGTAGATTCAGTTGCGGCGCTCGTGCCAAGAGCCGAAATTGAAGGAGAAATGGGCGATTCTTTCATGGGACTTCAGGCAAGGCTTATGAGCCAGGCTTTAAGAAAACTGACGGGCACTATATCAAAATCAAAAACTTCCATAATATTCATAAACCAATTAAGACAAAAAATCGGAGTTATGTGGGGCAATCCCGAAACAACTCCGGGCGGTCTTGCTTTAAAGTTCTATTCATCGGTCAGACTTGACATAAGAAGAATCGAATCAATTAAAAAAGGCGATGAAATTCTCGGAAACAGCGTAAGGGTAAAAGTAATAAAAAACAAAGTTGCGGCTCCTTTCAAACAGGCCGAATTTGATATTCTGTTCGGAGTAGGAATAGATAAATTCGGATATCTCATAGATATGGCGGCAAATAACGGAATTGTCGAAAAATCCGGTTCTTTTTATTCTTACAAAGGCGATAAAATAGGACAAGGCAGAGATAACGCAAAACAGTATCTTCAGGATAATCCCGCGGTATCAGACGAAATAGAAAATTTTATAAGAGAAAAATTTTTTGTAAAGGGAACTGTTGAAAAGCAGGAACCTAAAAAAACGGAAAAAGCCGAGAAGAAAAGCAAATAAAAATGGATAATTTTTGTATTTTGGATTTTGAAGCCGGCGATTTGCAAAGGATTCTTGAGATACAAAAAGAATCTTTTTCGGACAACTGGTCTGAAAAAATGTTTATTGCCGAATCAAAAAATAAATTTTCAAATTTTAAAATAAATAAAACCGGCGGGCTCACCGCCGGTTTTATAATTTACAGACTAATAGAAGACGAAGCTGAAATACTCAATATAGTAGTAGCAAAAGAATTCAGAGGCAAAAATTTCGGCAAAGCGCTTTTAACGCATGCGATAGAAGATTTAAAACAAAAAAAAACCAAAACGATTTTTCTTGAAGTAAACGAAAGGAACAAAACGGCAATTGATCTATATAACAAAACAGGATTTAAACAATACGCAATACGTTCAAATTATTACGGCTCTGACAACGCCCTTTTAATGAAATTGATTTTATGAAAAACAAATTTCTGTCGTTTATAAAAAATCATTTTTCAATTATACTTACGATTCTGATACTTACAACGATATCGGTGATAAATTCGTCAAGGCATATAGGGTTAATTGAAGACGGCGTACATCATTTTTGGGAAGCCGTTACGGCCGGCAATATATGGATCGGACATGAAGGTTTTTATAATTTCCCGTACAACTCAAGATTTTTCCCGTCAATATTATCCCATTTAGCAACAGGATTGGCGGTAAAAGCCGGTATTTTAAACATAGGCGTTTTATTGTATCTGTTCACAATGATATCATACCTTTCGCCTTTGCTTTTTCTTGTTATTATTTACTTGAATCTGCCGGAAAACAAAAAAGAATATTTTGATATTATTCTTCTGTCTTTTTTAATATGCGTAACTTTTATGATTTATCAGATATGGACTGAAAATCTTATAACGGGATTATTTTTGTGGATAATATTTGTCATATATTATTATTCCGATTTTAAAAAATTGTCATATATAAATATTTTTTCTCTTCTGATTTTTCCGGTTGCTGCAGTCAGCAGCCATCCTATGGTCGTTGTGTTTATTCCCTTATTGTTTGTTCTAGGCGTTAAAAAATATATTAACGAAAAAAATTTAAGCCTTTCGGCAAAGATTATTCTTATTTACAGTTTCATATTGTTAATTTTCGCTTTTACTTTTAACTGTTATTACATATTGCATCCCATTTTTGCGGCTACAAACGAATATCTGCACGGAGGCGTTTTTTACGGGATAAAAATACTGAGATTATGCATATCGGTCTTATTGATTTTATTTATTTCAATTACAAGAAAAAACATCAAAAACGTAAAAATTTATAATTTTTTATATATAATCGCATGCGTAAATATTTTTGACGACATTCTTTTCAATATTCAATCGTCTGACGGATATACATACAGAACTTTAGGTTTTTATTCGGTATTGGCTTTTATGATTGTTTTGATTGTTTTTAAAAATATAAAAAATACGGTTTATATAAAAATTATAAATATTATTATGCTGGCTTTACTGCTTGCAAACTCAGTACAGTATACAAGAATATGGGATAAATATTTATCGGATGTTAACGGTTATTTTATTGCAAACAGACAAATAAACGTTTTATACGATTCGGAACTGAATGTATACACTTCACAGCCTGTTTTTTTTCAGGTTTACCATTACCATCTGCATCCTTTTGTTCTGCTTTTACTGCCCGAAACTTTCGGCGTATACGACGGCGGAAACTATAAAACAATCGTGATTTCTCAGTCGCAGAGTCTTGCGGATTTTTATATTTCAAAAATAATCGAAAGAAAAAACACGCTGAATAAATTTTCAATCAATACGGATGAAAATTTTAAGCTTTATTTGAAAAAAGGAACAGATTTAATAGATCTTCAAAGCTACAAGAAGAGCGGTTAAGAAATAGTCGGATATCAGTATCAAAATCATTGAAACCATAACGGAGCTTGTCGTCGCTTTTCCTACTCCTTCGGCTCCTCCGTAACATCCGAACCCTTTATGGCATGCCACTATGACAATAATCGCGGCAAAGAAAAATGATTTTATAAATCCGTGCATAAAAGCCGGTATATCCATAACGTTAAGGATATCTCCCATATAAACGGTTGAAGGTATATCCCAGTTCATATTTGTCACAAGAAGTCCGCCGTAAATACCTATGATATTTGCAAGAGCCGTAAGCAAAGGAACCATTGTTATACATGCCAAAAATCTCGGAACGGCAAGATATTTTACAGGATTTGTTCCGAGCGTATACAAAGCGTCCAACTGCTCGGTAACTTTCATTGTCCCCAGTTCTGCCGTTATTGCGGCTCCGACTCGTCCTGCTATTACGACGGCAGTAAGAACGGGGCCTAACTCTTTTACGAGAGCAAAACCGGTAATCATTCCTATATAAACGGGTTCGTTAAAAAGATTTGAAGTTGCAGAGCCAACCTGAAGAGCAAGAACCATTCCCGTAAAAAAAGAAGTCAAAAGTATAATAGGAAACGACCTGTAGCCGACTTCAACCATCTGCATAACTGTATTTTTTATATTGATTTGGCCTTTAAAAATCCATACTAAAGTTTCGGCGGTTATCTGCGTTGCCTGTCCTGTTCCCGAAATAATATTCTTTACCAACCGTCCGGTAAAAGAAAACGGAGTTGAAGCGGTTTTTCCTATGATTTGTTTTGTTTGTTTTAAAACCATAATTTTATTCCGTCGGAAATTAAAGCCGTTATTTTATTATACTACAATTCTCGGAACTCTCATAGATATTGAACAAGTAACTTCATAATTGATAGTATTTTGCAATTTTGCCAATTCTTCCGCTTTTATTTGTTCTTTCCCTTGAGTTCCTATTAAAACAACTTCGTCCCCGATGCTTACTCCTTTGATTCCGGTAACGTCTATCATCATGCTGTCCATCGTTATTCTGCCGGCAATAGGGCATCTTTTGCCCCTTACAAGAACATCTCCCTTATTTGACAAAACTCTGCTGTATCCGTCGGCATATCCTACCGGAAGCGTCGCAATTACGGACGCTTTGTTTGTTACAAAAGTTCTTCCGTAACTTACGCAGAATCCGGCCGATACTCTTTTTAAATTTATTATTCTGGTTTTCCACGACAATACAGGTTTAAGTTTAAGCATTTTATGCGCGTGGTCAAACGGAGTAAGCCCGTAAAGAGCTATGCCGGGCCTTACCATATCAAGATGCGTTTTTTTATTGCTTATAAGCGCGGCCGTATTTGCCACGTGGGCTATGAATTTTAAGCCTAAATTTTTGGCGTATTTTGTTATATCGTGAAATATGTCAAGCTGATTCTGCGTGTAAGAAGCGTCGGTGTCGGCAACCGCAAAATGCGTATATATTCCTGCCATCTTGATTTCAGGCATTTCGGATATTTTTTGTAAAATATTGTATGCGTCCTGAGGAGAAACTCCTATTCTGCCCATACCGGTGTCAATTTTTAAATGAAATTCCAAAACTTTGCTGAGTCTTTTTGCAAGAGTCGCCAGATATTGTATTTCGTGCAGATTTGAAAGAGTCGGTATCAAATCCCAGTAAACGGCGACCGACAGATTGTCAATCGGATAAGGCACGCCGAAAACCAAAAGATTTGTTTTGATGCCGGCTTTTCTGAACTGGATGCCTTCTTCAACCGAACTGACGGCTATGCCGTAAACTCCGGCCTTTACGGCTTCTTTTGCAAGTTCAACTCCGCCGTGTCCGTATCCGTTTGATTTTATAACGGCTAGAATTTTTGTGTCTTTTTTGAGGTATTCTTTGATTTTTTTTAGATTGAAATGGAAGTCGCTTTTGTCTACTTCAACCCATGTTTGTCTGAAAAAATTTCTGTTGTCTTTTTTACTGCCTGCAGATGGTGGTTGTTCCTTCATTGATATTCCTCCGAAGAATATGCTTTATTAAAAAACTTTGTGTATTCAGTTTCAAATGAAAGGTCTACTATTCCTGTCGGTCCGTTTCTTTGTTTTGCTATTATTATCTGCGCAAGCTTTGCTTTATCGGGATCTTCTCTGTCATAATAACCTTCTCTGTGTACAAAAGCAACGACGTCAGCGTCCTGTTCAATAGCTCCCGATCCTCTCAAATCCGAAAGCTGCGGCGTTTTGTCTTTGCCTCTTTTTTCGTTTTCTCTTGAAAGCTGCGAAAGAGCGATTACAGGTATCGCCAAATCTCTTGCCACACCTTTAAGAGATCTGGAAATATCTGCGATTTCGGCTTCCTGAGATTCCGATTTATATCCGCCGGTGCTTCTCATCAGCTGCAAATAATCAACAATAATCAAATCTAATTTTTTCCCTTTCATTTCCAACTGTTTGGCAAGTTTTCTTGCGGAGGCTCTTAATTCCGTAACGTTCATATTGGCTTTATCCAAAATATATACAGCGGATTCGGATAATTTTCTTGCGGCCGTGGTAAGATTTCCCCATTCTTCGGCTTTAAATTTACCGTTTTTTAAAGCAAGCCCGTTTACAAGCGCGCAAGACGCCAAAAATCTCAACATTAAAGCTTCTTTTGACATTTCAAGCGAATATATCGCGACAGTGCCTTTATTATGTACGGCGATATTTTCCGCAATATTCAATGCAAATGACGTTTTACCCATTGAAGGACGTCCGGCAAGAATGATAAGTTCCGAAGGCTGAAGTCCCGAAGTAAGTTTGTCAAGATTATCAAACCCGGTTCTTAACCCCGAAACGTCTTTTTTGTCATTATGTAATTTTTCAAGTTTGGTAACGGTTTCAGGTATTAATGCAGATGGCAAAACAAAATCCGTAAGTGTGTTTTGTTTTGATATATTAAAAATAATTTCCTGAGAATCGTCCAATATGTCAATTGGCGTCTTTTTTTCGCTGTACGCTTCGGTAACCATTTTGGTACCGGCGTTGACTATCTGTCTGAGGATTGATTTATCTTTTATGATATTTGCGTAGTCTTCAACGTTTGCGGCGGTTTTTACTTTATCTATAAGGCTTGTAAGATATCTGATGCCGCCGGCATCGGCGTACATAGGATTTGTTTTTAATTTATCGTTTACCGTCACTATGTCAACATTCTGATTTTGAAGGTCAACAAGCTTTCTTACGGCGTCAAAAATAATCTGATGAACCTTGCTGTAAAAATCTTCCTCCTTAACCAGCTCTATCGCTTTTATCGCGGCGTCTTCTTCTATCAGCATTGCGCCGATAAGCGCCATTTCAGCGTCGAGTGATTGAGGAGGAAGTTTTTCTAAAACATTCGTTGACATATTTTATTTAGTTTTTCTGTTTTTCTTCTATAATATCAACTTCTACTTTTGCCAAAACTTCCGGATGAAGTCTTATCGTTATAGTCTGTTTTCCTACTTCTTTAATAGGAGCCGGAAGAAGAATGTCGTGTTTATTAACGGTAAAACCTTCCTGATCGAAAAGTTTCGCAATGTGGTTTGCCGTAATAGAACCGAATATCTTTCCGTTTTCACCGACTTTAACCTTCGTTGAAAAAGAAACTTTTTCTATCTTTTCTTTTATCGCGGTGGCATTGGCTATTATTTCTTCTCTTTGTTTTTCAAGTTTTACTTTTTCTCTTTCCCAGATTTTGAGATTCTGAGGAGTAGCTTCCATGGCAAGCTTTTTAGGAAGCAAGAAATTTCTTGCAAACCCGGCCGCTACGTCTTTTATTTTTCCCTGTCTTCCGACGTTTGTTATATCAGCTCTTAAAATAACTTTCATTTAAAATATCCTCCCTCTAGTTTGCCGCAAAAGGAAGCAATGCAAGCATTCTGGCTCTTTTTACAGCGTTGCAGAGTTCTCTCTGGTGTTTTGCGCAGGTGCCTGTGACATTGCCTGAAAGAATCTTTCCGCTTTCAGTAACAAATGCTCTGAGCAAACTGACGTTTTTATAATCTATTTCTATTTTATCCACGCAGAAACGACAGACTTTTTTCTTCATCGGTCCGCCCTTTCTGAATTTTCCGCCCGGTTTTGCGCCTGCCGGACGCGCCGGTTTTTTATCCATTGACATATTTTTATTCCTCCGAATTATTCTTTAAAAAGGTACTTCTTCATCGCCCATATTAACATCATTTTCCGATACGTATTCGTTATCGGCGTCTTCAACTTTAGTTTTTGCCGCGGGAGCCTGATCCGATCTGACAAGAATCTGGACTCTTGAGGCAATTACTTCAATTCTTGACTTTTTCGTGCCGTCGGTAGCCTGCCAGCTGTTAGTCTGCAGTCTTCCCTCAACATGAACAGGCATTCCCTTTTTCAATCTGTCTCCGCATCTGTTCGCCTGGTCTCCCCAAACGACAATCGGAACAAACGTAGGGTCTGCGTCTTTCCACTCTCCGGTCGCAGCATCTTTAAACCTTCTTCCTATCGCAATGTCAAATTTACAAACAGTTTTTGAAGTTGACGTTCTCCTTGTTTCAGGATCCCTCGTCAATCTTCCCACTAACACTACATTATTCTGCTGCGGTAGTTGGTAATTCTGCTGGTTCATTGGCTGTCTCCGTTTTTTCTGCTACTTTAGCTTTTTTATCAGCTTTTTTAGCAAGTTTTTTCTTCGGTTCAACTTTTACTGTTAAAAATCTTATTACAGGATCGTTAACTTTAAAGAATGTTTCCAAAGAAGACACCATGCTTCCCGGACCGTCAATTTCCATATAGACATAAATGCCTTCACGGAATTTCTTGATGTTGTAAGCGAGTTTCTTCTTACCCAATTGTTGCAGATTTTTGATTGTTCCGCCCGATGTTTCAACGATTTTTGAAGCTTTCGCAGTAAGTTCTTCTACTTTTGCGGTGTCTAACTCAGGTGAACAAATGAAAGTACATTCGTAACCCATGTTTACCTCCTTTTTGGATTTCCGTTGCCTTACGGCTAACGGCTCAGCCCCATACGGAGCAAAGTTTGAAATGGAAGTATATATTTTTTTAAATCAAAATGCAATAAGATTCAAAACTTCATTTGTTTTTTATCACAGTTATTGACATATGCCGGAAATAATGATAATATTACGTTATTGACATATGTCAATAACAGGAGAATACAATGGTACGACCTCTTAAATGCAGAAGAGTATGCAATATGCCCGCCAATTCATCGTTCGGCCCGCAAAATTCAACAGCCATTATAGAAATGACGGTTGACGAATACGAAACAATCCGCCTTATTGATTTGGAAGGACTGACCCAGGAACAATGCTCATTAAGAATGGAAGTTTCAAGAACGACGACGCAGGCCATTTACAGCAGCGCCAGACAAAAACTTGCCGACTGCCTGACAAATAACAAAATGTTAAAAATTCAGGGCGGCGATTTTAAAATATGCGAACATTCCGGTCAATGTAACAAAAAATGCTGCGGAAAAATGAAAAAATTTAAAAATTGCAATAAGGAGATTAACAAATGAGTAATGACTGCCAGGCAGGAACATGTTCTTCAAAAGAAAAAAGAGAATCTTTTCTTGAAAAACCGAACCAAATGTCAAAAATCAAGAAAGTAATCGGAATCGCAAGCGGAAAAGGAGGCGTCGGCAAATCTTTAGTTACGGGTATGCTTGCAGTTTCATTAAACAAAAAAGGCTATAAAACCGGCATTCTTGACGCCGATATTACAGGTCCTTCCATACCTAAAATGTTCGGAATTTCGCAAAAAGTGCACGCAAGCGAACTTGGAATATTTCCGGAAAAAACAAAAGACGGAATAAATATAATGTCTATCAATCTCATTCTTGAAAAAGAAGACGATCCCGTAATATGGAGAGGGCCTATTCTTGCGGGAACCGTAAAACAATTCTGGACTGAAGTAATGTGGGGTGAGCTTGATTTTTTATTTATTGATCTTCCTCCGGGAACCGGAGACGTTCCTCTTACCGTTTTTCAGTCTATCCCTTTAGACGGCATTATAATAGTAACTTCTCCTCAGGAACTTGTATCGTTAATAGTAAAAAAAGCTTATAACATGGCTGCATCTATGAATATTCCGGTACTTGGAACGGTAGAAAATATGAGTTACTTAAAATGCCCCGACTGCGCAAAAGAAATAAAATTATTCGGAGAAAGCAAAATTGAAGAAACGGCAAAATCTTTAAATATCCCCCTTCTTGACAGAATACCTATTGACCCTGAAATAGCGTCTTTGGCAGATAAAGGAACTTTTGAGCAATTACAAAACGGATATCTTGATAATACGGTAAAAACGATTGAAGAAAAATTTATAAAAAAGTAAGGAGAAAATTATGAAAATAATTATACCTGTTGAAGGCAAAAATACCGATGCTCCGGTATGTCCTTCCTTCGGAAGAACACCGTTTTTTATGCTTTTTGACACTGAAACTCAAAAATCTGACTTTATAGATAACGCCGCAGCAAACAGTCAGGGCGGAGCCGGAATAAAAGCGGCCCAGACACTCGTTGACAGCGGAGCAAAAATTCTCATAACTTACCGCTGCGGGCAAAATGCCGCTGACGTCTTAAATGCCGGAGGAATAAAAATATATAAAGCCGAAAATGGTTCGGCAAACGACAATATTAAAAAATACAAGGAAGAAAAGCTCTCGGTTTTAACCGATATTCATCCCGGTTTTCATAATCACGGGGGAAAGAATTAATGAAAATTGCCGTACTAAGCGGTAAAGGCGGTACCGGAAAAACGCTTGTCTCCGTAAATCTTGCATGCAGCGCAAAAAAAGCGGTATATGCAGATTGCGATGTTGAGGAGCCAAACGGACAGCTATTTTTAAAACCGATTATTACGAATAAAACATCCGTCACCGTAACTATACCGTCAATTGATTTAAATAAATGCACAAGGTGCAGAAAATGTATAACTTTCTGTAAATATAATGCTTTGGCTTTGATAAACGATAAACTTATGATTTTTAATGAAGTATGCCACTCATGCGGCGGCTGTATAGTTTTGTGTCCGCAAAAAGCTTTTACCGAAACATCAAGAATTATCGGGTCAATTGAAGAAGGAATCTCCGGCAATGTTCTTGCCGTCAGCGGATGTCTTAATACCGGAGAAGTTTCAGGAGTTCCTATTATAAAATCCATTATGAGTAAACTGCCGAAAGAAGAAATTGTAATTATTGATTGTCCTCCGGGAAGCGCCTGTGTTGTAATGGAAAGTATCCGTTCGGCAGATTGTTGCGTTCTTGTAGCAGAACCGACTATTTTCGGCACACATAATCTTGCAATGGTTTATGATTTAGTGAAATTTTTTAATAAACCGGCCGGTGTCCTGTTAAACAAATGTTTAGACGGGCAGGAAAATCCTTCTGAAGAATTTTGTATAAATAATAAAATAAATATCCTTGCAAAAATTCCTTTTGACGAACAATTAGGCAGTTTAAATTCTCAGGGATTTATATCCGTCCGTGAAGACAATAAATACAAAGAACTTTTTGAGAATCTGTTAACAACCATTGAAAAGGAGATTTTACAATGAAACAGATTCTTATTTTAAGCGGTAAAGGCGGTACCGGAAAAACAACAGTGGCAGGCGCATTTATTGAACTTAGTAAAAGTCTTGCTTTTGCCGATTGCGATGTAGATGCTCCTAATCTTCATCTTATTATTGACAAACTTTCCGAACCGAAAAAAACAGATTATTACGGTTTTCAAAAAGCTGTAATAAAAAATTTAAAATGCACTAATTGCGGACTTTGCGAAAAAATCTGCCGGTTTACCGCAATCAAAAATAAGTTCATTAATATACATAAGTGTGAAGGATGCGGACTTTGTGTTGAAATTTGTCCCGTTAAAGCTATTGTAATGTCAGATTATTCTTCGGGAAGTTTAATGTTATATAAAAATGACGGTAAAGTTTTTTCCACTGCACAATTAAAAATGGGAAACGGCGCATCAGGCAAACTGGTAGCCGCCGTAAAAAAACAGCTTTCTGATAATTTTATTGACAGCAAAATCTCAATTATTGACGGTTCTCCGGGTATAGGCTGTCCTGTAATAGCATCGGTAAGCGGAGCAGATATAGTTGTTATCGTAACAGAACCTACCGTATCCGGCATACATGATATGAAAAGAATTATTGATACCGCAAGACATTTTAATATTAATCCCGTAGTGTGTATAAACAAATTTGACATCAACGAAGAAAATACAAAAGAAATTGAAAGATATTGCGACTCAATTAATATTGATGTTATCGGTAAAATACCGTTTGATCCTATGGTTGTCAAAGCAGTAAACAATTGCAAAAGTATTTCTCAGTATCCGGAAAGTCCGGCAGGAAAAGCCGTTAAAGAAATATGGAATTTCATTGATAAAAAGTTAATAAAAGCAAATTTCTGCAAAAACAAAAACTAAAAAAGGAGAATTATTATGAAAATTGCGGTAGCATGTGATGGAACACAAGTATCACAGCACTTCGGACACTGCGAGGGCTTTACTATTTACACCATTGAAAACAAACAGATTGCCGGAAAAGAATTTTTTCAAAATCCCGGACATAGACCGGGTTTTCTGCCTGTTTTTCTTCATGAAAAAGGAACAAATGTAGTAATTTCGGGAGGAATGGGCGGGGGAGCCATTGATCTTTTTAACGAAAAAGGAATTGAAGTTGTAGTAGGAGCCTGCGGAGACTGTGAAGTAAACGTAAAAAATTATATAGGCGGCAGCCTTAAATCGACAGAATCTGTCTGCCACCAGCATCAGCACGCTCACGAATGCGGCAACCATTAGTTTTTTAAATAAAAAAACTGTTTTATTTATTGTTTTTTTTTTATAAAATACTGCTTTAACTGAAAATTAATTTAAGGAGAGATTTCCAAAATGGAAAGAGTATACAATTTTTCAGCAGGACCTGCAGTATTACCTGAAGAAGTATTAAAAGAAGCCGCAGCCGAAATGTTAAACTATAACGGTTCGGGAATGTCCGTTATGGAAATGAGCCACCGCTCAAAAACGTATCAGGCTATTATTGACGAAGCGGAAAAAGATTTAAGAGACCTGCTCAACATCCCTGCAAATTACAAAGTTCTTTTCGCACAGGGCGGAGCATCTCTTCAGTTTGCAAGCGTTCCGATGAACTTACTGAGAAACGGAGTCGCCGATTACATTATTACAGGCCAATGGGCAAAAAAAGCTTATCAGGAAGCCCAGAAATACGGGAAAGTAAATAAGATTGCATCATCTGAAGATAAAATATTTTCTTATATACCGGACTGCAGCGATCTTCCTATAACCGATAACGCCGATTACGTTTATATCTGCGAAAATAACACTATATACGGAACAAAATTTAAAACGCTTCCAAATACTAAAGGAAAGCCGCTAGTAGCAGACGTTTCTTCATGTTTCCTTTCGGAACCGGCAGATATAACAAAGTACGGCGTAATGTACGGCGGAGTACAGAAAAACGTAGGTCCTTCCGGCGTTCAGATTTTAATAATAAGAGAAGATTTGATAGGTGAAAAACCGGCTTTGGCATGCACGCCTACGATGATGAACTGGAAAATACAGACAGATGAAAAATCTTTATATAATACGCCTCCTACTTACGGAATTTATATATGCGGTAAAGTTTTCAAATGGCTTAAGAAATTAGGCGGACTTGCTGCAATGAAAGAAATCAACGAAAAGAAAGCAGCTGTTCTTTACAATTATCTGGACAGCAGCAAATTGTTCAGAGGAACAGTTGAAAAGAAAGACCGTTCTTTGATGAATATTCCTTTTGTAATAGGAAATGAACCTCTTGAAGAAAAATTCATAAAAGAAGCTACAAAAGAAGGTCTTATCAGCCTTAAAGGCCACAGAAGCGTAGGCGGAATGAGAGCATCTTTGTATAACGCAATGCCGATTGAAGGCGTCAACAAACTTGTCGCATTTATGAAAGATTTTGAAAGCAAAAATTCTTTATAAAATATTAATATCAAAAAAAAGAGGCGGATTCATTAATCCGTCTCTTTTTTTCATTTATGCGGCTTTAAGTTTTCGTAAATGAAAGCGGAGCGAGTGGTACATAAGGCGGCAAAATACGAAGTTGTAAGCCAAATATTAAATCCGATATAAATTTTTAGAAATAGGGAAACAAACCCAACTGTTTATTTGACTGTTTTTGTTCAAACGTACTGAGATACTCAAATATTTTTGAATTATCGCAGACAATTCCGTTTGCTTTGCACTTCTGATAAAAAAATTTCATAAGCTCGTAGTTATTCGGGCTGTTAATTACATATTCATCCCCATAGGTTTTTATATATTTTTCTTTCATGCCGGGAAAAAGTTTGTCTAACTGTTTATAAAAGTATTCACGGTTTCCTTCCCGCAGAGTCAACCCGACTCCAAAACAAAGAATGCCGTAAACTTTTGCTTCTATGCAATAATCTAAAAGTTTTGAAATATTTTCTTTCGTATCGTTTATAAAAGGAAGTATCGGGCAAAGCCAAACAACAGTCGGTATTCCGGCATCCCGCAGTATTTTTAAAATTTCAAACCGTTCTTTCGTAGTGCTGACGTTCGGTTCTAACTTTTTGCATAAATCTTCATCATAAGTTGTCAGCGTCATCTGTATAACGCATTTTGTTTTGGTGTTTATTTTTTTTAATAAATCTATATCTCTTAAAACTAAGTTTGACTTTGTTATCAGCGTAAACCCGAATCCGTAACGGTCGGCTAATTCTAAAGCTTTTCTCACATTACCAAGTTCTGCTTCAAGAGGAATGTAAGGGTCTGTCATAGAGCCGGTGCCTATCATACATTTTTTGCGTTTATGTTTTAGTGCGTTTTCCAAAAGTTCAATTGCGTTTTCTTTTACTTCTATATCTTCAAAATCATGTTCTATGTGATAGCATTTGCTTCGCGAA
This sequence comes from uncultured Elusimicrobiaceae bacterium, assembly GCA_964487915.1. Taxonomy (GTDB): domain Bacteria; phylum Elusimicrobiota; class Endomicrobiia; order Endomicrobiales; family Endomicrobiaceae; genus Proruminimicrobium. The sequence continues at coordinate 350,004 of CAZASN010000002.1, read as the reverse complement.
TCGCAGTATATACAGCCGTGCAAACAACCGCGGTATAGGTTCATTCCGTTCTTAGCCGATAAAATTCCCTTTACTTTTACATAGTGCACTATTTTTCCCTCATATATTATAACGGCTTCAAATTCTGGGTTACAAGCCAACTACATGGGTGGTTGACCCATAGCAAGTTACTTTTTATCACGAGTCTAAAAAGTAACCAAAAAGACCCGCCACAGGTCGCACATTCGCTTGTATTTTTTACCGCACAACTCACAACTTGAAAAATCTTTACTGCATATTGAAACGGATTTTTCTTCGGACAAGTGAGTTTAAAAACATTTTATGAATTTTAATGTTTTTACGGCAAAAAATACTTCGCTCATAGACGTGCTAAACGTGGCAAAGGCACTACAAAAATATTTATAACAGCAAAAAGATTTAAATAATTATTTGCAGTATTTAGTTAAAATAGCATCTATATCAAGAACATCTATCTGTCCGTCATTATTTAAATCTTTTGACTCAAGAGTTCCTGCACATTTGTGACAGCAGTACATAAGCTTGAGATATTTTTTCTCAAGTAAAGTCGGCAGTAAATCTGATTTTTTCTTACCCGGATTTCTTTCAACATAAAAAGTATAAAGTCCTTTCGTATGTTTCTGCGAATTGCATTCTTTACACGCCCAAATAATATTATGAATACCCTGAATTTTATCGCATTCGGGACATCTGTCATTAATCAAAAGGCTTTTCGGTATTATATGGTCTTTTGTAATATTTTCAGTCGCACCGCAATATACACATGCTTTTTCAGATTCAATAAACTGCAAATCTTCTCTTAAAATATCAGACCATGAAATTTTCCCGTCTCTCAAGTTTCTGAAAGTGGTTTTAATCATTCCGTAACAATTTTTCTTGGCGGTTTCATTATCGCCTGTTTTCATCGCACTTTTAACTATTATTTTTGCATATTGGTAATAGATTAGGTCTTGGATTGTTTGGACTTCTCTGTCGGGCATTTTCTCTCCTAACTACTTTTTGGGCGGATTTAATATTTGGCTTACAACTTCGTATTTTGCCGCCTTATGTACCACTCGCTACCGCTTTCATTTACGTACACTTCGGCGTCAAAATACTTCGTTTCATCTCAAATCTTAAATCCTTTAACGACAACTGCAAAAAACTATTTATTTTCAATTTTTAATTTTAATTTTTTAATTGCTTCAGTTCGTGGAATATTATCCAATAACAATATTGCTAACAAAGCCAGTTGATATGTTTCATCATACCATCCTTCAAGTTCCTTATCTGACATTTTAGAAACAAATTCTTTATAATTTTTCCCTTTTTCTCTATTATTATGACGAATGTTGATATTATTAAACATGTAGAAAACATTATCGGATAATATTTTATTCAAATTTTCAAGAATTTGTCTTTTAGGTTCAAGTTCACTGTGTATTTCATTTAATATGTGTTTTTTCTTAGAAATATTTCTTTTTAATAAGTAATGATTATATTCTATAACTTTATGTGCCAGATTATCATCAACTATTTCAGCCACTGCCGTAGCTGCTTTATTTTTTTCAACAATAATTGCTTTTTCTTCTTTGCAGAAATATTTCACTTCCATATTTAAATGTTCAATTAAAGATAGAATATTGTTTTTTAACTGTTCATATTCTTCAGATACGGTCAATTTGAAACTTGGAAAAGGAAATTTTTTAATTCCTTTTTCAAATATTTTTATAATATTTACAAGAAATTCTAAATAAATCAAAGCATCTATGATGCCAACTTTATATCTCTTGCTAATTTTATCTATTTTTAGCACTTCCATCATATCTTTACAGTTAATACAGCTATATCTTTGTTTCCATTTGATAAAAAATCCATCATCTACAAATTCAAAAATTGTATGATTTGCTCCAAATTTATCAATATAAATAGCTTCTTGTGATAATAAACTATCTATTCTTTTTATTTCCTTTGTGAGATTAAATCTATTCTTTTGAATTTGAAATATATTCTTACGCATTATATTCCCTTTTTGAAATAAAATTAAATTTTAATATAAAGAATATTGGTTCTTCTAAAAATTGGGATAATGCTTGAAAGTTTTCTTGCATAATTCCCTTGTATTAGATGCGTGTTTGATGCGGATATTCTATAACAATTTGATAATCAATATCAATTTATACCAGAAGCTAAGAAGTTTAGAAGCTTGGAAGCTTGGCAACTACAATTTTTTAAATCTGTAGTTGTCGTCAGGTTTCAAAGTTTGGAGTGAAACGAACAATTTTCAGACCGCGGTGTACGCAAGTGTAAACGGTACATAAGGTTTGAAAATTGAAAGTTGGAACCCAAAATTTGAAGCCGTTATAAATGTTTGACAAGAAGCAAAACATTGTGGTATATTTTGAAAACATTTAAATAGCATGATATGGGGTACACCACCGCGGGTGTAGTTCGTATCATGCTTTTTTTATTTTACGGGAGCGCTTATGAAAGTTAACGGCAAAATAATTTCTATAACAACAAGCCAAACTCTTATCTATTTTTTAAAAGACAATAATTATGAAATAACAAAAGTAGCAGTTGAACTCAACGGAAAAATAATTCCAAAAACACAATTTCATAATACTGCCGTTTGCGACAGCGACACAATTGAAATAGTTTCTTTTGTTGGAGGCGGATAAAATGAAAATTACTTTAAACGGAAAACTTACAGATACGCAAATCAAATCTGTTTTTGAACTGAAAAAAACAATAACCGATGCAAAAAATACAGTTGTAATCGTCAACGGCTTTGCCGTAAATTCGGATTATTTTTTATCCGAAAACGATTCGGTTGTTATTATAGAAAAAGGCATTATGCCGTCTAAAGATGAGTTTGAAAGCATGATATCTGCAAGACATACTCCTTTAGTTTATGACAGGTTAAAAAAAGCAAAAGTCGCAATAGCCGGTCTTGGAGGTTTGGGCTCAAATATTGCAATAATGCTTGCCAGAACAGGCATCGGGAAAATACTTATTGTTGATTTTGACACGGTGGAACCTAGTAATTTAAACCGCCAGCATTATTTTATACGGCATTTATCAATGCAGAAAACAGACGCTTTAAAAGAACAGATTCTCGCTATAAATCCGTTTATTTCTGTTGAAACTAAAAACATTTATCTTGATGAAACAAATATAAAAGATTTATTTGACGGTTATGAAATAGTATGTGAAGCTTTTGATAATCCCGCATGTAAAGCAACTTTAGTAAATACAATTTTAACAGAATTGCCTTCAACAAAAATAGTCGCCGCAAGCGGTATGGCCGGTTATTACAGCTCTAACAAAATCAAAACCGAAAAGAAAATGAAAAATTTATATATATGCGGCGATTTAACAAATGAAGCAAAGCCCGGCACGGGTTTAATGGCGCCCAGAGTTCAAATCTGCGCAGGCCATCAGGCTAATATGATAATAAGACTTTTGCTCGGTATAGAAAAAGTTTAGAAAAGGAGTGATTTAATTTATGGATGATAAACTGGTAATAGCAGGTCATGAATTTAATTCAAGATTTATTTTAGGATCCGGAAAATTTTCGCTTAATCTGATCGAATCTGTAATAAAAAACGCTGATATTGAAATCATAACGCTCGCTTTAAGAAGAGCTCATTCAGGCGGACCGGCAAATATTTTAGATTATATACCTAAAAATATCACTTTACTGCCGAACACTTCGGGTGCAAGAAATGCCGATGAGGCTGTACGCATAGCAAGGCTTGCCAGAGAACTGGGATGCGGTGATTTTATAAAACTTGAAGTTATAAACGACTCAAAATATCTTATGCCTGATAATTATGAAACAGTTAAAGCGACCGAAATACTTGCCAAAGAAGGTTTTATTGTTATGCCTTATATGTATCCCGACCTTACAACGGCAAGACAGCTTGTAAATGCAGGCGCAGCCACCGTTATGCCTCTGGGCGCGCCTATAGGAAGCAATAAAGGACTTTTAACTTATGAATTTATAAAAATACTTGTTGAGGAAATAAATCTGCCTGTTATAGTGGATGCCGGAATAGGAAGCCCATCCCAGGCATGCCGCGCGATGGAAGCCGGTGTTGCCGCCGTTATGGCAAATACTGCCGTTGCAACGGCCGGAAATATTTCTCTTATGGCAAAAGCTTTTAAACTTGCCGTAGAATCAGGAAGGTTTGCGTATATTTCGGGCCTGGGCAGAGTTTTGGATTACAGAGCGGAAGCGTCAAGCCCGCTGACAGATTTTTTGAAGGATTAAAATGAACTATAAAAACATGGAAGTTATCGACTCGGATATAATGGCTAAAGTTTTTGATTTAACAAAAAATTTTGACTGCAATATTTATACCGACAAAGATATTTTAAACGCGTTAAATAAAGACAGTCTCAATATTTTTGATTTAGGCGCGCTTTTATCGCCGCATGCCTTAAAATTTTTAAATGCCGCCGCTTCAAAAGCAAAATACGAAACGAAAAAAAATTTCGGTTCGTGTGTATCGCTTTTTACGCCTCTGTATATTTCAAACTACTGTGAAAATCACTGCACATACTGCGGATTTAACTGTAAAAATAAAATCAAAAGGGCAAAACTAAGCGCTGAAGAAATAGAACAAGAATATATTTCAATCTCAAAAACGGGACTTAAAGAAATTTTAATTTTAACAGGCGAATCAAGAATAAAATCAGATGTTTCATACATAGCCAATGCCGTAAAACTCGCGACAAAATATTTTTCAACCGTCGGCATTGAAATATATCCTCTAAATACCGGCGAATATAATCTGTTAAAAAATGCCGGAGCGGATTTCGTATCGGTATATCAGGAAACTTACAATACGCAAAAATATAAATACCTTCATTTAAGCGGTCCGAAATCGGTTTTTGATTACCGTTTTTATGCTCAGGAACGCGCTTTAAAAGCAGGAATGAGAGGCGTATCGTTCGGAGTTCTTTTGGGACTTAGCGATTTCAGAAAAGACGTTTTTGCATGCGCAGTCCATGCGTATCTGACGCAGCAAAAATATCCGCATGCCGAAATAAATTTCTCGGTGCCACGACTCAGACCTTATATAAATAAAAATCAAATTAACGTAAACGATGTTTATGAAACGCAGCTGCTTCAGGCAATGATCGCATACAGATTATTTATGCCGTTTGCAGGCATTACGATTTCAACAAGAGAACGAAGCGGATTTCGCGATAATGTGATAGGAATGTGCGTTACAAAAATTTCTGCCGGAGTCAAAACCGGCGTAGGAGGTCACAACGAAAAAGAAAAAGGAGACGCCCAGTTTGAAATAGCAGATTCAAGAAATGTGGAAGAAATTGTTTCTCTTATAGAAAAAAAAGGACTGCAGCCCGTATTTACAAATTATATAAGAACTTAAAAAGGATTTTTATGATTATCGCCGTCACAAACCGCCTGCTATGTGCTGATATTTTTTTAAACCGTATTGAAAAAATATGCAAAGCAAAACCTGATGCGTTAATATTAAGAGAGAAAGATTTGCCGGATTTCGATTATGAAAATTTAGCCGCGCATATAAAAAAAATATGCGACGCTTGCGGAGTTTATTTATTTGTAAATTCAAAAATAGATTCGGCCGTAAATCTCAATATCAGAAAAATACAGCTTTCTTTTGACTCTTTTATTAAAAACAGAGACGGACTGAAATGTTTTGAAACCGTCGCCGTTTCAGTTCATTCGGCACAAGAAGCTCAAAAAGCCGCTTCATGCGGAGCGTCTTTTTTGATAGCGGGCCATATTTTTGAAACCGCCTGCAAAAAAGATATCGCCTCAAGAGGAATTGAATTTCTGCGTGAAATTACTAAAACTGTAAATATCCCGGTTATCGCCATCGGCGGTATAAATCAGTCAAATATTAAAGAAATAAAACAGGCCGGCGCAAAAGGGATTTGCTTAATGTCTTCATTGATGTTATCGGAAAATCCTGAAGGGCTTATATTCCAATATAAGCAAATATTAAACTCGTTATAAGAGGATATTTATAAATTTAATATTGACGTCTGCTTTAAAATATATGAATATATTTACCAGTTTCTCGGCAAGATCCACACTACCGGAGACCATTTAATAAATTCTTTAGGATCAAAAGCATCTTCAAGCATTTCAATTGACTGCACATTTTCAGGTAAAACCGATATGGTATAAAAACCTTTCGGATCTTCTACATTGTAAAAATGATACCTGTCTGTCGGCACTTTTTCATTTTTGCTTGGTCCGTAATCAAGAGGAACATATCTCTTTGTAACTACCGCATTGTCCTTCTTTGAAAAAAATGTTACTTTCACATATTTTTTCATTTCAATCGCTTTCAAAAAATCAGGGTTTATCACTTTGGCTCCTTATACTATAACGGCTTTAATTTTTCTATTCAATTTTGTATTTTCAAAGCTTATGTACCGTCCGCTACGCTTTTACCTTTATACACCGTACTTTGAAAATTCTTCATTTCATTACGAAACTTTAAAGCCTTAAACTACAAAAAATTATTTGAACAAAATACTTCGTTTCATCTCAAATCTTAAATCCTTGAACGACAACTACAAAGCAACAACTTTAAAATCTTATCGGCAATTTTGAGTTTTTAACTTCTATCTTTTTATAACCGTTGGAATTTAGATATTGTTCCAAATTATTTTTTGCTATTTCATCATTTATTAATGGTCCAATTGTAACATCAGACAAATGTTTTTTATCAAATTTTTCTTCTATGTATGGAATAATGAAACCATTTTTTGTTCTGTATTTAATATCATAATCTGAATTTTCTTTAGGCACATATAAAATTGCTCTTATTTCCTTTTCGCTTGCAAAACATTCATGTTTAAAAATTAATTGTGTTTTGGATAAAACATCTACCAAAATATATCCTATTTTCCTTAACAATATCCCTGATTCATATAACTCATAGCATTTATTTATTATTTTTTTATAGTATGCCTCTTTTTTAAAATTATCATAAATAACTCTAATTTTTTCAAATTTATATTTCTTATTTTTAATTTTGCAATAATTTTCAAATATGTCATATTTAAAACCTATGCTATATCCTTCATAATGTTTATTTTTTGAATAGTATCTCCATAAATCTAGAGAATTATGTTCTTCAGAAAAACAACAAATATAAGCATCACATTCTAGCCATTTCGTTCCTGTTAAATTAGGCCCTAGTTGAAAATGAATCATTTGTTTATTACTTGGTTTTATATTCAATATATAATCATAAAACAGTTTAGTTTTATCATCCATTGATTGTTCTTTTTTTAATTGATTGCAGGCAGCCTGATAATGTGTCATCATTTCTATGCCTTCTGAAGTGTCATTTAAGCAATCATATTTTGTAAACCAAAGAAATATTTCATTTTGTTTGAGAATATTTATAAGACCTTCTGGTGTTGTATAATGATACATTTGATTAATTTGAGAATCACACTCATCAACTTGCGTCCCACACCCAGCAACTAAAAGCATGAATTCTTTTTCTGCTTCTTCTTGTGTCATTTTTGAATTCATTTTAATATTAATCCTTATTTCATTTTTTACTTGTTTTCATTTTCTATTATTTACATTCATTAGAATTTGTTTCTATTTCTGTTTTTACTTCTACGGGTTGTTCTATTATTTGTACATTTTCTTCATTGCAATTTTTAGCATCTTTAATTTTAGATTGTTTTGAAAAATATCTTTTTACTTTTGATAAATTCTTAGTAGCTTCTTCTCCATCTGTAATTTCTCTTTTCAATATCTCTGTTCTAATGATTTTTTCTATCTCTTCATTTTCTATTTTTAAACCTTCAGAAAATTTTCTTAACTCTTTTCTGATGCTTGATAAAACAGGTTCAGATAAAATAAATGCACCTATAACAAAACGATTTAATGATTGAACTTTTTCATAAAAATCTTCTCTTATATCCTTAGATACCCCTTCTTTGCAAAGAATAAATAATTTTTCCTGAACATCTTCTTTTTTGCCGGATATTTCTAACATATCTAACGAATACACCAAATCTGCAGAGATTGGTTTATCAAATTTTATTTTATGTATTTCCCAATTTATACCATTAGTAAGAATTACCCAAGAAATTCCCTGTTTTGCTCCATAATCAACAACCTGCCTTAAATGATTGTCCTTTAATGTTGTCCCAACTGATTTACATTCTATAAGAAATTGTATTTTTTCATTTAATTTAATTGCTAAATCACAATATGTCCCTCTGACTGCAAGTTCACTGGTTATTTCTAGATATTTATTATATCCGAAAATATCTGCCAACATATCAGTTATAATTTGAACTGTATCACTTTCATTTAAATCCTTGTCCTTTGCCATTTTTAAAATCGATTGAAATTTACTTAAATTTTTAGAAATTCTTTCAGCTACTTTTAGAGGGATTGACATAATAATTCTCCTATTTTTTATTTAAAAAACAAAGTATTATAAAAAATACAAATTACCTATTAAATCTTTAAAAATATAGATATCACTTATATGTAATGAACTTTAATTTTTTCTACAAGTTGGGATAATGCATTAAAAAATTCTTGCATAATTTACTTGTGTGGCTGATGTTTGACAGAAGTATTCTATAACAATTAATAATCAATATCAAACTTCAATCATTTTTTAAGTTGTTTTAAAATGCAGTTTGTCGTTGTCGTTAGGTTTCAAAGTTTGGAGTGAAACGAACAATTTTCAGACCGCGGTGTACGTAAGTAAAGCGGAGCGAACGGTACATAAGGTTTGAAAATTGGAAGTTGGAACCCGAAATTTGAAACCGTTATAACTATTGGACGAAATACCATGTACCTGACAGAGTCCTGTAAAGTTTTACTTTGCCGGAACTGTCAACTTTAACAGTCTCGGAAACAGCGGATTTTTCTTTTCTTGTAACATTTGAATCATAAATAGTTCCGGTAATTTCAACGTCGTATGAAACGGTATAATCAGAAAGAGAAGAATAAGAATCCATACCGGCTCTCATATTTGAAAATTCGTATTTTATAACATCATAAACAGTAAACATATTTCTGAAATAGCCTTCAAGATCATCCAAAGTTGTACCGTCGCCGGCATTCCAGTTATCAGATATCATAGACAAAAGTTTACTATCGTTTTTTGACTGGTAAGCATTTTTAAATTCGTTATAAAAGTCTTGTATTTTTTTAATATCTTCTCCTGATATTTTTTGAACAAAAGTTTCTCTTAATCCGTATAATTCTTTTGAAAAATCATCAGCTTTTAATTTTGAATCCGAATAATCTCTTACAAGAATTGTATAGTCATTCTGAAATAAAAACACCGCATCTTTTTTATTGTTTATTGCATTTAATTTAGATTTTACTCCGTCGAGTCTTGTTCTGAAAGGTTTTATACTGTCCTCAAGCTTTTCTTTTTTATCTTCTTCAATAACTTGTTTCGTTATAAATTTTACTCTTTCTTCAATAATCGTTTTTATTTTTGCTCTTAATGCAATATATCTTTTACCTAAATCAATATTCTGGAACTGTTCGTCATTTCCGCTGTCAAAGAAAACATACGATTGAAGATGAACTTTTTCCATAAAAGTCGGTTCTCTGTCTTTTGGAAGAGTGGGAATCATAATAGTTGCCGGAACAAGTTTTGAAAGCTCTTCCATTTTTAGTTTATAGGAATCGGCTTTAATATCTACCGATGAAACTATGGATTCTGCCTGTGAAATATCTTTTGCCCATACAGCTCTGTTTAATGCTCTTGAATAGAAATTTTGGTCAGTTGCAAATTTATAATCGGCTCCCGTAAGCATATTATCGACAAAAACTGCCATATTAGGCATATTGCTTTGTATAAAACTGTAAACTTTCAATTTTTTTAATGAAGCCGTTGCTTCAATAATTTTAGGATGCTTTAAAAATTCCTGATGTGTTATATAGTGAGAAACCGCATCAGTTTTATTTGCAACGATGTATCCGTCGTTTTTCGGTTCAAATTCAGTTGCTTCATAATACAGATATCCTTTATCGGTATCTTTCGCACAGAAAACCGTCTGGCTTTGAGTCCATGCGCGCCACTGTAAAGACATCATTTCAAGAAAATCAACATCAGTCTGGCGGTTTTCAACATCAGTATCAAGCTTTTTTTTGATATCGTCAAGTATTTTCTGTTCAGACGACGGGTTGTATGAGCCCCATGCCGATTTTAATTTTGAAATTGTTTCCTGAAATTTTGCAACAGTTCTGGTTTCATCGGTTATCATATCTATAACGTCATCTTCCGGTGTTTTAACCAGATCCCATGCATTTTTTAATTTTGCCAGTTCATTAATTTCATACTGAGGCAAAACATATTCTTTTAAAGGATAAAGAGCATATGAAAGCTGGTTTTTTTTCAAGTCTATAATTGACTGAATATGCCTTATCGTTTTTCCGGAATCGTTTATTTTGCCCATACTGACATAAGTATTTTCACTTACAAACTGCTTTGCCTTTTGAATTTTTGTAGGAATAACGGCTGAAATTGAGTCCGGCGTAAACAAATATTGTTCATAGTTTGGAAGCTCTCTTAATCTGACTGTTCTTATATGAGTTGATATTTGAAAAATAAAAGAATTAAACTGGCTGTTTGCGCTGTATTTCTTAGATTGAAAGTAAGAAAGAATCCCGTCAATTTTTTCAACATCCCTTGAGTGCAAATTTCCTTGAGCCGTCGTAATATTGCCTATAATAGTCATTGCTTTTCTTGCAGCCTGGCTGCATATACTGTAATAAGCATCGGCAGAAATTTTTTCGGTATCGGGAGGCGGAATTTTTATTTCACTTATCATTTTACTGTTTTGAGCAACATAAGCGTCCGATATTGCTTTGTATTGCTGTTTCCAATCGGAAGCGTAATTGGAAGCTTTAGTATAATCATTTGCCGTCAAAGCGGTTGTAACTGCGTCATAAGGAGGAGTTGGAACAACGGAAGACAATCCTTTTATATGTCCTATCGCAGACGAATATAAATCAAATATTTCTTTTTCAAGAGGAACTACGTTTGGTTCTTTTGCATAAGGATCGGCAACAGCAACTGCAGAAGCTGTTTGTTTATCAAGAGTATCTACAAGTTTTATTGCTCTTATATAAAGATCTTCAAAAGCCGTATTAAATTTCATATCGTCTATTATTAATGCCTTAACGGCAAAAACATTACTTTCCTTTGAAACCTGAAAAGCGAGGTCTCTGTTCTTTGATTCTGTTGACTGAGAGAATTTTTTTTCAAGTTCGGCAAGTTTTGTTGCAAAAGTCGCCTGCTCTTTTTCTATTTCTTTTTTTCTTTTAAAATAAGCGACAACTTCGTCAAAACTTGCAAAAGCTTTGCCGACCTGAGCGTTAAATTTGTCAAATTCCGCTTTCTGCTGTAAAAGACGTGTCTGTCGCCAGTTTACCACAACCTGTTTATTTAAATCTGCCAGTAATGAATTTATCCAGCCTCTTGATTTATTTTTAAATGATTGAAGTTCGGCAAGCTCATCTTCTTTGGCGGCATCTTCAACGCCAAGCAGATAATACCAAAAACTCTGTGTTGTTGATGCTTCCGGAAAATCTTCACCTAAAACTTTTTTTACATAACTTTTAACAAGTTCTCTTGTTGAAGAATCGGTTATTAAATATTTGTCGTAAAAATAAGTTACGGAAGTTGAATTTACAGGAATAAGAGGAGGACTGTCGGGACCGGAACTGACTCCCATCAAACGTCTGTCATAATTGACAATACCGTATAACTGCTCTATATCAAGAGCGGCTTTTGTTTCAAGAACAAGCTTATGCGATTCATAAGCAAGTTTTACAGCTTCCCATGTGAGATTTACAACGGGATGATTTACAATCCCGACCATAGTATCTACGCTGCCTATCAGAGCTTCATCGTAATTACCTGCTCCGACGGCTGCAGAAACTTCGGCGACTTTATCAAGAACAAGTTTAATTTTTAAGATATTGTCTTTTAAAGCGGGAAAAGCGTTTGGATCGCCGTTAAGTATTTCTTCTTCGCCCTTTCCCAACAGGTCCCACAAAATATCGTATGTTTCAAGTTTTTTAAGACCCTCAACGGAACTTTTTTTCTCTAAAGAATATGTCGCAAAACCAAGTCCGTACGTCATTACTTTGCTGAAGTCTTCGGATTTCGTAAGATATTTGCCGGCATAAACATTTGATGTCGTAAGCGACAAAATAACAACAAAATAAAGAGTTTTTTTAAGCATATTCCTCTTTTATTTTTGATATTTATAATCGATTATTACCGCTGTTCCGGTAAAACTTTTAAACTCAAGTAAAACTTTCCCCCTTGCTCCGAAATCAATAGCCCACACTTCTCCCAAAGTTACAACTATCATTCCGCTCAGTTCAACGACATACCCGCTTGAAGGAATAGGAGTTGAACTCAAACTTGTTCCGGCGGGAAGCTGCTGAATTGGAGCCGTAGCAGGATTTAAATGAAGTCCCGATCCTATGTTAAGCACCATATAACCGGCACCGTCATATTCTTCATTTTCAAAATCATATGTTGAATTAACAGGATTTAAATGCTGGAAATTTAACGTAATTGTTTTTATTTCTGCCGAATCTCCGCTATCATTAAGCGATTCATTAAACGGTACAACTTTAATTGTTCCGTCAGAACCTACAACAAGAGTATCCTCATTCGAATTTTGGTTTATTACTCCCGTTGCTATTTCGGATGCATCCGACAAACCGAACATCAAAGGATGTTTCATGCTGAAAAGTTTCAACTGTCCGTTTTCATTTTTTAAAACAAGTTCCGTCATGCCTTTATCGGTAAAAGTCTGTCCTGTTTTTGTCGAAATTACGGAGCGGTTATACTGAAAAGAAACGAATACTTTTCCGTCGCCGGCCTGAACAATGTTATTTATAAAATAATCTATTTTAATATAATCAAACAAAATAAAATCTCTTCTTACCGCCGAATCAAGAATATCAGCTCCCGGAATAAAATTGTCACTGACAAGCGACATAAACGCCGTAAGATTTTCGCTTTGATAAGCTCTGAATAATTTATCCATGGTTTCTTTTACAAGAGCCGAAACATCTTGCGATGAAAAAGTTATTTTGACATAAGTTTTTTCAATATCGTTAGTTTTACCTGTCGTATCTATAGCTTTTAAATAAAAATCATATGTTTTTGAAGTATCGGCGTAAAACTTATATTCAAAAGTTCCGTTATCGTTAAGTTTTGCCTTTTCCCATGTTTCTTTATTGTCAAGAGAAACCATAACGGCGCCTATTTTTGCTTTCTTTACGGATGCTTTTCCGTTTATCGTCATCTCATTGCTTTGAGCAAGAGAATCCTTAAAGAATACGGCTTTACCGTTCATATCTTCATAAGAAGCTTTATTGATATGCATATAATTTAAAGCAACTTCATCCGACGATTTGCCGAATATCCACCATTTTGCTTGAACCTGCTGTACGGAAGCAAACATCGCCAGCGTCATAAACAAAATTAAAATTGAAATTTTTCTCATATTTTATCCCCCGTATTTCTATATCTTAAAATCCAAAGGGAAACTTATCCCCATTGAAAAACTTTTTTCGTTAAAATTTCTCGTGTCTGTCTGAAATGCAAAATCGTTCATCATCGCTCTTGCAAAAAGAGTGCAGTCTTTGATTCCGAAAAACGCGTCCGGCCTGTAATATATTCCGGCATTTACAAAAAGACTGTCCGCATTATCTCCAGCTCCGGCTTTAAGTATGTTTTGTCCGAATTTAAAATTTGAAGTAAGTTTTGAATCCGGCAGATCAACGCCCAGAGAAACGGAATATTCAAAAATTTTATCTGTCGTATTGTTTATATTATCGTCTATATAATTGCTTGAAGCGTTAAGAGAAGGTTTCAAAATAATTTTTTCAAAACTTTTTCTTGTGCTTACCGAAAGTCTGCCCGAATAGTCTAAAGTTTCTCTTGTATTTTTATCAACGTTGTAAGAAGTAAAACCGGCCCCCGCGTCAACATCAAGCCCTATAAATCTGTCTCTGTATCCTAAATCCGCAAAATAATCGGAACTGTTGTTTGCCGAAGAATTTTTAAGATCAAGTTTTACGTTAAAATTAAGATTTGAATATTTTCTGTCAAATATTCTTTTTATGTTAATGCCGGCTTCAGGCTTATAATTATTCGTGCTTTTTGACGTGTCGTTTAAGCTGTTTCTGTACCACGCAAATTTTGAATCAAAAGTAGTGTTTGGAGTATATTTATATCTCCATCTTGCAGACGCTCTTTCTCTGTCTTTGATAGCGGAGCCGAGCAGACTTTCAAATTCCGGATTTACTCTTTCATAACCCAAAACGACTCTGCTGGGATCTTCATCTCCGACTATCTCAAGTTTGAAAGCGTTTCCGTTATAAGATGTTTTTGCAGCCGTTGAATTTGCCTCAAGTTCGGTCTGAGACATTGCAGCCTCTGCCGAAATGGATAATCCGGCTATCGGTCTGTATTCACCGTCAAAACTGTATAAAGTATTTTTATACAAAGGATCCGTATCTGCGACTCTCTGGCTGTCATCTGATTTTAAAGCCGTAAAACCTAATTTAAGAGTATCTGTTAATTCCTGCTTTATGTTTGCTCCGTATGCCGTGCGGTTAATTGATTTCGCTTTGGCGTCTTTGAACCAGCTTTCCCATCTCGGATATGCGCTTCCGAAAACAGCTGAAATTTCCGGAGTTTTTCCGGAACTGTTTTTATATTTATATGAAACGCCTTTCAGAGCAGTATTTAAAGAATACTGCGAAAATGCTTCATAAATATCGCCCATATTTAAAAAATTGTTTTTATATTCTAATTTCGCCTGCAATGACGTAAGCGCTACAAATATCGGATCAACTCTTTCGTCGTTTGTCGCTCTTCCGGAAACGTTCATCTGATATTTAAAATCGTTTTTATCTCCTCTTATGTTAATCCCGAGATTTTCAAAATGCCTTACGCCTTCCGATAACGACGAACTTGCTTTTCCAGGTCCGGTAACATCGTTATAATTTACCTGTCCTCCGAAATTTATTCTGATATCTGTTGTTTTATTATTGGGTTCTTCCGATTTTATAGTATCGGTTGACCCCGTAATAAGCAACGGCGCCGATAAATTTATAGATTCACTTCCTGATGAACTGTCTGTTGTTGAATTATTTACTATAGTTTGGTCTGAAACCGGATCCTGCGAATAAACTGAAACTGCTGAAAAGAAAATAAACATTAATGCAAAAATAAGTTTGTATTTTTGTACCATAAGCACCTCTCTTCTATTTAATGATCTATATATAAAAATTTTGGGAAGTATAGCATTTTTTTAATAATTTGTCAGCGTAAAAATTAAAAAAGCATTAACTGCCTTTCAGCTTCAATATCTTTCTCAGGTATAAAAATTCTTTTCTTATTTTTTAACGGATACTTTATTCTAAGCTGTTTTGATTTTTCTTTAAACTGCATTCTGTACTCTTTATCAACGAAATAATTTTTATAAAGAGATGATATTTTACTATATAAATTAGGAAGTTGATTTTTTACAAACTCAAAAAATACTTTTCTTGTTTGTCCGCGCAAATTGAGAATATCGGTAATAACATAACATGCTCCGCATTCCTGAGCATTCATAAATAATCCGTCGAGGTTTTGATAAGTATCGGTTAAATACGGAATTACTGGCATCATATGAACGCCCGTTGAAGCGTTTGTTTTTGAAAATTCTTTTAATACTTTAAATCTTTCCGAAGATAAAGACGTGTTCGGTTCTATAAGTTCGCGAACTTTTTCGTCAACAGTTGTAATTGTGCATGCGATATTAACGGGAACTTTTTCCGCAAGCTCAGCTATTAAATCGTAATCTCTCAGTATAAGTTTAGACTTTGTAGAAATTGTAACGGGTGTTTTATATTTTATAAGTAGTTTCAAAATTTCCGGCATTAATTTATATTTTTTTTCGGCAGGCTGATAGCTGTCAGTCACTCCGCCGAGATTTATAACTTCTCTTTTCCAGTTTTTTGAACTTAACTGTTTTTCTAAACTTTCTGCAATATTTGTTTTGACAAAAATATCGTCAAAAAAATTAACTGAATTGATATATTTGTGCGAATATAAAGCAAAACAGTATGTACAGCGGTGTCCGCAACCTCTGTAAACATTTAAATCCCATTCGTAAGGTAAAAACCCGTCGATTTTATGACATGCGCTTTTGCACGTTATCTCTTGATATGCCATAAAATAATTATACCATACAGATGTATTAAAAGCAAGATAAAAAAAAAACAGAAGCTGGGATGTTTAGAAGCTTAGCAGCTTGGCAAAAACATATTTAGAATTTGCAGTTACTAAACTTCCAAACTTCTTAGATTCTCAGCTTCTATCATTAAAGAGTTGTTGCCGTTACTAAGCTTCCGAGCTGCTAAACTTCTCAGCTTCTATATCACAGACTTCATTGACTTAACATACTCGTATAAGTATGTGCCAGCCTCATTCCCATATTTTTCAATTATTTTGACAATCGCACTCCCCACAATAACTCCGTCCGCAATCTTTGCCATATATTTAGCCTGTTCCGGCGTACTGATGCCAAAACCTATCGCCGCGGGAGTTGACGTTACCGCTTTTATTGATTTTAAAATTGAATTTAAATCAGTAGTTATTTCGCTTCTTACACCTGTTACTCCCATAGACGATACGACGTATACAAAACCTTTTGCCTGTGATGCGATTTCTTTGATTCTTTTATCGGAAGTCGGAGCTATCATTGATATTATGTCAACGCCGTATTTTTCGGCAACTTCGGAGCATTCAGATTTTTCATTATAGGGCATATCGGGAATAATAATGCCGTCAACGCCTGTTTCGGAACACGTTTTAAAAAATCTTTCAAAACCGTATTTGAAAACGGGATTAAGATAAGTAAGAAAAACAAGCGGAACATCGGTTTTTTTACGGACTGATTTTACAAGTTCAAAAACTTTATCGGTCGTAGTTCCGGCGTTTAAAGCTCTGACATTTGCCGACTGTATAACGGGGCCTTCTGCTATCGGATCTGAAAAAGGAATCCCTATTTCAATCAAATCGGCGCCGGCTTTTGCCATTTCAATTATAAATTCTTCCGTTTTTTCTATTGACGGATCGCCCGCCGTTAAAAAAGCTATGAAAGCTTTTTTGTTTTTAAAAGCGTTTTTTATTTTACTCATTTATATTTCTCCCTCTGTAATTTGCTATTGAAGCAACATCTTTATCTCCGCGTCCCGACAGACAAATTATTATTATTTCGTCTTTTTTCATTTTCGGAGCCTGTTTTTGAATATAAGAAACGGCATGCGCGCTTTCAATAGCGCAAATAATACCTTCTGTTCTTGCAAGATATTCAAAAGCCTGTACCGCTTCTTCGTCGGTAACCGGAACATATTGGGCTCTTTTTGTTTCGTAAAGATAAGCGTGTTCAGGCCCTATTCCGGGATAATCAAGCCCTGCGGAAATTGAATACACGGGAGCAATCTGTCCGTATTCGTCCTGACAGAACAAAGATTTCATACCGTGAAATATTCCGAGCGATCCTTTTGCTATTGAAGCCGCATGTTTATCCGTTTCAATACCGTGTCCGGCCGCTTCGCATCCGACAAGTTTTACTGATTTATCGTTTATAAAATTATAAAACATGCCCATTGCGTTGCTGCCGCCTCCGACGCATGCCGTAACCAAATCGGGAAGTTTGCCTTCAATTTTAAGAATCTGTTCTCTCGCCTCTTTGCTTATTACGCTCTGAAAATCTCTTACTATCATCGGAAAAGGATGCGGACCCATTACAGAACCGAGCACATAATGAGTATCAAAAACTCTTGTCGTCCATTCGCGGAAAGTTTCATTAACGGCGTCTTTTAAAGTCATCGTGCCGCTTGTTACCGAATGTACTTTTGCTCTAAGCAGTTCCATTCTGTAAACGTTAAGAGCCTGCCTTTTTACGTCTTCTTTGCCCATAAATATCTCGCATTCAAGCCCGAGAAGCGCTGCGGCAGTCGCCGTTGCAACTCCGTGCTGGCCGGCTCCTGTTTCGGCGATAACTCTGGTTTTACCCATCTTTTTTGCAAGAAGAGCCTGACCCAATACATTATTGATTTTATGCGAACCTGTATGATTTAAATCTTCTCGCTTTAAATAAATTTTTGCGCCGCCCAAATCTTTCGTCATTTTTTCGGCGTAATAAAGAAGCGACGGCCTTCCCGCATAATTATTTAAAAGCTCATTTAATTCGTTTATAAAATTTTTATCTTTTTTGAAAAACTCATAATTTTTTTCAAGTTCAATAAGTTCGTTCATTAAAGTTTCCGGAACATATTGCCCTCCGTAAATCCCGTATCTTTTTTCAGCCATTTTTTATTCTCCTGACTATATTTAATATTTTTTCTTTATCTTTAAAACCGTCCGTTTCAACGCCGGAACTTAAATCAACTCCAAACGGTTTAACCTGCTTTACCGCTTCGTCTATATTTTCAATATTTAATCCGCCTGCAAGGAAAAAATCTCTTTTCATTTCAGGCAGCAGACGCCAGCTGAAAGTTTTTCCGCTTCCTGTTCCCGAGTCAAAAAGAATAAAATCGGCGGAACTGTTTTTTATTTTTTCAAAATCGGGATTTTTTAAAACATTTACCGCTTTTATTATTTTTACCGCACATTTTGCACGCAGTTCTTTTATATATTCATCATTCTCGTTTCCGTGCAGCTGCGCCGCAGATATTATTTTCAAATCAAAAAGTTCTTTAATTTCTGAAATATCTGCATCCACAAAAACGCCTACGCTTATAATTTCAGATTTTAATTTTTTTCTGAAATTTTGCGCCTGTTCTTTTGTTATCTGTCTTCTGCTTTTTGCAAAAACAAAACCCGCGTAATCGGGCATAGCCTCGTTTACATAATCAATATCGCAGTCTCTGAACAATCCGCAGATTTTTATCTTAGTCATAAAAGACTCCTTAAATAACGAAAACTTTCTTTTTTATCGTGGCTTGTCATAAAAGTTTCGCCTATAAGAACGGCGTTTGTTTTTGCATCTTTTAAAAGTTTTATATCGCAAGGAGTTTTAATTCCGCTTTCGGAAACAAATATTATATTTTCGGGAATAAGATTTCTTAATTTCAAACTGTTTTTAATATCAACTTCAAAAGTTTTTAAATTTCTGTTGTTGACTCCGATAATTTTTGCGCCCGCTTCAAGAGCGGATTTAACTTCTTTTTCATCATGCGTTTCGGTTAAAACGGAAAGTCCGAGTTTTTCGGCGACAGACATAAAATATTTCAAAGTTTTGGCATCAAGAATTGAGCATATTAAAAGAATTGCCGAAGCTCCGATAAGCTTTGCCTCATATATCTGGTATTCGTCTATTATAAAATCTTTTCTCAAAACGGGAATTTTTACGTTATCGGTAATTTCTTTTAAATATTTGTTGTCGCCCATAAAAAAATCGGGCTCCGTTAAAACGGAAATCGCGGCGGCGCCGGCCTGTTCGTATTCCTTTGCTATTTTTAAATAATCAAAATTTTCCGCTATTATCCCTTTTGAAGGAGACGCTTTTTTTACTTCGCATATAAAAGCCATATCTTTATTTTTTAAAGCTTTTTCAAAAGGGAAATCTTCTCCAACTGCCGTCATAAGAGATACTTCTGCTCTCAGTTTGTCAAAGTTTTTTATTTCTTTTGATTTTAAAACCCTTTCTTTTGTTTTATTGACTATTTCATCAAGAATCATTGCGCCTCTCCGTTTGACAGTCTGATATATTTTTCAAGCTGCTGAAAGGCTTTTCCGGATTTTATCGTTTCTTTTGCGATTTCTATCGCGTCTTTTATTGAAATCTCCGGTTTTGCGACATGTATGGCGGCGGCGGAATTTAAAAGAACGGCGTCCGTCTTTTCTCCCTTTTTGCCGGAAAGAATTTCACGCGTAATATTTGCGTTTTCTTCGGGAGTTCCTCCGACAAGATCGGTTTTTCTGCATTTTTTAAAACCAAAATCCTCAGGCTCTATTTCGTATAATTTTAAAACTCCGTTTTGAACTTCACATACCATCGTCGGAGCGCTCATTGAAATTTCGTCAAGCCCGTCACGGCCGTAAACGACCATCGCGCTTCTTACGCCCAGATTAGCCAAAACTTTAGCCATCGGTTCAACAAGACAGCTATCATAAACGCCCAGAAGTTCCATATTTGCGCCGGCCGGATTTGCAAGAGGCCCCAAAATATTAAATATTGTGCGGATTCCCAGCTCTCTTCTTACGGAAGCCACATATTTCATTGCGATATGATAATTCTGAGCGAATAAAAAACAAAAATTTATTTCATGTAAAAGCTGTTTGCTGTGTTCCGGCGTTATCGTAATTTTTGCGCCCAGTTTTTCAAGAACATCTGCCGCGCCGCATTTGCTTGACGCCGCTCTGTTTCCGTGTTTTGCAACCGGAATTCCTGCTGAGGAAACGACAAGCGCCGATGTAGTTGAAATATTGAAAGAATTTGATTTATCGCCGCCTGTTCCGACTATTTCCAAAACATCCATATCGTGTAAAAGGCGTATGCAGTGTTTTCTCATACCGTGGGCGGAGGCCGTTATTTCGTCTATTGTTTCGCCTTTCAACGACATAGCAGTAAGAAAAGCCGACATCTGTATTTCAGACGCTCTGCCCGTCATTATTTCATCCATTACGGTTTCAGCTTCTTCGTAAGTCAAATTAGTTTTTGTTACGGCTTTGATAATAGCTTCTTTAATCATAATTTAACTCCTTAAAAAATTTTCCATCATAATTTTTCCGTTCAGAGTTAAAATTGACTCGGGATGAAACTGAACTCCGTACGTTTTGTATTTTTTATGACTTACCGCCATAATTTCGCCGTCTTCCGTTTTTGCGACAATCTGCAAGTCTTCCGGAAATCCCTTTTCCATAACTGCAAGAGAATGATACCTGCCTACAGTCAGTTCTCCGGCAAGGCCTCTAAATAACGGACCGGAATTAACAAGCGTAATCTTTGACTGCTTGCCGTGCATTAAAGTTTTTGCGTAAGAAATCGTTCCGCCGTAAGCTTCGCATATCGCCTGATGCCCGAGACAAACTCCCAAGATAGGAACTTTGCCTTCAAAATATTTAACGGCTTTTATGCATATTCCCGCGTCAGACGGTTTGCCAGGTCCCGGCGATATGACTATTTTTTCCGGTTTTAAAGCATCAATTTCTTTAACCGTCAATTCATCGTTTCTTATTACTTTTATATCGGGATTTATCGTCCCGATTAATTGGTATAAGTTATAAGCAAAACTGTCGTAATTATCTATTAATAAAATCATTTGTTTATTCCTCCTTCTGCCGATTTTAAAGCGTTGATTACGGCTTTGGCTTTATTTATGCATTCCTGATATTCGCTTTCAGGAACGCTGTCCGCCACAATCCCCGCCCCTGAACGGATAAAAATTTTTCCGTTCTTTTTAAAAGCGATTCTAATCGCAATGCACGTATCCATATTGCCCGCAAAATCAATATAACCTATTGCTCCTCCGTAAATTCCGCGTTTATTATTTTCAAGTTCGTTGATAATTTCACACGCTCTTATTTTCGGTGCTCCCGACAATGTGCCGGCAGGAAGAACTGCTTCTATCGCGTCAAGCGCCGATTTATCTTTACGGATTTTTGAAGATACGGTTGAACCTATGTGCATAACATGCGAAAATGCTTCAATTGTTTTATATTTTTCAACGAGAACCGTCCCGAACTCACTGATTTTTCCCAGATCGTTTCTTCCCAAATCTACAAGCATATTATGTTCGGCAAGCTCTTTCGGATCAGATAAAAGTTCACGTTTTAATTTTGCGTCTTCTTCTTCGGTTTTTCCGCGGGGTCTTGTTCCCGCAAGAGGGAAAGTATATAAAGTATCGTTATTTAACTTAACAAGCGTTTCAGGCGAAGCGCCCGCAATTTCAATATCGTCGCTTGAAAAATAAAACATATAAGGAGAAGGATTTGTCATTCTTAATACTCTGTAAGTGTCAAAAAGAGTTCCTTCCACGTCTGCTTCGGCTCTGTTTGACAGAACAACCTGAAAAATGTCGCCTTCAAAAATATATTTTTTTGCTTTATCAACCATATTGCAAAATTCTTCTTTGCTGAATAAATAACGGAAATCCGATTTTATTTTTAACGGTTTAGGATTAACGGCTTCTCCGTTTTTTATTAAATCGGCCATTTTATCAAGTTCTTTTACGGCCGCATTATAATTTTCTTCAAAGTTATCGGTTTTTACATTGACTATCAAAACTATTTCCTGTTTAAGATTATCAAAAGCGATAACCTTATCAAATAACATTAAGTCTATATCTTTGAATTTTTCTTCGTCTTTTGCATCCAAATTTAACGTCGGTTCGCCGTACTTTATATAATCGTACGAAAAATAACCGACTAACCCGCCCGTAAACGGAGGCAAATAAGCGAATTTAGGACTTTTATATTCGTCAAGAATTTGTCTGATATATTGATTGGGATTATTAGTATTAATTGATTTACCGCTTAAATTAACAATGCCGTTTGTGCATGTAAATTCAAGCTTCGGATCATATCCGAGAAACGTGTATCTGCCCCAGTTGGTTGAATCTTCCAGACTTTCCAACATATAGCAGTGTCTGCTGATTGATTTTAAAATTTTCAATACTTCAATCGGAGTGCGCACATCGGAATAAATTGTCCTGCTTACGGGAATTATCCTGTAATCTTTCAGTAAATGAGAAACATCTTTCAAACTTGGCTGATACATTTTGCACCTCTCTTAAAAAAAATAACCGTCCATGACAAAAACAACTGTCAAGGACGGATCTCTAAAAGATTCCGCGGTGCCACCTTGTTTTGAGATAATACGACATCTCACTCTTATCGGAATACAAACATATTCCCGGCAACTGACGTGTGCCTTACGTTGCAGAATACTCGGTCCTTTCGGACTTTTGACTGCACCCTCTGCGGTCCATTTGTACAGGCTGCTTGCTGCCGGATTCTCAGCACCCCGGCTCTCTGTAAGCGCATTTCCCGTTTTTATCTCCGCATCAATGGTTTGACTACAACCGCATTATAGTATTGATTTTTTTGTTTGTCAATACCCGGCCTGTTTTGAAAACAGCGTCGGCAAAAAAACTTCAATTCCGTTTTTACTTGACTATGACCCCATTTTATTATAAAATTCTTTTCCATTGCCGAGGTGGTGGAACTGGCAGACACGTGAGACTCAAAATCTCAAGTTGCTCAGGCGACGTGCGGGTTCAAGTCCCGCCCTCGGCATTTTTTAGTTCTTAAATAAGCCTAAACCTGAAATTTTTACAAAAAAATAAACTAATACTCCCTAAATTAAATTATGCCGCAGCGCTGATTTTATTTATATTTTATTTTTTGATTTTTTATATTAAAAATGCTATTATTTTTCAAATATTTTTATAAAAAGGAAGTTTGAACAATGCAAGAAATACAGCAGACGGAATCAACAACAACTATTGAAACAATTTTGGCTCAGAGAAAAGAAAAAGCCGATAAGATGAGACAACTTGGCGTAGACCCTTATCCGGCAAGAGTAAAAATAGACAATAAAATAGCTCAGGTAAGAACAAAATTTGAATATTTGCAGAAAGAAGAATCGGCATCAGAACAAGTAACAATCGCCGGAAGAATGATGTCAAGAAGAGATATGGGCAAAGCTTCTTTTATAGATATAGAAGACGGCACCGGCAAAATACAGGTTTACGTAAGATCCGATCAGGTCGGAGCGGACTCTTTTAAAATATTTAAAGAAATATCGGATTTATCCGATTTCGTATGCGTCGCCGGCTCGCTTTTCAGAACAAGAACAGGCGAACTCAGTTTGAAAGCGGATAAATTTGAAATAATTTGCAAAGCGTTCAGACCGCTGCCTGAAAAGTGGCACGGGCTTAAAGACACCGAAACAAGATACAGACAGAGATATCTCGACCTTATAGCAAATTCGGACGTCAAAGAAGTTTTCAAAAAAAGAAGCATGATAATATCGGCAATAAGAAGCAAACTTGAAGAACTCGGATTTATGGAAGTTGAAACTCCGATACTGCAGTCTCTGGCAGGCGGAGCAAACGCAAGGCCTTTTACAACGCATCATAACGCGCTTGGAATAGATTTATTTATGAGAATAGCGCCGGAACTTTTTTTGAAGAGATTGGTCGTCGGCGGTATGGAAAAAGTTTTTGAAATAGGAAGAAATTTCAGAAACGAAGGAATAGACAGAAACCATAATCCCGAATTTACGATGATGGAGCTTTATCAGGCTTACGCCGATTATAACGATATGATGGATTTAACCGAGCTTTTAATAAAAACGGCGGCGGAAAAAATAGGCTCGCCGGTTAATCTTAATTTCAGAAGAGCAAAACTTTTTGATTTGATAAAAGAATATACCGGGCTTGAACTTTTGCCTTATCTTGAAACGGGAAAACTTTTTGACCAGGTAAAACATTTGAACCTTGATCTTCCTAAAGACGCAAGCGACCAAAAAATACTTGACCAGGTTTTTGACGAAAAAGTAGTTCATCATCTGCAGGAACCTACTTTCGTAATGGATTATCCGGCAATTTATTCGCCTCTTACAAAAATTAAATTTGAACAGCCCGAAATAGCAGAAAGATTTGAACTGTACATAAACGGCATGGAAATATGCAACGCTTATTCCGAGTTAAATGATCCTTATCTTCAGAAAATAAGATTTCAGCAGCAGGTTGAAGCGAAGAAAAAAGGCGATGACGAAGCGCAGCCGTACGACGAAGATTTTATAAACGCTTTGGAGCAGGGTCTTCCTCCGACAGGCGGGCTTGGAATAGGAATAGACAGGCTTGTTATGATACTTACTCAGGTTGAATCAATAAGAGAAGTCATATTTTTCCCTGCGATGAAACCTATTGCAGAGGAATAAAAAAAACCGTACGTTTTTTCCGGTTTTTATAAACCAAACAGAGTATAAAAATGTTTAACTCACCCGAATTATTTATAGCGTACAGATATATAAAAGCGCGGAAAAAAGGGTTTTTTGCTTTCCTTACAACTCTTATCGCCATAGGCGGAACGACTCTGGGCGTATGCGCGCTTGTCATAACTCTTGCCGTAATGACCGGCTTTCAAAAAGACATAAGAACAAAAATTCTCGGCATACAGCCTCACATTTTTATAACTAAAATAGACGGTTCGCCGTTTAACGATTACAAAGAAATAATGCAGCAGGCCGGCAATGTTGATTATGTTAAATCAACCGCTCCTTTCATATACGGGCAAACCGTTATAAAAAAACAGGGATATTCTTCCGGAACCGGAGCTATAATCAAAGGTATTGATTTTGCCGCCGAAGATTCCATGATAAAACTTTCAGATAAAATTTTGAAAGGAAATATTCTGCATAACAATACGATAAGCTCCGACGGCATTATTTTGGGAAACGAACTCGCAAAAACCATAAATGTAGTTCCGGGAGATAACGTTATAGTTATGCTGCCAAGCCAAATGACGTCTGTTCCGAAAATGAAAAAACTTACCGTTGAAGCAATATTTCGCTCCGGAATGTACGAATATGACATGTCTCTTTCTTATGTTGATATAAAATCCGCCGACAGCATGTTTTCTTTTGACGGCGGAGTAAGCGGCGTTGCCGTTGTAACTTCTGATATTGATAAAGCGGATTTTTTCGCTAAAGATTTACAGACAAAATTAAGATATCCTTATAAAACAAAATCATGGATAGATATGAATAAAAATCTTTTTTCCGCTTTAAAACTGGAAAAGATAATGATGTTTATAATTTTGGCGCTTATTATTCTTGTGGCTTCTTTTAACATAGTTTCAAATATTCTTCTTTTAAGCGTTGAAAAAGCAAAAGAAATAGGAATTTTATCGGCCATGGGATTTTCAAAAATATCAATCTCAAAAATATTTTTTTATCAGGGGCTTATAGTCGGCACGATCGGAACGTTTTTAGGGCTTATTCTGGGAATATTTATAAGTTACGGGCTGAAAAATTTTGAAATTTTCAAACTTCCTCAGGGAGTTTATTACGTTGACAGACTGCCGGTAATAATAATGCCGCATGACATTTTGTACGTATGTTTATGCGCTTTTATAATAACGGTTTTATCGGGTTTATATCCGGCATATCAGGTTTCAAAACTTGAACCGCTGGAAGCTATAAGAGTTGGGTAGTGTGATCTTTTTTAATAAAATCGTGGCTGTTGAGCCACACAAAGTTACTTTTTATCACGAGTATACTGTGTGCGGATGTGCCGCACAGCACCATACTTTTTTCTTTAGCAAAAAAGTTTAGGACAAGCTAACAGATATAAAGCAATTGTGTTAGCTGTCAAAACATATGATATGTGAGGCAGAGTGACGAAGTAATAGCGAGTCTATTACGAGGAAGTTTAACGAAGCAGAGCGCTGTTTGGGCGCTAACCCTTCGGGCTGCGTTACTTTTTGATAAATTTGCACATTTTGTTTGTAAAGTAGTGAAAACTACTCTCCTGCACAAAATATACAAATTGATTTTCAAAAATTTTAGCAGCACAAATGTTTTATATTTGTTAGATTGTCCTCAAAAAATGCCATCGCTAAGCACATTCGCTCGTATTTTGAAATGCCGTTTCTGAACTTATCATTTTTGGACTGCATATTGAACCAAAAATGATTTCAAACATTCAGAAACTAAAAGATTTTAAAGTTTATAATCTTTTACATTTAAAAATACTTCGCTCATAAAAGTGCTTTAAGGCGAAAGAACTAAAGACAAACAGCTAGTTGGGAAAGACAAGACAATGAAACAATATGCGGTAAAAAGAGTCTAATACGTTAGAAAAGAATTTAAAATGGAAATAACAGCAAAAAATTTAATTAAAAACTATACTAAAAAAAATGCGCCGGAAATTAATGTTTTAAAAGGCATTAATCTTGAAATCCCGTCGGGTATGAAAGTTTCGCTTACCGGTCCTTCCGGAGCCGGAAAAAGCACGCTGATACATATTCTCGGACTTATGGATAAGCCTACGTCCGGAGAAATTTTTATAGACGGCGAAAAAATAAACGATTACGGAAATCTCAGGCTTTCAAAAATGAGAAAAGATTATATAGGATTTGTTTTTCAGTTTCACTACCTGCTTTCTGATTTTGACGTACTTGAAAATATTTTAATGCCGGTATGGGATAAAAAAAACGAAAAGATAAAAAGGGCGGACGAACTGCTTGAAATGACAGGACTTTCCAACAGGAAGCACCATCTTCCTTCGGAACTGTCGGGCGGGGAACAGCAGCGAGTGGCTCTGGCGAGAGCACTAATTAATGACCCGAAAATATTGTTTGCTGATGAACCTACTGGGAATTTAGACAGAAAAACTGGTACAATAATTGAGAATTTAATGTTTGGTTTATGCGCCGAACTAAAAACCACATTACTTGTCGTAACGCATAACCAGGATGTGGCAAATTTGGCAGACAGACAGTTGAAAATGACAGACGGGCAAATATTATAAGAAGTTAGGAAGCTTGGAAGCTTAGCAGCTTAGCAACGGCAACAACTTTAACGACAAAAAAGATTTAGAGTTTGAAACATAAAAATAACGAAAGTAAATTATAGAAGGAGCAGAGAAATGAAAATTTATTTGAACGGAAAATTTGTTAACAAGGAAGATGCGGTAGTATCGGTTTTTGACCACGGATTGCTTTACGGAGACGGAGTATTTGAAGGTATCAGAGCGTATAACGGCAGAGTTTTCAGACTGGCGGAACATATTGACAGACTGTGGGACTCGGCAAAAGCCATTGCTTTGTGTATCCCGATGACAAAATCAGAAATGGAAAAAATCGTTTTGGAAACTTTAAAAATAAACAAACTTGACGACGCATACATAAGACTCGTTATTTCAAGAGGTACGGGCGACCTCGGTCTTGATCCGGCGAAATGTCCGAAACCTACGATATTTGTTATAACGGATAAAATATCTTTATATCCTGAGGAACTTTATACTAACGGTCTTGAAGTTATAACGGTATCAACAAGAAGGACGACTCCCGATACGCTGAGTCCGAATATAAAATCTCTTAATTACCTAAACAATATTATGGCAAAACTTGAAGCAAAAAGAGCGGGCGTATTGGAAGCTATAATGCTTAATAAAGAAGGGTACGTTGCAGAATGCAGCGGAGACAATATATTTGTTGTAAAAAACGGAATCGTTACAACGCCTCCGGCTTATGCAGGCGCGCTTAAAGGCGTAACAAGAAATGCAGCTATAGAACTTATCAGAAACAAACTAAAAATTGAAGTAAATGAAGATTTGCTTACTGTTTACGATTTATACTGCGCCGATGAATGTTATCTGACGGGAACGGCAGCCGAAATTATACCGGTCGTAAAAATAGACGGCAGAGTTATAGGAGACGGCAAACCGGGAAAGTTAACGGCAAAACTTTTAAAGGAATTCCGGAATCTTACGAGAACGACGGGCGTACCTATAAATAAATAGTAATTTTTAATGTGGAAAAAGATAAGACATCTATCATATTTTTTGGTTTTTTTATCGCTTGTTGTATTCATTTATAACGGCAGAGATTTTTATCTTGTCCCTTTAATTCAGTCTCAACTAAACAGTTTAACGGGCAACAAACTGCAATTCAGAAGTTTTGCGGTTTCGTTGCCTTTTAAATTGCACGTATACGACTTAAATTATGACAATAAAGTTTTAATTGATTCGGCCGAGTTCGGACTTAATCCGCTGAAAATCATAAACAAACCGCTTCATATAATAAATTCGGTGAATATTGAAAAAACAAGAATCACGATAAAACTTAATACTGACGATAAAAACAATTCCGCCGAAAAACTCAACATCCAAAATATAAACAGCTTTATAAAAAAATTAAATTCAAAAATATTTATAAAAGAAACGAATATCGTTTATCACGGCAGCCTGACGTCATTAAAAAATACCGAACTTATTTTGGATAAAAATATTAAAATCAAGTCTGACATTGAATATAAATATCATTCCGCCAATCTTGAAGGAAATATTGATATTTCAAACAACGAAGTAAAACCCGATTTTAACGTTAAAATAAACGGACAGATAAAATGCGATTTCACGCTAAAAGGCCTTTACGACCTTTCATCAAATTATTTTAATTTTACCGCCGATGCCGGCAGTTTATCAGTAAACAGATTTATGTTTGGAAAATCCCGCGTTTTATTAACGAAAAACAGCGGCGGACTTAATATTTATTCCGAAGGCGATTTCGGCAGTTTAAATTTTAAATCTTCGGATTTAAAGTTTGACGTTTTTTCTTCAAGCGGCAGCATCAAAATAAAAGACAAAGAAAATATTGTCGATACAAATCTTAATTATGTATCAACGATGAACGGCGGAGCGTTAAATCTTTCGGTCGTAACAAACGATATTATGCTATTCGGAAAAAACTGCGGCAATTTGAAAGTTGAAGCAGACAATCAAAACGGACAGCTTAATTTAAACTGCAGCCATAACGCGGGCAGCAATATAAAAGCCGTAATAAAAAAAGACGGCCAATATCTGGTTGATATCTACGATAAAAAAACAATCGGGTATTTTTCCGGCAATTATAAGCACGGTACTTTTGCGGTAAATATAAAGAAACTTCCTCTTTCGCGCCTGTCTCTAATGAGAGCTTACGACAAAAACATAAAAGGCTATCTTTCTCTATACGGCGATATAGATAAGGAAAAGGGATCCGTAAAAATAAATATTGACAATATCAATTCGCAGAGAATTAAAAATCTAAGCGGAGCCGGACAGATATCAAAACAAAATTTCCAGTGGATGTTTGATTTTATAACCAAAGATAAAAAATTATCTTTCAACGGGTTTTATAAAAACAGGCAGAATTACAAAATTGACGCAAACTACGATAACGTTGACATTACGACCATATTGAAATTATTTAACGGCAAAATTCCGGTTACCGGATATATGTCGGGATATGTAAAATATAATTCCAATTTTGATTTCCCGACGCAAATCAACATACGGGCAAAAAACGGAACTTTATACGGCAACAAATATAATACTTGCGAATTTGCCGGAGAAATGTCGTCTAAAACAATCCAGATATCAACTTTCACGTTGAGCGGAGCGGACGTAAACGTTTCGTTGAAATCCATGATTGATTTTAACGACAATAATTCCGCGTCTTATTTATACTGCGACATCAAAAATTTCAAAGCCGGATCGGTTAACGTCAATTCAAAATTGTATTTTGAGGGTAAAATAAGCAAATTAAACGAAATTTCAGGCCAGTTAATAATACCTAAAGCCTTTTTAAACAATATTGATTTAAGCGGACTGACCGCCGATATACTTTTATCCAGAAAAAATATTGAAGTTACCAATCTTAACAATAAAAACGGCCTTTCCGGAAAATTTGCCTATGACTTTACCGCGCGGCGTTATGATTCTTCATTAAAAATTTCAAAAGCGGACATATCAAAGCATATTGCCGGCATTCAGGGTAATCTGTATTCCGATTTTGAATTGAAGGGCTTTTCAGCCAATCCGGATTTAAAAATTTCATTTAATTTAAAACAGGGAGTTTTTTCAGGAGTTGATTTCAATTCTTCCGGAGATTTTGAATATAAAAATAAAAACGGAAAATTAAATAAATTTTCCGTGATTTCCGGCAAAACGAATATTTCGGGAAGCGGCGTAATCACTTCAAATAATAATATTGATATATCCCTTAAAATAAATAATATTACCGAAAAAATAATTAATAATTACGTAAAATTCAGAACCCCCGTCACGGGAATTTTTAACGGCACGGGTAAAATTTACGGAATGTTAAATAATCCCAAATGTCTGTTAAATCTCTATTCAAAAAACGTCTATTTTAAAAATTTAAAACTAAACGATTTCAATGCCGAGGTACTGCTTGCCGATAACCAAATAACGCTGCGCAAATCAAGCATAAAACTTTACGACAGCCAGTTAAACCTGAACGGAACATTCAACACGGATTCAAATCTTTATTCATTCATGTTTAATTTCGTAAACGCCCATATAGGCCCGTTTGATATTTTCGGCAATTTGAATTTAAACGGCAAAATGAACATATTAAACGGAGCCGCGGTTTACAACGGCGACATAGAACTTGACAATTTATGGATCAACCGCGAAAAAGTTGATTCTTTGAAATTCAATTATACAATCAACGGCAAAAAAATCAATTTAAAAACCCCGAAAAACTCGCCTCTGGAAATTTCAGGCGCCGTTGACTTCACAAAATACCCGAAACTGAAATTTGAAAAAATACTGTTCTGCCATGACACGCAAAGCTGTTATTTTGACGGCGATTCCTCAACGAATAATCTGAATGTTTCAACCACATGGAAATCTCTTGACGGGCTTTTTCTCTCGCATTTATTCAATCTGCCTTTTGAACTTGACGGAAAACTTGACGTTAAACTTAAAGCCGCGGGCACAATATCAAATCCGAATATTTCGTGCGTCTTAAATTCAAAATCGGGAAATATAGAAAACATCTATTACGACACTCTTGATATAGACGTAAAAGTAAAAAATAATATGTTAAGCGTCAATACCGCGCAAATTCAAAAAAGCGGCGATTATACCGCAAATATCAGAGGTTCTTTCCCTTTTTGGCTTGATCCTGCCGTTAAAAAAGATATGTTAAACAAAAAAATCAATATTGAATACGATCTGAAAGACAACAAACTTAAAGTTTTATCGAGTTTTACAAAAGATAAAATCAAAATAAAAAAAGGAAACCTTCAGCTTACCGGTTCAATTACCGGAACAAGAAAAAATATCGTTCATAATGCGGATTTACAGATGGGGGCTTCAAATTTAACTACAGATTCGTATATTGAGAAAATTAAAAACCTTGAAATCTCAGCCGTTTTGAAAAATAATATTATTTCCATACAAAAATTCACTGCAAACGCCGGCTCCGGAAAATTAAACGTTGACGGGGACATACATTTTGTCGGAACCACGCCGTCTTTTTATAATCTGTCCGTGTATACGTCCAAAAAAGGAATTCCGATTATCATAAAAGATCTTCCCATACCTACGTCAGGCGTTTTAAAAATGGAAAAAAATCAGACTTTTGCAAATTATTCAAAAGGAACTCCGAAATTCAGTTTTAAAATTTACGGACCGGCTACGGATTTCAATTTAACCGGTTGGGCCGAACTTGAAGACACAAGATTTTGTTATCCGCCTCCTAAAAATTTTACTGCGGATTCTCCGGCCGATTTTGGGCTGCTTGAAAACTGCCATATTAACATAGATTTAAAAGCCGCTCTTAACACAAGATATGAAAATTCTTTTGCCAACCTGTTCTTAAAAGGGCAGATAAATTTAAAAGGCAAAATTGACGAAATTAACACAAACGGCGTAGTTGAATCAGATAACGGTAAAATATTTTATATGGGAAACGATTTGAACGTCGTTTATTCAAAAGTTGAAATAATAAACAATGAAATTTTTATATCCGGAGAAGCCGATACCGAAGTATACAGCACGGGCGACAGCATGCCCGACACTGTAAAAATATATATTGACCGTTCAACGGTTGATAATCTTAAAACAAGATTTGTTTCAAAAAACGATCCTACGCTTGATTCCAACAAAGTTCTTGCAAGAGTCACGAAAACCGACCCGACGCAGAGACAGATTTTGGATACAAACACGGATTATCTGGTTAAACAGCAGGTCGTAAGAATGTTCAGTTCAAATATAGCGACGCCTTTGGCAAATACCGTTTTGAAAAAAACAGGAATTATAGACAACGTAAGACTGGGATATGTAAATACCGACAATTTACAGGTTGCCTCCGGCCACGAACCGACTATAGCAGAAATTTTATACGGCATGAAATATTCCGTTGAAAAAAATATCAACAGAAACCTCCAGCTGGGATACTCCGTGACTTTTGACCAGCTTAACAGGGAAATTGATTTAAAACATGCTCTTGAAATGTCGGTAAGATTAAATCCGTTTTTATTTTTAAAAGGCTCTTACGGATTAAAATCGGAAGATCCTCAATATAAACCCGAAAATGTTATTATGCTTGAACAGAGATTCAGATTCGGCGGTTCTTCTAAATAGCTGCGCTATTTAATTTAGCTTTTATAAAATCATTTTAAAAAAATTTGTTTAAAAACAAAAAGCGTAGGTGGTTGACCTACTGCAACATACTTTTTTCTTTAGCAAAAAAAGTATGCAAAAATGCCATCGCTAAGCATATTCACTCTTACTTTTCAGCGTCATCACTGAACTCGTCATTTCCTTAAAACATAATGAAACGGAAATGACTTCAAACATCAGCGATTAAAAAACTTATTATTTATAGTTTTTTACGCTAAAAAATATTTCGTTCATAAACATGCTTTAGGCGATAACAACAAATCTATACTACAACAAATTTCACTCATAGACGTGATAAACGTGGCAAGAACAAAGGCAATAAAAAATATTGCAGTCATAAACATATTCTAATGCGGTAAAGAACTAAAAGCACTAAACGTGGTAAAAAACCAAGCTGCCAAACTTCCCGGCTTCTGCCGTTATCGTCATTAAAGTTGTTGCTCAACTTCTAAGCTTCCAAGCTTCCCAGCTTCCGTTACTACGCTTATTGCTAAAATTATGATAAAATATAGTAAACCTGTTGCCCATGCTTCCGGGTTACATTAAGGAGGTGCAATGACAGGCTTATATATACATATCCCGTTTTGTAAAAGAAAATGTTTCTATTGCGACTTTATTTCTTTTAACTATGACGAACTCAAAGCCGACGATTACATAAAAGCCCTTTTCAAAGAATCACGCAAATACAAGAAAGAAAAAATCTCAACAGTTTACATAGGCGGAGGAACTCCGTCAATGCTTTCGGCAGATCAGTTGCAGGCTCTGATTGACGGCATTAAAAAACATTTTGACATAACCGAAATTGAAGAATTTACGGTTGAACTCAATCCCGAATCTGCTACCGGTAAAAAATTAAAAATCCTTTACGATAATAAAATCTCAAGAATAAGTTTCGGACTGCAGTCTTCAAACGACGAAGAACTTAAAATTCTGGGCAGACTTCATACTTACAATGAATTTCTGAATGCCTATTCTGCCGCAAGAAACACAGGTTTTGACAATATCAGCACAGACTTAATGTACGGCATAGAAACACAGTCGGCTGAAAGCTGGCATAAAACGCTTGATACCGTTTTAAAATTAAATCCGGATCATATTTCACTTTATCCTCTTACGATAGAAAAATATACTCCTTTTTACAATCAAAATAAAAAAGTTGATTATGATTTGCAGGGAATTATGTATAACGCTGCATGCGAAAAATTAAAAGACTCAGGGTTTACGCATTATGAAATTTCAAACTGGGCAAAAGACGGAAAATTTTCAAAACATAATATTCTTTACTGGAAAAATAAAGAATACATAGGATTAGGCGCAAGCGCATCATCGTATTACAAAAGACAGCGCTATAAAAATATTTTAAACGCCGATATTTATATAAAAAATCTGCAATGCGCGCAAAGCTGCGTGCTTGAAAGCGAAAATATAGACGACTCTTTATATAAAACGGAAACTATAATGCTGGGATTACGCCTTTCAGAAGGCGTTGATTTGAGTTTATTCAATCATAAACAGCAAACTTTGTATAAATATTTAAAACAGGATCTTTTGGTTATAAGAGACGGAAAGGTTTGTTTGACGGAGAAGGGGTTTTGGGTTTCCAATTCTATCATTTCCGACTTTATGTGACACATTTTAACTACACGCTTATAACGGCTTTATTTTTTTGGCTACAATTTCATAATTTCAAGTCTTATGTACCATCCGCTCCGCTTTACTTACGTACACCGCAACTTGAAATTATTTTATTTCGCACCAAAATCTAAAACCTAACGACAACTACTCTTCAGCTAAAATCTTAAATCCTCTAACTGCCAAAATAAAAGCAAAAAAGTTCACTTAGCTCCAAACTCTAAAGTCTAACAGCAAAGACTATTTAAGAGATTTTAACATACATTGGTATTATTGAAAATCTAAAATTATTTCTATTTTTGCTAGAAAATAGAAATAGCACTGTTTCTTATTTCTATTTTTTACAAAAAATAGAAATAACACATTGACTTATTTTCAAAAAACGACTAAAATAGAAATAAGAAAGACCATTATTGCCATTTTATTTAAAAAATAGAATTAAGGATTTTTACTTATGAATAATTTTAAAGCAGGGATTTATAAACAACAACTTGAATACAAAAGTTTTCTACCGTCACAAATTAACCGTCAGTTTGAAATAACTGATAAAGAAATTTTATTGCTGCTTGAACAGGCAAGTTCATATTTAGGAAGACTTGAAGCTTATTCCCAACTTGTTCCTGATATTGATTTATTCATTAAAATGCATATCTACAAAGAAGCCACTTTATCAAGTAAAATTGAAGGTACACAGACTACCATGGATGAAGCTGTTATACCTGAAGAACTTGTAATCCCTGAAAATAAAGATGACTGGTCAGAAATACAAAATTACACTAAAGCTATAAATTTTGCCAAGGAACAATTAGAACATTTACCTGTATCTACACGACTGATAACAAATATTCATGCTATTTTACTTCAGGGTGTACGAGGTGAACATAAAAATCCCGGAGAAATTAGAAGAAGCCAAAACTGGATAGGAGGTTCAAGCCTTAAAGATGCGTTTTTTATACCTCCTCATTTTGAAGATCTTCCTGATTTGTTATCGGATTTGGAAGCATTTTGGCATAATAAAAATATTCAAATACCAATATTGGTAAAGATAGCAATTTTTCATTACCAGTTTGAAACTTTACATCCTTTTTGCGACGGGAATGGCAGAATAGGAAGACTCTTAATTCCGTTAATGTTAATTTCTGAAAATATTTTGTCTTTGCCATCATTGTATATTTCCAGTTTTTTTGAAAAACATAAAGGAAGTTATTATGATTCTTTAACTGTTGTAAGAGCTTCAAATAATATAGACCAATGGATTAAATTTTTTCTATCCGGTGTTATAGATACCGCCAAAAACGGAACAACAACATTAAAAAATGTTGTTGAATTTAAAAAGAACTTAGACCATAAAATCATATCTTTGGGTGCAAGAGCCAAACTTGCAGAAGAATTAATTAAAGTAATGTTTGGAACACCTATTATCAATACGCATTTCGCAAATGAATCTTTAAATGTTAGTTACGGTAAAACCAGCCGTTTAATAAAAGAGATGATATCTTTAGGAATCCTTAAAGACAAAAAAGGACTTGGCAGAGTCCAGTATTTTGAACTTGACGGATATTTAAATTTATTCAAGTAATTTATATTTAAGGTTCAACTCCTCTCTGGGGCGTTTTTATTTAGTATAATAAAACAATGAAATACTTTGTTATTATAGTGTCACTGTTTATTTATACAAACCTCTTTGCCCAAAAGATAGAAAATACCGGCATCTGCCTTGACTGCGTCAGAATATCTTCAAAAACAGTTTTTATTAAAAATCCCGTTGAACTTAATTACGGCGATCCGCAGGAACGCATTGTTTTTGCCGATACAACCGCAAAAAATATGAAAACCGCGGGTTTTTGGATATCAAAACTTGAAAATCCCGATGCAGTTATAATGTCAAAAAAAGAAATAAAAGCGTTTAATGAAAAAACTGCAGGCTTAAAAGTAAACATAACCGATTTAAAGACTTATCCCGATAAAATAAATACGCTGGATTTTATAAAAACTTTAGAAGCCAGATTGATTTTAATGACTTCAAAACAGTATTTCAGCGAAAAATCGGAAGAAATTCCGTCAGAATATTTTCAATCGCTTCAAAATAATATTGATATAGATAAAAACATGACTGATTTGCAAATTAAATTTGCAATGACCGTAAAATACGGCGATATACGAATAATGCCGTGCGCGGATAAAATTTATTCCGGCATAACAAGTTTTGATTTAGACAGATTTCAGGAAGAAAGTTTAGATTTAGGCGTACCGTTAGCGGTTATCTGCCGGACTAAAGATAAAAAATGGAGTTATGTTATAGCTCCTCTTGAAGAAGGCTGGATAAAAACGGAAAATATCGCATTGACCGATAAAAAAACAATAACAAAATGGATTGACGCTAAAAAAATTGCGGTAATAACAAGCGTAAAAGCCGATATCTTTTTAGACGAGCAAATGAAAGATTATTTTGAATACGCAAGAATGGGCAGCAAATTCCCACTTTTAAGTAAAAATAAAACGCATATATGCGTACAAATACCTTCATCAGACAATAACGGGAATCTCATTTTAAAAAAAGCGTATATTCCTAAAGAAGACGCAAACGCCGGATTTTTAAAATATACACAAAGAAATATTTTAACACAGGCTTTCAAGCACTTAAATTCTCCTTACGGATGGGGCGGAACAAACGGCGAACAGGACTGTTCGTCATATCTCGGTCAGATTTTTAACTGTTTCGGAATAATCCTGCCTGAAACGTCATTTCAAAAAATCAAATGCGGAACATTGCTTAAAGAATTTGCATCAGCCGACCAGCCAAACCAAAAAGAAGAATTTATAATAAACAACGCGACAGAAGGTTTGTCTTTTATCTATCTGCCGGGACACATTATGCTTTATATAGGCAACAACGAAAACAAGCCTTATGCTGTACATGCCATCTGGGGCGTAAGCGCTTATAATAAAGAGAACAGAAAAACTTTGAAGTATATTAATAGAGTTATTGTTTCTGATCTTGATATTGGCAACGAAGTTGCAGGAAATTCTCTGATTGAGAGAATTACGAAAGTTAATCTGATCAAATAATTTCCTATATAACGGCTTTATATTTTGGGCTACAGTATTATGATTTCAAGTCTTATGTACCGTCCGCTCCGCTTTACTTACGTACACCGCAACTTGAAATTACTTCACTTCGCTCCAAACTCTAAAGCCTAAAGACAACAACAAAATAACGAAAACTTAAAGTCCTAAACGGCAACAGCAAAACTCAAAAACACCACAAAAACCAAGATTTTTTTTATTTTTATTTTATATAATATCGCTATCAATTCAAAAAAATATTATTAAAATATAAAGTTTAGTAATATTTATTTGTTTTAGTTTTCTGTTACGTAAAAAGAAAGGAGAAACAAATGATACAAATATTAGGATTCAGTTCATTATACGATCAGTCTTTTAAAAATTGCAATGACATTAAATTTACAACATTTGAACGGCCTTACTCTTTTGATGACTATAATATCAATATTATAGATTTACAATGGGATAATATATGGAGGAATGATAATAATACTTATGAAACAATAAATATAGAATCTGATTTTCGCAGTATTTCCAGAATTATATCTAATTCTAAAACAAAAAATATTATAGTTATTTTACCTAAAAATTATAAATTTAAATCCCTTCTTTCAGGCGCACAATATCATTATAATATTGATTTAAAAAATATGCTTAAAATCATTACAACATCAATAGTAGCTAAGTTAATTAATGATACTACTGAAAAAAATTACTTACATTACGAATTAACAAAAACATCAATAGGCAAATGTACACTTGATGCTGACTTTTGTTTTACAACAACAGGAAATGATGCTCTAACTGTTTCAAGTCCGAGCAATAAAAAAACAACTATTAAATACAATAATATCATTTTAACGACTCTTGATATATTACAAGATTATCAGACATTAATAGATTTTTTAAAACATATAAAACTTTTGAAAGATGATATTATAGAATATCCTGAATGGTTCAAAAACACAAATTGTTTAGATGATACACAACAGAAACTAAAATTAGAAGAAATTAATAGAACTCTAGAAAAGAAAAATCAAGAAAAAGAAACTATTATAAAAAAACTGGATGAAAACAATTATTATAAATCTATTTTATTGACAAATGGAGATAAGTTAGTTTCTACTGTACATAATATTTTAGAACAAATTTTGGATTGTGATTTATCTGATTTTATTGACAATAAAAAAGAAGATTTCTTAATTGAAAAAGAAAATGTAACTTTTATAGGAGAAATTAAAGGTGTATCAACAAATGTAAAAAGTTCTAATCTGTCTCAATTAGATGTCCATTATCAAAAACATTTAGAAAGTTTGAATGATGAAAAGACCAAAAATAAAGTAAAAGCTTTATTGATAATAAATCATCAAAGAGATATTCCATTGATTGATAGAAAACCTATTGATGTTGAACAAATAAATCTTGCTAAAAGAAATGGAAGTCTCATAATAGAAACTACAGAATTACTAAAACTATATGAATTGTTCCTAAATAAAAAATTAACATCAGAAAACTGTATAAATATTTTTATTAAAGAAGTTGGTGTTTTTAAACTCTAATTATACAGAGGAGCATCCAAATGAATGGAACAGATGAAGACCTTATAAAAGCAGGAGCTGAAATAATTGGTAGTGCTGTCAAAGAAATTGCAAAAGATGTATATGAAGATGGTGGGAAACCAGTTCTAAAACCTACTGCTCAATGCTTTGGACTGATTCCTAGAGCAATAAAAGCTGCTTTTTTACCAATGGAACAGTGGATTTTAAAAAAAGAATATAATCTAGCCGAAACGGAAGCTATATTACAAGAAAAACTTCAAAATGTTAAACCTGAAAATATAGTTTCTCCTGAACCTCATATTGCTGTTCCTGCATTACAGTACATTAGTTATTGTATGGACAATAAAGAATTACGTGAAATGTATGCAAACTTATTGGCAAATTCTATGAATAAAGTTGTAAAAGATGGTGTACATCCTAGTTTTGTTGAGATTATAAAACAGTTATCTCCAGACGAAGCAAAAATATTAAAAGAAATGCAAAAAGAAAAATATGAATATCCAATTATTTCATTATGGTATAGAAATAAAGAGAATAATGGTGTTGAAGTCGTAAGATTCTTCTCTAATATTGTTGAAAAATGTGGTTGTGAGAAATTTGAAAATTTCCAAGAATATTTTGATAATTTACAAAGATTAGGATTAATAAGTATATCAATGACTGAGTGGTTTATCGATGAGGAAATATACAAGTCTTTAGAAGAACATACCTATATTGCAAAATTTATGGTTATCCCAGATTTACATCTTAAATCTGGATATATTAAAACAGATATAAAAAGGGGAGTAATCACAACAACAGGTTTTGGAAAAGCTTTCTGTTCTATTTGTTTTTAAAAACAGATTAAAGTTTATTGATAAATTAAAGGCTTTAAGTTTTCGTAATGAAATGAAGTATTTTCAACGTGAAGTTTACATAAGTGAAACGGTAAATGAGCTTTGAAAATCCGAGATTGAATAGAAAAATTAAAGCCGTTATAGAGGGTCATATGATTAAATTTAAATTAGTTACTGACATCTGCGACATCCAAAAACTTTCTGTCCTCGCTTCCGCCATCTGGCACGAAGCATTTGCCGAAATCTTAAGCCCAGAACAAATAGACTACATGATTGAAAAATTCCAGTCTTTCGGAGCTATAAAGACCGCTATTGATAAAGACAATTATGAATATTTTTTTATATCCGACGAAACCGGCATTGCAGGATATACCGGCATTCAGGAAGCCGACAGTAAATTATTTTTAAGCAAATTATATATTGCAAAAGAAAAAAGAGGGCAGAAACTGGCAAGCAAAGCATTTGACTTTATTGAAACTCTTGCCCGAAAAAGAAATTTAAAGAGTATCTGGCTTACAGTAAACCGCAACAATACACACGCCATAGAAGTTTACAAATCAAAAGGCTTTTCAATTATCAGAACGCAAATTACAGACATCGGCAACGGTTTTGTAATGGACGATTTTGTCTTTGAGAAAAACCTTTAACGACAATAACGACAGAGGCTTAGAGGCTGGGAAGCTTAGAAGCTGAGTAACAACTTCAACAACAGTAACGGCGTAAGCTTGGCGGCTTAGTTATCTTAAAATCAAAATATTATATTATCCATCGTTTAATTTTTTTAATTCAACATTTACATTTAATACGTTTGTATGGTATAATATTATGAATTACTCGGAGGAAAAATGCAATTAAACGGAAACAATAAAATAGTAATTTATCAGACTAAAAACGGACAAACTAAATTGACCGTAAATATTGATGAAGAAACTGTTTGGTTATCACAGGGACAAATGACCAAATTATTTCAAACAAGCAAGCAAAACATAAGTTTGCATATAAATAATATATTTAATGAAAAAGAACTTACTAAAAAATCAGTTGTCAAGGAATACTTGACAACTGCAAGTGACGGCAAACAATATAGTACAAACTTTTATAATTTAGATGTAATAATATCCGTAGGATACCGCGTAAAATCTATACAGGGAACTCAATTTAGAATTTGGGCAACAAATATATTAAGAAAACATCTTATAGATGGATATACTATAAACAAGCAAAGAATTAAAAAAGTTGAAAGTAAATATTTAGAACTTCAAAAAACAATAAATTTATTGGCGACAAATATTAAAAATTCTAATTTAGTTTCAGATGAAGCAAAAGGCATATTGCAAGTTATCGGAAAATATTCTAAAGCTCTCGATATTCTTGACAGATATGATCATCAAAATTTAGATACTCCAAAAGGCAAGAAAAAAGAAATTTTTAAAATCACTTATGACAATGCAAAAGAAATTATTAATGCCATAAAATCAGAATTTGAAGAATCATCTTTAGTAGGAATGGAATATAAAGATAGTTTTAAATCCGCACTGAAAGACATTTATCAAACTTTTGACGGCAAAGAATTATATAATACACTTGAAGAAAAAGCGTCCAATATACTTTATCTTATAACAAAAAATCATTGTTTTGTTGATGGCAATAAGAGAATAGCTGCTTCTGTTTTTGTATTGTATTTGCAAAAAAACAATATTCTTGTTGATAAAAACGGCACAAGAAGAATAGATGACAATGCTCTTGTGGCATTAACCCTTATGATAGCAACCAGTAAACCGCAAGAAAAAGAAATTATTATCAAAATAATATCTAACCTGCTTATGTAGTATTATCAAATTTAAGTTTTTGTTCTCTGTTGTTTTTAAGAATTTAAGATTTGAGCTGAGATATTGTTGCTGTTAGACTTCAAAGTTTGGAGTGAAACGAACAATTTTCAGCCCGCGGTGTACGTAAGTAAAGCGGAGCGAACGGTACATAAGGGCTGAAAATTGGAAGTTGTAACCAAAAATTTGAAGCCGTTATAATATACAAAAAAAATGCTCCGTTCAGTTCGGAAGGGAGAGATAATCTTCATTTTTTTGTTATCCCTGTGCCCCCATCTTTTTCAAGATGTTCCCGAGACTTACTAGAAGCATTTATAGTTTAGTACATGATTAAAAAATGTCAATAGTTTTATTTAGAACAGATTTTATAAACCCATTCGGAATAAGAATCTATGAAATTTTTTAAAAATTTTGACATCGGCTCGTTGACGAGATTTCCGTGAGCGTCAAACCAGCTTGCCGCGTTGCCGATATAAGCTTCAGGCTGCTGCATGATCGGAATATTAAGAAACACAAATATTTGTCTCAAATGATGGTTGGCGCCAAATCCCCCCATTGCCCCCTGCGAAACGCTTATTACAGCGCCGGGTTTGCCGTTCCAAACGCTGTGTCCGTAAGGACGCGAACCTATATCTATTGCGTTTTTTATCACAGCCGTAAACGAGCGGTTATATTCCGGAGTAACAAAAATAACGCCGTCAAAAGTTTTCAATTTATCTCTGAATTCCGTCCATGCTTCGGGCGGTTTTAAATCAAGGTCCTCATTGTAAAGGGAAAGATTAGATATTTCAAGAATTTCAAGAGAAAGCGAAGCAGGCGCGAGTTTTATAAGCGCGTTTGCCGTTTTTCTGTTAAAAGATTCTTTGCGGAGACTTCCTACGATAACTGCAATTTTTTTTGCTGACATATTTTCCCCCTTTATTTTCAGGCTTTTATCATTATTAAAAGCATTTTAAATTTTTTTACGGCTTTAAGAGAATGAGGTTTTCCTGCCGGCATTATTATAAATTCGCCTTCCTTTACAATATTGGGTTTGCCGTCTATTTTAATTTCAGCTTCGCCGTCTATAATTTCAACCATTGCGTCAAAAGGAGCGGTATGCTCGCTTAAACCCTGCCCTTGGTCAAAAGAAAAAATAGTAACCGTGCCAGTAGGACGTTCTATTATCGTACGGCTTACAACTGCTCCGGTGTTATATTCAACAAGCTCTTTTGTTTTTATTGCTTTTGCTTTCAAGTCTTCTTTTTCCATATTTTTACCCCTGACAGCATTTTAATATTTTTGGCAGTTTTAATTATTAAATAATTGTTTTTGTTTTCGGTTGGAATTTTATTCTTTTTTCCGATAATTTTTTTGCATATTTCTCATATCTTTTGAGCTGTGTAAGAATTGTGTAGGTATATGTTTTATTATCGCTTCCCGTATAGCAGATTGATATATGATTTTTGTTCGGATTTAATTTAGGCGGTATTTTGCCGTTTGTTTCAATGAAAAAACCGTGCTCTTTGGCTTTTGCCATTTTGTTGATATCCCAGAAAGTATCGGGAATAACTGCAATAATACATTTTTGATTTGTTATAACGCTGGCTTCCGTTTTTTTTGTCTGCAGACAGAATAAAGAAGTTTTTAACTTCTTATCTTCGCTTTCCAATACTTCAAACCCTGTAAAATTGTCCGAAGCAGAATTGCCCGAATAACGGGTTTCAAACATTGTTTTTTCCCATTCACCGGCCTTCATAACAAAAAACGGTTCGCCTATATAATATTTTGATGATTTGCTTTCAACTACGGTTATAAGCATTTTAACTCCTTTTGATTATTATACCATAATAAGACAGCAGCTTGGAAGTTTAGAAGTTAGGCAACCGAAGAAAGTCAGTTTTGCAGTTAAAGGCTTTAAGTTTTCGCAATGAAATGAAGTATTTTCAATTTTTTAGATTTCCATTGTTAAAGGATTGAAGATTTGTGCTGAAATGAAGAAACACAAGAGTGAAGTGTACGTTCCTTTACGGTGTACATAAGCTCTTGTGTTTCAAAATTGGAAGCCAAATATTAAATCCATACTACAAAAAAACAGCTTCCCTTAGCCTGTTGGAAGTTTGAGGTACTTTTTTCACTGGTCCTCTTCACTTTTCATCTTTTTCAAGATGACCCAACACCTACTGGAAGCATTTATAATATAGCCCATGAATATAAAACTGTCAAGGGTTTTTTGGAAGCTAGGAAGCTTAGCAGCTTGGAGGCTGAGTAACGACTTTAACAACAGAAGTTTGGAAGTTGGGCAGCTTAGAAGCTGAGTAACGACTTTAACAACGATAACTACAGAGGCTTGGAAGCTTGGTTTATTATTGTTTAAGAATTTAAGATTTGAGCTGAAATATCATTTTTGCCATTGCAGTTAAAGGCTTTAAGTTTTCGTTATCTGTTGTTTTTTGGTTGTTGTCGTTAGGTTTCAAAGTCTGGAGTGAAACGAACAATTTTCAGACC
This sequence comes from uncultured Elusimicrobiaceae bacterium, assembly GCA_964487915.1. GTDB lineage: Bacteria > Elusimicrobiota > Endomicrobiia > Endomicrobiales > Endomicrobiaceae > Proruminimicrobium. Next base: position 305,351 of record CAZASN010000002.1, on the reverse strand, counting down.
GCAGTGTACGCAAGTGTAAACGGTACATAAGGTCTGAAAATTGAAAGTTGGAACACTGATGTTGGGGACATAATATTTTAGAAATATTATGTTGGATATTTGAAACCGTTATATTATTTTTCGTTTTTCCATTTAATGCATTGCGCTAACCTCGGCGCCGGATCATACCCCATATCCTTCCCCATATTCGCAAGCATATCACACGGAAAAACATCGCATAATCCGCAATGGTCCAAATGTTTTTCTTCACAGCAGCTTTTAACGCCGCATTTGCCGCCCCAAAAAGGAACTGTTATATTAATACAGCCTTTGCAGTTTACTTTTTCTTTTCTTTCACAGGAATTGCATCTTACTCCGCATCTTGATTCAAACATTTTTTCCTCTTAAAGTAAGATTTCAGTTTTGGGCGAAAAATTAGTCGCCGAAGTCCAAGTAACGGCTTTCCCGTTTTTTAAAACAAATACTTTAAGCTGCGAATAAAAATCCGAAAATATTCCTTGTTCTCTCCATGTTCTTAAAAACTGGCGTGTAGGATGCGCGCAGATTTCATCTTTGTATTTATTATCGGTTATTTCTTCAAGTTTACCGGCGACTCTTACCTGTACTCCCGTTTTAAAATCGTTAAAACAAACTTCAACATTATTGTTTTTTGAAATCTGTTTGAAAATATCTTTCATTGAACCTGTATGAAAAACGATTCCGTTTTCATCCGCTTTATACAAAAACATCGCCCTGCAGTGCGGTTTATTATCCTCAGCCGTTGCCAGCCAAAAAACAGGGTTAGCCGTCATCAACTTATAAATTTCTTCTTTATTCACGATATATTCTCCTTTTTATTTTTCGGCGATTATAAGCATTTCAAAATCTTCTGTCGTTAATTTATCGCTGCGGGAAAAAGCTCCGAGTTTTGCTCCGTAAATATCTATTTTTTTAAAACCGAGCGATTTTAAAAGCCATGTTATTTCGCTTGGGACGTAATATCTTTCGTTACATTTAAGTTCTTTTTTATTCCCCGAATCGTCCTCAAAAACCGCCGTGTTATGATCACGGAAAGTCATAAGGTCAAAGGAACATTCTTTACACTGCGACTGGCCTTCTTTCTGTGCAGACTCATAGAATTTGCTTACGGAATGAAACAGCGGAAATAATCCGTTTAATGTTGTAAAAATCAATTTTCCGTTATTTTTTAAACCCTTCGTAATATTCTTAAGTATTTCAAAATTCATCTCGTCAGTTTCCATAAGAGAAAATCCGCCTTCGCATAACATAATCGCCAAATCAAATTCGCCGTTAAACGGAAGATTGCGAGCATCCTGTTTTTGAAATTTAATTTCAAGGCCCGCTTCCTGCGCTTTTTGCCTTGCCCGTTTGAGTTGATTTTCGGAAAGATCAACGCCGGTCACGTTATATCCTCTTTTTGCAAGTTCAATTGAATGACGGCCGGTACCGCATCCGACATCAATAATTTTTAAAGATTTATTTCGTCCGGTTTCCCGTTCAATAAAATCGCATTCTCCTGCGGTCCCTTGCGTAAAACATTCCTTGTCGTATTTTTGAGAGTAATTTTCAAATAATGATTCATACCATTGTTTCATTTTAAACCTCTGATTAAAGACATGCTCTGAAAAACATAACGAAAAAGATTACAATCATTATAAGAACAAACCATAAAACTAGCGGTCTTTCCATTTTGTTTTCTCCTAAATTTCAAATCTTTATTTATGCATTTTAAATCTGTTACCGTTATATTATACAAATTTAAAAAGAGAAGTTTTTCTATTTATTTTGTATAATCTGCCAATGATAAAAACAATTGACGATATCTTAAATAACAGAGAAGTAATTACATATTTAGGTTATGCCGACCATATTTTTGAAATGGTCGGTTATAAAGAACACGGCATCAGGCATGCCAAACACGCTTCCGACAGAGCCGGTTATGTTTTAAAAGAACTCGGCTATACCGTAAAACAGCAGAATCTTGCAAGAATCGCCGGTTATCTTCACGATATCGGGAATATGATTTCAAGAAAAGGCCATGCCCAAAGCGGCGCGGTTATGGCTCTTGATCTTTTAAGAGCCGAAGGCAAAAATATAAAATATACGAGCGATATATTTGAAGTGTTCGGAGCGATAGGAAGCCATGAAGATAAATCAATGCAGCCTCCGACAGATATTGCAGCAGCCGTTATTTTAGGCGATAAAACGGATGTTCATTTTGAAAGATTAAGAACGGAAAACCAGTATTTGAAAGATGTACATTCAAAAGTTGTGGGAGCATGTGAAAATTCCGAAATACAAATATCAAGAGAAGATAAAGAAATAACTTTGCAGCTGGCTATTAACACAAAGATATGTTCCATCATGGAATATTTTGAAATTTTTACGCCTAGAATGAATTATTGTACAAAAGCATGCAATAAACTTGGATGCAATTTTAACTTTTATATTAACGGCGACAAGTTCATATAGTTAGAAGCTGAGAAGATTGGCAGCTTGGAAGCTTGGTAACAACTTCAACGGCTAAAGCTTAGCGGCTTAGAAGCTTGGGATCTGAGTAACAACATTAAAGGCGGAAGCTGGGAAGCTGAGCAAAGACTTTAACGACGATAACGGCAGAAGATTGGAAGCTGGGAAGTTTGGCAGCTTGGAAGCTTGGTAACAACTTCAACGGCTGAAGCTTAGTAAAAAAATGTAGTAGCGGTTGTTTTTGCTAAGCCTCTAAACTTCTTAACTTCTCAGCTTCTATAATCAGGGGATTTAAATCGTGATTGCGGGTTCATACCAATTATTAAAAAAATCAACTCAATGTAAGGCAAGGCTCGGTAAAGTTTATACAACGCGCGGAATTATAGATACGCCTGTTTTTATGCCCGTCGGCACACAGGGGTCCGTAAAATCGGTATCAACCGAACAGCTAAAAGACGCCAAAGCCCAAATCATTTTGGCAAATTCTTATCACATATATTTAAGACCCGGTCTTGATATAATAAAAAAAGCAGGCGGCATACAAAAATTTAATTCGTGGAACGGGCCTATGCTGACGGATTCAGGCGGTTTTCAGATATTCAGTTTAAATAATTTCAGAAAGATAAAAGACGACGGAGTTGAATTTAAATCGCATATAGACGGGTCAAAACATTTTTTGTCTCCGGAAATTTCAATGCAGATACAAAAAGCTATCGGCGCCGATATCATTATGTGCTTTGACGAATGTACTCCTTATCCGGCAACTTACGATTACGCCAAAAATTCAATGCTTTTAAGTTTGCAGTGGGCAAAAAGATGCAAGGAAGAATTTTATAAAGACGACGCCAGCCTTACGCAGGCTCTTTTCGGAATAATACAGGGTTCTGTTTTTGAAGATTTAAGGAAAGAAAGCGCGTTAAAAATGCAGGAAATAGATTTTGTAGGTTATGCGATAGGCGGAGTATCGGTAGGAGAATCAAAAGAGGAAATGTTAAAGGTTGTTGAAGCCACCGTTCCTTATCTGCCGGAAGATAAAGCGCGATATCTGATGGGCGTCGGAATGCCGGAAGATATCTGGGAATCGGTTGAAAGAGGAATTGACATGTTTGACTGCGTTATTCCGACGAGAAACGGAAGAAACGGACAGGCGTTTACCACTTACGGCAAAATAAATATTAAAAACGGAGAATTTAAAGAGGATTTTACTCCTCTTGACTCAGAGTGCGATTGTCAGGCATGCAGAGGATATACTAAAGCCTACATTAACCATCTATTCCGTTCGCAGGAGATACTTGCCTTGACGTTGTTGTCTTTACATAATATTCATTTTATGATAAAATTGACGGACAAAATAAAAAAAGCGTTGGAAAGTGATACATTTTTTGAAGCAAAAAAAGATTTTTTTGAAAAGTATTACTCCAAAAAGGGAGCGTTATGAACAAAATTGTTTTAGTATTAATGTCGGTAGCGTTGTTATCTTCAAATGTATTCGCCGAGGGAGCGGCCGGCGGAGCAAGTGCGTTCGGCGGACTTATGCCTCTTATAATAATTTTCGTGTTTTTTTACTTTTTCCTTATAAGACCTCAGCAAAAACAGAGAAAAGAACACCAAAAAATGCTTGAAGCCTTGAAAAAAGACGATAAAATAATTACCGCAGGCGGAATTCACGCGACCGTAGTCTCTGTAAACGGAGACGTAGCCGAAGTTAAAATAGCCGATAACGTAAGAATTAAAATAGTAAAATCAACAATAACGACGGTTGTCGCTCCGGAAACGGCTGTTACTCCGGAAGTTATAAAATAACTTTTTTTCCGCAAAACGGTATAAAATGAATACAAAAGAACTTGAATTTTCGCAGGTATCGTTTGACGATATAAAAAACAATCAGACGATTGACAGTTTTATCAGGGCATCAAACGATTATCTCGGAGCGATCGGTTATACCGAACACGGATTCAGACATGTAAGTTTGGTTGCGTCCGTTTCAAAAAACATACTGGCAACGCTCGGTTATCCGAAAAGACTGCAGGAACTTGCCGAAATCGCAGGTTATCTTCACGATATAGGAAACGTAATAAACAGGCAGGACCACGGACAGTCGGCAAGCCTTATTGCTTTTGATATTTTGAAACAGCTGGGAGCTACACCGGATGAAATAGCTTTGGTAGCTTCAGCCATAGGAAACCACGAAGAAGAAATAGGCGAACCGGTAAATCCCGTTGCAGCGGCGCTTATTCTGGCAGATAAATCAGATGTGCATAAAACAAGAGTAAGAAATCCGAGCATGATTGCGGTAGATATACACGACAGAGTAAATTATGCAGTTGACAGATCTTTTTTAAATATAAATAAGGAAGAAAAACTTATATCTTTAAATTTGAATGTTGACACAAAAATATCACAAGTTATAGAATACTTTGAAATATTTATGTCAAGAATGAATATGTGCAGAAGAGCTGCAAAATTTTTAGACTGTAAATTTGAATTAATAATAAACGAAAGGAAATTACTCTAATGAACAAACTAGGATTTAGATTTGTCGTAACCGCATTATTAATCATTCTTTCGGGATATTTTTTATTTCCCACGTTTGAATGGTCAAAAATGTCGGATGAAGAAAAGGCCGCGGCTGAAAAATCAAAAGACCCGATTTTGGGTAAATCCCTTAAGTTGGGGCTTGATCTTAAAGGCGGAACGCATCTTTTGCTTGAAGTAGACGCCTCAAAGCTGGATGAAAAAACAACTATGAGAGACGCAGTTGACAGAGCCGTTGAAGTTATGAGAAACCGTATAGACCAGTTCGGCGTGTCGGAACCTCTTATAACAAAGCAGGGAGACAAATGGATAGTAATTCAATTGCCCGGCATAAAAGATCCGGCAAGAGCCAAAGAATTAATCGGAAAAACGGCTCTTCTTGAATTCTGTCTTGTAAACACCGATCCAGCGCTTGCGGACATAACCACAAAAATGAGAGAACGCAGCTTAACTCCGCAGGAAGCAATGGCAGACCCTGAAATATCAAAAATGATACCGCAAGACAGTTTTATAGCAGAAAGCAAAGACGAAAACAGATATTATATATTAAAGAAAGCAAGTTTAACCGGCGCATATCTTGTAAACGCAAAAGTTGAATTGGCGACGGGCGGGTTCGGTTATCCGCACGTTTCTCTTGAATTCAACAAAGAAGGCGGACAGTTATTTGCCGATATCACAGGCGCAAACATTGACAAAAATCTTGCGATAGTGCTTGACGGAATAGTACAGTCGGCACCTGTAATACGTTCAAGAATACCTGACGGAAGAGCGATAATTGAAGGCAATTTTAACGCAGACGACGCAAAACTTCTTGCAACCGTTTTGAGAGCCGGCGCGCTGCCTGCTCCGGTTAACATAATAGAAGAAAGAACCGTAGGACCGAGCCTGGGAGACGATTCTATTAAAAAAGGATTTACAGCGGCGGTTATCGGCGTTTTGTTTGTGGTAGTATTTATGCTGATATATTACGGATTTTCAGGACTTATCGCAGATGTCGCGCTTCTTTTGAATTTCTTTATACTTGCCGGCATTATGTGTTATTTCCAATTTACTTTAACATTGCCCGGTATCGCCGGTATAGCCCTTACCCTTGCAATGGCCGTTGACGCAAACGTGCTGATTCTTGAAAGAATAAGAGAAGAACTTGCCATAGGCAAAACCGCAAGGGTCGCCGTTGACGCAGGATATCAGAAAGCTTTTTCCGCTATTTTTGACTCCAATCTGACTACTCTTATAGCGGCCGTATTTTTATTTCAGTTCGGAACCGGACCGGTTAAAGGTTTTGCGGTAACTTTAACGCTTGGTTTGATTATAAGCATGTTTACGGCTATAGTAGTTACAAAATTGATTTATGATTTTCTATTTAAAGAAAATTTTCTCAGTAAAATTAAAATATAATACAACAGGGGGACACCGTGAAGTTTTTTAAAACGCCAAATATAGATTTTATCGGTAAAAGATATTTATCTTTTACGTTATCAATAATATTGCTTGTTGCAAGTTTTATAGCAATTGCAGTTAAAGGACCTGATTACGGCATAGATTTTACCGGCGGAACTTTAGTGCAGGTTTCTTTTGATAAAGAAGTGCAACTTGATGAAGTAAGATCCGCTCTGAGCGGTTCCGCAGATTTATCTTTTGAATTACAGTCAATAGGAAAAGAAAGCATTATAATCAGAGTTAAAAAAACTGATAAAACTCAGGATGAAATATCGCAAAACGTTTTGTCGCTGCTGCAGGCCAAATTTACGGGCAGCAATATAATTATTGACAGAACCGAATACGTAGGCCCGTCGGTAGGCAAACATTTAGCCAAGCAGACAATGTATGCGTTTATGTTCACATTTTTAGGCATTATTATCTATGTCGCATTCAGATTTAAATCCGGTTTATGGGGAGTGGTCGGCGTTTTGGCGCTTTTACATGATGTTTTCGGAACGTTCGGATTGATCGTAATGATGGGCAAAGAAGTAAATTTAACGCTGATAGCGGCTTTTTTAACCATAGCCGGTTTCTCTATTAACGACACCATCGTTTTATATGACAGAATCAGAGAAAATATGAGACTGCTTGCAAAAGAAAATTTCGGTTCAATAATAAACAGAAGTATAAATGAAGTTTTATCAAGATCAATTATTACGTCTTTAACCGTTTTCGTAGTTTCAATGATATTGTTTTTTATGGGCGGAGAAGTTATACATGATTTTGCGTTAACAATGGTTATCGGAACGACTCTCGGAGTATATTCAACGATATTTATATGCACTCCTTTAACTTTTGAATGGGAAAAAAGAAAAAGGGACCGTTTTAAAAAAGCTTTTAATAAATAATTTTATACAACAAATCCAAATCTCAGCGTATATTTTACCTGCGGTTTGGATTTGTTTTTTGATTAGCGGCGCGGTTTAAACATTGACTTGATTTTTACTGAAAAAATCGGTACAATATCAAAACTATCAAAAAATAAATACTAATTCCGACATAGCTCAATGGTCGAGCATCCCGCTGTTAACGGGAGGGTTGTAGGTTCGAGTCCTACTGTCGGAGTTTTTATTTTTTAATTATTTTTTCTATTGTTTTTGCTACGTTTTCCGCAATTAACGTATTTCCCAGAGCTGTGCAATGCCCAAAATTTCCTTTAAACATATCTGTAAATATAGCTTCTGTTTTATATTTTTTTAATGCTTCTTTAAAATTTTCTTCATTGCTTATAAATACGAGTTTTTCATAATATTGTGAATCTTTTAACATATTTTTTAAATCATCTATAGGCAATATAGGATATTGCATTGCCAATATTTTTATGTCGGAATTATATTTTTCAATCACATTTATTATGTTCTGGTAATTTTGCGTTGTTATTTCTTTTGTATCCGGCATATCGGGATAATTATCGTTAATATTGTTTTTAATATAACTTATAAGTTCTTCACAATGATATTGTTTTAATACATAAATGTTTGCGCTGTCATAAAGTATTTTATCTTTGTTTAATCGTATCCAATTTTTAATCTGATCAAAACTGTATTGTTTATTTTTGGTTAGATATACTATTAAAGTATGCAAACAGTTCCCGTCATAAGGAATCTTTTTGTTGGTATTTATTATTGAATCCAATTTGTCAAATTTACCGGTTTGATAATATAAAAAACACAGCCTGTTCAAAATATGACTCTTGCGGTATTTATTTTTAATTAACCTTAAATATATTTTTTCCGCTTTTGCATAATTTCCATCTACAAGCATTAATTGCGCGGCTTTCTCATCAATCAAATGAAAATTAACATACGACAGATCTTTGCATAGAAATACGCTTGAGTGTTTTTTTATCAGTTGAAGCAGATTAAAAAGTTTTATTTTATATTTGATGTAACCCAATCCGGTATCATTTATTCCCATCATAGAAACTACTATATCCGGTTTGTAAATTGACATATATTCGTTAATTTTATAATAAATAACGCCTGTATTTGTTCCGGCAAGCCCCTCATCAATAACATTAAATTTTATATTTTTGTATTTTTCATTTAATATTTTTTGTAATATCGGAGGCCATTGATCGTCAGTAGTTGATTCGCCCAAACATAATACTGTTATTGTATTTGAATTTTTGAATTTTTTATTTTGATAATTTTTAACAGTTGTTAAAGCAAAACCCGCTATTTGCAATCCTGCTTCTAAAAGTATCAAACTTATAAAAATTCCTAAAATTATTAATGAGATTTTTTTGAGAATATTCATAATATACGCCTTTAAAGTTAAGTGGTGTTTGTTGGTCATTATATCAAATTATTATATCTGCATTTGCATGTAAAAATTCCTTGATTTTTTTATTAAAGAATAACAACAGCGCCAATATTTTTAAATTCTGTTTATCGTCCTCCGCTTGCCGTTGAAACTTCGAGAATCCCGGAAGGCATTTTCTTTCTTTCACAATTTAAATCAACGCAACTTATCTTATAATTCGTCATTTTTTTTTATCTTATAAAAAAGTATAATCTCGGTATAATGAATATCAAACTAATATTTAAAAAAATATTATTAATATTTCTCGGTTTAATTTTAAGTTTGGTATTTTTAGAAGTATTTTTACAATCCGCATCATTTACGGTTAAACATATTAAAGATTACAAAACATATTTCAAATATAAATCTCTCAAAACAAAAAACTCCGTTACAATATTATGCATAGGCGAATCTACAACCGGAGAACAGTATCCGATCCAGCTGCAAAAAATATTAGATAATATCAGTCCCGGAAAATTTTCTGTAATTGACTGCGGACATCCGGGGCTTACTCTTGAAAAAATAGCAAAAACCATTGACGGCAATATAATAAAATATAATCCAGATATAATAATTTATATGATGGGAATAAACGACGGATTTTATTCCCCAGTTAAAACTGCATTTAACGGCGATGACTCTTTTAATAAAACAAAAATAAAAACATATAAATTATTTTTATTGCTGAAAATGCATATTTTATCGGTTATAAACCGGACGCATATTACAGAAAATATTCTCTCCGGTCAAAAAATGAGAGAAAGCAACGATATTGTTTTAAAAAAGACAGATTCTTTTGAACAGCAAAAAAAAACCGGAGCAATACCCGAAACATTTAAAACAAAATTCAAAGAAGAATTAAAAGATGAACGGACCTATTTAAAATTAGCGCAATTTTACTGTAATTCCGTGAATAATAAACATAAAGGGTATGAAATGGCCGTCAAAGGTCTCGATATGAATTTTATAAAAGATAAAAAAACGCTTTATGCTCTTATTCTTGAATACAATATAAAACACGGAAATAATAAAGATCTAAAATTATATGCGGACATGGCAATTAATGAATCCGTTGATCTTTTTAAAAATTATTACGCATATTTTATATACGGTTTTATAAAAGATATGATTTCCGATGAACAAAAAAATAAAATATTATCCGTTATGACCAGAAAAGATCAATCTTACGGTCTTTTGGCGATAGAAAGTTTAAAAGACGGCGATTTTGAACAATCCGACAAATATTTTATGTTAGCCGAGGAGCTGAGACTAAATTTCCCTAATAAAAAAACTAATGATCTTTATAAATCAATTATTCACAAAACAATGACTTATAATAAAAAAATAATCTGTATGCAGTATCCCGTAAGAAGCATTATTCCGTTACAAAAAATATTAAGCGATGAATATTACTTTGATAAAATAATATTTTTAAGCAATGAAAAAAAATTCAAAGAAATGCTCAAAAAATATCCTTATAATTATATATTTATTGACCAATTTGCCGGAGATTTCGGACATTGCACGCATTTCGGCAATAAACTAATTGCGGAAAACGCCGCGAAAACTATTCTTGAAATTACAAAAAAATAAATTACATTTTTGCCGGATATTTTGATTGGCAATTTAGTCCAACGTTCTTATTCTAAAAAAAGTATAATTAAATAAAACGGATATTTTAAACTAATGTTAAAAAAAACACTGTCAATATTTTTTGGATTATTTTTAAGTTTGCTCGTTTTGGAAATATTTCTGCAGTCGGTTTCGTTTGCAGTTAAATATATTAAAGACTACAAAACATATTACAAATATAAATCTTTCAAAACAAAAAATTCGGTTACAATATTATGCATAGGCGAATCTACCACAGCCGGACAATATCCGATTCAGCTGCAAGAAGCATTAAATTCCGTAAAGCCCGGTAAATTTGCCGTAGTCGACTGCGGAATACCGGCAATAACGCTTACGGAAATATTAGACAATTTTGATACGAATGTAAAACAATATAATCCTGATATTATATTATTCATGACCGGAATAAATGAGAGTTCATATCCTGATGAAAACAATGAAAAAATTTTTAATATAAAAAAAATAAAAATATACAGATTAACTGTTTTATTAAAAATGCATATTATGTCTTTGATAAAACAAAAATCCGAACAGATAAATAATGAAACCAATAATATTGAAAATGATTGTGTAAAACAAGTTGTTTTTTTACAAAACAACGGTAAATTTACAGAAGCGGCCCGACTATTAGAAAAAGCGCTGCAAAAAGAACCTGATAATGAATATTTTTACGTTACTTTAACCCAATTGTATTGTGATTTTGTGCCGGATAAAAATTTTGGCGAGATTGGTTATAAAATGGCACTGAAAGGAATAGATATGGATTTTATAAAAGATAAGTCTTATCTTTATAAAATAATTTTGGAATATAATTCCCAAAATAACCGTGAAAAATTAAAATTTTATACAAATAAAGCCGTAAATGAATCTATTGAAATTTTTAAAACAGGCTGGGCTTATTTTATATACGGTTACATAAAGGATATTGTTACACCTGAACAAAAAAAACAAATATTTTCAATTATGCGACAAACCGACAGACCAGACCAAATTTACGGAATTATGGCTATTGATAGTTTAAAATCGGGCAATTTTGAACAAGCTGACAAATATTTTCAAACCGCAGAAAAACTGAGATTAGATTTACCTAATCAACGGCGAAACAAATTATACAAGTCATTGATTAAGAAATCAGTCAGTTTCAATATAAAAACAATATGTATGCAATATCCTGTAAGAAGCATAGAACCTTTAAAGAATTTATTAAAAAATGAAGATTATTTTAATAAAATCATATTTATAAGCAACGAAAATAATTTTAAAGAAATGTTGAAAATACACCCTTATAAAGATATATTTAAAGATCAATTTGCCGGAGATTTCGGGCATTGTACGTATTTCGGCAATAAACTAATTGCGGAAAACGCTGCAAAAACTATTCTCGAAGAATTATAAAGAAATATATTTTCATTTATACTTATCAAAGCACGGCAAACAATTTATCGTATGCCGTGCTTTTTATTTTATTTATAAATATTTTGAAAGAGCCGATTTAAGTTCTTCTTTTGAATGATAACCCAACATTGTTTCTACAACTTTTCCGCCTTTAAAAATCATAAGCGTCGGCACGCTTCTTATGCCGTATTCGCTTGCTTTTGAACCGGCGACGTCAACATCAACTTTCGCCACTTTTACCTTGCCCGCAAATTCCTCCGCAAACTGCTCAAGCACCGGATGCTGCATTTTGCACGGGCCGCACCAGGTGGCAAAAAAATCCACCAATACCGGTTCTTTCGAATTTAAGATTTCCTGATTAAAATTGTCATCTGTTAATGAAATTACTTTTGACATTGTATTGCCTCCTTTGTCCGCTTTTATTTCTTTTTTTTCCGCAGCCTCGGATATCCCGCATTTGCCGAAAGGGCATCCGAAAAAGCTAACCCATACTACGTAAGCAATTATCAGCCCTACAGGTATAAATTTTATCATTTTTACTCCTCCTTTCCATTTTATATTTATTAATATATGTATATATTATAATATTTGCATATAAAAGTCAATACCAAACTGCGATGCTTCAATATATTAGAACATATAAAAACATATCTTAAAAAATAAATCTGAAAATGTTATAAAAATTTATATGTAAACTAAAAATAGCATCAAAATACGTTTATTTGCCGTTATTTATTATACGAGAAAAATACAGACCGGTAATTACGGCATTAACGTAAAATCGGTCTGTATTTAATCAATATAATAATGTTTCAATTTGCCGCTGCCGGAAACGGATTTACAAAAACTCTTGCGGCAAGTTCTTTATCAAGAGCATAAAGCATCGCGCTGTTTCCGCCGATCTGTTTAACCTGCTGTAAGATTTGATCGGCATTTGCTTCTTCCTCAACCTGTTCGTTAACGTACCATTGCATAAAAATATAAGCGGAATGATCATTTTCTTTGAGCGCCATAGTCGCTATGTCGTTTATTCTACCGGTAACAATTTGTTCGTGGGCAAGCGTTTTCTCAAATACCTCGATAATATTTTCAAAATTATAAGGCGATTTTTTTACATCTTCAAAAACAGGAGATGCTCCGCGTTCAAGAATATACTCATACATATGCATCGCATGCGCAAGTTCTTCCTGAGCCTGAACATTAAGCCAGTTTGCAAAACCCTTTAATCCGTTTCTGTCACAGTACGCCGACATCGCAAGATAAATATAGGCGGAATAAAGTTCAAAATTAAACTGCTTGCTTAAAGCGTTCGTTAAATTTTCTTTTAACATAATGTGCTCCTTTTATTTTTTTTCTCTTTTAAAACACATAAACCAGTCAAGGCAGTATTTATCGCTGTCTTTTCCTTCCATTCTTTCCTTTGCCGTCCCGCATGAACCCGGAGGAGGAACTATAACATCGTCTCCCGGTCTCCAGTTTGCAGGCGTTGCAACCGAATCCGCATCGGCTTTCTGCAGAGCGAGAATGACTCTTTTTATTTCGTCAAAATTTCTGCCTGTTGAAAGCGGATAATAAAGTATAAGTCTGATTTTCCCTTTAGGATCAATGACAAAAACAGCTCTTACCGCCTGAGTATTGGACTGCCCCGGCTGAATCATTCCGTATTTTTTTGCCACATCCATTTTTATATCTTCTATAAGAGGAAATTTTACCTCAATTTTCTTCATTCCGTTCCATTCAAGTTCCTGAATTTTTCTAAGCCACGCGATATGAGCGTATAGAGAATCAACCGAAAGTCCTACAAGTTCGGTATTTAAGGCTTTAAATTCATCGGCCATTTTTGCAAATGTCATAAATTCAGTAGTGCATACCGGAGTAAAATCTGCCGGATGTGAAAATAAAATCACCCATTTTCCTTTGTAGTCCGTAGGGAAATTTATATCTCCCTGTGTAGTTTTTGCTTTAAACTCGGGCGCATCGTCCCCGATAAGCGGCATTTTCGTTAAATTGTTTTCTTCCATTTTAACTTCTCCTTTGTTTATTTTTATTTTTGCATTCTCCGCATATTCCTTTAAAAACCAAATCATGCGTTTCAATCGTAAAACCTTTTTTATCTTTAATTTTTTCTTCAATTTTATCAAAATACGGCATATCAACGTCTTCCGTTTTTGCGCAAATAACGCATTTTATATGATAATGATTGGCTGTAAAATGATCAAACCTGTCTGCCGAATCCGGCATTTCAATATGTTTAATCTGCCCCGTTTTGCTTAGACAGTCCAAATTTCTATATACCGTCGCCTTACTTATTGCCGGATATTTTTTTTGTATTTCCGTAAATAACTGGTCGGCGGTAGGATGATTTTTCATATTGATCAGAGTTTCCAGCACTAAATTTTTTTGTATTGTTTTTCTTGTTTTTTTCATTATTAATATTTATTCCTTATTAATATTTATTATTAATAATATAAAATTTATATTTATTTGTCAAATTATCCGTATTTTTATATTTTGAAAATATTTTTTGCGAATAATTGATATTTACGGCCAAAAAGTATAAAATTTAAAAACACTTTCAAATATTTTAAGGAAAATAAATTGAACAGAAAAGATTTTTTTAACAAATGCGCATGCACTTGGGACAGCGGCAAAAACGAGCTTGATTCGCATAAAATAAAGACAGCGGTAATTCCTTTATTGGATTTAAAAAATGACGATACCGTTTTAGATGTCGCCTGCGGAACGGGTATTTTTATTGAAACATTAAAAGAAAAATATAAAAATATAAAAGTTACGGGAATTGATTTTGCGCAAAATATGATAGATAAAGCGATGAAAAAATTTCCTGATACGGATTTTATAGTTACCGACGTTGTTTCTTTGCCGTTTGAAAATAACACTTTTAATAAAGTTATGTGTTTAAATGCATTTCCGCATTTTGAAGATAAAAATAAAGCCGTCAAAGAAATAAACAGAGTGCTCAAAAAAAACGGATTATTTATACTGGCGCATACAAATTCAAAATTAAATATAGATACTCATCACAGAAATGTAGGCGGATTGATAGCCGAAGATATGCTGCCGTGCAATGAAACAATAAGATTAATGCTCAACGACAACGGATTTAAAAATATCACATTTCTGGATACTGAAGATGTTTTTATAGTCAAAACAACAAAATAAAACTAATGAATGACGTTTCTGTTTTTATTGCCGATAAAATAAAAAATCAAATAAAACATAAAAAAATAACCCGTTATATAACACGGAAAATAAAATCTCAGATTCGGAAACGGCGACATTAAAATTTGAAAAATTAAATAACTTATAATAAAAATTAATTCTATCAATAGTTTTTTTTCGGAAATCAATATCGCGCCCAAAAGAATAACTCCGTATACCATAATTATTGAAATTGCAAGAAAATTATAATATGAGCCTCTTATAAAAGCATTATATTTACTAAAAATTCCTATAACTTCAGAATATATATACGGGCTAATCTGCGTTAATTTATTTTTTATAAGTTGATAACGGCTGTCGGCATAATCGTCGTATTTGCCGAGATTTCTGATATTTGTATTTAAATCCGTAATATATATTTTTTCATAAAAAAGCGTAAATTTATATTTGATATAATCATAAAAATATTTTTGTATTAATTTATTTGATATTATCTGAAATTTAATCTGATCTCTTTTCGGAAGATTTATAAAAAATCCTATATTAAAATCAATATCTTTTACACATAATTCCTCGGATTTTAAATTTGTGTTTGATTTAAATTCGTCTAGAATATACTCATCTTTCATATTTATCGCTTTTTGTAATAAAACTTTAAAAGAATCATTTAAAATATACATATTCGTATAAGAATGTCCGTTTTTATTAAGCAGCACGGTACTCATATAATTCGGCACAAAGATAAACGAACTAAATACGCTGAATATTAAAAATAAAATTATTTTGCGCAAATTTATTTCTTTATAGTTTAAAAGATAAATTAAAACCGGCATAACGATAAACAATATAATTCCTTCGGGTCTTATTGAAGCCGCAATGGCATAAAAAACAGCAATGATAAATAAATTAATATTTAATCTCTTATCTTGTTTAAGCCTTACTATCAGTATATGCGCCAATAAAAGAAATATAAAATAAGAGTATAAAATATCTTTTTCAATATGCAGATTGTGCTGTATAACTACCGGAGTCAAAAAAGGAATGTAAAATAAATACGCCCATTTTGCAAGCCCGAAATGCTTTTTTATGCGCAACATTACATAGCCTATAATTAAAGATATCACGCATAACTGGACAATAACTATGCCTGCCAAATTAGGAACAAGCATAAGAGAATATATTCTAAAATATTTGATAAATATACTTTGAAAAACTTCCGGGTTTACAGTAAGATAAACCGAATCCGCAAAATAACAGTAATACATCTGGTCTCCTATTATAAACGGCCATAAAGCAAACTGAAACAGCATCATTACTGCAAAATATATGCCGGAAAATTTTATAAAATTCCTTATATCCTCAGACTTTGAATAATTCTTTACCAAATATCCTATTAAGTGCCATATAATTATCAAAATTATCAAAAATATAATCTTTATTCTGATTATATAAAACAAACTTACGCCGCCGTATTCAAATACCAACTCATCGCTAAACAATGTTACAATAAAATGTAAAATCGCTGCGCGCAAAATCTTTCTGTCGGCAACCTGTATAATAAAATCTTTTAAACTTGCCGCCGTATCCCGCAGATCTTTCAGCAATTCTTTAATATTCATTTATATGACCCCGTCTGATAAAATAGAAAATCAGATAAAAAATAAACAAGTATCCCGTTATATAACACGGAAAATAAAATCTAAACCCCGGATAGGGAACTATTAATATTTGTAAAACAAGATAACTTATTAGAAAACATGTTATGATAAATATTTTTTTTATGCCGAAAATCAATGACGCCGCAAACAATACGAAATATATAGCAATAAACAATTTTGACAAAAAATTATTATTGCGCACCGTTATATAAGCATCATATTTTTTAAACAATTTAATCATTTTCGTATAAAAAGCCGAATTGACGAGTCTGATCTTGTTTTTTATTGAATTATAGTTTTCTCTGATAATGTTATCGTGTAAATAAAAACCGCCTATATTTTCACTCAAACGTATGAATCTCAAATTATTATAAAATATTTTAAATTTATAGCTGATATAATCATAAAAATATTCTTTAACCAGAGTTTTAGATATTGTTGTAAATTTCTTTTTATCCGCTTCCGAAAGCTTTATAAAAAAATTCACGTCATTTATATCTTTGTGCAATAAGCTGCCTAATTTCAAATCCTCACTGTTTTGAAATTTATCTAAAATCTCTTTATTGTTTTCATAAACCGCTTTATATAATAACAGCTTGAAGGCATTGTTCAAAATATAAACATTTTTATATGCGTCTCCGTTTCTGTTAAACACCACGGTGCTCATATAATTGGGCACAAAGATAAACGAACTAAATACGCTGAATATTAAAAATAAAATTATTTTGCGCAAATTTATTTCTTTATAGTTTAAAAGATAAATTAAAACCGGCGTAACGGCAAAAAATATAATACTTCCCGGTCTTATTGCAATGACTATTGATGACACTGCCGCCGTTATCAATAAATTTATATTTATTTTATCGGATAAGGCGCTAAATTTTTTAAAAACCAGTATAGAAAACAAAAGTAGGGTAAAATATCCGTTTAAAATATCTTTTTCTATAAGCAGATTATGCTGGATAACTACCGGAGTCAAAAAAGGAATGTAAAATAAATACACCCATTTGGCAAGCCCGAAATGCTTCTTTATGCGCGACATTACACAGCCTATAATTAAAGATATCACGCATAACTGGACAATAACTATGCCTGCCAAATTAGGAACAAGCATAAGAGAATATATTCTAAAATATTTGATAAATATACTTTGAAAAACTTCCGGGTTTACAGTAAGATAAACCGAATCCGCAAAATAACAGTAATACATCTGGTCTCCTATTATAAACGGCCATAAAGCAAACTGAAACAGCATCATTACTGCAAAATATATGCCGGAAAATTTTATAAAATTCCTTATATCCTCAGACTTTGAATAATTCTTTACCAAATATCCTATTAAGTGCCATATAATTATCAAAATTATCAAAAATATAATCTTTATTCTGATTATATAAAACAAACTTACGCCGCCGTATTCAAATACCAACTCATCGCTAAACAATGTTACAATAAAATGTAAAATCGCTGCGCGCAAAATCTTTCTGTCGGCAACCTGTATAATAAAATCTTTTAAACTTGCCGCCGTATCCCGCAGATCTTTCAGCAATTCTTTAATATTCATTTATATGACCCCGTCTGATAAAATAGAAAATCAGATAAAAAATAAACAAGTATCCCGTTATATAACACGGAAAATAAAATCTAAACCCCGGATAGGGAACTATTAAAGTTATATATACGATATGAAAAATCATATAACACGCAATTATAAAAATTTTTCTTACGCCTAATAAAATCGAAATCACAAATATTACCGAATAAATAAAAATAAAACTTTTTAAAATATAATGATTTATAGACATATTCTCGTTATACGCCTTAAAAAAATCAATAACTCTTGAATATACCGCAGGGCTGATCTGAACTATTCTGTTCTTTATTTTTTCATAAGACTTATGCGCATAATTATCATATTCCGCGATATTGTGAGGGTTTGAATTCAAATTTATTATAACTTGACCATAATAAAGTTTCTTAAACTTGTGTTTAACATATTCATCAAAATATTCGGCAATAAGTTTTTGGGATATGATTTGAAATTTATTTTTATCTCTTTTAGGAAGATTTGTAAAAAATCCGTCGTTTAATTCCGTTTTTTTTGACAATATTCTTTTTATTTTGAAATTCGTATCCGATTCAAATTCTTCCAAAATATTTTCATTTTGATCATCAACAGCCTCGTTTAATAAAACTTTAAACGTATCATTTAATATATAAACATTCCCGTATGATGCTCCGTTTTTATTTAAAAGAACTGTGCTGACAACATTCGGAACAAAAATTACCGAAAGAAGAATGCTTAAAATGAAATACATCAATATTTTACCGAAATTAAACGATTTATAATACAATAAATAAAGCAGCGCCGGCGTCGCAATAAAAAATATGATTCCGCCCGGTCTTACGGCAGCGACAAGGGCAGAAGATAAAGCAATAAAAAAAATATTTAAATTTAATCTCTGCGAATTTGTCTCAAATTTGAGAAAAAGCAAATTAGCAATTAAAAATAAAACAAAATACGAATATATGATATCTTTTTCAATATTCAGATTATATTGAAGCATCAACGGAAATAAAAACGGAATATAAAAAAAATATACGGATTTTCCCAAATTAAAATATTTTTTTATCTGCTGCATCACATATCCGATGATTGATGAAATTACAAAAATTTGAACAATTGTAATGCCGGCTATATTTGGAACTAACATCAGAGAATATATTCTAAAATATTTTATGAACACGCCCTGAAAAACAGCATAATCCGTTAAATATACGGCATCTGCCAAATAACCGTAATACATCTGATTCCCTACTATAAACGGCCATAAAGCAAGCTGAAACAGCATCATTACTGCAAAATATATACCGGAAAATTTTATAAAACCCCTGATATTTTCAGACTTTGAATAATTTCTGATAATAAAACCGATAAACTGCCATAAAAAAATAAGTATGATTAAAAATATTATTTTTATTCTGATAAAAACAGGCGCGTCTAAATTTTGATATACAAATATTAATCCGTCGGTATAGAATGTTAAAATAAAATGAAAAACCGATACCGCAAAATATTTTATGCTGAACATCCGGATAAAATATTTATTCAGTTCTCTGAAAACAGCATATAAATCTTGCAACAATATATTATTCATTCAATTAGTTAATTATAATATAAAATCAAGACAATATTAAATTACAAACTTTGCGGCAATACAAGCCGGCGAAAAGGCGTATATCAAAATATTGTTTAAATTTAATGCCCCGTCTTTTCTTTATAAAACTTATCTAAATATTCCAAATCAAAATCGTTTTTTGGATTTAACTTTTTAGCAATATTAAAATATTTTTTACTTGATTGTCTGTCGCCTAATTTATAATAGGCCAATGCTTTTAATAAATATCCTTTATAATTTTCTGGATTTTTTCTTAAAAAGACATTTAAATACAGCAATGCCTGCCGTTCTTTTCCGGATAGAATTAAAAAATGGCAGCCGGCGCATATAACAAATTTTTTATTATTATTCAAAGCTTTTTCAATAAAATATTTAAATTCCTTCTTATCATTATTATAAAGTTTCCCACAAATATAATAATATTTAAAATGGTTAGCGCTTTCAAAAACATTATCATCGTTAATGATATTTTTTATAATTTTTTCCTGATTTTTTAAATCGTTTTTATTCATCAGACTCAAAATATATTCCGTATCTATTTCTGACGTTTTCTTTGAAATTTGCTCTGAAATTAATCTTGATATCAGCCAATACATATTAGGCCAATAATGGACATTATCCCTGAAAATATCGTATCCCAGACAATTAGAAATTTTGTGTTTTAACATAAAATTATAATCAGCAACATATACCCATGAATATTTTTGAGGCAAACTTTTTAAAAAGTTTCTTCTGGCATCATATCTCTCGTCGTTCTCCGGATTATAATTGATTTCCGGAAAATTATATTCAAACGATGTATTTACAAAGAATGAATTGCGCGGCAAAGTAACAAATATAAGTTTTGATTTGTTTTTAGCGGATTTTACAATAGATAGAATATTTTTTTGAAAAAACAACGACAAAGATTCTTCATCATTTAAATAACGTCTTTTTACAAACCAGTTTGACAATCTGTTCAAAACATAAGATGTTCTGAAAATTTTATATTTATATGGGAAATAATTAATTTCAAGAGGCTCGTATAGCCCGTCATTATTGCCAATCATTATTACAATATAATCAGGCTGATGCTTTAATATTTCTTTAATAACTCTTTTTATTCTGTAACTTTCGTAAGCGCCGGTACCGGCATTTATTATTTCAAACTCTGTTTCGGGATTTTCTTGTTTTAAAGTTTGTCGCAATATTTCATTAGGAAACTGCTCAGCTACGGATTCTCCGGCTATAAAAATTCTTATATTGTCTGTTTTTTTTATTTTAGAAAATTTTTCATTTCTTTTTGAATCCGGCAATAACGTGTTGACCCTGTTTATTACATATGTATTATTTTTTAATTCAAAATAATTATCATAAATATCAACATATAAATATTTAAAAAAATCGCTGCTAGCTGCACTTTTCTCAAAAATACTCGTATCATGATTACAATGTTTGGCTTTGTCAAAAAGCATAGGAGGTTTTATTATCTGCATAAGAACTTCTGCGATAATAAAAGCTCCTATGACCCCCAAAAAAACCAAAAATAAATATTTAATAAAATTCTTCAATTAAAACATCCGTAATATAAAGACATATGGCAACGGGACAAATTAATTTTAACAATTTATGATTGTTTTTGTCTAATAAGCTTAATATAAAAAATATAATAAGAGCGAGGTGGGATTGTTTTCTGCTGAAATGAAGAAACACAAGAGCGAAGTAACCCGACTTGCAACCGTAAAGATTTTGCGTGAAACGAAATATCGCAAGAGCAAAGCAGCTTTAAAAGGCTTTAAGATTTCCGCTGAAATGAAGAAACACAAGAGCGAAGTGTACGTTCCTTTACGGTGTACATAAGCTCTTGTGTTTCAAAATTGTAAGCGAAAGATTAAAACCTGACTAAGCTCTGGCTTTTTTAATTTCCGATATGATGGAAGGAATAATCTCATACAAATCGCCTTCCAGCGAATAAGTCGCAACCTGCATCATAGGGCAATCTTTATCTTTATTTATTGCGATAATTGTTTCTGCAGAACCCATGCCGATCATATGCTGGATTTGGCCTGAGATACCGCATGCTATATAAACTTTCGGAGAAACTGTTGTACCTGTTTGTCCTACCTGATGTGAATAAGGGATCCAGCCTGCATCAACGGCCGCTCTTGACGACCCTACCGCGCCGCCGAGCAAATCTGCGAGTTCTTCAACTAATTTAAAACCTTCAGGTTTTCCGAGTCCTCTTCCGCCGGATACTATTATATCGGCATCGTGAAGATTAACATGAGCGCTGTCGTCTTTAAAAAACTGCAAGAATTTTGTTCTGTTTATTATTTTTGACGCATCAACTGTATTGACTACAACTTCGCCTTTTCTGCCCGCCTGAGGTTTTGCTTCTTTGAAAACTTTATGTCTGACTGTTGCCATCTGCGGTCTGTGTCTCGGCGTTAAAATCGTAGCCATGATGTTTCCGCCGAAAGCAGGTCTTGTCTGCTGCAAATTTCTTGTAGTTAAATCCACATCAAGTCCCGTACAATCTGCCGTTAAACCGGTATAAATTTTTGCCGCAACTCTTGATGCAAATGATCTTCCGATATTTGTCGCGCCCATAAGTATTATTTCAGGTTTTTCTTTTTTCAAAAGTTCCGTAAGAATTGCCGTATAAGAATCATCCTGGAATTCCGCAAAAATAGGGTCGTCGTAAATATAAACTTTATCTGCCCCTCTGTCTATCAAATCCTGTGCTTTTGAAGTTATGTTTGAACCGATTAAAACAGCGCTTAGAGGAACCTGCAATTTATCTGCTAAAACTCTTCCCTGATTTAAAAGTTCGTAAACGACCGTTGATATAACGCCGTGTCTCTGTTCTGCATAGACCCAAACGCCTCTGTACTGCGACAAATCAACCGCCGGTTTAACTTCATCTTTTTTCATTTCAATCGCTTTGAAAACTTTACATGCCTGCACGCATGCTCCGCAGAATGTACATTTATTTACGTCTATAACTGCCAGTTTAAATTTTTTAGGATGATCCGGTCTTTCAGTCATTGCGATAGCGCCGAACGGACATGCGCTGACACAAAGAGAACAACCGATACATTTATCTGCCAGTATATTTATTTGATTTGCCATTTTTTGCTTCTCCCTTATAATTCGTTTGTCTTTTTCAAACTTCCGTATTTGTCTTTAAAGCCGTTGCTAAACTGCTAAACCTCTTCGGTTTGCTTCGCAAATCCGCCCAACTTCCAAACTTCCAAGTTTCTGTATTTGTTTTTAAAGTCGTTGCAGTTACTCAGCTTCCAAGCTTCCTAACTTCCCAGCTTCTATATAATGCTTGCTTCTTTTAATTTTTGAACTAACGCCTGTGCCTGAACGTTTGCTTCTCCGGTAAATTTATCTCCGCCTTTTCTTTGAGGCGGCGTAAATATTTTCATAACCTGAGTAGGCGAACCTTTGAGTCCGCATTTTTCAACATCAGCGTTAATAGATTGAACGTTAAGCTGTTTTATAACAGCTTTTTTTGCGTTCATTTTACCTTTAAGAGACGGAAGTCTGGGAGTATTGATTTCCTTAACAACTGTAATCAAACAAGGAACCGGAGTTTCAATTAAATCATATCCGTCTTCCATCATTCTTTCTACTTTCATAAATTTATCGTTTATTTCTTCAACTTTTTTAACATAAGCTACATGCGGAATATTTAACATTTCTGCTACCGAAGGACCGACCTGCGCCGTGTCTCCGTCGGTTGCCTGCTTGCCGCAGATAATAACGCTGTAATCAGATATTGTCTTAATTGCCGACGATAATGCATAAGAGGTTGCCCATGTATCGGCGCCTGCAAATGCTCTGTCGCTGACGAGTATTGCTTCATCCGCTCCTTTTGAAATTGCTTCTCTGAGGGCTGAATCCGCCTGCGGAGGTCCCATTGTTATAACTGTTACCTTTCCGCCTGTTCTTTCTTTTAGTCTTACGCCTTCTTCTATGGCATATTCGTCAAAGGGATTGATAACCGCTTCAACGCCTTCTCTTTTTAATGTTCCTTTTTCAGGATCTATCTGAACGTTTGTCGTTCCGGGAACCTGTTTTATACAAACTATTATGTGCATCTTTATTTCTTCCTCCTGTTGTTCTTTAAACTAAAAAATTATGCTATCAAATATCCAATTTTATTGTCAATTTTTACTATATTTGTTTTGTTTTTTGTTGTTCATCATAAAAACTTTGTATATTAGAAATATTATCCTTTATTTGTTGAATTTCCGTACCCATATCTTTTAATGCCTTTATTATTTTCTCTAAATCATTTAATGTTTTTGGGCTTAAATTTGGTTTTTTTGATAACACATCTGTTATTATATTTGTAACTCTTTCTATCCCATCATCATCACACAATATTTTATACGCTAAAATAGATACAAAACCAGATGAAATAGACTGGTCTGGATCTGACTCTTTCTTATTAAAACACTCCATATGCCAAATCAATGCTCTTATTTTTATAAGTTGTTTTTCAATTTTTTTTGCTTTAACATCTATTTCTTTCGTTTTAACATCTATTTCTTTCGTTTTAACATCTATTTCTTTCGTTTTATCATCTATTTCTTTCGTTTTAACATCTATTTCTTTCGTTTTGTCATCTATTTCTTTTGTTTTATTCTTAAAATCTATTTCTATTTTTTCAAGTTTATCACTATATTTTTTATTCTCTTCCTGTTGTTCTTTTATTTTCAATATAATATTTTCTTCTGTTTTATCTATTGATTTATTTTGAAAATATGAAACAATCAAAGGCCATATAAAACCAAAAACGCCTATAACACAAACTAATTTAGTCCATGCGCTATCATAAAAAGAATGAACTTGTCCTAAAACATCCATAGCATTCATAACATGTGCTGTACTTGAAATATCAACACTTTGCATAACTAATGTCATTGTTGAAACTACTGATGTTGGTTCTGTCATTTCCAATCCCTTTTTTAATAACTAGAAAGATTTCGTGTGAGCCGAAGTATTTTCAAAGCGAAGTTTACGTAAGTGAAACGGTAAATGAGCTTTGAAAATACAAAAGCGCAGCCAAAATATTTCGGTTATTTACTCGCTGCAGATTCCTTAATAAGATTCAACGCAATCTCATTTTTCTGAATCTGGCTTGTACCTTCGTAAAGCGTCGTTATTTTTGCGTCTCTCATCATTTTTTCTACCGGATATTCTTTACAATAGCCGTATCCGCCGAAAATCTGAACTGCGTCGGTCGTAACCTGCATTGCGGTTTCCGATGCAAAAAGCTTTGCCATCGCCGATTCCTTGCTTGTTCTTACCTTTTCATTTTCGGGTTTTTTGTTGTTGTCGTCTATCATTCTTGCAACCTGATATACTAAGCATCTTGCCGCTTCAACTTTTGTTGCCATATCGGCCAACATATGCTGAATGCCCTGGAAAGAAGAAATAGCCTGACCGAACTGTACTCTTGTTCTTGCATATTCTACCGCTTCATCCAACGCGCCCGCCGCTATTCCCAAAGCCTGAGAAGCGACTCCCGGTCTTGAACCGTCAAGCGTTGCCTGAGCGATCAATAAACCGTGCCCTTCTTTGCCCAACAAATTATCTTTATGAACTCTGCAGTTATTAAATACCAGTTCTCTTGTTACCGAAGATCTGATACCCATTTTATTTTCTTTTTTGCCGAATGTAAAACCTTCCATTCCTTTCTCAAGAATAAAGCAAGAAATGCCTCTTGCTCCTCTTGACGGATTTGTTTTTGCAAATACCGTATAAGTTTCCGCTTCTCCGGCGTTTGTTATAAAACATTTTGTTCCGTTAAGAATATAATAATCGCCGTCTTTTACCGCTGTTGTTTTCATAGCGGTAGCGTCAGAACCTGCAGAGGGTTCGGTTAACCCGAACGCCGCAAGTTTTTTACCCGAAGCTATATCGGGCAAATATTTGCTTTTCTGCGCTTCGTTTCCTGCTACAAGTATAGGAAGCGTTCCGAGCGCCGTAGCCGCAAGGGCAAGTGCAATACTGCCGTCAACTTTGCAAAGCTCTTCTGTTACAAGAACCAGGCCCATAATGCCCTGTCCTACTCCTCCGTACTGTTCAGGTATATAAACTCCGCACAAATCAGCCTGCGCCAGTTCTTTTACTATATCCCAGGGAAATATTCCCTCTTCGTCATATTTTTCTCTTACCGGCTTAATTTTTTTCTGCGCTATTTCTCTTGCCACGTCAACTAACATCTGTTCTTCTTCGCTTAAAAAATACTGCATATTATCCTCCGATTTTTTTGAAAATTTTTACTGCGGATTTAAAAACAGCGCATTATTTTGAATCGTTTTCAAATGCCTGTTTTGCCGCCGTTTGTTCGGCTTGTTTTTTTGAATTGCCTGCGCCGATACCTAACTGCTTATCATGCACAAAAACCGCTACTTTAAATTTTTTGTTATGATCCGGCCCTGATTCTTCAATTACTTTATATTGCGGCAAAGTCCGGTACTGCGACTGAATTTTCTCTTGTAGTTTGGTTTTATAATCGGTTATATCAAAATTAATGTTTCGGTTTAAAAATCTCCCGATAAATTTTGACGCCTGTTCAAAACCGCCGTCTAAATAAACGGCTCCCGTCACGGCTTCAAATGAATCGCAAAGCAGCGATTCTCTTAGCCTTGCTCCGTTAAGTTCTTCATTTTTGCTTATTAAAACAAAATCATTTAATTGTATTTCTTTAGCCCATCTGCTCAAGTTTTTGGCAGATACTATCTGGGCTTTAAGTTGAGAAAGATCTCCTTCCTGTTTATCGGAATATTTATTATATAAGTATTCCGAAACAAGAGCGGATAGAATACCGTCTCCCAGAAATTCCATCCGCTCGTTACAATCCGTTAAACCATATTCGCTGGAATATGATTTGTGTATTAATGCCAATTCCAAAGTTTTTTGATTTTTAAAAACATAACCAATAAAACTTTGAAGTTTTGTTATGCCTTCCATACCGACATTTAAAGAACTGTCTTTTGTTTCTGCGGCGCTTGTCTCTTCTTGTTTTGAACAGCAGCAATCCGAACAAGAAAAAACTTTTAATAAATTTTTTATTTTATCCAACATACTTTTTTATAACTATTGTAGCGTTGTGTCCGCCAAAACCCAAAGAATTTGACATCGCACAATGAATCTGCTGATTTCTTGCGGCATTAGGAACATAATCCAAGTCGCAGTTCGGATCCGGCGTCTCATAATTTATTGTAGGATGAATAAAACCTTCTTCCATACATAAAATTGCAGCTATCGCCTCAACTCCGGCGGCCGCTCCGAGTAAATGTCCGGTCATTGATTTTGTTGATGAAACCGGTATTTTATAAGCTCTTTCTCCAAAAACGGTTTTTATTGCAAGCGTTTCCGTCTTGTCATTTAATTCCGTTGAGGTTCCGTGAGCGTTTATGTAATCAACTTCATCTTTTGAAATTCCGGCGTCTTTTATCGCCAATTCTAACGCCTGTATAACGCTTTTTGCTTCCGGATCGGGAGCCGTCATATGATATGCATCGTCCGATGCTCCGTAACCTGCAAGTTCGGCGTATATTTTTGCGCCTCTTGCCTGCGCATGTTCTAATGTTTCAAGAACTAATATACCGGCGCCTTCGCCTATAACAAAACCGTCTCTGTTTAAGTCAAAAGGCCTTGACGCTTTAGCGATATCGTCGTTTCTTGTTGAAAGGGCTTTTATATTATTAAAACCCGAAACTGCCAAATCAGT
Source organism: uncultured Elusimicrobiaceae bacterium (assembly GCA_964487915.1). GTDB lineage: Bacteria > Elusimicrobiota > Endomicrobiia > Endomicrobiales > Endomicrobiaceae > Proruminimicrobium. The sequence continues at coordinate 277,779 of CAZASN010000002.1, read as the reverse complement.
TATTGTGGCTTCCGCTCCGCCGGTAATAATAACATCGGCGTCTCCGTATCTGAGAAGTCTTAAAGCATTGCCTATAGCATGATTTGCCGATGCGCATGCGCTTGAAACGGCATAATTGGGTCCGGTAAAACCGTACTCAATCGCTATTTCTCCAGGCAGCATGTTTGTTATTATCATAGGTATTAAAAAAGGGGAAACCCTTCTCGGTCCTTTTTCTACAACCACGGAATGTTCTTCCTCGGTTATTTCAAGACCGCCTATGCCTGTTCCGGTTATTACGCCTATTCTTGATAAATTTTCTTTAGACAAATCCAGTTTGGAATCTTCTATCGCCATTTTAGCGGCAATAAAACCCATCTGGGTAAATCTGGCCATTCTTCTTGCTTTCTTTTTGTCAATAAAATTTTCGGGCACAAAATTTTTGACGTTGGCGCAAAATTTAGTGGAAAAATTGGAAGCGTCAAACGCCGTAATGGGGTTTGCTCCGGATTTGCCTTCTCTTAAAGAGTCGGCAAATTCCCGCTTGCCAATACCTATAGGAGAAAGAACCCCCATTCCTGTAATGACAACTCTTTTCTTATTCATAAGCTTTTAATTCTCTGAACTTATTTAGCTTGATGAGAAGAAATATATTCAATAGCCTGCCCGACAGATTGAATTTTTTCAGCTTCTTCATCCGGAATCTCAATGCCGAATTCTTCTTCAAAAGCCATAACGAGTTCAACGGTATCCAAAGAATCCGCGCCCAAATCATTTATAAATGACGCTTCCGGTTTAACTTCGGCCGGATCAACTCCCAATTGTTCAACGATAATTTCTTTTACTCTTGTTTCTATGTCTGCCATTTTTCTTTCCCCCTGTTTTTGTTGAGTTGTTTTACAACTCTTTTATTTTAACTTAAATTTTAACTACATGTACATTCCGCCGTTTACGGACAAAACATGCCCCGTAATATACGAAGAGTCTTCGCTTGCAAAAAATAACGCGGCTTTTGCTATGTCGCTTGCTTCTCCGAGTCTCTTTAACGGAATCTGTTCGGCAAGTTTCGCTTTAACGTCATCCGTTAACGCATCGGTCATCGCCGTTCTGATAAATCCCGGCGCTATCGCGTTAACCAAAACGTTTCTTGAAGAAAATTCCCGAGCGCATGTTTTAGTTAAAGCTATAACTCCGCCTTTTGAAGCGGAATAATTCGCCTGTCCCGCATTACCCATAAGACCTACGACAGACGTTATATTTATAATTCTGCCCGATCTCTGTTTAAACATCTGTTTAGTGACCGCCTTAGTGCAGTTAAAAACGCCTTTTAGATTAACGGATATTACCGCATCCCATTCCGTTTCGCTCATTCTGAGCACCAAGTTGTCTTTCGTTATACCGGCATTGTTTATAAGTATATCAATTTTTTGAAATTTTTCAAGCGTTTTTGCGGCAAGAGATTCGCAATCCTCTAATTTTGCAACATTGCCGGCAACCGCAAGCGTTTCTACTCCGAAAACTTTTTTTAATTCTTCGGCCGTTTTCTGAGCCAATTCAATATTGATGTCAGATACTACAATATTTGCGCCCTCTTTGGCAAATGTTTCGGCTATTGATTTGCCTATACCCTGAGCGCATCCCGTTATAATTGCTGTCTGTCCTTTTAATCTCATTTGTTCAACTCCTTTAATGTCTTTTCTAAACTTGCCAAATCTTCAATATTAAGAACTTTTTTAGTTTTGTCTATTCTTCTCATAAGGCCCGACAACACTCTCTGCGGCCCTATTTCAATAAACAATTCCGCGCCGTCCGCAATAGCGTTTAAAATTGAAGCGTCCCATTTTACAGAATTATTTATTTGTTTTGCAAGTTTTTCTTTGATATTTGAAACGTCTTTTGTCGTTTGGGCATCGCAGTTTGTAATTACCGGATATACGGGATTATTAAATTCATACTTATTTAATTCTTCTTTCATCATTTCGGATGCCGGCGTCATTAATTTTGAATGAAACGGACCGGATACATTTAACAGTATCGCTTTGGAAGCTCCCTGAGCCTGAGCAAGCTGAACAGCTTTCTGAACCGCTTCTGCTGAGCCGGATATTACAATTTGTCCGGGCGAATTAAAATTTACCGCGTCGCAAACTCCTGTTTGGCTTGCCTGAGCGCATATATTGATAACAATATCTTTATCCAATCCTAAAATCGCCGCCATAGTTCCGGGATTTTGTTCCGACGCTTTCTGAATAAATCCGCCTCTTGCTTTAACCATTGAAAGACCGTCTTGAAAATTAAAAATGCCGGCCGCGCACATAGCGGAATATTCCCCTAGAGAATGACCTGCCGTTATTATTTCAAATTTATTTAAATCCGCGGACTGTTTTAAAACTTCAAAACATGCCATGCTTGCCGCAAAAATAGCCGGCTGCGCATTTTGCGTGTTTTTTAAATCTTCTTCGGATCCTTCAAACATTATTTTTTTCAGATCGGCTCCGAGCATATCTATTATATTTTTTGCCGACGGATATTTCTCATATAAGTCTTTTCCCATCCCTACGTACTGCGAGCCTTGTCCGGGAAACATAAGCATTATTTTTTGCATATTTTTGTTGCTCCTGAATTTTAATCCTTACGGAATAAATTTTTCTAAAATCCTGTTTTTATGATTTTTTTATATTTTAAGCACCGCGGCGCCCCAAGTGAGGCCTCCGCCGAACGCCATAACCGTTATTATGTCGCCTTTTTTAGCTGCTCCGGAACTGATTGCTTCATCAAGCGCTATTATTGTGGTTGCGGCCGACATATTGCCGTATTTGTGGACATTTACGTAAATTTTTTCTTTGGCAACGCCGAGTTTTTTGCCTACCGCTTCTATAATTCTAAGATTTGCCTGATGCGGTATATACAACGCGACGTCTTCGTCTTTTTTCCCTGAAAGTTCCAGCGCTTTTCTTGCGGCTTCAGCCATTTTGACAACGGCTATTTTAAAAACTTCTTTGCCTGACATTTTTATAAAATGCTGTTTTTTGTCAACGGTTTCATGGGTTGTAGGAATTGCGGTTCCGCCAGCCGGTATATTTAAAAGATTTGTATAATTGCCGTCCGCTCCTAAATGTAACGCCAAAACATCGGTTTCTGTTTCAGAAGCCTGCAATATCATTGCCCCGGCTCCGTCGCCGAATAAAACGCAGGTGTTTCTGTCTGTCCAATCCGTTATTCTCGTTAAAACTTCACCGCCGACAAGAAGAACAGTTTTGTATGCTCCTGATTCTATAAAAGATTTCGCTACCGAAAGTCCGTACATAAAACCCGAACATGCCGCCGATATATCAAACGCAACGGCGCTTATTCCGAGTTTCTTCTGTAAAATGCACGCGGTTGCCGGTAAAGGCATCTCGCCCGAAACAGTAGCTATTATTATTACATCTATATCTTCAACTTTAATTTTTGATTTTTCTATGGCTTTCTTTGACGCTTCAAAAGCCAAATCTGATAAATTTTGAGTTTCGCCTATTATTCGTCTTTCTTTTATGCCGGTTCTTTCCGTTATCCATTCGTCTGATGTTTCAACCATTTTTTCCAAATCGGCGTTTGTCAAAATTTTTTCCGGTACATAAGATCCGGTTCCGAGAATTTTTACGTTAAATTTATTCATCATAACACTCGCTTTAAGATTTTATAATTTGCCCGTATTTTGCAAGTTCCCGGGCTATTTCGTCGTTAACGTGCTGGGAAGCGTATTTTGCGGCGACTATAACCGCGTTTTTTACCGCTTTCGCGTTTGATTTGCCGTGGCCTATAAGACAAACTTCGTTTACTCCCAATAAAGGAGCTCCGCCCTGTTCAGTATAATCAACTTTTTTCTTCATGCTGTACATAGCGACTTTTAAAAACGGTATAATCCCCCAAAACAGAGGATTACTTTTTACGCTGTCTTTTATAAGTTTAATAATCATTTCGGCAATGCCTTCTCCGAATTTTAAAATAACGTTCCCTACAAATCCGTCGCATACGACTACGTTTGCTTTTCCTTTCGGTATGTCTCCGCCTTCTATGTTTCCTATAAAATTAAGTGTTGTTTTTTTAATAATGTCTGATGCGGCAAAAGTAAGCTCGTTTCCTTTTGAATCTTCTTCGCCTATTGATATGATTCCTATTTTCGGTTTAGACTGTCCTAAAACTTTTTCGGCGTATATGCTTCCCATAACGGCAAACTGCATAAGATGTTCGGGTTTGCAGTCAACGTTTGCTCCGACGTCTAATATTGTGCACATGCCTGATACGGTAGGGAAAGGCGTTGATATGGCCGGCCTTAAAACGCCGGGAATTCTTTTGAAATACATTATCGCAGTAGCCATCGCCGCGCCGGAATTGCCCATTGAAACAAAAGCATCGGCCTGTTTTTCAACGACAAGCTTCGCGCAGACTGCCATTGAAGAATCTTTTTTCTGTCTTACGGCGTTTGCAGGCGATTCATGCATTTCTATAACTTCGGTTGCATTAATAACTTTGATTTTACTCGGCGAAATACTATGGATCTTGGCATATTTGTCAAGCAAAGGATATATGGCTTCCTGTTTTCCTACAAGAAGCACTTCATGGCTTGTATGCTTTACGGCAAGTACGGCGCCCTCTACATTTATGTCAGGAGCTTTATCGCCGCCCATCGCATCAAGAGCGATTATCATTTACTTCTGTTCCTTTTCCTGCTGCTGCTCTTCGCTTTGAGTTTTTGTTTTTTTAACTTTTTTAGGAACAATGAGTTTCCCGTTGTAGAATCCGCATTCCGGACAAACTCTGTGAGGCATTTTCGGCGCTCCGCAGTTTGAACATTTATTTGAATTTTCCGCAGTTATTTTGGAATTTGCAGACCTCCTGCAATCTCTGCGGTGCGGAGTATGTTTTCTTTTTGGATTTGGCATTTTTCCCCCATTTACTTCTTATTTAATTTTATTATTTTTGACCACTTTTGCGCAACAAATTCACCGTCGTTTTTTTCTTTACATTTACAGTCTTTTTCATTCTTATTACATCCGCAGACCTGACATATTCCTTTACATCCGTCATAACATAACGGCTGCATGGGAATATCCAGTATTATTGTCTGTTTTATATCATCGGAAAGGTCAAACTCTTCATCTTCCTTAGAAAAAGAACTTTCAAAAGCGATACTGACGCTTTTGTCAAAAATCCCGATACACCTTGAACATTCAAAAGTTTCGGTTCCGTATATTCTGCCGACTATATTTATAATATCCGAATATCTTACCGCTTTAAAAGAAATTTTTAAATCTGATTTTTTTAAAACATCGCTTTCTAAATCAAGTTTAAAAATTTTATCTTTTACTTCAAGCTCTTTTTTCTTTTTAAAATCATCAAAACGTAATATAAATTTTCCCATATCATATATGTAAAACAGTATTAGATTATATTTGTTAGTTAGCCGTTTGTCAATACCCGAATATAGTGTTATTTAACCGTTTACCATATATAAAAACAGCTTACAACATTAAACGAAAAGAGACAGGCGTTTTTAACATCCTGTCTCTTTTTGTTTATATAAACAAATTAATTATTTACTTCCAAACTTCCAGTTTACGCCCATTATACCGCGTGTTTCCCACCAATCGCCTGAACCATCCTGATCTACGGCATAAGCATATCCGGCATAAAATTCTATTGTTTCAGTATATTTATATTTTGCCGTTAAATCATACTCGTACCAATAAGTATCTCCGCCGTAAGCACGTCCGTTTTTGTATATATCAAGCGATACTCCGTATTTGCCTTTCGTCCAATCCGCTCCGATATTATATGATTCTAAATTATACAGACCCCAATACCACCAGTATGTGCTTGATATAAGTCCGAAATTTGCATCAGATACATCTGACCAAAAATTATTGCCTGCTCTTAAATACTGAACTCTTGGCGTAAGAGTCATGTCTTTAATTTCAAATTTATAAGAAGCATTAAGTCTTGTAAGTATGGAATCACTAAGAACCTGGTCAAATATTTTTGAAGAATCGCTTGAATACTGCTGAGCAAATTCTCCCGATGCCGTTAAAGCTCCGAATTTGACCATAGGTTTTATGCCGATGGTTTCCATTCTGTTGCCAAGTCCAACTACTTGATAGCTGGTTGTTTCAGAATCATACAAATAACCTTTTACGCAAATATTATCATTGATTTTATAATTACCGTTTAATATTATCATGTTGATTTTACTGCTGTTTACAGTGCTGTTTTCGTTCGACAATTTTGAATAAACCAAATCTACTTTTACTTTTTCCTTGTCATCATACGTCAACTGGGCTCCGTCCATTCCGCCGTCAAACGCGCTGTTCCAACTATACGCAGAATACGCATAACCCCATTTCCACATATCTCTTAAGCCTACATAAAATATTGAATCGCCTTTTTCGCCGTAATAAAATTTACCGACTTTTAACGTCAGTCTGTCATTGTCAAACAAATTTTTAAATACTAAATTCGCTTCGGCAAGAACCGTTTTGCTTAACAAACCCGTATCGCTGCTGTTATTTATCTGTTGGCCCGCCAAATAATTATCGCCCCAACTGCCAATATACGCCAAAGCTACGTTTGCTTCAATATTTTCTTCCAATCCGAAATTTGCTCCTACAAATAATCTTGAGTTTGTATAACTGTATTCATTTGCAAAATTTGTGGCACCCTGCCAACGATCCATACTCCCCATTACGTCAAACTGCCCGTACCAGTTTATCTGCGCACTTGCTATTGCAGGCATAAACATCACCGCCGCAACCGCCAGCATTAAAAATTTTTTCATACTCTCTCCTTTTTTTTAATTTCTCAAAATTGTTTAGTATTCAAATATTATTTACTGCCAAATTTATAATCAAGTCCTAAAAAATAAACCATATTGTAATAACTGCTGTTTTCTTCGCTAAAATATCCTGCCGCTCCTTTAAAAGCAACATTTTCCGTATAATTATATTTTGCTATAAAATCAACTTCATACGCTTTATACGTTGCGCTTCTCGGCAATCCGATTCTGAAATAATCAGCTGAAAAATCAAATTTACTGATAGTATAATCAGCCCCGATATTCATACAATCCATATACACATCTACTGGCATCCCTGAAAGAGACAGCTGTCTGGACATTGCAGTGAAAATCAATCCTAAGTAATTGTTTTGCATCGGAGAAACATAAAAATCCATTCCGGTCATAACGTACATGCCTCTTAATTTGAGGTCGTTCATTTTATAAGCAACGTCAAATCTTGCTCTGTATCCGTCTTTTGTATGTTCCGTTGAAAATATTGAACCGTCGTCATCGGCAAAACACTGAACAAGTTCGGCAGACGCAGCCCAGTTTTTATAGGCAAACTCCGGTTTGAAACCCAAATATTCAAATCTTACGTATGAAGGACCTACGTTTGCCATTTCGGAATCGTATAAATAGCCTTGCAACTTCCACATATCGTTAAACTTATAGTTTGCATTAATAAAAGCAACATTTATTTTATACGAGCTTGATGTATTTTCATTTACTATTTTTGAATATCCCGCATCTACTTTTAAATTTTCTTTATTGTCATAGGTCGCAACTACTCCGTCCATTCCGCCTTCTGCAAGAACTCCGTAAGGAGCGCCCATTCCGCCCACTAACATATAAGACCATATCAAATCTCTCGGACCTACTTTAAATATTGTGCCGCCGTCATATGCCTGTCTACCGACTTTAGCGGAAATTCTGTCATTGTCAAAAAGATTTTTAAATACAACATTTGCTTCCGTTATTCTTACCGCGCTTAACAAACCCGTATCCGATGAATTATCTATCTGCTGACCGGCAAGATAATTGTCTCCCCATATGCCAAAATAAGTCAATGCCAAATTACCTTCAATATTTTCTTCCAATCCAAAATTTGCGCCAAGCATAAATCTTGAAAGAGTATTGCTTGTTCCGTCTTCTGCAAAACCTTCATTGTCTAGAGCATACCCTAAAACTTCAAACTGTCCGTTCCACTTAATCTGCGCGCTTGCAACAGCAGGAACAAATAAAGCCAACGCTACAACCAACACAAAAAACTTTTTCATACTTTCTCCTTTGAAAGTTTTTTAAATTATTTACAATTTTTTCACAAGTTCTTAACATCTGAGATTATAAAAAAAAACAATTTACAAGTCAACTGCAAAATAAAAGAGACAGATAAACACAAACGAATCTGTCTCTTTTATATATTAAAAAGTCAATTATTTGCTGCCAAACTTCCAGTTTACGCCCATTATCGTACGATTTTCCCACCAATCGTCTGAACCGTATTCAGCTACGACATAAGCATATCCGGCATAAAATTCTATATCTTTTGTATATTGGTATTTTGCCGTTATATCGCCTTCCCACCAGAAACTTCCTCCGGATGCATAGCTGTTTTTATAAATATCAAGAGAAATTCCGTATTTATTTTTCGTCCAGTCTGCTCCGACGTTGAACGACTCCAAGCTATATATTCCCCACCACCACTTGTAGTTGCTTGAAATAAGTCCGAAATTTGCATCTGATACGTCAGACCAAACATTTTCTCCGCATCTTAAATACTGAATTCTCGGAGTTAATGTCATACCCGTCAAATCAAACTGATATGACGCATTTAATTTTGTAAGTACTGAATCTTCCAGATTCTGGTCAAATATTTTAGACTCTATGCTGCTGAAAGCTTTCGCTATTTCAGCCGAAGCCGTCAATGCGCCAAATTTGACATCAGGCTTTATACCTATTATTTCAGCCCTGGTAGCATTAAAATCATCGGTTCCGATTACGTTATAATCGGACGTTTCGGAATCATAAATATATCCTCTTACGCTTATGTTGTCGTTAACTTTATACTTGCCGTTTACTATTATCATATTGATTTTATTACTGTTTACGGTGCTGTTTTCGTTTGCCAATTTTGAATAAACCAAATCTACTTTCAATTTTTCTTTATCGTCATAGGTCAATTGGGCTCCGTCCATTCCTCCGTTATATGCACTGTTCCAATTGTAATTAGAATAACCGTATCCCCATTTCCACATATCTCTTAAGCCTACATAAAATATTGAATCGCCTTTTTCGCCGTAGTAAAATTTACCGACTTTTAACGTCAGTCTGTCATTGTCAAATAAATTTTTAAATACTACGTTTGCTTCGGCAAGAACCGTCTTGCTTAACAATCCTGTATCATTTGTATTATCCGCCTGCTGGCCGGCCAAATAATTATCACCCCAGCTGCCCATATACATCAAGGCTACGTTTGCTTCAATATTTTCTTCTAAACCGAAATTTGCTCCTACAAACAACCTTGAGTCGGTATAACTGTACTCATTCGCAAAATTAGTATTCCCCTGTTCGCGTTCCACGCTGCCCATAATATCCAGCTGCCCGTACCAGTTTATCTGAGCGCTTGCCATTGCAGGCACAAACATCGCCGCCGCGACCGCCAGCATTAAAAACTTTTTCATACTCTCTCCTTGTTTTGAATTTCTCAAAATGATTTCGTATGCAAAATATTATTTGCCGCCGAACTTGTAACCGGCGCTTAATACATATATCATATGTTTTTCAGAACCGTCTTCTTCAAATCCCAAATAAGCTATTCCGCCTTTAAAATTAACATTTTCTTTATAATTATACTGCGCAGTAAAATCAGCTTCGTACATTTTGTTTGCCTCATCTCTGTCGCCGAGTCTGTAATAATCAAGCGCAAATTTAAATTTGGAAATCGTATAATCCGCGCCCAAATTTAAACAATCCAAACTTCCTGCTTCAGAAAAGAAATCTCCGCCGCCCATTGCCCTGAACATTGACGTGAAATAGATTCCGGCATAAATATCCTGAGTATAAGGAGCATAAAACTGCGAACCTGTCATAAAATACATGCCTCTTACTTTCAACGGATTTAAATCATATGATGCGTCTAACTTTGCAAAATATCCGTCTGCCGTACGTCTTGTAGAAAACATTGAACCGTCATCGTCTCCGAATACCTGCGCGATTTCTAAAGCCGCAGCTAATTTTCCCAAAGTAAACTCGGGCTTTGCACCCAATATTTCAAATCTCAAATAATCACTGCCGTCGGCATATTCTGAATCATACAAATAACCCTGAACTTTCCACATATCGTTAAATTTATAATTTGCGTTAATAAACGTCGTATTAACCTTAATTCCGGCAGGCGTGTTTTCGTTTATTATTTTAGAATAACCGGCGTCTACTTTCAAATTTTCTTTGTTGTCATAAGTAGCAACTACTCCGTCCATACCTCCGTCGGTAAACATTTCCGGATACGGCATTCCTATCATACCGATAAGAAGATAAGAGTAAACCAAATCTCTGGGTCCTACGTTAAAAAAAGTTCCGCCGTTATAAAACTGTCTTCCGACTTTTGCCGAAATTTTATCGTTGTCAAAAAGATTTTTAAAAACAACATTTGCTTCCGTCACTCTTACGGCGCTTAATACGCCGGTATCGTTTGAATTGTCTATCTGCTGGCCGGCAAGATAATTATCGCCCCATGTGCTGAAATACATTAAAGACATATTACCTTCAATATTTTCCGCCAAATCAAAATTTGCTCCGAGAATTACTCTTGAATATGTATTGCTTGTTCCGGTTTCCGAATAAGATTCATCATCAACAGAATAACCGAAAACATCCAACTGCCCGTGCCAGTTTATCTGCGCGCTTGCAACCGCAGGAACAAATAAAGCCAACGCCAACATCAAAACAAAAAACTTTTTCATACTCTCTCCTTTGAAAGTTTTTAAATTGTTCATATTTTTTACAACTTCTTAACATTTGAAATTATAAGAAAAAACTATCGGCGTGTCAACAGCAAATATCAAATTTTTTATGAATACAAATAAAAGAAATCTTTCAAAAAATGACTGAGATGCCTGTCGGCGTAAAAAACTATGTATTTATTTTTAAACACGGGCTGGAATTTCAATTTAAAATTTTTAAGCGCGATCATATCGTACTTAAAATGTTCTCCGAAAACAAAAATTTTCGCCTTTTGAACGAAATCATCGTCCAGAATAATTTTTTCGGTAGGCGTAAGCCCTAAATTAAACCACTTGTAATTGTTTTCCTTTGCCCAGCAAACGGTTTTGAATAAAATATATTGAAGCATATTTTCGCCGCAGTCGCTCGTATATCTGACATTTGAAACAAAAGCTTCATATTTGTCCCGGGATAGCAATAAATATGCGTAAGCCGACAGAAAACCGGCTTTTTTTACAAGTATATATTTTGCCGCCGAATGATCTGAAACGTCAAACATTTTATTTTTTAAGTTGCCGAAATCTTTCTGCCATTCAAAATCTATGAAATCCGCATATTTTTGCTCTTTTTTAAAAGTTTCTTTGTCGGTTATTTCAAATCTATATTCCCCGTCCATTTTATCCGCCGTTTCTTTAATTTCTTTTAACGGTTTGGAATCTTTTGAAAAAGTTTCAAGCAAAACATTGGCGTCGGCGCCGAAAGGGGCTATATCCATACCCATATCGTCGTAAATCCTTAAATTTTTATGACCGACATATAAAAATGTCGGCGTTATATTTTTCAAATCCGTCATTTCTTTAAAATCCCATATAAGCTCTTTCGCCGAAACGTCATTGCCGACCGGATCGCCGAAAACTATTGAATTATTGTTTATCTGGGAATACATTATAAACGAATTCGTATCTTTGTAAAATAAATTTCTGTTCTCAAAAGCGTAATTAGCGTAAACATATTTGCTTGAACCGGCAAGCGTTCTGATATTATCCGAACTGATTTGCATCTGTTTATACCTTGCTCTTTTAAGCAATTCAGAAATGCTTACTATCGTAAGAATCACTGCCATTCCTATACAGATTCTTAAAAATCTTCCGGCGTCGCTCGTTCCGAACAAAGTCGTTAAAAAATTATTCAGCGTATAAATATCCTGTTTGTAAACAAAAAAACCGATCCAAACCGACCCTATAAAAACGGCCGTTATCGCGGAAAACCACATCATATTAAGTTTAGGCGTTACAAGGCTGAGATTTCTGTAAAAATATTTTTTTGACGGGATAACAAGAGACAGCATAACTATCAAAGCGAGTATTTTTTCATAACCGTATCCGTTAATTAAGGCAAGCGGAAACAGCGTCGCAAACAACGCAACCGCCCAAACGTACGCCGCCCTTATTCTCAGAAGCAGTCCTCTGGAAATAAACAATAATAATACTCCGACTATGCTTATTGAAAAATGCAGCAAATCAAGAATTATTGAAGGTATATATACAACAAGTCTGCTTATTATTGATGACGATACGGTTGTGACTCCCGAAAATAAAATTATTGTTCCGCTTAAAAAAGTGCTTATTGTAAGAGCCTGCGGAACTATTGAATTCATTCTGCCGCCGTAAAATCTCGCAAGAATTCTGAATCTTTTTCTTGCCCTGAAAAATTCGTGGCTGGCAAGAAGAACCAACGCTATACCGAGCGGGAAAAAATAAAATATAGCCCTGTACGCAAGCAAGGCTCCCATAACGGTCGCGCTTGCCGTTTCAGACGGCAGCATCATTACGATAGCGGTTTCAAAAACGCCCATGCCGCCCGGAACCTGGCTTAAAATTCCAAGCATCTGCGCGACCAGAAATATCTGCAAAAGCGTTATATAGCTTATTGTATCCGGAGGCAGCAATATATATAAAGTGCATGACGCCAGAATCCAGTCGGTCGTTGCAAGAAGCATCTGCCATAACGTAATCTTAATTGACGGAAATGTTACCGTCCATTTAAAAAACTTTAAAGGTTTTGATTTAAAAATACTGAGCAAACTGTATATTGTAACGATTGTTAAGAATAAAAAACCCAAAGGTCTTGACGATATAAAGAAAAATTTATGGCTGCTGAATTCAACGGGACTGAATGTAAAAACAAGCCCGCCCAGTATTAATAATCCGAACCAGATGGTGGCGGACGAAAAAAATAAAACTTTTGTGACATTGAGCATTGATACGTTATATAAAGAATACAATCTGTATCTTATTGAACCGCCGAATAACATTGAATAACCGGTATTGTTTCCGAGGGCATTGCTGATAAAACAAGTAAACACGACATTTTTAAATTTCAACGGAACGCGTATAAAATTAAAAGCTATAACGTCATACCCGCTTAAAATAAGATAGTATGATAAAGCTAAAACCAACGCTATTATCACCTTAAATGACGGAATCGCTTTTATGGTGTCAATTATCTGCTGGTAACTGTAATTTTTCATTTCGTGACTGAGCAAAGTAATAGCCACGATAAAAATAATGATGCCCAAAGGCGCTATAAGGATTTTTATAAATTTTTTCATTTATAGATTGTGTTCTTCAGTATTTAATTTTGTCTTTCTTTTTATTCCAAATTTTAAACGGTTCAACCGCATTATCAGTATCAATCTGCTCCATTTTCACGGTAAATCTGCCAGTCTTAAGTTCATTATATATTTTTAAATCCCTGAATCCGTACTTTGAAACCGTTTCTTTTGTGACTGCATAATAAATTTTTTTAATATTTGCCCAATAAACCGCCGAAAAACACATCGGACACGGCTGGCATGAGGAATATATAACGCATCCCTTTAAATCAAAAGTTTTTAATTTTAAAGATGCTTTTCTTATCGCGTCAATTTCCGCGTGCAAAGTCGGATCATTTTTTTTGGTAACGCGGTTATAACCGTATGAAATGATTTTGTCGTTCTTCACTATAGCGGCCGCAAAAGGCCCGTTGTTATTTAATCTGACGTTTCTGACTGCCAAAGAAATAACTTTTTCCAAAAATATTTTGTGTTTCTGTTCGTTATCCACCGCAACATTATACAAAATTTGGATTTAATGCAATAAAAATATTCCTGAAACTATTAAAATAACCGCGGACAGTTTTTGGATTGAAAAAGGTTCGCCCATAATGCAGAAAGCTATTATTGCCGTAACAAGAGGAAATATGGCAACCGCCGGAACTACTTTTGAAGCGTTTCCTTTTGAAAGCGCTTTAAAATAAAACAGATATCCCAAAAGACTTACCGAAGCCGAAACAAAAAGGAACGATATGTTTTTAAAAGGAAAATTAATTACCGTTTCGGTCTTGCCGGAAAACAAAACAAACAAAATCATTGCCAGAGCCGCCCATATCATTCTTACGGATATCCCTATCGCCGGATCAACCGTTTTAAGAGCCGTTTTGTCAAAAACGGGAGCAAGTCCCCAAAAAAATATCGTAAGTCCTATGTATATCCATTCCATTTTATTCTCCGTTTATTTTATAAGAGCAACTCCGGTTATTATAAAAATTATCGCTGCGAGTTTTTTTATGCTGAACGGCTCTTTCATAATTAAAAAAGCTATTATTGACGTAAACAGCGGATAAGTCGCGGCCGCCGGCACTATTTTTGAAGCAAACCCGCCCGATAAAGCCTTAAAATAAAAGACAAATCCCAAAAGACTGAACGAAGAAGCGGTTACAAAAAGTATAATTGATTTTAAATCAAGTTTTTTTATAACTTCAGCTTTGTTAAAAACAAAAACATATATAAACATTATTGAACCGGCCGCCATCATTCTGATTGCAACCGCAAGCACAGGATCTATTGCATTCAGAGCCATTTTGTCAAAAACGGGAGATATTCCCCATAAAACTATTGTAAGTCCTATAAAAAACCATTCCATAATTCCTCCAAAATAGAAGCTGAGAAGCTGGGAAGATTAGAAGCTTAGTAAAGGCTTTAACGGCAGTTGCTCAGCTTCCAAGCCTCCAAGCTGCTGAACTTCCAAATAATGAGATTATCAATTATAAAACAGATTGTCAACTTAATTATGTTATTTGGTTGACAATATAAATATTATATGTTATTTTAAAAATCATGAATATGATGATTTTAAAACAAAAAATTTTAAACGGCCGTAAAATCACAAAAAAAGAAGCATTGTCTCTTATTAACGCCGATTTTAAGGATTTATGCCGGACCGCGAACGAAATCAGAAAAAATTTTTGCGGCAATTCTTTTGACTTATGCTCCATAGTAAACGGCAAAAGCGGCAGATGCCCGCAAAACTGCACATTCTGCGCACAGTCGGCGCATTATAAGACAAAGATTGAAGAATATCCTTTAATTCCCGGAGATAAAATCAGTGCCGGCGCCTTACGAAATCACAAAGGAGGAATTTTAAGATTTTCAGTCGTAACTTCCGGAAAAGCCCTTACGGATAAAGAACTTACGAAACTATGCTTAACATATAAAAAAATATCGCAGACCTGCGGCTTATCGTTATGCGCATCGCACGGACTTCTTTCCCAAAAACAGCTTATGCGTTTAAAAAATTCTGGGATTTCCCGTTATCACTGCAACATAGAAACATCCGAAACCTATTTTTCAAAAGTATGCTCAACGCATTCATATAACGATAAAATAAAAACGATAGAAAACGCAAAAAAAGCCGGTCTTGAAGTATGCAGCGGAATAATAATGGGACTTGGCGAAAATCTCAAAGACAGGATAGACGTTTTTTTTGATTTAAAAAAATGGATATCAAATCAATTCCGTTAAATATATTAACGCCCATAAAAGGAACTCCTTTGGAAAAAAATGAGATTATCAACGAAGATGACGTGTGCCGGACAATTGCCATAGCCCGTTTCATTCTGCCGGATGCGGCATTACGTCTTGCGGGAGGCAGGGGATTATTCAAAGATAAAGGCAAAAGAATGATTATGTCCGGCGCAAACGCGGCTATTTCGGGCGATATGCTGACTACCTCAGGCATATCTTTTGAAGAAGACAAAAAAATTATAAAATCGCTCGGATTTGAAATAAAGAAGATATGATTTTTACTTCTTAAAAATAAAAAGCGCGGCTACGACAAGAAAAACAAACCCTACATAGTGGTTCCAGTGGAGATTTTCTTTAAGATATAAAATGCTGAAAAAAGAAAATACGGTAAGCGTTATTATTTCCTGCAATCCTTTAAGCTGGGCTGCGGAACAATAAGAATGCCCGATTCTGTTTGCCGGCACCTGAAAACAGTACTCAACAAAAGCTATAAGCCAGCTGACAAGTATAACTAACCATAAAGCTTTATCTTTAAATTTAAGATGGCCGTACCAGGCAAAAGTCATAAATATGTTTGATATTGTAAGCAGAATGACGGTTTTATACATTTTTTAAATCCGCAGGTTTGTCCCTGGGAGCAAGTTTTATGCTGTACAAAACAAAACCGCCTGATACTATTGAACCGGCAAAATATATTACCCAAAGATAAGTGAAATATCTTCCGAAAAGAGCGGTAATCCCCGCGCTTATTATTGACAGAGCCATAATAATAAGACCCGTTTCCATATATCTCCATTTCGTTTTCATATTTGTGTAAACTGCTCCGAGCATATAATTATGTCTTCTGTGCCTTACAAATGCGCTTGCAAGAATTATAAGACCTACCGGTGATATCAGCTGCACTATAAGATGTATAAGAACAAGCTGTATCTGCCTTGTGCCTTGCGAAAACCATTTTGCGTCGTACAATGTGAGCCACTGGCCCATACTGCCTATTATTTTTGAACCGTCTATCGCCATTGAATTGGTCAAAACAAAAATTATTCCCATGCAAATGCCTATCGCATAAGCGGCAAATTCGGATGATTTCGGAGCGCCGCCCTCTCCCGGCACCCAGTGAAGAATGCTTACAAAAACGGAAGGAGCTATTACGGCCATTATAAAAAACTGTCTTGCCGAATTTATAATCATAGGCCACGGATACGGACCCATAATATTCTGCAAAGGCCTTGTTATAAAATAAATCCCGAATAAAATAAAAGCGGTGAAAAGTTTCTGATAGCCTATTTCGCCGAACATAATTTTTCTTATTTTGCTTACTCTTTCAACTTCCAAAGCCATGCCGAAATACAAAAGTCCGGTAATAACCGGAACAAAAATATTGACTATAACCGAAAGTTCCATTAATCAGCCTCGCATATACAAAATTTAATATCTTTGTGAATTATTTTATTGTTTTTTAAACCCGAAGACTCCGTTACAAAAAAAACCGGATGCTGTTTTTGTTCATCGGCCGAGACTTCACAGTGCACCGTATTTTTTAATACCGTAAAAAAACTGAAATAAGGATCGTTATACGGAATTTCAACGGCAATAAAATCTTTATCAGTCAATTCGGCTCTTTTCAGTTTAGCCAAAAAAGTATATATTTTATCCAAAGCAAAAACAAGATACAGTTTTTGATAATCGTTATTTTGCGGATTTAAAAATAAAAAATCTTCGTTATCCCTATGCCAGCAAAGCTGTACGGATTTTGTTCTTTTGCCTATACACATCAGTCTGTGGGCTCCGTAACATTTTCTTGACGTGTATAAAATATCAACCGCGCCGGTTTTAGTGCGGGTTTGCAGGGTTTTTGCGGTAGGCTTAAAAGTTTTTATCAGTCCTTTTTTTTCAAGCAGACTGAAAATTTTTACGGACGGTTTAACGGGATTTAAATTTATTTGTTTCATCATTTTTGGAAAGCTAAAACCGTATTGTGCATAAGCATGGTAATCGTCATCGGACCTACTCCGCCAGGAACAGGCGTTATGTCAATATTCATATTTTTTACTGATTCAAAATCAACGTCGCCGCACAGTTTTCCGTCTACTCTGTTAATTCCCACGTCTATTACGACAGCTCCGTCTTTAATGAAATCTTTGTTGATCATATTGGCTTTGCCTATCGCGCATATTAATATATCGGCTTGTTTTGTTATATTTTGCAAATCTTTTGTGGCCGAATGCGCCATCGTGACGGTCGCATTATTTGCAAGCATCAGCATTGAAACGGGTTTGCCGACAAGATTTGATCTTCCTATAACAACGGCATTTTTGCCTTTTATGTCAATATTTGAATATTTTAAAAGATAAATTACGCCCATCGGAGTGCATGACACAAGCAGTTTTTGCTCTACTATAGCCTGCCATGATTTTACCAGCGTAAGCATCCCGGCATTGTAAGGATGAAGTCCGTCAACGTCTTTCGCCGGCGAAATAGCTTCAATGCATTTGTCCGGATTTAATCTTTCCGGCAGCGGCAGCTGAAGCAGAATACCGTCAATATTTTTGTCTTCGTTTAATTTATTTATTAAGTTTATTATTTCTTCCTGGGTGGAACCGGCCGGCATATTATTATGAAAAGATTTTACTCCTATCTGCGCGCAGGCTTTTATTTTTGAACCTATATAAACTTTACTGGCCGGATCTTCGCCGACAAGTATCGTGGCAAGACCGGGCACTCTGCCTTTTTTCTTTGTCAGCTCTTCAACCTGCAGCTTAAGTTCCTGCCTTATTTTTTCCGATATTTCTTTGCCGTTTATAATTCTCAAAGCAGCCCTCTTAATTTAACTGATGTCTTATATAAGATCTGAAAGTTTCAAGATTTACGCTTTCAGTTTCGCAGATTTTAACTCCGTACAACGGATCAAAAAAACCTTTATCCGTTCTTACTACTTCTCCCGTTAAAACTATAACGTCGCTTAGAATATTGATTTTTATAAATATTTTCTGACCGATATTAAATATGCAGTCGCTTTCTATGGCAAAACCCGATTCGCTGACATTTGTCAAAAAACATTCGCCTAAAATATTCTGAGTCTGGGCAGATGAAATGCTCGTGGAATGGGAAACTTGTTTTCTGGGGAATTGTCTTCTTTCGCTCAGCATGTTTCCTCCCGTCATCTGTTGTTTCTCCTTGCTTATATTCCGGTTTTTTTTCCGTTTACAGTATAATTTATTAAATTAAAAAAAACGAAAACTCTTTGTAAATTATTTGTAAACTTTACAGTTGCTAATAATATCATTTTTTTTTCGTTTTTTGCAATAGAAAATTATAAGCGCGGCAAAATACAAAAAAACGCCGCAACCGCCTAATTTATCAGATATTTGCAGCGAATTTTCCGGTTAATTCAATTGGTATTTGATATATGTTTTGAAAAGGTCAAGATTTACGCATTCTTCTTCGCATATTTTTATGCCGTACAACGGTTCAAAAAAACCTTTGTCTATTCTTATTACCTCGCCCGTCAAAAAAACAGTATCGTTAAGAACATCAATTTTTATAAATATTTTTTCGCCTATTGAAAGTATGCTCTCGGTTTCAATGGCAAATCCGTCTTCACAGACGTTTATAAAGAAACACTCTCCCAAAACATATTGCGTCTCGGCCGTCATAACGCTGGTAGAGCAGGAAATTTCTTTTCTTGGATATTTTCTTCTGTCTTTGAGCATATCCGCCTCCGTTCTATCCTGATGTAAACGCTTCTTCTTGCATATATATTATAAAGTTTTTCATTGAAAAAGATATGAATTATTTGTGAAATTTTTGAAAAATTTTACAATAAAAAAAACGGAGGAATTTTAAAATCCCGCCGCCGTTTTTTATTTATGAAATAAATTATTTATGTTTGTTTAACATATTTATTAAAAATTTGGCAAATTCTTTTGCGCTTTGAGGCCCGTTTCCGGTTAAAATATTTCCGTCATTTTCAACGTTTTTTGCCGTATATTGGGCTCCGCCTTTAATTAAAGCGTCGGCTCCGTCCGGAAAAACCGTCGCTTTTTTGCCTTTTAAAATGCCGGCGTTTGCCAAAATTACAGGCGCGATGCATATTGCGGCGACAATTTTGCCGGACTTTAAAAATACTTTTATGAGATTATGAACAAATCCGTCGTTAAAATAAATTGACGCTCCGGGCCCGCCTATAAAAACTACGGCTTCGTAATCGTCCGGATTTATATCTTTAACTAAAATATCGCTTACGGCTCTGATTTTTATTTTCCCGTATATTTCTCCTACAACAGTGCTTGCTGTTATTATTTCAAATCCCGCCTGTTCAAGTATTTCTTTCGGTTCAATGTATTCTTCGTCTCTGAATTTTTGCGGCGCAGCTATAAATACTATTTTTTTCATTCTGTTGCCTGCCTTTGAAAAAATACGGTATTATTTTTCTATCGTTATTTTATTTATAACAACCGGATCTATCGGATTATCTCTCATATCGCATTCGGTTCTTGCAATTTTTTTTATAATTTCCAAATCTTTAATGCCTGAAACCTGCCCGAAAATAGTATGATTTCCGTCTAACCATGGCGTCGCTACTTCCGTTATAAAAAACTGCGAGCCGTTTGTGTTCGGACCGGCGTTTGCCATGGCAAGAAGACCGGGTTTATTAAATTTTAAACCGTTTTTCGTCTCATCTTCAAATTTGTATCCCGGGCCGCCGGTTCCTGTTCCGAGCGGACAGCCGCCCTGTATCATAAAATCGGGAATAACTCTGTGAAAAGTCAAACCGTCATAAAATCTCTTTTTTGTTTTTTTGCCCGTTTTTAAATCGGTAAATTCTTTCGTTCCTTCAGCAAGACCGACGAAATTTGCGACTGTAACTGGCGATTTGTCTTCAAACAAATCAATTTCAATAGTCCCCATGGACGTTTCAATCAGCGCTTTCATTTTTTTCTCCGTTATTTATTATCAAAAATTTTTAAACTGCCTTGTTGTTGTCCTGCGTAAACGACCGAGCCGTCTTTTTTCAGACCGACAGTATAGCCGAGATTGGCGTATATCGCCGTAATATCCTTCCACTCTGTGACGTTACATTGTCCGCTTTTATTATGCCCTACAGCAGCAACAGTCCCGTCTTTTCTTAAACCTACCGTATGGCCTCCTGCCGAAATTGCAATTATATTTCTCCAGTTTTTTACGTTACATCTGCCGTCACCGGAAAAACCCGTCGCCACAACCGTGCCGTCTTTCTTTAATCCGACAACATGTCCGAATCCAGCGTCTACAGCTATTATATCTTTCCAGCCTTTAATATCATACTTGCCCATATTGTTGCTGCCGGCAACAATTACCGTGCCGTCTTTCTTTAACCCGATCGTATTTCCGAGACCTGCTGAAATTTGAATTATGTCTTTCCATTCCGAAACGCTGAATTTTTTATTGTTGTTAACTTCGGTTGCAACTGCTGTTCCGTCTTTCTTCAATCCGACTGTATGGTATCTGGACGAGTCTATGGAAACTATATCTTTCCAGCCTTTTACATTGCATTCTCCGAATTTATTTCTTCCTACGGCCACAACAGTGCCGTCTTGTTTCAATCCTACCGTATGAAACTGAGAAGCGGATATTGCGACAATATTTTTCCAGTCTGAAACATTGCATTGTCCGTAAGAATTCCTGCCTCGGGCAACAACGGTTCCGTCGTCTTTTAATTCCACTACATGCGAATTAAAAACATAAATGCTTTTTGTCAGTTTCGTATCTCCTGCCGCCGCTCCGTAACACAAATTTCCGGACAACACAAAAATTACCGCAAAAAACAATTTGCAAATATTCCTCATTTTCTCGGCTCCTATTTTAAATTTTTTATTTATGTAAATAATAATTTATATTCTTTTTATTCTTTCAATATACAAATTAAAATTATTTTTCATATCTTCCAGGCAGTCTCCGCCGAATTTTTCTCTCATCGCTTTTGCAAGTTCAAAAGCAACGGCGGCTTCCGCGACTACTCCGCATGCCGGAACGGCGCACGCGTCGCTTCTTACGGCCTCGGCTTTTTCCGTCTTTTTTGAACTTAAATTAACTGATCTCAAAGGTCTTACCAGAGAAGGTATAGGTTTCATCGTGCATGAAATTTCAATATTTTCGCCGTTTGTTATTCCGCCTTCGGTTCCGCCGGCCCTGTTTGTTTTTCTGTAAAAAGATTTATTTTTTGAATAAAAAATTTCATCATGAGCGTCGGATCCTAAAACTCCGGCAAATTTCGTTCCCATGCCGAATTCAACCGCTTTTACCGCCTGAACAGCCATTAAACTCTGCGCAAGCCGGCCGTCCAATTTCATATCCCACTGCGTATGGCTTCCGAGCCCTACCGGAATATTTTCCGCAATGACTCTTATTTTTCCGCCCAGAGTATCGCCTTTTGACATTGCTTTTTTTATGATCTGTATCATTTTTTTTGAAGCGGTCTTATCAGGACATCTTACAAAAGACATTTCGGCTTCATGCTGTATCTTTTCCTTCGGAATTGAAGAAATTTTTGCCGATACGCCGCCTATCTGTTCAACGTAAGAATAAATATTAATGCCGAATTCTTTCAGCAATTCCCTGCATACCGATCCCGCCGCAACCCTTGCCGCCGTTTCTCTTGCGGACGCTCTTTCCAAAATATCCCTGAAATCGGATACTCCGTATTTTGTGAGCCCTGCCAGATCGGCGTGGCCGGGTCTGGGTTTAAGCAGACTTTTACCGTCCAAATCAACCGATATCGGAGACATTATTGATCTCCAGTTGTCCCAGTCTTTATTGGCTATGTATAAAGTTATCGGAGAACCGAGCGTTCTGGCATGACGAACGCCTGAGATTATAGTTACATGATCTGTTTCTATTTTCATTCTCTGGCCTCTGCCGTATCCTTTTTGGCGTCTTGCCAGATCAACGTCAATATCTTCGGTATTTATGTTAAGACCTGACGGAATTCCTTCAAGAACGGCAAGAATCCCCTGTCCGTGGGATTCGCCGGCTGTTGAAAATCTTATCATTGCAAACTCCTTTTTTAAAAACTTTGTTTCAAAAATCCTATTTTATTCGCGAGACGGCCGCCTGAACGGTGTCAACGCCGCTGATTTCTATTTTGCCTTTATATTCCAAACTTTTTAAATTACTTTTCGGAATTACCGCCTGTTCAAAACCGAGTTTTTCGGCTTCCGAAAGTCTTTCTCTTATCTGGCTTACGGCTCTGACTTCGCCGGCAAGCCCCACTTCTCCGAAAACAACCGTTTTCGGACGGCAAGTAAAATTGGCGTTTGCCGAAGCTATCGCGCAGGCAATCGCTAAATCCGAGGCCGTTTCTTTTATTTTTATTCCGCCCGCTATATTTATAAATATATCCTGGTTCTCAAGAGGAATTCCCATTCTTTTTTCAAGCACGGCCGTTATAATTATGACTCTGTTTAAATCATATCCCGAAACCATGCGTCTGGGCAGTCCGAAATTCGTTCTTGAAACAAGCGACTGTATTTCCAAAAGCAGAGGTCTTGTTCCTTCAACGCAGGCCGTTATGACGTTTCCCGCGACGTTGTTTGACCTTTCTCCAATGAATATGAGCGAAGGATTTGAAACTTCCGCAAGGCCGTCGCCTTTCATTTCAAAAATACCGATCTCGCTCGTCGGTCCGAATCTATTTTTATAAGCTCTTAAAATTCTGTAAATCTGCTGTTTTTCATTTTCAAAATATAAAACGGTGTCAACTATATGTTCTAAAATTCTGGGTCCGGCCAAATCTCCGTCTTTTGTAACATGTCCGAGCAGAAATACCGTTATATGTTTTGATTTTGCGATTCTCAAAAGTTCCGCCGCGCATTCTCTTACCTGCCCGACCGAACCCGGCGCTCCGGACAGTTCCGGATGATATATCGTCTGTATGGAATCTATAATCAAAAACGGCGGCTCTATTTTATTTACGGCGTCAATAATATTTTCTAAATTTGTTTCGGAAGCTAAAAAAATGCCGTCTTTATTAACCTTTAATCTTTCGGCTCTAGATTTAATCTGCGACAGCGATTCTTCGCCCGAAATATATAAAACCGTTCCGTTTTTTGCAAGCGCGCTTGAAATCTGCAGCATTAAAGTTGATTTGCCTATTCCCGGAGCTCCTCCCAAAAGGGTAAGAGAACCCGGCACAATTCCGCCGCCGATCATATTGTCAAATTCTTTTATATTCGTTTTGACTCTTACAAAACTTTTAACAGAAACGTCGTTTAACGCAAACGTCCCCGAAGAAAAACCCGTAAGCTGTCTTGTTGCGGATGAAGAAGAAGTCCCTGCCGCCTGCTTTTCTTCAACAAACGTGTTCCATTTGCCGCATCCCGGACATCTGCCGAGCCACTTTGCAGACTCATAACCGCAATTTTGACACATGAAAACTGTTTTTATTTTAGACGGTTTCATTATTTTGTGCTCGTGCTGGTCGCGGCGATAGCCGCAACTCCGAATAGGGAAGAAATATCCTTATCCGTAATTTTCACTTTAACGTAAGGCATCCATGACGTTTTGGACGTTATATTTTCCGCCTGAACGCCGGCATACAGCCAATGGAATACCCCTAATCTCGCTCCCGCCGCTATGTTAGGTTTTTTATCGGTAGTCTGCGAATTTGTATCAAAAATTTCAACGTTAAAATAAAGTTTCCTGTATGTGTCAGCTATCGGATTATAGGGGCTGAATCCCGCGCCGAGTCCGCCTGTAGATCTTATGGCGCCGCCGTAAATTTCAAAATATTTTGATCTGAAACCCAGCAAAGCGTCAAGTTTATTTATATTTTCCCTGTCTTCGGGCAAAACGTCTTTTGAATTGGCGATATTAGAAATACCCAGATAATAAAATTTATTCGGATTTGGTCTGAACCTGATGCCGAAATCGTTGTAAGACTTTTCGGCTCTCGTGTCATATCTGTACATATATTCCCAGTCAATTTCAAGACGGCTGGCTTTGCCGAACGTAGCTTTCAGTTCGTCAACCGTAGTTTTAATGCTTGACACCGTCTGTTTCAATTCGGTCGCCATTTCTTCGTCGTTAACCAAAGTTCCGATCGTTCCCTTGCCTTTATTTATCTTTGTCATAAATTCGTCAAGCTGCAGCGATACTTTTTTAATTTCAAGAACGATTTTTCTTATATCTTCTTTGTTTTGGCTCGTCACTTCGGCAAGATCGCCCGAGAATTTATTGAAATTATTTATTATCTGTCCGATTTCTTTTTCTTTATCGGCTATGGTCTGGCTTACTTTTTTAAGATTTTTAACGGTATCCGAAAGATTTTTAAAGAAGTCTTCGTTCACTCCGGAAGATACGTTCTTTAAAACTTTATTTACTTGCTCAACAACGCCGGCAATCATATCTTCAATAGAACTGGACCCGAGCGTTTTTATTGAATCTCCGTTCGTAAGCATTTTATTTGAAGCAGTACCCGGAACGATTTCAATATATTTTGTTCCTATAATGCCGGTTGCGACTATTTTGGCGACGCCGTCGGAATATATTTTAACGTCCGAAGAAATGTTTAAAATTATTTTCGCTTTTTCATTTTCCAAAACGATATTTTTTATATTCCCTACGTCAACGCCGGCTATTTTTACCTTTGCTTTTTTGGGAAGCCCCGAAGCGTTTTCAAAATAGGCGTTTATGGTATATTTTGATTTAAAATCAAAATTCCCCAGCAGCATTATGGAAACGGCGACCGCGATAATTCCCAAAGTTACAAATAAACCGAGTTTTGATTCATTAGTCACGAATTATTTCTCCTCAAAATCAAAAGACATTTCAACGGGGATAGGCCCCTGCATAAGCCCTTCAACAAACTGTTTGACATATTCGTTACGCGTATTTTTTACCTCTTCTACCGTTCCGTTAAAAATAATTTTACCCTGGTACAGCATTAAAATTCTGTCCGCTATTTTATAAGCCGACTGCATATCGTGAGTCACGACTATTGAAGTTATTTTAAGCTCTTTTTTTAAATGCATTATAAGAGAGCCTATTACGTCTGACATTATCGGGTCAAGGCCTGTCGTCGGTTCGTCGTAAAAAATATATTTCGGCTGATACGCTATCGCTCTTGCAAGCCCTACTCTTTTTTTCATGCCGCCTGAAATTGCCGACGGTTTTAAATGTTCAATATCGTTGAGTCCGACCATTGCCAGACAAAGTTTTACTCTTTCTTTTATTTCGGCTTCGGTCAATTTTGTTAAATTTCTTAAACCGAACGCCACGTTTTCTTCTATCGTCAGAGAATCAAAAAGCGCAGATTCCTGAAACAAATATCCCATTTTTTTTTGAATGTCGTAAAGAGCGAATTTATCGGCTTTTGTTATATCAACGCCGTCAATAAAAATAGCTCCTTTATCAGGTTTTATAAGTCCGACGATATTTTTAAGCAAAATGCTTTTGCCGGTTCCCGAGCCGCCTATAACGACAAGCGTTTCGCCGTCTTTAACTTCCAAATTAACTCCGCTTAAAACTTGTTTCGGGCCGAACGACTTATAAAGATTTTCCACTTTTATCATTTTACGTATTGTATAACATTTTATAGGGTTTTTGCCAGTATTTTCAATATTAATTTAAAAGAAAAACCCCGCGGTTTTGAGCGCGGGGTTTTTAATGCAGTTGTCAGGCAAAAAACTTTCGTCAGTCAAATTTAGGCACTTTTAATTCCGACGAATCGGCTTTTTTGAAAAGTTTTGAAACATTGCCGTGGTAATCCTGATTTTTGCTTAAATCTATTTTCATCGCTTCGGCGATACCGTTAAATGACGCAAAATCCGCCCAGACAAGATAAGGGCTGATTGTTGACTCGTAATAATAATATCCGTTCGTTAAATCTCCCAATGTGCGCCATATCGTAGCGGCAGTGTAGGGATTTTTAGGATCCAAAGAAACTATAAAAGGCTGCGAGGCATTTCTTGTCACGCTTAAAACATAAGCAAGCGCTTCTCTGAGATTGTTGGGCTGCGGCAAATTTTTCATATAAAAAGACGCTCTTACGAAACGGTCTGTCGCCTGAGAAGTTCCCGGCAAAGATTTATCTCCGCCGAATCCCTGATACTGTTTAAGATTTTCCCGCTGTTTGTCAAACGTCGGAGAATTGGTCATAATGGTATAGGCGCGGTCATGATATATAACCGGTTTGCCGTTTATATATTCTATAACGGCCGAATCGCCGGTTTTATCCGCAAGGGCAAGATGAAGAGAAGCTTTTGTTATCGTTGTTCCTACGGTCGGAATATACATAGGAATATTGACGTCAACTATCTGGATTTTTTCCTGTTTGATCGCGGTTACCGCTTCTTCAACAGTAGAATAATTATCAAGAATATACTGAGCCCATAAAGCTATTGACAATCCCGGCCGCGTTTCGTCCCTTTTTCCGTAATCGCTTTCATTAAGCCAGAGCAAATTTGCTTCAAGACCTTTTTCGTTTATTCCGTCGGCGGCAAAAGACTGTCCTTTTACGGAGGATGCCAAAACTATACTGCCGTATTTTGCAGACCATACTGCGGCGTTTGGCCCGTCAATACCGCTGCGCTTAATTCCTTTCGGCAAAAACCATAAAGCGCTGTCTACATTTTCAGGCCAGTCCATATTTCTTCCCACTAAAACAGCCTGACCGTTATTTGCCGACAATACTCTGCTGCATGCAAAACCGGCGTCATCAACAAAAAACAAAAATGCCGCTGACAGAAAAACAAGCGGCGCGCAAAAATAAAAAAACTTTTTAAAGAAAACCATATTCGTTCTCCTCCGGCATATAAAACATTTTAAAATCATATAATATCTGACGCCGTTTTAAGCGCCCGATATGCATAAAAAACAAAAAACCCGTATCGTTTAAGACACGGGTTTTTGTTTTAAAATTCATTTTATTATAACGCGAATTTATAACCTAAATTAAGATTAATTGCCGTAGCGGTAAATTTATTGCCGCCTTCAGCTTCTCCGGAATTTGAACCGTAAATCAATTCAACTATAAACGATTTTATTTCCGTTCCTGCGCCTATACCCCAATATAATCCGCCTTTTATATCGTCAATATTAGTAGCTCTCGGCATTCCGTATCCGATTTGCACTAAACCGTAAATGCAGCTGAAAATTTCTGAATCTAAAGCCATTTTAGGTTTTGCCGCAAAATAAATATTCGTAAAACCGACTTTAACATCAGAATTATCTTTCATTGCCGTTTCAAGGCCATACATTAAACCGGCGCCTATAGCTATTGAAGGATCAACGTAATAATAAAAATCGCCGCCCAATCCCAATGCCATGTTTAAATCCATACTTGAGCCGTTATCCGGTTTTACGGTAGGATTCAATCCTATCCCCAACTTTGCATCAGCTTCCATAGCGCCTTTCTCGCTTGCCAAAACAGGCAATGCAAGAACCAACATCAACAAAACCGACAAAATGCTTTTCTTCATTTTCCTCTCCTTTTTAAAAATTTTGAAACAATTTTACTGCCTTGTTTGCATTGTAGCATATTTATATTGCAAATTTATAACCTACGTTTAAAGTTACCATAGAATGCGTAACGTCAAACTGAGGGTCCGACGGAGAAGGCTTTACCGTCATTTTATTGTTTGAATATATTATTTCAACAACCCACGACATTAATTCCACTCCTGCTCCCGCTCCCCAGTATATTCCGTTTTCCGCTTTTTCAACATCTGATACTCTGACAAGACCGTATCCGAACTGTCCCAATAAATAAACGTCGGCAATAAACCCTATTTTCGGCTTTACCGAAACATAAACGTTCGTCATTCCGATTTTGATACCGTTTGAATCTTTAACTTCAGCGTCAAAAACATTGCTTATTCCGGCTCCGATTCCGACTGAAGGGAGAAGATACACATAACCTTCCGCGCCGAGCACAAAAGGACTGTTGACGTCCATGTTTGTACCGCCGTTATCTATTTTTGAATTAAAACCGTAACCGGCTTTGCCGACAACTTCCAGCGTTTCGCAAAGGGCGGGCGCAGCCAAAACAAACATCAGTAATACCGCAAAAATACTTTTTTTCATTCTGCCTCCTCAGGCATTTTTAATAATGAAACCTGTATCCTATGTTTAAAGCCAAAGTTGAATATGTTATATCTGAAGAATCCGAACCGGCCGTAAGTTTGCCGTTATTTGCTGAATACAAAATCTCAAATATTAAAGACTCGTACTCCACCCCGACTCCTATGCCGAAATACAAACCGTTTTCAACGCTGCCGGCAAAATCCGTCGCTCTTATAAGTCCGTATCCTATCTGCCCGATATAATAAATGCTGTAATCGTCAAAAGATATTTTAGGTTTTAACGCAAAGTAAAGATTTGAAAATTCATATTTCGCTTCGTCTCCGCCGTCTTTTACTTTTGCTCCGAAAATATTGTTTGCTCCGAACCCTATTGCTATTGAAGGAACCGCGTAATAATAAAAATCCGTTCCTATTGAAAACGTCATATTCATATCGGTTGTGCCGGCATCGGTCTTTAACGACGGATTTATCATAAAGCCCGCCTTTATATCCGCTTCCGTTTTCCCGTCGTATTTTGATAAAGCAAACGACGGCGCCGTCAAAACAAATATCATTATTACGGCAAAAATACTTTTTTTCATCTTATCCTCCCGTTATATTATCTGTATTTGAATTTTTTAATTACTCCGGAAATCGCGGCTCTGTCCGAACATTTCAAAAGCTCGTTGGCAAGATTTTTTGCCTCTTTCATTGAAACGCTTCTTATGACGTTTTTAATTTTCGGAATTTGTATCGCGGACATGCTGAACTCGTCAAGCCCGAGTCCTAAAAGAGCGATTGAAAATTCCGGCGAACCGGCCATTTCCCCGCACATTCCGACCGATTTGCCGGCGTTATGTCCGGCGTCAATTATTGTTTTTAATAATCTTAAAATCGCAGGATGCAGAGGATCGTACAAAAAAGCAACGTCTTCGTTTACCCTGTCAACCGCCATCGTGTACTGGATTAGATCGTTTGTGCCTATTGAAAGAAAATCAACTTCCTTGGCTATAATATCGGCTACTACGGCAACCGACGGGACTTCTACCATCGCGCCGACCTGTATGTTTTCGTCAAATTTTTTGCCTTCTTTTCTCAGCTCAATCTTTGCCTGGTTTAAAATATCGTTTGCCTGCCTTATTTCTTCAATCTGGGATATCATCGGATACATTATTTTAACATTGCCGGTGACCGAAGCTCTTAAAATTCCTTTAAGCTGGGTTTTAAATAAATCCGGATATTTTAAACAAAGCCTTATGGCTCTTAATCCCATAAAAGGATTTGCTTCCTGTCCGATATTCATAAGGCCGAGTTTTGAAATTTTATCTCCGCCAAGATCTATGGTTCTTATTATAACCTCATACGGCATCATCATTTTTGCGACTTTGCTGTAATTGCTGAAATGTTCTTCTTCCGTCGGAAGAGTTTTTCTGGTAAGATACATGAATTCGCTTCTGTATAACCCTATGCCGTTTGCGCCGTGTTTTAAAACAGAACGGACTTCGTCGGGATTTTCAATATTTGCGCCCAAAACAACTTCTTTTCCGTCAATTGTGGTCGCGGGCAAATCTTTAAGTTTTTCAAGATTTTTCTGCGTCGCGGCCTGTATATCGTGTTCTCTTTTATAATTTTCCTGCGTTTCTTTTGAGGGATTTAAAATTACGATGCCCTGGTTCCCGTCGACTATTATAGACATGCCGTGCGAAACCTGCGACGTAATATTTTTTAAACCGACCACGGCCGGTATTTCAAGACTTTGGGCGACAAGCGCGGTATGCGAAGTTTTGCCGCCTGTGTCGGTGGCAAAGCCTCTTACCATTACTTCTCTCATTGAAACAGTATCGGCGGGCGTAAGATTTTTTGAAACAACGATTGATTCCGAATCCAAATCCGCAAGCGTTTTTTTCTGCTTGCCGAGCAGATGCCTCATAAGTTTTTTTGCGACGTCTATTATGTCGTGTTTTCTTTCTCTGAAATATTCGTCGTCAATCAAATCAAAAGCTTTCGTTATCTTTTCGGTCGCTTTATAAATGGCGAATTCCGCGCTGTTGCCTTCATTAATCAAAGCGACGGTATCTTTATTAAGCATCGGGTCGTTTAAAATCAGCATGTGGGCGTCGGCAATTTTGGCGTAATTTTTGCCGAGCATTTTGCTCAGTTCCGCCTGATTTTCCTGAAGTTCCGCTTTTGTTTTGACAATCGCCTGATTCAAACGGGTTATTTCGTCTTTTATTTTGTTTTTCGGTATTGTTTTTTCTATTAAAACAAGCTCGTCGTCTTCAAATAAAAAAACTTTTCCTATTGCGACTCCCGGAGAAGCCGGAACGCCGGTTAAAATAATGTTTGTTTTGTCGCTTGGAGTC
The DNA here is from genome assembly GCA_964487915.1 of uncultured Elusimicrobiaceae bacterium. Taxonomy (GTDB): domain Bacteria; phylum Elusimicrobiota; class Endomicrobiia; order Endomicrobiales; family Endomicrobiaceae; genus Proruminimicrobium. The sequence goes on along the minus strand of CAZASN010000002.1, from coordinate 246,801 downwards.
ATATTTCCTCTCCGAACCCGTTATTAAATATTTCTTCCATTTTGCTTATCGCTTCATGTTCGTCAACTCCGTCCGCCCTGAATAAAAGCTCCGTTCCGTTTGCGGCCGCAAGCATCATAAGCCCCATTATGCTTTTTGCGTCTATGGTATATTCGTCTTTAACAATGGTAATTGTTGACTGAAATTTCATCGCCGACTGCACAACCATTGACGCCGGCCTTGCGTGAAGTCCCAGTTTATTGATAACTTTTAATTTTTTTTCCGTCATAAATATTCCTTAACAAACCAAATTAATTTAACCGTCACAATCCCAAATAACCGATCACAAAACTGAATAGTATGGCGCAGTAAAACATTATAACAGGTCTCATTTTGCCGAATAAAAAACTGAACAGCAAAATTATACCGAAAATTCCTATTTCCGGTATAGAATAATCGTAAACGCCTATATTAACGGCCGGACTGAATCCGAACAAATCAAAATAAAAATATAAAGTCGCTACAATCGCGGCAAGCCCTATAAGCCTTACAATATCGCCTATATAGGTAAGTTCAAATTTTGCCACAAGTTTAATCATCTGTTCGTTCAGTCTGAAACTTATAAACAAAATCCAGTATCTGAATAAAATATGGACTATATTATACAAAAATATAAACGCGATTGGCGCAACCCATAAATAATCCGCGTCAAACATATTAATAGCAAGAATAGACAACAGTATCGCGACAAACGACGTAACCGGACGCCATGTTCCCCAAAAAAACGAATCTCCTATCGCCGCAATAGGACCCGATATTACCGATTTTAAAATCTCGGGTTTTTTTGTATTTTTGGATCTGCCGCTTGCTATCTCGCTTTCGGCGTTTATAATCATTGCAAACACTATGTTTGCCATATACGGATTTGTGTTAAAAAAACCGATGTGCCTCAACAAGACTTCTTTCCTTTTATTTTTATCCGGATATAATTTTTTAAAAACGGGATACAAAACATATAAAAATCCTATATTCTGCAGTCTTTCAAAATTCCACAAAGACTGGACAAAAAACGTTCTGATAAATAATTTTGCGTTTATTGAGTTATTCATCTTTCTTTTTTAAAAAAGGAATTCCTATAATATTTTTAAAATTGTATAAAACCAAACCGAACCCGAAAACTGGCAGATAATACCATGCTTTTTTAAAAGCTATTTCAAGTCCCGACGGAATATATACCGCCATATTTATATATATCAGTCCGCCCAGCACAATAAACACGAAATAAACTATCGCCGCCCTTAATATAAAAAGAACAAGTCCCGAATACAAACCTAACGATATTCTGTATTCTTTTCCCTGTTCTATTCCTTTTTCTATCCAATGCATTATCTTTGTGTTGAAAAGTCTTCCGGCTATATCAACTTCCCTGTATAAATACGCAAACGGAACCGCAATCGCAAGCGCGAATATCGCCGCATCCTGGCTGCCTTTAAAATGCAGACAGCTCCACGAAACCGACAATACCGTCATCATCGTTAAATCAACCGGAATTGACGTTCCCAGAGGAATCGCGTTTATCCACATCATTTCAACTATCATACCGAGCCAAAATCCTGTATTTATATCTCCCAGAATATATCCTACAAGCGGGCCCGCGAATATCGGCCTTGAAACCATAAACTGTCCGAACATCGTTATATCCAGGCTCAAAAATGCTCCGAGTATCGATAAGCCTATAAGAGTTTCAATCACTTTTTTTCTCCGTTTTTAACAGATACCGTCAACGTAAATCCGAATTCCGCGCCCGGTTTTAAAGAAAATTTATATACGTTAAAAACCGCGGTTCCCTGATATGTTTTTTCATATCCGTTTTCGGAAGTTGAGACCGTTTTTATCGGCGTTATCCAAAAAACTCCTTTTTTTGAACTTGAAACGGTTACGGACATCCCGAGATTTTCATCGTTTCTTGTCCATGAAGAAACGTTTTCCGCCTGCGCGGCGTCGTCAAGCGTTTTATTTGAAAAAGCGAAAACCTGTTCCGCGGCAAACGTAAGATCAAGAGATTTATCGTCGTTATTTATTATTTTATAAGCGGCTTCATATCCTTCTTTTTTCAAAGGCGTTATGATTTTTTGAATTTCTATTTTTGAACTTACGCCGTCAATCCATACATTCCCTTTTCTTGACAGTTCAAGTTTCCCTTCTTTAACGCCGATTTCGTAGCGCCCTAAAACAAAATCTCCCAGCTCTTTGAATTTTACGGGATAAATATCGTTGTATGACGTGTCATTGTGAAAAAAATGGTCTACAAGCGACGCTTTTCTGTACCAGTCATAATTGAGATGTTTCTCAAGACCGAGTTCTTTAACTTTTATCTCATCCGAATGTATGCTTGCCAATTCCTGCGAATCGGATACTTTATTATTATATATTGCGTCTTTAAGTTTTTTATGATAGCCCTCGTAGCGCCTTGTTAATACGTTTGATAAATTATAATTTTTCTTTAAAATATCAAATTCAAAAATCGTTCCGCCGGTCTGCCTGACGTAAATATTCTGAATCTTGCTTTCATAAAGAAATTCGTCGCTGCCGTCGCAGTCAAAATCCGATTTATGCCATAAAGGTTTAATCTGCGCCGACTCGTTATAAATATTTTCTGCTTTTAACAGGTGCTCGTAAACGGCGTTTCTCAAATGAGGAAGATAAAGGCCGCCGAAAACTCCGTGCCAGTAAGCGCAGTTGCACTGTCCCGCGTATAACGCGTCCGATAAACCGGATGAGGCCGCTCCTTTTTCAACAAGCGAATTGATTTTCCCGCTTGTCCTTATCATTTTTTTATGCATATTATTTGACTCGTCATATTTGCTTAAAAAAGATCTCCAGAACCCGCCTCTTATAAAAGGTTTAAATCTGTCGTTGTTCTCGTTCTGCCTGATAAAATCGTCATAGTTATTCTGTATTTGGGCAGGAAGAGTCCATTCGGACATTTCAAAATAAGAACCGGTCTGCAGATAAATTCTGTCCTGAGGTCTTACGGAGTTTAAAACTTCGCCGAAAGTAACCGTTTCCACAATATCGGAATTTTCTTCCAGAGCCGTCAAAAATTTATCCAGCCAGCCGTATTCGTAAACGTGCTTGTAGGTGCCGGGCCACATTCCGAATTTTTCGCCGTCATCGGCCATTACAAGAACCGTTTCTTTATCCTCTTGGGCCATGCGTTTAAAATAATCAATACATACGTTTACATCCTGAAAAGGGATAAAATATCTTAATTTCTGGCTTATCGGAAATACGCTCAGCGGCGCTCCGTGGTCTTCAGTAGTGTAATATCCTCTTAAAGAATTAACGTCAATTCCCGAAGAACTGAAATGAACGTCGTCAAGCGCCACGTATTTTATTCCGGCATCCGTTAAATCTTTCACAAGAGACGGTTCCCATACCCTTTCGGCAATCCAGGCTCCGGCAGGATTACAATTGAACGTATTTTTTATAAACTGCGACAGTTTTTTTATCTGTCCGATTCTGTCCTTTTGCGGAATTACGGATAAAATAGGCTCGTAATATCCGCCGGATAAAATTTCAAGGCTTCCTTTGGCTATCAGTTTTTTTATGTTTGAAACGTACGATTTTTTGCTTAAAAGAAAATCCCACAAAATGCCGCTTGCGTGCAGATTCCATTTAATGTTTTTATGTTTAAGCATAACGTCCATAAAAGGTTTATACGCGTTATCGTATCCTTTTTGAAAAACCCATTCAAAATTGCCGACCGGCTGGTGATTATGGACTCCGAATATAAATTTTATTTTTTTCATTTTTTTAATCTATGTTTAAATTTTTCGCCTCTTTTTTTATCGTGTCTGAAATATTATGCCTTTCGTCGTTCGGGAGAATTCTTGATTCAAGTTCTATTCCGCAGGATATCATTTTCATAAACGCCCTGACGTCGTTTGAATCAACCGATACGTTTGACAAAAGCTGTTTTTTCCCGTGGACAAAATGCATGCCGCCGACGTTTACGGAATTGAATTTAACTCCGTTTTCTATCATTTTTACTATGTCGCAGGGATTTGAAAACAGTATCATTACTTTTTCGTTGTCGTATACGTTGTTTATTATTTCGTAACTGGCGTCTTTAATGTTTCTTATGGATAATTCAACGGTGCTCGGCATCGCCATTGAAAGAAGCGCCTGCTGCATTTCGTCGTTTGCAACCTCGTTTGAAACCACAAGTATTCTGTTTACAAAAACGGTTTTAAGCCAGCCTTGGACTATCTGGCCGTGTATCAGCCTGTCGTCTATTCTTATAACTTCTATACCCACTATAACCACCTCTCTCTAAAAAACTGAAGCTTAGAAGCCCAGAAGTTTGGAAGTTTAGCAACTTCAAAGATAACAACATTCTTAAGTATCGCACACAACTGCTAAATTTTCAAACTTCTTTTGTTTGCTTTGCAAATCTGACCAACACCAATGCTTCCGTTTTTATTAATTATTTAAGTCTCGCCATTAACAACTGCTTTGCGTTTACTATGCTTTTTTGTCCGTCGGCCAAAACTTTATCCGCCAGTTCTTTGGCGTTAAGCGCCGTCTTACTGGCAAAAAGAGCCGATATTATCATAGGAAGATTTACTCCGGTCAAAACTTCAACGTTGAATCTCTTGCACATCGGAAGCGCCGCGTTGCACGGAGTTCCGCCGAGCATATCCGTAAGAATCAGGGTTCCTTTTTCTCTATCGTTGATTTCACTTAAAACATCGGCTATTCTTTCCTGAAGGCTTACCAGATTGTCGTCGCTTGTATCTTTTTTTACGGAATATAAATTATCCTGGCGCCCGGCGATGACTTCAGCCGTTCTTATAAGTTCGTCGGTCAGACCGCAGTGCGAAACTATTAAAATTTTTATCATTTTCTTTTATCCTCGCCGATTAAGGAAAAAATTGTTTTTGCCAATTTCTCAAAATCATGATGCGCGTACTGAGTATGCGAAACAAAATCTTTCCTTATTATTTTAACATTTTTATATCTGTTTGTATCAATTTCAACAGGAAGAGAAAATTCTCTGGCGTATCTTTTGGCGACAGGCGCGGCTATTTTTCCGGCGTTTACAAGAACCGCGTCAAGTATTCCTTTATACGAATGCTGTTCAATGGCGGCGATATGGTCTGTTAAATTAAAGTTCGCCGTTTCTCCTATCTGCGTCATTATATTGCAAATATATATTTTTTTAGCTTTTGTTTTCTTTAGGGCGGCTATAACTCCGTCAAACAATAAATTTACTATTACAGACGTATACAGAGAGCCTGGGCCGAGTATTATAAAATCTGCCTGCATTATGGAATCGGCTACTTTGCCTGAAACTTTTGCGTTTTTAGGATAAATTTCAACTTGTTTTATCGCGTTTTTGCTTTTTGAAATTCTGCTTTCGCCTTTTATTTGTTTGCCGTCAATAAGAGTCGCTTTGAGAGAAACATTTTCAAGCGACACCGGCAAAACTTTTCCCTTTATCGCCAGAACGTCTCCCGCGTTTGCGATAGCTTTGTCAAATCCGCCCGACACTTCCGATAAAGCGGTTAAAAATAAATTGCCGAACGAATGGTTTGAGAGCGACCCTTTTTTAGGAAATCTGTATTGAAAGAGTTTTGCCATCAGGCTTTCTTCTTCGGACAGCGCCACAAGACAGTTTCTTATGTCGCCCGGCGGCAGAACGCCGAGTTCGGTTCTTAATTTGCCGGAACTTCCTCCGTCGTCTGAAACCGCGACGACCGCGGTTATGTCAAAAGGATATTTTTTCAACCCTCTTAAGAGAGTTGAAAGCCCGCTTCCTCCGCCGATTGCAACGATTTTATAATTCATTTCAGCCTGCTTTTGATATGTCTCTGTGGTACAGAGTTACTTTGTATTTGTTTTTTATGAAAAACTTGGCCAGTTTTTCCGCCGCAGCCACGGATCTGTGTCTGCCGCCGGTGCAGCCTACGGCTACCGTAAGCTGGCTTTTGCCTTCTTTTATATAACCGGGTATCAGAAATTTCAAAAGGTTTGAAATCTTATTAAAAAAAGTTTTATACTGTTTTTGTTTCTCAATATATTTAACGACGGCGGCGTCTTTTCCTGTTTTCATTTTAAGCGAGCTTACGTAATTGGGATTTGAAATAAATCTTGCGTCAAAAACGATATCGGCTTCCTGAGCTATGCCGTATTTAAACCCGAACGACATCACCGTCAAAAACATCCGTTTTCCTCCGAGCGACGCGCCCGTTAAATTCGCAAGAATGCTTTTAAGCTGTCCTATCGTCATATCTGTCGTGTTTATCTGGCGGCTTGCAAGATTTCTTACAATTTCAAGATGCTCGCGCTCTCTGGCGACAGCTTCTTTTACAAGCCCGCCTAAAGGATGTTTTCTTCTGGTTTCGGAATATCTTTTTAAAAGGGTATTGTCATCGGCGTCTAAAAAAAATATTTCGTTTTTGATTTTTTCGTCTTTTAATTTTTTAAGTATGTCGGATATTTTTGAAATGTTTTTGCCGGATCTTATGTCAACGCTCAAAGCGACGTTTTTATACTTTTTTCTGTCTTTTTTGCATAAATCTATGAATTTAAAAATAAAATCCATCGGCATATTGTCTATGCATACAAAACCGAAATCTTCAAGTATGTTGAGTACTTTGGTTTTGCCTGCGCCGGATATGCCGGAAATTATCAGAAAATTACTTTTCATTTTTTGATTTGTTCATCTGGGCTATTAATTTTTTGCTTAATTCAAGCGCCGAAAAATGTCCGCGGTTTTTTAATCTCTGGTTTAAACTCGCCGTTTCAACTATAATCGCAAGATTTCTTCCGGGTCCTACCGGAATCGTAAGTTCAGGAACGTTTACGCCCAAAATATCGGTATAATGCTCGTCTATGCCTAGCCTTTCGTGATTTTTCGCCGCGTCCCATTCGATAAGATTTATGACAAGTTCTATCTTTGATTCGTCAAGAATATTGGCCACGCCGAACATTCTCTGCACGTCTATTATTCCGATGCCTCTGATTTCCATGTGGTGTTTGCTGATTCCGGCGCTTTTTCCTATTAAAATATGTCCGGATCTTTTGGTAATTTCAACTATATCGTCGGACACGAGCATATGTCCTCTTTTGACCAGTTCAAGCGCGCATTCCGACTTGCCTATTCCGGATTTTCCTCTTATAAAAACGCCCAGACCGTAAACGTTTGACAAAACGCCGTGCAGTTTTTCCGACGGCGCAAGTTTTTCGTCAAAATAATATATTAAATCGCCCAAAAGCTGGGCCGAGGTTAAAGACGTTTTTAAAAGGGGTACTTTTATTTCGTTGAAAACTTCAATCATTGTGGGAAGAGGTTCAAAACTTCTTGTTATTATGCAGCACGGAACCTGCTTGGGGGAAAAAACTTTTTTTAAAATATCAATCTGCTGTTCGCGCGATAATTTTTTGAGAAAAGTAAACTCGGCTATGCCTATTATCTGGGCTCTTTCATAAGGCAAATGTTCAAAAAACCCGGCAAAAGCGAGCCCGGGTCTGTTTACGTCGGGAACCGTGACAAGCCTGTCAAGTCCTTCGGCCCCTGCAATTATTTCTAATTTAAAATCGCGAGATTTCTCGTCAAAAAAAGTGCCTACTTTGAGCACTTTCATCAATAGGCGTCCTCTTGCTGTATAATTTTAACTATTTCTTCTTTTGTTTCCGCGTTTTTAATCGCCTGTCTTAAGAATTTATCTTTAAACAATCTTGAAATTCTTGATAAAGCTTTTAAATGCTGACCGGTAACTTCAACCGGACCTACCAAAAGAAATACTATATATACAGGTTCTCCGTCAAGAGAATTAAACTCCAAACCTTTTTTAGATATTCCCAAAACGCCTACTTGTTCGTTTAAAACGTCGGTCTTTCCGTGGGGTATGGCAACGCCCTGTCCGATTCCGGTAGAACCTAATTTTTCTCTTTCTAAAACTACTTCAACGATTTCATCCGTTTTCTTTACTTTTTTAGCGGTTTTTAAATGTTCAATCAACTCAATAATCGCATCCTTCTTGTTTTGAGCTTTCAGGTCAACAATAATTGAATCTTCGCTCAAAAAATCCATGATATTCATTACACTTCCTCCCAAAACTTCTATAATTTTCAATTTTAAAATTCAGGCTCAAGCATTACAAGAGAACCGCTGTCGTTTCTGTACAAAACGTTTATTTTGTCGGTTGAAGAATTTAAAAACATATAAACTCTGTAATTTAAAGAATCCATTTCGCTTATCGCATCCTCAATGGAAACCGGCTTTACGTCAAATCTCTTGATTTCCGATATTTTTGTTCTGGAGTCTTCCATCGCGTCAAGCGAGAATACTTCCGATTTTATTTTTTTTGATTTTAATACTTTTAGATTTTCCGATCTGTGGATTTTTGAAATTTCTTTTTGTTTTCTGAGCTGTTTGGTAAGTTTGTCTACCGTAATGTCTATTGAGGCGTATAAGTCTTCCGATTCTTCTTTTGCTCTGAACGGTTTGCCGCCCACGCTGAACACGACTTCGGTAATCTGTCTGTTTTTTTCCACCGATAAAACCACGTGTGCCATGACATTATCGCCGTCAAAAAACTTGCCGGCTTTCGCCACTTTTTGCCTTACGTACGCGTCAATTGCATCAGTCAGTTTCAAATGTCTTGCTGTGATGTTTATTTGCATAGCGCTGTCTCCTTTGTTTATCCCTGTTTTATACCATTTTTTGTTTTTAAAGGCAATAGACAGAAATAAATGTAAGATGCCTGATATTTGAATTATAGGTTAAATACTTTTTTATTTAAATATCTTTTTGAAAATCCCGTCGCTGTTGGCGTTCGCGTCCGGAGCCGTTTCTCCCATTGATTTTGCGTATTCAAACAATGCCTTTCTTTGCTCGTTTGTCAGATTTTTAGGCACATGAACGTTTACTTTTACAAAAAGGTCTCCTTTTGCCCTTCTTCCGAGGCTCGGAAATCCCTGTTCCCGCACTCTCAGCGTAGTTCCGGGCTGGGTACCGGGCGCTATTTTGACTTTGACGGTTCCTTCAAGAACGGGAACGTCGTAATCAAGCCCCAAAACCGCCTGCGCGTAAGTGAGTTTTATTTCGGTATATAAATCGTCTTCTTTTCTTTGAAAATTAGCCTGCTGTTTTAATCTTATGATAACGTAAAGATCTCCTGCCTGAGACCCGTTAGGCCCTGCGTTTCCGCCGCCTGAAACTCTCAAAGTAGTTCCTTCGGTTACGCCCTGCGGAATTTTTACTTTTACCGTATGCGTAGTCTGGACTGTTCCGGTTCCTCTGCATGACGAACACGGATTTTCAATAATCTGACCTTCGCCTCTGCATTGCGGACATGTCTGCGCAAATGAGAAAAAGCCCTGACTTACGCTTATTTGACCTCTGCCTTTACATTTAGGACATGTTTTTGTTGAAGTGCCGGGTTTTGCTCCGCTTCCTCCGCACGTTGAACATGTTTCTTTTTTAGGGACTTTAAGTTCAACTTCTTTTCCGTTCATCGCGTCAAGAAATGAAACTTCAAGTTCATACTGCAAATCTTCGCCTCTTCTCTGCTGTCTCTGGCTTCCTCTTCGTCCGCCTGACCTTCCGCCGCCGAATATATCTCCGAATATGTCTCCGAAAATATCTCCCATATCGCCCATGTTGCCGTATTGCTGATATCCTCCGCCTCCGCCGCCCATGCCGTTTACGCCTTCATGGCCGAACGAATCGTAAGTCTGTTTTTTCTTGGCGTCGGACAATACGTCGTAGGCTTCGTTTATTTCTTTAAATTTGTCTTCCGCGACTTTATCGCCCGGATTTTTATCCGGATGGTATTTCATGGCAAGCTTTCTGTAAGCTCCCTTTATTTCATCGGGGGATGCCCCTTTTTGAACGCCTAGTACTTCGTAGTAGTCTCGTTTCATCTCAATTCCTTTTTCCCTAGTAGCGATATCAATCTTTTGCCTGCGATTTTGTATTGCAAAAGCTTATGTACCGCCGCTTCGCTTTTACTTTGTACACCGCACTTTTTCAATACTTCATCTCGCTCAAAATCTTAATATCTTAACGACACAACAACTTATATTTTATTTTTAATTAATTTTAATCGTTTTTTGCCGAACTATTTATTATTTCCAAAATTTTAGTTTGCGGACTTACTACATCATTATCACTATCATTATATCCTGTATTTTGTTGGCTGAATATTGCATCTACTGTTTGTAATAAAACTGCATTTTTTGTTCTGTCATCATTTGCCGATTTAACAAATTTTTCAAAAGTAGTAATGGCATTTTGTCTATGTTTATTTAATATCTCATTATGTTTACTTGCTTTATAAGATTTAAACGCTAAAGTCAAAAGAAAAAATAAAGAAGAAAATATTATTAATTTTGCAAACGTAAATTGCACTAATGTTCTCATTTTATCATCTTGAGGTGAAAAACATCCCAAGAGCAAACATAAAGCTGTTATTATTATTACAATAACTATCCCTATAATACCATAAAACCAATATTGTGAATTTTTTTTATGTATATTTGATTCTTTTTGAAAAATATCTGCATAATCAGCGATTCCAGTTGTAGCCATATTCTCTTTCATCTTTTTAAGAATATCTTCACTTTCTGTTCCTAATTGTTTTATACCCTGTTCTTCTTTTTTTATTTTTTCAAATATTTCATTAATTTTTTTATTTGATTCTTGTAATATTTGCTCAAAATTTGATTGATATAATTCTTTTTGATTTTTTATTACATCATCCATTTCTATTTTATTATTTATTGCTATATTGGCGGCTATCAAAGCATATATATCTGCTGGTATATCAAATTTATTTACTTTCAAAATCAACTGTTCTCTATTTATACCTTGATAATTCATAATATCCATAAATAAATTTTGAACATCTTCAACAAAAGAAAGTACTGCTCTTTCTTTTGATTTTAAAACTTCTATATTTAATCCTAATAAAGATTTTAAGATTTTTTTTATAAGAACTACCTGTGGTTCTATTGATTCTAGAGAAAGTTTTCCATACTCTTTTCTCAATAATTCTTCTGTTGGTAAACTTATTAATTCTTTGATCCTATCCATAAATTCCCATTATTTAAAAATATTTAAAATCTTTACTACGACTTTCAAAGGCTTTAAGATTTTAGATGAACCGAAGAATTTTGCGACCGCAGTGTACGTAAGTGAAACGGTACATAAGGTCGCAAAATTCGAAGGTGTAATCAAAATATTAAAGCCGCTATAAAATTACTTCTTGTTTTCGTCCACTACCTCAGCATCCACAACATTGTCCCCACCATTATTTTGTTGCTGCTGTCCGCCCTGCTGCCCCGCATCACCCGCAGCGCCGGCCTGTCCCGCCTGCCCCTGCTGCTGAGCCTGCTTGTAAACGACTTCCGCAAGTTTATAAGACGCCGTCTGAAGCTTTTCTTTTGACGCTTTTATTGTATCTATAACTCCGCCTTTAATAGCTTCTTTCGTTTCGTTTATAGCCTGTTCAACCTGAAGCCTTTCTTCCTGAGAAATTTTATCGCCGTGTTCTTTTAAACTTTTCTCTGTCGCATATACCAAATTGTCGGCTTCGTTTTTAACTTCTATTTCTTCTTTTCTCTTTTTATCGTCGTCGGCATACTGTTCAGCTTCTTTTACGAATTTGTCTATTTCGTCTTTTGACAATTTTGTTGACGAGCTTATTTTAATAGACTGCTCTTTTCCCGTTCCGAGATCTTTTGCGGTTACGTGCAAAATACCGCTTGCGTCTATATCAAACGTAACTTCTATCTGGGGAACGCCTCTGGGCGCCGGCGGAATTCCTTCAAGCATAAATCTGCCCAAAGAAACGTTGTCTTTGGCCATCGGTCTTTCGCCCTGAAGAATATGTATTTCAACGCCCGGCTGGTTATCCTGCGCCGTTGAGAAAACCTGCGATTTTTTTACCGGAACCGTCGTATTTCTGTCTATGATCGGAGTTCTTACGTTTCCAAGCGTTTCAAGTCCGAGCGTAAGAGGGGTAACGTCAAGCAAAAGAATATCTTTTACGTCGCCCGTTAAAACCGCGGCCTGAACTGCGGCTCCGTTGCATACGCATTCCATCGGATCTATTCCTCTTTCAACTATTGAACCTACGTGCTTTTCAACAAATTTCTGGACGATAGGCATTCTTGTAGGTCCGCCGACGAGAATAACTTTCGTAAGATTTGAAACTGAAAGTTTCGCGTCTGACAGAGCCTGGTCTATTGAAGCTTTGCATCTCTGAACGATAGAGTCAACGAGATTTTCAAGAGTTGCTCTTGAAAGTTTTATCGCCAAATGTTTTGGACCGGAAGCGTCGGCCGTTATGAAAGGAAGATTGATATCGGTTTCAAGAACGTTTGAAAGTTCAATCTTTGCCTTTTCTGCCGCTTCCTGAAGTCTCTGGACCGCCATTTTATCGTTTCTTAAATCTATTCCGTTTTCTTTTTTGAAAGTGTCTGCGATGTAATTGATTATCGCTTTATCCATGTCTGTTCCGCCCAGCTGCGTGTCGCCGGAAGTGGACAATACTTCAAAAGTTCCTTCGGCGCCCATTTCCATAATGGTTACGTCAAGCGTTCCGCCGCCCAAGTCAAATACCATTATTTTCTGCTCTTTTCCTACTTTATCTATACCGTAGGCAAGAGACGCCGCCGTAGGTTCGTTTACAAGTCTTACAACTTCAAGACCGGCTATTGCGCCCGCGTCTTTTGTCGCCTGTCTCTGGTGGTCGTTAAAATATGCAGGAACTGTAATAACAGCCTTTTCAACTTTAGTGCCGAGATAGGCTTCCGCGTCTTTTTTAATTTTCTGCAATATAAATCCCGACAACTGCTGAGGAGTAAACTCCTTGCCGTTTATCTGGTATTTAAAATCGGTTCCCATTTTTCTTTTAAACGCCGAAACCGTTCCTTCCGGGTTTGTGACCGCCTGTCTTCTTGCCGGCTCTCCGACGAGAAGCTGTCCGTCTTTCGTAAAAGCTACATACGACGGAAACGCTTTTCCGCCGAGCGTCGTTCCTTCGGCCGACGGGATAAGCGTTACTTTTCCGCCTTCCATTATCGCTGCCGCGGAATTTGATGTTCCTAAGTCTATTCCTATAATTTTACTCATGATACCCTCCGTTTTCTATTTATTTTCTTCTTTATTTTCGTTATTGTCCGTCTCTTGTTCTTTGTTGCCGTCTTTGCCAAGCTTCCCAGCTTCTAAACTTCCATCCTTCTGTTTCTCCGGCGCTTTGGCTACTTTTACTTTTGCCGCTCTCATCAATTTGCCGTTGAATTTGTAACCGGGCTGATATACTTCAAGCACCGTTCCTTCCTCTTTGTCCGACTCAACGTACGCCAGCGCGTCGCAGAAATGAGGGTCAAATTTTTTATCGAGGCATTCTATTTTTTCAACTCCTTCCTCTTTAAGCATTTTCGCGAATTCTTTGTGAATCATATCCAGCCCGACCATTATGCTGTCTAAATTTTTACCCGTTTTAACGCTTTGCAAAGCCTGCTCAAAAACATCGTATATGCTTATCTGTTTTATGAGAATTTTTTCTCTGCCCCAGTTTAAAAAATCCTGTTTTTCTTTTTCAGTTCTTCTTCTGAAATTTTCAAAATCGGCTTTGAGTCTCAAAAGCTGGTCGTAATATTCATCGGCTTTTTTCTGTTTTTCTTCAACCGACTGCTTCAAAATATCAAGTTCCGAAAGTTTCTCTTCTCTTGCTATTTCTTCAACCGCTTCCGGATTTATATCTTCAGTCTCTTTTTTTTGTTCTTCACTCGTCATCGTCTTCTTCTCCTATTTGCGATAAATATCCGTTGACTATTTTTGAAACCGAATCAACAAGAGATATCATTTTTTCGTATTCCATTCTTTTTGGCCCGATAATACCCAAAACTCCTATAATTTTATTGCCATAACTGTATGACGTCGTTATTACGCTCAAATCTTTCTGTTCTTCGCCTATTTTTACCTGTATTTTACTGTTTAAATCTTTGCCTATTATACGCTTAAGTTTGTCTCTGTCCTCGTTTAACTGCATAAGGTATCTGGCTGATTCCAAATCTTTAAAATCCGGAACCGAAAGAACGTTTGACGCTCCGTCCATATATATGTCGTCCTGTATGCTGTCTATAACGCTGCTTATGCATCCTGCAAATTCAATCATATTTCTCTGTTTGTTCTCATAATGCTGTATTTCGCCCAATACTCTTTTGCCCGCTTCCGTAAGAGACAGACCTCTTAATTTTCTGTTAAGAAATTTTTTCAAATTGTATAAATCTTCGGCGTCTATGCTTATGCTGACAATCTTGTTTTTAACCGTTCCGGTTTTAGTCAGAAGAACAACCAAAACCTGCTCTTTTGAAATCTGTATAAGTTCAATATTTCTTATTTCGTTATTTTCAGCTTTCGGCGCCACGACAAAACCGGTATAATGAGAAAGCCCCGATAAAATCCTTGACGTCTGCGATAACAACGCGTCTATTTCTTTTGTTTTCTTTTCGTATTCTTCTCTTATCTTTTCTTCTTCTATAACTGCCAGTCTCTGCATTTCTATAATGGAATCAACGTACGCCCTGTATCCGGCGTCGGTCGGTATTCTTCCGGCGGAAGTATGCGGATGTGTTAAAAAACCTTCTTTTTCAAGTTCCGCCATCAAACTTCTTAAAGTAGCCGGCGATAAATCAAAATCATATTCGTTTTCCAAAACGCTTGAACCCACCGGTTTGCCCGTCTTGATAAACTGGTGTATTACGGCGTACAATACTTTGGATTTCCTTTCTTTTAAAACGTGCTCAGCAATTTGTCTCATTTAGCCCCGCCCGAAACGATTATATTTTTTAGCACTCGCTTTATAACAGTGCCAATTATAACACAGATATTTTGATTTGTCAAGCACACAATGTTTGAGAGTGCTAATTAAAATGATTTTTAGGTCGGAGCTGCGTTATTTTTTTAAAACCAGCGTTGAAACTATTTCATCCTGCGGATATAGTTTTTTTAACTTTTCAACCGTTTCGTTAAATTCATTTTTACGGTTTGTTTTATTGTAAAGGGCGGCAAGGCTTTTTAAACCTTCAAGACTGTCCGGTATAAGTTCCAGCGATTTTTTAAAACATTCTTCGGCTTTGTTAAGATTATTCATCATAAAATACAAACTGCCCATATTTATATAAGTAAAAGCATATTCGTTTTTCCTTCTAGGCTTCCAGTAATCCGCGTTTCTTATAAGTTTGCCCGGAGCGTCAAGGTGTTTTTGATATTCGTCCAGCGCTTTTTGATACTCTCCGTTTTGCACATAAAGCCATGCAAGCCTGTAATACGTTTCCGGAAAAATAGGATCTATTAATTCATACTCATTATAATATTTCACTGCTTTTTGAAAACTGTCGTCTCTGTTTTTTAACGCCGTTTCGGCGTTTTTCTCGTCTTTTTTGGCAAGAAACCCGTTATACTGAAGATTATATTCCGCCCACAGTTTAGTGTAAAGCGCGCCTACCAGAAATTTTGACTGGACGTAATTCGGAGCAAGCTTCCATAAACTTTCATATTCCGCCAGAGCTTTGTTTACGTCGTCCTTTTGGAATCTGTCGTTATAATTGTTGGCCTTAAAATATCTCGGCATTATGAAAGACGGATTTTTTTGTATAGTTTTGTCAAAATATTCAAGCGACTCGTTCCATCTGCCCTGTTTTGAATAATAAATGGCGGTCGCGTGCATTTTATCAGCCTGGAAAAAACCGTAAAACACAAATATAAGATAGCACATCATTAAAAATATTATTATCTGCATTATTCTTTTTATAACGGAAGGAAATACCACGACATCTATTTTTTCTTTCTTTATATATTGAAAAGATATCGCCGCCGTAAGACCTATAAGCATCCATAACATTACGCCGGAAGAAACAAACCTGAGAGAAACGCACACAAGATTATGCCCGAGCTGCGCGACCAGCGCGCTTAAAACGCCAAGCTGTATATACGCCGTGGTTCCGTCGTTTAAATTGCGTCTTCTGAAATACGCCAGATTTCTCAGGCCGAGAGTCAAAAATAACGCAAGCAAGGCAAGAAAAATGCCTATTCCTATCATTCCTTCGTCATAAAAAACTTCAAGATATTCGTTTTCGCAATGATCGGTTTCGGTATTGTGCGCTTTTTCTATAAAAAATATTTCCGGTCTTCTGAATGAAGGATAAGTCAGATAAAAAGTTCCTATTCCCGTTCCCAAAACCGGATTTGTGTTTATCATTTCCCAGGTGGCAAGCCATGTGCATGTTCTGAAAGAAGCGCTGTCCGGACGTTTTTTCATCTGTATAAATATCGCTCCGGAAACGGTGGTTATGGTAAGAAACGACATTATTATAAGAATAAAAATTCTTTTTGATTTTTCTATATTGAGAATAAAATTAACAAATAAAAATCCGAAGGTTAACAGCCCCAGACCGTATCCTATCCATGCTCCTTTTGAATAAGTGGCTACGGTTGAAAAAGTTATCAAAATCCATAAAAACAAAAGATGAAACTTTCTTTTTTTAAAAAACAAAGCCAGCGTTATCGGGCTCATAACGACAAGAAAATCTCCTAAGAAATTGGGGTTGCCGAAAGTTGAAAAAATTTTCGGGCCGAAAGCCTGCCGCCATGCAAAAGGATCAAGTCCTTTGTCCGGAGGCGGCGGGAAAAAATTTATGTCTATAAACTGTAGAACGGAATATATGCAGACTATATATGTGGCGAATATTAAAAAACTTATAAGCCTGTTTATATTTTTCTTCTCGTTAAAAACATCGGCTATGATTAAAGCCAAAAGACAATATATAAGCCTTCTGGAAAATTCATTCAGAGAAGCGTAATGAAAATATGAAAATAAATACGAAATAAGGCCTGAAATCAGAAATAAAAGCACAGGCGCGGCGACAACCGGATTTTGCCTTAAAGTCGGAAATAAATCATCTTCAAATTTTAAGATTAACCATGAACAGATTAAAAAGATTCCGCCGATTTGAACTATGGTTATTTTAATCTGGGCGGAATCGTAAGTTCCGAGATAAAAACTTACCGCGACCAAAAAATAAAAAAGAGGAACGCCGTACTGTAGTATTTTTGAAAAAGTTTTTTTTATTATATCGGACAACATTTTTGCCCCGGTTCGTCAGATAAACACAGAAGCCGACAAGAGGATTTGAACCTCCGACCCATCGCTTACGAAGCGATTGCTCTACCAACTGAGCTATGTCGGCGTATGTTTACATTGGCGTATATTATACAATATTTAATATGTTATTGAAATTAAAAAAATACCAAATACCAGTATATAACAAAAAACGGTAAAATTCAGCCACAAAACAAATTTCCAGCTGTAAGCGCTTTCTTGTTTTAAAATTTTAGAAACCGCGTTGACCAATATTTTTATAATGATTCCGGCCGCGACGGACACAGCGAAAGAAACCGCCGCTATGCTTATGTACACGGCGACCGTTAAAACGAAAAAATTTTCAAATATGCCCATAAGTATGATTTTCTGGTTTATAAAATACCCGAGAAAAACCGATAATAAAAACAAAATTATAAAAAACAGTCTCTTATTCGTATAAAACATTTCAGCGCCCCGACATTTCCTTAAGTTCTTTTATCGCGTCGTCATTGCCGCAGTACGCCGCTGTTTTAAAATATTCGGCCGCTTTGGACGGCATATTCGTATCTTTATAAACCTTGCCTATGTAATAATTTACTATATTGTTTTTTGTGTCAAAACGAAGAGCTTGAAAATACCAGCCGAGCGCTTTTTCATATTCTTTTTTCTCATAATATATCTGGCCTATTTTATAATAAGGCATTATATACCCCGTATCTGTCTTTATGGCTTGATTATAGCATTCTATAGCCTGTTGGGAATCTTCTTTCTGTCTGTAAATTTCACCCAGTCCGCAGTATGCCAAAATATTTTTATCGTTGCTGTCTATGGCTTTTTTATAAAAATTAACGGCGTTGTCCAAGTCGCCTTCCTCTTTGTAAGTATAAGCTATAAAATTATAAAGTTCGCTTTTATCGTTTACGTTTATTAAAGCTTTGTTATACCAGATTCTCGCCCTGTCAAATTTTTGCAGATGTTCAAAAATTCTGCCCATGAGCCTGTACGCCAAATTATTATCTTTATTTAACGTTATGCTTTCGTTAAGATATCCCATCGCTTTGTTAAATATTGAAAGCGAATCCAGAGTCTGGGCTTTTTGGTAATAAGCGTAGCCCAGAGCGTAATATACGTCGGAAGATTTATCGTTTTTCAAAACTTTTTTAAGATACTCTATGGCGCGGTCGTAATAACCGGTTTTAATCATTGATATCGCCATATTTTTGTATACGTCTTCGTCGCCGTCGCCCATTGAAATTAATTTTTTATAATATTTTGACGACTGAAAATAATTGCCTTCCGAAAAATTATTGTCGGCAATAAATTTAAACAATTCTTTTTTATAGTGCTGGTTTTTAATGACATAGCAAAACGCAAGCGACATTAAAAATAATATTGTAACGGTCAAACTGATTTTACAATTCAAATCAAATTTCATAATTTAGGAATATTTTTGTTTTCAAACAGGGATTAAAACCATTTCTTCTTTTTCATATAAAAATAAAGGAAGATTGTTGCGACAAGTATTATGAATATCGCAAAAAACCAGGTGCCCCGCGGGCCCAATACGTCAACTTCCAAAAAGTTTACGTTCATTCCGTAATAACTGGCGATAATAAGTATCGGCAAAAAAATTGTGGCTATAACCGTTAAAAATTTTATTATTTCGTTTAATTTTAAAGTAATCGCCGACATATATATGACTATAAGAGACCCTATCATCTGCGACGAAGCCGTTATAGTCTTATTTAATCTGTCAAGCTGATAAGTTATGTCTCTGAAATATGCCGAATAACTGTCCTGAAGATATTCGCTGTTGCCTCTTGAAAAAAAACTGTATACGTACTGCTGCGGGTCCGTAATTTTTTTTAGAGACAGCAGAACTTTTTTATAATCAAGTATCTCCTGCATGTACTCCTGCTTGGCGTCTTCAAGAATTTTATCTTCCAGCAAATCTATTTTATTGCCTATCTTTTCCATGGTAAGTTCAAGATTTGCCACAACTTTTGAAAGAATGTTATATAAAAGATTGTCCATGTTTTTTAATTCTATCTGCGGTTTCAATTTCGCTTTCTGCATAAGCATGTCTATAAATTCCAATTCTTCGGTATGAACGGTTACAAGTAAATTTTTTGCGATAAATATGTCAAGTTCGTATATGGACTCTTCAAAATCGGTAATATTCATGGTTTTCTGGCGGATGCCGTGTATGTTTACGAATATATAATTGTTAAACTCTTCAACTTTGGGGTTGTATAAAGGAAAAAGACAGTCTTCTATTGAAAGCTCGTGAAACTGGAAAGTTTCGGAAAGCAAAGCTATTTCATCTGTGGCGAGATCTCCTTTTTCAAGACTGAGATCCACCCAAAGAAGATTCGGTTTTGAATTATAAATCTTTCCCAAATTTTCAACGTTTAATTCGCATTCGCAAACATTATCTTTCAGATAAACCGCTTTTATCATGTTTCCCCCGTAAACGACATACGGTACCGCTTATTATAAGTTTTGAGATTTTACAAAATAAAAAATTTATAGTAAAGATTACGTTTTGCGCACAAGGCACTTGACAAAGTTGTAAATATATACTTTAATATGCCCGTGGGTTTGAAAAAACCCAGAAAAAGTTCGTAAATGAACTATAAACAAGGAGTAGAAGTAAATGGCACAAGGTAAAGTAAAATGGTTTAACGACCAAAAGGGTTATGGATTTATTTCCAACAATGATGGATCTGGCGATGTGTTCGCACATTATTCAGCAGTACAATCTGAAGGATTCAAATCACTTGCTGAAGGCGACAGTGTTGAGTTCGACGTTGTAGAATCAGACAAAGGACCTAAGGCAGCTAACATAAGAAAAATATAATTAGCTATCATTGAAAAACACCCCGCCGTCAAACGGCGGGGTGTTTTTATTTTGTCAAAAAATTTTTAAACTTTTAAAAACTGCATATATAAACTGCCAACCTGCCTGTAAATGTCATTGTCTAATTTGAATTTCTTTTTGTTAATTGATTTTACCGGCATTACTCCCATCAATGAATTTGTAAGAAATACCGCCTCGGAATTCATAATTTCTGCCTGAGAAAAACAGCCTTCTTTGAGCGGGATATTTTTTTGTTTTGCAATACGGAATATTTTTTCTCTGACTATGCCCGGTAATATCCCTGATTCAAGCGAAGGGGTATAAATTTTATTTTTATTTATAAAAAAAATATTGGCGCATGTGGTTTCCGTGATATTTCCTCTGCCGTTCAAAAATAAAGCATCATCATAGCCTTCTTTGAAAGCTGTTGTTTTTTCTAAAATATTTTCCAGATAATTTAAAGTTTTATGTCCGGATAATAAAGATTTTTCATTCTTTATTCTTTCTGAAAATTTTATTGATAAACCGTATTTATATTTTTCCGTATCATAAATTTTCAAATCCGTCCTGATTAATATATGGTTTTGTTTTGCTCCTTTGAAAAATAAAAGTTTCAGCGCTCCTTCCCGCACTTTATTTATATTTATCAATTTTCCGCCGTTTTCAATAAATTCCGGTAAAGTCATATCCAATTTAAGTTTCAAAAATGCGGAACTTTTTTTTAATCTTTGATAATGTTCTTTCATAAAAACGGGATTTCTTTCCGTTATTTTAATCGTTTCAAATAAACCGTACCCGTAAAATAATCCCGCTCCTGAAATAAAATCCTGATTTTTGTCTGTTATTCTTCCGTTTAAATATATTTTCATTTTCTTAACCTTCTACCGCTTTTCGTAAAGTTTTCGCTTTAAGAATTGCTTCTTTGTATTCGGATTCTTTGTCGGAATCCCACACAATACCTCCTCCCGCCTGAAAAAAAGCTTTTGCTCCTTTTAAAACTATAGTTCTGATTACAATATTAAAATCCATATCGCCGTTAAAATCCAAATAACCGATTGAACCTGTATAAATATTTCTTCGCGTCGGTTCCAGTTCGTCAATAATTTCCATAGCGCGAATTTTCGGAGCACCCGTAATTGAAGCGCCGGGAAAAGTCGCTTTTATAATATCTGCAAACTTAACGTCTTCTCTTAATTCTCCGGTAATTGTTGATGCCAGATGATAAACTGTAGGATACTTCTCCAATGAAAAAAGTTTTTCAACTTTTACCGTTCCTATTTTAGATATTCTGCCTAAATCGTTTCGCGCTACATCTACAATCATTATTAATTCAGACTTATCTTTTTCGCTGTTCAAAAGTATTTTTTTGTTAACTATATCCTCTTTTTTATTTATCCCCCGGGCAATTGTCCCCTTTATCGGCCTTGTTTGAATTTTTCTCTTATCAACACGAATAAATCTTTCGGGAGAACTGGAAATTATTTGAAAATCTCCGTAATCAATAAAAGAAGAAAACGGCGCAGGATTTATATTTCTGAGACGTTGATATAATAACCATGCATCTCTTGTGTATTTTGTTTCAAAGCGTTGCGTTAAATTAGCCTGATAAATATCGCCGTTCTTAATATATCTTTTTACTCTTCCGATGCTTTTAATATATTCTTCTTTTGAAAAATTTGAAGTAATTTCATTTTTTATTTTTTTGTGCGGAGACTTAACGTATTGATTTTTTTTATTTGCCTGTTTAATTATCGTATTTAAATTTTTTATGATATTTCCGGCAGGCTCGTTTATGCCGTGGGCGACAATGAAGCAATCTCTTTTTTTATGGTCATACACAAAAATGCCGTCATACAGACCAAAACATATGTCAGGAATATTTTTATCATCTTCGGAAAGAGACGGAATTTTTTCAATTTTACGGCATAAATCATAAGATAAAAAACCTACAAATCCGCCGGAAAAAGGAAAAGGGCTTTTATGATTTTTTGTATATTTATCAAAAAAATTCTGAAAAATATCCAGAGACTTTGAATTTATAAATTCATGCAGACTATTGTTTTCGATAATTTCAATTTTGTCACCCTTTGCTTTAAAAACCGCCAACGGGGCAAAGCCTATAAACGAAAATTTTCCGAATTTATCGTGATGTTTCCCGCTGTCAAGAAAAAACGGATAAGGACAATTTTTAACAAAATTTAAAATTTTGTCAAACCCGGTTTTTAAATTCACTTTTTTAATAATCACCCAAGGTCCGCCTTGCATTGATCTTAAAGCTGAAAACACGTCTCAAAATTGGATAGAACCGGTTGGTAATTTATATTATTATTTGCCGGCGAAATATTCCAATGCCAGCAAATAACCTTTTATTCCGAGACCGGATATCTGCCCGACGGCAACCGGCGCTATAAAAGAATTGTGCCTAAACTGTTCTCTTGAATATATATTTGATATGTGAACTTCTATCACGGGCATTCCGACCGACGATATGGCGTCCCTTATCGCTACCGAAGTATGGGTATAAGCGGCGGGATTTATTATTATCCCTTCAAAATTATTTTTCGCGCCTCCGATTTTATCTACGATTTCTCCCTCGTGATTTGACTGGAAACATTCAATTTCAACATCGATTTTTTTTGCAAAATCTTTTAATTTGTTTTCAATATCGGCAAGCGTAAATTTACCGTAAATTTCGGGTTCTCTTGTACCGAGCAAATTTAAATTCGGGCCGTTAATAATCAATATTTTTTTCATTTTAACACTTCCTTAAGCAAATTTAATACGGCTTTATCGTCAACTTCCATTTTAGGTCTTATCAGTCCTATTTGTTTCGGCAGAACAAATTTTATTTTATCCGAAACGGATTTTTTATCTCTTTTCATTACCGCAAAAAATTTAACGGGATCATATTTCTTATTTATATTCAGGCAAAAACCGGCCGCCGTAAGCATTTCCTTTAAAACGGACGCCGTATTTTTTTTGGCAAAAGATATTCTTTCGGCAAGCTCGCATACAAAAAGCATTCCTATTGCGACGGCTTCTCCGTGCAGAAATTCTTTGTATTCCGTCACCGTCTCCAAAGCGTGGGCGAAAGTATGTCCGAAATTTAAAAGTTCTCTCAATCCCTTTGTTTCTTTTTCGTCTTTGCCGACGATATCGGCTTTAAATTTGCATGATTTATAAATGATATTTTCAAAATCTTTTTCGGATATAAACTCTTTTTCAAAAATCAAGTTTAATTCCCTGAAAAATTTAACGTCAAAACTTACGGCGTACTTAATGACTTCCGCCATGCCGTTTTTTAAATGTCTTGAATTTAAAGTCCGTAAAAATTTCGTATTGATTAAAACGCATTGAGGCTGGTAAAAAGTCCCTATTATATTTTTACCGCTTTCCGTATTGACTCCGGTTTTTCCTCCTACGGAAGAATCTACCATTGCAAGCAGCGTAGTCGGAACCTGTATATATTTGAGACCTCTCATATAAACCGACGCAAAAAAGCCGGCAATATCTCCGACGACTCCGCCGCCGAGCGCTATTACCGTATGCTGCCTGTCTATTCCGGAATTCATCGCATATTTAACTATATCAGTTAAAATTTTAATATTCTTCCGCTCTTCTCCGGCTTTAAACACATATGATTTAACGTCAATTTTTTCTTTTTTTAAAGACTCTTCAATTTTACTCAGATAAAAAGCCGCTACGTTTGTATCGGAAATAATAAAAACTTTTTTTTGAATGAGATATTTTTTTAACTGCGCGCTCAAATCATTAAAATTATTTAAAAAAATTATAGGATATCCGTGAGATACTTTTAAATTTATTTGTTTCATTTTCATAAACTCATAACCAAGTATTTTTTATTTTTCAGTAACTACGTAGTAATTATGATTTGTAAAGTTCCCGTTTATTTTTTTGTATACGCGGGATTTAGGCGAAATATTTAAAACATTATTGTCGGAAACGACGGTAACGACGTAATCTTTATCCCTTTCAAGATCCGGAATTAAATAATATCCGTATTTATCGGTAAAAAAAGTGTCCGTTTTGCCGTCAGCCAAAAGCTTAATCTGTATTCTTGCGACGCCGTATCTGCCCTTCAAAACGCGTCCCGCGATTGAAAGCTTTGTATTTTTATCAGCCGGCAGAGCAACTGCCGCCGTCATCGGTTGTGATTCTTTTTTATCGCTTTCTTTTATTTTTTCAGCTTCTTTTGCTTCGCGTTCTATTCTTTTTAACTCTTCTTTCCTTAATCTTTCTTCCTCTTTGGCTTTCTTTGCCGCTTCTTTAGCGGCTAATTTTTCTTCCGCTATTCTTTTCTTTTCGGCTTCTTTTTCAAGTTTTTCCTGTTCTTTCTGTTGTTCTTTTATTCTCTTTTCTTCCTCTTTTTTTAGTCTTTCTTCTTCCTGTTTTTGTTTCTTTTCCTGCTCTTTTGCAAGTTTATCGCGAAGTTCAGCTTTTTTCTGCTCTTCTCTTCTTAATCTTTCCTGTTCCGCCTGTTGTTCGGCTATTCTGATTTCTTCTTCTTTTTTTAGTCTTTCTTCTTCCTGCTTTTTCTTATTTTCCTGTTCTTGTATAAGTTTATTCTGAAGTTCCTGTTTTTTAGCCTCTTCTTCCTGAGCAAGCTGTTCCTGCAACGCTATCTGAGCCTGCATTTCCAATCTTCTTTTTTGCTCCTGATTAATTTTTTCCTGCAGTTCTGTTTTTTTCAGTTCATCTTTTTTAAATTTTTCTTCTTCCGACGCTTTCTTCTTGGCTTCTTCTCTTGCCTTTCTTTCTTCGGCTTCTATTCTTTTTAACTCTTCTTTCCTTAACCTTTCTTCCTCTTTGGCTTTCTTTGCCGCTTCTTCACGGGCAAGTTTTTCCTGCAAAGCTGCTTTTGCAATTTCTTCTTTTTTCGCTTTTTCTTCTTCCAACGATTTCTTCTTGGCTTCTTCTCTCGCCTTTCTTTCTTCGGCTTCTATTCTTTTTAACTCTTCTTTCCTTAACCTTTCTTCTTCTTTGGCTTTCTTTACCGCTTCTTCACGGGCTAATTTCTCCTGCAACAGCGCTATCTGAATTTCATCTTCATTTATAGCGGGTGCTTTTACTTCTTCTTTAACGGGAATCGTCTGTTTCTTTTTTTCTTCACGAGCTTTCTTTTCTTCAGCTTCTATTCTTTTTAATTCTTCTTTTCTTAATCTCTCTTCTTCTTTGGCTTTCTTTGCCGCTTCCTCGCGGGCAAGTTTTTCCTGCAAGGCTGCTTTTGCAATTTCTTCTTTTTTCGCTTTTTCCTCTTCCAACGCTTTCTTCTTGGCTTCTTCTCTCGCCTTTCTTTCTTCGGCTTCTATTCTTTTTAACTCTTCTTTCCTTAATTTTTCTTCTTCTTTGGCTTTCTTTACCGCTTCTTCACGGGCTAATTTTTCCTGCAAAGCCGCTTTTGCAAGTTCTTCTTTTTTCGCTTTTTCCTCTTCCAACGCTTTCTTCTTGGCTTCTTCTCTTGCCTTTCTTTCTTCGGCTTCTATTCTTTTTAACTCTTCTTTCCTTAATTTTTCTTCTTCTTTGGCTTTCTTTGCCGCTTCTTCACGGGCTAATTTTTCCTGCAATAACGCTATCTGAATTTCATCTTCATTTATAACGGTTGATTTCACTTCTTCTTTAACGGGAACCGTCTGTTTCTTTTTTTCTTCCTGAGATTGTTTTGCCGCTTCGTCGCGGGCTGCTTTTTCCCGCAAAGCCGCTTTTGCAAGTTCTTCTTTTCTTGCTTTTTCCTCTTCCAACGCTTTCTTCTTGGCTTCTTCTCTCGCCTTTCTTTCTTCGGCTTCTATTCTTTTTAACTCTTCTTTCCTTAATCTTTCTTCCTCTTTGGCTTTCTTTGCCGCTTCTTCACGGGCAAGTTTTTCTTCTTTTTCTTTCATTTTGTAATCAATGACGACTTTAAAGTTTTCATCAGTCAGACATTCCTGCAAACGTTCAGACGTAAAAATGCTCGGCGTAAATTTATAATTATTGCTTGAAACTTCAAGAGTATAAACCTGATTGGGCATTAAACCGTCAATTGTATAATTACCGTTTTTATCCGTTAACACAAAAGAATTAAAATCGTAAAGCACTTTTGCGTTTTCCAAAGGCATTTCGTCAATTGTAACTTTGCCGGAAATTGAAAGCAGTCCGTTGAAATTAATTTCGGTATCGCCGCTTATGCCGTTTACCGTTTTTTTTGATTCCAAAAATTTTATTTGTTTTGATTTTACCGAAACGGAATAATCTTTTCCTGCCGTCAGACCGTCAAAAGAATAAGCTCCCTGAGCATCTGTTTTTATAACTTTTGAAATTCCGTCTATTGAAATTTCGGCGTCTTTGACGAAAGTTTTACCTTTCATAACAACGCCGTATATTCTGTATTTTTGAATTGAGGCCGTAAAATTCTGCCCTTCCGTTTGGTTTGCCAGTTTTTTTACGGTTCTGTCTTTCGGGCTGAACATATATCCCGGACTTGAAACCGATATGGTGTAATCTCCGTAAATACCGAGTTGATTTATTTTATAAGCGCCGTTTTTATCGGTTTTTGTTTCTTCGGTTTGTCCTGATGATGACGCAGCCTTGATTAAAGCTCCTGCGAAAGGTTTATTGTTCATCTGCACGGAACCGGCGATTGAACCGCTTAAAGAAAAATTTACATTATCAATATCCTGCGTAACTTTTTTAAGCTCAACAAATTTAGGAACCGGATTCATTTCTGAATTTATAACCGCAAGTATGTAGCTTCCGTTAGCCGCCAGCCCGTTGATTTCATAATATCCGTTTTCATCTGTTTTATATCTTTTATTGTTAACGGCTATTTCAACTCCGGCAATTCCTTTTCCGGAAGAAGTTACGTATCCCATCGCTTTGATTGATTTTTCAAAATTGTAAACGATATCTTTGTCCAGCTGGTCAATTTTAAAAGGTTCAAAAACAACTTTATTTGATTCAACCGTAACGATATAAGGTCCTTCGTAAGGAAGGTTGTCTATAAAATATTCTCCGTCTTCATTTGTAAAATATTTAACGGCTCTGGTATTAATCATTATGACTTCGCCTTTTGAAGGCTTGCCGCCGACTATAACTTTTCCGCTTATTGAATATGTTCTTTCGGTTACTCCGAAATTTTCATTGATTTTGCTTGCCGTAAGATTTGTATATGTTTTGGATTCGGGGGAAAATAAAAAACCGGCTTTAAAAGGCGTAACAGTATAATTGCCGCCGGCCGGCAAATTATAAGCTATATAATTGCCGCTTCTGTCGGTTCTTATAACCAATTCTTTAGTGCCGGTAACTTTTATCTGAATATCATTTAGCGGAAGTCCTGAAGCAGAGTTTCTGACAAATTTTCCGCTGATTGATACTTTCTCTTCTCCCGATAAACAGAAGGGAGCATATAAAAATATAAGCACCAGTACAAATGCAAGCACCGGTAAAATTTTTTTCATATCTGGTATATTTTATATATTTTAATATCATTTTTCAACAATATATTTAAATTATAAGCAAAAATTTTTCAGGCGTGATTAATTAAAGATTTCTTAAATTTTCGTTTCGTAACAAGCGTTTGTCGGATTGAGTTATAATTTTATCCAAAATATTTATCACTTTTTTTCTGTCTTTCGGAAATCTCGCCGATACCGGAACGTAATTTGACGCATGGTTTGAGAAGAAAAGACATTTAAAATCCATCATATTTTCCAACAAGACTTTTAATTCTTTTAATATTGCAAATTCACCGGGCATACGAAATTGTTTTAAACGGCATATTTCATACAGCGGAGTATTTTTTACGATCATCAGCGTCAGCGCCGCTATTTGTTCGGGACGGGCTTTGTTTAAAACAGCCGCCGTATTTTCGGCGTGTTTTAAAGAAAATTTTTCTCCGCCCAGTCCCAGAATAACCGTAACGTTGGATTTAATTCCGGCCTGTTTTAATTTTAAAACGGTTTCAATATTTTTTTGCGCAGAACCGTATTTGCGGGTAAACTTATAAACATCTTCGTCGCCGGTTTCAAAACCCATATAAACCAAAGACATTTTTTTTGATTGCAATTGTTTTAATTCGTCAACCGTTTTTAATTCAACGGATTTTACGGAAGCGTACATTGATATTCTTGAAACAAGCGGAAACGCCGCGATGATTTTATCAAAAATCGCCAGTAAATTTTTCTGCTCAATTATTAAGGCGTCTCCGTCGGCAAGAAAAACCCTGCGCGTTTCGGGATAATACGCGGCGGCGGTTGCTATGTCTTTTTCTATTTCTTTTATGTTTTTAATTTTGAATTTTTTATCTTTATAAGCCGGGCAGAAAATACACGAATTGTCGGAACATCCTAAAGTGACCTGCAATATTAAACTGTCAGCCTCGCTCGGAGGCCTTATAACCGTGCCATAATAGTTTAACATTTTGATTAATTAAACTTCAGCCATATTTTCCAGTATTTTTATGTTTTGTTCGGTCTGGTCTGCAAGTTCGCCGTTTTTTATTTTTTTGTAAGTCGCATACGCTTCTTCAAACAGCGACAGCGCTTGTTTAAAATCAAGAACATTTTTTGTCTTTTCAAATCTTTTTGACAGGCAAAGCCCCTGATTGTTTTTTATTTTTGCGGCAAGAATTTCGGTTTTATCGTCATTCATGGACGAACTGATTTTGGCGTATGCCTTTTCGTAAAGCTCTATGGCCTTGTCGTATCTGTCCTGAGAAACCATCTTCTCGGCTTTTGATATCGTTCTGGCGATATAAATTCTGTTATACGACCTTGCCGCATACGAAAAAACGTCGCCTATTACTCCCGATAAAATCAGTCCGGCCACGAATCCGACGATAATAGTAAAAAAAACTCTCTTCAATTAGAAACAGAAGTTGAAAAATACAAATACCGGCAAGAAACTTGGATTATTTTTTATAATATTTATAAATCCAAGCTGTATACCTTTCATTTCTTCGGTATAGTTAACCAATCCTAACTGCAAACCCTTCATATCTTTTGTCCAGTTAACCCAACCCAGCTGGGCTCCCTGAAATTTATCGGCCAAATTTACAACGCTCCACTGAACGCCTTGTCCGTCTTTCGTGCTTGATACAAGAGCAGACTGCAATCCTCTCATTTTATCCGCCTGAGCATAAATAAACGCAAGCTGGACTCCGTCAACAGCCGGTGTTTCCGTACCGATTGCAAGTTCAAGACCTCCGGTGTAATCTTCATTGGGAACGCAAATGTCTCCCCACAATGACAATTTAATGACCTGAGCCTGTGCCGCGCCGCCTAAAAGAACAACCGCCAACAATACCAACAAAACTTTTTTCATTGTACTCCTCCCGTTAATATACCTGCTTTTTATTTTTTACCGCTTGTAAAAATTATTCTCCGTAAACCGTTACGGTAAATGTTGAATAAATCCCCAGAACCGACGTTGAGTGATAGTCAACATGATGTATTTTTGTAATTCCGGCGCTTTTTGCCGCAGTTTCAATACTTGCATCGCCTTGCGCTATAAGCCCCATAATAGACGTCGCTACAGCCGTTCCTTTTTTGGATTTTCCGGTATTTGAAGTTACGGCTTCCGGAGCTTTTACATCGGTATAAATTAATCCCAATACCGGCGCTTTAACGCTCGCACAACCCGAAAATAGAATTCCGCCCGCCAAAAACAACGCCAACACAAAAAACTTTTTCATTTCTCGTCTCCCTTTACAATAATAAATTCCCGACATCGCCCGTTATATTTCCGATTCCGGCTTTTGTTTTAGCGCTGACGCAAAAAATTAAATTTTTATCAATTCCTAAATTTTCAGCCGTATCGCTTTTAAGTTTTTCCAAATTCAAATTTGATATTCTGTCGGTTTTATTTACGATAATTTTAAACTTAACATTAACCGCCCTGACCCATTCTATCATCACGCGGTCAAGTTCCGTCGGACCGACAAGCCCGTCAACAAGTATATATACGGCTTTAAGATTTTTTCTTCCGGTTATGTATCCTTCTATCATCTGCTTCCAAGAAGTTTTCTCCTCTTCGGATACTTTTGCAAAACCGTAACCGGGAAGATCGACAATCCATCTGCCGTTTGACGGCGTAAAAATATTTATAGCCCTCGTTCTGCCGGGCGTTTTTGAAGTTCTGGCCAGATTTTTTTTATTGCAGATTGCGTTTATAACCGAACTTTTTCCGACGTTTGATCTTCCGACAAAAGCAACCTCGGAAATGCTTTGGGGCAGATTCTGAGGTTCTGTCGAAGATATGAAAAAAGACGTATCCGTAAGTTTTACCGTCATTTTAATTTCTTAGTTTGGTCAACAATCTCAATATTTCAAGATACAGCCATACCAGAGTTATCATTAAAGCAAACCCGCCGTACCATTCCATATATTTAGGAGCTCCCGACATTGCGCCTTTTTGAATGATGTCAAAATCTATTATTAAATTTAACGAAGCGATTATAACCACAAAAATGCTGAACAAAATTCCGAATGTTGAAGAAGAATAAAGAAAAGGAATGCCGGCGCCGCCGAATAAGCTTATTACCAAATTAACAATATAAAGAAGCATGATCGCAAACGTTGAAACGCCTACAACCGCATAAAATTTATTCGTCGCTCTTATATATCCGGCTTTGAACGCAAAAAGCATACAGAATAAAACGCTGATTGTAAGGAAAATAGCGTTAACCGCGATGCCCGGATAAGATTTTTCAAAAATTAAAGTAATGACCCCCAAAAACAACCCTTCTAAAAACGCGTAAACCGGCGAAGTCCACGGAGATATATTTTTCTTAAAAACAGTAACGATTGCAAGCACAAACGACACTATCACAAGCGGCCAGACCAACGGCATAACGACATTCGGAGAAGTCCATCCGAGATAGGCGCCCGCCGCCAAAATAGCCCACAACAGGAAACTTTTATTTATAGTTCCTTTTACGGTCATAGTTTCCTGCCCGTAACCGAGATTGCTGAATGTTTTATTGCTTAATACAGGATTCATTTTTTCCCCCTTGCAAAAAATCTTTTGCTTTTTTCAACATTAGTTTTTGCGCGTTATATTTTAAAACTTTCTGAGCAGATTCAAAATCAAACCATCCGCATTTTTCAATTTCGCCGTTGTTTCTGTCAACGAAATCGCTCTGCGTGCGACAGAGATAGTATATAACATTTTTTGTAATAATACTACCGAGCGTATGCGGAAGCACTCCTTTTGTTCTGTACGAATCCGTACATTTAAAATTACCGGCAAATTCCAATTCGCTTATTCCGGTTTCTTCAAATATTTCTCTTGCGGCCGTCTGTATTTCCGTTTCGCCTTTTTCAATATGCCCTTTCGGGAAACCCCACTGCAAATTTTTCGCCGAATAAACAAGCAAAAATAAAATGCCGCCGTTTTTTACCGTGTAAATTATTGCTCCGGCAGATGTTTCCTGAAACTGACCCATGCCGATATTATATAAAATTTAAAGCCGTAAAAAATCCCCCGCCCGTAAGGCGGAGGATTTTTTCTATCGGTAATCTGGATGTTTTATTTTTTCTTTTTCGCTACTTTTTTCTTCGCAGCTTTTTTAACAACTTTTTTTGCAACTTTCTTCTTTGCGGCTTTTTTGCAACAAGGCATGTTTAATCTCCTTTTTCTCGTCTCAAAAAGAGACTTTTTGAACATCCAAAAAAAAGAACTTTTACAAATACTACGTCCATATAATAAATCAATTTGAAAAAAAAATCAAGTGTTTCCCGAAATTTTTTTTAAAAAAACCGACTGAAATTTATGTTTATGTTATTTTTTTTGCGATTCTTCGCTGAACGTAAAAATAGTTGAAAAACTTTTCCACCACGGCTGTCTTTTGGCTCCGAGAACTTTAAGAACTCTTCCTTTTTTTATCTGCGAAACTCCCGTTATCAGATCGGCGTATTTTAAACTGACTTCAAAATAATCCTTGTTTTCTTCTATTTTCTTGACGGCGGCCGGCATCGGGATCATCTCATTTTCCTTTCTTGCTCCCAACAAATGCCCGATGTAATAAGCGATGTCTCTGGTATCGGTTATTATGGCAAGCACAACGTCTCCCGGAATAATATTTTCAACGTTTTTTCCGGCGGTGTCTTCCAGAATTATAGTTTCAAGTTTGATATCCTCAACTTCTGCAAAATTGGCCGTGCCGGGACTCGTTACATTTTCGTAATTCGGCAGTTTTCTGAATTCCCTGAGCGTAAGTTCTTCGGCCACTATGTCTATTTCTATATCGTCAAGCACAAAAAACTCTTCAAAAAGATTTTTCATGTCGTCCGACATTAATATTTTCTGTCTGTTAAGCCTTTCGGCTATAAAATCCTTAAATTCCGTATCTATTGTTTTTGTGTAATTTTCAATTACTCCCGGCGTCAGTCTGTACGAATAAATTGATTTTTCAAACGAAAACCAGTCGACGGAAACGGGATATTCGTAAACGATCGGATTGTAAGACATAACCGAACTGAATCTCATCAGTTCCGCGTTTTTGCTGTTTGCGATTATATGAATAAGTCCGAAAATACTTTTCTGTTTAAAATTTATTTTGGCTTTGTAGGCGGTAATGTACTTTAACATTATTCCTATATTTATTATGGCCTGTTCAAGATTTCCGCCGGCAAGCTCAAGCGCCTGTCTTGCTTCATCCTCGTTACAGCCGAAATCTTCCATTAGAGCTTTAATATTTTCTGTCATTTTTATTTTCTCGGATGTGCCTGGTCGTAAATTTTTCTTAAACTTTCAAGAGTGACATGGGTATATATCTGCGTCGTCGCCAGATTTTTATGTCCCAGTATCTGCTGCACAGTCCTTATTCCGCAGCCTCTGTCAAGCATATGCGTCGCAAAACTGTGCCTTATCGTGTGAGGCGAAACTTTTTTTAAATAACCGGCTTTAATAAACCAGCCGTGAAGCGCCTTGCGGGCTCCTCTTGAAGATATCCGCGCGCCGTCTTTATTTAAAAACATGGGAGAATCCGTTTTGCAGCTTTGGCCCGCGCCGCGCCGAAAGTCAAGATATTCTTTAATCGCGTTTAAACATTTTACGCCGACGGGAACTGTTCTTTCCTTTGCGCCTTTTCCGAACACTTTTAGAGTTTCTGATATTATATCCAGATCTTTAAGATTTAAATTTACCATTTCTTCAATTCTTATGCCTGACGAATACAAAAGCTCAAGCATCGCTTTATCCCTTAACGGCAGCTGCGCAATATCAAACAAATCGCGGATTTCCTGTTCGGTTAAGAAAACCGGAATCTTTTTTTCTTTTTTAGGAGTCGCCATTGCCGACACCGGATTTGTAGTTATCCGCGAATTTATCGCCAAAAATTTATAAAAAGATTTTAAAACGGCAAGCTTTCTTCCTATTGAACTTTTTTTAAGATTATTATTATAAAGAAAAGCCAGATAATCCCTGACGGTCTGTTTCGTGCAGTTTTCAAAAGAGACGGAATTATGTTTGTTTTTTAAAAAAACGGCAAAACCGCGCATGTCTGCCGCATACGCTCTTGCCGTATGTCCGGAATAATTTCTTTCGGCGCTTATATACCGCACAAAGCGTTCTATTTCTTGGATTTGGCTTTCTTCTGTTTTTCCGGCTTGACCGGTTTGTCCTGTTTTATCCATTGCAAATTCCTGCATTTCGGAAAAGCGGAACAAGTTAAAAACGGTCCTCTTTTCCCGATTCTTTTAAGCATTGGGCTTCCGCATTTTTCGCATTTGATATCGGTTTTTTCCGGCTCCGGTCTTATGACTTTGTTGCCGTTTTTATCTATTGAGAAAGTCGTTTTGCATTCCGGATAATGTTCGCAGGCGAGATACGGGCCTCTGAAACCTCTTTTTTTAAGAAGCATTCCTCCGCATTTCGGGCATTTTTCGTCGGTGACTTCGGGTTCGTTGCTTACTTTTTTTCCGTCTTTGTCAACGGAGAACGTCGTTTTGCAGTCCGGATAGCCGGAGCAGGCCATAAACGGGCCTCTTCTGCTGTCTCTTATAACCATCGGCTTTCCGCACGCGGGGCATTTTTCGTCCGTCATTTTCGGTTCTACTTTCTGCCTCTGCGCCGTTTTTTCGGCGGTCGTTATATCCGTTTCAAAAGGAGCGTAAAATTTTTTAATTACTTCCTGCCATTTCACTTTGCTTTCGGCTATATCGTCAAATTTTTCTTCAATATCGGCGGTAAAATCATAATTTATGACGTCGTTAAAATGCGTTTTTAAAAAATTGTTTACAACTATTCCCAGATCGGTCGGAATAAATTTTTTCGCTTCAAGCCTGACGTATAATCTGTCAAGAATCGTTTTAATGGTCGGAGCATAAGTTGACGGACGGCCTATTCCGTGTTCTTCAAGAGCCTTAATCAAACTTGCTTCGTTATATCTTGCCGGCGGTTCGGTAAAATGCTGTTCGGAAAGAAGATTTAATAAATTCAAAATATCTTTTTCTTCAAGAACGGGAAGTTTCAAATCGTCTTTTTCGTCTTCGTCACGAACGTAATATACTTTAGTAAAACCTTCAAATTTAAGCGCGCTTCCCGACGCTCTGAAAATACAGTCGTTTGCCGATATGTCTACGCTTGTAGTATCGTAAACGGCGTCAGCCATCTGGCTTGCGACGAATCTCTTCCAGATTGCGTCGTAAAGTTTATATTCGTCGGACGATAAATATTCTTTCATCAATTCCGGAGTTCTGCGCACGGAAGTGGGTCTTATCGCTTCGTGGGCTTCCTGAGCTCCTTTTGATTTTGTTTTGTAAAATCTCGGTGTTTTCGGCAGAAACCCTTTGCCGTATTGCGCTTCTATAAATTTTAAAGTTTCATCCTGAGCCGATTTTGCGACGTTTAGCGAATCGGTTCTCATATATGTTATAAGACCGACTACTCCTTCCGAGCCCGTATTTACTCCTTCGTACAAATGCTGCGCTATCATCATTGTTTTTGAAGGGGAAAAACCTATTCTTCTTGAAATATCCTGCTGCATGGTTGAAGTGGTATAAGGACCGTAAGGCGATCTTCTTCTTTCTTTCTTTTCAACTTTGCTTACGCTGTATTTCGCATTTTGCAGATCATTTAATATAGTATCGGCTTCCTGTTTGTTTTTTATTGAAAGCTTTTCAAATTTTACGCCGTTTTTTGATATAAGGTTGGCTTTAAAAGCTATATCGGTTTTTTGAAGTTCGGCCGTGATTGACCAATATTCAACCGGAATAAATTTATTGATTTCTTCTTCCCTGTCGCAGATCATCATAACGGCGACCGACTGAACTCTTCCGGCGGACAATCCTCTTTTTATCTTTTTCCATAATAAAGGCGACAGTTTATAACCTACCAGTCTGTCCAAAATTCTTCTGGCCTGCTGGCTGTCAACGAGAGCCATATCCAGTTTTCTCGGATTTTTGACCGCGTCTTTTATCGCTTCCGACGTAATTTCGTGAAATGTTATTCTGCTTGTCTGCCCGTCTTTTAATTTTAACAGTTCCTGCAGATGCCATGCGATAGCTTCCCCTTCCCTGTCAAAATCGGTTGCAAGATATACATGGTCAACGGCTTCAACGGCTTTTTTTAAATTTGCTATGACTTGTTTTGATTTCGGAACCGCTATATACGTGGGTTTAAAATTATCTTCCGTGTCTATTCCGATTTTGCTTTTCGGAAGATCTCTGATATGGCCGAAAGAACTTTTAACCGTATAGTCCTTTCCAAGGATTTTTGATATTGTTTTTTCTTTAGCGGGAGACTCTACTATTACCAAGTATTTCATTTTAACTCCAATAAAGAAACAGCAAAAAATTTACGGGTTCTATCTGTTTCTTATATATAACTGGCCCGGCACCGCTCTTATAAATCCGTCGAGTTCCAACTCGGTCAAAATAACAGCCAGTTCCGGTATGTCTATTTTCATGCTTTCGCTTAAAGCGTCAACCGACATTCCGTCAATTGCCGATTCTATAAGTTTCAAAACTGCCAAATTGCGAGTGTTAGTAATATCATTTATATTTTTCGTTGTCAATTTTTTTTCTTTCTTTTGCCTGCGCACCCATAAGGATAAAGAATGCATGGACTCAACGACGTCCTCGGGGTTTAAAGCTATCAGACATCCGTCTTTTATAAGACTGTTCGGCCCTTTTGAATAATTTGAAAAAACCGAACCCGGCACCGCAAAAACGTCTCTTCCGTAATCCAAGCTCAATTTTGCCGTAATCACGGCTCCGCTTTCAAGAGCGGCTTCGGTTACGACCGCCGCCATTGAAAGACCTGCTATAATTCTGTTTCTTCTCGGGAAAGACGCTTTATCCGGTTTCTGTCTCATTGGAAATTCGCTTATTAAAACATTATCCGCGCCTATTTGATCCTGAAGTTTTCTGTTTTCGGGGGGATAATAATGAAGAAGTCCGTTGCCCAGCACCGCGATTGTTCTTCCGTTGTTTTTTAATGCCGAACGGTGCGCTTCCGTATCAATTCCTCTTGCAAGTCCTGATATCACGCAGATATTGTTTTGCGCGAAATACCGGCAAAAATGATTTGTAACCGATATTCCGTAATTTGTGGGTCTTCTTGAACCGACGACGGCAACCGAAATATTATCGTTTTTTTTTAATGTTCCTTTAATATACAGAACAGGCGGGAAATCGCATATATCTTTAAGCTGAGCCGGATATTCCGGATCTATATAGGTTGTAATTTTTACGTTATTTTTTTCGGCAAGGCCGATTTCTTCGTCAATTGCGCCGGAATCCGAAATTTTTTTTATTGCGGCCGCGGCCTTTTCGGTTAAATTGCCTGTTTTTTTAAGTTCGTCAACGCCGGCGTTCAATACGTTAACAGCGCCGCCGAAACAACTTATTAAAGAAATAAGTTTTTTGGGGCTTATTTCCGAGACCATATTCAACTGTACTATTGCCGACTGTTCGGGTGTCATATTTTTTCCAAATCGGATAAATCCTGAGAAGCGGCTCCTGCCTGCAATAATATCGTTTTTATCAATGCCGCCGATTTTTTATTTTCATTTTTTTCGGCATAATCAAGAGGTTTTAAGCCTGTTTTTGTTTTTGCCTTCACATCGGCTCCGGCTTCAACCAAAGCTGCCGTTATTTTAATATTCGGATTGCTTCCGCACGCGTACATCAAAGCCGTTTTGCCTTCGTTATCGGCGGCGTTTACATCGGCATTTTTTCTTATCAACACATTAACGACTTCAACATTTCTGTTTTCTTCGCAGGCGTACATCAGGGCAGTTCTGCCTTTTTCGTCTTTTGCGTTGACTCTGGCTCCGGCTTCTATTAAAAACTGAACCACTTCGGGATTATTATACTTGCTTGCCTGCATTAACGGAGTCTGTAAATCTTTGGTCAGCCCGTTGACGTCTCCGCCTTCTTTTACGGCTTTCATTACCACCTGCAATGTTCCGTCTTTGCAGATATTCTGAAATGTTTCCGCGTTAAGATACGCCGAGCAAAACAAAAATAAAGCGAACAAAAAAACAGATTTAATAAAAATTTTCATAATTTCTCCCGTTTATTTTTTTATAAAATATTCAACCGTTTTTTTAAGCCCGGTTTTGATATCAACGCGCGGTTTCCAGCCCAATACTTTTGCGGCTTTTGAAATATTTAAAAAATTTCTGAATAATTCGCCTGAACGTTTGGGCATATATTCCGGTTTTTGACCGTATTTTGTTATAGCCGCAATCTCTTTTGCAAGAGCGTTCACCGAAAATACGGTCTGCGTTCCTATATTTATTATTTCATTTTCGCCTTTTGTAAGAGCGCGAAGATTGGCTTCAACTACGTCTGACACAAAAACGTAATCGCGCATCTGTCTGCCGTCGCCGAAAATTTTTACGGGTTCGTTTTTAAGCATTTTGCCTATAAATATCGCCACTACTCCGGCTTCTCCGTGCGGATCCTGCCGAGGCCCGTAAACATTTGCGTATCTTAAAACCGTATATTTAAGCCCGTATATGGAGCCGTAACTTTTAATATAATTTTCAACCGAATTTTTTGCAACCCCGTAAGGAGACAGCGGATTGGCGGGCGTTTTTTCATCCGGAGCTTTTCCTGAACATTCTCCGTACATTGTTCCTCCGGAAGAAGCAAATATTATTTTCTTTACTTTTGTATTTTTGCAGGCCTCAAGAATATTAAGCGAACCTTTAATATTGACGTCCGCGTCAAACAAAGGGTCTTCAACGGATTTGCGCACGTCAAGCTGAGCGGCGTGGTGTATTACAACGTCAAATTTTTCTTTTTTAAACATCTCGTTGATTTTTTGCCCGTCGGTTATTGAAAATTTATAAAATTTCGCTTTTTTATTTATGTTTTTCAAATTTCCGGTTGATAAATCGTCAACAATAGCAACTTTATGATTTTTTAATATTAAAGCGTCAGCAATGCTTGAGCCTATAAAACCGGCGCCGCCGGTAACAAGAATTTTCATTTTAATTCTCCAAAAGCGTGATGGTTTGTACGTTAATTGTACAAAATTATAATTTTATAGCAAAAAATATTTTTAACTCCGAAATTTTCCTTGTAAAAGAAACTTAAAACTAGTAGAATTTTCTAAAATCTTTTACTGAAATTGAAGCCAATGTTACTGAAAAATTTAAATCCATCACAAAAAGAAGCCGTCTTGCATACCGAAGGGCCTCTTATTATTTTTGCAGGCGCGGGTACGGGTAAAACCAGAGTAATTACGCACCGTGTGGCGTATTTGGTGTCAAAAGGCGTTAATCCGTATAATATTCTGGCGGTTACTTTTACAAATAAAGCCGCCGGCGAAATGAAAAAACGAATAGAAGAAATCGTGCCCGACAAAGGCGGCGACGTAAGAATATCAACTTTTCATTCTTTCTGCACTTATATACTTTCGGCCGAAGCGTCCGCTTTCGGAATAAATCCCGATTTTTTAATTTACGATATGGCAGAACAGGCCAAAGTAGTAAAAGAATGCCTGACCGAACTGGGACTTGACGAAAAAAAATACAAACCAAGCTGGGTCGTAAACAGAATAAGCCGCGCGAAAGACGAACTGAATCTGCCTTTGGACGTTGAGGCAAAAGCGCTGGCTGACGGAGATTTTTACCAGCAGATAATAGCCAAAATTTACCGTTTATACCAGGAAAAACTGGAAAGATACGGAGCGCTGGATTTCGGCGATCTAATAATGCAGACCGTTTTGAAACTTCAGGAACACGCCGATATTCTTGCAAAATACCGCGAAAAATTTAAATATATTTTGGTCGACGAATATCAGGACACAAACCACGCCCAATATACTCTTACGCAGATGCTTGCCGAAAAACATAAAAACATATGCGTAGTGGGCGACGACGACCAAAGCATCTATTCCTGGCGCGGAGCCGACATCAACAATATTCTGGAGTTTGAAAAAGACTATCCGGACTGCAAAACCGTAAAACTTGAAGAGAATTACCGTTCGACTCCGAAAATTCTTTCAATGGCATGGTCCGTCATAAAAAACAATAACGACAGAGTAGACAAAAGAATTTGGACTCAAAACGGAGAAAAAGGGGAAGTTTCGGTATTCCGCAGTTTAAACGAAAATGACGAAGCCGCAAGAATAGCCGGAATGATTTTGGACAATAAAGAAAATTTTAATCATAATTTGTCGGATTTTGCGGTATTTTACAGGACAAACGCCCAGTCCAGAGCCCTTGAAGACGGTTTAAGAAGAAACGGAATACCTTATACAATAGTGGGTTCTTTGAAATTTTATGAAAGAGCCGAAATAAAAGACATAATGGCCTATTTAAAACTTATTCATAATCCGAACGATAACGTAAGTTTTAAAAGAATAATAAATATTCCCAAAAGAGGAATAGGAAAAACTTCCATCGATAAACTTGAGGAGTTTGCCAACTCAAAAAAAATATCTCTTTTTGAAGCAATAAAATTTATTGATACCAATACCGTTACGAAAAGCTCTTTAACCGGATTAAATAATTTCAGAATTTTAATAAAAAATTTTATAAATTTAAAATCCGTTAAAACAGTCAGAGAAATAGTTGAACAGGTTATAACCGAAACGGGATATTTAAAAGAATTGGAGCTTTCGGATAATCCCGAAGCAAAAAGCAAGGCTGAAAACATTCAGGAATTGGTTTCCGCAATTGAAGATTTCCAGAGAAGATCTCCCGATAATTCGCTGTCGGGGTATTTATCACAGATAGCGCTTGTAAGCGATATTGATTCATGGGAAAATACTTCTGATAAAGTTACTCTTATGACTCTTCATCTGGCAAAAGGACTGGAATTTAAAAACGTATTCATAGTCGGGCTTGAAGAAGGATTATTCCCTATAGGGGAATCGGCCTACGACCAGGTTGAACTTCAGGAAGAAAGAAGGCTTATGTACGTAGGCATGACAAGAGCAAAAGAAAATTTATATATGAGCTGGGCGGCCGAAAGAACGGTTTTCGGCAAAACAAAATGGAACGTTCCTTCAAGATTTCTGCTTGAAGCCGGATTTAAAGAACAGCTTTCGGATACTTCGGCGCGCAATATTGCCGCAAATTTTAATTATGCCTCAAACTTTTCGCGTGGAAATGAAATACAAAAAAATACTTTTATTGATATTGACGAACCTAAAAGAATCAAGGACGACAGCCCTTATTCCATCGGAACAACTGTGTCCCATCCGGCTTTCGGGAACGGGAAAATTATAGAAAAATCGGGAGCGGGAGACGATCTTAAACTTGTCGTGCTGTTTTCAAACGGACAATGGAAAAAACTGATTGCAAAATTCGCAAACTTAACAATTATTTAAAAAATTTATATAATTTGTTTTGATTAACGGAGATTTTTGATGAAAAAAGCTTTAATAATAGGCGCAAACGGGCAGGACGGTTCATATCTGTCAGACCTGCTGTTGGAAAAAGATTATGAAGTTCACGGTATTATCCGAAGAAGCAGCTGCTCAACTCTTGCCAGAGTCCGGCACATTGTGGATAATTGCAAATTTAACGACCGTTTTTTTATTCATTTCGGCGATTTATCCGATTCTTTGAGCCTTATAAAAGTTATTGAAGAAGTACGTCCAGATGAAATTTATAATCTTGCCGCGCAAAGCCAGGTTTACGTAAGTTTTGACATACCGGAATATACGGGAGACGTTTCCGGATTGGGAGTTACAAGACTTCTTGAAGCAATAAATATATCGCAAATTAAAACAAAATATTTTCAGGCGTGTTCCAGTGAAATATTCGGAAATCCGGCAGAGACTCCGCAAAACGAAAATACGCGTTTAAATCCGGTTAACCCTTACGGCGTATCAAAATTATACGCTTATCTTATGACTTCCGTTTACCGTTCAACATACGGCATGTTTAATTGTTCGGGGATTTTATACAGCCATGAAAGTCCCAGAAGGGCGGAAAATTTTGTCACAAGAAAAATCACCAAAAGCATCGCAAAAATTTTAACGAAAAAACAGGATTTTTTATATCTTGGCAACATTGAATCCAAAAGGGATTGGGGCTTTGCAAAAGATTACGTTGAAGCTATGTGGCTGATGCTTCAGCAGGATAAGCCGGACGATTATATTATCGCTTCTGGCCAGACTTATTCCGTAAAAGATTTTCTTGCCGAAGCGTTTTCTCTGGTAAATCTTGACTGGCAAAAATACGTTAAACTTGACCAGCGCCTGTTAAGACCTAAAGGGGATGTATCTCTTTTCGTCGGAGACGCTTCCAAAGCGCGCAAAGTTCTTAACTGGAAACCTAAAACATCATTTAAAGAAATCGTAAGACTTATGCTTGAAGCCGATTTGAAATCCGAAGGGGTATCGCTTTAAATGAAAATTTTGTTAATAAATCCTCCCGTAGAAAATATGATTCAATCATATGCTTATTCTGACGGGAAACAAAATTTAGATTCGCATGATTTCGGCAATTTCCCGCCTCTCGGGATTCTTTACATAGCCTCTTATTTGGAAAAATATTCTCCCGAACATAAAATATTTGTAATAGACTGCGTTTCCGAAAAAATAAGTTATGACGCTCTTAAAGAAAAAATAAAGAGCATAAAGCCGGATGTCGCCGGAATTACAAGTTTTTCAATTACATTAATAGATGTCGTTAAAACCGCAAAACTGATTAAAGAAATAAATCCCGACACGCACATATCTATGGGCGGACACCATCCGATGGCGTTTCCAAAAGAAGCTATCGGTCTTGAAAGCATAGATTCAATAATAATAGGAGACGGAGAACATGCATTTTATCAGCTGACAAAAGCTCTTTGCGAAAATAAACCAATTGATGATATTACGGGCGTTTATACCAAACAATCAATAAAAAATATTAAAGAAACCGGCGATCCCGATCCGCGATTTCTATATAATTTATCTTTAAAACCGGCATATATTGAAAATCTGGATTCTTTGCCGTTTCCCGCAAGAAAATATCTTTCACACATTCAATTTTTCAGCATTGTCGGCATATCAAAAAAATTTACGACAATCATAAGCAGCAGAGGATGCCCCTATCATTGCATCATGTGCGATGTCCCTTATAAAAAATACAGAGCCAGAAGCATAAAAAACATAGTTGATGAAATTGAAGACTGTATGGCGCAGGGGTTTGAGGAATTTCATTTTTATGATGATATGTTTAATATAACCGCCGAAAGAATTATTGAATTTGCCAATGAGGTTTTGGCCAGAAAATTAAAATTTATATGGGATTTCAGAGGCAGAGTCAATATTATTACAAAAGAGTCTCTTTTAATCGCGAAAAAGGCCGGACTGAGAATGATTTCATTCGGAGTTGAGACAGGCACCGACGAAGGTCTTAAATATATCAACAAATCAACAACCGTAGAACAAATTAAAAATGCTTTTAAAATATGCAAAGAACTTAAAATAAAGATTATTGCGGATTTTATGCTGGGGTTCCCTTTTGAAAAAACGGCGGCGGACATCAAAAAAAACATTGAATTTTGTTATTCGTTAAATCCCGATTATGTTATATTCAGCGTTTTAATATTATATCCGCAGACTCCGGTTTATAACGAAGCTGTTAAGAAAAATTTAATCAACCCTCAAAGATGGCTGGATTTTTGTAAAAATCCTACAAAAGATTTTTATCTTGATTACTGGGAAGAATTTTTTACCAGAAAAGAACTGCTTGATATGCAGCAAAAAGCGTTTGAACGGTTTTTTTTAAGACCCGGCTATATCTTTAAATCCATACTTAATTTAAGAACAACGGATGAACTTAAAATAAAAATCCGCGGATTTTTCACTTTAATTAAAAGTAAGTTTACCGCCAAAAGATGACATCAGTTTACAAATATATTCTATTTGTCCCGATTTCAAATTTGAAGAAGAAGGCAGATATAATCCGGATTTTGTAAGTTTCTCGGTATTTTTATAATTCCCCGTCATTTTACATCCGTATTGTTTAAGACTCTTTTGTTTGTGCATGCCGGTAAATAAT
Organism: uncultured Elusimicrobiaceae bacterium; assembly: GCA_964487915.1. GTDB lineage: Bacteria > Elusimicrobiota > Endomicrobiia > Endomicrobiales > Endomicrobiaceae > Proruminimicrobium. The sequence goes on along the minus strand of CAZASN010000002.1, from coordinate 203,342 downwards.
AATCTTGTATCAACATTATTTTCTTTTAAAAACTTCATCAGACTGTCTTTTGTTTTTCCGTATTTTTTTGCATCAATAAGTATTGCGTTCATCCAATGCACATTAATTGAATTATTTTCGTCTTGCTGAAACATTATTCCTTTAACGCCGGAAAGAAATTTTTTATAAAGTCTGTTGTTTTCTATTCTCATTGCCCTGTATTTGTCGGCAAGTTCGGTCTGGGCAAGCCCGATTGCAGCCTGTAAATTAGTCATTCTGTAATTGAACCCTATTTCGTCATGTTCATACGTTCTTGATTTTGTAAGAGAATAACTCATATTTCGCAGATATCTGCATTTATCGTAATATTTTTTATTGTTTGTAACGACCATTCCGCCTTCGCCTGCAGTCAGATTTTTATTGGCGAAAAAACTAAACGCCGCTACGGATGAAAAACTGCCGACTTTTTTCCCGTTGTACTCGGCTCCGTGAGCTTCGGCGCAGTCTTCAACAATGTGCAGTTTATATTTTTTTGCAATCCTTATAATTTCTTTCATATTGCAGGGATTGCCGAAAATATGAACGGGCATTATCGCTTTTGTTTTTTTTGTTATTTTTTTTTCAATTTTTGAAACGTCTATATTCCACGTTTTCTCGTCAATATCCACAAAAACCGGTTTTGCTCCCGTATAACAAACCGCAAACGCGCAGGCAATCATCGTAAAAGAAGGAATTATGACTTCATCGCCCTTTTTAATGCCCAAAGACGCTAACGCAAGATGAAGCGCCGTTGTGCCGCTTGTGACGGCAACGGCATATTTGCAGCCGCAGTATTTTGCAAATGCTTTTTCAAATTCAACAATATATTTTCCGGCTGATGATATCCAGCCGGTATCAATACAATCGTTAATATATTTTTTTTCATTGCCGGCCAGATACGCGGTACAAACCGGAATAAATTTATTTTTCATAAAATTCTCCGAAACTATTTTGTTTTTATATATTCGTCTTCTATACCTTTGAATCTTACTTTATCGTCTTTTTCAAGATAAGGACCCTGCTTTATTTCTATAAGCTGCGTATCTTCAAGATATTTAAAACCGTGCCCGCCTTCCGTAAAAAGAATTACGTCTCCTTTATCAAGTTCCGTACTTGAAACATAATTTTTACAGTCGTCATAAAAATCCGCTCTTATTTTTCCCGATTTAATTATCAAAGTTTCATGCGTATAAAAAACCTCTCTTTTAACTTTATTGTGCATATGGGCGGCGACAGCCGTTCCTTTTTTATGGCAGACGCAGCCTATCTGCTGGGTGGAATCTGCCGGAGTAAAAAATTCTATTCCTTCCTTTTGTTTGTAATTTGCCCTTACTATTACGGCGAGAAGCTTTTCTTTATTCTTTACGTATTCTATCATATCGGTCTCCGTTATTTTTTTACTTTTTTAAATAATCTTTCAAAAAAATACATTACAGGCTCTTTTTTAATAAATTTTAAAAGCCTGAAAAATATTTTTGGCCGGAAATAAAACATTCTTAACGCTTTTCTCTGCATTTCTATAATATCTTTACCTGTGATATTTTCATAAATTTCTCTCGGCTGAGAATAGGAATTTTCTATATCGTTTCTGTTAAATTTATAATTTAAATCTTTCCACATCTGCGAGCCCGGCAGAATATCAAGAATATTAAAAGTGGCAAGGGAAAGTTCTGATTTTACGGCAAAATCTATGCTTTTTTGCATTGTTTCTTTTGTTTCTCCCGGCAGCCCGAAAATAAAAAATCCCCCGCAGATTATTCCGTATTTATGCGCAAGATTTATTGCTTTGGTATACTGTTCCGGCGTCTCCTGTTTTTTTACGTTTGCAAGAATCTGTCTGTCGGCGCTTTCTATTCCTATATTGAAATTATAACATCCGGCTTTCTTCATAGCCGCAACAATTTCTTCGTCAAGATTTGCCGCTCTGAGCCCGGAAGTGCAACCCCATGCTATTTTTAGATTATTGTCTGTAATCGCTCTGCAAAGACTCATTATATGTTCTTTTTTAAAAGCAAGATTATCGTCTATAAATTTTATTTCTTTTACGCCGTATTTTTCAATAAGCAGTTTTATTTCGGCAATTACGTTTTCTATGCTTCTGAACCTTACTCTTCTGTTTGATAAAAACGGATTTGCGCAGAAAGTGCAGGCGCAGACGCATCCGCGGCTTGTCATCACATAACCTATCGGCATTTTTTTATATATTAATCCGGCAGGCCTTTGCCTGTACGTTTCAGGTCTGATTTTTTCCCACGCGGGAAAAGGAAGATTATCAAGATTTTCCTCATATTCGGCAAATTGAATATTTTCGGAGTTTTCTTTTAAATCTGCGGGAGAATATACTCCTTTTATTCCTTCATTGTCAAAATTATTCATAGCAAGCTGAACAAAAGCTTTTTCGCCTTCTCCGCAAATAACAAAATCGGCTTTTGAATCAACAAGAGTCCGGTAAGGGAAAATGGTGGTATGAACCCCTCCGAGAATAATTTTTACTTTTAATCCGCTTTTTTTGATAAGGGTTGAAAGGGCCGTAGCTTCGTTATATTCTGCCGTCATACAGCTGATTCCTACGGCTTCGGGTTTTTCTTTTTTAATAACGTCAAGGATATCTTCGTTTGTTAAATTGTCTCTTAGTCCGTCTATTATTTGATTGTCTATTCCGTGCTTGTCCAGAGACGATGAAATATAACCCAGTCCCAGAGGCGGTATAAGCTGTAATGTATGAACATGTACCCTTATAAGCATTATTTTCATAATGATTCATTATACAAAAATTAAAATGTCTTAAAAAATTTTTCAAAATATTATATATTAGGATATGCTCCAAATAATAAAAAGAGGAAGCTAATGTCAAAATTAACAAGATTCGGCGTTTCAATCGACGGAGAACTTTTAAAAAAATTCGATTCGCTGATCCGCAGGCAGAAATATCAGACACGCTCCAAAGCTATAGAAGATTTAATCATCGAAGCCGTCGATAATTCGCCTGTGTCTACGGATAACACTATGTCCGTAGGATATATTGATATGATATACGATCATCACAAAAGACAGCTTTTAAATAAAATTACAGATATCCAGCATGATTTCCACGATATTATTTTATCATCACAGCATGTTCATATTGACCACAATACATGCCTTGAAATAATAGCGGTTAAAGGCGAAAAATCAAAAATAGAACAGCTGGGGCATCTTCTCAAAACGACAAAAGGCGTAAAGCACGGCAAAACAAGACTCTTTCCCGCAAAATAATCCGCGGCATTTGACATCATTTAATCAATTTTATATAGTAACACAAATTTATAAAAATGTATTACGAATAAAAAAAAGAGGTGCGTTATGAAAAAAATTTTAATTATGCCTGTCTTATTTTGCTTTGCCGTTTCCGTTTACGGAGCTGACGTGACACTGAGCCTTGAAAAATACGGGCAAAAACAGGATACGCTTGTCACAAAGGACGAAATAACCGCTGAAGAAGCGGAAAATAAAAGTTCAGCGCAGGCTTTTAGTTTATTATCTCAAATGTCCGGAGTGCTGGTTCAGACGACCGGAGACGCCGGAAGAGCCGATCCTGTAATAAGGGGAATCGGCGACAGCTGCAGAAAAATAGCTCTTTTTATTGACGGAAAGCCCGAAAAAATGTCTTTGTTCGGATGCGGCGTTTCGCATTCAATGCTTGCCGCAAACGTTGAAAGAATTGAAGTGATAAAAGGCCCCGATTCGGTATTGTACGGTTCGGGCGCGTTAGGCGGCGCTATTAATATAATAACAAAACAGCCGACAAAACCGTTTGAGGGAATAATTGATGTTTCCGCCGGCTCTTTCAATACGCAGAATTCCGGTATTTATCTCGGCGGCGTTCAAAATAACGTTATTTACGCCGTTTCTGCAAATAAATATATTTCAGACGGACATTTGGATAACGCAAATTATAACGCAAGCGACTATTACGAAAAACTGGGCTATTGTTTTAAAGACGGCTCGGCCGTGTCGGTTGAAGCAAAACAATATTTCGGATTAAAACATGAACCCGCTCCTTATGCCTCAGGCTACTGGGAAGATTATGACAGAGGAAGCATACAGTTAAATTACGACAAAAATTTTTCAAAATCGGATATTGCCGTTAAAGTATATACCAACTACGGCGACCATCAGTTTTCGGACGGCTGGCATTCGCAGGACTCGCTTTCCGGCATAATGACAAATTACAATATTGAATTGTCAGATAACAATTTATTAAAAACCGGAGCCGAATTCAGGCAGCAGGAAGGGAAGCTCTTGTCGGGTCCCGTATATATGGTTCATAACAGCTGGAAAACGTATGACTGGTCGGCGTTTGCTTTGGATAAACACAATTTTACGGAAAAACTCAGCGGCGTTGCCGGAGCAAGGTTTAATAACGATGAAATTTCCGGAAGTTTTTTTGCCCCCAGAGCCGGCGTTGAATATTCATTATCCGAAATCTATTCAGTAAAAGCGTTGTACAGCAAAGGGTTCAGAGCTCCTTACTTAAACGAACTTTATCTTGTTCCGGCAAGAAATGAGAATTTAAAAGCGGAAGAAGTAAATAATTATGAAATCGGTCTTGCGGCGGAATCTTATGATTTTAAATTCAACATTACCGGCTTTATAATGAAAGGTTCAAATATCATAGAAAACAGCGGCGGTAAATTCCAGAATACAGGCGAATATGAATTTAAAGGCTGCGAGATTGACGCAAATTATGCATTCAGTAAATATTTAAACGGAGAACTGGGATATACTTATTTTGACTCGGGCAAAAATACGCAAGGCCGGCCGGTAAATAAAATAGACGCCGGTTTAACGGTTAAAATGAATAAATTTTCACTTGACGCAAACGCAATGTTTCTAGGCGAATATTACGCGGCAAACTACAAACAAAACAGACTTGACGATTTTGCGGTGGTAAACGCAAGATTAAATTACGACGTAACCGAAACCGTAAGGCTTTTTGTTGAAGGACAGAACATAACAAACCAAAAATATTATATGTTTTTGGACAGAGACGGCGGCAGAATTATGGAAATGCCCTGCGCAACGTTTACAATCGGAACAAAAGTTAAATTTTAACGTTATACTTTTTAAAACAAAAACTCTGTGTTTGATAAGACACAGAGTTTTTTTATGATTTGGCATCAAGTCTTGAATTGTTATTGACCGTTATAAACGAATCAATATCTATTCCGAATTTTTTTAGCATTTCTTTTCTTTTTATGACTAAGTAAGTCGTAGAATGTTTTGTATCGTTACAAATATAATCCGCAGATTTCTTAATAACGACATAATCTTTAAGTTTATGTTCATCAAATAACTTTTTCATAAAAATTAATATATAAAGCATATATTTGGAATGTGTTGTAAAATATGTTCCGGGGTATACGGTTTCTAATTCATCTTGACCGTATCGCGCCAATATAGGATAAACCTTAATTTTTTTTTCGGAATAAAAAAGAGTTATTGTTTTATTATCGGCAATGTATTGATTGATCTCCGTTAAGTAAAGTTTCCAAAGCAATCCATAATGCAAACTGTTTACCCATATCAATAAACAAAACGTCAGATTGATAAATTTTATATATTTATATTCCGGTTTTATGTTTAAAAATCCGAGACAAATTATTAAAACTAAAAAAAATAGCGGAATATGAAAACCGAGGGTTATATTAGCGAATTTATTGTCCGTAGGTATTTCAAATAACAATAATTTCAAAATACAATATAATAAAATTCCCGTTATTAAATATTTGAGATTATCGTATTTATAATTATTTTTAAAAAATGATAACAGCAATATTATCATGATAAATACGCACGTCAGAACAAAAGCAGTATTTCCCAATAACGGGCTTATATCAATATACTTTTGTTTTTGGCCTACTGAAATAGGAGGCGCGCCAAAATAAAGATCAAATAAGCTGAAAAGATTAAATATTATTGCCGCAAACAAAAACAAATAGCTCATCCTAAGCGCTAATACTGACGATATTTTTAAATTCTGCGCCGATATATCTTTTTTTAAGGCTATTATTAAAAGAAAAGGAATGAAAATTAACACCATCTGATGGCTGCTTATCAACATAAATGAAAAAATAACAATGCAAAATTTATTGAATACCGTCAGTTTGTCAAAATCAACGTAATAAAATATTACAAACAGTACCCAGATGAACAAACCTGTCATGATATTTTCAGCCCAAACTTGATAACTTGTAAAAGCAAATGTTAATAAAAACGATAATAAAATCATTTCAAAAAACTGTTTTTTATTTCTGGGCAGATTTAAATAAATAACAGCCAAAATAATAAGAAATTTAAAATAAGAAACAAATGTAAATATGTATAACAAATATTTTATGTTATGCATTTCTAACAGGTTGGCAAAAAAACCTACCGAAGAATGAGACCATATGCTTGAAAAATATCTTAAATTGAAAGGAAATACGGGGAAACCGCCTACTCCTAAAAGAAAGTCTTTTTTGGTTAATCCTTCAAAAAAACGATATGCGCCGTCTTCTACAAGCCCTACATACATAAAGGAATTGAAAACGGCAATCAAAGTCAGAACGACGCCGACCGTTAAAAGAGATAAATTGTTTATATCTAATATTTTTTTCATTTAAATCCGCCATGAAACATATTGCATATACACTTAATAATTTTATAATAATATTATTGAAATTCAAAACTCAAGGTTTTTTATTTTTTAATTTTTTTGATAGAATAGAGTACGCTTTAAATCCCTTGCAATACAATCGGGGTGTTGCACAGATGGCTAGTGCGCTCCCTTCGGGTGGGAGAGGTCGCTGGTTCAAATCCAGTCACCCCGATTTTCAGAAACTGAAAACATTGACGTATTTTGCCGAATATTGCGGCGGCATATCTGACCAATACTTGAGGCTCGGCGTTTATGATAATTAATAAACAAAAAAATCTGCTGAATATTTTAATATTGTTTTTAATTGTTAACGCCATATTGATATTCTTATATATTTTTGCCGGCGATTTTTCGCTTCAGTATCAAAATTGGAGAAAGTGCCCTTTAATTCATGATAATTCTGTTTATTCCTCACAACACGCCCATAAAGCTTTTTATTTAACAACCATTGTCTGGTTTAATATTTATCTGTTAACCTTTCTTTTCTTAAAAAATAAAAAAAATATTTTTTTTGCCGTACTTGCCTGTATAATTGCTTTCTTGATTACGGAAACCGCTTTAAAAACATATATTTATAATTCAAATTTTTTAACGGAGTTTATCCCTCATCCTACAAGATTTTATACTACACGAAGTAATTTAAAATTAAAAGAAATTCCTGAAAAAGAACTTGTGCCGACCGACAAAAACGGATTTAGATATTACGGCGAATTAACAATTGATAAGCATCCGGCGGAAAAAAGAATATTTATTATAGGCGATTCTTCCTCATTCGGGCATTATTTAAAATATGAAGATACTTTTTCATCAGTATTGGAACAAAAATTGCTTAATGATAATATTAATGCGAAAGTAATTCTCGCCGCCTGTCCGGGACATACTACATATCAGGGATTATTGATTATAAAAGAAAGTATTTTAAAATTTAAGCCCGATATTATAATCGTCAGCTACAACAATGACCCGGCAAAAGAATTTAAACAGGAAAAAGACCGGGCTTTTATACATAATAAATTTGAATATCTGTTATTTAAACTGCTTTATAAAAGCGATTATTTTCTGCTGGCGCAAAAAGTAATATCGGACTGGCAAATGAAATTGTTCCCCGCAGAATATAAACCTGTTTTAATACCCAGAGTTTCTTTGGAAGATTATAAAAATAACATAAAGGAAATTATTAATCTCGGCAAACAATATAACTTTACGCCGGTTTTTTTAAGAATGCCGTACAATTATAAAATTTTACGGAATTCTCCGGAGCTAAACGATCTTTATATAGATCAGAGATATCCTTCATCATTAATTGATTTATGCAAAAAAGACAAATTAAATTATATAGATTTTGATATTTTATGGGGAGGAGAAAACAAAGACGAAGCGTTATTTGACAAATTTGCCCATTTTCATCCCAGCAAATACGGTCATTTGAAAATGGCTGAAGCTCTATACCACGAAGTAAAAGAAATACTAAAAAATGAATAAACTATTGCCGGCTTTATTTTTATGTTTTTTTTATATAACTAATATTTACGCCGAAACAAATATTTCCGTCGGTTGTTCCAAAAACACTCCTTTGCATTGTATGGTCGGGCTTATTCTTGAAAATACCGATATTTTCAGCCAAAACGGCGTAAAAGGGAAAGTAATTTACTTTGACAGCGGTAAACAACAGAACGAAATCTGCAAGAATGAAGACGTAACAGTTACTTTCAGCTGTTCCTACCAGCCGTTTTTGCATTTGCGGCAGCTTCCCCGGTATAAAATTATAAATTCTCTGGGTTCATTGGGCAGGGTTTATTTGATATCAACGAAAAAGTCAATTAATGAAGTTAAAACCGTTTATTTCAGAACGGGCGCTTCAACTCCGATGATTATTGAAAAAATGGCGCCGGTATACAATATTAATTTCACTCCTATTGAACTTGAAAAAAATCTCAAAGGCAAAACGTCTTTTCTTGACTGGAGCCCGTGGGCTGAAACGAAAATATTATCTAAAAAATATAACATTCTTTTCAGCGAACAATTTTATTCTTTCACTATAGCAAAAATTAAAGACCGCGATACTTATAACAAAATTAACAGTATTTTTAAGCAGGTTGTTTTATGGGCAAAAAATAATAAAGAAAAAACGATTGATATGGTCAGCAAAAAAAGCAACATAGATAAAAAAATCATTGAAATGGTATTAAACGACAATCTTAATTTGTCGGGACCGGATATTGACTTGACTATAACAAACAACTCTCTAGCCGATTTACACCGCTCCTATGCGTTCATTAAAAATAAACTGAACGGCAAAACCTTTGAAGAGTTTCTGTACAAATAATATCAGGCGTAGTTTTTGTCAAAATCTATCGCGCTTATAATGCTTCCCTTTCCTATAAAAATCTTTCTGCCTTTCCACATTACCGTCCTTTTTAAAAACGGAATAGGATATATCATAAGAAGAAGAATATCTTTATAAATCATTAACAGCGGATAAAGAAGAAGTATTTTTTTATTGCGGCTGTCTTCTCTGTTAATCGCGAAAAGACATACATATTCTATAATGATTTTTAAAATTACGGTCACGCCCAGCAAAGCAAATCCATTTGCTCCCAAAAAAGGAAAAGCAATTAAAACTATTCCGACGGGATTGGTTAAAATTTCTCCGATATAAAAAAACGGCTCAAGCCTGAACCTCATCGCACACCAGCGCCTTACGCGGCCCGTAAAATCTTTTACCGATGTTGATCTGTTGTAATTTGTTACCCACACGCAGTTTGTTGAAACGGGGATTTTATTTTTTCTGTAAATTTCGCCCATAACGTAATCTTCGGCGAGATAGTTGCCGAATATTTTGTATCCGCCGAGTTTATCAAGCGCTGCTTTTTCCATAAACATTGATTTGCCGACGATAACCGTTTTGCGGAAAAGTTTCCATGCCGATATTACTCCGCCCGATAAAAAAAGATTTATATAAGCGTTTTCCATAATGCTTCCTATTGAATCGCCGCCGGTTCCTTTAATGGGAGAAAACACTATTTTTGAGTTATTGCGTTCGTATTCGTTTACAAGCCTTTTTAACATATCCGGTTTTACTCTGGTATTGGCGTCATTAAGCCAGTAAATTTCGCCCGTGGCTTTTTGCGCAAGTTTTGCAAGGCTGTCAACTTTCGGGTTTAAAATTTTCTGCAAACCCGTGGCGATTATTATTGTTTTAATATGAGGATAACGGCGTTTAACTTTTTCAATAAAATAAACGCAGGGATCCCTTAACGTTTCAACGCCTATAATTATTTCATAATCGGGATAATCAAGTTTATAATAGCTTTCAAGATTTTGTTCAATGCAGTCGTCAACGCCTTTGAACGGTTTTAATAAACTGATTTTGGGATAATTTTTGACAGAAAGAGATTCCGTCCGGTATTTTTTATTTTCACGAAAGATTATAAGGCAGAAAAGAAACACAAGCGTAAGAAAAAACGAAAAACTTACCGCTCCGATAACAGAATAAAAAATAATATCACTCATTACAACCTCCCCTAAGGGAATTTTTTACATCTATATTGTAATAAGCAAATATTAAGTTTTTATAAGAAAATTTAAAAAAAATTGTTAAGCTGAAAACCGGCGGCTTAATTACATTCTTGCCAGAATGTTTAAAAAGCCGGCTTTGGAATAACTTTTCATCTGAAAAGCAGACGAAGAAGAGTTTTCTTTTTCACACATTATAAGCGCGCGAAAAAGTAGAACAAACATAACGCAAAACAACACTCCGGCAGCATCAATAACCAAATAAATCACAAAATTACTCATTACAACTCCTGTAAAATATACTCACCTACAGGCACATTGTAATAAACAACTATTAAGTTTTAATAATCAAACCCTTAACAATTTGTTAAGTCCAAAACTACAATTTAGTAAAAAATTCATTGCAAAATTTGATAAGCAAACTGAAAATATGATATATTGACGAAAAGTATAATAGGTTGATAAATGCAAATAAATAATCCTATTCCTGCTAATCCTAAAGACTATCCAAGATGGCATTATAAACAATTCAACGAATTATTATCAGAGCAAGATTATAACTCTAAAACAACAGAATTTTCTCATATTGTATCCAATGGTGTATTCTGGCAAAAATTTTTAAACCAATATAGTGTGTTTGAACAAGAATTTCAATTAAAAAAAAGTGGTGAGCTTTTTACCAAATCAATGGTAGACAATAAAATACATCTTAAATCTTACGAATCTTTAATCAGTAAAATATATCGCAAAAACGTATTGTGTAATAAAAATTGTCCACAAGAACCGACAGAACGCAAATGGATAAAAAAAGATAATATATTTGTTAATATTAAAGATATTTTACGCACAACTGTTGTGGTAAAGTATATAGATAGTATTGATTTTCTTATTAATAAATTTAAAGATATTTGTAAAGAAAACAACTTGCTATTTGAATATAATTATGAAAATAGAGATGAAGGATATTATGCTGCTCATTGTTATATACAACACCAAATTCAAATTTCAGGGGATATTGTATGGTTAGAAGTTCAAATTACAACTCAGTTTCAAGAAATTTTAAAGAATTTGTTGCATAAATATTATGAACAAGAAAGGGAACTAGAAAAACCAAACTCTTGTGATTGGAAATGGGAATTTGGATCTAACAAATTCTCTGTACATTATTTAGGACATACTCTTCATTTTCTTGAGGGAATTATTACAAATTTAAGACAAAAAGGAGAATAAAATGAATGATTTTAAATCAATATTAGAGAATGCTATTACCCAATCGGGGTTAAACTGTGATTTGTATTATTCACAAATAGAAGCTGGGTACAAATATATTAACGAATATTTTAAAGAAAATGTCCAAGACGTTTGCGTTTGTACCGTACATGGTGAAAACAATATCATAAAATATGTTTCAACTTGGTTTGCAAATGAAACATATGCATTTGAATTAAAATCGTTTGAACCAGAATTACGTATTGATTTTTATGCAATAAAGAACTTTAAATATGCTGACATAACTTGTAAAAATTATAACTTAGGGCAAATGCCAACAAAAGATTCAAGTATTCTGATTTATGTATCTAACATCCCAGCCACTTTGAACGGAAAATTCTCTGGTGTAGGAAATGGATGTCCAAAAACACTTAAATTTTTTACCGAAAAAATACTGCCTAATATAAAAGAAAAATCAATTATACCAACTCCAAATTTAATATAAAAAATTACGTTATATGGTTTAATTAATAAATAAAAAATCACAAAAATTTAAAATTGTTTTGTGGTTTGTTTTTAAAGATTTATCAGTTTATAGCGAACCGAACCACAATCGGAATAAAAAAGAAGCGAAAAGTTTTTACGAAGGATTTTAAGATGATTTTTAATTTTTTTGGAACAAGGGTATACCTAGCAAAGCCGAGCGGTAGCGAGAACGGTATCCGAAGTTCAAAAAAAATTGAAAAGGGCTTAAAAGACGAGTAAAAAATGTGCGCCATATAGGAATCGAACCTATAACCTAACGGTTAAGAGCCGTTTGCTCTACCAATTGAGCTAATGGCGCATTTAAAAGAAGTGGCTGTTGGATTTTTACGCAGTATTTTAAGATGATTTTTGATTTTGTTTTGGACGAGGTATACCTAGCACAGCCGAGCGGCAGCGAGCACGGTATCCGAAGTTCAAAAAAAAATCAAAAAGCGCTTAAAAGACAAAGTAAAAATATGCCCAATAGAGGATTCGAACCTCTGACCCCTTCCATGTCAAGGAAGTACTCTAACCAGCTGAGCTAACTGGGCATTTTATACATATATATAAGGTGTGGGTCGGAATTGAACCGACACAAGGCAGTTTTGCAGACTGTCCCCTTAGCCATTCGGGCACCACACCAAATCCAATTTGAATGAACGGACAAGAAGTATATAAAAAAAACGTTGAACAGTCAAACATTTACGGCGTTTTTAAGACACTGTTTGAGAGTTGACACGAAAATTCTTAATTGGTAGAATGAACGCTAAATTATATTAAAAATTAAAATAATTCTTGTCTTCTTGTCAAAAAAATATATAAAGGAGTTAGTCAATGGCTAAGTTTGTTTATTTTTTCGGTGGCGGAAAAGCTGACGGCAACGGCAGCATGAAAAATCTCTTGGGCGGAAAGGGCGCCAATCTTGCCGAAATGGCGGGGCATAAAGCTCTTAAACTTCCGGTACCTCCGGGATTTACTATCACGACGGAAGTTTGTACTTATTATTACGATAACAAAAAGAAATATCCGAAGGAACTTGCAAAACAGGTTGAAACGGCGCTCAAAAACGTTGAAAAAGTTATGGGCAAGAAATTCGGCGACGTAAAAGATCCTTTGCTGGTATCGGTAAGATCAGGAGCAAGATCATCCATGCCCGGAATGATGGAAACGGTTTTAAACGTAGGTCTTACCACAAAAACAATCCCCGGTTTAATTGAAAAAACACAGAACGAAAGATTCGTATACGACGCATACAGAAGACTTATAATGATGTATTCCGACGTCGTTATGGAAAAAGCAGGCGGAATTGAACCTGCCGACGATATGGGCATCAGAAAACAGCTTGAAAGAATAATGGACGCGGCAAAAAAAGCAAAAGGCGCAAAACAGGATACGGATTTGAACGCCGAAGATTTAAAGACTCTTTGCGAAAAATTTAAAGATAAAGTAAAAGAAGTTTTGGGAAAACCTTTCCCTGACGATCCGATGGAACAGCTCTGGGGCGGCGTTTCGGCTGTATTTTCTTCATGGAACGGAAAAAGAGCCATCGCTTACAGAAAAATTGAAGGAATTCCGGACGAATGGGGCACGGCGGTTAACGTTCAGTCCATGGTATTCGGAAATATGGGAACATCGTCTGCGACCGGCGTTGCTTTCACAAGAAATCCCGGAAACGGCGATTCAAGATTCTACGGAGAATATCTCGTAAACGCGCAGGGTGAAGACGTTGTTGCAGGTATCAGAACTCCGGCTCCTATCAACGAAGCTTCAAAGAGCATACAGAACCAGACAGAAAAAACTCTTGAAGAAGTTATGCCTAAAGCATATAAAGAGCTTTTTGCAATACAGAAGAAACTTGAAAAACATTATAAAGACATGCAGGACATAGAATTTACCGTCCAGGAAGGAGTACTCTGGATGCTTCAGTGCAGAATCGGAAAGAGAAACGGTCCGGCTGCGGTAAAAATGGCGCTTGATATGTACAAAGAAAAGCTTATAACCAAAGATGAAGCCGTTATGAGAGTTTCTCCGGCGCAGTTGGACGAACTTCTGCATCCTATCATAGAGCCTAAGAATGAAGCAAATGCAAAAATCATAGCAAAAGGTCTTCCTGCAGGTCCCGGCGGAGCAAGCGGTTCAATAGTATTTACCGCAGAAGACGCCGTTAAAGCGGCCGAAGCAGGCAAGAAAGTTATTCTCGTAAGAGAAGAAACAAACCCTGAAGACGTTGAAGGTATGAGAGCGGCTCAGGCTATTCTTACTGCAAGAGGCGGTATGACTTCACACGCGGCTCTTGTTGCAAGAGGATGGGGCAAATGCTGTATAGTAGGCTGCAGCGACATTGAAGTTGAACTTGCAAAAAAAGTTATGATTCTCGGCGGAAAAGAATATAAAGAAGGCGATTTTATAACTCTTAACGGAACAAAAGGAAACGTTTACGAAGGCTCGCTGACGATGGTTGACGCGACCAACAACACGCAGCTGTTTGATTTCTTGAAACTCTGCGATTCAGTTAAAAAACTTAAAGTAAGAACAAACGCGGACACTCCTTCAGACGCTCAGAAAGCAAGACTTTTCGGAGCAGAAGGCATCGGTCTTTTCAGAACGGAACATATGTTCTACGGAGAAAATTCGGATAAGCCGTTGTTCGCTTTGAGAAAAATGATCGTTTCAAAAACGACGGAAGAAAGAAAGAAAGCTTTGGCCGAACTTTTCCCTTTCATTAAGGACAGCATTAAGGGAACTTTGGAAGCCATGGACGGATTTGCCGTAACAGTAAGACTTTTGGATCCGCCTTTACACGAATTTATACCGAGAGAAAAAGCGCAGCAGGAAATAATCGCAAAGAGCTTAAACATAAACCTTGACGAATTCCAGAAAAGAGCGGACGCTCTCCATGAAAGCAACCCTATGATGGGACACAGAGGCGTAAGACTCGGCGTAACTTATCCTGAAATAACGGAAGCTCAGGTAAGAGCGATATTTGAAGTATCCGCCGAACTTTTGGCAAAAGGCAAAAAAGTATATCCTGAAATAATGGTTCCGGTAGTATGTTCCGAAAACGAACTTAAACACCAGAAAGCCATTGTTGAAAAAGTATACAAAGAAGTATGCGAAGCAAAAAAAGTAAAAAAGATTCCTTATATGTTCGGTACGATGATTGAAATACCGAGAGCCGCATTATTGGCTGACAAACTTGCCGAAACGGCGGAATTCTTCTCGTTCGGTACAAACGACCTTACGCAGATGACATTCGGTTTTTCAAGAGACGATATGGGCGGATTTATCGGCGACTATCTCGGAAACAAGATTCTCGCAAACGATCCTTTCCAGACCATAGACCAGAACGGCGTAGGACAGTTGATTAAGACCGGTCTTACTTTGGGCAGAAAACAGAGAAAAGACATGAAGATAGGTATTTGCGGAGAACACGGCGGAGAACCGAAATCGGTTGAATTCTGCCACAATGCGGGACTGACTTATGTTTCCTGCTCTCCTTTCAGAGTTCCTATAGCAAGACTTGCGGCAGCTCAGGCAGCGGTAAAACAGGCTAAAGCAAAGAAAAAATAAAAGCAGTTTTTTATATCGGGTCGGAAACCGGCTTTAACAGCCGTTTCCGGCCCGAAAACATTTTTATGAACAAAATTAAAAGTTGTATTTTCGCCGCATTATGTTTATTTGCAGGCTCGGCTTATGCCGGCGAGCAAACGGTAATACCGGCCGTTGCGGAGATTCCTCCTCAGACGACAGCCAATAACAATTCCGCCGTTTCAACAAAAACAGGCGTTTATAAAGGCGCCGATTTTATTAAAATAACTCTTAAAAACAAACTTTTTGCGCCGGGCAATACCGTAAATATGCCGGCAGAACTTATATTTGAAATACAGGTTTTGGATGAAAACGTAAAAGTAAAAAAATGGCGGCTTGACATTATAAATTCAAGAAAAGAAAACGCTTTCACCGCTTACGGAGAAACCATTCCGCCGGTTATAACGTGGAACGGAGTAAAAGACGGAGATATAGCGGAAGGCAAATATAAGTATATATTTACCGTTGAAATATGGAAAAAAGACAAAGTTACCGTTGAAGACGGCAATATAACAGTTGACGTTACTCCTCCTCTTGCGCTGTTAAAATCGTCTACGGACGTAGCCGTTATATCCGACGACAGGCTGTTGGAAAACATCGTGTTTTCTTTAAGCATCAGCGACGAAACGGGAGTTGATTTAAACAAAACAACCCTTCAAATTTTAAACGCCAAAAACAATACGGCGATTAAATCTTGGACTCTCCAAAACGCCGCACAGCAAAACATAACATGGGACGGTAAAGACGACATTTACGACAGGCTTGTTCCCGCCGGAGAATATAAACCGGTGCTTCGCGCAAGCGATACCGCCGGCAACGTAAGCGTTTTTTCAAAAAGCATTTCGGTAATAAAATGCGACGCGCAGGGCAACGTTGAAGACATCGTGGTTAAAGAAAAACCGAAAGCTTTGGCGGCTTCGGTGAAAGACACCGTTTTTTTTAAATCGGCAAGCAGCGTTTTAACGGATTCGGGGTTGAAAGCGCTTGAAACCATGACCGCGCTTTTAAAAGAATATCCCGCCAATAACGTTTTAATTGAAGGGCATACCGATTCTTTTGAATGCAAAAAAACAAAAAATGATTTGGAGCTTTCAAATAAAAGAGCGCAGGCCGTTTACGATTTTTTTATTAAAAACGGAATTGTTCCCGAAAGACTTCAGGCGGCAGGCTACGGAAAAGCAAAACCGGCTGCGCCGAACCAGGATATAAGAACAAGAATTTTAAACAGAAGAGCCGATATTACGGTTTTAAAAATTGACGCATCAGCCGACGGAATAAATAAAGCCGATTAATTTGCATACGGGAGGTTGAGATTTTATATGAAATATGCTATAAAAAAAGGAGTTTTGTGGCAGGAGGTTGACGGAGAGATTGTAATAGTAGTTCCGAAAGAAGACCCGATGTACTTAAACGAATCCGGCAGCGTTGTCTGGAAACTGATAGACGGCGGGCTTGACGAGTCAAAAATAATAGAGAAAATTACGGATGATTACGAAGGCGACGGAAAAATTATAGAAAAAGACGTTAAGGCGATAATATCCGATTTAATAAAAAACAAGTGCATAGAATTAAAAAAATAGAGATTTCCCGGGAGAATTAGATGAAAGCCAGCGGTTTTGCGGTATTGATGTTGTTAAGTTGTTTAATGGTTGCGGGTTGCAAACAAAAGGAAGACGTTATAGCCAAGGTCGGAAATGAAAACATAACGGTTAATAATTTTATTGAAAGAATGGAAGCTACTCCTCCGGCTTATCAGTCTTATATAAATACAGAGCCCGGCAAAAAACAGTTTATAGACCTTATGGTAAGAGAGAAACTGCTTTTGGAATACGCAAAAAAATCGGGAGTAAATAAAAAAGAAGAATATAAAAATGCGATAAAAGATTTCGCCGCGGAACAGAAAAAACAGTTTAAAGATTACGAAGACGGGCTTTTGATGGAAATGTTTTTGAAAGATCTGCAGACGACTTCAATCAACCCGACCGAAGACGAAATAAATAAATATTATGAAGACAACAAAAGCGACTTTACAAATCCCGTCGCCGTCGTTGCAAAACATATTCTCGTTCAGTCCAAAGAAGACGCCGACGCCGCTCTTGCAAGAATAAAAGGCGGAGAATCTTTTGACAAAGTGGCAAAAGAAGTGTCCACCGACAGAATTTCCGCGGAAAAGGGCGGACTTATCGGACCTTTCAGAAAAGGAGAGCTTGTTCCCGAATTTGAAAAGGCCGTGTTTAATCTTAAAACCGGAGAGATTTCCGAAGTAATAGAAACTCCTTTCGGATTCCATATAATAACAAAAGTATCCGAAGAAAAACTGCCTGCGGTGCCGGAAGAACAGGCAAAAGCGGAAATTAAGAAATTCCTCGCCAAAACAAAATTTGAAGGCTGGTTTGACGACAAAAAGAAAACGCTAAACGTTACGGTTGATTACGCCAAACTCAACGGCATAAAAAACCGCGAAGAAGCGCCGGCTAACGATGAAAATAAAGATGAAATTTTAGGCAAATTCACCAACTAAAAAGGAGATAAAAATGAAGAAAGCGTTGTTTGGTTTATTGGTATTGGCAATAACGTCAGGCGCAGTTTTGGCTCAGGAAGCCGTGGATAAAACGCTGGCCGTAGTAAACGGCGAGCCTTTAATGAGTTCGGAATATAATAAGATAGCCGCCCCCATAATTGAACAGCAGAGAATGGCGATGCCGGCGAGCGAACAGACAGAAGCTAAACTGAATGAATTAAAAAATAAAATTCTTGAAGAAAAAGTCAATCAGATGCTTTTGATTCAGGAAGCGAAAAAGTCAAAAATTAAAATCGTAAAAAGAGAAATTGACGAAGCTTTGCTTCAGGTCAAAAAAAGATTCCCGACCGAAGCGGCTTTTACCGAAGAGTTAAAAAAAGAAGGCTTAACTCAGATACAGTTTGAAAAGAAACTTGAAGAACAATTGATGAGCATGAGATTTATTGAAGGCGTAATGAAATCAAAAGTAAAACAGCCTTCCGAAGACGATGTAAAGAAATTTTACGATAACGTAAGAAAGAAAATGGCCGGCGAAAAATTAGGCCTTGCCCCTCAGGACGAAGAAGTTGTAGCTTATGTGGCGAACCTTTTAAAAAGAATGTCGGCCGAACAGGTAAGACTTAGACAGATATTCGTAAAATGCCCTAAAAACTCGACTCCGGAAGAACTGAAAGCCGCGCAGAACAGAGTAGCAAACATAAAAAAAGAACTTCTTAAAGGACAGATAAGTTTTGCGGATTTATCTGAAAAATATTCAGAAGACAATATTTTAAAACAGAGAAAAGGCGATATGGGCCTTGTCGTTAAGGGAGACCTCGCAAAAGAAATAGACGGCGTTGTTTTTAATTTAAACGTCGGAGAATGGACGAAAGACGCGGTAAAAACGGATTTCGGATATCATTTCTTAAGAGTTGAAGAAAAGAAAGCGGCTTCCGTATTTACGTTTGACGACGTAAAGAAAGATTTGGGAGAAGTTTTGTACCAGCAGAATATGAAAAAAGCTTATGACGTATGGATAGCGGAATTAAGAGCAAAAGCAAGCATAAAAATTAACCAGATCTGGTAATTTTTAATGTTTAAACCGAAAGTAGCGATAACGATCGGAGATCCGGCCGGAATCGGGCCGGAAATAGTTTTCAGGGCTGTAAACTCCTTGGAAGTTCAACGGGTTTGCAGCCCTGTTGTTTTCGGCGATAAAAAAATTATAGAAAAATATACAAAAAATAATAAAATCGCGGCGCAATTCGTATATTCCTCAAATTTTAACCAAAATATTGCCATCGGCAAACCGTCAAAAATATCGGGATTAGCCGCCTGCAGCGCGATTAAAGAAGCCTCTCAATGGTGTATGAAAGGATTGACGCAGTCGCTCGTAACAGCCCCGGTATCAAAAGAATCGTTCAAACTTGCCGGACTGAAAGCGCCGGGCCATACGGAATTTTTGGCGGAACTTACAAATACAAAAAATTACTGTATGATGATGATTTGCGGAAAAATCAGCTGCGTAATGGTTACAAGGCATCTGCCTTTAAATAAAATTTCGGATAATCTGACAAAAAAAAATATCATTTCAACAATAAAAACGGCCGCTGCTTTTTTAAGCCGTTATAAAAAAAATCCCGATATAAAAGTTTGTTCTTTAAATCCGCATGCGGGCGATAACGGAATTTTGGGAACGGAAGAAAAAGAAATTATAATACCGGCGGTAAAACAGCTTAAAAAAGAAAAATATAATATTTGCGGACCCGTCGCGCCTGACGCCGTATGGGCTGCGGTTAACGAAAAAAATTACGATTTGATAGTCGGGATGTACCACGACCAGATAATGATTCCTCTTAAAACAATCAACGCCAAAAAAATAATAAATGTAACCGCGGGGCTTCCGTTTGTAAGAACCTCGCCCGGACACGGAACGGCTTTTGATATCGCCGGAAAAAATAAAGCCGATATTTCTTCAATGAAAGAAGCCGTTATTTTCGCGGCCAAAAGATTATAATTTTTTAAATTTTTATTATTACCCGCAGGCTGAAAAATAAATTTCGCTTAATATTTATTTTTTGAAAAACGGCCGTAAAATTTCCGTAAAAAAATATATTGTTTTTGCTTGACTATTTTATGCTAATTTTATATAGTTTTTATTATCGGTGACGGGATATTTTTTGCGGCGCAAAAAATCCCTGTTGCAAATCATAAAAATTTTAACATTTTTGCTTTCGGACATATGTGGAAAACTTGGGGATAATGTGAATATTTCTATACAGGACGCCTGGAAAAAAGTTGTGGATAACTTATCAGGCACGGTTGGGCAGGAAACGATAAATTTATGGATTAAACCGACTTATCCGGTATCTTTGGTGGACGGTCTTTTTACGTTATCCGTGCCGAATATTTTTTTCTCAAAAAGAATAGAGGAAAATTACCAGAATATAATTGAAAAAACTCTCAGCGAATTTTACGTTACGCCGGTTAAAATCGCTTTTCAGGTGCAGAAAGACGTTATTCCGATAATAGAAAATATTGAGAAAACTCCCATTCATCCCGACGTTCCTTTATCGTCAACGATAAAAGACCAGATAAATTCAAAATATACGTTTGACAGATTTGTAGTCGGAAATTCAAACAGATTCGCTCAAGCCTCGGCGGAAGCGGTGGCAAAAAATCCCGGCAAACAGTTTAACCCTTTGTTTATTTACAGCGGAGTGGGCCTGGGGAAAACGCATTTGCTGCACGCTATCGGAAACGCCATGAAACAGCAGAATCCGAATTTCAGGCTTCTGTACACGTCGTGCGAAAAATTCGTAAACGAGTTTATCGCGAAAATCCGTTCGGGCGATTCGGAACAGATCGCTTCGTTTAAAAACAAATACAGAAACCTTGACTGCCTTTTTATAGACGACATTCAGTTTCTTATGGATAAAGACAGTTCTCAGGAAGAATTTTTTAACATATTCAACGAACTCAAAGACAGCGGCAAACAAATCGTAATAGCGTCCGACAGGCCTCAGAACGAATTAAATAAAATTGAAGAAAGGCTTATTTCAAGATTTAAATGGGGCAACACCGTTGATATAAAAACGCCGGATCTTGAAACAAGAATAGCAATTTTAAGAAAAAAAGCGGAAGAAGAAAATTTTGCGGTTCCCGACGATATAATTTTATTTGTAGCAAAACAGATAAAATCAAACATAAGGGAACTTGAAGGGGCTCTTTTAAGAGTTACTTCTTTTATAAAGTTTACAAACACTCCTTTTACGCTTGATACGGTAAAAACTCTTTTAAAAGACGTAATCAAAACGGAAGAAGACATTAAAATAACGATAGATAAAATACAGCAGATTGTCGCCGACGAATACACCGTCGCCGTCAAAGATTTAAAGGGCAAAAAAAGATGCTCCCAGATCGTTATGCCAAGGCAGATAGCGATGTATCTGGCAAGAACAATGACGGACGCGTCCACTACTGAAATAGGCGACGCTTTCGGCGGCAAAGATCATACGACCGTTATGCACGCATGCAATAAGATTAAAGAAAAAGTTGAAGTTGACGCTTATTTTGCGGCTCATGTAAATAAGCTTATTAAGATAATTAAGACCGAAGAATAAATGTGTATAAGTTTTCCGATTTCTCCGGTTTTGACTGTAAAACTTTTTTGATGTTGACAAGTCTGATAACTTTTTTATTTTTTACACAGGTTATCCTGATTTTTTGAATTTAAAAATATATTTAAAAATAAAGCGTTTTTTTGATTTTATAAAATTATACACAGTATACAGAAGCTTATTATTAAAGTTTTATTCTTTATATAAAAAGGGAGGACACGGTAATGAAAGTAATTTGTTCAAAAGATGAATTGTTAAAAGGGATGCAATTAGTTCAACCGGTAATAACGTCAAAAGCAACTCTCCCGGTGCTTTCAAATTTTTTATTTGAAACAGACGGACAAAAAGTAAAATTGTCCGCTACGGATTTAGAAATAGGAGTAAACTGTTATATAAAAGCCGACGTGCAGAAAGAAGGAGGAGTTACGATACCGGCGAAAAGATTTGCCGATATTATAAGAGAACTCCCTAACGGAGACATAGAAATAAAAGCCGACGAAACGAAACAAATAAACATTAAATCGGCAAAATCAAAATTCACGCTTATGGGTATAGATAAAAAAGAATATCCGACGCTGCCTGAATTTCCGAAAGAAAATGTGATAAAAATTCCGGCGGCGGTTTTGAATTCTCTTCTTAAAAAAACGCTTTTTGCCGTTTCAAAAGACGAGCAGAGATACGTTTTAAACGGAGTGTTTATCATAATAGACAAAGGAGAAATCAAAGCGGTTTCTACCGACGGAAGAAGACTCGCTTATATATGCGAAAAAGGCCTTGACGCAAAAATATCGGGCAAGTCAATAATACCGACCAAAGCCGTCGCAGATATTTTAAGACTGATTTCTTTAAACGAATCTGTTGAAGAACTTACTTTGGGTTTTTCGGACAACCAGATCGCCGTGGAAATAGGAGACATAACGTTTCAGGCCAATCTCATAGAAGGCGTGTTCCCTAATTACGAACAGGTTATTCCGAAAAAATCAAATTCAAAAATTAAAATAAAAACGGAAGATATGATGGCGGCGGTAAAACAGATGGCTCCGCTTACAAGCGGCAAAATTGCGTCCGATAAAACCTCGGCCATAAAACTTTCTTTTGAAAAAAACAGGCTTGCGATTTCCGCAAATACCGCCGGCCTAGGCTCGGGCGAAACCGAAATAGAAATAGAATACGGCGGAGACCAGATAGACATAAATTTTAATCCGAATTACATAAAAGATATTTTGCAGAATATAGAAGAACCAAACGTCGTATTTTCATATACAACGTCTCAGAACCCCGTGGTTTTAACGCCCGAAAGCAACGAGAATTACATTTGCGTCGTTATGCCTATGAGATAAAAATGAACGCCGTTAAAGAAATAGAAACGTCGGCAATAATGAAAATACTGAAGGAACATTTAGGCATAGGAGAGGAATATTCCGTCATAATAGCCGTATGGCAGCAGGAAATAGGAAATAATAAGGTTGAACTTTGCGGATACAAAAGCGGCACTCTTTTCGCCCGCGCGCCGTCAACGGCTTACATCAACGATTTGAATTTAAGAAAAAAACAAATAATAAAAAAAATTAACCAGTATCTGGGCAAAAATTTAATAAAGAACATTAAGTGTGAAATAAAATAAAAATATATACAGCCGAGGGAGAAAGAAATGGCAAACGAAGAAATTAAACAACAGGCGGGCTCGGAATACGATGCCTCCAAGATTCAGGTGCTTGAAGGGCTTGAAGCGGTAAGAAAAAGACCGGCCATGTACATAGGCTCAACGTCCGGCGCCGGCCTTCATCATCTTGTTTATGAAATAGTTGACAATTCAATAGACGAAGTTTTGGCGGGATACTGCAAAAACATAGACGTTACCATACATCCTGATAATTCCGTAACCGTTGTGGACGACGGAAGAGGAATTCCGGTTGATCCGCATCCGAAATATAAAGATAAATCGGCGCTGGAAGTAGTTTTGACCATACTTCACGCGGGCGGAAAATTTGATAAAAATTCATATAAAGTTTCGGGCGGCTTGCACGGAGTCGGAGCGTCGTGCGTAAACGCGTTATCGGTAAATTTTACGGCGGAAGTATACAAAGACGGCAAAATTTATAAGCAGGAATACTCAAAGGGGAAACCGCTTACAAAACTGGAAGTAGTCGGAAAAACGGAAGAAAGAGGAACAAAAATAACGTTTTTGCCGGATCCCGAAATATTTTCGGTTACGACGTTTTCGTTTGATACTCTTGCAAACAGGCTTAGAGAACTGGCGTTTTTAAATGCCGGCATCCACATTACCATCATAGACGAAAGACAGGATAAAGAACATACGTTTAATTACGAGGGCGGAATAAAAACTTTCGTAAGTTATCTTAACACAAATAAACAGGTTATAAACAAAGAGCCTATATTTTTCTCAAAAGAAAAAGACAGCGTAATGGTTGAAGTGGCGATGCAGTACAACGATTCCTACAACGAGCAGCTTTTTACCTTTGTAAACAATATTAATACAATAGAGGGAGGAACTCATCTTACGGGATTCCGTTCCGCTTTGACAAGAGTCGTAAACGATTACATAAAAAAGAACGAACTGTCAAAAAATAAAGACCTTGCTCTTTCAGGAGACGACGTAAGAGAAGGACTTACCGCTGTTATTTCGGTAAAAGTGCCCAATCCCCAGTTTGAAGGACAGACGAAAACAAAACTCGGCAACTCCGAAGTTGAAGGCATAGTAAAATCGCTTGTAGGCGACGCGCTTACGACTTTTCTTGAAGAAAATCCCGGCATAGCAAGCCAGATACTTGATAAAGCGATAAACGCCGCAGAGGCAAGAGAAGCGGCAAGAAAAGCAAGAGAGCTTACAAGAAGAAAAGGAGCGCTGGATTCGGCTTCGCTTCCGGGCAAACTTGCCGACTGTTCCGAAAGAGATCCCCAGAAAACGGAAATGTTTATCGTTGAGGGAGATTCTGCCGGCGGTTCCGCAAAACAGGGAAGAAACAGAGCTTTTCAGGCGATACTTCCGTTAAGAGGAAAAATTTTAAACGTTGAAAAATCAAGACTTACGAAAATTTTGACGAACGAAGAAATAAGAACGATGATTACCGCCATAGGAGCCGGAATCGGCAAAGAAGAACAGGATTTTAACATTGAAAAAGCAAGATATCACAAAATAGTAATTATGACCGATGCCGACGTTGACGGCGCCCACATAAGAACGCTTCTTCTTACGTTTTTTTACAGGCAGATGCCGCAGCTTATAGACAAAGGATATGTTTACATAGCGCAGCCTCCGCTGTACAAAGTTAAAAAGAATAAAAAAGAAATGTATCTTCATACCGACGAAGAGCTTGACAAATTTTTGTTTAAGCAGGGGCTTGAAGGGCTTACGATGGTATTTTTGAAAGACGGACAGCCGTTCGGAGACACGATAGAAGAAAAAAAACTTACGCAGATAGTTGAAAATATAGCAGAACTTGACGGACTTGTCAGAAAAATAACCAAAAAAGGCGTAAACTGGACGGAATACCTCAGACTTAAAAAAGAAGGGAAGATGCCGCTTTTCAGAGTGATTGATCAGGACAAGGTAAGATATATTTACTCGGATAAAGAATGGAAAGAATTTAAAGCCGAACTTGCCGAAAGAAGAAGACAGCTTCAGCAGCAGCAGGGAGATTTGCCGGTTGACGGGCTGACCGAAGAAATACTTCCGGAATATAAAGAATTATGGGAAATGCCCAGAATTGACCTGCTTGCCAAAAAACTGGAAAACGAAGGACTTCACCTTGAACATTACGGGACTCAGCATGTAAAACCCGTTTACAGGCTTAAAGGAAACAACGATATAGAAGATTTGCGGTCAACGAAAGAACTTATAGAAAAAGTCAGAGAATTAGGCAAAAAAGGCGCCACGATACAAAGGTATAAAGGTCTCGGCGAAATGAATCCGGAACAGCTTTGGGAAACTACGATGGATCCGGACAAGAGAGTTTTGCTGCAGGTAAAACTGGAAGACGCCGTTGAAACCGACAGAATATTTACCACTCTTATGGGCGATAAAGTTGAACCCAGAAGAGCTTTTATACAGACGCATTCTCTGGACGTTACGAATCTGGATATTTAACTTTTGATTTTGATAAAAATTATTAACATATAAGAGGATAATGACATGGCAGAAGATAAAAACAAACCCGTTGAGACACCGGCAGAAATGGTAAATGCGAACATAATGTCCAGAAATATTGAAGATGAAATGAAAACTTCTTACATAGATTACGCGATGAGCGTTATCGTCGGAAGAGCTCTTCCGGACGCGAGAGACGGTTTAAAACCCGTCCACAGAAGAATTTTGTACGCGATGAAAGAGATGGGATTAAAACATAACACCGCGTATAAAAAATCGGCAAGAGTCGTCGGTGACGTGCTCGGTAAATACCATCCGCACGGAGATACGGCGGTTTATGACGCGATGGTGAGAATGGTGCAGGATTTTTCTCTCAGATATCCGCTTGTAGACGGGCAGGGAAACTTCGGAAGCATTGACGGAGATTCTGCGGCGGCAATGAGATACACCGAAGTAAGAATGGATAAAATTGCCGACGAAATGCTGGCGGACCTTGATAAAAATACGGTTGATTTTATACCGAACTACGACGGTTCTCTTGAAGAGCCGTTAATACTTCCTTCAAAACTTCCGGGCCTTTTGGTAAACGGTTCGTCGGGCATAGCGGTAGGTATGGCTACGAATATCCCCACTCATAATCTTTCCGAAATCGTAGACGGAACCATAGCTTACATAGATGATCCGGAAATTGAATTTTCAGAGCTTCTTAAAATAATAAAAGGACCGGATTTCCCGACGGGCGGACTTATTCTCGGCAAAGGCGGCATAAAAGAGTATCTTGAAACCGGAAGAGGCTCGGTTAAAATGAGAGCCAAAACCGAAATAGAGGAAATGAAGGGCTCGAGAGAAGCGATTATCGTCAACGAAATTCCTTATCAGGTCAATAAGACGAATCTCATATTGTCAATAGCCGACCTTGTAAAAGACAAAAAAATAGACGGCATTTCGGATTTGAGAGACGAATCCGACAGAGACGGAATAAGAATAGTAATAGAACTTAAAAGAGACGCAAACGCGCAGGTTGTTTTAAACCAGCTATACAAACATACCCAGATGCAGTCTTCTTTCGGCGTAATAATGCTTGCCCTTGTAAACAACAAGCCGAAAGTTATGAACATAAAAGAACTCCTGTTTCATTTTGTCGAACACAGAAAAGAAATTATAACAAGAAGAACAAAGTTTGAACTGGCAAAGGCCGAAGCAAGAGCGCATATTTTGGAAGGCTTGAAAATAGCGATAGACAATCTTGACGCGATAGTAAAAACGATAAGGCAGTCTCCGGATACCGATACGGCAAGAATTAATTTGATTGAAAAGTTCAGACTGTCAAAACTGCAGGCTCAGGCGATACTTGATATGAAACTGCAGCAGCTGACCGGGCTTGAAAGAAAAAAGATAGACGACGAATATATTGAAATTATTAAAACGATTGAAAAGCTTAAATCGATTCTTGCAGACGCAAGAAAAGTTTTAAACATAATAAAGGAAGAGCTTGTTGAGATCAAAGAACAGTACGGCGATCCAAGAAGAACAAAAATAACGGTTGCGGAAGCCGACTTCAACATTGAAGATCTTATTCAGGAAGAAGAAGTAGCCGTTACTATGTCTCATACCGGTTACGTAAAAAGAATTCCGGTAGACACATACAGAACGCAGGGACGCGGAGGAAGAGGCGTTACCGGAATGAGCACGAAAGAAGAGGATTTTGTAGAAAAACTTATAGTAACGTCTTCTCATTCCTACATGCTTTTCTTTACAAACAGAGGAAGATTATACTGGACAAGAGTATACGAAATACCGGAAGGAAACAGAACGTCTAAAGGAAAAGCGATCGTCAATCTTCTGCAGCTGACGGGCACGGAAGAAAAAGTCACGGCCGCAATTCCGATAAGATCGTTTGACGCAAAAGAAATAAAAGACGAATATTTATTGATGTGCACCAGAAAAGGCGTCATAAAGAAAATCGCCCTTACGGAATTTGACAATCCGAGAAAAACCGGCATTATAGCGATAAAACTTGAAGACGGAGACGTTTTAATAGACGTTAAACGAATAGAAAAAAATCCGGAAGTCATAATAGCGACAAAAAAAGGAATAGCCATAAGATTTAAAGAAGGAGACGTAAGAGCCATAGGAAGAACCGGAATGGGCGTTAACGGCATAGATTTGGAAGATGACGACGAAGTAATAGGAATGGAAGTATTGGCGCCCGAAGACGTGTTTCTGTCGGTATCCGAAAACGGATACGGAAAAAGAACCGAAGTAGGCAAATACCGTCTGCAGAGAAGAGCCGGCAAAGGCGTTATCAATATGAACGCTTCCGAAAGAAACGGAAATGTCGTAAATATAATGAAGGCGAACGACGGGCAGGTAATGATAATAACCGAGCACGGAATAACCATAAGACTGAAAGTTCAGTCAATATCGGTTATAGGAAGAAATACTCAAGGGGTAAGGCTTGTAAGACTTGAAGAAGGCGATAAGGTGGCTGCAATAGCGACGGTTATTAAAGAAGAGGAAGCAGAAGATACTGAAGTTCAGGAAGCTCTTGAAACCGCAAAGCCTGAAAAAGACGAAGAATAAAAACAGTAAAATATAAAATTTCCTGCCGTATTTATAATTATGCGGCAGGAAATCTGATTTGTATAAAACAGGCAGGTTTATGGGATGTTTCCCGATAAAGCAGCTAAATACGGCAGTCCGGCTTTAATTTTTACGATTATAGCGTTATGGTACGCCGTAACAAATTTTATATGGTGGCATATAAACACTCCGGTAATTCCATGGTACGATACCACAGCGGTTCATTTTTTAGATGTTTTTAAAAATGAAACTCTCTCTCCTCCGCTAATACCGTGGATAATGAGATTTATGTTTTCCGTGTTTGGCAAAGAACAATCCGATTTAATAATAATCGCAGTAAATTATGTATTTTTTTTAATACCGCTTTATTTTATTTACAAGATAGGCGAGGAAACGGATTCAAAAGAAACCGGGCAGATAGCGATGATATTGTTTGCAATGGTTCCGGCCGTATACGGACTCAGCAGACAATTCGGACATAAAGACTATCATTTAATAGCGGCAATAACTTTTAACATATACTGCTTAATAAAGACGGATCATTTTAAAGACAGAAAATGGTCAATACTTTACGGAATATCCGCAGGACTGGGATTGTTGGTAAAGGAATATTTTTTGGCGTATTTTATACCGATGTTTTTTTGGATATTATTTAAGACATTTAAAGACAAACCGCGCAGTTTTCAAAAGATAAATGTAATATCGGCGTCACTAACCGGCATTTTGATATCAGGAATTTATTATTTTGATTTTTACGCGATACATAAAGTTTTAAACGATCCGGTCGTGCAGACAAGACCTGTTTTTTCTTTTGAAACCGTAAAAATAATGATATTCGGACTTTATGAGGAACTTTTATCGCTTCCGGTATTTCTGGTATGTTTGGCGGGATTATGGTATTTTATAAGCAGATACCGCAGTAATTATAAAATAATTATTTTATTATGGATATTCGTTCCGTGGACGATAATATTTCTGATGCCGCATTATAAAGTTTCCGAATATTGCGCCGGTTTTATTCCGGCCATGGTACTTATAGGAGCAATTTTTATAACGCATATAAAAAAAAATACGGTCAAAGAAATAATATTGGCCGTTTTAATAATTGTCGGCATAATCCAGTACATTGATTTTTCTTTCTTTCAAAAAAGTATTTTGTCAAAGATGGGAGTGACTGTAAATAAAACATTTTTCCCGTATTATAATATTGATTCTAAAAACATAATGAATTGCAAAGCCAAAACAAGTTCACAGAAAATAGTGCAGCTTGTGGATTTTATAAATAAAGTGTGTCCGGGTTCTAAACTGGCGGTATATGTAAACGACAATGCGGTGATTAACAGCAAAGCTTTAAGATCAGCGATGCTGTTGCAGGATATGAGATGTTTGCCTAAAGATGTTGAAAAGTTTATTCTTAAAGAAGATCAAAATGCTATTGTGTTGGTAGGCGAAATTCCTGTTTCAATGAAAAAACAAAAAAAAATTATAAATCAAAGATTTTATATGGCGGCGACGACTTTTTTTTATAATAATAGAAAAGATGAGAGCAATAAAATCAGAATTTTTAAAAGGAAAATATAACGGAGAGTAAATTCTTGTGGCTTTAAATAAAAACATCAAATTTAACGGTCCGGTTTTAGTTTTCACCGCTATTGCCGCGTGGTATCTGATAACCAATTTTATATGGTGGTCAATAAACACTCCGGTCGTTCCGTGGTACGACGCATCAGCCGCTCATTTTTTGGATATTTTTAAAACAGGATTTTTATTTTATAACGCTCCCGTCATAACGTGGATATTCAAATTTCTTTTTCTTATATTTGACAGGAAATACGCCGATATAATAATTATAAGTTTTAATTACGTATGTTTTTTAACGGCATTATATTTTATTTATAAGATAGGCGAAGAAATAGAATCACGGGAAACAGGGCAGATAGCGATGATATTGTTTGCAATGGTTCCGGCAGTCTATTGGTTAAGCAGACATTACGGCCGTCAGGATTATCATGTAATGAGCGTAACGGCGGTAAGCATATATTGCCTCATCAAAAGCGATAATTTTCAAAACAGGAAATGGTCGTTGGCGTTAGGAGCCTGTGTAGGAATAGGATTTTTAATAAAAGACGCTTTTTTGATTTATATTTCCGGTCCTTTTTGTTATGCTGTTTTTGCAGGCTTAAAAAAGAAAGATAAATACGTATTGATGAATATATTGTTGTCATCCGGCATTGCTGCTGCGCTTGCCGGCATTCATTATTTCAGATACGATATTATTAAAAAAATTTACATGGAACCCACCAGAGATCCCGTATCTCTTGCGTCTTTTGATACTATAAAAAATGTAACGATAGGTCTTTCCGATTCTTTGCTGTCTTTTCCGGTTTTTATTGTTTTTTTGGCAGGGCTTTGGTATTTTATAAGCCGGTACAAAAATAAAAATAAAACTATAATTTTGTTATGGATTACGGTATCATGGTGCCTTATAACATTTATGCCGCAAAAAAAAGATCCGGATTATTTTGCGGGAATGATTCCGGCGATGATATTGGCGGCTGCGGTTTTTTTGGCGCAAATTAAACCGTTGATATTAAAAAAAACAATATTGTTTTTTTTAATAATAACGGGCGCTTTCCAATATATCAATTTTTCTTTTTATCCTCAAAAATGGCTTACTACGATAAATATAAAAGTATCGGGCAAAAAATTCAATTATTACAATACAAACTATGTAAAAATGAATTTTGACGTAAAACAACAAGTGTATAAAATAATTAAAACGATTGATTATATAAATGAACAGTGCCCGAATTCAAAAATTTGTTTGTATGTAAACGAAAAATCAAAACTCCAGGCTAAGGTTTTAAGAACAGGGATGTTGTTGAAAAATATGAAAGTGGCTCCGAGAGACACGGAAATATTTGTCCTTGAAAAAGATGACGATGCCGTAGTTATTGTGGGAGAATTGATGCCGGAGACGGAAAGACCTCTCCAAATGT
The DNA here is from genome assembly GCA_964487915.1 of uncultured Elusimicrobiaceae bacterium. Lineage (GTDB taxonomy): Bacteria > Elusimicrobiota > Endomicrobiia > Endomicrobiales > Endomicrobiaceae > Proruminimicrobium. The sequence goes on along the minus strand of CAZASN010000002.1, from coordinate 171,997 downwards.
CGCAAATAAATGAAAAATTCGGGTTGGCAAGCACAATATTTTATTTAAAAAGCAAACAGGATGTTGATAACAGAATAAGAATTTTTAAGAAAAAAATATTATAAAATAACATATGTTCAATTGCAAAATTAAACTATATTGCAATACGAATTGCACAAGGAGTTGAAATTATATAAAATCATAAAGTTATGAATACAAAAAATATTAAGTTTTTATCAGGAAATGAAGCTCTTGCGCAGGGCGCGTGGGAAGCCGGAGTAAAATTCGCCGCTTCTTATCCGGGAACGCCCGCCACGGAAATTTTGGAATCTTTTACGCAGTACAAAGAGATTGACGCGCAGTGGTCGGTTAACGAAAAAGTTGCGTTTGAAGTCGCGCTCGGAGCGTCTTTTGCGGGAGTAAGGTCAATTTACTCGTCAAAACATGTAGGACTCAATGTTGCGATGGACCCTTTAATGACATCGGTGTATTCCGGAATAAATGCCGGTTTTGTTGTCGTTACCGCCGATGAGCCGGGAATGCATTCTTCCCAAAACGAACAGGATTCAAGACTTATCGCAAAATTTGCAAAAGCTCCGTTACTGGAACCGTGTTCTCCTTCGGAAACTAAAAAATTTATAAAAACCGCTTTTGAAATAAGCGAACAGTTTGATACTCCGGTCATATTCAGAATGACCACCAGAGTATCTCATACCAAAGAAAACGTTGAACTTGAAGAAAGAACCGAAAAAGAGCAAAAAAAGTTTGAAATTAATCCCCCCAAATACGTAATGGTGCCGGCCAACGCATATAAAAAACATATCGCTTTGGAAGAAAAATTAATCAAACTTCAGGAATATTCCGATAACAGCGGTTTAAACGTTATTGAATTAAAAGATACTGAATTGGGAATAGTCTGCGACGGAGTAACTTATCTTTATGTTAAAGAAAAATATCCGAACGCTTCCGTTTTAAAACTTGGCATGGTATATCCGTTCCCGGATAAAAAAATAAAAGAGTTTGCTTCAAAAGTCAAAAAAATCGCCGTAGTTGAAGAAAGCGAACCGTTTATAGAAGAGCATCTGCTTCAGATTGGCATAAAATGCTCGGGCAAACATTACACATACAGAGTCGGCGAACTGAAACCCGAGAATATAAAGGACGTAATTGAAGGAAATCCGAAAACAGATTATCCGGGTCCGTCAAGAAAACCTGTTTTGTGCCCCGGCTGTCCGCACAGAGCCGTTTTTGTGGCTTTGAGAAAATCAAAAGTTACGGTAAGCGGAGATATAGGATGCTATACTTTGGGGTCATTGCCTCCTCTTGCGGCGCTGCATTCAACTATTTGTATGGGCGCAAGCGTAACGATATTTGAAAGTTTTTCAAGATATATCGGGCATGAAAAGACAGTCGGAGTGCTTGGAGATTCAACATTTGTTCATTCGGGAATAACCGGCCTCATAAACGCCGCCTACAATAAAGGTAAAGGAGTTCTGTTAATTTTAGATAACGGAACTACCGGCATGACCGGAGCTCAGCCGAATCCGGCGACGGGAGTGACGGCAAAAGGCGAAAAAACAAAAAAATTGGATTTGGAAGCGATATGCAAAGCCTGCGGCGCGGACCATGTTGAAGTCGTAGATTTATCAAGCGAAAGTATTGATATAAAACTTAAAGAATTGCTGCCGAAAGACCAGTTGTCCGTTTTAATCGTAAGATATTCATTATGCAAGTTAATAGACAGAACGAAACTGCCGGCTCCGAAATTTGACGCCGGTAAATGTAAAAAGTGCTATATGTGCGTAAGCGTTGACTGCCCCGCTATTTTTAAGAACGAATCGGGCGATATTCAATTAAATGCGGAATTATGCGCGGGATGCGATGTCTGCGTCGCTATGTGCAAATTCGGCGCGCTGACGTCGGCAAAAAAAGATACAAACCGTTGATAAAACAGAGGGAAAAAATATGGAAACAATAAATATATTATTTTGCGGTACCGGCGGACAGGGAATACTGACGGCTTCGGAAATTGTGGGAAGAGCCGCAATGTTTGACGGATACCACGCAAAAAAATCAGAAGTGCACGGAATGGCGCAGAGAGGCGGTTCGGTTGAATCTCATCTTCGCTTGGGCAAAGAAGTTTTTTCCCCGATTATTGAAAAGGGAGCGGCTGATTTTTTAGTGCCGTTTCATAAGGGAGAGCATGACAGAATGATAACTCTTCTGAAAAAAGACGGCAAAGATTTGTTAACGGAGTTTTTGGAAGCCGATAAACTTATTACGGATAAAAAATATTTGAATACTTATATGCTCGGAGTTTTATCGCGTTATCTTACGCTGTCGGAAGAAAGCTGGCTGAAAGCGATGACGGAAGTTTTTAAAGGCAAAAATACGGACAAGAATTTTGATGTTTTCAAAAAGGCCAGAGCAAATAAGCATTAAAAGAGGGCAAAATGATTTTTAATGAAAAAATGGAATGTGCAGGCAAAGAGGAACTGAAAAAAATACAATCGGAACGACTTGTAAAACTTGTTGAATATGTTTATAAAAATTCCGCCGTTTACAAATCAAAAATGGACAAACTCAAAGTCAAACCGTCCGATATTAAAAGTATAGACGACATTCAAAAACTGCCGTTTACGCCTAAAGATGATTTGAGAGACGCCTATCCGTTCGGACTTTTTTCAAAAGATATAAAAGATGTGGCCGAAATTCACGTTTCAAGCGGAACGACGGGTAATCCTACAGTTGTAGGGTATACGAAAGATGATTTGGATTTATGGTCGGAAGGCGTTGCAAGGTCAATAGCGTGCGCCGGCGGAAACAAAGGCGACATGATACAGGTTGCATACGGATACGGACTTTTTACCGGAGGACTCGGACTTCATTACGGAGCGTTAAAACTGGGGCTTACGATTATGCCGATGTCATCCGGACAGACAAGAAGACAGATAAAACTTATGCAGGATTTTAAACCGAGAATTTTGGCGTGTACCCCCAGCTATGCGATGTATATAGCCGAAGAAATGAAAGAAATGGGATTGGACCCCAGAAAGAGCAGCTGGGAAATAGGTATTTTCGGAGCAGAGCCGTGGAGCGAGGGAATGAGAAAATCAATAGAAGATTCTCTCGGTCTTATAGCAACCGACATATACGGATTATCAGAAATATCGGGGCCCGGCGTTTCGCAGGAGTGCACGTATAAAGAAGGACTTCATATATGGTCGGACGTATTTTATCCCGAAATTATAGATCCAAAAACGGATAAACCCGTTAAAGACGGAGAACCGGGCGAGCTTGTTATTACGACGCTGACAAAACAGGCGATTCCTTTATTAAGATACAGAACAAGAGATATAGTTACGATAACGCATGAAAAATGCAAATGCGGAAGAACCGCGCCGAGAACCTCAAAAATAACCGGAAGAACCGACGATATGATAGTAGTAAGAGGAATCAACGTATTTCCGACGCAGGTGGAATATGCGCTTCTGCAGGTTGAAGACATACTGCCGAATTACCTTATAGTAGTTGACAGAAAAGAACAGATGGATTGTCTTGAAGTGTGGGTTGAAGTTGACGAAAAAGCGTTCAGCGACGAAATGAAAGTTATGGCCGATTTAAAACAAAAAATAACAAAGAGCATAGAAAATACTCTCGGAATAGGCGCAAACATAAAACTTGTAGAAAGAAAAACGATAGAACGAAGCGAAGGCAAAGCAAAAAGAGTCATAGACAGAAGAAGTTTATAAGGAGAAAAACAATGAAAATAAACCAAATCTCAATTTTTATTGAAAATACCAAAGGAAGACTTGCCGACGTTTGTTCAATACTCGGAGATAACGGAATTAATATCAGAGCTTTAACTATCGCCGAAAGTCCTGAGTTCGGAATTTTGAGAGTAGTTTTGGATAAACCCGAAGAAGCGAAACAAATATTAAAAAAGAACGGTTTTATAGCGACGACGGCCGAAATAGTAGCCGTTGAAGTTTCCGATGAACCAGGCGGACTTGCAAAAGCGTTGAAGATATTGGCGGATAATGACATAAACGTTGAATATATGTACGGTTTTGTAGAAAAAGCCACCGATAAAGCCCTTATGGTTTTTAAATTTGAAAATATTGATAAGGCGATAGAGATTCTTAAAACAAACGGTATAAATATTGTTGATAAAAAAACCGCCCTCGGTTTGTAAAAATAATATTTAACTAAAAAAGGTAAAAAATGAATAAACAACCGAAGGCTTTATTTTTTTTGATGTTTTTTTTATCCGGCATGAGCGCGTTGGTTTACCAGACCGTATGGATAAGACTTGCTTTTGCCCATTTCGGCGTTATTTTGCCTGTGATGTCTGTAGCGATATCGGTTTTTATGCTCGGGCTTGCTTTAGGTTCGTGGCTGGGCGGAAAATATATAGAAAAACTTTCGGAGAAATTTAAAACTTCTCCTCTTATTTTTTATGCGTGCGCGGAATGCTTTATCGCGACCGGAGCATTGGCCGTTCCAAAACTTTTCGGCGTTTCTCAAAATATTTTACTTTCTGCGGGACAGTCGGATTCTACCGTATATTTATTTTTATCCGCGGCGGCCCTTACGCTTTCTATGCTTTTATGGTGCGTTGCGATGGGCGTTACGTTTCCCTTTGCGGTTGCTTATCTGAAAAAATTATCAATAATGAAAGGAAAAAGTTTCAGTTTTTTATATACGGCAAACGTTATAGGAGCATTGTGCGGAATTTTATTTACAACTGTTATATGGGTTGAAACCTTCGGTTTCACGCTAACGCTTCTTATAGCCGGTTTGTCAAATATTCTGGCCGGCGTTATCGGATTTACCGCATATAAGACTTTCGGCGGCAATGAAACATCCGGAGAAGAACTATTTAATTTTCAATCTGTCAACGCTTCCGGTTCGCCTAAATCAAAAATAAATCTTCTTATACTTTTTATAACGGGTTTTTCATGTTTGGGAATGGAAGTGGCATGGACCAGAACGTTTTCTCCCGTTCTGGGAACAATGATATACGCGTATTCTTTTTTATTGGCCGGATATATGGCCGCAACATGGTTCGGAGCGTTTTTGTACAGGCGCGATGCCGCAAACAACAGAGTAAAATCTACCGGAACATTAATGTTTCTGCTTGCGGTTTTTGCCTTTTTACCCATATTGGTAAACGATCCCCAGATTTTTAAATATAACCCTAAATCAATAGGAGAAGCTTACAGGGTATACCATTATTTAGTGCAAATAGTTCTTTCAATATTTCCGTTATGCGCGGCTTTAGGATATCTTACCCCTTCAATTATTGACGAATATTCCTCCGGCAACGAAAAACTTGTCGGCAAAAGTTATGCTATAAACGTTATAGGATGTATTTTAGGACCCATTGCCGTTTCTTATTTTTTGCTGCCGGCTCTGGGGGCAAAAACAACGTTAATTATTTTGTCCGTTCCGTATACATTGCTATTTTTTGTTTTTATGAGAAAATTTAAATTGATAAGCGGAATTGCCGCAGCCGCCGTATCTTTATCCGTCATTTTTATTGCGGTTGCCTACAGCACTACTTATGAAGTCCCTCCGATAGGAAACGGGCCTCAGTGGACAAAAAAAGTAAAAAGAGATTCTACCGCGACGGTTATCGGATTTAAAAATAATGAAGATAAATTTAAATCCGAACTTATGGTCAACGGAAAAGGAATAACAGTCGTATCAAACGTCACAAAATTCATGGCGCATCTGCCGCTTGCTTTCTGCAAAAACAAACCGGAAGACGCGCTTGTAATTTGTTTCGGTATGGGAACTACATACCGTTCGCTGCTGACATGGGATATAAACGTAACGGCTGTTGAACTTACGCCGAGCGTCGTTGAAATGTTCGGATTGTATCACGACGATGCCGAGGAAGTGCTTAAAAATCCGAAAGGCGAAATTATTATAGACGACGGGCGCAGATATTTAATGAGAACAAATAAAAAATTTGACGTCATAACGCTGGATCCGCCGCCTCCGATAGAGGCTTCAAGTTCGGGTCTTCTTTATTCAACGGAATTTTATCAGGCTGTAAAACTCAGACTTAAAAAAGACGGAATATTACAGCAGTGGCTTCCGACAAAACTTTCTCACGATACGGCTGTTCCAGTAATAAGAGCTTTGACCGCCGAATTTAAATATGTGAAAATTTTTATAATACCCAGCGGCAACGGCATTTTTTTTATAGCGTCAAATTCGCAGATAGAAGATTTTTTACCGGCTCAGCTTGTGTCTAAAATGCCGGAAAAAGCTGTTAAAGATTTGATGGAATGGCTTGACTGCGAAAAAAATTTGCAAAACGCCGCGCAGTTTATAGGATTATTGAGTGAATTATCAATAGATAAAATACTGAAATTTTATAATAATGACGCGGTCATTACGGATGATAAACCGTATAATGAATATTTTTTGTTAAGAAGACTGGGCAAAAATGAAGAAGTTTAAAGCGGTATTATTTGATATGGACGGAATTTTGGTTGATTCCATGCCGTATCATTTTATTTCATGGTTTGAGACCATGAGAAAGTATAACATAAGAGTAACGCCTTTTGAAATATACGGCAAAGAAGGCGAAAAAAGCGAACTTTGCGTTGAGTATTTTTTTAAAAAAGCAAAGCGGAAAATAACGAAAGAAAAAATAAAAAAAATAACGCGGGAAAGAGCGGAAAAATTTAACGAATATTTTAAACCGTATATATTTGCCGGAGTTGAAGAAATTATCCGCGGTTTAAAAAAACAGGGATACAAAACCGCCGTTGTAACGGGTTCCGCAAAAGCCGACGCGGTAAAAATCCTGCCTGCAAAAATCTACAATTTATTTGACGCGATAATTTCAAGCGATATTGTTAAAAAAGGCAAACCGCATCCGGAACCGTATCTGACGGCCTCAGCCCTTTTAAATGTCAGTCCGTCGCAATGTATGGTAGTGGAAAATGCTCCGTACGGCGTTAAATCGGCAAAATCAGCAAAAATGTACTGCGTCGCCGTAACTACAAGTCTGCCGGAACAATATTTAAAACAGGCTGATAAAATCTGCACAGATATTAAAGAAGTTTTTAAGCGCAGCCGTATCGGCCGGTAAATTAAAACGGTATTTATATGAATAAAAGCGGAGAATTTGTAAGCGTAATCATACCTGTTTACAACGAAAAGAACCTGATTAACGACGCAATTTTAGAAACTTTGGAAGTTCTTGAAAAAGATTTTGATAAATACGAATTGATAATAATTGACGACGGCAGCACCGACAATACATTTGAAATTATATCCCGTTATGCGGATAAAAACAAAAATATCATCGTTTTAAAACATGCAAATAATCAAAATTTGGGCAGTTCGTTATACGACGGTTTTTTAAAAGCGGCCGGCGATTATTTAATTTTTAATTCTGCGGATCTGCCTTTATCACCTGAAAATATAAAAACTCTTTTGGAAAACAACAAGCCTTTTGATTTATTAAATATAGAAAGAAGAAAGTATTCGGGCGCGTCCGCATGGAGACAAACCGTTTCTTTATTAAATAAAATTTTACTGCATATATTGTTCCCTTTAAATACGAAAGATTTTCGTGATATGAATTTTACCGTGATAATCAAAAAACGAATTCTTGAATCGGTAATGCCCCAATCAAAAAGTCCGGGATTTTTTATGCCGGAGATGCTTTTAAGAGCAAAATATAAAAAAATGAACGTAAAAATTGCACAGGCAGAGTATAATCCCAGACACAAAGGCAAATCTCATTTCGGGAAAATAAAAGACATAATATGGTCATTATATGATATGATTTGTTTCAGATTAGATTTAAATACGAGGCGGAAATGAAAAATATTTTGGGTATCAGCGGCGGCACAAGACCCGGCAACCAGGATTCGGCCGCAACGATTATCTCAAACGGCGCAATAACGGCCTGCGCCGAAGAAGAAAGATTTATAAGAATCAAACATGCTCCCGGCGTTTTGCCTGAAAATGCGATAAGATACTGTCTGAAACAGGCCGGATTGGATATTAAAGACGTTGACTGCGTTGTTTTTGCCGGCGCGACGTATGATTCAATGAAACAAATACTTACTAATTTTTTTAATTTTAAATTCGGGTACTGTCCGGATATTTTTTTGATAGACCATCATTTGGCGCATGCGTCGTCGTCTTATTATGCAAGCGGATTTGAAAACAGTTTTATTATTACGGCGGATTTTTCCGGCGATAACAGAAGCACGGTTTTGTGGTATGCGGATAAAAAAGGCATAAAAGAAATAGAAAGTTATGTAAAACCGAATTCTCTGGGGCTATTTTATGCGTCGGTTACGCAATATTTAGGATTTAAATATGATAATGATGAATGCAAAACTATGGCGTTGGCCGGCTATGATTCAAAAATTGATTCTCTTTTCAATGATTTTTTAAAAACCAATAACGGCGGATATAATATTAACACAAAATATTTAGATTCAAGAATAATGCCCGGCAAAACCAATCCATCAAGACAGGAACCGTTATTTGCCGAATATTTAATAAAATCGTTCGGGCGCTCTTTTAGAAAACAGGATGAAAAAATAAACGATTTTTATTTGTCAGTCGCAAAATCCGCTCAAACTTCTTTGGAAAAAGCGTATTTTGAACTTATAAAAAAATTAAAAAAGTCCAAGTATACGTCAAATAATTTATGTTTAGCCGGAGGAGTGGCTCTTAACGCCGAATTGAATTCGCGGATAGCCTATTCTGATTTGTTTTCAAATATGTTTGTTCAGCCTGTTGCAAATGACGCGGGGCTTTCGTTGGGCGGAGCATTATATATCGCAAACAAAATTAAAAGTTTAAATATAAAAAAAATGGACACTTTATATTTAGGGCCTGCTTTTTCAGACAAGCAGATCAAGCGGATTCTTCTGAAAAATAAAATAAAATATAAATATTATCCGTCGGGAATAGAAGAAATTGCGGGAAGTCTACTTGCTGACGGGAAAATAGGGGCGATTTTTAACGGCAGAATGGAATGCGGTCCGCGCGCGCTGGGAAACAGGTCAATATTGGCAAATCCAAAAAATCCGAAAGTAAAAGATATATTAAATAAAGATTTTAAAAACAGGGAATTATTCCAGCCTTTTGCCCCGTCGGTACTTGATGAAGATATGCATATTTATTTTGATTTGCCTAAAACAAAAGTAAATCTGGAACATATGATAGTCAATGTGAAAGTGAAAAAAGAAAAACAAAAAGATATAATTTCGGCAGTGCATGTAAACAATACCGCAAGAATTCAAAATGTTAAGAAAAATATAAATCCGGTTTTTTATAAAATTTTAAGCAGTTTCAGACGGAAAACTTCGACAGGCGTTTTGCTAAATACAAGTTTAAATAAAAAAGGCCAGCCTATTGCATGCGCTCCGTCGGATGCGCTTGATATATTTTATTCAACGCCGTTAGATTTTGTTATAATCGGTAAATATATAGTGAAAAAATAAGGGCGCAAATTATGTTTTATAAATTAATATTCTGTGCCGCAAGATTAATAACATTGATTTTCTGCGTTTTTTTGGGCTGGTGTTTTATAAACGCCGAATTTATGTTTTCCGAAAATTTTTTCCCCTCTTTATATATGATGTTAATCCCGCAAAATGTGAATACAGGAATGTTTTTTAACGTAACCTCTTTATATATATGGCTGTTGCAGTATTTATCGGCGTATATTGTTTACGGCATATATATTTTCTCTTATGCCGCATTAACGGGGATAAGTACGTTTTTGACCGGCCTGATTTCCAAGAAAGACAGAATTATTGTAATAACTAACGCTATTTTTATAGCCGCAGCATACGGATTTCTTATTATAAATAAAATTATAGTTTGTTCTTATGTATACGTTTTAATGATTTTTTTGGTATATTTGGCAATTATATATATAAATATATACATCAAAGCTTATAATAAAATTATAAAAAGTTTTCTTCTGCTTCCGATATTAAGCGAAGTATTTTTCGGTTATCATATTTTAAATAGGATTACATATAAATTTGATTTAGCAAAAAAAATAATATTCTTCACATTATTAAACATAGTATTTCTTTTTATACCAATATCTAAAATAAATATTGAAAAATCAATGCAAAATGCAAACGAACTTGTTGCTTCGGGAGATTTTTATATAGTTAACGCCGACAGCCTTAAAAATAGAATAATAAGCAATGACAAAAGTAAAAAAGAAATAGTTGAAATTGATTTGAATTCGCAAAAAAAATTAAGATATCCTGTATCTTGCAAAGGAATGTTTGACGGAGCCGTTTATAATCAGAGCAAAAAAGAATATTATTTTTATGATGAGTTTTCAGGGTCTTTATTTGTTTTAAACGATGATTTTAAATTAAAAAATATAAAGCAAATATCTGTTCCTACGCAAGATACCCAATCCGGTCACAGAATTGTATTTGACAATGACAGCGGAATTATTATTTTAATTTTGGAAAAAGGTAAATTATATAAATTGGATATTAATGATTTTGAAATTATTTATTCGTCAAATATTCCGGACAGATCCGATTATGCCGTAATTAATAAGTTCAGAAAATCATGTCTTATATCTTTTTGGCTGAAAGAAAATTTTTTAATAGAGTATTCAATAGATAATAATAAAATAGAAAAAATACAAGTCCCTCTTATGCAAGGCTATATACAGATATCTTATAAAAATGAAGAAATTTATATAGCATATCACCAAAAAGGGCAAATATATGTTTATGATGCAAAAACATATCAGCTTAAAAAGAAAATAAAAACAAATTACGGCGTTAAAAATATTACATATGATGATGATTTAAATGTATTGATAGCGCCGTCTTATGTAAAAGGTGATATTGATATTTTTTTAATGGACGGCTCGGATGATTTAATATGGCGGGGTTTTGTCGGACCTATGTTAAGAGAAGCCAGATTTGACGCAACAAAGGAAAACTTATTTGTAAGCTCTAAATACGGACTGTACAAGATTCCTATAAATATAAAAGAAATTATAAAGTTTCACATGAAACATTAAAGAAGGCAAAAATGAAAAAAATTTTACTGGTAAATCCTCCGGTTTATGATTTTGCGGCGTACGACTTATGGGCAAAGCCGTTAGCTTTGCTTTACTTGTCATCAATATTAAAAAAACAGAATATAGAAATAGAGTTTTTTGATTATATGGACAGATTGTCATCTTTAATTGAAAATACGGAATCCAATGAATACGGGTGCGGACATTATATAAAAGAACAGGTTGAAAAACCCAAAGTTATAAATGACATAAAAAGAAATTATTTTCGTTTTGGTATTCCCAAAGATACGGCTGAAAATTATTTTAAAGATTTAAATCCGCCTGATATTATAATAATAGGCTCTGTTATGACGTATTGGTATATCGGAGTTAAAGAAGCGGTTAAAAGTTTAAAAAAAATATTTCCGGATACGCCGATTATCCTTGGCGGAGTTTATGCGACGTTGTGTTTTGAACATGCTAAAACAATAAAAAATATTGACGATATAGTTTCAGGCGGTTTTCATGGCTTAATGGCTGTATTAAGTAAATATAATATAAATGTTGATATTGTTAATGATTTTTCATCTTTCCCTATGCCGGATTATTCTTTATATCCAAAATTGGAATATATAGCCGGAAGAACAAGTATGGGTTGTCCGTTTAATTGTTCTTATTGCGCTCAAAAAATTTTAAGCAACAGAACATATTCTATCAAATCAGTTGATGTGATAAAAAATGAAATATATGAATTAACCGGCAAAAGAAATATTCAAAATATTGTTTTTTATGACGACGCTCTTTTTTATAACGCAAACAGACATATAAAAATATTGTTTCAACAGATATTAGATGACAACAAAAATTTTAATGTACATACCCCCAACGGATTGCATGCAAAATTTATTGATGAAGAATTGGCAGATTTAATGTTTCATGTGAAACTTATAAATCCGCGGTTTAGTTTGGAAACGGCAGATGAGCATGAACAAAAGTATAGCGACCATAAAATAACAAATCAGGAGTTTAAATCGTCAATTAAAATTTTAAAGAAATCGGGTTATAATAAAGGCGAATACACGGTATATTTGTTAATGGGGATGCCTAACCAAAGTATAAATAGTATTAAGGACTCAATAAAATTTGCGCATGATTTAGGAGCAAAAATATCATTTTCTGAATATAGTCCTATACCGTATACGGCAACTTGGGCATATATTGATGAATTGTTTAAGGAAGAACCTCTTTTCCAAAATAAAACTTATTTTTTATCACGGCAAAAAAATTATGATGAATTGCTGGAATTAAAACAACTTGCAAAAAATTTAAATAATAAGTTATAATGTTTCACATGAAACATAAAGAAACGGAGTATTTATGAATCACAATGAGTATGCCTTGATTACCGGAGCCAGCAGAGGGATAGGGGCAAGTATCGCAAAACAGCTTGCAAAAGACGGATATAATATTTTGCTTAATTATAAATCAAATGATTTGAAAGCTAAAAAAGTCTGTTTTGAAATACAAAAACTCGGCAGAAAATGCGAATTGCTGAAATTTGATGTTTCTGATTCAAAATCGACGATGTTAAAATTAAAACCGCATATAAAAAATAAAAAAATAAAAATATTGGTTAATAATGCGTCTCACAGAGTTAAAAAATCATTTTTGAAAACTACGGAAGAAGATTGGAACGGAATAGTAAATGTTGTATTGGGCGGTTTTTATAATTTAACGAAACATGTTTTGCCGAATATGACAGCAAATAAAGGCGGCAGAATAATCAATATAACTTCAATAGGCGCATTCAGCGCAGACGTTAACGTAGGATATGCCGCAGCAAAGGCAGGACTTGTAGGCGCCACAAGAGCATTGGCCAATGAAGTAAAAAAAAGAAATATTCTCGTCAATGCGATAGCTCCGGGTCCTATATATACCGATTACTTCGGCAATAAAACAAGAGAGGAAGCTTCGTTAGCTGTAGGCGGAAATAAAATAGGAGAACCTGAAGATATAGCCAATATTGTTTCTTTTTTATGTTCGGATAAAGCAAATTATATAAACGGACAAATTATTCACGTAAACGGCGGCATGTATATATAAACAAATTAAAAATTTGCCATGAAAACAACTAATTACATAACAAATCTTCTTGAACTGTCAAATAAAAGCTGCAAATTGAAATCCAAGCCGCAATTTTTACAAATTTTCATTACTACAAATTGTAACTTAAAATGTATAATGTGCTGCAACGGTTTTGAAAACAGGGACAAGTATCTTGCCTACGAAGTAATTGCCGAAATACTAAAAGATAATCAACAGTTAACGGCGGTTGAATGGATCGGCGGCGAGCCGTTAATGCATCCTGATTTTGAAAAGTTGCTGGATTTAGCTTATAATCTCAGAATAAAACAAATTTTAGTCACAAACGGATTACTTTTAAATAAAAGATTAATAAAAAAACTTATTGAATACAATGTTGATCTGACAATATCAATCCATGCGCCCCGCAAACAAGTTTATGAAAAAATACAACAAGGGGCAGATTTTGAAAAACTGTTAAAAAATATAAAAACCCTCACCGATTTAAAACAAAAAAAAGAGCCTGAATTATTGACGGTAAATTATGTCGTTTTAAAACAAAATTATCAATATCTGGGCGAAATGATAAAATTTTTAACAAGATACGGCGTAAAAAATATATTTTTTGAATCAGATATTACAAACGGAGCCGACAGCATTCTTAACGACGGTAAAATAAAAAAAATATTGCCGGATACTTTAAAAAGAATAAAAGAAAAAGCCTTAAAAAATAAAATAAATGTTTTTATAGACGATAAATTTATTAAACCGGAACCTGTAAAAAAACTTAAAATATCAAAAGATGAATTTTATTGTCTGGTGCCGTGGATATCGTCGTGCATAGAAGTAAACGGCGACGTAAAAAATTCTATTTTTTGCGGCGTAAAAACCGGCAATATATTTAAAAATAGTTTTAATAAGATTTGGAACTCAAAAAAATCAATGCAAGTAAGAAAAAATATGTCAGCAAAAAAAATAAATTTGTCAAAAGAATGCGAAAAATGCGCCGATATGCATGTTATTACGAAAATGTACAGGGCATTGGACAGATTTACAAAAGTTTTGATAAGAAATTATTAATCTTATTAAGGGGATATCTATGAGCAAGGTTATCGCAATAGCAAATCAAAAGGGCGGCGTAGGAAAAACCACTACGGCAATTAATCTGGCGGCAAGTCTGGCTCACTTAGGACAGGAGTGTTTGTTAATTGATATGGATCCTCAGTCAAACACAACCAGCGGGCTGGGTATAGATTTTACAGCAATAAAAAAATCAATTTACAACGTGCTTATAGATGAAGTCGCGCTGGAAGACGTATTAGTTACTACCGAAGTGGACTGGCTTGATATTGCGCCGGCGACGGTAGATTTAAGCGGCGCGGAAATAGAGCTTGTCAATATGGATAAAAGAGAAGAAAAATTAAAACTGGCGCTTGAAAAATTTCAGAAAGTTTACAAATACATTATTATAGATTGTCCGCCGTCGCTGGGACTTTTGACTATAAATGCTTTGGTCGCGGCCGATACGGTTATAATCCCTATGCAATGCGAATTTTTCGCTTTACAGGGTTTGGGGCAGCTGTCAAAAACAATATTTGCTTTAATGCAGCATTATAATTTGGAACTGGAAGGCGTTTTATTTACAATGTTTAACAACCAGACAAATCTCTCGCATCAGGTCGCAGAAGAAGTTACAAAACATTTCGGAGATAAAGTTTATAAAACAAAAATTCCGAGAACGGTCAAACTGGCCGAGGCTCCGAGTTTCGGCAAGCCTATTATGATTTACGATAAGTCGTGCAAAGGCACCGAAGCGTATTTGGATCTGGCATGGGAATTTTTATCAAAACAAAATTTACCCGAGGAGAAAAAATAATGTCAAAACAAAAATTAGGAAGAGGTCTGGATGCGATATTGTCTCCGCTGACGGCTAATAAACAAAGCGAAAGCGCCGGCAATTTCATAAATATAGGTATAAATAAAATTAAACCGAACAGCCAGCAGCCGAGAAGACATTTTGACGAGTCAAAATTGGAAGAATTAGCTGATTCAATAAGAGAAAACGGCCTGATAGAACCGATAATCGTAACAAAATCAATAGTTCCGGGCGAATATGAATTAATAGCCGGCGAAAGAAGGCTGAGAGCCGTCAAATTAGCGGGATTAAAAGAAATCAAGGCGATAATAACAAATCCGGCTTCCGACAAAGAAAGATTGGATTTGGCTTTAATTGAAAATTTACAGAGAGAAGATTTAAATCCGATAGAAGAGGCTCTTGCTTATAAAAAATACCAGGAAGAATATCAATATACTCAGGAGCAGATTGCGCAAGCGGTGAAAAAATCGCGTTCCGTAATTACAAATACAATGAGATTATTGAATCTCCCCGATGATGTTCGGGATTTAATATCAAAAGGCAAAATATCGGCAGGCCACGGCAGAATGCTGGCAAGCATAGATGACGAACAAAAAATTCAGGAATTGGTAAAGCAAATTTTAGAAAACGGTTTAAGCGTGCGTGAAATAGAATCTGCGGTTAATTTGACAAAGAAAGCTAAACTGCCGAAAGAAAGATTTGCAGGGCAGGATATAGAAGTCATAAATCTTACGGAAGACCTTCAAAGATTGTACGGAACGAAGGTTCAAATAACGGGAAACGGTAAAAAAGGCAAAGTGATTTTTGAATATACAAACTTACAGGAATTGGAAAGAATATCAAATATGTTGAAAAAGTGACGCACGGATGTGCATAAGTGCCGTTAAATCGCAACAATATGTTAAGTTTGCCGTAAAAACAATATAATAAACTAATTGAAAAATCAATTAGTTTTTCAAAAGGACACAAAAAACGGTAAAATAAAGACGCTTGTTGACAAGTTGTGTATAAAAACAAAAAAACATAAAAAAAATATTGACAAATAAGGATAATCCACATCTGCCATGACTATAGAATTTAATGAAGATTTTATAAAAGCCCAACAATTAATAACCGAAACAAATGATAATATTTTCATTACCGGTAAAGCCGGGACAGGAAAGACCACTTTTCTTAAAGAATGCATAAAAAAATGCGGTAAAAAAACAGTTATACTTGCTCCGACAGGAGTAGCCGCATTAAATTCGGGCGGAGAAACGATACATTCTTTCTTTAAATTTAAAACAGATATAACTCTTGCAAAAATCTCAAAAAAGAAAAAGCAGGAAATGTATAAAAACATAGATACAATAGTTATAGACGAAGCGTCAATGTTAAGAGCAGATCTGTTGGACTGCATTGATAAATTTTTGAGGCTTAACGGAAGAATATCAAAATTGCCGTTCGGCGGCGCGCAGATGGTTTTTATAGGAGATTTACACCAGCTTCCGCCGGTTGTTACCGCCGACGAACAATATCTTTTTAAAGGATATTACGACAGCCCTTATTTTTTCAGCGCTAAAAGCCTGCAGGATACTTTTTGCCACATAATAGAATTTAAAAAAATATACAGACAGGTAGATAACGAATTTATTGATGTTTTAAATGCTGTAAGAAATAATTCCGTAAACGACAGAACAATGGAAGTTTTAAATAAAAGAGTAGGCAAAAATTTTGTCAATAAAAAGTTGTCGGTATATCTTACGACGACAAACCGTTCCGCCGAAGCGTATAATGAAAAATATCTGCAAAAACTCCCGGGGGAAACTAATATTTTTACGGCAGAAACCGAAGACATAGAAAACACGGTAAATTTTCCGGTAAATTACCAGCTTAAATTAAAAGTCGGAGCTCAGGTGATGATGTTAAATAACGATTCCGGCGGCAGATGGGTCAACGGAACTCTGGGAATTATTAAATCGATAGTCAAATCTTTAAAATCTGATACCGATATAATTTATGTTCAGATGGAAACCGGCAAAACGGAAGAAGTTGAACCTTATAAATGGGAATTATTTAAATATAAATGGAATGAAGAATTAAAACAGATAGATACTGAAAAAGCAGGTTCATTTTCACAGTATCCTCTTAAACTTGCGTGGGCTGTGACTATACATAAAAGCCAGGGTAAAACTTTTGATAACGTTATGATTGATTTAGGCTGCGGAGCGTTTGCTCCCGGCCAGCTTTACGTCGCTTTAAGCAGATGTAAAACTATAAACGGCATAAGTTTGATAAGACCCGTCAGAAAATCCGATGTTTTGGTGGACGATAAAATCGGCCAATTATTAAAAAACAGAGAACGGATTAATTATCTGACGGATCCGAAATATAAATTGGTTTAGCAAAAGAGGCCGCTTGAAAGTATTGATAGTTAATCCCGTTTGGAGTTTCCAAAATTATCCCCCTCTTAATCTTGTAGAGCTGGCGTCGTACTTAATTGGCAACGGATTTAAAAATACGAAGATTTTAGATTTAAATTTTGAAATAAAAAACAAATTTAAAGTCGATAATCTGATAAAAGAAAGCCGAAAAAAAATATTAAAACAAAAACCTGACGTTGTCTGCATAACCTGCAACGCTGTGCAGTTCCCGTTTGTCTGCGAACTTTCCCGCGAACTTAAATCCGTAACAAAAATACCTGTAATTATAGGCGGAGTAATGCCGAGTCTCGGGGCGGAATCCGTTTTAAAATTAACGCAGGCCGACTTTGCCGTTCGCGGCGAAGGAGAATTAACTTTAACCGAACTTTTAACCGGCATTAAAAACAAAAAAAATTTAAAACGCATCAAAGGATTATCATATATTGACAAAAACGGTAAACCGAAGAATAACCCCGAAAGAGAATTGTTGGATTTAACCTGTCTGCCCGAACCGCGGTTTGATTTAATTTCCGAAAATTTAACAAACAATAAAAACGTATGGCTGACGGCCAGCAGAGGATGCGCGTATAAATGCGGATTTTGTTCCGGAAATACAATATGGAAATACCAGAGAAGAAAAAATATTGATTCAATCATAAAACAATTGCTTGCGCTGAAAAAAAAATACGGCGTTAAAAATTTTATTTTCGGCGACGACTGCCTGACTTTGAATAAAGAATGGATAAAAGAATTGTGCAATAAAATGATTCCTTTGAAATTAAAATGGGGCTGTCTTGCAAGGATAGACAGTATTGACGAAGAAATTCTCGTCTGTCTGAAAAAAGCCGGCTGCGTCAGCATTTATCACGGTATAGAATCGGGCAGCGCCGCAGTAAGAAAAAATCTTGATAAAAACATTAAGGATAATGACAACAAAAAAATATTCGGCGCCGTAAAAAAAGAACTTGAATGCGGATTTAAAGTTACGTGTTCTTTTATGTCGGGAATTCCGTTTGAAACAAAAAAAGACATTGTGCAGACTTTTAATTTTGCAAAAAAACTTCAAAAGACGGGAGCGTCAATACAACTGTGGCTGCTTACGCCTTATTACGGCTTAAAAATTTTAAAAGAATATAATAAACAGCTTGTTGAAACCGACAGAACAAAATATAATCTGCAGAAGGATATATTTCATAACGCCCAGATGTTTTTGTACAGCCGGTTTATAGACAAGTATAAAAAATATAATCCCGATAATTTTATATTTTTGCCCGAAGGGCTGTCTTTGCCGGAGTTTGTAAGTATGTTTAACGGTATGCGCAAAAAACTCGGATTAAAGCAAAACGACAAAATTTTTACCGAAAAAGAAATATTTATTTTACGGAATACAAAACAATGAATTTTATTCTGACATCCAAATGTAAATCAAATTGCAGTTTTTGTTTTGTCCCTCGCGGGCTGCGTATAAAACAAAAAGAAATGCCGTTTACCGAATTTAAAGGATATATGGACCATATAAATAAAATTTGCCGTAAAAGCAAACCGTCAATCGGCATGCTTGGCGGGGAACCGACTCTTGCGAAAGATTTTCCGATGATAGCGGGATATTCCAGATCATACGGCGGTATCGTCAGGCTGTATTCAAATCTTATAACCGATCCGAATAATTTGAAATATTTATTTAATGCGAAAAATCTTATACTTGTATGGAATGTTTTTGCATATATAACGGCGGGCGCTAAAGATAAAAAACTGATTTTAGAAAATTTGAACATATTAAAAAAACAGGGTAAAAATAAAATAATCGCTTCGGTTACATTATGTTCTGATTTTAAAATCGGCGATTTTGACGCGATAATAAAAATACTAAAAAAACATAAAATAACGAATATAAGAATAGCCCTGGATTCAACCGATTATGAAAAATGCGTAAGCCGCGGCGGTGAAATTTTTTTATTGTGCAAAAAATTAATAAAAAATAAATTCCAAGTCGTATCGTCGTACTGCGGACATTTTACGCCCGGCATGTTTGATAAGAAACAGGAAGAATATTTAAAAAAGAGCATAAGCAATTTTAATTTTAATAATTGCGCAAAAAATTTTCCTGTTGATATTCTGCCGGGCGGCAGCGTTGTTCCGTGTATGGGGTTTGCCGGCCGTGTCAGCAAAATAAATATAAAAAATTTCCGGTCGTTAAATATGCTGAAGTCCGCGATAATAAGAGATTTTAAATTTGATAAAATAATAAATAAAAACAAACGATGCATAGCCGGTACTTAATATGAAAATTTTAGGGATATCAGCCTTTTATCATGATTCTGCAGCCGCGCTGACGGTTGACGGCAAAATAGCCGCCGCCGCGCAGGAAGAACGTTTTACGAGAAAAAAACATGACCCTTCATTTCCGCTAAACGCGGTAAAGTTTTGTCTGCGGCAATCCGGATTAAAAATAGACGAACTTGACGCCGTCGCCTTTTATGACAAACCCTGGCTTAAATTTGAAAGATTAATGATGACTTATTATATGAACGCGCCTAAAGGGTTTAAATCTTTCAGCCAGGCGGTACCCGTCTGGACAAAAGAAAAAATGTTTTTGTATAAAATTATAGAAGATGAACTGTCTGCGGCTGAAAAATATGATAAAGCCAAATTAAAAATATTGTTTCCTTCTCATCATTTATCGCACGCGGCCAGCGCTTTTTTTGCAAGCCCTTACAATAAATCGGCCGTATTGACCATAGACGGCGTCGGAGAATGGGAAACGGCTTCAATATCTTACGGCGAAAATAACGATATCACTCTTTTAAAAGAATTAAATTTCCCACATTCGCTGGGTTTATTTTATTCAGCGATTACATATTATTTGGGATTTAAAGTAAATTCGGGCGAATATAAATTAATGGGGCTTGCCCCGTACGGCAGCAAAAAATCAGAACGCACGGAAGAATATAAAAAGAAATTAAAAGAAAACGTTATAGATATCAAAGAAGACGGTTCCTGCCGGCTGAATCAACAATATTTTGATTATTCCACAGGTATGCGGATGACAAAAAACGACAAATGGTTTGATTTGTTCGGCATCAAAAAAAGAGAACCCGAGCATGAATTGACTCAACAGCATTGCGATTTTGCGCTTGCATGCCAGCAGATTACCGAAGAGTCGGTTTTAAAAATGGCCGAGACGGCAAAAAAATTAACAAACAGCGGCAATTTATGTTTAGCCGGAGGAGTCGCTTTAAACTGCGTGGCCAATTCCAAAATTTTATTATCCGGATTATTTAGAAATATATGGGTGCAGCCCGCATCGGGAGACGCCGGCGGAGCGTTGGGAGCTGCGCTTGCAGCGGAATATATTTACTTTGGTTCACAAAGACAAACGGATGAAAAAAACGACATTATGCAGGGCGCATATCTCGGACCTGAATTCTGCGCTTGCCAAACGGAAGAAGTTATTAAAAAATATAAAGCGAACGCAGAATATATAAAAGACGAAAACGAATTGCTTGCAAAGACGGCAAACGCCATGGCGGCTGGTAAGGTTATCGGATGGTTTCAGGGCAGAATGGAATGGGGGCCCAGAGCATTAGGCAACCGTTCAATAATAGCCGATCCCCGAAACGAAGAGATGCAGATGAAAATGAATTTAAAAATAAAATACAGAGAAAGTTTCAGGCCTTTTGCTCCGTCGGTTATTGTTGAGGATATGAAAAATTATTTTGACTCTGAAACGGAATCCCCCTATATGCTGTTTACGGCGCAGGTCAAACGGGATATTTGTTTTGATGCGCCTGAAAACTATGATGAATTTTCAGTTAAAGAAAAATTATATTATAAAAGATCGCAAATACCCGCGGTTACCCACATAGATTATTCGGCAAGGCTTCAAACTGTCAACGAAAAAACAAATCCGAGATATCATAAATTGATTTCAAAATTTAAAGATATAACAAAATGTCCGCTTTTGATAAACACGAGCTTTAACGTAAGAGGCGAACCTATAGTTTGTTCCCCCGAAGACGCCTACAAATGTTTTATGAAAACCGAAATGGATTGTCTTGTCATAGGCAATTATTTTTTTGAAAAAGGCAAACAGCCGGAATATAAAGAAAAAACGAATTTTAACCGGCCAAAAGAATTTATCCTTGATTGATTTTTAAAATGAAAACAATAACGGAACATTTTTTAATTTATCAATTTGCTTATATTTATTTTTTTATAAGTTTAATTTTTATAATTTGTGTAATTTTTATCAAAAATAAAAATTTAAAATTGTTATTTATGACGCTTTTTGCGGTATTTATTGCAATGGGGCTGTCGGAATCGATTTTAATATTAAAAAATCCGAATGTTCCGGAAGATTCTTTAAATTATCCTCCCGTTGATTTGTTATTTGTCAGGGAAAAAGTTGTCAATCATTACAGAGAAATTAATGTTGCCGATAACGAAGGCAAACAGAAAGTATGCAGAAACAGGGCTCCCGCTGCCGGCGAAACCGTTATTTACGATAATATTTACGGGACATATCCCAATGAATTCAGATATACGAAAGGTAATTTAACATCAAATGAAAATTATGTATTTTTAGGTTGTTCCATGGTGTTTGGCGCCGGCTTAAATGATAATCAAACGCTGCCTTATTATTTTTCTAAAATAATGAATTTTGAAAAAAATGTTTTAAATTGCGGAATAAGAGGAGCTTCAATCAATTCGGCCGTAAGTATTTTGGAATCGGATGTGATTGACCAGTTTGTCGCTAAAAACAGCCATACAAAATATATTGTTTATTATATGATACCGGACCATATATATAGAAATTTCAGGTTTTTCGGCGGGCCCAGTGATAATTGGAGATATAAAAATAATAAATGGGAAAGAGTAAATTTACCGTTCGGGATATTCAACTGCATAATTGAAAAGAGCAGATTTTTTATTAGTATATATCACGGCGTCCTTTATATTTACGGCAGAAATTATAGCGAAAATTACATGATAAAAAGTTTAGAACAGATGAGAGAACTGGCAAATAACAAATATAAGGCGAAATTTATAGTTATAGTTTGGCAGGATTTTAAAAAAATCCCTTTATTCATCGATAAGCTAAAAAAAATAAAATTGGATATGATTTTCTTGCCCGAATATTTCAATACTGCGGAATATAAAATAAAAAATGACGGGCATCCGAGCGCAAAGTCAAACGAGGAATTGGCGCAAATACTTATGAATCACATAAATAGAAAGGACAATAAAAATTAAGCGTAAAATGGTATAATAATCGTATGAAAAAAATTCTTTTGTTTATATTGCTCGTTTTTTCATTTGCCGTAAATCTCTTTGCAAAAGACAGAGCTATTGTTTTTTTCTTTGAGACAACAGACGGCCTTTCGCAGAAAACTGTCAAAAAGATAATAGGCTCAAAAAACTTTTCGTTCACTGCCGGACTTGACGTTTCAAAAGAACTGCCGGAATACGTGCACGAACTCATCGCGGCCGATAAACTTGAACCGACTCTGATTTTGGAACCTGAACCGTATCTGCCGGTTTTATCTTCGGAAATTAAAATAAACGATTCAATGTCTGTTGACAGGACAAAAGATTTAAAAAAAATGCTGTCTTCATACAATGAAAAAATAGACGGTCTTTTTGAAAAAGAGAAATACGGGTTGTTTCTTGATGATTTTTACGCAACCGGCGATACTTTTAAATATTTTAACAAATATAATATAGCATGGTGCGCGTTTAAATATCCGGCGGATATAAAAAGAGGCATATATATGCAAGACGGAGTTGTCGTATTTGCCCCTTATACCGACTTCCCGTCAGATCACAAAAAAATAGAAAAATGGCTTTTGCAGAGAAAAGAAAAAATTATTCCGGTTTATCTTACCGCGGCGCAGATCAAAAACGAGCAGTTTACCGAATATCTCGCCGATATTTTTAAAAACAGCAAATACACCGATGTGTTAACGCCTTCAGATGTAATTGAACTTCTTAAACAGGATAAAAAAGAAGATATTGAAGATTTTGTTTTGCCCGAGCAAACGCAGCTTCCGCAGGAAATACTTGTTAAAATCGCGATTGCCGGTCGTGAAGCCGACGAACAGGAAAATTCCGCGCTGTATGAAAATATTTACGATGAATTTCTCAATATGTGCAGCACGGATATAATTAAAGGAATAATTAAAAACGACGATAAATCTTTAATGTTGTTTAATATTTCTTATTCTAATATTTTTAAATTATCCGATAAAGAAATCCCCGCTTCGGATATGCCGTATATAACCGCGGAAAATGAAAACGCCGGTCAAAGTAACTGCGATATCCAAAATAAATTCGGATTTGAAAAGAACGAAGACGGATATATTTTGCAAAACAGCACAGGAGCGGTTATTTCGTTTGCCGTTAAAAAAACGGATAAATCGGTGGATTTTACCGTTATTGCCGATGACGCCGATGCTTATACGGTTGATATTTACATAGACATGAACGGTCTGCCCGACGCCGGCTGCGGCGTTATGTTAAAAGGGGTTGACGGTTTTTTTGCGCAGAATAATTACTGGGAATATGCGGTAAGACTGACAAAAGAGAAAGCCGTCGTTTACAGATTTTATGTTGACGATCTTACGGTTGTAAAAAATATCGTTAAAAACGGCAATACAGTAAGCATTCCTTCGGATGTTTTACGAGGCAATCCTTATAACTGGGGTTACCAGGCCGTTGCTTTGAAAGATAATAAAGTAATAGATTTTCTGGCTGCGGAAAAAGAAAAAGGACAGATCAAAAATACTCAGCCTTTACAGCTGCAAATGTTAAAATGCGAGTAAAACCGATACTGTTTTTCATAATAATATAAAAGATAAGTCAAAGAGGGTATATATGTCATATTTGGTGTTGGCAAGAAAATTCAGACCGGCGACATTCGCCGAAGTGGTCGGACAAAACCACATTTCACAGACTCTTAAAAACGCGATTGCCGAAAACAAAGTCGCGCACGCTTATATTTTCAGCGGGCCCAGAGGCACTGGCAAAACGACCATGGCGAGAATTTTTGCCAAAGCGTTAAACTGTCTGGAAGGCTCATCGTCCGAACCGTGCGGCAAATGTAAAAATTGTCTGGAAATA
The DNA here is from genome assembly GCA_964487915.1 of uncultured Elusimicrobiaceae bacterium. Classification (GTDB taxonomy): domain Bacteria; phylum Elusimicrobiota; class Endomicrobiia; order Endomicrobiales; family Endomicrobiaceae; genus Proruminimicrobium. The sequence goes on along the minus strand of CAZASN010000002.1, from coordinate 147,504 downwards.
AGCGCAAACCAAAGTTTGGACGTTTTGGAAATAGACGGCGCCTCAAATAACAGAATAGACGAAATAAGGGAAATAAGGGACAACGTCAAATTCGGAGCGATGTCTTCAAGATACAAAATTTACATAATAGACGAATTTCACAGAATAACGCCGCAGGCTTTTGACGCTCTGCTTAAAACACTTGAAGAGCCGCCTCCCCATGTTATTTTTATACTTGCCACCACCGAATTGCAGAAAGCGCCTTCTACGATTCTTTCAAGATGCCAGAAGTACAGATTCAGACTTTTGTCTGCAAAAGAAATAACCGAGGCGATACAAAATATTGCGAAAAAAGACAATTTTGAAATAGACGACGGCGCGCTGGACATAATAGTGAATTCGGCCGGCGGCTCAATGAGAGACGCTTTGAGCCTGCTTGACCAGGCAATTTCTTCGTCAAACGGCAAGATTACTTTTGAATATATGAGAAATCTTTTAGGTCTTTTGCCTAAAGAAATTGTCGCCCAAACAACGGAAGATATAGCAAACAACAATACCGAATCGTTGTTGAGAACATGTAAAAAAGTATATGAAGACGGATACAATATACTGCAGTTTGCCAAAGATTTAAGAGACCATATCAGACAGCTTATGATATATTCCGTTAATCCGGAAATCGCCGATATTCCTTCTTCGGATAAAAATCTTTACAACAAACAGAAAACATTTTTTACTATACCCGGTTTTGTAAGACTCGGCAATCTTATTTCAAAAGCGCTTGAAGAAATGAAAGAGAACGACCAGCCGAGAATACTTTTAGAAATTTATCTGTTAAAAATGGCGGAGCCTTATTACAGCGTAGGCGAATTAATCTCAAAGATAAACGAAATAGGAAATAAAGCCGGGAACGTTAATTTAATAAGCGGCGCAAAAGAACCTTGCGGCGTCAAAGAATCCCAGGAAGATATAACGGAACAGAAAAATAATGACGATGACGCCTCAACAATGTCGGAAACGACGGATTACGATATGCTTGCCATAGCAAAAGACATCATTTGCGAGCTTTCCCAAAAGCATCCGATAAGAGCTCCCATGTTCAAATCCGCGATAATAAAAATATTGAACAATAACGCGGTACAGTTATTATTCAAAGACAAATATGATTTAAGCATGGTAAAGTCGTATGACGAACTGATTAAAAAACTGATATCAAGAAAATTGGCAAGAGAAATAAACGTCAATATGTCCGTTGATGAAAGCATTACGGTTCCGGAGGATGATATTGTCGCAAAACAGGAACCGGAACAGCCGAAAGAAACATTTACGGTAGTTGAAGATTTAAAAGAAACGGCAAAGACCGCCGTTCCGTCAAAAATTGAAAATATCGCAAAAAAATTCGCCGGCAAAGCGATCAGAAAAAACACTCAGAAACAAAATGAAACCGAAGAAATAAAAAAATCGGATTTTAACCGGGAACAAAGCGAAGAATAACAAATTGTTTTTAAACAAGTATGTTAAAAGAATCTTTAATATATTCGGGAAATTATGAACAGACCGCAATCAATAGAACGAATGATAGAAGTTATAAAAAAACTGCCGGGCGTAGGACCGAAAATGGCCGAGAGATTATGCTATCATATACTTAAAAGCCCGTCTTACGAAATTGACAGACTTATAGAAGTCATACAGAAAGCAAAACAGAAAATCAAAATATGTTCCGTATGTTTTAATATGAGCGAAACGGATCCCTGCCCGATATGTTCCGACAATATGAAAGAAAAAAATATTTTATGCGTCGTTGAAACTCCGCAGGATTTGATAGCCGTAAGCAAAGTAAAAGATTACAACGGATTATATTTTGTTTTAGGCGGCGCGCTTTCCCCTTTGGACGCGGTGGGCCCTGCCGATATAAGAATAGACAAACTTTTAAACAGGCTGAAAAAAGATGAAATAACGGAAGTCATACTTGCCACGGATATGGATTCAAAAGGCGAAACGACCGCAGTATATCTTGCCCAGCTTATAAAACCGCTGGGCATAAAAGTTTCAAGATTGGGATACGGCATTCCTGTCGGAGGCGATATAGAATACGCCGATGAAGTCACCATCGCAAGGGCGATTGCCGGAAGAAAAGAAATGTAAAAAATTTGATTTGGCGTATTAAGGCATATTTTTGTAAAATAATGCCGTTACGCAGAAATAGCAGGCTGGCCGGTACGGGAATATGAAAAAAATTAAAAATTTTAAAATAAATATCAGACCGAGAGAAATTTCAAGAATAGTCCGCAAGCTCTTAAATATGCCGGAACTGGGCATTGAAATTGAAGAATCCGTTCAAAGGGCGTGTTATTTTTACGGCAAAACGATAAATCCGGCGGTTGTTTACGAAACTTTTGCAAAAGACGCCCAAACATTCGCTTTTGATAATCCCGATATACCGGGCAGATGGGTTGCGGCAAGTTATTATATTCTTACGATAGGAAATTCTTTAAAAGAAGAGTTTGAAAAAAAACCCGATATTTTCGGGCAGTATACGACTCAGATAGTCTCCGCAATATCGGCAGACACGCTTGAACAGTCAAAGAGTTTCGTTCAAAAACTTATAGTATCGGAAGCTGCCGACGAACAATGCGAAGTTTCAAGAGGCATAGAACTTCCGCAGGATAAATATAACGATATTTCTAAAATTCTTCCGGCAGAAAAAATTAATGTTTCGGTATCGGAAAACGGACAATTTACTCCAGAATATACGATAGCCGGAGTTTTTTACTGGATTCCTTTAAAGAGAAGAAGTAAAAAATAATTATATAACCGACGGCGGCGTTTTGGGCTGTTTAAATTTTATGACTGCGGCCGAATATATTTTTTTATTGTAAGTTAAAAACAAAATGATTAAATTTTTTTTAATATTTTATAACTTTTTTCTTTTAATTTTTCTTGTTCCGATACTTTTGGGAATAGCTTTATCCGGCAAAAGAAACAGGAAAGATTTTTTTTACAAAATAAAAGAAAGGCTTGCGCTGTACGATATTGCGGAATTTGACCGAAACAAAAAAACCGTATGGATACACTGCGCTTCGCTCGGCGAAGCAAGAGCCGTGGAGCCTATGATTGAAAAATTAAAAGACTACAATATCGCCGTTACCGTAATTACAAAATCCGCAAGAGAGTATGTGTCTAAACTGAACCGGGTTGATTTTTGCGCTTTGGCGCCTGTTGATATCTATCCTTTTGTTTTAAAAGCGATTTCAAAAATACGTCCCGATATTTTGCTTATAGTTGAAACGGAATTCTGGCCTAATCTTATTTATTGCGCGAACAAAGCGGGCGTAAAAATCGTTACCGTAAACGGCAGACTTTCCAAAACGGCGTTTCCGTATTATAAATTAACGGCATTTTTCTGGAAACAGTTTTTAAATTTAATTTCCGGCATATTGGCGAGAAACGGGCAGGACTATGAAAGATTCGTCAAAATAACCGGTTCGTCCGAAAAAGTCGAAATAACAGGCAATATTAAATACGACAGAGACTGGACCGCCGAAAAAACGGACAGAGAAAGTCTCGGATACGGAGCCGGCGATTTGATTTTAACAGCCGGCAGCACAAGAAACGGCGAAGAAAAAATGCTGCTGAATATTTTTGCGGAACTAAAAAAGAAATACGGCAGTCTCAAATTGATAATAGCTCCAAGACATATATCAAGAGCCGGTGAAATAGCCCGTATGATAAATGAAACGGGAGCGGAATATTCTTTGTTTTCGCAAGGCGATAAAACAGCCAAAGATATTATGATATTGGACGTTTTCGGCAAATTGCAGATGCTTTATTCCGTTTCGGATATAGTATTCATAGGCGGTTCAATGATAAAAAAAGGCGGGCAGAATCCTATAGAAGCGTCGGCCTATGCCAAACCTGCGGTTTTCGGCAGATATATGTATAATTTTGACAGCGAGTCAAAACTTTTAAAAGATGCCGGCGGCTCTTTTGAAGTGTCGGGAGAAAACGAACTGCTTGAAAAAACAGATCTTTTGCTTGCCGATGGAAAATTAAGATACGATATGGGGCAGAAAGCTTTGCAGGTCGTTGAAGGCCAGAAAGGCGCGATTAATAAAAACATAGAGATTATAAACAGATATATAAATGAATAAATTAAGCATATTATCTTTCGTTGCCGGAGCAGTTTTAAAAATTATCGGCTTAACGTTCAGAATAAGAAAAATAAAAGCCGTTGATATTACAAAAATACCGTGCGTATGCGCGTTTTGGCACGGAGACCTGCTTGCCAGTTTTTATATCAACAGAAACTTAAACGCGGCGGTTATGATAAGTATGTCAAAAGACGGCGAAATTCCGGCCCGTATCGCCGACAGATTCGGATATATAGCCGTCAGAGGTTCTTCTTCAAGAGGCGGCGGAAAAGCATTGACCGAACTGGTTAAATATGCGAAAGAAGGGTATATAACCGCTTTTGCCGTTGACGGACCGAAAGGGCCGCGGCATAAAATAAAACCGGGAATTTTATTTTTGGCTCAAAATCTTCAGATCCCGATAATTCCCATAAGTGCAATAGCCGACAAAAATATAATTGTCGGCAAGTCATGGGATAAATTTAAAATACCTCTGCCGTTTTCAAAAATTGCAATCGTATACGGAATGCCCGTTTCTGTTTTGCCGCAAGACAATATTGAAGAAAAAACTTCGGAACTTGAAAAAGCTTTGCATAAAACGACTGATTTCGCAGCCAATTACGCATGGAGCCGCGATGTTAAACAATATCTGACAAATCATCCGAAACCGAAAATTTTAATAATTCAGCCAAGCAGAATGGGCGACGTTATATTCGCGCTTCCGGCCGTAAACGCGATAAAAAAACAGTATCCGCACGCTCATATAAGCTGGTTTGTCGACGAAAGATGCGCGGAAATATTGAAAGGCAGCAAAATAATAGACGATTTAATTATTTTTGACAGAAAAAAAATTTCACCGGCTTATATAGTAAAATTTTATAAACTTTTGCGAAAAAACGAATACGATCTCAGCATAGATTTTCACGGGTTATTCAAATCCGCATTTATAGTCAAACTGGCGGGAGCAAAATTTAAACTGGCTTCTTCGTCCACAAACGGCATGCGTGAACTGTCATGGCTTTTTTCAAAAGAGATAAAGCCAAAATCCGAAGATACCCACTGCATAGAAAGGCATCTTGCCGTTTCGCAATATCTCGGATGCGATACGTCCGAACAGGAATACGGCATAGACGTTCCACAGTCTGATATTGAAGCGCTTAAAAAACTTTTGGAAAAAGAAAAAGTTGATTTAAACAAAAAAATTGTGGCGGTGCATCCCGGCGGCGGATGGATTTCGCGCAGATGGCAGACGGAAAAATTCGCCCGTCTTATTGATTTAATAAAAGAAAAATACGGCGCAAATATTGTTTTGGTCGGAGGCAAAGAAGGCGGAGCAAGCGAAAAAGGGCTCAATGAAGAAATAATTTTGCAGTCCGCGACAAAAGATATTATTGATTTGACGGGCAAGCTTAATATCAAAGAACTTATGGCGTTTTTTAAAATATGCAGTTTGTTTATAGCCAACGAAGCCGGTCCTATGCATATAGCAACGGCTCTAAACACCAATGCAATCGCGATTTTAGGCCCGACAAACGCAAGAAGAACGGGGCCTTTTAAAGGCAATACTTTGATAATACAGAAAAAAGTCAAATGCCAGCCGTGCAGAAACAGAAAATGCGTCAAAGTGGAATGCATGAAACTTATATCGGTTGAGGATGTTTTTGAAGCGGCTTGTAAAAAACTCGGCGTTTGATTTAGGGCCTGTTAATTTTCTATCATAAATTTAAAATATATTCGGTCGGAGCGTAATATGGGACAAATCAACGAAGTGCATTTGTCAAAATTTTTCTGCGGTCTTCTTTTTCCGTCAGGCTATGATGCCGGAGCCGTTTATAAACTGCTTGAATCCGATTTTAAAGACGAAATAGATATAAAAAGCGGCATAATAGATTTTGATTTTACTTCGTATTATGCTCCGGAAATGGGGCCGGGTTTAAAAAGACAATGGGTCTCTTTTAAAACTCCTTTAAGTCCGGGCAGGCTTGCCGATATAAAAGTAATGACAAACGAAATGGAAAGTTCGGTTGCAAAAGATAATAAAAGGATAATAAATATTGATCCGGGTTATATAACGCCGGCAAATATTATTCTTGCTTCAACAAAAGATTTCAGCCACAGAATTTATCTGTCAAAAGGAATATACGCGGAAGTTACGACCATATATAAAAAAGAAGGATTTGTTAAATTGCCCTGGACTTATCCTGATTATCTTTGTCCGGCGGCGGTTGATTTTATGATTAAGGCAAGACAATGCCTTCTCAAACAGATATAACTTATGATAAACAACTCTATTTTTAAATCTTTAAACATAAAAAATTACAGATTGTTTTTTTTCGGCCAGATTATATCGGTTATGGGAACCTGGCTTCAGATGACGGCGCTGCCTTGGCTTGTTTACAGTCTTACAAAATCGGCGGTTTTGCTGGGACTTGTAGCTTTTTTAAGCCAGATTTTTATTTTAATTATATCCCCTTTTGCCGGTTCGTTTGCCGATAAATATAATAGAAAAAAACTGCTTTTTATAACTCAAAGCGCGCTGATGATTCAGGCCGGGCTGTTGTCTTACCTGACAATCACAAATCATATAGCGTTATGGCATATTCTCGTAATATCAACGTTTCTCGGGCTTGTCAACGCTTTTGATATGACTATAAGGCAGTCGTTTATAATTGATTTGGTGCCGAAAGAAAACTTAATGAATGCCATAGGTTTAAACTCTCTGATTTTCAATATGGGCAGAGTTGTAGGTCCCGCGATAGCCGCCGTTATTATAGCGAAATTCGGCGAAGGATACTGTTTTTTATTTAACACAATTTCTTACATAGCGGTATTTATAGCGCTTGCGCATATTATTCCGATTACACATCTTATAGAAAAACAGGTTGAAACGTTTAAGGAAAAGTTTTTCGCAAGCTGGGATTTTATCAAAAACGACAATAAAATTTCGGCAATGCTGATACTTCTTGCGATAAACGGAATAGTAACGGTTTTTCCTATGGTGCTGATGCCTGTTTTTGTAAAGGACGTATACGGTATGGAGGCAAACGGATTGGGATTGTTTATGTCTTCCATCGGATGCGGGGCGCTGCTTGCGACTATTACCGTCGCAGGCAAACAGAATACCGAAAATATCGGTTCGTGGATTTATTACAGTTCGGCGGTTTTGGGCTCGGTTATTATTTTATTCGCATCTATTACGAATATTTATACGTCGTGTTTTTTTCTGGCATGCGCGGGCTACTGTATGGTCGTCGGCATGAGCCTGACGAACACTTATATGCAGATACACGCTCCGACAAAATACAGAGGCACGATAATAGGGTTTTTCATAACTGCTTTTTTGGGATTTACTCCGATAGGAAGTTTGTTCGGCGGCAATCTTGCGTATGCTTTCGGACCTCAGGCGACTACAATCGCCGGCGGCATACTGACTTTGGCAGCAACTTTCTTTGTAAGGAAAAAAATTGTAAGCTGATTTTTTAAGGTTAAAGTTTTGGAGAGTCAACAATGAGATGGTTTTTTATATCCTTTTTAATTGTATATTTGGGCGCTCATTACTATATATTCCACAGAATATCAACGGATTTAAGGTTAAACCATAATGCGTCAGTTTGGTTTTTACTGGTAATTTGTCTGTTAGCTTTTTTTGGCGTTTTCAACCAAATTTTTCTGCATAAATACGCCGGCGCTGTTACAAACTTTAATTTTATTATTGAGTTTGCGTATATATGGGTGGGAATACTGTCAATCGCTTTTACATTTTTGTTTGCCGGCAATATTTTATTTATATTTTTTAAAGATCCGCAAATAAGGCTCTATATTACGGCGGCGGCTTTGACGTTGACTTTTTTGTCCGCGGTATATTCCTATATAAATGTCAAAGTAAATTCGCCGGTTATCAAAAATATTGAAATAAAAGTGCCGAACCTGCCCGTTGATAAATTTAAAATAGTCCAATTATCCGATATTCATATAAATATTCTTACAAAACCGGAAGAAATAAAAAAAATAATTGACGCGGTTAATTCTTTAAAACCCGACATTGTCGCGATAACCGGAGATGTCGTAGATTCCGATATTTCAGACACGTATCAGGATTATGATATGCATAACATTAAATCCAATTACGGAATCTTTGTTGTCAGCGGCAACCATGAATATTACCGCGGAATTGATAAATTTAAAACTTTTACCCAAAAGGCGGGCTACATATTAATAGATAATAAAAATGTAGCCGTAAATAATATGATTTATATCGCCGGAATATCGGATTTCAAAGAATCCAAAAGATTTAATTCTAATGTATATGATTTTGACAAGGCTTTTGAAGGGATTGATTTTTCAAAACCGGTTATATTTTTAAGCCATCAGCCCGAAGCTTTCGCAAAGGCTTTGCGCTATCCGTTTACGCTGCAGCTTTCAGGCCATACTCATGCCGGACAGATTCCGCCTTTTGATATTATTGAAAAGATAATTTTTAAGCATTTTTACGGATTATATTATGAAAACGGCAAATATGTTTATGTAACGTCCGGAACAAGATGGTGGGGGCCGCCTCTGAGATTGTTTTCAAAATCCGAGATAGTAAATATAACTTTGTACCGGCAATAAATTTGTATGACCGCCGGAATTTGATATAATTAATAAAATAAATTAAACGGGGACCGTATGTTTGAAAGACTGGAGCTGATAAAACTGGCAGTAAATATTTTATTGATATCACCCGTTGCGGCTTTGGCTTTTTACGGACGGTTTGACTCCGTTTTTAATTTTGTCGGGATATGGTGGCTGTTCGGTTTTTTAATGACGGCGCTGCATAAACTGGCCGTAACTTATTATCCGATTGAATATATAGCCCATCCTATTTTATTGGTCGCGCTGGTCGCCGCGGTAGTCACGAATACGGCTGTAATAATACTTGTTCTGCCCGAAATTATAAAAAAAATCAGATAAAACGGTTAAATAAATGAGACAGCCGCACGGCCAAAATTTTTTGATAGACGCCAATATCGCAAACAAAATCGTAAAGTCCGCTTCAATATCAAAAGGCGATTTTGTTATTGAAATCGGTCCCGGCAAAGGCGTTTTAACCGATATTCTTAAAAATTTAACGGACAATTTGATAATAGTTGACATTGACAGACAATTGTCCGATAATCTCGTTTTGAAATACCGCGACGATCATAACGTAACGGTCATAAATAAAGATTTTTTAAAATTTGAACTGCCTCAAGCGCCGTTTAAAGTTGTCGCAAATCTGCCTTATAACGTCGGTACGGCTATTGTGCAAAAACTGCTTCCGTATCCTAATTTTATTTCAGCCGTTTTTATGCTTCAAAAAGACGTAATAACCAGACTTGTAAGCGGTCCGGGGTCAAAGGATTACGGATATATTTCAATATTCAGAAAATATTACGCCGACGCGGAGTTTTTATTTGACGTTCCGCCTGGCTGTTTTAATCCTAAACCGAAAGTTATGTCCGCCGTGGCAAGTTTTATAAACAGAAATCCGAAAGAGCCGTCCGCGAATTTATTCCCGTTTATAAAACATTGTTTTTCAATGAGAAGAAAAACGATACTTAACGGATTGGCGACGTATTTGAAGTCGGACAAAATTGCCGCTCAGGTCTTATTGCAAAAGGCAGGCATTGATTATATGGCAAGGCCCGATAAACTTGAATTATCGGATTATATAAAACTTACGGACTTGCTGAATTGATGTGTTAAGAGTCGGAACGCTTATTGTTTTTTTGCCGTGTCTCTGCCGTTGCGCAGCTCCTAAGCTGCCCGGCTTCTAAGCTTCCGTTGTTTGTTTGATTTACTTTTTAAAAACTGGTAATATAAAACGAAATTTATCAGGTATGGAGAATATATAAAAATGAAAAAAATATTAGTTTTTGCATTATTGTTTTTTGTAGTTGGGGCCGGGTATTGTTCCGTTGCGCCGGTTACAGAACTTATAGATACTCCCGCATATTCAATACTTGATTACGGCGGATATGAAATGCAGTTCAGAATGTTTGCCGGAGGCGGAGTTCTTTCAAAATTAAATTTCGGAATATTCAAATCGCTTAATTTGGGAGTAGGCTGGGAAATAAGCAATCTTATAGGCGTAGGAAACGTCGTAGTCGCGCCGCCGTCTTTACAGTTAAAATTCAACATATACGCCGGAGACGCAAAATGGCCGGGATTCTCAATAGGTTATGACGGGCAGGGTTATTTCTACGATGAAACAAGCGCCGAATTTATGCAGAAAGGCAAAGGCGTTTATGCGGTAATCGGAAAAGAGCTTTTTTTGCCGGATCTTAATTTTAACGCCGGCGTCAACGTAAACGATTTTAAAGAGGCAAGGCTTATAGGTTTTGTAAACTCCTCCGTTATTGTGATAGACGATACTCTTATGTTTATGATTGAGTGCGACAATATAGGCAAAGGCGACATGACAAGATTAAACAGCGGTTTAAAATTATGGATAACGGAATCATTCAACATAGATTTTGCCATGAGAAATTTAACAAGTTCTGATGAAACCAAATACGGATGCGAAAGAATTTTCAGAATAAATTATCAGGGTAAGTTTTAGTTTAAGAGGGTATATTAATGACAGAATTTGTTTTGGATTTTGAACGGCCCGTTATTGAACTTGAAAAAAAAATTTTAAGTTTAAAAGTATCGGCCGAACACAGCAAGATTGATTTTTCCGGCGAAATAGCCGATTTGGAAGAAAAAAAAGAAAAGCTGAAAAAAGAGATATACGGTTCGCTTACTTCATGGCAGAGAGTCCAGCTTGCAAGACATCCCAGCAGACCGTATACGATGGATTATATAAAAATAATCTGTGAAAATTTCGTTGAACTTCACGGCGACAGAGCTTACGGCGACGATATGGCTTTGGTCTGCGGGCTTGCCTCTGTTGACAATTCTCCGGTGGCCGTCATAGGCCATCAGAAAGGCAGAACCGTTCATGAGAATATGGAAAGAAATTTCGCCATGGCTCATCCTGAAGGATACAGAAAAGCCATGAGACTTATGAAAACGGCCGAAAAATTCAACCGTCCGATAATTACGTTTATAGATACTTCCGGAGCATATCCCGGAATAGCGGCCGAAGAAAGAGGCCAGGCGGAAGCCATAGCCAGAAATTTAAGAGATATGTCTGTTTTAAAAGTGCCCGTAATAAGCATAGTGATAGGCGAAGGCGGATCCGGCGGAGCGCTCGGCATAGGAGTCGCAAACAAAGTTTTAATGCTTGAAAATTCGTATTATTCCGTTATATCGCCGGAAGGCTGCGCGGCTATTTTATTCAGAGACGCAGCAAAAGCCAAAGAAGCGGCCGAAGCTCTTAAAATTACGGCAAAAGATCTTCTTAAAAATAAAGTTATAGACGAAATTATAAAAGAACCGGTAGGCGGCGCGCATATGGATGCGGTTGAAACGGCGATGAATATAAAAAGAGCCGTCAACAAATATTTATCGGAATATTCAAAAATGTCAAAAGAAAATATTGCCCGCGACAGATACGAGAAATTCAGGGCTATGGGCGTTTTTGAGGAAGAGTTTGAAAAAAAATCATTAAAAAAGCCAGTAAAAAATAAAAAAAATACTGTAAAAACAGGGAGGAAGTAAAAATGCCATTAGTACCTATGAGACAGATTTTAGAGGAAGCAAGAAAGAAAAATTACGGAGTCGGCGCTTACAACGTGAACAATATGGAACAGGTTCAGGCTATTATGGCCGCCGCTAAAGAAACGCAGTCGCCTGTAATCATTCAGGCAAGCAGAGGAGCATTAAAGTATTCTAATTTCACGTATTTGAAACATATAATGTTTGCCGCAGTTGAAGAAAATCCTGAAATTCCGATAGCGGTTCATCTTGACCACGGCAATTCTCTTGCCACCGTAAAAGAAGCCATATCGCTAGGATTTTCATCGGTTATGATTGACGGCTCTCTCAAAGAAGACGGAAAAACTCCGTCGGATTACGCGTATAACGTAGGCGTTACAAAATCGGTTGTCGAATACGCTCATAAATTCGGAGTAACCGTTGAAGCCGAAATCGGAAGACTAGGCGGAATTGAAGACGGAGTCGGTTCGGGTTCAATCCATTTGACCGATCCTAAAGAAGCGAAAAAATTCGTTGAAGAAACCGGAGTTGACGCATTGGCTATCGCCATCGGAACTTCGCACGGAGCGTATAAATTCAAAGGTTCAAAAGAACTTGCTTTTGACGTTTTAAAAGAAGTCAGGTCTCTTATAAACATTCCTATAGTTCTTCACGGAGCTTCTTCGGTTCCTCAGGAATTGATTGACGCCGTAAACAAATACGGAGGAAAGATGCCGGGAGCGACGGGCGTTCCTATGGAAAGCCTCAAAAAAGCAATACAGCTTGGAGTAACGAAAATAAACGTTGACACCGACGGAAGGCTTGCAATTACGGCCGCAATCAGAAAAGTGTTTGCCGAAACCCCCGAGAAATTTGATCCGAGAGATTATTTAGGCCCTGCAAGAGAAGCTTTAAAAGGCGTAATCGCGGGCAAGATGAGAGATTTCGGAACAACGGGACACAGCGGCGATTATAAGGGTATTTCTCTTGAAGAAATGAAGGCGTCTTATAAATAGAATCCTGTTGACATAAAAAGATTAGTCTAGTATAATTACTCGTGTGCAGGAAAAAAGGCGTTGTTAAAATATAAAGGGAGGATAGCATGGCAAAGTATGAAATAAAAGGTGTTGTCGTAAGTTCTTTATTTAAGAATTTCCCGGTAGTATTCGCATTGTTGGGAGCATTGATCGGTATTTTTACGTTCTTTATATTCCCGACGGAATTAGCGGCTAATCTCGGTTTTGGAGCAAAGCTGTTGTCTTGGTTGATCTTCATCGTTCTTTATACGTTGATAATGGCTGTAGGCGTAATCGCGGTTGCATGGATTTATAATTTTATAGTCGCAAAAATCGGCAAAGGCGCAGTTTTGGAATTAGAACAAGCCGAATAATTTATAATATAAACCGGTCTGCCGTATTTTTCATGCGGCAGACCGAAGTTATTTTTTTGTAAAAGGGTATTTTTGATGAGTCTGAGATTTAAGTTTACCCTGTACGTTTCAATCCTTTTATTGTTGGTCATCATAGGCGTTTCATATAACATATACGTAACCCAGAAAAAATTTCTTACACACCAGTTTTCTCAAACAAGAGAAAAAACACTTACGAGTTTCGTTTCAATGTGCAACGAGGCTTTGAAATTAAAAGATGAATTGCAGGTATATAACGCGATTGAGCTTTTGATAAAAACATACAGTCCGGCCGTAGTTTATGCCGGATATGTTAACGCCAATAACGTCAATATGTACCTTTCCAGGGATAATAATAAAAACATTGATTCGGAATTTAAACCGAGAATAAAAAAAGTAAGAACGGAATATTCCGAATATTATTATTCTTTAAGCGGCGAAAAAATTTACGAATCTTCGGTCCCGTTAAAAATTGACGGTGAAAATATCGGTACTTTTGTCGTCGGTTTTTCACAGGACCAGATGGAAAAACAAATAAAAATCGGCATTTCTAAAATGACCGCTCAGATAAAAATCGTTTCATACGTGGCGATTATAATAGGAATTCTTTTGGCAAATTTTCTGGGATATACGTTTACAAAACCGTTAAAATTGCTTACCGAAGCGTCGGAACAGATAGCAAAAGGCAATCTTGACGTGGAACTTAAATTAAAAAGAAAAGACGAAATAGGAGTTTTATTCAATACGTTTAACAATATGGCAAAACAGGTAAAAGAGCTTGACTCCATGAAGGACAGTTTTGTTTCAAGCGTTTCGCACGAGCTGAGATCTCCGTTATCCGCCATAGACGGTTACTGCGATTTGCTGATAGACGGAGTAAAACAGGGACATCCTCCGGAACAGCAGCTAAAAGGACTGCATATAATAAAACAGGCCACGGTCAGGCTTACGAATTTTATAAACAACATTCTTGATTTGGCTAAAATTAAAGCCGACAAGCTGGAAATCAGAAAATCCGATACGGATATAGTGGCCGTTATTTCCGAAATAGTGTCTTTGTTTCAGCCGCTTGCCGTACAGCAGAAAAAAACGATAAGTTTGGATATAGTTTTTAAAACGGCGATAATAATAAGCGCCGATTCCGAAAAAATCAAACAGGTTATAACCAATCTTGTCAGCAACGCCATGAAATTTACGAAAGAAAACGGCAATATTATTCTGAAAGTTTTGGAAAATTCCGCCGGATACGGAGACGGATATGTTGAAATATGGGTCAAAGACGACGGAATAGGAATTCCGAAACACCAGGTTGACATGGTCTTTGAAAAATTTTTTCAGGTTCAGGACGGACAGTTTAAGCGGCCTAAAGGCACGGGGCTGGGGCTTACTATAGTTGCGGAAATGATAAAATTACATAAAGGATACGTTTGGGCCGAAAGCGATTTGGGATGCGGCACAACGTTTAAATTTGTTTTGCCTAAAAAATAACTATTATGACAAAAGTTTTGGTAGTTGACGACGAACCGTTATTAAAAGAAATGCTTTACGATATATTTTCCATGGCCGGCTACGACGTTATTACCGCCGAAAACGGCAAAGAGGGACTGGATAAAATATATTCCGAAAGCCCGGATTTTGTAATTCTGGACTGCTCAATGCCTGTGATGGACGGATTTGAGGTATTGGCTATTATCAGGAAAGAAGCCAGATTTATTAATCTTCCGGTCATAATGCTTACGGCTTTGGCGGGAGACACCGAGCAGATTAAGGGACTTAGCCTTGGAGTTGACGATTACATAACAAAACCGTTTAAATCTTCCGTTCTTCTTACGAAAGTAAAAAATATTCTGGAAAGAAAAAAACAGAGTTTGGACGTTAATCCGTTGACGTCGCTTCCCGGAAACGTTTCAATACAAAAATACGTTGAATCAAAAATAACCGACAAAAGCGATTTTGCGATATTATATTTTGATCTGTCAAATTTTAAAAGCTTTAACGATAAATACGGTTTTTTCGCGGGCGACAACGTAATAAGATTTACTGCTGGCGTTTTGGAAAAAGCCGTAAAAGGATTTGTAAAAAGCGACAGCTTTATAGGACATATCGGCGGAGACGATTTTGTGATAATATCTCCGATAGATTTGAGCATTCCGATAGCCGAAAAAGTAATAGAATTATTTGATTTGGGAATTAAGGATTTTTACAACAGAGAAGATATAGAAAAAGGATATATAGTTTCAATTGACAGAAACGACAATATACAAAAATTTCCCATAATGGCGGTGTCAATAAGCATTATCGCCACAAACATCGCCGATATCGTTGACTTTGAAGATGTGGCGCAAAGAGCTTCCGAACTTAAGAAAATCGCCAAGAAAAATAATAAAAGCTCTTATGTTTTTGAACGCAGGAAATACGGCAGATAAAATTCTATTATGCGAGGTTGCAAAATGATAGAAAATAATAAAATAGTTATAGTGGACGACGAAGAAGAACTCAGGGAACTTGTCGCCGACGTTCTTGAAGCCGATAATTTTAAAGTTATAAAATGCGCCGATACCGACGAAGGATATAAAAGAATTTTAAAATCGAAGCCGGATCTTGCGATTCTTGACGTAAAAATGCCGCAGATAGGCGGCATAGAATTATGCAGACTGCTGCGTTCGGATCCGGCCACAAAAAATATTCCGGTCATAATGCTTACGGTCGAATCCACCGAAACGGATAAAGTCATAGGGCTTGGCGTCGGAGCCGACGATTACATAACAAAACCTTTCAGCAATAAGGAACTTGTCGCAAGAATAAAAGCGCTGCTCAGACGCGTTTCAAGAAAACAGGAATCAAATTCCATTAAAACCGACGGGCTTACAATGAATCTGGACGCAAGAACGGTAATGCTCAACTCAAAAGAAATAAAATTAAGGCCGAAGGAATTTGACCTTCTTCATATGTTTTTGATAAAACCGAACATAGTTCTTTCAAGGGATTTTATTCTGGAAAACGTGTTTGAATACAATGTCGCCGTTACGACAAGAACGATAGACACGCACATCAAAAATTTGAGACAGGCTCTGGGAGAATGGGGAGATAAAATAATTACTATTTTCGGCAGAGGCTTTAAATTTGTTCCCGGCGTAAGAAAAAAATAAAAAAGTTTGATATAATCTAAAAAAGGGTCTATCAATATGATAATAAAAAAAACGGCAGCAATAATTTTAACGGCAGGTTTACTTTTCGCTAACACCGGCGCTTACGCGAGTTCAATCATTTATGCGTTAAATCCGGATCCGGTTTCCTGCGCGATGGCTGACGCCGGAGTCGCTCTTATTTCAAACGTTATGACGGGAACGGTAATCAACCCGGCTTCAACCGTAGGTCTTTACAGAACCGTCGCTTCGGTCGGCGGCTCCAACATGACCGGAGACATACAGTATAATTTCGCCTCAATAGGATTTGCGACAAGCATAGGTATTTTCGGAGCGTCGTTGATGTATGTTGATTACAATACCGATAAATACTACGACAATGCCGGCAGCGAAATAGGATTCGGCAAAACTACCGATATGGGAGCGATTATCACGTACGCTCTTCCGATGAGAAAATACCTCCCGGTTTTTATAGATAACGGCGGCGTCGGAGTAAACTTTAAAATTATGAGAAGTTCTCTGGCCGATTATATTTCTGAAACCATTGCCGTTGACGTCGGCGGCGTTTTTGCCGTTCCCAAAATGAGAAATTTTACTCTCGGATTTGCTTTGAAAAACCTCGGAACGTCTGAAAAATTTGTAAAAACCGCCTCTGAACTCCCGCAGATGATGACGGCGGGCATAGGATACAGCAATCTTGATTTTTATAATTTAAAATTAGCTTTGGATTTTACCGACCAGAAACAATACGAGGATTTTACGTCGGTCGGTTTATCAATAAGCCCCGTATATTTTATGACTTTAAGAGCCGGCGTAAAATGCGGCGGAGATTCTTTGCTCAACAATACCAGAATGGGCGTCGGGCTGCAGTTTCAGACTATAAGTTTTGATTACGCTTTTATACCTTCTCTTGATTTGAACGCCACGCACACTTTTAATGTAAGTTTTGCTTTCGGTTCTTTTTCAAACCAGAGAGCGGCTTACGAATATTATTTGAACGAGCATTTCAGACAGGCGCAGGCTAATTTTTACGCGAAAGATTTTGTAAAGGCCAGACAGCAGTTTGACGATATTCTTTCCGTTTATCCCGACCACAGGCCTTCTCAGGAATATTTAAAGAAAACAATAGACGAACTTGAAAAAATAGACGACTATAATTTTTCAATAGTAAACAAATATATGAAAAAGGCCAATAAAGCCAGAGAAGCAAACAACGTCGTAAAAGCCGACAAATATTACAGAAAAGTTTTGGCTCTTGACCCTGAGAACAGAGTCGCAAAATCAGCCATAGAAGATATCGAAACCGCGACCGGCGACGTAAAAGCTCTGCAGGAAAGAGACATCAACAGCGACAGGATAGTTTATCTTTGGGGCAGATACCAGAAATTCTATAAAAAAGGAGATTTGGTCAGAGCGAAAAATTCTTTAAAATATTTGCTGGATATAGATCCGCAGAATGCGCTTGCCAAAGAAAAAATGGTTGACGTTGACAACCAGCTGTCAAAAATAGCGTCGGATAAAGCAAACGAAATTTACGATCAGGCTATGAAGTATTATAACAAAGGCAATTATGAAGAGGCCATAAAATATTTTGAAGCCGTCATTGTCGCGGCTCCACACAGGCTTGACGTAAGGCAGCTTATAGATAAATCCGAACAGAATATTCAGGAAATAGCGGAATATAAAAGGCTGACGGCTTTGGAAAAAGAACAGGATAAAGTCAGAGGCAAACTTGTAGGCTATTTTGAAGACGGTCTTAAAAATTACGAAAAAGGCAGATACGAAGCGGCGGTTGAATATTTTAAAAAGGCAAAGGAAATCGCGGAAAAATACGAGTTTACAGAATATTATAAAAACGCAAACAATTACATATCAAAGATGAGTTTCAGCCTTTCGGAAGAATATTACAAAAAAGGATTTAACGCTTTCAGAGAAAACGAATTTGAAAAAGCGGCGCAGTTCTATAAGAAATCGCTGGAATATAATCCCGGCAACACTTCGGCGACTTTTGAACTTGAAAGAGTCGCAGATTCAGTAGCCCAGAAATATTATGAAGACGGCATGAACGCATACAGCAGCAACGATATGGAAAAAGCCAGAGAATACTTAAGAAAAGCGTTGTATTATAAACCTGACAAAGCCGAAGCAAAAAGAGCTCTTGACAGAATCAGATAAGCCGTAAAATTTGTTTAATATTAATCTTTATAAAATGAAAAAAATAAACTTAATTTTAATTTTGATTTTTTTGGCGCCTGTCGTTTTGACGGCCGAAATAAAAGTTTTTCCCAATCCGTGGATACCGGAATCGGGGCAGTCTCTGGCCTCAACCGGAGATACGAAAAAACACGGCAGCCTTGATATGGACGGATGGATTAAATTTGAATTTAACGGCGATGACGAATCGGCGGTGTCCGGCGAACTTGTAATATATGACGTTTTGGGAAATCTTGTCAGAAGAAAAGCGTGGTCTCTGCCTGAAATTATTCCGCTTCCAAACACAAACACAAGCGAGGACAGATATCATACGATTCATTGGGACGGTAAGGATAACGGATATAATTTTGTTCCGAGCGGCGTTTATATATGGATTATTTATATTGACGGCGGAAAGAAACATAACGGAAAAATTGTCGTCGTCCGTTAGTTAAGAACCTGTCAATTCGCGGTACAAATTCTCGTGCTGTTTGATCATATAATCAATTCCGAAAGTTTCATCTATCGTCTGTTTCGCGTTTCTGCTCATTTTATCTTTTATCTCGGAATTTTTTGCCAGATAAAAAATCTTTGCCGCGGTATCTTCGGCGTCGTAAGGTTTTACCAAAAATCCGTTTACTCCGTCTTTTACGATTTCCCGCTGTCCGTCAACGTCGTTTACCACCGGAACAAGCCCGCATGCCATCGCTTCTATTGTTGAAATAGGCAGGCCTTCCCATAAAGAAGTCATTGCGAAAAAATCGCTGGAATTTAAAATATTTGAAATGTCTCTGCGCCATCCCAGAAGAAATACTCCGTTTTCAAGACCGTATTTTGCTATCAATCGTTCAAGTTCCGGTCTTCCGTCGCCGTCTCCGGTAATGATAAATTTAAAAGAGGAATCTTTTTTTAAAACGATGTTTGCCGTTTTAATGAAATCAGGCAGGTTTTTCTGCGGTTTAAAAGGACCTATCGTCGTTACAATTTTGTCTGTTTCTTCCAATCCGAGCTCTTTTTTTAATAAAGGCGCGTGATTTAAATTTTTAAAGTTTTCAATATCAATTCCAAGGCGTATATAACGATACTGCTTTTCTTTTCCGATTTTGTAAGAAAGTCCTTTTTTAATATTTTCCGTGCTTACCGGGATTAAAACCGTTGAAACGGCGGCGCACAGTTTTTCAAGGGCGATATATAAATTCTTTTTAAAAAAAGACTGAGTATCGTTAAAAGGAAAGCCGTGTATCGTATGTATTATCGTTTTTATTCCTGCCGCAAAAGCCGTAATTCTGCCCAGAATTCCAGCTTTTGACGAATGAGTGTGCACAATATCGGGCTTTTCTTTTTTTAAAATTTTGTATATTTCAATGAACGCCTTAAAATCTTTTAAAGGATTTATTTCGCGTATTAAATCTTTTACAAAATAAACTTTTATGACGCCGGACGTTTCGTCATCCAATATTCCGCCCATTCCGCAGATCATGAAAAATTCAAATTTATCTTTATCGGTCTTTTTGCACAAATCTATCGCGACTTTCTGCGCGCCGCCGAGTTCAAGTTTTGTTACGATAATGCATACCTTTATTTTATTCATTTAAACTCCGGCCGTTCGGCCAGTTTTTTTGCGTCCGTTATATTTTTTTCAATAAAAGAATATTCCCATCGGGCGTATCTGCCCAGCGTATATATTCCGTTTGAGTTTAAAAAATCCGTTATCGTATCAACGGTTTTTTGGCGGTTTTTGTCAAATATTACGTAAGCGTAAGGCATATCAACGATATTTGCCGTTAATATCTCGTCGTTGGCGCCTATCATGCCGGCCTTTTTTAAATATTTTATCGTATCGGAACAGTTTAAAAAAACGTTATTTTTGCCTGAAAATTCAACATACAGCCCGTAACAGTTTTTCGGAGCGAGTTTTGGGTTTGCGTTTGAATAAACTCCGACTCTGTAAAACGGGAACTGTTTTTCGGGCATATAAATCCAATGTCTGTCTTTTATATTTGCCGGAATTTCTTTTTTATATTTTATTCCTATGTTAATGCAGCGAACCGAAGTCCAGTTGAGGTTACCTGCCGTTTTTATAACCGCGTCAGGAGCGTTTTTGAGCATTTTTACAAGTTCGGAAAGAGGCTGCGTTGAAACAAGTTTGTCATAACGGAAATATCTTCCGTTTGCGAACACGGTTTTGTTTTTATAGTCTATTTCGCTTACGTTTGCGTTTTTTATAACGCTGTTTTTTAATTGTTTGTAAAATCCGTTTATTATATGCCCGCATCCGTTTTCGGCGGGATAATAAAACGAACTGTTGTATCCGTAATCGTTTTCATTTTTTTCATAGGCGTATTTCAAAATGCTGTCGGCGTCGGGTTTGGGAACAAAAGGGGCGGTCCATGCCGCGGTAAGTTTTTTTAAATCGCAGTTCCAGAGTTTTTCGTTATAAGGCGCCATGAAATGTTTTGTTATTCCGGAACCGAACATCGCGTTTGCCCAGTCTATAAACGGCATATCGTTATAAATTTTTACGTTTTTTCTTTTTTTTATGCCGTTAATGCAGTCTTGTTTTTCTTTTTCCGGCAGATAATATAAATTAGCCTGAAACGGAAACGGCACAAAAGATTTTTTTATGTATATGGCCGCGTTTCTTTTTACGGTAAGGAGTTTTTGGTTAATGAGTTTTTCAAGAAGATTTTTTACCGCCCGATCTTTTATGTGTATAAAATGTCCGGAATAATCAAAAGTAAAACCGTCTTCTTTTATTGATTTGCAAAGTCCGCCCGGTTCATTTGAACGTTCAAACAGAATATAAGGCTTTTTCGTAAAATAAGCGAAAGAAAGCCCGCTTATTCCGCCGCCGATAATAATATTATTCGTCATATTCAGTCCATTTTAATTTTTGCCAGTTTGTAAGCGGCAAATATAAAAATTATTACCAAAAAAAGCAAAATAAAAAAGGATGAAATCCCGGCCAGATTTACAAAAAGATAAGCAAATACGCCTAAAACCGCGCATGCCGCATAAACAGTTATAAGTATTTGTTTTCTGGTAAATCCCATTTTTTCAAGTCTTAAAGGAAAATGGTCTTTGCTGCCCAGAAACGGCGATTTGCCGTTTTTAATTCGTACCATGCTTACGAAAGCCGTTTCAAATATGGGAACGGCAAGTATTAAAAGAGGCGCAAATACGCCGATGAAATTTAATTTTGTATACGAGGTTCCAAGCGCTATGGTCGCAAGAATAAAACCTATCGCCAAACTGCCGGTGTCGCCCATGAAAATTTTTCTTTTTTTAGACAGATTATAAGGCAGAAAACCCAGACATGCTCCGGCAAGCGCTATCGCGGAAAAATTTACGTAAAGCATTTCGCTGGGAAGCGCGATAAAGAAAAAGAAAAAAGCCGCAATGGCCGCAATTCCGCATGAAAGGCCGTCCATAATGTCTATAATATTAAACGCGTTTGACAACCCTATTATCCAAAAAACGCTCAGCGCGACCGAAATAAAATAATTGTCAATGAAACTTATTCTGATGTCAAACCCGACTGTCGCCACAAGACTTGCGGCTATCTGTATCAAAAATTTGATTTTAAACCCCAGACCGCCTTTTTTTATATCGTCAAACAAACCGAGAGATAAGAATAAAAAAGAACCTATCAAAAGAGCTCTGATATTTGTAAGAGTGCCTGTCGGAAAATGCGTGAACATGCGTATAATTACAAGAGAAACGGTCCATGCGCTCCATATTGCAAGCCCCCCAAGGTACGGAGTGCTTATCTTATGAGTTTTAACGGCCGTTACGGGATGGTCGTAGATATTTAACTTGACCGCTATAAACCTGAAAAACAAAGTTGCCGCCAGAGATACGGCGAAAGCTACGGTAAAAGAGATAATGTAATAATTTTCAGTTATCATATTAAAACAATCTGCTCCATTTATCGGCGTTATATTTTGAATCCGCAAGCCGCGCCGCCAAATTAAGTTCGTGCTCAGTCAGGTTCTCAACGCTTATTTCGCAATTTAAAATTTCGGCCGCGTTTTTAAAAAATACCTCTGAAAATTTTTCAATCGTTTGCCGATCAAATTCCAGATGAAGAGAACCTTCAATCAATATTCTTTTGCCTCTTCTTCTCTGGCATGAACCGGCTATTTTTCTGCCGTTCAAAAACAAATCGTCTTTATAAAAAGTATCAACGCATGAGATATTTTTGCCCGAACAAAACAAACCGGGAGCCTTATCGCATATTATATTAAAAAAAGCGAGAGATTTCTTTAATGTTTCATGTATCATTCTGTAAGTTTTTTCCTGATCGTAAATATGCGGCCATATTTCATCGGAAGCTATGAACGAGAATGACAAATCTTTCTCGTGCAGCACCGTAAGTCCGCCCGTTAATCTTCTGACTACGGGATAGCCGTTTGAGTTTAATATATCGTTAAATTTCTGGAAATAGCCTATAGTATAGGCGGCCTGCGTCCATGTATAAAACCTGAACGTCGGCACAAACAAATCGTTTATGAACACAATTTCGTCCAAAGCTATATTTGTCGCGCAGTTTCTCGGTTTATCGCAAATGCATCTTAATTTCATGAAAAATCTCTGTTTATATTTCGTTAAATGTTACGGTTTGCATGAAAGCATCCACTACGACGGGGCTGAATTGTTTGTTTTTATTGGATATAATTTCCTTAACGATTTCATTTTTTCTCATCGGTTTTCTGTAAGGCCTGTCGCTGGACATCGCGTCATAAGCGTCGGCCACGGATATTATGGAAGCTATCAGCGGAATTTCGTCTCCCAAAAGATTGTACGGATATCCTCTTCCGTCGTATCTTTCGTGGTGGTATTTTACTCCGAGAGAAATTATTTTAAATTCGTTTATCGGTTCAAGGATTTCTGCTCCCATTACGGGATGTTTTTTTATCATATCCATTTCGGATTTTGTAAGGCTTGAAGGTTTATTTAATATGTTTTCCGGAATTCCTATTTTGCCGATATCGTGCAGCAATGCCGCTATTTTAAGGGAATCTTCAAAAGACTGGTATGCCACTTTCAGATGTTTGGGAATATATTTGGCTATAATCATTGAATATTTTGTCACACGTTCGGCATGCCCGTGCGTGTATTCGTTTTTAACGTCTATCGCGTTTGCAAGCGCTTCAACGGTATTGAGCAGCAGGCGTTTATTTTCTTCAAGCTGCTGTTTTGTATCTTCAAAAAGCTTTGCGTTTTCTATTGCCATGACGACGTCGGACGATAATACCGTAAGAAAGTCTATTTCTCCCTTGGTAAATTTCTTTCCGTCGGTTTTATTTCCTATAAAAAAAACAACCAGCAGATTGTTTCTGAAAAATCCCGGCACTATCAGTTTTGCGTGGTAAAGAGATATGTCATTTTCAAGATTATAAATGAAATCTATAATCTTTTTGTCATTTTTATATTTTCTTTTGAAAGTTTTTATCTCAGAATCCAGAAGATAATCTTTTTTTTCATCCGGCAGAAGATTATTGTCGGAAAAAAATTTTATTATGGGTCTTGTATTTTTGATTTTTGCAAAGCCTACCGGAATTTTCAGGCCTTTTTTGCCGCTTGATACGTTTATTATATATTCCTGAGAGTTTTTATCATAAAGGAATAAGCCGGAATATTTAACGCCGAGAGTTCTTGTAACCGTTCGGATGATCATTTTTGATAACAGATCGGCGTCGTGTATCAAAATCATTTGTTTGGCGACATGAGACAGATACTCTTTGAAATCTTTTCTTCTTTTCATTGGTTGTTAATATAAGTAAGAATTTTTTCTTTAAAATCTGACAAATCTATGGGTTTTTGTATGTAGTCAAGAACGCCGAGGTTATGGACGTCCGTTTTTAAATCCGAACATATGTTGCCGGTTATAATCATCGCTTTTACTTTAGGGTCCATCTTTTTGAGGTTTTTTAAAACTTCCACTCCGCTCATTCCTCCCAGATGGATATCAAGAAGAACGCAGTCAAAAGTGTTTTTTTTATACAGTTCTATCGCCTCTTCGCCGGAAATCGCAGTAATGCTGTCAATTTCAAGCCTTTTGAGAAATCTTGCCATAAAAGCTAAAATTTCTTCTTCATCGTCTACGATAAGTATCTTTTTTCTCACGGATAACCTCAAAATCAGATTGGATATCGGCAACTGCCGCATAGTATAACAAAAGTTTATATGTTTGGCAACTCAATGAATATGTCGGTCCCATGCATATAAGTTGATTCTATCCATATCCTTCCTTTTAAGTTTTCAACGATAATTCTTTTGACAATGTACATGCCTATTCCGGTTCCTGATTTTGTTGATGATTTTGTCGTAAAAAACGGAACGAATATTTTTGAAAGATTTTCTTCCTTGACTCCTATGCCGTTGTCAGATATGTGAATCGTCGTTATTTTATCTTTTTTTGACAGCGTGATAGCGATTTCGGGAACAAAGTTTTTTAAGTTTTCGCCTGTTAAAATATTATGTTTTTCGCAAATCGCCTCATAAGCGTTGTCAATAAGGTTGTATACTATTTCCATCATATGGGCCTGTACGGCGAAAACGGTTGAATCGTCCTTGAAATTTCTTATAATTTTCAAATTGCCCATGTCGGTTATTTTATGTTTTGCGCTTAATAATTCAAAAGACAAATCGACAATTTCTCCGAATTTGAAATGTTCAAACATAAGCTGCTTTGATTCTATTTTTGCGTAATTTAAAATGCTGCTGACGACATCGTTTGTTTTCTTGACGTTTGTTTCAAGCGATTCGGATATTTTTGTAAGATAATCAAAAGTTTCGGTCAGATTTTTATTGTCCGCTATTTCCTTATTTTGTTTAAGACAGTCTATAATTTCGTATTTTAAATCTCCGGTCAGAACCGAAAACTGGTGTAGCCTGTTTCTTATCTGGTGGGCGACGCCTTCGGCGAGTCCTCCGATTGAGGCTAGCTTTTCGGCCGTAAATATTTTTTCCTGAGCCTGCTTGTATTCGTCAAAAAACAGGCAGTTGCCCATTGCAAGAGAAGTCTGCCTTGCAAGCATTTTAAAAATATTTATGTCATCTCTTGTGAAAATATCTTTGTTGTTCTTTTCGCCGATCACCATAAAACCTTTTACGCCCTCGTAAAACGAAGGAATGACAAGGGCTACTTTAAAAGGCAGAACTACGGAATTGGCTATATACTGCGGTATTTCGTCAAATAAAAAAGGATTTTCTTTGTGGCGTATGTAATTGATAAACGGATGTTCGTAATCGTATGAAAATAAAAGTTCGTTTGCGGAACTGGAAAAAGACCTTAAAATTTTGATTTCAAAATTATTTTGTTCTTTGTTTTCAAGAAATATCGCGACGAAATTTACTTTTATCGTTTTCAATACGATAATGGCTATAAGTTTCAAAAGCCTTTCAAGATTGTGTTCCTGAGCCATTCCGCTTGCCGCGTGCAGAAGCAGATTTTGGTAATGTTTGCTTTTCGCCAAAAGAAGATCTTCGGCTTTTAAAATGATTCTTTTATAAAGCATAAAACAGCTTATCGTAAGCAAAAACGTAAATAAATTTGAAAGAAAGATATTGTTCGAAAATTTTGCGATGTGGCTTGTAATTGACAATACCAGAAGAAGCATAAATAGAAAAATAACCAGTTTAATTGATAAAACTTTTAAATTCGCAAGGTTATAATTTGAAATAATCAAGGCGGCCGTGGACAGACAAAAAAGCATTGTCAAATGAGTAATCGGTTCAAATTTGAAGATATTGTAAAAAAACAGGCTGTCAAATATAAACAGAACCGTAAACAGGCAATAAGTGAGAATTATGTATATTACTTTATATTTTTTTATTGACGTAATGTCGTCGCTTTTAATATATTTGTACGCTTTATGCAGCGCGAATAAAATAATAAAAACGGAATATATGATAAATAAAAAATGAAGTTCGCCCGCGCGCGGATACGGCCCCCAGTCGTTAATTGTAACGCGATTTATAAACAAATCGGAGAACAGAACAAGAGCGGTAAAAATTACCGTAATAACGGCTGTGACCCATAAAGTTATTTTTTTAACCGGCGCTTTTATAAAAGACAGTATAAAAAACATTGAAAATGCCGGAACAAGAATCATGCCTGCCGTACCGGATTTTATCCAAACCGAGACGGTTTC
The DNA here is from genome assembly GCA_964487915.1 of uncultured Elusimicrobiaceae bacterium. Taxonomy (GTDB): domain Bacteria; phylum Elusimicrobiota; class Endomicrobiia; order Endomicrobiales; family Endomicrobiaceae; genus Proruminimicrobium. Next base: position 120,890 of record CAZASN010000002.1, on the reverse strand, counting down.
AAACGAAGCCGTAAGCATGCGGGCGTATGAGAAAAGCCATAAAAATGAGGCGGCGCATAACCCCGCGAAGGAAACGCTTACGGTATTTTTTTTATTTTTTATGAAAACGAATACCGCAAGAGCGACTGCGGCCAGAGAAGAGACGTATAATAAAATCTGCTGAAGATTATACATTTTATATCGGTGATTATATAAAAAAAATAAACCGATTACAATTTTTCGGCAAAAAAATAAACCGGCCTGTTTTTCAAGGCCGGTTTACAGTATGATTTTCTTTATTGGTTGTTGTTATGTTCTTTATCTATCATTCTGAGCTCTGGTCTTCCGAGAAGTTTTCTGGACCACATTCTGAAAGAGTTTAAATATTCAAATATCGCGGGCACTATAAGCAGAGTCAGTACCGTTGAACTTACAATTCCGCCTATTACGACTATACCCATGCTCATTCTGAATTTTCCGACTTCGCTTAATCCCATAGCGGTCGGAAGCATGCCTGCCGCCAAAGCGACCGATGTCATCAAAATAGGTCTTAATCTTTTTTTGCCGGATATTACGATAGCTTCTTTTATATCATGTCCTTTTCTCATCATCTGCTGTATATAGTCAACAAGCAGAATGGAGTTTTTGGCAACGATACCGAGCAGCATGATAAATCCTATCATAGTAAACATGCTTATTGACTGGTGCGTTATGTGAAGAGCAACAAGCCCTCCAACCACAGCAAGAGGAAGAGCAACCATTATGGTAAACGGAGTTATAAGGGATTCATATAAGCTTGCCAACACCATATATATAAACACAAGCGAAAGACATGCCGCTATTATCATGTTTGTAAACAATTCTTTCATCTGTTCCGAATCGCCTGAAAAATCATAGGTTAAATCCTTCATAGAAGTATTTTCCGGTTTAGCCTTTTCTTCTTTTATAATTTTTTCAACCTGTTTTTGTATACCCTGCAGGTTTGCGTTCGGCGCAAGATTTCCTTCAATTGATATATACGTTGACCTGTCGCGTCTGTATATTTTAGTCGGGCCTTCAGCGTCTACAAGAGAAGAAACGTTGCGCAGTCTCAGCAGTTTGTTGTTTGTGTTTCCTATGTAAATGTCGTTAAACGCGCTCATAATATCTTTTTGGTCTTCCTGCAGTTTAACTCTTATATCGTATTCAAGTCCGTTTTCTCTGTACTTTGCCGGCGTTACTCCTTCAACCATCGCTCTGAGTTCGCTGCCGGCTGTTACCGAGTGGACTCCGAAAGCAAGCATTTTATCCGGATTCATTATAACCTGTCTTTCCGGTTTTCCGCTTCTTAAATTTGTTGAGATATCAAGAAGCCCGTCAATATTGCTGAATTTGCTTATAAGAAAGTTTGCGGTTTTAGAAAGAGTAGCAGTATCGTCTCCGTATAACATAAGCGAAAACGGTTTTTCGGTTCCGAAAGATCCCATATCGTCAAATGAGAGAATTAAATCTTTATCAAATTTATCTTTCAAAAGATTCCTTAAGTTCTGTTTCATCTGGTTTGTTGATACTTTTCTTTCCTTATCCGGAACCATTTTAACGAAAATCATGGCTTTATTAAGTTCTTTCTGCGAATTGCCAACCATGGTAACTGCATATTCAATCTCTTTTTCATTCATTACGGAGGCTTCGATTTCTTTTACGTAATTATCGTTCAAATAGCTTAACGAAGTTCCCGGTTTTGCTTCAAGATTAATTAAAAATTCTCCGTTTTCATGGCTTGGCATAAAAACAACAGGCAGAAATTTCGCTATATAAAGCGATGAGAAAAATATTAAAACAGTAATTAAAAGAACTTTCTTTTTATTTTCAAGAATATATCTGACGGTTTTTTCATAAAATTTCTCGGTTAAGTGATAAAATTTATTAAACCAGCCCACGGTCAGCATTCTGAAAACTCTTACAAAAAGGTTTTGTTTTTTCTCTGCGATTTTTCTTTTTGTTATCATATACGCCGAAAGAAGAGGCGCTATGGTCAAGGCGTCAAGAAGGGATATTATCATAGCAAAAACTACAGTCAATCCGAATTCTCTGAAAAACTGGCCTACTATGCCCGATAAAAATCCTATAGGCAAAAATACCGAGATAACAGTCAGAGTGGTCGCTATTACCGCCAAAGCCACTTCATTTGTTCCTTTTTCGGCCGCTTCAACGGGATCTTCGCCTTCTTCATAATGTCTGAAAATGTTTTCACGCACAACGATAGCGTCGTCTATAAGAAGCCCTACCGTAAGAGATAAAGCCATAAGCGAGATAACGTTTACGCTGAAATCAAACAGAGACATAAAAATAAATGCGCCGATTAAACTGTTCGGTAAAGCAAGAGCCGTTATGAAAGTTGATCTCCAGCTTCCCAAAAAGAAATAAACTACGACGATCGCAAGAAATATTCCTTCAAATATTGTGGCCGTAACGTCTTTGATGTTTGCTCTTACGGGCCATGCGGCGTCTTTTACTATTTTTAATTTGGGCTGGCCTTTAATCGAATCGGCTTTTTTATTCAATTCTGCAACTTTCGTAGTAAGATGATCGGATATTCTGACGTCGTTTGATTTTGCCTGTTTGTAAACGGCAAGAATCAAAGTGTTTTCAGATTTAATTTCTCCGTTTTCTTTGATGTTGATTCTTCCGACAGTATAAGTTTCTTCGGTTGAATCTTTGACTTTCGCTATATCTTTTATAGTGACGGGGACATCGTTGCCGACAAAGTTTACTATTACATCGCTTATTTGGCTTATGGAACGGAATTCTCCGATAGTTCTGAAAGATACGTCTTTAGGCCCTTTTGAAAAATGCCCTATAGGGATATTGGTGCTGTTTAAAGCCACTTTTGAAGCAACGGCCGTCAATGTCATGTCGTATTGTTTCAGTTTGTTTTTATCTACGTCAACGTGAATTTCTCTTTTTGTTCCTCCGAATATGTCAACTTTTGAAACGCCGTCTATTCTTGAAAGTTCCTTTTTGTAATAATCGTCGGCAAGATCGTATATCTCTTTATCTTTAAGGTTGGCTCTTAAGCTGATTAAAAGTATCGGCTGCGAGTTAGGATCAAGTTTTTGGATAATAGGCTCTTTTATGTCGGTAGGGAAATCGTTTCTGATTTCGGCTATTTTATCTTTTACTTCCTGAAGAGCTATATCCGGATCTTTGCTGAGGTTAAATTCAACCCATGCCATGCCGTAACTGTCCTGGCTTACGGAATAAATGTGTTTGATGCCGGAGACAGAGCTTACCGCGTCTTCAACTTTTTTATTTACCAACAGTTCTATTTCCTCGGGGCCTGCTCCGGGATATTGTATCGTTACTACGACGTAAGGAAATTCAACGTCCGGAAACATTCTCACCGAAAGAGTTTTCATCGCTATTAATCCGATGACTATAACCGCCATCAATAAAGCGAATATAAAAGTCGGTCTTCTGATTGCTATTTTTGCCAAATTCATGATTTTATCACTCCAAAGTAATAGTTTGTGTGTCGTAAAGCGTGCGGCTTTCAGACAATATGAAAATTAAATCCATAGACATTTGATATTGAGTAAGAACCGCATCGTCAAGGTCATCTTCGCTTTTTATCATGTCCGAAGTCGTGCTTCTGCCTCTTTTTAACAGTTTTTGCTCTTCAATATTTCTTTCCTGCTGGATTTTATTTATTTCTTTTGATATTTCGTATTTTGCAAGCGAATTTTTCCAATTAGTATTTAACTGCAGCCAGTCGTTCAGTTCCGCAAGATCGGTTGCTTCCGCCTGTTTCTCGGCCGAACGTATTTCGGCTTCAAAACCTTCGTTCACGGTTTTTCTAAGCGAGAAATCAAGAGGTACCGAATAAGAAAGGCCCAAAGCCCATGAAGGATATCTTAATTTTGACATTTCGGACGCGGCAGCCGAAAAAGAAGAGTTGGCTCCGTTAAAAGCGAATCTTCCGTTCAGTTTCAAATCTGCGCCGGTGGATTTTGCCTGTTCTTCAGCGGCGAATTTATAACTTTCGGCATTTGAAAGAGCGGCGAGAACGTCGGCTCTTTTGCCTCCATTTCTTTTTAATTCAGAAATGTCTTTAAAATACTGTTCAAGATTATTAAGAGATTCAACCTGATAATCCGTGCAATCGGAAGATATGTTTATAAGTTCGTTAAAATTTCTGCATGCTTCGGACATATCGTATTCCGATTGTTTTAACGCAAGTTCTCTTCCTTTATAAAGAGCTTTTGATTGTAAAACGTCATTTTTTTCCGCAAGATCTTTATTGTATCTGGCGGTATTCCAATCAAGAATTTTTTTGCTTCTTTCAAGAGACATTTTTCTGAATTCGTTTACAGTTTTTGCGTATGAAAAAGCCCAGTATGTTTTTTGCGCGTTTAAAATAAGCTGCTGTTTTTTGTAAGTTTGCAGATATATGAGAGCTTTTGACGCAGCTTTTAATTTCGCCGTTGAAATTTTCGTCAAGTCTCCGTTGAGATTTTTTAGAAGAGACTGTTCAAGAGCCAAAAAAGGAGCCATATCCGAAACCGTGTACTCCGGCAATATATAATTTACCGCGGTATGAGAAGTTCCGTATCCCGCCGAAAACAAAGTTCCGGTTTTAAACTGTTTGTTTACCGATACGTTAAAATCCAAAGCTTCCGTCTTCTGGTCTGCAAAACCGGAAATAGCGCTTGAATAAGTTCTTGTTTTATCGTTGGCGTAATTGAGATTTGAATCGAGAGAAGCGGAATACGCTCTGTCCGTTTCTCTGAATTTTTTTGATACCGCTTCTATCTGGAAATTTATTTCTTTAAAAGTGCTGTTGTTTTCCTCAACTTTTTTTAAATACTGATCCACTGTTAAAAAATCCGCGTAAGAAGCTGACGCAAAAAACATGATTATTGTCATGAAAACGAAAAATCCTATTTTTTTGATGTTGTTCTTCATTTTAATCCCCTGAATATAATGTCTATTAAATTGTTTACATAGTCTTTAAAATCCGCTTTTTCCGAATTTACGATAGTGCCGTCTTCTTCTATGCGTTCGGCTTTAAAAAGTTCCGCTGCTATCGCAAAATTAACCGTCGGTATTAAAAGAGGCAGTATGAATTTTATTTCAAAATTGCGCGATATGTCTTTGTCTTTTTTGCATTGCTCTATTATAGGCACGAGAAATTTCAATTCTTCTTTTCTGTGTCTTTTTATTATTTTATCAAAAGATCTGTTTATGAGCTCTTTAAAAAACATAAAAAGAAGCCTTTTGTTTTTAAGACCGGTAACAGCTCTTTGGCATATAACGGCTCTGAGCTTGTCTATCGCTTTTGCGTGTTTTTTTGCGGCTTCTTTCTGTTCGTTTAAATACTGTGCGAACACTTGTTCAATCAAAAGTTCTATGAAATTTTCCTTTGTTTTAAAATAATAATGAAACATTCCCAAATTTACGCCGGCCTTTTTGCATAAGTTTCTTACGCTGAATTTATCAAAGCCGACTTCAAGGAGCAGTTCCTGCCCCTTTTCAAATAATAATACGTCAATGTTATGAGATGGTCTGGTCATGCGTATAATTATACACAAGTATAATTATTTTGTCAAGATTTAAAAATTCTAAGGCATGCGGCCGACGGCCGGTTCAGATGCGTTTATTATGTTCGGAATAGAGATTTTGCCTGCATAAAAACAGAAAATATATTATGAAAACAGCAGCCGAATATAAATTTATATTGCCCAAAAATAAAATTTTTGAAACAACCGGAATAAAAGGATTAAATACGATTCCTATTATAATAAAAATCCAGAAAAACGCGTTTGTTTTAAATCTGCCGGCCAGTCCGTAAACAAAATAAAAAGAAGTAAGAAAAACGGCGGTTTTCATAAGAAGAAAAAAATTATCGTCAACATTAGCGCTGTCAACGTATATTAAAAGAACCGTTGTTATTAAAATTAGCAAAACTTTGTTGATAATATTTTTTAAGTCAACCTTGTTTGCAAGTTCCAGCGTCAAAAATAAAACAAACAAAACGAACCATATAAACATTGTTTTAAGGAATTGTTTTTCCGTGTTTTCCATGAATTCGTATTCAATTTTGCAGAAAGACTGCGATTGCAGCCAAAGATTTTTATCTTCGTATAAAAGAGCCCTGTATGTTTTTTTCATTTCTTCCATTTTTTGTTTTTTAAATACGTCGGCTTCTTCGTTTTCAATATTTTGTTCTATGCCGGACGCAAAAAAAGAATATAAAATCCTTTCTTCCTGAGCCGCCAGCCCCGATACGTTTGCCGACACTTCCGAATGGAGCGGCACTATAAAAATATTCCAGAAAGACACGGCGAATAATAAAAATATGACAAATAAAAACAAAATCATATAGAAATATTTGTCTATAAATCTCATCAACCGCCTCCTTTTTTAGAAATTCAGAGTTAATTCCGTCTTTAAAAAAGTTCCGTCTTTTAATTTGTCGCCGTTATAAAAATCGCCCGCTTTAAAATATTCCCCGTATATGAGAAATTTTACATTTTTATTAAATTTATATCCAAGTTCTGCCAGAGCGAGCGTTCCCCTGTTCTTGCCGGTTCCGTAGATGCTTCCGCTTACGTTTTCATTTGCGTAAAGAAAAGCGTAAAGCAGTGAACCATAGAATTTTTCAGAAAAATTTATTTTATACTGGGTCTGATACATTTGCAAATTGGTCCAATAGCCCACGTCGCCGGATTCCGGCAGATAAAGGAAACATAATAAATCCGACCAGATGAACATTCCTCTCCCGTATAAATTGTTCCATCCTTCGTCAGCGCTTGTATTTTCGTCGTCTCCCGAAAGATATATTGCTCCGACGGAAACGGTATCGTTAAAAAATACATTTTCATGCTCTAAAATTCCGTATCCGCCGAAAGCCGTGCCTTTTTCAGAGAGATTATCTCTTATTTGGCCGGCAAACTGGCCTCTTAAAGTCCACGGAGAGTTTTTATATCTGACGTAACTGCCGAGAGTATGTATATTTTCATAATAAGTTATATTTTCGCTTTTGAATACATAAAAAGGCTCAATGTAGACTTTATCGGAAATGTTGCTTTTTACGAATATCATTGCCGACTGTTCGGCGCTGTTATTTAATTTTGTCGCCGGGTTTGTCTGGTTGAAAACCGGCAGATACTGTTCGTATTTAGTTCCGGCATGGCCTATAATATCTATCGTTACGGGCTCGGTTTTGACTGTAAATTTTACGGCGTTAAAATATATTGATCTTGATCCGTCTCCGGGGGTTCCTTCCCATACCATAAAACCGTCGCCGTAAAAAAGATTCTGTCTTCCGACTCTTATATCCAAAGTATCGTTGAAAAGATTTTTTGCGTCAAAATATAAACTTTCAAATATAAACTCGTTTATATTGTAATCGCTTGATTTGCCGGGCATATTATATATATAAGGCCTGTTTTCGTTCATAAGCCTTACGTATGCTCCGAAGGTCTCGTTAAAATCCGTTTTTAAACCGATTGAAGTTTTTATTCTGAAAGTATTATAATTCAAATCTTTATAATTATTTTCAAAATCCTGGGCCACATATCGTATTCTCATGTAAAAGTCGGGAGTCATTTCAACGGCTTTTACAACTGACGCTGACAGCAAAACACAAACCGCGCTTAATATTAATTTTTTCATTTTACCCCGCAGACAAAATAATAAACTAGTATGAAAGCGGTATTTAAGTCCGTAACAATACTAGTTTTTGCACGCCCAAATATAACAATTATACGGGGCGCTGTCAATAAAGTACAATATTTGAGAGAAAATTGTCAACCATTATATTTAAGCAGGTTTACAATTACGATTTTTTAAAAGCAAGTTCCTTTGACGATTTTGAAATATCAACTTTGACGTTATCGCCTTCCGAAAATTCGCCGGCGATAAGTTTTGCGGACAAAGGATTTAAAATATATGTCTGCAAAGCTCTTTTTAAAGGCCTTGCTCCGAAAGCCGGCTCATAACCCTGTTCGGATATAAAATCTTTTGCTTTATCCGTCAAAACAAAAGTTATTTTTCTTTCGGACAGCCTTGCCGCAAGAGCCGTCAGCTGTATATCTATGATTTTTCTTAAATCCTCTTTTTCAAGGCGCCTGAAAATAATAATTTCGTCAATCCTGTTTAAAAATTCCGGTTTAAAATGCAAATGCAGCGCTTCATCGGTTTTCTTTTTAATTTCGTTATAGTCGGAACTTTCCTGTATCCACTGAGAGCCGATGTTTGAAGTCATTATTACGACCGTGTTTTTAAAATCAACCGTTCTTCCGCGGCTGTCGGTAAGCCTTCCGTCGTCCAATAGCTGAAGCATTACGTTAAAAACTTCCGGATGCGCTTTTTCTATTTCGTCAAAAAGAATTACGGAATAGGGTCTTCTTCTTACGGCTTCGGTAAGCTGTCCGCCTTCTTCAAATCCGACATATCCCGGAGGAGCTCCTATAAGTTTTGAAACGGCGTGTTTTTCCATGTATTCGGACATGTCTATTCTCACGATGTTTTTTTCGTCGTCAAACAAAAGTTCCGCCAGAGCTTTCGCAAGTTCCGTTTTGCCGACGCCCGTAGGACCGAGGAATATGAAAGATCCCATAGGTTTATTGGGGTCTGAAATGCCGGAGCGCGATCTTCTTACGGCGTTTGATATCGCAGTTACGGCGTCATCCTGCCCGATAACTCTTTTATGAAGCCTGTCTTCCATTTCAAGAAGTTTTTTCATTTCGCCCTCAAGCATTCTTGAAACCGGAATTCCGGTCCATTTGCTTACAACGGCGGCTATATCGTCGTCATCAACTTCTTCTTTAAGCATTTTTTTCTCTTTTTGAAGAGAATGCAGTTTTTTGTTTTCTTTATCAAGTTCGGACTGAATCTGCGGTATTTTGCCGTAACGTATTTCGGCGACGGCGTTGAGTTCTCCGTTTCTTTCGGCTTTTTGTTCGTCTATTTTAAGTTTTTCAACGTCTTCTTTAAGTTTTCTTATTTTTGATATCGCGTCTTTTTCTTTTTGCCAGTGGACTTTCATCGCGCTTGACGAATTTTTGAGTTTTTCAATTTCGGATTCTATAGCCGCAAGTCTTTCTTTTGCTTCGGCGTCTTTTTTAACCGCCTGTTTTTCGATTTCCAGCTGCGTTATTTTACGCTCAACCGTATCAAGTTCTGCCGGCATGGAATCAATTTCTATTCTTAATTTGCTAGCGGCTTCGTCAACCAAATCAATCGCTTTATCCGGCAGAAACCTGTCGGTAATGTATCTTGAACTCAAAGCTGCGGCCGCGACAAGAGCCGAGTCTTTTATTTTTACTCCGTGGTGAACTTCGTATTTTTCTTTAAGTCCTCTTAAAATCGCGATTGTATCCTCAACAGAAGGCTCTCCCGTATAAACCGTCTGGAATCTTCTTTCAAGGGCTTTGTCTTTTTCTATATATTTTCTGTATTCGTCAAGAGTCGTCGCTCCGATCAGTTTCAGTTCGCCTCTGGCAAGAAGAGGTTTTAACATATTGCCGGCGTCCATCGCTCCTTCGGTCGCGCCTGCTCCTACGATAGTATGAAGTTCGTCAATAAATAAAATTATTTTTCCCTGAGCCGACTGTATTTCTTTTAAAACGGCTTTAAGTCTTTCTTCAAACTCTCCCCTGTATTTTGCTCCCGCTATCAAAGCCCCGAGATCCAAAGCTACGACTTTTTTATCTTTCAGCGATTCCGGAACGTCTTTTGATATTATTCTTTGGGCAAGCCCTTCAACTATGGCGGTTTTGCCTACTCCAGGCTCTCCGATTAAAACGGGATTATTTTTAGTTCTTCTTGATAAAACCTGAATGCTTCTTCTTATTTCTTCGTCTCTTCCTATTACGGGGTCAAGTTTTCCTTTTTTGGCAAGCTCCGTTAAGTCTTTGCCGTATTTTTCCAAAGCTTGGTATTTGTCTTCCGGATTTTGGTCAGTCACGCGGTTATTGCCTCGTATTTCAACAAGAGCTTTTAAAACGTTGTCCTGGGTTATACCGTATTTTTTTAGAATTTTTGCCGCTTCAAGATTGGTAAAACTTACGATTGACATCAAAAGATGCTCTGTTGAAACGAATTCGTCTTTTAAATCTTTTGCGATTTTTTCCGATACCGAAAATATTTTCTCAAGATCCTGAGAAATATAGCTTCTTGCTCCGGACACCTTGGGCTTTGATTCAATTGATTTTAAAACTTCTTTTTCAATTAAATTTTGTATGTTTTGGCCGGCGGCGGATAATTTTGATATTATAGAACTTACGACTCCCTGTTCCTGCTTTAATAATCCGTAAAGCAAATGTTCGGGAGTAATTTCCTGATTGCCGTATTGCGATGCAAGTTCCTGCATATCGGCTAAAACTTCCTGTGATTTTATCGTAAATTTATTTATATTCATAAAAGCCTCCTTAATTGGCACTCATATTATTTGAGTGCCAGTATAGCATAAGAATTTTAATTTGTCAATCCGGAAAGCCATTCGGCATAAAACACTTGATTTTTGAGAATTTGTAATATATAATAATATAGTAAAAAATATTTACTTTGTTTTGGAGAGAATGATAATGAAAAAAGAGAAGAAAAAAGTTTGGTCAAAACCTAAACTTACGAAGATTAAAGTGGAAATAGACTCGGTTATTTCTGCAAGCGACATGTATTATTAATAAATTTGAACAAAAATATAAGAATGTATCCACTTTAAAGTGGATACATTTGTTTTTATAGGTGAAAATATGAAAATAGGCATAGATATTGAAGAAGTTAAAAGATTTTCAAAACTTATAAAAAACAAAGCATTTCTTAAAAGAGTTTTTTCAAAAGAAGAGATAGATTACTGCAAATCAAAAAAACAATCAGCCCAGCATTTTGCGGTGCGTTTTGCCGCCAAAGAAGCGGTTTGGAAAGCCGTTAACCATAAAAAAAACGTAGTCATTACCGATATTTTTATAAAAAATGAAGATTCCGGCAAACCGCAGGTTTTTATAAAAAACAGGAAAGCTCCGCATATAGACGTTTCATTGTCGCATACCGGAGATATTGTGGTCGCCGTTGCAGTATCGTCAAAATAAAATGAAAATTCATAATATTTTTAAAAGAGACAAAAAAAGCCATAAAAATGATTACGGACACGTTTTGGTTGTGGCAGGTTCGTATAATATGCCCGGAGCGGGAGTTCTTTGCTCAAATTCAGCAATTATCTCCGGAGCCGGACTTGTGACTTTCGCATTTCCCCAATCTTGTTATGCGGCCGTTGCCGCAAATATAAAACCGGAAATAATGCTTTTGCCTGTTGCCGACGACAAGGGCAAAATATCTGCAAAAGCCGGCAAAACGATTATGAAATTTATTGAAGAGATAAAAATAAGTTCCGTAGCCGCCGGCTGCGGAGCGGGCAAAAACGACGCTTTGCGCAAAATAATAACAGACATAATAAAAAAATATGAAATTCCCGTCGTTATAGACGCCGACGGGTTAAATGTGTTTGAAAAAACCCGTGAAAAAGGAATCATTAAGGATTTTAAAAACGCAAAAGCCGATGTTATCGTTACTCCGCATCCGAAAGAATTTGGTAGAATATCGGGCATAAAATATGATCCTTCGCCTGCGGCAAGGAAAAAAAATGCCGGGATTTTTGCGAAAAATAATGGTACAATCTGCGTATTGAAAGGATATAAAACGGTCGTAACCGACGGCGGCAGGTTTTACGTAAATAAAACCGGCAATCCCGGAATGGCTACCGCCGGAAGCGGCGATGTTTTGTCGGGCATAATTTCGGCGTTTGTATGCAATAAAAACAGCGATTTAATGCTGAAAGTGGCGACTGCCGTTTATATTCACGGTTTGGCTGGCGATATAGCCGCTGAAAAAAAGACGCAAGTTTCGCTTACGGCGACCGATATTATTGACAATATACCAAAAGCGATCGGGAGAATTAAATGAATATGTTTGAACGGCTTAAAAATATAAGAAGAACCATCCATCAAAATCCGGAACTCGGAAACGAAGAATTTAAAACTGCCGGTCTTGTTGAAAAAATTTTGAAAGAAAATAAAATTAAAACTTACAGATTATGTAAAACCGGAGTAGTAGGCATTTTAGAAGGTTCGGGCAAAACGGGCGCAAAACAAAAAACAATAGCCTTAAGGGCGGATTTAGACGCGCTGCCGATATCGGAGAAAAATAAAGTTTCATATAAATCAAAAAATGAATGCGTAATGCACGCCTGCGGGCATGACGGCAATACTACAATAATGCTCGGCGCGGCAATGCTGCTTGCGGAGAAAAAATCTTCATTTTCAGGCAGAGTGCAGTTTATATTTCAGCCTAATGAAGAAGCCTCGGGCGGCGCATGCAGAATGATAGAGCAGGGAGTTCTTTCAAAAAATAAAGTTGACGCTATTTTAGGCGTTCACGTAAGCCCGTGGATTAAAACCGGCAAAATCGGTTTAAAATACGGAGCGATGATGGCAGGCGTTGATAAATTTACGGTTGAAATAGACGGCTTAACGGGGCACGGAGCTTATCCTCATTTATCAAAAGACGCGATACTTGCCGCGTCGGAATTCATACTATCTTTGCAAAGTATAGTTTCAAGAGTCATAAATCCGCTTGAACCGGCCGTTGTAAGCGTCGGCGAAATATCCGGCGGAGAAAGATACAATATAATATGCGGTAAAATTAAGATCGTCGGAACCGTAAGAACTTTAAACGATAAAACAAGAGATAGAATAAAACGGGAAATTATAAACAGACTTGACGGCATGGCAAAAATTTACGGCGTTAGTTATAAAATTGATTACAAAGCGCTCGGCTCTCCTCTTATAAACGATGATGAAATAGTAAAAATATGCGAACAATCGGCAAATGAATTCTTGGGGAAAGATAAAGTGTGTTTGTTAACGGAACCGTCAATGGGCGGCGAAGATTTTGCCGAATATCTTAGAAAAGTAAAAGGCTGTTTTATTTATGCGGGCACTTCATCATGCGCTGAAACGTCATATCCGTGGCATCACGAAAACTTTGATATTGACGAAAAAGCGCTTCCCGTTGCGGCCGAATATATAGCGTATACCGCAATAAAAATATTGGAAAAATAAAATTTTTTATTTAAAATCAAGATCGGCCATCGGCAGAGGCGATAGAGTATTGACTACGCTTAAAAATCTGAACCCGTCAATATCTTTTCTTACCGGATCAAAGCATTTTGCCGCAAATCTGTCAAAATAATCCTGTTCTTCAAGTATAAGAGTTCTGATTAATTTCTTTGCCGGATCAATTTTGCCTTTTGTTATAAATTCAAAGGCTTTAATAAAATTATTTTCAGGTTTTTGAGAGTTTATAGTTTCAAGAGAATTATCAATAATTTCCGACAGGGTCTGGAAATCGGCATCTTTTCTTATACGGTATATAAATTTTAAATCTTCGCGGATTATTTTCGTAAGAATATCAAGAGCTTCTTTTTCTTTGCCTGTTAATATATAGGCTTTTGCCTGTAAATATTTTGCTTCAAGCGTCGGATAAATCGTATCCGACAAAACGGCGGCCTCGTGCATTTTTTTATAATTATCCGAAACCGGAGCCGTTAAAATTTCATTTTCTTTAAAATACGCTTCGTTTGCGTTTATAAGATGAAGCACCGCAAAATGCAGCGCAATTTCGGAAACCATTTTCTTGATCTCAAAAGCTTCTTTTGATTTTCCTATAAGTCTCGGCGACGTAAGTTCGGCCTGTCCGTATCTGAGCGCGCTTCTGAAGTATTCTCCGGCTTTTTCAAGATCAACAAGATTTTGTTCGCTGTTGTTGCAGTACATATATATTTTTGCAACCTGAAGATTAACGAAAAAATCAGTATCGTCAAGTTCAAGAGATTTTAAAAGCAGTTCCAGCGATTTGTCAAACAATGAAACCGAAAGTTTGTTTATGCCGCTTGAACGGTATTCGCAGGCCTGTGCGGTTTTCGGGTTTTTTTGAGGCTCTCTGAGTTCGTCAAGATACGACAGAACCGAACGAAGATTTCCGTTTGAAACGGTGATAGTGTCTATGGGCAGGCATAACTTATAATCAAAAATATTGCCGAGAAGTTCAATGGTGTTTACGGTGCTTGAAAATCTTTGAACTGCGCTTTCACTTATATCATAAATGCCGCCGGCTACGTCGGCAAATCCGTCAGGCAGAGTATTGATGTATTCCTGAATATGTTTTCGTATCATGGCATTGGGGGTAGTTTGCAAAATGGACGGCAAAAAAGAATAATCAAGCCAGTTTATATCTTTCTTTCTTTGATATGTCATAATTTTATCCTCAATAAGCCGAAGCGATAAATTTTTCTATAAATTCAAGTTTTCTTTTAATTTTTATGGAATTTCTTATATCTTTATCGTCAATAACCGATTTTAAATCCTGAACCGTTCCGGATACATCGTTCAGTTTCGCTTTTACAAGCGCTCTGTTAAAATATGCGAAAGTATTTGGGGAAAAAGATATCGCTTTATCAAAAGCTTCAATGGATTCTTCATAATTTTCAAGATGAAAAAGGCATAATCCTTTATTGTAAAAAAATTTATAATTTGAATTGCTTTCGCCGGCAAGATCAAACCATTTTATGGATTCTTTAAAATTATTCTGCAAAAAATAGTATATTGCAAGTTCATAATATTTATTTTGGGCTTTTAATACGTCAATTATCGCGCTTTTTTTGCTGTAAATGCAGGCTATTTCATAATCCCTTTGCGTTACAAGAGGATTGCTTTTGCTGTTGTAAATGTTGATTATATAATCGTAATGTCTGCCGCGCGTAAGACTGAGATAACTTTCCTGATATTTTTTTTGTTCGTCTTCAAAATGTCCTTTTTTCTGGGAACTTTTGACAAACATAGCTACAAATATGCGGATTAACATTACAAGAGCGATTAATGCCGAAGGAATTGCCGTAATAGGAAAAAGCAGGCCGCGGTAATTATTGCTGAATATTAAAGCCGTCCATATAAAAGAGGCAAAAACGCCTACGACTAAGAAAATAGCGCCGATACTCCCGCTGTAAACGTGATTCCTCGTTTTATGCGAATAAAACGAATAGAATATATAATGCGCTATGACGAAAGCCAGAAAAAAACCTATAAATAACGATATTTTTGTGCCCATAATACCAACCGCATGTAAATTTTTAATTTATATTCAATAAACGATTATCTCAAATTTTATTTTTTATTTCAATAGCGCGTTAATTTGTTTGACAAATAAAGAATAAAAATATAAAATCTCTCTTACGTTTCATAAATCGCGGGGTGGAGCAGCCCGGTAGCTCGTCAGGCTCATAACCTGAAGGCCGTAGGTTCAAATCCTACCCCCGCAACCATTTGAAAGGCCCGGTTTTTTAAAAACCGGGCCTTTCTGTTTCTTTTTGAGACAGCCTGTAATTTCTGTAATAAATCGCCGTATCGGCTGCGACAAGACAAAAATTAAAAAAATAAAGATAAAAGACGCCGTCAAAACTGTATGCGTATTTATGCAGCATTCCGGCGATATACCCTATCAGAACTATATAAAGAAATATTACGCTTTTACCAGTATTTTTCCGCGATTTAAAAGATTTGTATATAGAAAAAGGCCATGCGCTTGCAAAACAAAGAAGCATTATAATTTCAAAAATACTCACGATACCCCCTTAACAACAGAAGCTGGGAAGCTCAGATGCTTAGAAGCTTAGCAAAGACCTTAAAAACAGTAGTTGCAGTTACTCAGCCGCTAAGCTTCCAAGCTTCTAATCTTCCGTATTGCTGCCGGCAAGATAGCCGGTTGAAAAAGCGACCTGTAAATTAAAACCGCCTGTCGGTCCGTCCAAATCAAGAATTTCACCGCAAAAATACAAATTATCAATTAATTTTGATTTCATTGTATTTTGTTCCACTTCATCCAAAGATATTCCGCCTCTTGTTATTATTGCTTCGCTTAGAGGTCTTGTCGATAATATTTTAAATTTTAATTTTCTTAAACTTTCAAAAATTCTCTGTCTTTCAATTTTTGTTATATCGCAGCATTTTTTTGTGTGCTTAATGCCCGCAGTCTCCATAAAAGCGCCGATAAGCTGCAGCGGAATAAGTTCTTTCAGCATATTCCTTACGGGAAGACTGCCGAAATTATTCAGTTCTCTTACAAGCCGGCCGTCAAGCTGCGCGTCGTCAAGGCCCGGTTTTAGATTAATTGAAATTTCAACTTCTTTTTTTTCTTTAAGCATGCGTCCTACCGCGGAACTGACCGTTAAGATTACAGGACCTGTCATGCCGAAAACCGTAAATTCGGTTTCTCCGAAAAGTTTTACCGTTTCTTTGCCGTCGGCCGTAACGGTTATTTCAATATTTTTCAGTTTTAATCCGTTCAGCTGTTTTAAATGCGGCGAATCGGAAACAAGCGGAACCAAAGCGGGTTCGGCTGGAATAACGGTATGTCCCAGCTGCCGTGCGAATTTATATCCGTCGCCCGTTGAACCCGTCTGCGGATAAGAAAGGCCGCCGGTGGCAAGAATATATTTTTTTGCCCGTAAAATTTCTCCGCTTGCCAAAATAATTTCTTTTATCAGTTTTTTTTCTTTTGTAATTTTTACGACTTCGCAGGAAGTTTTTATTACGGCGTTGTTTGTTTTTGCGTATTTTATCAGCGCGTTTACCACGCTGTGAGCGTCATCGCTTAACGGGAAGTATCTGCCGCCTCTTTCAAGTTTCGTTTCAACTCCGTGTTTTTCAAAAAATGAAATCAAATCCGAATTAAAGAATTTATTAAAAGCGCTGAAAAGAAATTTTCCGTTATTGCCGAATTCCGACGTAAACTCATGAATTTGGGCGCTGTTTGTTATGTTGCATCTTCCTTTTCCCGTAATTGACAGTTTTATGCCCGGTCTTGATTTTTTTTCCAGCAGGCACACATTACGGCCTTCTTCGCCTGCTTTGCCTGCGGCCATCAGGCCGGAAGCGCCTGCTCCGATTATTATAACGTCAAAATCATTCATGGTATTTTAATTTTAAATCCGATACTAAAGCGTCTATTTTAGAATATAATTCGGAAAGATTTGCCGCGTCGTTAATAAAAATCATGTCGGCCATTGACGCGCATAAAGCCAGCTGCTGGCCGGATCCGGAAACCTGCGATTCTTTTTTTTCAAGTTCGCTGAATTTTTCAAGAGTTAAGGGATCCCCCGGTCTTTTTCTTTTAAGCATTCTTTCAAATCTGATTTTTACCGGAGCGTCAACATTTATTAAAACAAAATTTTTTATGGTTTTAAGCTTTTCAACTTCTTTACCGTGTCTTATTGAAGTAATGCAGTAATTTTTGCCGTTTTCAAATTTTTTAATTACCGATTTTGCCAGAACATCGTTGCCTTCGTCGCGTCTTAATTTTGTTCCGAATGCTATTAAATTTTCTCTGGTGGGTTCAATGCCGGCTTCTTTCATAAGAAGCCTGATTTCATCCGACAGCGAAAAATGTCCGAATCCGTAATGCTCTACAATGTATTCGGCTACCGTATCTTTGCCCGAACAATAAGACCCCGTCAATCCTATAATCATAAATTTATTTTTTTATAACCTCTCCGAATTTAATTCCCAAAGAAAACAAATGCGTCATTCCTATTTCCCCGTAAGGAACAAAAGCGTAATCAAAAGAAATATCCGCATGTGATACGCCGAATCCCAGATTAAGCCAGTTAAATCCCGGTATATCTTTGTTTCTTCCGTCATAACCCGCTCTTAGGAATACGTTTGTTTTTCCTTTGACCGGGATTTCGTATTCTGTTCCGAGATTAAAATAAATATTGTTGTCGTTGGGAAAATTTATGTCCAAAGCCACAAGCAGATTGTCCAGAACATAACTTGAACAGCCCGTTTTAATCAATAACGGAAGATTTTCCGATTCGTTGTTAAACTTCATTTTTGTTCCGAGATTTGAAATGACCGTGGCCACCGATGTTTTATTATCAGGAAGATTCCAGTTTGTTCCCAAATCAACCGCAAAGGCCGTCGCCGAGTTTTCTATTTTTGAGTTTATATATTTTAAATTGCCTCCGAATTGGAAACTGCCGTAAGATTTTGCGTAAGTTAAGTATAAAGCCATATCAACCGGAGAAAAAGAACCGTCTCTTTGGGCGCTTGAATTTATTCTGTCAATACTGCCGTAAGAAACATACTGCAGTGCGGCGCCGAAAGTTCCTTTCTTGCCGTACGGCACCGCAAAAGAAATCCATTCGTAGTTAACGTCTTCAAACCATACGGCGTGGGAAAAAGAAAGCGTATTTTTGTCCAGATAATAGAGATTGGCCGGATTCCAGTAAATCGCGTCGCTTCCGCAAAGATTGCTGGCGGAAGCGTTTCCCATCGCCGCATTTTTTGCTCCCACCGGAAGTTTTAAAAATTGCGCGGCTGAGGTTCCGATATCCGCTTCGGATATAAACGCGTGCGAAGAAACGGCTGAAAATAACACGGCAAGAAATACAAAAAAGCATTTGGTTAAGTTTTTCATACCCGATATTGTATCAAATTTTTCTAATAATATTTAACAGTTGATACATGCTTTTTCTTTTTATATAATTTCATAAAAACAATCAGGGGGCAAACAATGGAATTACACATCAATGAAGAAAATTTTGAAAGGGAAATTACAAAATCGGACGTTCCCGTGCTGCTTGATTTTTGGGCGCCGTGGTGCGGTCCGTGCAAAATGTTGTCGCCCATAGTTGACGAATTGTCAAGCGAATATGCCGGCAAAGTAAAAGTCTGCAAAGTTAATACCGATGAAAATATGAGTTTGTCTTCAAAATTCCAGATAACGTCTATACCGTGCCTGATTATCTTTAAAGAAGGAAGACCCGTCAGAAAAATAGTCGGATTTAAGCCTAAAAACGACATAAAGAGGGATTTGGATGAAATTATTTAAACAATTTGCGGCGATAACCGCCGCGTGCCTGTTTTTTGTTTCATGCGCGCCGTCTCCGGTCCGTTCTTTAATGAACAACGATTTTAAATTAAAAGATTTGGACGGTAAAACTGTCGCTCTTTCCGATTTCAGAGGCAAAGTCGTTTTTATTGATTTTTTCGCGACGTGGTGCCCTCCGTGCAGACAATCAATCCCGGCTGTTGAAGACTTGCACAATAAATACAAAGACAATCCGAACGTTGTTTTTCTCGGAATAAACGTGGGCGAAGACGAACAAAAAGTGAAAGATTTTGCAAAAGAATCCGGCATAACGTACAAAGTTTTGCTGGGCGACAAAAATGTTATGGCGAGTTATAAAATAAGAAGCATTCCGTCTTTTTTTGTTATAGACGCAAGAGGAAACATTTCCAACAAGCATGTCGGATATATTCCCGGTCTTGAAACCCAATGGGATCAGGATATAAAAATTCTGCTTGAAAAATAACTGCGGGGTCAAATTATGGTATACGACGTAATTATTATAGGCGGCGGTCCTGCCGGTCTTGGCGCCGCGATTTATTCGTCAAGAGCAAGGATGAGCACTCTTATTATTGAAAAAGCGGGCTGCGGAGGGTTGATCGCAATTACGGATAACCTTGAGAATTATCCCGGTTTTGATAAAGGCATCAACGGTTTTGAACTGACTTCAAAAATGGAGCAGCAGGCCAGAACGTCGGGCGCTGAAATTGCATACGGAGAAGTTGTGGAAATAGGAACCGACGAGACGTTGAAGAAAGTTATCCTTACCGATAAAACATATATAACAAAAACTATTATCATCGCAAGCGGTTCAAGTTTTAAAAAACTCGGGGTTAAAGGGGAAGAGGAGTTTATAGGCAGAGGGATCTCTTTTTGCGCCACGTGCGACGGACCGTTTTTTAAAAACAAAGAAGTCGCCGTTATAGGAGGCGGAAATTCCGCGCTTCAGGAGGCGCTGTTTTTAACTAAATTTGCAAGCAAAGTCACTTTGATTCACAGACGAAACGAATTCAGGGCGGCAAAAATTTTACAGGAAAGAGTCGCCGCGGAACCGAAAATAAAAATTATTTTGGATACGGTCGTTGAAGAAATAACGGGTACCGAAACAATAGAAAAAATAAAAGTAAGAAACGTTAAATCGGACGCCGCAAAAGAAATTCCGGTAAACGGAGTTTTTATTTTTATAGGATGGACGCCGAACACAAAGTTTTTAATGAACAATAAAATAGCGCTGGACGAAAAAGGATATATTCTTACCGACGAACAGATGAAAACCGCGATTGACGGAATTTATGCCTGCGGAGACGTAAGAAAAAAATCTCTCAGGCAGGTTGTTACCGCGGTAAGCGACGGAGCGACGGCTTCCGTAAGCGCGCATCACTATATAGAATCGCAAAATTTATGACGACGTTCAGACGCGGTGTTTTGTTCCCGAGAGAAAATAAAAAATTTATAGAGAATAAAAGATATTGACAAATCAAAATAAAAAATATATTATAGCGGCAGTTGTTAAGAAATTGTTGATTTTATAGAGAATAACTAAGAAAACATTTTGATTGTTATTACTGACTTTCTTGGTTTATAATAAAAGCAGTAACATTTCCTTAGGAGGAAAATTATGGCAGAAAAAGTTTTCAAAGTTGGCGTAAAAAGAGAAGACGGATATCTCTATTTTATCGACAAAAACGGCGATGTTTCAAGAGCTCAGATGGCAAGAGGCGGCAAGAAAGGCGGAAAACCGAGTAAAGTTGCAAAAGCCGGCGTAAAGAAAGAAAAAGGATATCTGTATTTCCTTGACAAAGCAGGCGATATTTCAAGAGCGAAAATGAGCAGAGGCGGAACGAAGAAAGCTAAGAAAACCGTAAAAAAAGCTGCGAAGAAAGTTGCAAAAAAAGGCAAAAAAAAATAAACAAATGATTTAACAAAAGCCCGGCGTCAAACGCCGGGCTTTTTTATTTGCAGTTAAAATATATTATAATATTAAAATATTAAATAAAAGGAGACTGCTAATGCGTTCTAAAGGTTTTACTCTGGTTGAGCTGGTTATTGTAATAGTAATAGTCGGTGTTTTATCAGTCGTTGCCGTTCCGGTTTACAAAGGATATACAAAAAAAGCAATGGCGACGGAAGGCAAAACGTTATTGGGGTCAATCAACACGGCCCAAAAAGTATATTTTTCGGAATTTAATAATTTTGTTAACTCTACTCAATCGTCGGTATTGGGAATAACGCCGGGTACAAATAAATATTTCACGACATTTTCGCTTACAGGAAATACAACGGCTTTTACCGCGGTAGCAAGAGGAGCGGGGTCTGCGGCCGGAATAACGCTGACTTTGAGAGCTACATCAACGGCCGGACCTTTTATCACGGAACGCGGATTATAAATTTGGATTTTGACAAAATCAAATAAAACAAATACAATGAAAGCAAAATGGCATCCTTTGATTTAACTTTATGTACAAGAGAGGAACCAAAATGGTAAATAAAAAGGGTTTTTCGCTTATAGAGTTGGTTATCGTAATAGTAATTATCGGTATTCTGACCGTAATAGCGCTGCCGATTTACAGAGGATATGCAAAGAAAGCAATGGCAACTGAAGGAAAAGCTTTGCTTGGAGCCGTTCTGACGGCTCAAAAAGTTTATTTTTCTGAATTTAACCGTTTTGTTACCGGAACGCAGTCCGTTTTGCTCGGCATAGATCCTGCGGCCAATAAATATTTCACGACATTTTCGCTTACGGGCTCAACCGGCGGTTTTACCGCGGTGACATCAGGAACGGGAAACGCTGCAGGCATAATGCTTTCGTTGGTAGGTTCATCAACCATAGCAGCCGATATCACGGAAGTCGGCTTATAACAACTAAGATGGTTTTAATATCTGAAAAATATTTTTTTGACGTGTTATTTATTTTTCTCATAAAAAAGAAAAAATCGTTGACAAAAAACAAATAAACGGCTAAAATAAAAAATGTCCATATTCTGAAATTTTCGGAATAAGCGACAACAAGAATCAAAAAATAAATAAAAAAGGAGATTTGGATGAAGAGTATGAAGGGTTTTACACTCGTAGAGTTGGTAATCGTAATCGTAATCGTAGGTATTTTGTCGGTAGTAGCAGTTCCGGTTTACAAGGGATACACAAAGAAGGCGATGGCAACGGAAGGAAAAGCATTGTTGGGCGCAATAAATACGTCACAGAAAGTTTATTTTGCGGAATGGGCGACTTTCGTTAATTCAGGACAGTCAGCGGTATTGGATGTTGACGCAAGCACGAACAAATACTTCACGACATTCACACTCAGCGGTTCAGGCACGGGATTTACTGCAGGAACAGTAGGAACAGGCGGAGCGGCAGGAATAACATTGTCTCTTACCGGTTCATCAAACGGCGCATCATCTATTACAGAAATAGGTCTATAAGGGTTCTTACAAAGCGGGGAACGTTAACGTTCCCCGCTTTGTAAGATATAATATTTGACTTGAGTTAAACTCAAGTTTTTTTTATGTATTAAAGAAAGGCTATTGACAAAAGTAAATAAATAATTTAGAATGTGCCGCACAGATTAAAAAGGATAAGATTTGATTTCGTTAAGTCTGTATTTAAAGCAGGCTTTTTGAAAGGGTAAAGCTCGAGAGTGTTTAATAAAAACACCGGCAAACTGAAAAATTTTTTTCAGACAGACAACTGAATAGAAGTTTATTTGAACTTGGGTTAAAAAACCCGAGTTTTTTTTAAAGGTCTAAAAAACCAAAAAAGTATTGACAAAACGGGTTGAATGGTTTAAAATATGGCTTGTCGATATTCTGATGTGTCGGAATAAAGGCCAGTTTATATAAAATAAAAAAGGGAGATTTAAAATGAAGAGTACGAAAGGCTTTACACTTGTTGAGTTGGTAATCGTAATCGTAATCGTAGGTATTTTGTCGGTAGTAGCAGTTCCGGTTTACAAGGGATACACAAAGAAGGCGATGGCAACGGAAGGAAAAGCATTGTTGGGCGCAATAAATACGTCACAGAAAGTTTATTTTGCGGAATGGGCGACTTTCGTTAATTCAGGACAGTCAGCGGTATTGGATGTTGACGCAAGCACGAACAAATACTTCACGACATTCACACTCAGCGGTTCAGGCACGGGATTTACTGCAGGAACAGTAGGAACAGGCGGAGCGGCAGGAATAACATTGTCTCTTACCGGTTCATCAAACGGCGCATCATCTATTACAGAAATAGGTCTATAAAAATCAAAATAAAAACGGGGGTACTTTATTGTACCCCCCGTTTTTTTTTAAGAGAGAAAATATGTCTAAAAATTTTGGTTTTACGCTGGTTGAATTGGTTATTGTAATAGTAATAGTAGGCATTTTATCCGTAGTTGCGGTTCCTATTTACAAAGGCTATACAAAAAAGGCGATGGCTACTGAAGCCGAAGCTACGCTTGGAGCCATAAATACGGCGCAGAAAGTTTATTATGCTGAAAACAGTTGCTTTTTACCGACTGTCGGCGCCGTTTCCAGCAACGGAACGCTTGATATTAATCTTTTAACTAATAAGTATTTTACAACTTTTCAGGTTAATACCGATGCTAACGGTTTTACCGCGATTACAACAGGAACGGGTGCTGCGGCAGGGATTTCTGTTACATTAACAGGTTCTGATTCCGGCGGTGCAAATTTAACTAAAAGCGGCGTATAAATACGATATATGATTTTTGCCGTTAAATTTGCAATAAATGAAAGAATTTGTTTATTGCAGAGTCATTTCTTTTGCATGCTTTAAAGCGTGCTCCGTTACTTTTTCTCCGGATATTATTTTTGCTATTTCTTTTATATGTTCGTCTTCGTTTAGAATTTTTGCTTTCGTTATATTTCTATTGTTTACGGATTCTTTATAGATGCTTATATGCGTATCCGCGTTTGAGGCTATCTGAGCCTGATGCGATACAAGAATTATCTGTTTTGAACATGAAATTTTTTTAAGTTTTTTGCCTATTTTCTGGCTGGTCTGCCCGCTTGTTCCGGTGTCTATTTCATCAAATATCATTGTTGATATTTGATAATAGTTTGACAGCGAAGCCGCTATGGCAAGCATAACTCTTGACAATTCTCCTCCGGAAGCTACTTCAGCCAAAGGATAAATATTTTCACCTTTATTTGCGCAGAACATAAATTCTATTTTGTCAAATCCGTAAGAGGAAATTTCCTGTTTCTGAATAGCAATTTCAAATTGAACGTTTTTCATGTTCAGATCTTCCAGTTCCGCAACAATGTCTTTAGCCAGTTTTTTTGATACTGATTTTCTGGCGTCCGATATTTTTTCGCATAGAAGTTCGGTTTCTTTTTTTGCCGCTTCAATTTCTTTTTCAAGAGAAATAAGGTTAAAATCATAATCGGTTAATTCTTTGATTTTTTCCGCCAGTTCCTCTTTGTATTTTAAAATATCTTCAACCGATTTTCCGTATTTTGATTTTAATTTTTTTATAAGCTGTTGTTTTTCAAGCATGCCGTTTAAAGCAGACGGATTAACTTCAATATTTTGGGAAATATTGTTTATTTCTCTGTAAATATCGTCAATTTGAATAAAAGCTTCATTGATTGTTTTTGATAATGTTTGGGTATCAATCCCGAGTTGCCCGAGCATATCTATTTGTTTGATTGTTTTTGACAGAGATTCAAGAACGGATTTGTCCTGTTTATAAAGATTATTCGCTATTTCAGCCGCCAGATTTTGTATTTTTTCGGCGTTTTTTAATTTCGGCAGGTCGGCTTCTATTTTTATTTCCTCATCGGCGCGCAAATCAGCTTTTGTTATTTCCTGCAGCTGGAAATTATATAAATCAGCCATGCGTTCTCTTTCTGATTGAGACAGCATAAGGGAGTTTTTTTTATTTAAAAGGCCGGTTAAATGAAGATATTTTTCATTCAGCAGTTTAAGCAGCTTTGCGTTTGACGCCACGTCGTCTATTATTTGTCTCTGGTAATTGCCGTCAAAAAGCATATTGCTTTTATGCTGGGAATAAAAATCAATAAGAAGCCGTCCTATTTCGTACAGCGCCGATACGCTTACCGGCATATCGTTTATAAACGCCTTGCTTTTTCCGGAAACGTCAAGATTCCTTCTGACGATGATTTCACCGTCGTGTTCTATGGCAAGTTCTTCAAGCATTTTTTGCGCCGCCGGATTTTTTGAAATATCAAAACGGGCTGAAAGCGAGCAGACGTTGCCGCCTGTTCTTATTGATGATGCGGCCGCTCTTGCGCCTAGCAATAAATCCACGGCCTGTATTATTATGGATTTGCCGGCGCCGGTTTCTCCTGTTATGACGGTCATCCCTTTGTTGAAATCTAAGGAAATATCCTCTATAAGAGCATAATTTTTTATTGAAAGATTTGTAAGCAATCAAACACCCCAGTTCAATTTTGTTTTAAGCGTCTGGAAATAACGTTCTTTGTGAATTTTTATGAATTTTGCCGGTTTAGAATGCAGTTTTATTTTCACTTTGAGGCCTTTTTTTAAAGTGTAATTTTCCTGACCGTCTATTGAAACCACCAAATCGTGTTTTTTTGAGTTTTTTGAACATGCAAATTCCAAAATATTTTGAGATGAGACTATCATCGGCCTGTGCGTTAAAGTATGAGGAGATATGGGATTAATAATAAATAAAGAAAGCGTCGGATAAACTATGGGGCCGGAAATCGCAAGAGAATAAGCGGTTGAACCGGTCGGAGTTGAAACGACTATGCCGTCGCCTTTGTAACTGCACAAAAAATTGCCGTTTATAAATGCGTCTATTGAAGCCAGCCTTCCGTCATATACCGAACGTACAACACAGTCGTTTAAAGCGGTTGTTTTTATGATTTTTTTACCGGAAAGAAATTCTATGTCAAGCATTATCCGTTCCTGACAGCGTATATCTTTTGCCAAAACATGTTCCAATGACTTATATACTTCCTCGGTGTCGGTATCCGTCAAAAATCCGAGAGTTCCCAGATTGACTCCCATTATGGGAATCGCAAAATCGGATGCGATTCTGCTTGCCCTTAACATTGTTCCGTCGCCACCGAGAGAAATTATGAAATTGATTTCAGGATTTTGTTTTAAATGTCCCGTAATTTTTTTAACTTTTATGTTTTTTTTCAAAAGCCATTTTGTGATTGCTTCGGCATATTCTTTAGCTTTGGCTTTTGATTCGTTAAAAATTATGCCTACAGTTTTATATTCCATATTTAATAGCCTCTCGGATTTATTTTATTATACATTATATTATATAAAAATTATCATTTATGCGGATTTTTTTTGTCGGCAAACATTGTCATTTTATAAATTTCATCTTTAATCTTAAAATCATAATCTTCATAAATATAGAAATTATTCCGTATAACGGGATTTTTTAAATCCGTGTACATTGCTTGCGGATTTTGATTTTTTTTGCCGATATGCATTATATAATCGTTTTCATTTATGACCTGAATTTTATCGCCGTAATAATCAAATTTTATATTTTTATCGTAAAGATAAGCGTATGATTTTAACAAATCGCATGACAGGCTGAATCCGTAAACGTCGTAAACAAATATTTTTTTGCCCGCATAATTTGCAAATAAATATTCGTTGAAAGCGTTTATATCGCGGCCCGCGGTTTTATCGTAATAATATAAATAATGATATTTGTTAAAAGGCAGAAAATACGGGAAATTTAAATTGCAGATGTTATATGACAGGCTCAGATACTGCGTTATTGCCGCAGTACATACTGCCGCAACAATCAATATTCTTATTAATTTTTTTTTAATCAAATATAAAGACAGCGCGATTATAAGAGCCTGCGCCGGAAGTATTCCGGCAAGATATTCAAGCAGCTTGTGATGAGGCATAAAAGTTACGGCGGTCCAGGGCGCCAAAATCCATAAAAGCAGAATAATTTTATCGGGCATTTTTTTATACTTAAAAATAAAAAAGACAAAAGACGCCGCAAACAAAATAAAAACCGAAGGCGAAAGAAAACTTTCGTACATGCCCAAGGTCGTTACTCTGAGATTTTCAAAAGAAAAAACATTGACTGTTTCAATGAAAGGGTCGGTTATCCCCTTTTTCATTATTTCAGGTCTTAAGTAATGCGGGCAGAATATTAAAAATGATACGGCAGCCGACAAAAAAATATTTTCTTTCTGACCGAAAGTCAAACGGTTTTTGACCGCAGTTATAATTACATATAAAAACGGCGCAAGAAAATATATAAAAAAAGAATCTTTAATCATTAAACCGAGGCCCGTTGATATGCCGTATAACAAAGCCCATTTTTTGTTTTCAAAATAATTTGTTTTTAAAAGAGCGTAAATATTGAAAACGATAAAAGCGATTAAGTGAAAGTCCTGATGCCCGTATTGGCGCGACATTCCGTATACGGCCGGAATGATTGAAAATATAATCATCGCATAACATGCCGTTTCTTTATTTTCAAAAAAAACGGCCAGTTTATTTATAAAATAAAGAGCCGCTACAAAAAAAACATAATTTACGGAAATAATTATTAAATCAAAATATGTTTTGCCGAATAAATATATGCAAAATTTTACAATCCAAGTAAAAAGAGGAGCGTTAAAATAAAGAAAAGAACCGCCTGCAATATCGGCAAGGTGGCCGGCCGAAGCGGGACAGATAACTATAACGGGTGTATTTAACTTCCACCAGACAAAATTTCCAACGGCATATAAAAAGGCAATTATCAAAAATATTACATAATTGCCCGATATTTGTTTTGTAATCATTTTTTTACAATCCGCAATAAAAAAATTTGCTATAATACCCATTGTATATAAATAAAAAACAATATAAAAGGTTGGCTTATGTTTTGGCAAAAAGAAATTGAATTGATGGACACAGACGCGCTCCGGAAATTTCAGTTGGAACATATCAACAAATCAATCAAAACCGCAAAAAATTCGCAATTTTACAAAAAACAGCTAGCCGGCATAGATAAAATTGATAATCTTGAAGGCATTAAAAACCTGCCTTTTACCACAAAAGAAGATTTAAGAAACGCTTTCCCGTACGGATTTCTCGCGACGGATTTAAAAAATGCGGTAAGGCTTCATTCTTCATCCGGAACTACAGGAAATCCCACGGTTGTTTTTCATACGGCGGAAGATATTTCAAACTGGGCTAATTTATCCGCAAGATGCATGTATACGGCAGGCGCAAGAAATACCGATGTTTTTCAAAACACTATGGGATACGGGCTTTTTACCGGCGGAATAGGATTCCATTACGGCGCGGAAAAACTGGGAATGCTTACTATACCCGTCGGCCCCGGCAACAGCAAAAGACAGGTTTGGTTTATGCAGAATTTCAGAACTTCGGTTATGCACATACTGCCGAGCTACGCTTTGAGATTATATCAGACTATAGAGGAAATGAATATAAACGTAAAAAAAGATTTGAATTTAAAAATAGCTTTTATAGGAGCCGAACCGCACAGCGAAGAGATGAGAAAAAAAATAGAAGAACTTTACGGAATAAAAGCTTTCAATTCCTACGGATTATCCGAGATATGCGGACCGGGAGTGGCTTTTGAATGTCCATGCCAGAACGGTCTTCACGTCTGGGAAGATTTTGTTTATCCGGAAATCGTTGATCCGAAAACGCTTAAAGTTTTGCCTGACGGGCAGGAAGGAGAACTTGTTTTTACGACTTTACAGAGACAGGCGATGCCTCTTATCAGATACAGAACGAGAGATTTGACCAGAATAATAAGCGAAAAATGTTCCTGCGGAAGAAATCACAGAAAAATAGCGAGAATTACCGGAAGAACCGACGATATGATGATAATAAACGGAGTCAATATATTCCCGATACAGATAGAAAAAACGATTATGGCGATACCCGAAGCGGGCAAAAATTATATTATTGAAATTTTTGAACAAAATTATATGGATAAACTGTGCATTAAACTTGAAATTAACAATGAAAATTTCGGAGGAACCCTTCAGGATTTGGAAAAACTGCAGCATAAGCTGGAAAATGAATTAAAACAGGAAATAGGAGTCAGCCCTTTAATAAAATTTGTAGACGCCGGATCTCTGCCGGTTGAAGAAGGAAAAGCAAAAAGAGTTTTTGATTTAAGAAAAAAATAAAATCTGGTTTTTGCAGGCAATAAAGTACCGGAGGTGTAAATATGCTGTACCATTTGTCGGTTTTTTTAGTAAACAGTCCCGGAAAACTTGAGAAAATTACGAAAATTTTGGCGGATAACAATATCAATTTAAGGGCAATGTCTCTGGCAAGTTCCGGAGATTTCGGAGTTATGAAACTGCTTGTAAACGATCCGGATAAAGCTTTTGAAGTTTTAAAACAAAGCCAGCTGACGGTTACAAAAAGACATATTATCGCCGTCGTAGTAGACAACCAGCCCGGCAGTTTTAACAAACTGCTGAACCAATTGGCCAAAAAAGGCATAAATATTGAAGACTGTTACGGTTTTCTGCTCAGCAACGCGAAAACAGCCGCAATAATACTTGAAATTGAAAACCAGCCTGACGCGGAAAAGGTTCTTTCCGAAATAGGATGTAAAATTTTAACGGAAGACCAACTGTATAATTAATAAACGATTAAGCTGATTTTTTTCGGAGGAATGATGATTGCGATTATAATGGTAAGCATTTTTGTCATGATGATGATTGTGGTCGGTTTTTGGGGTATGAAAAAAACGGCTACGCTCAATGATTTTTTTCTGGGAGGCAGAAATATAGGTCCGTTTGTTTCCGCGTTTGCTTACGGTACGACTTATTTTTCAGCCGTAATATTTATAGGATTTGCCGGCCAGTTCGGATGGAAATACGGTTTTAACGTTTTATGGATAGCTTTGGGAAACGCCCTTATAGGTTCGTTTTTGGCCTGGATGTTTTTAGGAAGAAGAACGCGGGTAATGTCGCAGAATTTAAACGCAATGACGATGCCCGAATTTTTGCAGACAAGATATGACGGCAAATATATAAAAATAATAGCCGCAGTTTTGATATTTATGTTTTTACTTCCGTATTCGGCGTCTGTTTTTAAAGGACTGGGATATTTATTTGAAGTTAGTTTCAATATTTCGTTTGATTCGGCGCTTTTAATTATAATGACCATAACCGGAATATATCTTATACTGGGCGGTTATTTTGCCGTTACCGTAACGGATTTTATTCAGGGGTTTATAATGCTTGTGGGAGCGATTGCAATGACGGTTATTCTCACTGCAAAAGCCGGAGGATTGGAACAGGCGTTTCAAACGGTTTCACTTAATTATTACAAACATGTTTATTCTGCGGCAAAGCCCGATTATATGCTTTTGGCGTCTTTGATATTTATGACTTCTTTCGGAGTATGGGGCATGCCTCAGATGATTCAAAAATTTTATGCCGTAAAAAATGAAAAAATCATTAAAATAGCCGCATGGACTACTTTCTTTTTTGCGGCTGTAATTACGACATGCGCTTATTATACCGGAGCGCTGACGCATGTTTTTTTTGACGCGCCTATTATGAGCGCAACCGGCAAACCGCAGTTTGACCAGATGATTCCCCAGCTTTTGGTAACGTATCTGCCGGAAGTTCTTGTGGCGTTCATTCTTCTTTTGATTTTATCGGCTTCAATGTCTACAATTTCCTCTTTGATTTTGGTGTCGGCTTCAAGCGTATCAATAGATTTATATAAAGGTAATATTAATCCGAATATTTCCGGCAAAGATTCGGTAGTTATGATGAGATTTTTAAGCGGCGTATTTATTGTTATTTCTTATTTTATAGCAAGATACGAGTTTTCGTTTATAGTGACGTTAATGTCGCTGTCATGGGGCGTCATTGCGGGGGCTTTTTTGGCTCCTTATATTTACGGTTTGTATTGGAAAAGAACAACGTTGTGGGGCGCGAAAATCGGAATGATTTCGGGAATAACGTCGGCGATCGTTTTGTTTTATGCCATGGGGCCGGCCAAGTCTCCTTTTTCGGCCAGCATGGCTATGATAATTCCTTTTTTTATTGTTCCCGCGGTAAGCATGTTTACGCCGAAAATAAATAAAAGGATTTTGGTAAAAGCGTTTAAAAATATTTAAATAAAATATCGTTGTAATGGCAGATAATTTTTTATATAATACCACGCAATTATATTAATTATTTTACGGGGGCATAAAATGGCTGTAGAAAGACTGTTAATTTTGATTAAGCCGGACGGAGTAAAAAAATCTTTGACGGGCAATATTCTGACTAAACTGTCGGAAGCGAAACTTACGATTATAGGCGCAAAAGCGGTTAAAGTTAGCAGAGAGCTTGCGGCCGAACATTACAAGCAGCTGAGCGACAAGCCTTTTTTTAACGAACTTATAGATTACATACAGGGTAAAATGTACGGCGCTCCGTATGACAGAGTATTCGCGTTTGTTTATCAGGGAGAAGACGCCATAGCAAGAATGAGAAGAATCGCGGGAGCCACAAATCCCGAGGAAGCCGATCCGGTTTCAATAAGAGGAGCTTACGGAAGAATTACGACAAAAGGCGTATACGAAAACGTAGTCCATTGTTCGTCGGATACTTCGGAAGCCGAAAGAGAAATTAAATTATGGTTCAACCCTGAAGAATTAACGGAAGACATATATCCTACAAAAATTATAGATACGACGATAAAGAAAAAAGTTTGGGCGTGACAGCATGCCGTTAAGAATTGAAGCTCTGCTTAACGGTGTTAAACAGAGCTTCAATTTTTAATCAAGAGGTAAGAAAAAAATGACGACACCGTTGCAAAAGTGGGTAAAAGATTTAACAGATTTGATGACGCCGGACAAAGTTTACTGGATGAACGGTTCCGACAAAGAAGCAAAAGAACTGGCTAAAATGGCAGAATCCGAAAAGGTAAACGGAACGCCTATTCTGACTAAGCTTAACGACAAGGAATTCCCTAATTCCTACTGGCACAGATCAAATCCGAACGATGTTGCGCGAACGGAACATCTTACCTATGTTTGCACGCCGGATAAAGACGATGCCGGTTCAAATAATATTTGGATGGATCCTGCTCAGGCAAAAGAAAAGATGAACGGATTATTTAAAGGCTGTATGAAAGGAAGAACGATGTACGTAATTCCTTTCGTTATGGGAAATCCGAAATCTAATTATGCAAAAAATTGCGCTCAGGTTACCGATTCGCTGTATGTAGCGCTAAGTATGAGGATAATGACCAGAGTCGGAGACGTTGCCGTTGAAAGAATCGGAAGTTCCGATGATTTCTTTAAAGGATACCACTCAATAGGCGAAGTTAATCCCGAAAGAAGATTTATAATGCATTTTCCTCATGAAAATTCTGTAATGAGTTTCGGTTCAGGCTACGGCGGAAACGCGCTTTTGGGCAAGAAATGTTATTCGCTCAGAACCGCTTCATATCTCGGCTATCAGGAAGGATGGCTTGCCGAACATATGATAATCATAGGAGTCGAAGCTCCTAACGGTAAAACAACTTATTTCTTGGGAGCTTTCCCGTCCGCATGCGGAAAAACAAATCTTGCTCTTTTAGATCCTGTTCTTAAAGGATATAAAGTCTGGACGCTGGGCGATGATATAGCATGGATTAACGTGGGGCCTGACGGACAGCTTTACGCGATTAATCCCGAAGCCGGATTTTTCGGAGTAGCGCCGGGAACAGGAATGAAAACAAATCCGGTTATGGTTGAAACTTTAAAAAGCGATAAATTTTTCCCTACGCTTTATACAAATACTGCCGTAGATAACGATAATAATTCTCCGTGGTGGGAAGGGTTGACAGATGAAAAACCTGAAAATCTGACAGACTGGCATGGAGCAAAGTATGATGAAACTTCAGGAAAACCGGCAGCTCATCCAAATTCAAGATTTACCGTTTCGGCAAAATGCTGTCCGACGATGTCGCCGGAATATGAAAATCCGCTCGGAGTTCCTATATCGGGAATCATATTCGGAGGAAGAAGGAAAAGTACTATCCCGCTGGTTTACGAATGCGAAAACTGGGACCACGGAGTATTTACAGCTTCAATCATAGGTTCAGAGACGACGGCAGCCCAGTCAGGCGCGGCCGGCGTTGTAAGAAGAGATCCTATGGCTATGCTTCCTTTCTGCGGATACAATATGGGCGATTATTTTAAGCATTGGCTGACTTTTAAAAACAGAGCGAAAAAACTGCCTAAAGTATTTATGGTCAACTGGTTCAGAAAAGATGAAGACGGCAAGTTTATGTGGCCGGGTTTCAGAGATAATTCAAGAGTATTAAAATGGATGATAGACAGAATTGAAGGCAAAGTTAAAGGAGAAAAGAAAGAACTCGGACTTTTCCCTAAAATAGAAGAATTAGATTTGTCAGGTCTTGAAATTGCAAAAGAGACTGTTGAAAAGCTTTTGAGCGTTTCAAAAGAAGAATGGCAAAAAGAAATTCCGATGATTGAAGAATTTTATTCGAAATTCGGAGACAGAATTCCGAAAGAGCTTAAAGAACAGCTTGACGGATTAAAAAAGAAATTCGCTTAATTAGAAGTTTAGCAGCTTGGAAGCTTAGCGGCTTGGCAAAAACAAAGAATATTAAAGCTTCTAAGAAAGGAAGTAGCAATATGGAAAAAGAAAAAAATTTAGAAACATTAAGACATTCCGCATCGCACGTTATGGCTGCCGCCGTTTTGGAATTATTTCCCGGCACAAAAGTGGCGATAGGCCCTGCCATTGAAGAAGGCTTTTATTACGATTTTGACAGAAAAGAGCCTTTTACCGTTGAAGATCTTGCAAAAATTGAAGAGAAGATGAAAGAAATTTCAGATAAAAATTCTCCTTTTGAATGCACTGCCGTTTCAAAACGGGAAGCCGTAAAACTTTTTGAAGAAAAAGGCGAAAAGTATAAAAAAGAACTTGCCGAAGCTGTTGAAGGAGACTCGGTTTCTTTTTACAAATCAGGCGATTTTACCGATTTATGCAAAGGCCCTCACGTCAAATCAACGGGCGAAATAAAACATTTTAAATTATTGTCCGTAGCGGGCGCTTACTGGAGAGGCGATTCAAACAGAGAGCAGCTTCAGAGAATATACGGAACGGCGTTTTTTACAAAACAGGATCTTGACGACTACTTAAAAAAAATAGAAGAAGCCCAAAAGAGAGACCACAGAAAACTCGGACGAGAGCTTGACCTTTTCAGCGTGAACGACGCTGTCGGAGGCGGTCTTATTTTGTGGCATCCCAAAGGCGCGGTTTTAAGAGACGTTATAGAATCAAACTGGAAAAAATTCCACGTTGAAAATAATTATGAACTTTTAATGACTCCTCATATAGCCAGCGAAGAGCTTTTTGCGATAAGCGGACATCTTCAGACTTATTCCGAAAATATGTATGCTCCGATGGAAATAGAAGGAAAGCCTTACCGCGTAAAACCGATGAACTGTCCTATGCATCTGATGATTTATAAAACAAAACTGCATTCTTACAGAGAGCTTCCCATAAAATACGCGGAACTCGGAACGGTTTACAGATTTGAAAAATCAGGCGTTTTGCACGGACTTTTGAGAGTAAGAGGTTTTACTCAGGACGACGGACATATCATAGTCCAGCCGGAACTTCTTGAACAGGAAGTTATCACATGTTTTGAAATGGCGATAAACTGTTTGAAAATGTTCGGATTTCAGGATTATAAGATTTATCTTGCGACAAGACCGGAGAAAAAATACGTCGGCGAAATAGCAAACTGGGACAAGGCGCAGGCTTCTCTTGAAAACGCTTTGAAAAAAACAGGCTACGAATATGAAGTTGACGAGGGCGGCGGAGCTTTTTACGGCCCGAAAATAGACATAAAAATAAAAGACGCAATCGGAAGACTGTGGCAGTGTTCAACGATACAGTTTGATTTCAATCTTCCGGAAAGATTTGATATTTATTACATAGATAAAGAAGGCAAAAAAACAAGACCTTACATGATTCACAGAGCTTTGATGGGTTCTCTTGAAAGATTCATCGGAGTTCTTCTTGAACATTATGCAGGCGCTTTGCCTGTATGGCTCTCGCCCGTTCAGGCGGCAGTATTAAATATAGCCGCGGAACACGAACCTTTCTGCAATGAAGTTATCGCAAAATTGAAAAAGGCCGATATAAGAGTAATTTTTGATTCAAGAAACGAAAAGATAGGCCATAAAGTCAGAGAAAACGCAATGCAGAAAATTCCTTATATTTTGGCAATAGGCGATAAGGAAATGCAGGCCGGATCTGTTGCCGTAAGAGCGAGGGGCAATCAGAATCTAGGGATGATGAGCGTTGACGCTTTTATAGAGCTTGTTACGAAAGACGTTGCAGATAAAAAATAGATATAGCGGCTTTAATATTCGGACTACAATAAAAAATTCAAAGGGCTTATGTACCGTGTACACTTTCGTACACCGCACCCTTTGAATTTTTTATTTCGTTGCCAAGTCTTAAAGCCTTCAAAGATACAAAATTCTGCTCTTGAGTTTTTTATTTCACTTATGCATTTTATTGAAGCTTATTGCTAATTATTGTTTTTATGTTCATTTATAGCTGTTAAATTGGTTTTCAATAACTTTCCCTAATATAAATCCGATAATTCCACAGCTGCATAAAACCATAAAGGATTGTATTGCATAAGGGCGTAGAAAGAAATTTAACTCATTAAAGAAAATACCGGCTGTTATAATATGCCAAAAAGGAATTTTCCCTAAAGACGGAATCACCGGACATAAAAAATATCCGACGATTAGCCCTATTAAGGCTCCCAAATATCTTAAATTTATATTTGTTTTTTCAGGGATGGTATTTTTTATTGTTTCCATGCTTGTTTCCCAGCATTTTTGGCATTCTTTTGATTTACCTGATATTTTTTTTCTGCAATCTTTGCATTTAGTAAGAGGCATTTTTCCTCCAAAATGACAAAATAAAGGCGATATATTGCAACCGATTATATTAAATTGTAGTGTTTGTAGTCAACTTATAGATAGAATTAAATATAAACTTTTAAATAGTGTTAAGAATTGTTGAAAAATGTAAGAATTCTATTGTAATTTGTATATGTAATAAGAGGTTTTATAATTATGTCAAAGAATATTTATGAAATTATAGGCAAAAGAATAAGAGACGAAAGAAAAAAATTGTCATTAACGCAGGAAGAACTTGCTTCTCAAGCCCGCATAGGAACTAAATTTTTAAGCAGTATTGAAAGATGTGCCACAAAACCAAGTTTGGACACTTTTATAAAAATAGCCGGCGCTCTCGGTGTGCCTTGTGATTCTTTGATAAAAGAATCATCCAAACAAGCTATTTATAAACCTAAATTTTCAAAGCAACTGGAATATGCCATTTCAGAGTTACCTGACGAAAAACAAGCCCATGTATTAACCCTTATAAAAGATATCAAAAAAATAACCTCAAAATAAAAAACACAAGTGACATTAAATCACTTGTGTTTTTTATATTTTAATTTAGTTATTACATATTTTGATTTTCAGGATCTGACGGTTCGGGTTCTGCTATAACTTCGGTTTCATTTTCAATTTCTTCAATTACGGGCGTTTCTTCTGTAATTTCCGATGATGCTTCCTGAGGCAAATCGCCTTCAAAAGGCAGTTCCTGCCCTTTTTCTTCGGGAGGTTTTATTGTTTCGTTTGCATTTTCTATAACCGGCAGCTCGCTTAAATGACTGAGTCCGAAATGCCTTAAAAAATCCTGCGTCGTTCCGTACAGCATCGGTCTTCCGAGCGTTTCTTTTTTGCCGACAATTTTGATAAGTTTTCTGTCAAGAAGCGTATCCATTACTCCGCCCGAATCAACGCCTCGTATGCTGTCTATTTCGGCTCTTGTTATAGG
The DNA here is from genome assembly GCA_964487915.1 of uncultured Elusimicrobiaceae bacterium. GTDB lineage: Bacteria > Elusimicrobiota > Endomicrobiia > Endomicrobiales > Endomicrobiaceae > Proruminimicrobium. The sequence goes on along the minus strand of CAZASN010000002.1, from coordinate 84,117 downwards.
CTGTTTATAGGCGATTATTGCCAAAACTTCCATTGCCGAGGGCGACAATTTAAGAGTTGTTTTATCTTTAAGAAGTATTTTTATCCACGGCGAATATTCCGGTCTTGTCGCAAACGTCCAGCCGTCAGCCACAAATTTTAATTCAAAAGCTCTGTCAAGAAAATCGGAATATTCTTTCTGCATTTCTGCCAGAATATTTTCAATATTGTCGTTTTCAGAGAGGCTGTCTTTAATAATATTTTTAATTTCTCTTGTCGTAAGAGGTCTGTCTGAAACGAATAACAAAGCTTCTATGATTTTTTTAATTTCCTTGATTTCCATCGGAGTCCTCTTGTGTAAATTTTTCTTCCGGCGTTAATTTTAAATCTTCGGTAATTTCTTCTTTTTTCGGTTCGTTTATATCAAGTCCGAGCGGATTTTCTTCCGTTTCGGCGGTTTCGTCAAAATAAACTCTGTAAATTCTTATTTCGTCAAACAAATCGGACTGTTTTGCAAGAATCTGTTTGTTTTTCATCAGTTCCAAAACGGCCATAAACGAAACTATCATTGACTGTCTTGTCGGTTGCAGTTTTAAAATTTCGGTAAAAGAAACGTATTGTCTTCCTTCAAGAACGTCAAGGATTTCCCTGATTTTTGTTTCAATCGGGATTTCCTTGTACATTATTTCTCTTACTTCTTCAGGCAGAGTTTTTAACGCTTCCTGAAAACTTGCGATAAGGTCGTATATTGTGGCGCTTAAAACAAAATCGTCCGATTCTATTAAAGGCTGCGGTCTGTAATAAGTCTGCGAATATCTTAATTCTTTATTTGCCAGAATTTTAGAAACTTCTTTATATTTTTGGTATTCCAAAAGTTTAGCTTTAATTTTATCAAGTTCAATATCGGCGTCGGCCGCGTCTTCCTGATTGTCCGGATGCAGAAGTTTTGCTTTAATCTGCATAAGAGTTGAAGCCATAACCAAAAAATCGCCCGCTACGTCAAGATTAAGATTTGTCATAACTCCCAAATAAGATAAATATTCAGACGTAATTTCAGATACCTGAATTTCTTTTATTTCAAGGTCGCTTTTTCTTACAAGATGCAATAGAAGGTCAAGAGGACCTTCAAAAGTATCAAGATGGACGTCGTAAGCCGCAGCGTTTATCATATTTTAATAGCCTTTTTAATTTCTTTTAAGGTGGCGGATGCCATTTCTCTCGCCTTTTGAGCGCCTTCTTTCAAAGTATTCTCAATAAGTTTTTTATCGTTTATAATTTCTTCTCTTTTTTTCATCATAGGCCCCGTAAAAGAGCAGATAAGTTCGGTCAATTCTTTTTTGCATGCCACGCATCCGATTGTTCCCTGCATGCACTGTTCTTTTCTTTTTGCGCAGTCTTTATTAAAAATTTCATGAAACGCAAATACTACGCATCCGTCCGGATGACCTGCGTCGGTCGCTTTTATTCTCAAAGGGTCCGTGTACATCGTTTTAACTTTTTTTGCGACGTCGTCGTTTGTTTCGGCTATTAAAATTGAGTTGCCGTAAGATTTTGACATTTTTCTTTTATCAAGACCGGGCACTCTTGCCGTTTTTGTAAGAAGAGCCTGCGGTTCAAGTAAAACATTGCCGTAAAAATTATTGAAACGTCTTGCTATTTCTCTTGTAAGTTCAAGATGCGCCAGCTGGTCTTCGCCTACGGGAACGGCCTGCGCTTTATAAATCAAAATATCGGCCGCCTGTAAAACGGGATACCCCAAAAAACCGAAATTATGAAGATCTTTTGATTTTACTTCCGCTATCTGCTCTTTATATGTCGGGCATCTGAAAAGCCAGCCCAAAGGAGTAATCATTGATAAAATAAGAAAAAGTTCGGCATGTTCGGGAACGTCTGACTGTTTGAAAATTACGCTTTTTGCAGGATCAATTCCTACCGTAAGCCAGTCGGCGACCATATCAAAAGAATTGTCTTTAAGAGCGGAAGTATCGGCATAATCGCTTGTAAGAGCATGCCAGTCGGCGACCATATAAAAACAATCGTACTGTTCCTGTATCGTGATCCAGTTTTTGAGAGCGCCGAAATAGTGCCCCAAGTGAAGTCTGCCTGTCGGTCTCATGCCTGATAAAACTCTTTTTTTTGTCATTTTAAATTCCACCGCCTAATAACGCTATCAAAAAATAAATTACCGGACTTATTATTTTCCATAATATGCCGGTAAATAAAAGCGCAAATATAATAAAAAATCCGTAAGGGCTGATACTGTCGTATTTTACCGCAAGTTCCGTAGGCAGCAGATAGTAAACGATTCTTGAGCCGTCCAAAGGCGGTATCGGAATTAAATTCAATACCGGCAAAACGATGTTTATAATCAGTATTGTTTGCAGTATTTGATATGCGGGAATCAAAACCGACATATCCGACGTCGCAAAATTTCTTATAAGAAGCATTCCCAAAGCCGCCGCGATTGCAAGCAAAAAATTTGCCGCGCATCCTGCAAGCGATACCCAAAGCATATCTGTTTTAGGCTTATATAATCTGGCAGGATTAACAGGCACCGGTTTTGCCCAGCCGAAAACGGGAGCATTTGCGATTAAAAGTACAAGAGGCAAAAGAATGCTTCCGAAAATATCAATATGGGAAACAGGGTTTAACGTAAGCCTGCCGAGCTGTTTTGCGGTTGAGTCGCCTCTTTTATAAGCGATATAACCGTGCGCAACTTCGTGGATTATTACAGAAAAAAATAAAACTGATAATTGTAATACGTATTTCATTTTTGTTTGATTTTTCAATAAAAAATTTATAAAGAATTTTATATTTTTACAGCTTATTTGTCAATAAAATCATATATGACGCTGACGCAGTTAAAAGCGTCTTATTTGATATTTTAATTATTTTATTAGACAAATTCAATCATAATTAGTTATATTATACAAATACAGGTTCTGTAAAATTAAAATCGGTTAAAAAATGTCAGTTTTATATTTTATTTTGTGCGGTATTATAACCATACTTCTGCAAATTTTTTTTATAAGAGAATTTGTTCCGGTTTTTCACGGCAACGAATTTTCCATAGCGACCGTTCTTGCCAACTGGCTGTTTGCAACCGGGGCGGCCAGTTATAGTTTTATATATATAAAAACAAAAAAAAGCAATCAAAACAAAAAACTCATAACATTATTTTTTATTCTTACGGTTTTGCTGGTTTTGTCGTTTATCTTTATAAGAAGCATAAACCTGCTTACAGATGCGGATATAACCAGAGGCATTTCATTAAAATCAGCGGGCGTGTTTTCTTTTTTTTCAATAGCTCCGGTTGCGTTTACAGTCGGTTTGATTTTCGGATTTTCAAATAAGAATCTTTTGAAAAAATACCGCGGCTGGTTCGGAAACGCATATATATGCGAATTAATAGGATTTATCTCAGGCGGAATAATCTTTTCATTTTTTCTTTCATCGGTGTCAACCAGCGTTTTGCTCAGCATCATAATTTCGGTTATTTTCATCGCTTTATTTTTCTTGTTTAAAAAAGCGGTTTTTAAACTGGTTACTGTTTTATTGCTTGTCTTTATGGTTTATGTAATATCAAATTACACCGCTTTTATAGAAAATTCAACAATACTTAATAACTATAAAAATTCGGAAAATGCGGAAGTCAGTTATTACGATAACCAGCAGTATATTTTAACGGAAGCAAACGGAGAATTTTCTTTTTATAAAAACGGCGTTTTAAATTTTGCCATTCCCAGTCCGACTATTTATGAAGACGACGATTTTGCCCATCTGCCGATATTGTATCATGAAAATCCAAAAAACATTCTGCTGTGCGGCGGAGTCAAGTATCTGCCGTCAATCGCCAAATTCAGGCTGGACGGCATAGATTATATTGATCTTGACGAAGACGTCATTGAAATGCTCAAGAGTAAAATCGTGAAATTTGATTATATTTTTAATGATAAAAAAATAAAAGTATATCATGTAAACGCAAGAAAATATCTTAAAACCAGCCAAAAAAAATACGACGTTATACTTATAGGACTTGATATCCCGATAAATACGGCGGTAAACAGTTTTTATACGCATGAATTTTTTGAGATTGCAAAAAATAATTTAACGGAAAACGGTTTTATAGCCCTTAAACTGCCGGGAGCGATGGTTTACAGCGACGAATTAATGAGCAGATTGAACGCTTCTGTTTATAATGCGCTGGATAATGTTTTTAAATCGGTTGAAATAATACCGGGCAATCAAAATATACTTGTAGCCACAAAAAACAGAATACCGTACAGAATTGATTTAAAGAAGAGATTAAAAGACATAGAATACGAAACTTTTGTTTTATCAAAGCATTACGTTGACGAAAGAATGGATACCCAGAAAACGCAATGGCTGAAATTCCAATTATATAAGTCCGGCAACGAAAAATTGGTAAATACGGATAAAAACCAAAAAGCGATGATTTACTCAATTATGTACTGGCAGTCGGCGTTCTCGCCGTTTTTAATGAAATTTTTTCAAATCTTAATTGATTATTCATATATATTTATGCTGATACCGGTGCTTTTGTTTTTTTCGGTCAGGCATACTTATAAAATAACGGCTTTTACAGCCGGAGCAAGTTCAATGTGGCTTCAAATGATATGTTTTTGGGCTTTTCAGATTTATGCCGGTCATATATATAAATGGTTCGGTCTTCTGATCGCGGTTTTTATGCTGGGTTCTCTGTCGGGCATGCTTTATGCCAAATACGGGCATAAAATTAATCCTCTAAATAAAACTTTTTTCAGAAGCGAAATTGTTTATCTTCTGTGGATTATATTGTTTTTCATATTTGTGCAGTTTCAAAAATTAAACTGGGCGTATATTTTAATTTTTTTGGCCGGTACGGGATTTCTTACGGGTTTACAGTTTTTGCAGATATCAAAAGCTTATGCTATCATAAAAGAGCACGGTAATCAGATGAAAATATATTCGGCCGATTCTTTCGGCGGTTGTTTTGCAAGCGGATTGGGAGGAGCGTTTCTTATTCCGGTATGGGGCATAGAGAAATCTCTTTTGTTTATATTATTTTTTAAATTTTTGATTTTTGCATGGTGGGGCCATAAAAACAGGTACGGTTTATAAGTATGAAGAAAATTTTGTTTATTATTCTTTCACTTTTGCTGTTTCAGTGCGTTAATGCGGAAATTTCCGTAACATATTTCGGAGGAGCGCAGAGAGTTTCGGGCTCATGCGCGCTTGTCAAAACCGACAGGCATGCCGTTATTGTTGACTGCGGAACATTTTATGAAGAAGGCAGTCTGCCGGTTGACAATAAAAACATTAATCCTGTCTTAATAAACGCGGACGCTCTTGTTTTGACGCATGCCCATGCCGACCATGCCGGATTGATACCGCTTTTAATAAGCAAAGGTTTTAAAGGCAATATTTACTGTACAAACGCCACAAAAAAAATTGTTTTTGAACTTTATGAAGACGGCTGGAATTTTGAAGATATCGGCCAAAATTATTTTTGGTCCAAGAATCAGAGAATAAACTGCCAGCAGAAACAGAGAGGAACCGTCATGTTGCACTGGTTTGACAACTGCTTGAAAAATATAACCAATCATGAAACTTTAAATAAAAACATAACGCTGCAGGAATTGCAAAAAACATATAAAATAAAATGCAGATTGTGTAAAAAATGCATGAAAGAATATCTTGAAAAAACAGCGGAACAGTTTATTGAGATAAAATACGGCGATATTATAGGTTTATCGGAAGATCTGCGCTTTTCGCTGTCTGACGCGGGGCATATTCCGGGATCGGCAAGTATTTTTTTTGACATAAAAGACGGCGGTTTGCAAAAAACGGTTCTTTTTTCCGGAGATTTGGGAAGCGGATATTCAAAACTCGTTACGGATAAAAAAAATGCTTCAAAAGCGGATTATATTTTTTTAGAAGCGACCTACGGAGGCACGGGCAGGAATATATCTGTTAAAGAATATTATAGTTTTATAAATATTTTGGCCGAAGAACTAAAGAAAGGAAAAATAGTATGGATACCTGCTTTGGCGCTTCAGAGAACGCAAAAAATATTATATGAAATAAAAAAAGCAAAAGATGCCGGAGTCATAGACGCCAATATACCGGTATACAGTCTGTCTCCGTCGTCAAACGGACTTACCGAATTGTATGATGATGAAATAAAAGATCCTTCATTTGAAAAATGGTTCCCGCAGACAATATATGATCATAAAACATTAAAACCGGACGAATATAAAACATCAAAACCAAAACAGTATCAAAAACCTTCTATTGTTATTTCGGCAAGCGGTATGATGGACAAAGGAGTGTCGTTTTCATTGCTGCGCAAACTTCTGCCGCGTAAAGACGTAACGGTTTTTCTTGTAAGTTATGCAGGACCTCAGACTCCGGCAGGGAAGTTGAAAAAAGGAGCAAAGAAGATAAAGACAAAATACGGAATAATCAATGTTGGCGCGTTCGTACAAAGCTTTGATATTTTTTCCGATCATCCGGATGTAAATGAAACCGTTAAATGGCTTGGCGATGATAATAAAAAAACGACCGTCTATCTTGTTCACGGCGAAAAAGATAGTTTAAAAAATGAAACGGCTGTTTTAAAACATAAAGGTTTTTTGAATGTTCATCCTGCGCCGTTAAATAAAAAAATAATAATTAAATAGTTTGACTTTTAAAAATCTTTATATTAGAATACCGATAACTAATAATAAGGAATATAAATGTTTAAAAACCTTAGTATCGGCATAAAATTTGTGGTTACCGGCATTATCGCGGGCAGCGGTAATGTTTTTGGCGGCATTTGCTGAGAAAAAGGGAAAAATAACGCAAAATACAAACAACCTTTCAGCAAACATCTGAAAGGTTGTTTTTTTAAGTCCGTTCTTTTTATAAATTGACCGGAGAAATAAAGGAGCAAAAGGGGGAACTGAAATTTTAAAGATAAGAAATTAAGCAAAAAACATATTTATATATTAACGGAGGAATATATGCTTGAAAATATTAAATTAATTGCGCAGCGAATTAAAGAACTCAGGGAAATTTCGGAAATTTCCGTTGAGGAAGCTGCCAAAGAATTGAAAATAGACGTTGCAAAATATAAACAATATGAAACAGGGACGGTTGATATTCCCGTGAGTTTTCTTTATGAAATAGCCGGCAAATTCAACGTGGAGCTTACGGCTCTTCTTACGGGCGAAGAACCGCGGCTTCAAAGATTTTCGGTTGTAAGAAACGGCAAGGGCCTTTCAATAGAAAGAAGAAAGGAATACAAATATCAGGATTTGGCGTTTAATTTTATAAATAAAAAATCGGAAATATTTGTTGTCGCCGTTGATCCCGCAAAAGAAGAAAAAAACGTTAACAAATATTCTCATCCGGGGCAGGAATTCAATTATATTCTTGAAGGGCAGATGAAATTTTATTTTCAGGACAAAGAAGTTATTTTAAATCCGGGCGATTCGGTGTATTTTAATTCGGGATACGAACACGCCATGTCGGCTTTAGGCGACAAACAGCTGAAATTTCTGGCTGTAATTTTTAATAATTAAGAGGAAAAAATGCTAAAAGACAAATATATAAACAGACAATTCAGTTCGTATGAGGATTTCAAAAACAATTTTAATGTTGAAATACCCGAAAATTTCAATTTCGGTTTTGACGTCGTTGACGAAATCGCGGCAAAAGAGCCCGGCAAAAAAGCGATGGTATGGTGCGATGAGAAGGGAGACCACAGGGAATTTACTTTTGAAGATATAAAAAAATACAGCAATAAAACGGCTAATTTTTTCAAGTCGCTCGGCATAAAAAAGGGCGACGCCGTAATGCTTGTGCTTAAGAGAAGATTTGAGTTTTGGTTTGCGATTATAGCTTTGCATAAGATAGGAGCCGTTCCGATACCGGCAACACATCTGCTTACGGAAAAAGACATCGTTTACAGAAATAACGCCGCGGATATTAAAATGATAGTGTCTGTAGCCACGGACAATGTCCCGTGCGCGGTTGATAAAGCGCAGCCGAAATCACCGACTTTAAAATTTAAAGTGGCGGTAAACGGAGAAGTCGCGGGCTGGCATAACTTTGACAAAGAGATAGAAAAACAATCAGATGTTTTTGACAGACCAAAAGGCCCCGATGCTACTAAAAACGACGATAAGTTTTTATTATATTTTACGTCGGGAACTACCGGAATGCCTAAAATGGTTTTGCATGATTTTACTTATCCTCTGGGGCATATGATAACCGCCACATGGCAGAATCTCAAGGAAAACGGACTGCATCTTACAGTTGCCGATACAGGCTGGGCCAAGTCGGCATGGGGCAAATTGTACGGACAATGGATTTGCGGATGCACGGTTTTTGTTTATGATTATGAAAAATTTACGCCGAAAGAGCTTTTGGAAGTCATATCAAAATACGGAGTAACTTCTTTTTGCGCGCCGCCGACGATTTACAGATATTTTATAAAAGAAAACGTAAAAAAATACGATTTAAGCAAATTGAAATACTGTACGATCGCAGGAGAGCCGTTAAATCCCGAGGTTTATAACCAGTGGAAAGATTTGACAGGTTTGAAATTAATGGAAGCGTTCGGGCAGACGGAAATGGTAGCTCTTTTATGTAATTTCCCGTGGATGGAACCTAAAATAGGGTCAATGGGAAAACCGTCTCCTCTTTATGATGTTGATATAGTTGACGAAAACGGCAATTCATGCGAGGCCGGAGAAGTGGGACAGATTATCGTAAGAATCGGCGATAAAAAACCGGTCGGATTATTCTGCGGTTATTACAGAGACGAAGCTCTTACAAAAAAAGTATGGCATGACGGAATGTATTATACGGGCGATACCGCCTATAAAGACGAAGACGGTCATTACTGGTTTGTCGGAAGAGCGGACGATATAATAAAAAGTTCCGGTTACAGAATCGGGCCTTTTGAAGTTGAAAGCGCTCTGATGGAACATCCTTCGGTTTTGGAATGCGCGATAACCGCCGTTCCCGATCCCGACAGAGGCCAAATCGTTAAAGCGACGATAGTTCTTGCAAAAGGATATGTGGCAAGCGAGGAATTGAAAAAAGAAATACAGAATCACGTTAAAAAAGTTACGGCTCCTTATAAATATCCGAGAATTGTGGAGTTTGTAAAAGAACTGCCGAAAACGATAAGCGGGAAAATAAGAAGAGTCCAGATCAGAGAAGAAGGCGACAAATAATAAAAATATTCAAAAACAAAAAAAGAACTAATTTAAAATTAGTTCTTTTTTTTGTTTTATTTATAAATTATTTTAAGCCGGGTTATTTTACTTCAACTACTGTTTTCTCGCCTGTTAAATCCGTGTAAGTTACGGTCATTTTGTTTGATTTATTTGCAAAAACGTGCATAATAACTTCGATTTCTCCGGTTGAAATATTCGTTTCGGACCTTGTCGTAACCGTAAATATCGCATCAGTGACGGAGCCGGGAACATTTACCGAAAAGATTTTAAAATATTTGTTGTATCTCGCGTCTATTTCCGGGATATCGCTGTAAGAAGCGTTTGAAATTTGCTTATAGGCGCCGTTTTCTCTTTCATACATCGTTTCTACTTTTGCAATGCTTGACGCCAATAAAATGCCTTCGCTTGTTTTTGCTTCTTTTACGAATGTGGAATAAGAACTCATTGCTATAAAAGACAGTATGCCGAAAATAACAATTGCAATCGCAAGCTCTACCAGTGTAAAACCTTTTTTGTTTATTATATTCATTTTATTAACATACTCCCTTTATTTTATTACATGTATGGACCTTTGCGAGATGGTATCAAATTTAGATTATACTGTAAATGTCTTTTTTGCGGTTGTGCAAATTTTTAAATTGTTGTATAATTTCAACGTCAATAATAGGATGGAGAGGTCGCATAGCTGGTCTAGTGCGCCGGTTTGCTAAACCGGTGTACAGGTGAAAACCTGTACCGAGGGTTCGAATCCCTCTCTCTCCGTTTTTTTGAGTTCTTTTGGATTGATACTTCGTTGCTCAGTGGTTCGGGTACTTCCGGCTCCGCCTGTTCACAGTACACTCTCACCACTTCGCGCCTTGTCTAAATCCAAAATCATCTCAAAAAACTTAGCAAAAAGTGGTTTTTGAGTTTTTTTTATTCTTTGGGCTCGCTACCGCTCGGATTTGCTTGATATACCTTGTCCAAAAATAATCAAAAATCATCTTAAAATACTTCGTAAAATTTTACTATGTTGGTAAAATGTTCGGACCTCGGACTCCAACCTTTACAGTATACTCCCGCATTTTATCGCCTTGTCTAAATATAAAAATTCAATTTTTTTTAACACTGCTGCCTTGATTTGTACGCAAAAACTAAATACAAATTATACTCTACTGATTTTTCTGGTTGTTTTGATTTTGATATCAAAAATTCATAATAATTTTTCTATATAATGAATTTTGAGAATGAAAACAGTAAAATAAAAAATCGGAGGTAAAAAAATGAGCAGAAAATGGAAAGTGGTAGTGGAAGGCGGGAATGACAATCTATATTATATAAGCGAATCTTCTGATGTGTTTTATGTGTACAAAACGACGGTTAGTCTGTTGTTTGATGATAATGAACAGATTGGGAAAACCGATTCCTTGGAACTGGCAATAACTTTAATTAAAGAAGATTCGGGCGATGACATTGATTATATTGAAGAATTGTAAATAAAACATTAATTTTGCTGATAAATACCATTGTTAACTGGGTTTGCTGTTTTCTTTTTGTGATTCAGAGTTGTGGATGGTGGAATTTTTTGGTATAGTTTTTATATGAAAGATAAAATTATTCTTCATGCTAAGTGGGTTATTAAGGCTCCTCTCAGTGAGGTGTTTAGCATAATGACTGATTTTGAGAAGTGGCCGGAGTATTTCCCTAAAGTTGCTCAATCTATACAAATCACGGGACGTGTTGAAAATAATTTTGAATTGACCGCGACAGTCAAATCGTTCGGGCGGAATTTTCCCGTAAAAATGAAAACTCAAATCCTTGCCGGCAGAGGGTTTATTTCGGATAATGAAAGTCCTAAATTCGGAACTTCAGGCCACGAAGAATTGCTGCTCTGTGAACTTCCTGAAGGTACCGAGATAGATTACATTTATCAAGTTACCATTCATAAACGCTGGCTCCGTATAGTTGCAAAACCGCTGATCGGCTGGTTTGCCATGAAATACTGGCAAAAAGCCGTCATAGATGAACTCAAAAAAAGACTTGAAAAATAAAATCCGCAATGTTTATAATTTTATTCAACAAATATTCTAAAAATTTAGAGTTTTTGCTATAGTTAGTCATAGGCCAAAATATTCGGGGGAGACAGATGATAGGTTTTAAAAAGACGCTGGAATCAATAATTGACAATGCGGGCATTTCATTAATTTCTTCGGTAGACGAAGAAGGTTATCCTAATTCAAAAGCTATGCTCCCTCCGAGAAAACGGAGCGGGCTGAAAACTTTTTATTTTACGACTAACACGTCTTCAATGCGCGTAAAACAATATCTCGCCGATCCGAAAGCATGCATATATTTTTTTGATAAGAGATTTTTCAAAGGGGTTATGCTCAAAGGCGAGATGAAAGTTTTGACCGATGCAAAAATAAAACGAATGATATGGCGTGAAGGCGATACCATGTATTATCCAAAAGGCGTAACTGATCCGGATTACTGCGTTTTAAAATTTACCGCTTGCAGCGGCAGATTTTACAGCAATTTTTCGTCTAAAGATTTTAGTTTAAAATAATTAAACTGCGTTGTTATAAAGATATCGGAGAGAAATTTTATCGGTATGGGAAAAAATAATTTAAAACCTTTGGCTGTTACATTTTTTATAAGCGGTATTTGGGATTTAATCGCCGGTATAATATATCTTTTTTTAATCGGAACAGGCAGGCTTATCGATAATCCGCAGGTTCATTCCTTTTACTGCGTATTTATTGCTTCGTTCTTTTTCTGTTTTGCTTATATTCAGTTTTTCTCGGCTTTTAATATACGCAGATACCTGTTTAACGTCGGATGTCTGATTTTGGGCAGACTTTTTTATGTTATACAGCTTTACTGGTATATTTTGTTTTTCAAAGATTTTCCTTCAACATTCTGGTTTACCGGAATAATTGATATGACATTTGTTATCTTATACTTTGTTTTTGCTTTTCGTGCCGGAATTGGTATGAAAGATTTATTTCTGCCTTCCCGTGAAAAATAGATAAATTTTATAAGTATGACCGTAATCCATCAATAAATATGCCATGTTTCGTTGAGAATTATGCATAATGATAGGGATATTGCCTTTCGCATAATGAAATGTTAGAATTTCCACATCAATCTTGTACTCCTAGTTTATGCATACCAATTAAGGAGGAAAAACATGAAAAATGCAGTAAGTTGTATTGTTGCATTGTTGTTGCTTGTTCAACCCGTGTTTGCCGGCGGTACGGTAAAATTTACTTCTACAGAAACTGTTGATCCTTCTGTTTTCGCAAAAGACAATCTGAATATTAATGCTAAAAAACTTAAAAAACTCGGAATCAAAAAACTTGTAATTTTGGAATGTTACGGCGAGTACGTCACATCCAAAGAAATTACTAACAGCGCTAACGACCAGCGTTATACCGGCTGGATACGCACAAACACAGATACGCTTGAGTTTGATAAAGATTATTACACGGTTACTTCAAATATGGTGTATGAGGCCGTCAAAGAAGCTTTTGAAGAAAACGGCATAGAGATTGTTTCAAAGGCCGATCTGCAGGCTAACGAGATATATTCCGCTTTTAATCTTGAAGAAGAAAAAGAAGGCCGCGGCGTTACGGCCGGTATGTATAAACCTACAACCGTTGAACTGACGCAGACAGTTTCAACAACAGGCTTGGGAATATTCCCGATGAGTCCGCTTAAACGCATAAAACTGGTCGGTAATCTCGGAGAGATAACAAACGGAGTCGGAGCCGAAGGGTTTGTGCAGGTTAAGTTTAAGATTGGCAAAAATAAAAAAGACCAACCTATTCTTGAAACATTTGACATCATATTGAGCGCGGATTTGAGAGGTACCGAGGTGGGATTTAAAGGCCACAAAAAAATGCGCTATGATTTTTATATGCAGTGGCATCAGCTGTTAAAATTGGACAAAGCTATTGAGTCGCAGGACCCTGTCCGTGCCGACAAGAATAGTCCGTTTGATTTTGCCATGTATGACAAAGCGCTTGGCAGCATACTTTCTGCCGTTATCGGGGGATTTAAAGCAGGTTTGGCCGCTGCACAATAGCCGCGGCATAGTATAAAACTGTAAACGGCATATAAATTTAAATTAAATTTGTATGCCGTTTTTTATTGTATTTTTTGATTTTATGCCGCTTTTAATTATTCGCGTGAAAAAATATTTTGTAAAATATATCTTATATTTAATCTGGTTTAAAACGGAGATGCGTCATGAAAAACAGATTTAAAGAAATAAAAAAACATTTTGAAAAAGAAGCGGCTGTATTTGATGAATTATTCTATAAAATAGTTCCTCTATACAAGCAGATGCTTGAAATTCTTGTACAGGCTATGCCCTTTAAAAAACAATCAAAATTGGAAATAATTGATTTGGGATGCGGTACGGACAATCTCGGCTCAAAAGCAAAAGAATATTATCCTAATGCGCATCTTACATGTCTTGATATGTCCGAAAATATGATAAAAATGGCTAAGACAAAATTTGAAAAATATCCCGATACGGTTTTTTGGCGCGGAGATATAAGAAAATTTGATTATTCAAAAAGATATGACGCAGTAATATCTTCCATGGTTTTGCATCACGTGGAAGGAACAGAGAAAATAAAGTTTTATAAAAAACTGCATAAAGCTCTTAAAACCGGCGGAATTTTTCTGAATATAGATATATTTATAACAAAAGATACAGCTCTTCAAAAATTTTATACGGATAAATGGATTTCTTTTATGAGTGAAAACGGGCTTGCTTTAAATAAAGTAAAAGAAATGCTTTTACGCCATAAGAAAGAGGACAGACCTGTCGTTATAGATTGGGAACTTTCGGTTTTAAAAAAAGCGGGCTTTAAAAATCCCGACATAATATTTAAAAATTTTAATTTTGCCGTTTACGGCGCTAAAAAATAAAAAGAGGATAAAATGCCGATTTACTTTATAGTTGAAATCAAAGAAGTTTTTGACAAAGAAAAATATATGCAGTATGTTTCTAAAGTTCCGCCTATCGTTGAAAAATTCGGCGGCAAATATATTGTGCGCGGCGGAAATACAACAACGATTGCGGGCGGCTGGAATCCTATGCGTTTAATAATTATTGAATTTGAAAATATTGAAAAGTTTAACGCATGGTGGCATTCGCCGGAATACAGAGCTGTCGCTCCTCTCAGAGAACAGTCTGCAAAAACAAACGCAATAGTTGCCGACGGCGTTTGAAATGAAGATTTTTTTCTTAATTTAATAACGTTTAATCTTACCGTAATAACAATCGGACATCTTGACTTTTTTGAAATAAAGGTATAGCATCTATCAAATTTGGAAACCGAATTTCTTTTTTGGTGAATATTGTACTGAAGAAAGAAAGCGGGGGACCCGTTTGTGATCGAATGATCTTGGGGCTAATACTTTTATAAGTTAAGGTTGTTTCAGCCTGAGCCCGACAGCTAACCCCGTAGGGATATGAATATTGTTTAATCCCTCTTTTCTTTGCCGGGCTTGCCCCCGGTTCTATAGGCGTATATTCCCAAAAAATGAAAATACAGGTCAGGCGCGGATTTTTTTGCAGTTTTGCAAAGGATATCGGAGGCGTTATGTTTTTTTTATATGTTGCCGGAGCGGTCGTATGCATATTTTTGCTCATATATTTGTTTATTTCGCTTGTTAAACCGGAAATATTTTCATGAATTTGAATAATATTACGCAAATTATTATTTTTATCGCTGTTCTTTTGGCGGCTGTAAAACCGCTCGGTCTTTATATGGCCGGAGTTTTTGAAGGCTCATCTTTTGTAACGCGCCGCTTTATGCCGCTTGAACGTTTTTTCTGCCGCGTCTGTGCCGTTGATTCTTCAAAAGAGATGAATTGGAAAACGTATGTTTTTTCAATGGTTGTCTTCAATATATTTGGAATAATCGCAGTTTATTTCATCCAGAGACTGCAGAATTTTCTGCCTTTAAATCCTATGAATCTGCCTGCAGTATCCAGAGATTTGGCGTTTAATACGGCCGTAAGTTTTGCCACAAATACAAACTGGCAGTCTTACGCCGGAGAAATAACGATGAGTTATTTTACGCAGATGTTCGGGCTTACGGTTCAGAATTTCTTATCGGCCGCTACAGGAATGGCTGTGATGGCGGCGCTTATACGCGGTTTTGTAAGGCATCAGGCTGAGACGATAGGAAACTTCTGGATAGATATATTCCGCTGCGTAGTTTATATTCTTCTTCCTTTGTCATTTGTCCTTGCTGTTGTTCTTGTTTCACAGGGAGTCGTTCAGACTTTTTCGCCTTATCAAGTCGTAAATCTAGCGGTTCCTTTTAACGATGCATCCGGCAATCAGTTAACCCGGCAGATTCTGCCCGTCGGGCCTGTCGCATCGCAGATTGCGATAAAACAGCTCGGCACAAACGGCGGCGGTTTTTTTAACGTAAATTCCTCTCATCCGTTTGAAAATCCGACACCTTTTTCAAATTTCATAGAAATGCTTTCAATTCTTCTTATACCTGCTGCCCTCTGTTATACTTTCGGATATATGGCGAAAGACAAAAGACAGGGACGCGCGATTTTTATTTCAATGCTTATAATTTTTATACCTTGTATTTTGATATGCACGCATATTGAACAATCCGGAAATCCTTTATTTGCTTCGTCAGGCGTAGACCAGTCTTACGGTCTTTTGCAGTCAGGCGGCAACATGGAAGGAAAAGAGACAAGATTCGGAATCGTTAATTCCGCCATATGGGCGACTGTTACAACTGCGGCGTCAAACGGATCTGTCAACGCGATGCACGATTCCTTTATGCCTTTGGGCGGTTTGATTCCTTTATGGCTTATGCAGCTGGGTGAAGTTGTGTTCGGAGGGGTCGGTTCGGGTTTGTACGGCATGGCGGCATTTGTCATTCTTGCGGTTTTCATAGCCGGTTTAATGGTCGGAAGAACTCCTGAATATTTGGGTAAAAAAATAGAATCTTATGAAATGAAAATGGCGGTTATAATTATTCTTGTGCCTTCTCTGTTGGTCTTGCTTTCCGCAGCAGTAGCAGTAGTATATCCGGCGGCAAAAGCGTCTGTTTTTAATCCCGGTCCGCACGGATTTTCCGAAATGCTTTATGCGTTTTCGTCCGCAGGAAACAATAACGGCAGCGCGTTTGCGGGATTAAACGCAAATACCGGTTTTTTTAATATCGTGCTGGCCGCAACGATGTTTTTTTCAAGATATATTTTGGCTGCCGCCGTGCTTGCAATGGCCGGTTCCCTTGTGAAAAAGAAAATTGTTCCTGAAACTTCCGGAACTCTGCCGACGCATACGTTTTTATTTATATGTTTTTTGACGGGAATTGTTTTAATAGTCGGAGCATTAACGTTTTTTCCGGCGCTTGCCCTCGGGCCTGTAGCCGAACATTTAATTATTTTCGGATAAAAAATTATGAACGGACATAAAACAAAAATATCTTTTTTTAACGCCGATATCGCAAAAACCGCCGCAGCCTGCGCTTTTAAAAAATTTAATCCGGCGGTACAGATAAAAAATCCCGTGATGTTTGTGGTTTTTGTAACGTGCGTTTTTACTGTTTTTCTTTTTATTTTGTCTGTTTTCGGATACGGCGAAACAAATTCTAAATTCATTTTTATGATAAGTTTATGGTTATGGATTACGGTTTTTTTTGCCAATTTTTCGGAGGCGGTCGCCGAAGGACGGGGAAAGGCTCAGGCTGAAAGTTTAAAACAATACAGAAAAGACACGCCGGCAAAAAAGATGAAAGAACCGGAATATGCAGGCGGATATTCCGAAATTCCGTCATCCTCTTTAAGAAAAGGCGATTTTGTTTTGGTTGAAGCTGGAGATATAATTCCTACAGACGGAGAAATAGTAGAAGGAGCCGCTTCGGTAAATGAAAGCGCAATTACGGGCGAAAGCGCTCCCGTAATCCGCGAGAGCGGAGGGGACAGATCTGCGGTTACAGGCGGCACCGTGGTTTTATCCGACTGGATTATTGTAAGAGTAACGGCTGATCCCGGCGAAACTTTTCTTGATAAAATGATATCTATGGTTGAAGGCGCAACCCGCAAAAAAACTCCAAACGAAATAGCGCTCGGGATTTTATTGTCAGGTCTTTCGATAGTTTTTCTTCTTGTTACGGCGACTCTTCTTCCATTTTCCGTTTACGGAGTATTTGTATCGGGACATGGAACTCCGGTAACGATAACGGTTCTTGCGGCTCTTTTGGTTTGTCTGATTCCTACTACGATAGGAGGTCTTCTTCCGGCAATAGGGATAGCCGGCATGGACAGAATGATACAGGCAAACGTTATAGCCGTTTCAGGCCGTGCGGTTGAGGCGAGCGGAGATATTGATACGCTGCTTCTTGATAAAACCGGAACAATAACTTTTGGGAACAGACAGGCGGTGGCCTTTATCCCGGCGGAAGGCTGCAGCGAAGAATATCTTGCCGATATCGCCCAGTTTGCATCGCTGTCAGACGAAACTCCGGAAGGACGCAGCATAGTTATTCTGGCAAAAGAAAAATATAACATACGTGAAAGACGTATAAATGAACTTAACGCAAAATTTGTTCCTTTTACGGCGCAGACGCGCATGAGCGGAGTTGATCTGGGAAACGGGTCCGCAATAAGAAAAGGAGCAGTCGACGCGGTTGAAAAATATGTAAACGGCCTGAAAGGAATATTTCCGCAGTCTTTAAAAGAAGAGGCTTTGAAAATCGCAAGAAGCGGCGGAACCCCTCTTGCCGTAAGCGAAAATGAAAAAGCGGTTGGGATCATTCATCTTAAGGATATTGTAAAAGGCGGCATTAAAGAAAGATTTTCGGAACTGCGGCGAATGGGTATAAAAACCGTAATGATTACAGGCGATAATCCGATGACAGCCGCGGCAATAGCGGCCGAAGCCGGAGTAGATGATTATCTTGCGGAAGCGACTCCGGAAACAAAGTTAAGATTTATAAGAGAGAAACAGTCCGGCGGACATCTTGTCGCGATGACCGGCGACGGAACAAACGATGCTCCGGCTCTTGCGCAGGCGGACGTAGCCGTAGTAATGAATACCGGAACGCAGGCGGCAAAAGAAGCCGGCAACATGATTGACCTTGATTCAAATCCGACAAAACTGATTGAAGTGGTTAAAATAGGCAAACAGCTTCTTATTACTCGCGGATCTCTTACGACATTCAGCATAGCAAACGACATATCAAAATATTTTGCGATAATCCCGGCAGCTTTTGTCACAACATATCCGCCTCTTGCCCGGCTTAACGTTATGAAACTTTCGACTCCTGAAAGCGCGATATTGTCGGCCGTTATTTTTAACGCGCTTATTATTATAGCGCTTGTTCCTTTCGCTTTGAGAGGCGTTCCGTATAAAACTGTTTCGGCGAGCCGTCTTCTCAGAAACAATATTTTGATATACGGAGTCGGCGGAATAATAATTCCTTTTATAGGGATAAAACTTATAGATATGCTTTTGACGGCTTTAAAATTAGTTTAAAGAGGTTTTCGCTATCGTGATTAAACAGATCAAATCGGCATTTTATTCGTTTGTATTTTTAACGGTTGTAACCGGCGCGGCATATCCTCTGCTTGTTACTTTTTCAGCCCGGATATTTTTTCCGGAAAAGGCAGGCGGCAGCATTATTATAAAAAACGGGAAAGCGGTCGGTTCTTCACTTATAGGGCAGAATTTTGAAGCGCCGGAATATTTTTGGGGGCGTTTATCGGCGACAGCTGGCAGCCCGTATAACCCGTCCTGTTCTTCGGGATCAAATCTGGGACCGGCAAACGTTCTTTTAAAACAAAGAACTCTGTCCAGAGTAAAAGCATTCATGGATTTTGACGCAGGCAATAAAAAAGACCTGCCTGTCGATTTGGCGACGGCGTCGGCAAGCGGACTTGACCCTCATATAAGCGTAGCCGGAGCATTGTATCAGGCAAAAAGAATAGCTTCTTTCAGACAGATTCCGGAAGATAAAGTAATTGGAATGATAAAAAAACATACGGCCGGACGTTTTTTGGGAATAATAGGCGAACCGTCAGTAAATGTTTTGGAGTTAAATCTTGATTTAGACGATTATAAAAAAGAGGTTTGACAATGGATAACAGACCGGATCCCGATAAATTATTAAAACAGGTTGAAGCCGAAAAATCAAACAGAGGCAGACTTAAAATATTTTTCGGAGCAGTTGCCGGAGTCGGCAAGACTTACGCAATGCTGGAACATGCCAGATACCGCAAACGCGACGGAACAGACGTTGTCGCCGGAATAATTGAAACGCATAAAAGAAGCGAAACGCAGGCTCTGTTGGAAAATCTTGAAATTCTTCCGAGAAAAATAAATTTATATAAAAATATTGAAATAAGCGAATTTGATCTTGAGGCCGCTCTGAAAAGGAAACCGGAGCTGATTCTGGTCGACGAACTCGCCCATACTAACGCAAGCGGTTCCCGCCATGCCAAACGCTGGCAGGACGTAGACGAACTGCTTGAGGCCGGAATAGACGTTTATACGACTCTCAACGTGCAGCACTGCGAAAGTTTAAACGATATCGTTGCTCAGATTACGCAGGTTATAGTGCGTGAAACCGTTCCCGATACTTTTATAGAAAAAGCGGGCGAAATAGAACTGATAGATATTCCGCCGGAGGAACTTCTCAAAAGACTTAAGGAGGGAAAAGTTTATCTTGGCAGGCAGGCGGAACTTGCCGCACAGAATTTTTTCAGGCTTGGAAATCTTATAGCTTTAAGGCAGCTTGCCCTTAAATATACCACAAGAAACGTTGATACGCAGCTCAGGGCGTATAAAGATCTACACACTATATCTGACGTATGGAAAGTCGGCGAACATTTTCTTGTCTGTATAAGTTCAAATCCGGGCGCAGTTAAAATTATCCGCGCGGCAAAGCAGATAGCGGTTGATTTGGGAGCCCAGTGGACGGTGGCTTACGTCGAATCTTTTTCACATTTCAACAGATTTGAAAATAAAGGGAACGTAGATTCAATGTTTTCTTTTGCCGAAAAGCTCGGCGCGCAGACCGTAACTCTCAGCGGAGACGATATAGCCGAAACAATAATTTCATACTGCCGTTCAAAAAATATTTCAAAGATAGTTATGGGAAAACCGGGTAAACCTAACATAAGAGAAAGATTTTTCGGTTCTCTTATAGACAGGCTCGCCAGAAAATGCGGAGCAATAGACTTATATCTTTTAAGCGGCGAACAGGGCGCAAATATAGTTAAATCAAAATATCCGCCTCTTGATCCTTTTTCATGGGAAGGGCTCGGATGGACTTTTGTGACCGTCGTAATATGTACCGCGTCAAATATTTTGCTCTCGTCTTATCTGACTTTTGCAAATCTTATAATGATTTTTCTGCTCGGAATTTCGTGGCTGGCTTTCAGATACGGAAGAAGAATGTCCGTTATCGGAACTCTTATGAGCGTTTTAAGTTTTGAGTTTTTTTTCGTGCAGCCGAAATATTCTTTTGCCGTAATGGATAAAGAACATATAATAACTTTTTCCGTTATGCTTATAGTCGGTTTATTTATAGGAACGCTGACAGGCAGGCTCCGCCGCCAAAGTTTTGCCATAAGGCTGCGCGAACAGAGAACGCAGGTATTATATGCATTAACAAGCGATTTGGCTAAATCTTCAAAGCCTGACCAGCTTTTCAGGATTTTTATTTCGCACGTGTACGATTTTTTCAAATATCCTTCCGTGGTTTTTACAATAGATAAAAGCGGGAAAACGTCAATTCTTACGGCTACGCCGAACGCCAGAGATCTTGCCGCAAAAGAAACGGAAACGGTCGAGTGGGTCAGAGAAAATAACAAAACCGCCGGCAGATGGACGGATACGCTGTCCGGTTCAGACGGTTTTTATATGCCGCTTTCTTCGTCTAACAATATGATCGGAATTCTTGGAATTTTTCCAGGCGATTCAAAAGATTTTTTGAAACCTGACAATTATCACATACTTGAAATATTTATCAAACAGGCCGCTCTGGCAGTTGAAGGCGCAATGCTTGCTGAAGAGAATATAAAAAATGAATCGGAACTTGAAACCGTCCGTTTCAAAAATATGCTTTTCAATACGGTTACGCTTGATATTAAGAACGCCCTTGAAATTATTTATAAAGCGGCCGGCGAATTGTCCGACCCGGAATTAGCAGAAGACCAAATAAAACGCGGCGAACTCCTTGAAAATATACGAATACAGACCAAACAGCTTGAAGAGTTTATAAAAGAAATGCCAAATATTCTGAGTGAAATAAGATAATAAATTAATTATTGACAAACATGTTTTTTTTAAATAAACTAAATAGCAGACAGGCTATTTAGTTTTACGGAGGTTTTTTGTGCAGCCGCTTGAAAAAATATTAAAGGCGTTGGCCGATAAAAACAGAATACGTATTTTAAAACTATTGGAAAGTAAAAAAATGTGCGTATGTGAGTTGTCGCATGTTTTGGGGATTACACAGCCGAGCGTATCAAGGCATTTAAAAAAACTTAAAGCTGCAGAGTTTGTTAAACACGAGCAGGACGGTTTTTGGACAAATTATATGCTTAATAAACCGTCAGGCGAATACGCGGCGAAATTAAGCAAAATTATCAAGGAATCTCTTAATGATGATGCTGTAGTAGAAAAAGATTTAATAAAAAGCGCCGGATTAAATAAAGAACATATCTGCAAAATAAGGGAAGCGAGAAAAAATAAATGACTGAAAATAAAAAACATAACCACATCTGCAGCCATAATCATGCCCATGATTATACGGGATTATCGGGCTCAAAATATTTGGGAGTAATTATTTTAAACGGCTGTATTACGCTTGCTGAAATAATCGGCGGAATAATGTCGGGAAGTCTTTCTCTGTTATCCGACGCCGTTCATAATTTTAGCGATACGGTTTCTATAATTTTCAGTTATTGCGCATGGAAAATTGCGGGCAGAAAAAAAGATGAAAAAAGAACATACGGATATAAAAGAGCTGAAATAATAGCCGCTTTTATTAATGCATCCGTATTGCTGGTAATTTGTTTGTTTTTGATATTTGAAGCCGTAAAACGTTTTCAAAACCCCGAAACAATTAACGGCACTATTATGTTTATGGTTGCAACGGTAGGTCTTTTGGCAAATTTCATTTCAATGCTTTTGTTGAAAAAAGAATCGCACAATAATATGAATATAAGATCAAGTTATCTTCATATTTTGGGAGATACTCTTTCATCGGTAGGCGTCGTGCTGGGAAGCATTGCGATTTCAGTTTGGCATATTTTTTGGATAGATCCCGTTATTACTTTGGTAATAGCTGTTTATATTATGACAGAAAGCTGGAAAATAGTTAAAAAAACAGTTGATATACTGATGCAGTCTTCAGCCGATCTGGATTATGCCGCCATACAAAAAGATATTGAAAGTTTTGAGGAAGTCCGCAGCATACATCATGTCCATACTTGGATGTCAAATGAGAATACCGTTTATTTTGAAGCTCATGTTGATATTACAGATTGTATGCTGTCGCAGGCATGTTGTATCTCTGGAAAAATTGAGCAGCTGCTGAAAGAAAAATACAAAATTGACCATGTAACGCTTCAAATTGAAACCGACAGATGTTCTGAAAAAGATTTTTTTAAAAAATAACATAGAGGACGTTTAATGAAGAAGTTATCTTTTCTTGACAGATTTTTAACGGTTTGGATTTTTGCCGCTATGGCTGCGGGTGTAGGCGTAGGATATTTGCTGCCTTCAATATCCGGTTTTTGGAATACATTTCAGTCCGGCACTACAAATATTCCTATTGCGCTCGGTCTTATAATTATGATGTATCCGCCTCTTGCAAAAGTAAAATATGAAGAGCTCGGCGATGTTTTTAAAGATAAAAAAATACTTATGGTATCTCTGGTACAAAACTGGATTATAGGGCCTGTTCTTATGTTTTTGCTTGCAGTTTTATTTTTGCATAATTATCCGGAATATATGATTGGTTTGATAATGATAGGGCTTGCCCGGTGCATTGCAATGGTAATAGTATGGAACGATCTTGCCGAAGGTTCAACCGAATACTGCGCGGGACTTGTCGCTTTTAATTCCATATTTCAAATTTTGGCTTATCCGCTATACGCTTGGATTTTTATAACCGTTTTGCCTAAATGGCTTGGATTTGAAGGAGCAGTAGTAAATATCACAATAGGCGAAATAGCAAAAAGCGTTTTTATTTATCTTGGTATTCCTTTTATTGCAGGCATGGCAACAAGATTTATTATGCTGAAATTTAAAACTAAAGAATGGTATCACAATGTTTTTATTCCTAAAATAAGTCCCGTTACTTTGATTGCATTGCTTTTTACTATATTTGTAATGTTTTCTTTAAAAGGAGAATATATAGTAAAAATTCCATTTGATGTTTTAAGAATAAGCGTTCCGCTTTTGGTTTATTTTTTAATCATGTTTTTCATTTCTTTTTATATGGGCAAAAAAGTTAAAGCCGGTTATGAAAAAACTTCAACGCTTGCTTTTACGGCGGCAAGCAATAATTTTGAACTTGCTATAGCCGTTGCGATAGCGGTATTCGGCATAAATTCGGGGCAGGCGTTTGCAGGAGTTATCGGGCCTTTGGTTGAAGTGCCTGTTCTTATAGCTCTTGTAAAAGTTTCGCTGTATTTTAAAAGGAGGTATTTCAATGGATAAAATTAAAGTTCTTTTTGTATGCGTTCACAATTCTGCAAGAAGCCAGATGGCTGAAGCTTTTTTGAAAAAACACGGCGGTGATAAATTTGAAGTTACAAGCGCAGGGATTGAACCGGGTACTCTTAATGCCGTAGTCGTTGAAGTTATGAAAGAAATAGGGATAGATATTTCAAATAACAAAACGAAAAGCGTTTTTGATTTTTATAAAAACGGCAGTTTTTTTAATTATGTTATTACCGTTTGCGACGAATCCCAGTCTGAAACATGCCCAATTTTCCCGGGGGTCGTAAAACAAATCCACTGGAGTTTTGCCGATCCGTCTTCTTTTAAAGATAATCTTGAAGAAAAGAAAGCGAAAACAAGAATAGTCAGAGACGAAATAGAGTCAAAAATAAAAAATTGGCTTAAAGAATTAAAATAAAAATGTTAAAATAGATTATCAAAAAAAATATCGCTCAAAAAAAAGGAAGTTAATGTCATTTGAATTTTGGTTATTTTTTATTTCCCTTCTAATATTTATAAGCGTAATATCAAGTAAAGTTCTGGACAGGTTTGCGGTTCCGGTGTTGCTTGTTTTTTTGGGCATAGGAATACTTGCAGGTTCTGAGGGAATAGGCCGCATTTATTTTGACAACGCCGTATTTGCAAAATCGCTCGGCACGGTAGCTTTGATATTTATTATTTTTTCAGGCGGTCTTGATACCGACTGGAAAGAAACAAAGCCCGTTATTTTGCCGGGAATAATTCTTTCAACTTTAGGCGTTTTGATTACGGCTGTAGTAACGGGATTTTTTGCCGTTTATATTTTAAATTTTTCGCTTCTTGAAGGAATGCTGCTTGGTTCAATTGTATCTTCTACAGACGCCGCGGCCGTATTTACAACATTGAGGTCAAAAAATATCAGTCTTAAAAAACCGCTTAAACCTCTTCTTGAATTTGAATCCGGAAGCAACGACCCTATGGCTGTTTTTCTTACAGTCGGCGTTATAAGCCTTATAACAGTGCAGGGGACAAAATTTATTTCTCTTGTTCCCAGTTTTATTATAGATATGGGAATGGGTTTGGCAGTCGGTTATGTGATGGCAAAGTTTAGTTTGTTTCTGATTAAAAGGCTTAATCTTGAATATGAAGGGCTTTATCCCGTTATAATGATTTCGCTTGTTCTTCTCACTTTTACAATTGCAGGTTTTGTCAAAGGGAACGGATTTTTAGCCGTTTACGTCGCAGGACTTATGCTCGGTAAAGTTGAATTTCAGAATAAAAGAATGATTAAAAAGTTTCATGACGGAATAGCGTGGCTTATGCAGATAGTCATGTTTGTTACGCTCGGCCTTTTGGTTTTTCCGTCTCAGATGCTTCCTTATATATGGAAAGGGCTTCTTATAACGGTTTTGCTTATGGTTGTGGCAAGGCCGGCCGGAGTTTTAATAAGCCTGCTTCCGTTTAAAATGAAATTTGCAAAAAAACTTATGATCTCGTGGGTGGGATTGAGAGGCTCCGTTCCGATTATTCTTGCAACGTTTCCGCTGACAGCAGGAATTGATCAGGCAAACGTAATTTTTAATATCGTGTTTTTCGTAGTTGCAATTTCCGTATTTATACAGGGAACTTCAATCCCGATAGTTTCAAAACTTCTCGGGCTGGATGCTCCGATGAATAAAAAAATAAATTATCCTATCCAGTTTGAAAAAATGGACGGAATGGATGCAGAACTTACCGACGTTCCCGTTCCTTACGAATCGCCGGCAGTAGGCAAAACAATAGCAGAACTGGGAGTACCGAAAAAACTGCTTATAGTCTTAATTTCCCGTCAGGGCCAGTTTATCGTCCCGTCCGGCTCAACAGTAATAGAACAAGCCGACATATTATTGGTCCTTTCCAATAATGAAGATATCCTCGCTCTCCAAAAACTCATCTCCACCCAAAAAGTTTAAAAATTTTATAAGTTTAGTTTTTATGATGTGAATATAAAATGTTATTTTTTATTTAAAGCTTTTTTAATAACAGTTGCAACAGTATTTTTGTTAATACCTTTTTCCTTGCAATAATTTGATTCTAGCCACTCTGCCAGTAATTTTTTACCCTTGCTGGAATTGCATGGAGCACAGCATCTTGCAATATTAGCAATGGTTATAATAGTAGCGTCATTAATTATATGTTCCCAAGTTCCTAAGTTTTTACGCGATTTGTTCGGACAAATTGTTTCTGTTAATTCGATTCCACAGTAAACACATTTTTTATCCCTTTCTTTTATTTCTTTTTCTAAATCAGCCGGTATATTCCAATTATTCATGGTTTATTCATTTCCAATGTTTTATAAATTTAACAAATCACTTTCATTGCTTTCTTGTATAGCAATCTGGGTTTCCAATTCAGGAATAGTGTGTTTTATTTTATCTATGACTTCTAATATTATACTTTCTATTCCGATTAATTTTACAAATTCATAAACTTGTTTGTTCCAGTTTTTACTGTAGTCTACAAGCGTTTGAGTTTCATCAAGTTTTATGCCAATGTTTTGAATGATATTCTTCATTCTAGGTTCTTTAAGTGTATTTGAATTTTTAATAGGTGCAAAATGTAAAAGAGTTGATACTTCATCTTTTGGTTGAAATAAATCTATTAGAAAAAAAGATAAACTAGGATGATATTGTGAGGTATTACAACTGTAGTCTGGTTGTCTAAAAATATGACAAAATTTTAATTTCTCTAAAAATTTCTTGCATATAATTTCATCATCATCAATATTAAAATTTTCTATAATCTTTCTCAAATTGGGCAATACAAAAAATTTATTGAAATTTTTGTTATCTATTTCATAACACAATTTTAAAAATCCAAAATTGCCCAATATAATGGGTTTAATTGATAAGTCATTATAAAATTTTTGCTTATCTACATCAGACTGATCTTTAATTAATATTGCTGTGAAATATTCTTGAAGTGATCTATGAGGGAATTTGTATTCACTTCCTTCTTGCATTATTATTGAGATAGAAACTACTAAATCATATATTAATTTTTCTATGTCACAGCTAATAGATAATTTATCCCTTATTATGGTTAGAGTCTCTTTTAAATATTGCTCATCAAAACTATATTTGCCTGCAAAAAATGATTTGTATGCGAACCATTTTAGTATTTTTTCAATATTTTCATTTTCTAAATTGCTTTTTCTTTCGTGCTGATATCCGCCATGTTTAGTGAAACTATCATGTTTATTACAAAGAGTATCAAAGATATTCCAATAAAATTTAGCTCTAGATGTAGGTAATTCAGGATAAGACTTAAATGTTATGATGAACATTGATAAGAGCAAAGGACTTGAAAGGTATGCATGATATGATTTATTATCAGATTTATTTATAACGGCAATAATTTTATCTGCGAGTTTAGTATCATCCATTAGCTTTAACTGTTTACGTGTAAATTCTTCTATCTGTTTGTCGCTTAATTGGTTAACATAATAATTATCAAGTCTAGGTATTATTTCTAATCCTGCACTAGGTCTTGATGTAATTAAGAAATAATTTTTATTGTAATTGTCTATGAAATTAATAATGTCTGATGTTATTTTTTCTTTGTTTTTGCTATATATTTCATCATATCCATCAATTAAGAATAAAAAGTTACCTTCCGATAGAATTCTTTCTAAAATCTTTGTATTTGGAATTCTATTTTTACCACATAATAATGAGTTTAAATATTCAATAAAATTTCCCGAAAAATCATTCAGGTGTCTAAGTTCAATTACTATAGGGATTTTAAGTGTTTGTTTTATTGAGCTTAGAAATATATGTTTCAATAACATACTTTTGCCACTGCCAGCATTCCCTATTATAGAAATAAAATTTGTTTGTTTAAATAAACTTTCAATATCTTTTACTATATAATTATTACATTTTTTATTTTTTAATGAAATTTCAAAGTACACATCATAAAAATTTACAGTTTCTGTTCGGTATAAAAATGTTTTAGTATTTGAAAACTTGCTTTCAATACTAGCAAGATATTCTGGAATTCTTTGATTGAAATAAAACATTACATCATCTTTAATATCTGATAATGCCTTGGCAATTGCAGTGCCAAATATGCTTACCAATGCTTGAATTGAATCCATATAACCTCCTTTATTTATTAATGCTTTGAGTATATTAAATTTTGAAAATTTAATATATGTCAATATATTCTATATGCTATGAAAAGTTATGGATTTGTTTCACAAAAAAGTTTTGAGCTAGGCAAGAGTTTTTTTATTTTTAAAGAATTCAAGATCTGTGCTGTTGGATGGTAGATGTAAGTCCAAGAAAAACTAAATATTTTTTGCGTAAGATGATTTTTAATTTTTTCTGACCATAAATACTAGCAGAGCAATTTTATGCAGTGTTTTTATTTTAGACGAGACGACAAAATGCGAGAGTATACTGTGAACAGGCAGAGCCGGAAGTATCCGAGCATTTTGGCAACAAAGTATAAAATAAAAAGACAAATAAAGAAACTCCGAGACTAGGATTCGAACCTAGACAAAGAGATCCAAATTCTCTTGTGCTGCCATTACACCATCTCGGAATTGAAAATTTGCGTATTTTTATATTTTAGGAGGTTCTTCCGCTAACTTTTTATCGTAAGCGGCGAGAACTATTTTTTCAAGTTCGCCTCTGAATTCGTTTGTTATAGGATGGGCTATGTCCTTAAACGTTCCGTCGTTTTTCTTTCTGGACGGCATGCAGACCATCAGACCTTTTTCGCCTTTGACGATCCTTAAATTGTGAACAACAAAAACATTGTCAAAAGTTACAGCAGCATACGCCTTCAATTTTTCCTCGTTTTTCGGGAAAATCCTGACTTCGGTTATAACCATGTTCTACACCCCCGCATTATCATGCAATTCACATGAGCTGACAGCCCAAGTATTCCATTTATATATGCTTAACCGCTTAACTATCTCCTCGGATTTCTCCCGAGACGACGTTAAAGCGAATACTGTAGCTCCCGAACCGGACATTAAACTGGCGCAACCGAAACTTTGAAGCATTGTTTTAATTTTTTCTATCTCCGGGAAATCAGGAAAAACGAATTCCTCAAATCTGTTAAATAGCAAATCTTTAGCTGCTTCCGACGTAAAAGAACTTTTTGTTAAGACGTCCGTAATTTTATGAATTTTGCGTTGATTTGTCAACGGGAATTTTATTTTTGAATAAGCTAAAACAGTTGAAACTCCGAAATCGGGTTTTACAAGAACGGCGTGTAATTTTACTTCTGAAGGAATTTTTGTAACCTTTTCGCCGATTCCTTCAATTTTTGCGGTTCCGCCTGTCAGAAAAAAAGGAACGTCGGCTCCGATTGTTTTTGCAAACGATACCAGTTCTTCTTTTGAAGCGTTAATATT
This sequence comes from uncultured Elusimicrobiaceae bacterium, assembly GCA_964487915.1. GTDB lineage: Bacteria > Elusimicrobiota > Endomicrobiia > Endomicrobiales > Endomicrobiaceae > Proruminimicrobium. The sequence goes on along the minus strand of CAZASN010000002.1, from coordinate 54,813 downwards.
CCATAATTGGTTCAGCGCTTTTATTACCGCCGCAGAATCGGAAGAACCTCCGCCGAGACCGGCTCCCATCGGAATATTTTTATGAAGATGAATTTTTATCCCGCGGGGTACGCCGTATTTTTCCTGCATTTTTGTTGCCGTTTTATAAACGAGATTCGTGGAATCGGCCGGAAGGGATTTATCGCTGCATGTAAGTTCAATATTTTCGCCTGTCGTTGATGAAAATTCAAGAGTGTCAAAAAGGCTTACCGTATGCATTACGGATTCTATGTTATGGTAACCGTCGGGTCTTTTATTGATTATTTCAAGATACAGATTAATTTTTGCCGGCGCTTTGAGTATCATCCTGTCCCCTGAAATTTTCAAAATCTTTATTTGCGGGAAATGCTGAATTTTTTAATTTTATTACGCATTTGAATTTTGTTTTTTGAGACGTAAATATTAATTCGTCCGGAATTTTTGATATTTTGTTAAAATTTTCATAAGAAGAAATTTTTAAAACAAATAAATCTTTTTTTGCCAGTTCAGTAAATAATCCGGTTTTTTTGTTTATTTTTACGGATACGCCGTCGTTTGAATATGTTATTATGTTCCCTTTTTCCGAAACTGAAGCTTTTGCCAGCATCTGAGGGAAATTTTTTGAAAATACAAAATTAATAAAATTAAGCATTTCAGTTATTTCAGGTGCAACGGAATCTCCTATCGCTTTCGGCGAAAAAACAATTCCGTTTTTGTCAAACAAAACGCTGAATTCGGGTATTGTCAATTTTTGCGGGAAATTTGCTTTTACGCCGTATCTCTCGTTGTAAAGCACGGTCATATACATAGTTGTCTTAATTACCGGCGTTTGTGTTTTTACCGAATATCCGGCTTTTAGGGATATTACCCTTAAAAAATTATGAACGGCTCTTTCATATAAAATTTTGTTTATCCCGTCGGGTGAAGCTTTTTTTGCGACGATTTTCATTTTATTTTTTGCGATATCCGAACCCATGTCGGCGGCAACGGCGTAACACAGCCATGCCTGAGGCAGTTTGTTTAGTTCAACGCTGATATCGCCCAAGTGTTCGTAAAGAGTTTTGTCAAAAAATTTCGGTTCGGTATTAACGGCCATAAGCATGTATTTTTCGGCCTCTTTGTATTTTCCCGTTCTATAGTACATCCAGGCCAGAGAATCCAAAAAAGCCGGTTCGTTTGGGGAAAGTTCAACCACGCGGATTAATAATTTTTCCGCTTCGTCCAGTTTTATATTTCTGTCGGCGTAAAAATATCCGAGATAATTCATGGCTTTTATGTCGTCGGGATTTGAAGCGAGAATACTTTTTAAAAGTTCTTCGGTTTTATCGTAATACCCGAGTTTTTCATTGGCAAGCGCCAGATAAAATTTTGCGTCGTTAAAATCCGGTTTCAGAAACAGCGTTTTTTCAAGTTCTTTGACGGCGTTTTCATAATCTTTCATATCCATAAAGTTAAGGCTTGCTATATAATGAAATTCCGGATTAAGAGGATCCATTTCAACGGCCTGTTTGAATTTCATTCTGGCCGTTTTAAAATCCTGTTTTAACGCGTAATAAAAACCGAGCCTTGCAACGGCCTGAGGAGTCGGTTCGTTTTTTACTATAAATTCAAAAGCTTCTATGGCTTCTTCAAGATTTGACTGTTTTTCGTAAGTCATTCCCAAAAGATAATGCAGAGGAATGTTGTTCGGCGCTATATTTTTTGCTTTAAGAAGAATGCTTTCGGCGTCATTGTATCTCTGTTCTTCAAGGTAGCATTTGCCCAAATATAAAAGTATGGAGATGTTATCGGGGAAAACAGTTATATATTTTTCATACTCGTTTATCGCAAGTTTAAATTCTTTCTGCGTTTCGTAAATTCTTGCTCTTGCAAGATAGGCTTCTCTTGCTTCCGGTTTAAGCTCGTTTACTTTTTTGTAAGACTTCAAAGCTTCTTCAAGAAGCCCGAGCTTTTCCTGAACGAGTCCGAGCTGGAAATATCCTTCGGAAGATTCGGGTTTTTCCTGTAAAAATTTATTCCAGTAATCGGCCGATTCTTTTAATTTATTGTCGGAATAATAATAAGCGGCAAGATAAACCGTGGCGGTTTCGTTTTTCGGGTCAATTTGTAAAATTTTTTCCCAGCATTGTTTTGCCATATCCATTTCGTTGACGGAGAGGTAAAATGTGCCCAGAAACATATTGGTCTTAACGGTTTCGCCGTCAAGTTCGCGGACTTTCTGCGCCGTTTCAAGCGCTTTTTTGCCGTCGCCTTTCTGCCAGTATATGAGAGCAAGATCTTTATAAACCGAAACTGCGCCGCTGTCATGGGATATTACATTTTCAAATTCGCGCACGGTCGTTTCAATATTTCCCTTTTTTAAAGCCAATAATCCGGCGATATATGATTTATATCCTTCATAGTTGGCATAGGATAAATTTGAGCATAATAACAGCGAAATCAGGCAAACGATTGTTTTTTTCATTTTTGTCTCTTTTAAAATTTAATGAGATTATTATAGCAAAATATATTGTATTTTCATTTATTTTAAATAATTGTTATTTTCTTGTAAAAAAACTATAATGTTACAATGTTGCAAAAGCGTGTAGCGGAGAGTGAAAAATGAATTCAAAACCGGCGGTTATTTTGGCAGTTGGATTAATAATATCAGCAATTTTATTCGGAATGTTTTTTGTCGCTTCAAAACAGCAGGAAAAATCAATAAGAGTTGTCGGGCTTGGCACGAAAAACGTGGCGTCTGATACCGCAAAATGGACGATCACTCTCGGACAAAATACCGGCGTGTCAAACCAGAAAGACGGATACGGGCTTCTGCAAAAAGATTTGGCCAGACTTGCAAAATTTTTAAAAGATAAATCGGTGGACGAAAAAGATATAATTATTGAACCCGTCAATTCGTATCCTAATTACGGCGCAAACGGAATATCGGGATATGTTTTTACTCAGAGAATTTTTGTAAAAACAAACGATATCGCTAAACTTGAAAAGATGGCTTTGGACAGCGGAGCGATAAGCGCCGCGGGACTTGTTTTTCAAAATTCCACAATGGAATATTTTATTTCAAATTTATCAGAACTGAAATCCGAAATATTGGCAATAGCCACTAAAGACGCGAAACTCAGAGCCGAGGAAATTGCGAAAAGTTCCGGCAATAAAGTTGAAAATCTTATTTCGGCAAGGTCGGGAGTTTTTCAGATAAGGCAGCCTTTATCAACGGAAGTTTCCGATTACGGCGTTTACGATACTTTTTCAAAAGAAAAAGAAGTGGCGGTTACGGTGGCTGCGGTATTTAAGATAAGATAAAGAGGTTTTTTTATGGCAAAAACAGATAAAAAATTAAAAACAGAATCAATATTGGTTCACGGCGGGCAGGAGCCGGATCCCGTTACGGGTTCGGTTGCCGTTCCGATACATCAGACTACGGCGTATAAATTTAAAAGTACAAAACATGCGGCCGATTTGTTTGCTCTTAAAGAATTCGGCAACATTTATGTCAGGTTGCAAAATCCGACGACTGACGTGTTTGAAAAAAGAATGGCGCTGCTTGACGGCGGAATTGCTGCTCTTGCAACTGCAAGCGGCATGTCGGCGATATCAATAGCGTTGCTGAATATAGTTAGCTGCGGCGACGAAATAGTCGCGACGGACAGTCTTTACGGCGGAACGTATACTTTGTTTGCGAATACTTTTAAAAATTTCGGAATAAAAGTCCGTTTTGTGAAAGCCGGCGATTTGAACGCTTTAAAGAAGAATATAAATGAAAAAACGAAAGCCGTATATACGGAAACGCTCGGCAATCCCAAATTAAACGTGGCCGATATTGAGGCTGTCTCAAAAATCGCCCACGAAAATAATATTCCTCTTGTAATAGACAATACTCTTGCTCCGTATATCGTAAAACCGATAGAGTACGGAGCCGATATAGTAGTTTATTCCGCAACGAAATTCTTATGCGGGCACGGAACGAGTCTTGGCGGAGTAATAGTTGATTCCGGAAAATTCAATTGGGCTAACGGGAAATTTCCGGTTATAAGCGAACCTGACAAATCTTATCACGGATTAAAATTTATTGAAGCGTTTAAAAAATTCGGGAATATCGCTTATATTATGAAAGCCAGATTAAATTTATTGAGAGATCTCGGCCCTGCGATTTCGCCGTTTAATTCTTTTTTGTTTTTACAGGGTCTTGAAACGCTGCATTTAAGAATGCCAAGACATTGCGAAAACGCGATTAAAGTCGCGGAATTTTTACGCGGTAATAAGTATACGGCATGGGTAAATTATCCCGGGCTTAAAGACAATTCGGAATACAAAAAGGCGAAAAAATATTTTAAAAATTATCCGGGCTCAATTATAGGGTTCGGCATAAAAGGCGGAATAAAGGCCGGCAAAAAATTTATTGAGTCGCTTGAACTTGTTTCCCACGTGGTAAATCTGGGAGACGCTAAAAGCCTTGCCGTGCATCCGGCCACTACTACGCACCAGCAGTTGTCCTGCGAAGAACAACTTGCCGCCGGAGTATCCGAAGATTTTATAAGATTATCAATCGGAATAGAAAACGCCGATGATATAATCGCCGATATAGAACAGGCATTGGTAAAATCGCAAAAATAAGGACGCGCAATGGGAAAGTATTTTAACGGTATTACGGAAAAAATCGGCAATACGCCTATTATAAAACTTAATAAAATTGCAAAGGATTTGCCCGCAAACGTTTTTGTGAAGGTTGAAAGTTTTAATCCTCTTTCAAGCATAAAAGACAGAGTCGGCGCAGCTTTAATTGAAGACGGAGAAAAAAAAGGTTTTATAAAACAAGGAACTACGATAATAGAACCTACTAGCGGCAACACAGGCATAGCTTTGGCGTTTGTGTGCGCAGTCAAAGGATATAAACTTATTTTGACAATGCCCGAATCAATGAGCATAGAAAGAAGAAGACTTTTGAAAGCTTTGGGAGCGGAAGTTGAACTGACGCAGGGTTCAAAAAGTATGGCCGGAGCAATAGAAAAAGCTTATGAACTTAAAGAGACGATAAAAAACAGTTATATACCCGGTCAGTTTACAAATCCGGCAAACTCGATGATTCATAAAAAGACGACCGCAGTTGAAATATGGAACGATATGGAAGGCCGCGTTGATTGTTTTGTCTGCGGAGTAGGAACCGGCGGAACTATTACCGGAGTAGGTGAATTCCTTAAAGAGCAAAATGAAAATATAAAAGTAGCGGCGGTTGAACCGGAAGAATCCGCGGTTTTATCGGGTAAAAAAGCAGGTCCTCATTCTATTCAGGGAATAGGAGCCGGATTTGTTCCTGAGATATTGAATGCCGCAATTATTGACGAATATATAGCGGTTTCTGGCGATGATGCCGGCAATGCAGCAAGAGACCTTGCCGTTCAGGAAGGAATCTTCGGAGGAATTTCATCGGGCGCAAATTTATGGGCGGCTTTAAAAATAGCGAAAAGAAAAGAGAATAAAAACAAAAATATAGTAACTGTAATAGCGGATACGGGAGAAAGATATCTTTCAACATGGCTGTTTATGGGCGGAATATGAACTCTGAAAAATGGATAACGGAAACAAAATACTTCACTTTTGACAAGCTTATTCTTGATAATAAAGAAGAACTTAAAGAAGTTACGATAGCTTATGAAACTTACGGGCGGTTAAACGCTCAGAAAAGCAACGCTATTCTTATAATGCACGCTTTTACGGGCGACGCTCACTGCGCAGGCTATCACGAAGGAGACGAAAAACCGGGCTGGTGGGATAATATGGTCGGCCCGGGAAAAACTTTTGATACGGAGAAATATTTTATTGTTTGTTCAAATATTTTGGGAGGATGCCAGGGTTCTACCGGGCCTTCTTCAATAAATCCCAAAACCGGCAAAGAATACGGGCTTGATTTTCCGGCTATATCAATATCGGATATGGTAAGGGCTCAAAAAAAACTTATTGATTTTCTCGGCATAGAAAAATTATTTTCAATAGTCGGCGGATCAATGGGAGGCATGCAGGTTCTTCAATGGGTAAACGATTATCCGGATAAAATGTTATCAGCGATACCTATTGCTACTACTATGAGGCATACTCCTCAGCAGATTGCTTTTAACGAGGTTGGAAGACAATCCGTAATGGCCGATATCGCATGGAACGGCGGACATTATTACAGCACCGGAAATCCGGAAAGAGGTCTTTCGGTAGCCAGAATGTTGGGGCATATCACGTATATGAGCGATATATCAATGAAAGAAAAATTCCCCATAGAAAAAGATAAAGAAAGAAAAGCAAAATTTAATTTTAACGCCGATTTTGAAGTTGAGGAATATCTCAGGCACAGAGGAAGCACATTTGTAAAAAGATTTGACGCGAACTCGTATTTGTATATATCAAAAGCCATGGATCATTTTGACGTCAACAACGATGATTTTCTGAAAGATAAAAATATAAACATAAAATTTTTGGTATTGTCTTTCAAATCGGACTGGCTGTATCCGGCGGAACAATCCGAAGATATAGTTAAAAGTTTAAAACTCAGAGGCCAAAAAGTTACATACTGCAACATAGATTCAACTTACGGCCACGATGCTTTTTTGCTTGAAAAAGAAGACGAGGGGAAAATAATAACTTCTTTTTTAAATAATCTGGAAGGCGGAGTTATAAGTGGAAAAAAATAAAATTTCTTTTGAACATATTAAAATAGCGGAATTCGTGGAACAGAATTCAAAAGTTTTGGATCTCGGCTGCGGGAACGGAACTCTTATGGAATATTTGGAAAAAACGAAAAACGTAAACGTACAAGGGATAGAAATATCCGAAGATTATATATACGAATGCGTTGAAAGAGGATTATGCGTTCTTCATGCGGATTTTAATAAAGGGCTTGCCGCGTATAATGACGGCAGTTTTGATTTTGTGATATTGAGCCAAAGTTTACAGCAGGTAAAAAATATTGATACGGTTTTGGACGAAGCTTTAAGAGTAGGCAGAAAAGTCATTATAGGGTTTCCTAATTTTGCGCATTTTTCCCTCAGGGTTGATATGCTTATAAACGGAAGGGCGCCTGTTACGGATTGTCTGCCTGAAAACTGGAATAATACGCCGAATATAAGATTTTTAAGCATAAAAGATTTTGAAAATTTTTGTAAAAATAAGAATTATAAGATAATTGCAAAAAATTTTATAAGCGACGGGAAAAATATTTGTTGTTTTGCCAATCTGTTAGCCAAACAGGCCATTTTCGTAATTACGCGTTAAAATGTTAAAAAAAATCATATCGGTGTTCGCCGGCATACTATTTTCTTTTGTGGTTTTGGAATTATCTCTTCAAACCGCAGGTTTGTTAATATCAAAATATCGGGAATTAAAAAATAACGCAGCGTTAAAGAATAAATCCGAATATACCGTAATGTGTTTGGGCGAATCAACGACATTCGGAGAATATCCGGAATCTTTGAGGGAGATGCTGAATAAAAAATATCCGGACAAGTTTACGGTGATCGACTGCGGAGTTCCCGGCATACATCTCGAAAATATGCTGGAAACTCTGGATTCTAATATTGCAAAATACAAACCTGATTTCGCGGTATGCATGATTGGGATTAACGACGGATTCGTATCGGCTTCTTATAGGGATGGCAGATATGCCGAAAATGATAAGCGCGAGTATTTTAAATTGCATAAGCTGTATAAACTGATAAAAAAACATTTATCTTCATTGTTAAAAATAAAAGAAGCATATGCCGATAATTTAAGTAGATTTGATATGGAGTATGCGTATGATTTATTCATACAAAAAAAATATGCGGATGCGGCGCAGGCTTGTAAAGAGATTCTTGAAATAAGCCCGGACGATTATTATATATGTGATTTTTTAGCTATGTTATATTATTATTATCTTGATAAAAAGGATGTTGCTTATAAGATATCCTTGGATATTATCGAAAAAAACGAAAATGTTCCGGCTTTAATCAGGCAAAATGCGTATGAGACGGCACTCGCCTATAATTTGTATATTAAAGAAAATATTGAATTTGCGAGACAATTGGCCGGACAAGTGACAAATATAGACGATATTTTTATTACTGCAAGTTTATACTGGTTTATAAAAGATATTATAACGCCGGAACAGAAAATAAAAGTTTTAAAGAAGATATCTTTGTCAAAAGAGAATATTGACCAGTATTACGGCATCATTGCAATTGAAAGTATGGATCAAAAAGATTACGAGAAAGCCGAAGAATATTTCAGAACCGCCGAAGAGCTCAGATTGAAGTATCCGAACGAAAAAACATACGGATTATATAAACTTATAATTAAAAAATTAACGGATAACAACGTAAAAGTTATATGCATGCAGTATCCCGTAAGGAGCATAGAATCTTTGAAAAGCATTTTAAAACATGAAGACTGTTATAATCAAATAATATTCTTAAGCAATGAAAAAAATTTTAAAAATTTACTAAAAGCGGAAAAATATTCCGAAATATTTATAGACCAGTTTGCCGGTGATTTTGGGCATTACAAAGAAGAAGGAAAGAAATTAATAGCCGGGAACGTCTTACGAACACTGGAGAAATTTGCAAATTATAAATAAATTTTTATAGTTAATATATAAAATTTAAGGTAATTATAGATTATGATTTTTTTAAAAAGAATAGTTTTGATTTTTTTAGGTTTATTAATAGCATTGATAATATTGGAATTATCAATGCAGACAGCAGGCTTTTGTATATCAAGTTTCCAGAATTACAAAAACAATAAAGCGTTAAAAGACAAATCTCAATATGCTGTAATGTGTCTGGGGGAATCGACTACATCACTGGCATATCCGTGTGAACTGCAAAAAATACTAAATAAAAAACATCCCGGCAAGTTTTCGGTAATAGATTGCGGAGTTCCTGCGGTAAAACTTGATTTTATATTGAAAAATCTTGATGATAATATAGATAAATATAAACCGGATATTGCCGTATGTATGATGGGGATAAACAATGGTTTTGTATCTTTCGATGAAATTAAAAAAAAATCAAATAAAAAAATCGAAAGGTTCAAATTATACAAATTGTATAATTTATTAAAAGAACACTTGAAAGCATCATTGAAAATTAAAGAAGCTTATGCGGATAATTCTCCGGAATTGAATGCGGATTATGCTTATCAGTTGTATTTCCAAAAAAAATATTCTGCTTCCGCTAAAATTTGTGAAGAAATCCTTGAAACCGGAAAGAATGATTGTAATTTGTATTCTTTTCTTGCAATGTTGTATTTTTATCATTTGAACCGGAAGGATTCCGCTTATGAAATGGCATTGAATATAATTAAAACAAATAAACAAGTTTCCGACTATTGGAAACAAATTATTTATGAAATATTAATAGAGCATAATATAAAAAAGAGAAAAGATATAAAATCAGCAAAGCGGTTTATAAACCTGTTAGTCAATGACGCCAATGTTCTTTTCAGCGAAATGTTGTATTTGGGGATCAAAGATTATATGACACCCGAACAAAAAACTAGATTTGCAAAGAAAATGTATTTTTATAAAAATGCTCTGGATCAGTATTACGGGGCTGTTGCCGTGGAAATGATGGAAGAGAAAGATTATGAAAAAGCGGAAGAATATTTTAGAACCGCCGAAGAGCTCAGATTGAAGTATCCGAACGAAAAAACATACGGATTATATAAACTTATAATTAAAAAATTAACGGATAACAATATAAAAGTTATATGCATGCAGTATCCCGTAAGAAGTATAGAACCGCTTAAACAAATGTTAAAAAACGAACAATATTACGGACGGATAGAGTTTTTGAGCAATGAGGGAAATTTTAAAAATCTGCTTAAGGAAAAACAATTTTTTGAAATATTTTCAGATCAATTCGCAGGCGACTTCGGGCATTACAAAAAAGAAGGAAGTATTTTAATAGCCGAAAATGTAATGGAAAATATTGAAAAAGTTCTGAGATAAAAAATGAAAAATAAATTAAAAATAATTAATATATTGAATAAAAATTATAAAAAAATACTGCTTATTGTTTTAGGATTTTTAATGGCATTGATGATTCTGGAAATTGCAATGCAGGCGGCAGGTTTCAGCATGTTATATTATCGGGATTATAAAAATAATAAAGCATTAAAAAATAAATCAAAGTATAAGGTAATGTGTCTGGGGGAATCAACGACATACGGCTTATATCCTAAAGACTTGCAAAAAATGTTAGATCAAAAATATCCGGGTAAATTTGCCGTTATTGACTGCGCTGTCCCCGGAACCAATTTGGAAAATATTCTGAAAGATTTGGATTTTAATATCCCAAAATATCGTCCCGATATTGCGATATGTATGATGGGGATTAATAATGAACTTGTTGATTTTGAAATGAGACAAAAACCCGTATATCCGGTAAACTGTAAAATAAAAATATTTAAACTCATTATTCTTTTAAAAGATCATATCATGGCATCTTTTAAGAGAAAAACCGAATATTTTGGCAAAAAAGATAATTCTGAAAAACAACATGCATATGAACTATATGATCTCAAACGTTATGATGAGGCGGCATCGGTTTTTGAAAATATCGTCAAACGCAATCCTGATGATACGGATTCCGTTATTTTTCTTGCCATGATAAAATATTATTATTTAAATCAGAAAGATTCTGCTTATCGAGATGTGTTAAATATTGTTCAAAATAGCTCAAAAAGTGATTTTGACGGCAGGCAGACAGCGTACGCTTTATTAATTGATTATAAACAAGATGCCAAGTCTCGCAGATATTTTGCCGATATGATTATAAATGATAAAAACGCTGTTTTAAATTGTCATACATTCTGGTTATTAAAAGATTTTGTGACTGAAGAACAAAAAGATAAATTGTTGAAAAAAATATCGGAAATCGACCAATATCTTGATCAATATTATGGACTTATTGCCATTGAATATATGGAGAAAAAAAATTATCAGGAGGCTGCAAAGTATTTTAAAGAAGCTGAAGAAATAAGATTGAAACATCCGCATGCAAGAACATATAGTTTGTATAGACTTGTAGTAAAAAAATTGGTCAATAATAACATCAAAGTCGTTATAATGCAGTATCCCGTAAGAAGTATAGAGTCTCTTAAAGAGATATTCAGAAGCGAAAATTATTTTGATGAAATAGATTTTGTAAGCAATGAAAATAATTTTAAAGCGAGTTTAAAAATAATGAAATATAAGGATTTGTTTATAGATCAATTTGCAGGCGATTTCGGGCATTACACAAACGAAGGGAGTATTTTAATAGCTGAAAATGTAATGCGCGCTTTGGAAAAATATCAATGAAAAGTATAAAAATATTGTCATTAATATTTTTTTCAGTTTTGGTTTCAATGAGTTTTTTATTGCTGACGGAATTATTTTTATCGGTTTTTGCGGTCAAATACGACAGACTTTCTGATATTTTAAGAATTTTACGGCAGGATTCGGTGTTGTTTTGGAAACAAAAATCAAATCTTAATACCGTTTTTCAAAATCAGAATTTAAAAACAAATTCTTTTGGATTCCGTTCGCATGAAATAAAAATAAAAGAGAAATCGGCAACCAGAATTATTTGCATGGGTGCATCGCCGACATTCGGCTGGGGGGTAAAATATGAGGACACATATCCTGTAGTTGCCGCAAAAATTCTTGCGGATAAAGGTTTTACCGTTGAAACAATAAATGCCGGACAAATAGGCTATTCATCATATCAAGGACTTAAATTGTTGACGAATGTAATTCTTCCGCTTAAACCTGATATTATTACGATATCTTATGTTATCAATGATGTTGATAAATACAGATTTTTCAGAAGCAGTTCTAAAAGAGACAGCGAACTCGGATATATTTCTCCGGCCTTAATAATTGCCGGCAATATTTTAAATAAAAGCAGAATCGCGATGTTGATCAGAAAAATTATTGTAAATGATAAATCAAATAAGATAAAACTTTACGGCGAAAGCTGTAATGAATATAATGAGAACAGACGCGTAACCCGCGAAGAATATGAAAAAAATTTGAATTTAATGTTGGATATTGCGGCGCAAAATAATATTAAAGTCGTTTTTATTGTTATGCCGGTTAATTTGCCGTTAAAAAAAGAATTAAATCAAAAAGAAAAAGCACAATTGGAAATATTTATTAATAAATTAAAATCGGAAATTAGAAATAAAAAATATACAGCCGCGGAAATATTGATAAACAGAATATTGGAGCTTGATAAGCATAATCCGGTTGCTTATTATTACAAGGCGGTTATCGCGGAAACAAAAAAAGATTATCAATCGGCCGCAAAATTTTTTGAAATGTCAAAAAATTTTGAAATTTTTGATTGCGCAAGCACGGCGAAACAATACAATGAAATTATGAAACAAATCGCAAAAGAAAGAAATATTCCGATATGTAATTCCGCAAAAAATTTTGTAGAATATAAATCCGGATATTTATTTGTTGATCCTAAATTTGACAGTTTTCATCCTAATGCCAAAGGACATAAACTTATTGCCGAAGAACTGGCTCTGATACTGAATCATATGTTATCCGGAGTGAAAAATGGAAATGGGCCAAAATAAGCGCCAGCCCGAAATAACAAAAAAAACAGAAAACAAGCCGAGGCTCAGGCAAAATTATGAAATTATCAAGCTGCTTTAAATATATAAAAAAAAATAAAAAATGGTGTTTGGTGCCGTTTTTAGTGGTATGGATTTTGTTTGGCGTATTTGTGTATTTTGCAGCTAACAGTTCCGTTATGCCTCTAATTTACGCGTTATTTTAAAAAATGTCTACTATTTTAAAAAAAACATTGCTTATATTTTGTGTATTATTGTTGTCCTTAGTTACCTTGGAACTGGTGATGCAGATAGCCGGATTTGCATTTTCAGAATATAAAAATTATAAAAACAACAAGATTTTAAATAAAGATGCCCGGTACACTGTCGTTTGCATAGGAGAATCAACAACGGCAGGACAATATCCAATCCAGCTGCAACGGATGCTTGATGCGAAATATCCTAATAAATTTTCAGTAATAGACTGCGGAATCCCCGGAATTTCAACAGAGAATATACTGGCAAAATTGGATAGCAATATAAAAAAATATAAACCTGATATTGTTATATGCATGATGAGCAGCGCTGATAATAATCAGTCTGTAAATATAAATAAAAACGAAGATACACTGTTAAAAAAAATAAAATTATATAAGTTAATTAACGGATATTTTTTGTTTTTTAAACAACGGAAAATAAATGAATTTATTTCTAAAGATCACACTCAACAGGAAGATTTTAAATATGAAATACGGCAAGCTTCGGATTTAATAAATCAAATGAAATTAAAACAAGCGGTTAAATTATTAAAAGAAATATTAGAACAAAAGCCTATGCATCCGGAAGCAAACAGAATGCTGATGGAGTTGTATTACCGCAGTATAAAATTTAAAGAATTCGGTGATGAGATAGCGGATAAAATTATTGATTCGGGCGATATTCCCGATAAGGAAAATTTATATGAATTAATATTTAAAAGCAATTTAAAATTCGGAGATATGAAAAAATTAAAAATATATGCGGATAAAGCTATAGATAAAGACAGTTATATCTTTAAAACCCCGCAAGCATATTTATTGTACGGATTCATTAAAGATGTAATAACCACTGAACAAAAAAACAAACTTATAAAATTAATGGAACCGCAAAACGACATCTATTACGGATTTATGGCCGTTAATTATACGGAAGAAAAAAATTACAAAAAAGCTGACGAATATTTTCAAAAAGCGGATAATATGAGAATAGGATATTGCAATATAGAAGGATACGGAGCCGCATATAAAGAAATAGTAAAAAAATTAGTAAAAAATAATATAAAAGTAATATGTATGCAATATCCGGTAAGAAGCGTTAAACAACTGGAAAAATTATTAGAAAATGAAACATATTTTAAAAATATAACATTTGTAAGCAATGAATCAAATTTTAAAAATGCTTTAAAAGAAAAACAATTCAATGAAATATTTTATGATAGGTTTGCAGGCGATTTCGGACATTGTTTGGATTTCGGCAACACATTGATAGCTGAAAATCTTGTTGAAAGTTTGAGTAAATTAGTACAATAATCCTATGTGTTTTGAACATGTAAAATTATAATTTAATTACGACAGAGGTATTGAAATGACAGAGAAAAAAAATTGGCATAATATTGAACATGATGAAATAATAAAGGATTTCGGCAGCAATGCGGAATTAGGCCTTCATCCGGATGAAATCCCTGTTTTTCAGGCTAAATACGGAAAAAATATTTTAACTCCTAAAAAGACTTTAGGTCCGGTTGCAAGATTTCTTCTTCAATTTAACCAGCCGCTGCTGTATATTCTTATATTGGCGGGAGCCGTTACTTTATTTTTGAAAGAATTTGCGGATTCTTCGGTTATTTTCGGAGTTGTCATAATAAATGCGATAGTTGGGTTTATACAGGAAGCTAAAGCTTTAAAGTCTTTAGAAGCGCTTGCAAAATCAATGACTACCCAGGCGGTAGTTATCAGAGACGGCAAAAAAATGCATATTGATTCTTCTCAGATTGTGCCCGGAGATATTTTGTTTTTTATTTCCGGCGATAAAGTCGCCGCCGACGTCAGGCTTATAACTTCGCGTGATTTGCAGGTGAACGAATCGGCTTTAACCGGCGAATCAATGCCGGTTGAAAAAAAAGTTGACGCGCTTCCGGAATCTACTGTGCTTGCCGACAGAAAAAATATGCTGTATGCTTCAACGCTTATAACTTACGGAAGCGCAAAAGGCATAGTCGTTGAAACCGGCGACAATACCGAAGTAGGCAAAATTTCGCAGTTGATTTCAAAAGCGGATTCTCTTGATACTCCGCTTACTATAAAAATATCGCAGTTCAGTATATTTTTGCTTTGGGTTATCATATCGGCGGCCGCAATCGCGTTTGCGTTCGGAGTTATGCACGGACAGCCTGCAAAATTAATGTTTTTAGCCGCAATCAGCCTTGCCGTTGCCGCAATTCCGGAAGGTCTTCCCGCTGCTATGACAATAACTCTTGCAATAGGCGTTTCAAAAATGGTGAAAAGAAAAGCGATAATAAGAAAACTGCCGGCGGTTGAAACTCTCGGAAGCACTACTGTAATTTGTTCAGATAAAACGGGTACTTTAACCGAAAACCAGATGACCGTTATGGAAATTTTTTCAGGCGGCAAAAAATTTAACGTATTCGGCAGCGGATATAATACGGACGGAGAAATTCAATATATGGATAAAGCAGTCAATATTGATTTTTCCAAAGCGTTCAGGTCTTGCATTAAGGCCGGATATTTATGCAATGATTCAAAATTATTGCATACGGACGGAAGATATACTGTACAGGGCGATCCTACCGAAGGCGCTTTGATAGTGGTAGCGTTAAAAGCTAATCTTGACGAAAATTTGGTTCTTAAGCAAAGACCGCGGCTTGATACAATTCCTTTTGAATCGGAATATCAGTATATGGCGACATTGCATAAAACGGAGAAGCTGCCGGTAGTAGTAGTTAAAGGAGCGGTTGAAAAAATCACATCAATGTGTTCAAGCATGATTGATGAAAACGATAATATCGTACCTTTTGACAAACAATCGGTCATATCCGTTGCTGAAGAAATGGCTTCAAGAGGATTAAGAGTTTTGGCTTTTGCTTTTAAGGAACATGAACAGAATACTACCCAGATTCACCATTCGGACGTTGAAGACGATTTAATTTTTGTTGGACTTCAGGCAATGATAGATCCGCCCAGATCGGAAGTTATAGACGCCGTAAGAAAATGCCATACCGCCGGAATAAAAATAAAAATGATAACAGGAGATCACGCTCTTACCGCTTCGGCTATAGCAAAAGTGATAGGCATCGTACAGGGTGAAAACGCCAATTATAAAGCGGTAACGGGAAAAGAACTTGAAAATTATAATGACGAACAATTAAAAAATATTGTTGAAGATTTTTCGGTTTTCGCAAGAGTTACTCCTGAGCAAAAATTAAGGCTTGTTAAAGCTCTTCAGGCAAAAGGCGAGGTATGCGCAATGACAGGCGACGGAGTAAACGACGCTCCGGCTCTTAAACAGGCCAATATAGGTATCGCCATGGGAATAACGGGAACAGAAGTCGCAAAAGAATCAGCCGATATGGTGTTAACGGATGACAATTTTGCTTCAATAGTGGCGGCTGTTGAAGAAGGAAGAGGAGTCTTTGACAATATAAAGAAATTTATATTATGGACTCTGCCGACTAATGTCGCGCAGGGTTTTGTGATGATTGTCGCAATATTTTTAAATATGGAAGTTTTGCCTATTTTGCCGGCCCAGATTCTGTGGATAAATATGTCAACGGCGATTTTACTGGGATTAATGCTTGCTTTTGAACCGAAAGAAGATGAAATAATGGAAAGACAGCCTATAAGTCCGAAAATGCCTATAATAGATAATCTGTTGATTTACAGAAACATAATGTTCGGAACTATTATGGCAATCGCGGTTTTAGCGTTTTTTAAATATGAACTTTCATCAGGTTCCTCTCTGGAACAGGCAAGAGGCGTTACGGTATCAATATTTATAGTCGCGCAGAGTTTTTATTTATTGAACTGCAGATCGTCTTACTATTCAATTTTCAAACTCGGATTATTTACAAATCCTTTTGTATGGCTGGGGATTACGTTAATGGTTATTTCGCAGGCAATATTTTTGTATATATCTCCGGTAAATAAATTTTTTAAAGTCAGCGGAATAGATTCCGGCTCTTTATTAAGACTTATTATGCTGGGCTTGGTTATTTATTTTATAGTTGAATTTGAAAAATTTATAAGAAAAAATTATTTGCACAAAAGGCAGATTAAATAAATGCTTGATATTTTATTATCTCTTATTATATTAACAGTGATAGTTATGCCGCTTATCAGCAAACGCATAGAAGAAAATTTGGAAATATTTATTTTTGCCGCCGGGCTGCTCGCTGCGACAGTTTCAAACGTATGGAGCCTGGGTCTTTTAAAAATAACTCTGGAACATCCCATAATGATTTCCGTTACGGTTCTTATTATGGGAATATTGTTTAAGATTTTTAATAAACAGATAATTATCCTTACAAATAAAGTTGTAAAGACAATAGGGATAAAATGGACTTTGGCGCTTTCAACTGTTATTCTCGGCCTTGTATCAAGCATGATAACCGCCATAATAGCTTCGTTGATTTTATCGGAAATAGCAGCCGTTACCAATATTAAAAGACGGGATAAAATAAAATTTATAGTTTATGCCTGTTTTGCGATAGGAATAGGCGCCGTATTAACGCCGGTAGGAGAACCGCTTGGCGCGATAATAATAAGCAAATTGTCAGGCGCTCCTCATTATGCCGGATTCTTTTATATGATAGATATGTTATGGATATATATAATTTCTTCAAATATATTTTTAGCTTTTATGTCATACAGAATCGTAAAAAAAGCGGAAAAATATGAGGAACATATTATCGCCGACGGCAAAGATACGTCAAATAAAGAAATAGTTTTGAGATTTATTAAAGTTTATGCTTTTGTGGCGGGACTTATTCTTCTCGGAGACGGATTAAAGCCGCTTGCCTATAAAACAATAGCTCATTTGGGCGGCGTTGAACTTTACTGGATCAATATGCTTTCCGCGGTTCTTGACAATGCCACAATGGCCGCTATTGAAATCGTTCCGGAAATGACGGTTGAAACTTTAAAGTATCTTATAGTCGGACTTATAATAAGCGGCGGCATTATGATTCCCGGAAATATTCCAAACATAATATGCGCGTCAAAATTAAAGATAACAAGCAAAGAATGGGTCAAAATAGGTTTCCCTATCGGGATGGGGATGCTGGTTTTTTATTTTTTATTTATAAAGTTTATTTATTAATATATTTTAAGGAGTTTTTGGTATGGAAAGAATTTTTGAAAGATTGGAAAAAGTAAGAAGAACGTCTCCTCTTGTGCACCACATTACCAATTATGTGACGGTAGGAAACTGCGCCGGAATAACAAAGTTTTTCGGCGGGTCTCCGGTTATGGCCGACGCCAAAGAAGAAGTCGCCGATATGGTTCAACTTGCCGGTTCGCTTGTTTTAAACATCGGAACTTTGAATCAGACTCAGATAGAATCAATGAAAATCGCCGGTCAGACGGCCAATAAAAAAGGAATTCCGGTTATACTTGACGTTTGCGGCGCCGGGGCTACAACATACAGAAACCAGGCGTGCAAAGAATTATTATCGTCATTTAAAGTTTCTGTCGTTAAAGGCAATTTTTCAGAAATAGCGGCGGTAGCGGGATTGAGCGTACAGACAAAAGGCGTTGATTCCGGAGACGTAAACGCCGATAAATATGAACTTGCAAAAAAATTAGCCGGTTCATTAAAGGCGGTTATAGTAATTACTGGGGCCGAAGATGTTGTTTCCGACGGTAAAGATACATACTCAATTAAAAACGGAGTCCCCATAATGGGTAAAATCGTCGGGACGGGATGCATGGCCGCTTCCGTAATAGGCGTATTTTGCGCGGTAGAAAAAAATTATGCCATTGCCTGCGCTTCGGCTTTGGTCTGTTATGAAATAGCCGCTGAAAACGCCGATAAAACATCCGACGGGCCGGGAACATTCGTCGGCAATTTTTTTGACAAAATACTGATGTTAAGCGAAATTTCAGTAAATAAAATGAAACAGATCTCAAAAATATAGTGAAAATCCCAGAGGATTTTAATGCCGGAACATTTTTTTAAATACGAATTTGTTTATATTTTTTTGTTTTTTGGTTTTGTATTTTTAATATGTTCGGCGTTTTTTAAAAATATAAATATTAAATCGGTATGTCTTTTGTTTGTCTCAATATTTTTTTGTTTGTCTTTATGCGAATTAGTTTTATATTCTTCTCAACAAGTCCGTTCTTTAAATAAACCGCAAAGTTTCATTAGCGATAAACCGATTTTTTTGGATGAAATTTATCACCGGAGAATGATTTGTTTGAAAGATTCCGATAATAGAGAACATATGTATCGTTTTGCAAATAATATCAAAATGGAAAATATTATAAAACAGGAAAAATATACGATAATTTATGATGTCAATTGTTCTTTTTTTTCTAATGGATTCAGATATACCGAATGTAATTATGATTCAAATGACATCTATGTTTTTTTAGGATGTTCTTTTACTTTCGGCGTCGGTTTAAATGACGGCGAAACATTGCCTTATTGCTTTTCAAAACTTAAAAAATTCAAAAGTAATGTTTTAAATTTCAGCCTGCCTTCAAAAGGCAGCGTTTCGGCAATTAATATATTAAACAGCAATGTCGTGGAACAGTTTGTAGGGGAAAAACACGTTAAATATTTTATTTATACTCTTATTAACGGCCATATAGAAAGAAATTTTAATGTATTGAATTATGAAGCAAACGATAACTGGATTTATAAAAATAACAAATGGAGCAGAGTAAAACAGCCGTTTGGCATAATAAAAGTTTTATTCGGTAAAAGTTATCTTTTTAAAAGGATATTTTCCAACAAGATAGAACGGCATAATGAAAATTTTTATGAAAATTATCTGCTGGAGAATTTAAAAGAAATGGAAAAAATTATAAAGGAAAAATATAATTCAAAACTTATAATAATTGTTTGGCCGGATATCATGTTGAACGGCCGGTTTTATGAAAAACTAAAAAATACCCAATTTGATATGATAATGCTGCCGGATTATATTATGGACGGCAAATACAGAGTAAACAATGACAGACATCCGAATTTGGCGGCAAACGAAATAATAGCAAAAATCCTAAAGGAGCATATAAACGGTAAAATGAAAAAACTTTCCGGAATATAAATTTGCGTATAATAATGATAACGCATTTTTTAAAATATCAATTTGTTTATATTTTTTTGTTTTCCGGTTTTATATTTTTAATCTGTTCGGCGTTCGTAAAAAATAAAACTGTAAAATTAACGGGTTTTTTATTTTTTTCGGTATTTTTGGCCTTAAGTCTTTGTGAAATTATTTTATATTCGCCGGATTTTAATTTTAAATTTAATAAACCCGACAAATTTTACAATAATCCGAAAGTTAATTTGGCGCATATTGATTTAATAAGGGAAATTTGCCTGAAAGATGCCGGCAATAAAGAATATATGTATCGTTATAAAAATAACGAAAATCCTGCTCCAAAATATTATAAAAAAATATATGATGTCGGATATTCTGTGTTTGAACCCGGATTCAGATATACGAAAGGCAATGAAAATTCTGATAATGTTTATGTTTTTTTAGGATGTTCTTTCACTTTCGGAGGAGGGCTGGAAGATAACGAAACATTGCCTTATTATTTTTCAAGTTCAATGAATTTTAAGAACGGTGTTTTAAATTTTGCTTTAGCCGGAAAAGCCACGAACACCGTATTGAATATTTTTAATCATGATATTGCCGCATCATTTATCGGGAAACGGCATGTAAAACGTTTTATTTACGGACTTATGCAGGATCATTTGTACAGAAATTTCAATGTTTCATGTTATGGGGCAAATGATAATTGGATATATAAAAGCGACAAGTGGATAAGAGCAAAACAGCCGTTTGAAATTTTTAAAATTATTTTTGCAAGAAGTTATATATTCCAAAAAATAATTGTTCCTAAAATAGAACAGTATAATAAAAATTTTTATGAAGATTATCTGTTGGAAAATTTTAAAGAAATAGATAAAATTATAATTGAAAAATATAATTCAAAATTAACCATAATTGTTTGGCCGGATGTTTTTTTGAATGAACGATTGCTCAAAGGATTGAAAGAACTTAATATTGATATTATAATATTGCCGGAATATTTTAACAGTGAGGAATATAAAATAAAAGATAATCGGCATCCCAACGCCAAAGCCAATGAAGAAATAGCAAATATTTTGATGAAACATTTAAATAATAAAAATAAAATTTAATCTCAGGATAAAAGATGTCAAAAGAAATAACGGAAAAAATCAAAGAATTAAAAAAACAAAGAAACGCGCTGATACTGGTTCACAATTACCAGCGGCAGGAAGTTCAGGATATCGCCGATTTTAAGGGAGATTCTTTGGAACTAAGCAGAAAAGCCGCGGAAACCGACGCCGATGTGATAGTATTTTGCGGAGTTCATTTTATGGCCGAAACCGCAAGCATTTTAAGCCCTCAAAAAAAAGTGCTTCTGCCGGATTTGGAATCGGGATGTCCGATGGCCGATATGATTAACAGAGAACAGCTGATTCAATTTAAGAAAAAAAATCCGGGCGCAACGGTCGTAACATATATAAATTCAACGGCCGAAGTAAAAGCCGAAACCGATATATGCTGCACTTCTTCAAACGCGGTCAAAGTCGTTAAAAGCATTGATAATGATAAAATAATATTTTGTCCGGACAGAAATTTAGGTTCTTACGTGCAGAAAGTTTTAAATAAAAAACTTATTTTATGGCAGGGTTTTTGTCCGACGCATATGAGAATGCTGCCGGAATATGTTGTTGAAAAAAAACGAAAATATCCTAAAGCCGTAGTTTTAGTTCATCCGGAATGCCAGCCGGAAACAGTCGCGCTTGCCGATGAAGTTTTATCTACCACGGGCATTATGAATTACGTTAAATCAAGCGGCGCAGGGGAATTTATTATAGGCACGGAAAATGAAATAACGTTTGTTCTCAGAAGAATGTATCCGGATAAAATATTTCATACGGTTTCCGATATTGCCTTATGCCCCAATATGAAAAAAAATACGCTTGAAAAAGTTTTATGGACTCTGCAGGATATGAAAAATGAGATCAGAGTACCGGAAAATATAAGAGAAAAAGCGTACAAACCTATTAAAAGAATGCTTGACATTTTTTAAGTACGCGCAATTGCGTTTAAGGAGGATATCAAAATGACCGACTCTTTGGGAAATTTCCCGATAATCGCCAGTTTTTTTGCCGGTCTGCTTACTTTTATCAGTCCTTGCGTACTGCCGCTTATACCTGCATATATTACGTTTATAACGGGAATAGCGCTTGAACGGTTAAATGATTCAAAAAATATGAAACAAATTTTAATCAGCTCTTTAATTTTTGTTTCCGGCTTTTCAATCATTTTTGTTTTGCTCGGACTTACCGCCACGTTTATAGGATCTTTTCTGTTGACTAATTTAAATATTCTTAAATATATAGGCGGTTCAATAATAATAATTTTCGGACTTCATCTTTGCGGCGCATTTAAAATACCCTTTTTATATAAGCAGGTATCCTTAAAGGTCGCAGATAAAAGAATAGGATATGTTACCTGTTTTTTTGTAGGCTGCGCGTTTGCTTTTGCGTGGACTCCGTGCGTAGGTCCTATTTTGTCTTCAATACTTATTTTGGCTTCAACGCAGGGGCAGACAAAAGACGGGGCGATACTGCTGAGTTTTTATTCGCTCGGACTGGCGATTCCGTTTATACTTACAGCTCTTTTTATAAATAAATTCCTTGTATTTTTTAATAAAATAAAAAAATATTACCGATATATAGAAATATTCTGCGGCGTTCTTCTTATATTTATAGGGATAATGATAATGGCCGGTTCCTTTAACAAGATAAGCTTATTATTTGCCGGAAGTTAAACGTTTAAAATAAACGATTCAATTGAATTTGCTGAAGATGATTCGTAAGCGGTTTCCTGCCCGATGTCATAATACCAGCTAAAGTCGTAAGCGATATGATTTTTCTTAACTTTTGCAACCGTAAATAAAGCGGCCGAAGAAATAACTATAAATAAAAAACCTGCAGCAGCAGCTATAATTCTCTTTTTAAAATTCGGATATATGATGCGGGCCGGAGCCGGTTTATCCGAATTTTTAATTTTCGCCATTACTTTATTTTCAAAATCCGGACTTACAGTAATATTATTGCCTGACGCCAGCAGCGATTTAAGGGCAAGAAAATCTTTGTATGTCTGCCTGCATCCGGGACATTCTTCAAAATGTTCCAGTAATTCCGCGATTTCCGTGTCATTTAAACGGTTGTCGGCATGTAATGATATTAAAAATTCCATTTCACCGCATTTCATAACAAATTTCCTTTTTTTATAACTTCTCTTAACTGCTGTCTTGCCCTAAAAAGCCAGACTTTTACTTTGTCAAGCGAAATATCCATCACTTCGGCGATTTCGTCATAAGACAAATCTTCAATATCTTTCAGTATTAAAATCGTTCTGTAGTTTTCTTTTAAAGTTAATATCGCTTTTTGTATTAAATCCTGAGTTTCTTTTTTTACAAGATTATCTTCTACGCCGTCTTTTAAATCCGGAAGAATGTCAACAAGCTCAATATCTTCATCGTCTCCTACTTTTTCATTAATTGAAATTGTGTTTGTTTTTGTTTTTTTAGAAAAAGTGATGCTTTCATTTATCGCTATTTTATAAAGCCATGTCGTAAAAGAAGAATCAAATCTGAATTTATTTAAAGAGCAAAATATCTTAACAAAAACATTTTGGGCGATATCTTCATAATCGCAGTTGGCTCCGCAAAAAGAATATATAATAGAAATGAGCCTGCCTTTATGCTTTGTTACCAAAAGTTTAAATAAATGTTGCTGACCCGCAAGTATCTTTTCTATGATTTCTCTGTCGTTCATTTAGTATATCCGTTAGACTGAATATTTTAAAAAAAGTTACGCTGGAGATTGCCGGTCATTGATATAGCGAATTATTATTTTTTCTTTTTAGTCGCCGAACTTGATTTAACCGTATATTTTTTTGTTGCGGTGTGCGTTGATTTTTTTACGGCTGCGGTTTGTTTTTTGTTTTGCGTGACGGCTCTTTTTGTCATAGCCTGGTCAACATTTTCTTTTTTCAGATAATTGTCAATAATTTCTTTTGAACTCTTTTTATAAGTATTTGACTCTGATTTAGGTTTAAGTCCGTCTTTCGTGTATTTACAGGCGGCGTTCCAGAGCATCCACGTTTCCACTCCGCAGTCAAAACACGCCTGAATCTGTTCTTGTATCTGCTTAGGTCCGTATTTTACGCCTTTCATTGAAAAATCCTGAAGCCACGGTCTTAATTTTTCAACCGGCAGTCTTTTTTTTGCCCCCTGAAGCGCGATATAGACCGTTCTGTAAGGTTCTTTATTAGGGTCGGGGATTCCGTATTCTCCTTTATTATAATGAGACGGATATATCATAGGGCTTACATAGTCTACATGTTCGGTCATTTCAACGATTTTCTGGCCGATTCCCATATCCGTGTTTTCGGTGGTCGTAAGTCCGAATACGTCTATAGACGTTTTTATGCCTTTGGGAGCAAGTCTCTGTTTTGCCTGTTTTAAAAAATCAATTATTTCCAGATAAGCCGTTGCCGTTGAGCGCGGGACCTGATATCTGCACATTTTTGTATTTCCGTCGGAAGGGAAACGTATATAGTCAAACTGGATTTCGTCAAATCCTATATCGGCTGTTTTTTCCGCTATATCCAAAATATAATCTTTGGCTTTTTGGTTGTAAGGGTCAAGCCATGTCGTTTGTCTGTAATCTTCCCATATTTTTCCGTCAGGAGTTTTTACGGCCAGCTCCGGTCTTTTGCGCGGCATCGTATTGTCTCTGAAAACGACGATACGGGCTATAGTGTATATATTTTTTTCTTTCAGATGTTTAATGTATTCTTCAGGATTGGGAACCGATTTTGAAAAAGCCAAATCGCCAGAAATTCCCTTTATTCCTATTGCTCCGTCAATTTCTTTAACGTCTATGACAACCGCGTTTAATTCCGTATCTTCAAGCAGACTGTCAATGTAAATTCTTTTTTTTGAAGCGCCCGGAACAAATGACGTTAAATGCATTCCTTTTGCGTTTACCGAAGGTTTTGGCTGTACAACGGTTTCCTGCGGCTGCGCCAAATCCGCGGTTTCGGAAAAACACGGCTGGTACAAAAAAGAAGAAAAGACGATAAATGCAAAAGGTATTATTTTTTTCATAATGCGTTAATTGTAAATTAAATCATGTTTTTTGTCAATAAAATTAATCAACACAGAGGGGGATATATTGCGTTAACGGCCGGCTTTGAAACAGGAATAGATGTGTTTGATATTTTTTTCAAGTTCTTTAAGCGTGGAAGAGTTGTCAATTACAACCGTGGCAAGCATCATTTTTTCTTCTATCGGCATCTGTACGGCTATTCTTTTTTCCGCTTCTTCTTTTGAAAGTCTGTCTCGTTTCATAAATCTTTCAATCTGCAGGCCGTGTTTTGCGTAAATTACAACCACTTTTTCGCAGATTCTGTCCAAACCTACTTCAAAAAGAAGCGGAGCGTCTATAATAATGTCGGCGTCTTTATATTTTTTTGCCGCGATTTCGTTTATTTTTTTTATTATGTATACGTGCAGAATTCTTTCAAGCTGCAATTTCGCGCCTTTATCGTTAAAAATAAGGTTTGCGAGTTTTTTTCTGTTTAAAGTTTTTTTTGACGTAAGAATTCCGGCTCCGAAAGATTCTTCTATTTTTTTTAAAACATCCGAACCTTTGGAAGTTAATTGTTTTGAAATTTTATCGGCGTCAATAATATAACATCCCGACTGTTTGAATATTTTTGCCGCTTCGCTTTTTCCGGTAGCTATTCCGCCTGTCAGTCCTATTATCATATCTTATCCATTTCCGCCCAGTTTATTCCGGCTTTCATATCAACCGCCAGAGGAACTTTTAATTCCATGGCGTGTTCCATTTCGTATTTTATCATTTTTATCATTATATTTTTTTCTTCTTCCGGCGTTTCAAACAGCAAATCGTCATGAACCTGCAGCAGCAATTTTGAGTTTAAGTTTTGTTCTTTTATTTTATTGGAAATATTTATCATTGCGATTTTAATTATATCTGCGGAAGTGCCCTGAACGGGAGTGTTTAAAACCATTCTTTCGCCGAAAGACACCGTTTGTTTGTTTGATGAATTTATTTCCGGTATGTATCTTATTCTGCCGGATAAAGTTTTAACGAAACCTGTTTTTTTCGCCTGTTCCGTAACGTCAAAAGTCCATTGTTTGACGCCGCTGTATTTTTTAAAGTAATTGTCTATATATTCTTTAGCCTGTTGGACGGGTATCCCGAGCTGTTTGGAAAGTCCGAAAGGCGAAATGCCGTATACTATTCCGAAATTTATTGACTTTGCGGCAGAACGCATCTGGGGAGTCACGTCCCGTTCGGAGGGCGCCGAAAATATTTCCATAGCGGTAGCCGTATGGATGTCTCTGCCGTTATTAAAAGCGTCAATAAGAGTTTTATCGCCGGATATGTGAGCAAGAGCTCTTAAATCTATCTGCGAATAATCCGCCGATATGAATATTTTGCCGATATCCGCTATAAAAGCCCGCCGTATTTGTCTTCCGTAATCTGTTCTTACGGGAATATTCTGAAGATTCGGTTCGGATGACGAAAGCCTGCCGGTTGTAGTTACGGCCTGATTTAATATGGTATGTATTCTGCACCCTTCAGAGCTGCAGTATCTCAGCATTGAATCAATGTAAGTCGTTTTTATTTTTTGGAGTTCCCTGTATTTTAATATTTCATTTGCTATTTCATAGCCGCTTAATTCGCTTAGAACGGATTCGTCGGTGGAATAACCGGTTTTTGTTTTTTTGACGGCCGGCAGATTCATTTTTTCAAAAAGGATTTCGGCAAGCTGTTTCGGGGAATTGATATTAAACTCAATTTGCGAAATTTTAAATATTTTGTTTTCCGACTCTGAAATTTCTTTCGTTATTTTTTCGTCAAATGTTTTTAAAAAAGATTCGTCAATTTTAATTCCCGTTTCTTCCATTTCCGTAAGTACGGAAAGGACCGGCATTTCCATTTCAAAAAAAAGTTTATCCAGATTTTTGAATTTTAATTCCTTTAAAAATTTATTCGCAAGCCTGTTGATTAAATACGCTTTTGTTCCGGAATATTTTGAAAGAGTATCAACTCCGAGAATATCGGGCGTTATTTTTTTTGAGCCTTTTCCGAGAAGCGATTCTTCGGAATCAATTTTAAAAGACAATATCGTTTCCGCAAGGTTTTCCAGATCGTGCCTGCGCGACGGATCAATGCAGTAAGACGCTATCATTACGTCGCAGAATGAGTTTTTTAATGCAATATCGTGTTTTTTAAGGATATGTTTTACAAATTTTAAATCATACCCCGTAAATTTTATTTTATCCGATTCAAACAATCCGCCGAAAACATTTTTAAAATCTTCAGCCGGCAGTTGTTTTAAAGTAAAATCGCTGTGATTTACGGGTACGTAATATACGGCGTCCTGTCCGTAAAAAAAAGAAATGCCTACAAGAAAACTGCTTGTAAAATCATAGCCGTTTGTTTCAACGCTTATTGTTATATTATCTTTTGTTTCAAGAATTTTTTTAAGTTCAAGAGCTGATTCAACGGAGTCTGCGATTTTTACATCCGGTATATTTATAGGTATATGAGGTTCTGAATCTTCCGGTCTTTTTATTTGAGGAGTAATCTCTTTTACTTTTTCTGTTTTTTCAGTTATTTTAAAAATGTTTTGAAAATGATCCTGTTTTAAAAAACTTTGAAATTCATATTTTTTAAGAAAATCAGCCGCGTTTGAGAAAAGATTATCGTCAAATTTCATATCGTCAATTGAGTAATCTATCGGAGCGTTAAGTTCAAGCTGAACCAGTTTTTTGCTTAAAATCGCCGATTCGGCTCCTTCTTTTACGGTTTGGGCGAGTTTGCCTTTTAAAGAAGCGGCGTTTTCTATTATATTTTCAAGCGTTTTATATTCCTGAAGCAGTTTTACGGCTGTTTTTTCGCCTATGCCTTTAATGCCCGTAATGTTATCGCAGGCGTCACCCATAAGAGCAAGCATATCAACAATCTGTTCGGGATAAATGCCGTATTTTTCATAAACTTTTTGTCTGTCAAACATAATGTTTTTAGATTCGTTCCATATTTGTATGTTATCGTCAACCAGCTGAAATAAATCTTTATCGCCCGTTACTATTACCGTAAATATGCCTTGTTCTTCGGCTTTTTTGGCAAGCGTTCCGATTAAATCGTCGGCTTCAAAACCGCTTTTTTCAAGAAGATGCAGGTTCATCGCTTTAACGGCTTCTCTTGCTATGGGCATTTGTTTTATCAGATCAACGTCTATTTCCGTTCTGTTCGCTTTATACTGCGGAGAAAGTTCATGCCTGAAATTTTTTGACGGATGATCAAAACATACGGCAATATAATCGGGCTTTTTTTCATTTTTAATTTTGTTTATAAGTTTTATAAATCCGTAAACGGCGTTTGTCGGAGTGCCGTCTGAAGCCGTAAGAGGACGGATTGCGTGATAAGCTCTGTGTATGTATGCGCTTGCGTCTATAATGTATAAAGTTTTCATTTTAGTCTCTTTTAATATGATGTTTTATTTTGCTCCGGTTGTTTTTTTAATAAGCTCAACGGCTCTTGTGTTTTCGTATTGCATTGCTACCATTAACGGCGTTTGATTAGATTTGTTTTTAACTGTTACATCCATTTTTTTATCAACGATGAAATATTGCAAAAAAGGAAAACCGTATTCATTTCTTAAAGCATAAAATAAAACAGTTTCACCGTTCTTATCAGTCCAATTGATGTTTATTCCTCTGGCTACAAGCAGTTTAATAGTTTCAAGCGTTTTAATGCCTCTTGATTTTTCAACCGCTAAAAATAATGCGTTTTTACCATCAACATCGGCGGCATTGATATTTGCGCCTTTGTCTATAAGAAAATTAATAATTTCAGCGGACTCTAACATTGATGCTTTCATTAATGCCGTGTTGCCGCATTTGTCTGTTTCGTTTACGTTTATGCCTTTTGAAATCATAAAATTAATTGTTTCAAGGTTGTTGCTTTCTATTGCGGATATTAACAGCGTGTAACGGTCACTGATGATTGCTCCTTTATCAATAAGCAACTTTGCCATTTTAAGATTACCTGAGCTCAAAGCTTTCATTAAAACTGTTTCATTATCATTTAGATATTTGATTTTAACATTAGGATATCTGTCTTTTGCATTAATATTTGCTCCTCTGTCAATAAGCAGTTCCATAATCTGAAGATTATTTTTTGCAAGAGCATAAAATAAAACATTTTCCCTGCGGCTATCTTCCGCATTGATATTTGCTCCTCTGTCAATAAGCAGTTTTACCATCTGAAGATTGTTTTTATCAACGGCATACATCAAAACAGTTTTACGTAAAAGATCTTTTGCATTGATATTTGCCCCTTTATCCAGCAATAACTCCGCAACTTTTAAATCTTTGTTATTCATGGCATACATTAAAACTGTTTTATTATGTCCCGGGTCATAATCATTTTTATCGTAGCTGACATTGTTATAATTTTGCTGAGCACATTTACATTGAATACCAGGGTTTAAATAAGTATTATATGCGTTAACATTTGCTCCTTTGTCTATAAGCAATTTGACAGTTTCAAAACTACTGTTTTCGGCGGCAAGCATTAAGGGTGTCATTCCTCCATATATGGTATACTCTATATTCCTACCGTTATCAATTATATTCGTTATTGTTTTTAAATCATTGGCTAACACTGCCTCAGCAAGACGCTTATCCTCTTCAGACTGAACGGCAACAGGAGAGCCTATGTTTGTTTTTTCAGCGGAATACAAAATATTTGTATTTATAAAAAAGAATATCGGCGTTATAAGAAAGTAAAACATTTTTTTCATTTTTTTCCTTTAACATTTATATTTGCCGCAGAGTTTGATCGCTTAAAGATAACAGTTTTACGCATATGTGTAGAATGCAATACGTTATTGTATAAAAAGATGTGTGAAAAGAAAATAGGCATATTTTTATTCGCAAATAAAAACAAAAGATGAGAGCGTTGCTATTTTAAAATTGACTTTTTAATTGGTTTTTAATATATTTTTCAAATAAGAAGATTAAAACTTATGAGATTTTTGGAGGGTTAGATGAAAAAACCTGATGTGATAAAACAAATAGCTGATGTTTCCGGATTAACGCAGTCGGATATTAATATCGCGATAAAAGCGCTGGTTAAAGTTATTCAGAATAATCTGAAAAACGGAGAATCGGTTTCTCTTTCCGGGCTTGGTTCGTTTAAATCAAAAGACAGAAAGGCAAGGCAGGGCCGCAATCCTAAAACCGGAGCTATTGTGCCCGTACCCGCGGGCAAGAAAGTTTCGTTTAAACCGACAACTACTTTGAGAAAATTAATTCAAAAATAAAGAAATTTAAAATTAAATAACAAATAACTATGATAAAAATAAAACCGTCAAAAAAATTAGATTCATTACCGCCTTATTTATTTACAAAAATAAATCATCTTAAACTGGAAGCTTATGCAAAAAATCTGGATGTTATAGATTTAAGCATGGGAAATCCCGATATGCCGACTCCGCACCATATAGTTGACGTCATGTGCGATACGGTAAAAAATCACACTAAAACCCACAGGTATCCGCAGGCAAAAGGAATGCCGAAGTACAGAAAAGTGGTTACCGAATGGATGGGCAGAAGATTCGGGGTTGAGCTTGATTACCAGACAGAAGTTCTTTCGCTTGTAGGTTCAAAAGAGGGTATAGCCCATTTATGCATGGCTTATCTTAATCCGGGGGATTACGTTTTGGTATGCGATCCCGCATATCCCGTGCATTTTAACGGAGTTATACTTGCCGGAGCAAAAATACATTCAATGCCGTTATTGATTGAAAATAATTTTCTTCCGGATTTTACAAAAATCCCAGCGGCGGTTGCCAGGAAAGCCAAGATAATGTTTTTAAATTATCCGAATAATCCTACGGCGGCCTGCGTTGAAGATAACAATTTTTGGAAAGAAGCGATAAAATTCTGCAAAAAATACAATATTCTTTTAATTTCGGATAATGCTTACTCCGAAGTGACTTTCGGTGATTATGTCGCTCCGTCTATTTTTGAGTTTGCCGGAGCAAAAGAAGTAGCTTTGGAATTTCATTCTTTTTCAAAAACGTTTAATATGGCCGGATGGAGAATCGGCTGGGTTTGCGGAGCAAAACAGTTATTGTATCCGCTTGAAAAATTTAAATCTTTTCTGGATTACGGAGTTCCCACTTTTATTCAGCTGGGAGCGGTTGCGGCTTTAAACGGTTCGCAGAAATGCGTAAGAGAACAGGCGGCAATATATGAAAGAAGAATGATAAAGATGGTTGACGGCCTTAATAAAATCGGCTGGAAGACAAGGCAGACGAAAGGAACTATGTACGTCTGGGCCGCTCTGCCTGAAAATCTGAAAAAAGAAGGCTCTCTTTCCGTTGCGGAAAGATTATTGCAGGAAACCGGCGTGGTTGTTTCTCCCGGAGTCGGTTTTGGCGCTTGCGGAGAAGGTTATATCAGAATAGCGCTTGTAACTCACGATAAGAGATTCCACGACGCGCTTTTAAGGTTTAAACAATTTACAAAAGGCAAATGAGGTTTATAATTTATGAAAAAGATTTTAAATATAGGCATAATAGGATACGGAACAGTCGGCAGAGGCGTTTTAAAAATACTTGAAAAAAACCAGCTGATTGCCATAAGAAAGTCGGGAGTGCGCATACGGATAAAATCTATATGCGATATAAGACCTATAGACAAACCGGATTTATACGTTGATAATTACAGAACAATAATAAAAGATCCCGAAATAGACATAGTAGTTGAACTTATAGGCGGTTATGAACCGGCAAGAACGGTGATTACCGAAGCTCTTAAAAACGGCAAAAGCGTGGTTACGGCAAATAAAGCCGTGCTTGCAAAATATTGGGACGAAATATTTTCTCTGGCGCAGGAAAAGAAACAGCTTGTTTATTTTGAAGCCTCGGTAGGCGGAGTTATTCCCGTTATACAGGGATTGAACGAAGGACTTGCGGCAAACGAAATAAAAAAAATAAAAGGAATTCTTAACGGGACTACAAATTTTATTTTAAGTAAAATGACAAATGAAGACATGACTTACGAAGATGCGCTGAAAGACGCGCAAAAAGCAGGATTTGCGGAAGCAAATCCTTCATCGGACGTTAAAGGTTTTGACACTGCCAATAAGCTTGCGATTTTATCTTCAATAGCATGGGGAAGCTGGATAAAAGTAAAAGATATAAGAGTCAAAGGCATTGATAAATTATCGGTTGAAGACGTTAAAATCGCTTCAGATTTCGGTTATGTGGTAAAACTTATAGGATCTGCGGTAAAGACCGATAACGGAGTTGATCTTTGGGTTGAGCCTTGTCTTGTTGACCATCATCATTTTTTTGCAAACGTGCATAATGAATATAACGCCGTAATGATAAAAGGCGACGCGTCGGACGATGTTGTTTTTTACGGGAAAGGAGCCGGTCAGCTTCCGGCAGCTTCGGCTGTAGTTTCAGATATTATTGATCTTGCCAAATTTATAGCGACCGAAACCGCGGGCGAAGTGCAGAATGTAATTTATTCAAAAAAGAAAAATATAAAATTTTTGCCTCACGGCAAAAGCAAAAGCGATTATTATCTTAGATTCAGCGTTGTTGACAGACCGGGAGTACTTGCAAAAATATCGGGTATTTTGGGCGAATACGGAGTATCAATAGCAAGCCTTTACCAGAAAGAAAGAAATAAAGATAAAAAAGTTTCTATAATCATAACTACTCACAGAGCGGTCAGTGAAAAAGTCGCTCAGGCTCTGGAAACTATAGACAAACTGCCTATAATAAAAGCAAAAACTATAAAATTAAGAATAGAAGGATAATATATAACAACAGAAGTTAAGAGGCTTAGAAGCTTGGAAGTTTTGAAGAGATTAAGAGCAGTTGTAAAATGTTATTTGTGTTGTTGCTAAGCTTCAAAACTTCTTACCTGTCTCAGCTTCTTGGTGAGCGTGGGGATTTTATGAGCGGATTGATTACTGTTTTCTTTTCGGTTTTTCTTGCTGAATTAGGCGACAAAACCCAAATAGCGACGCTTTTATTTGCGACAAATTCAAAACTTTCGCCGTTTATGATTTTTCTTGCTTCGGCAGGCGCTTTAGTTTTATCATCGGCGATTGCGGTGCTTGCCGGCACTCTGGCAAAAACATATTTGCAGAATATTCCTCTTAAATTTATAGCCGGAGTCGCTTTTATTTTAATAGGCGTTTGGACTTTATACGAATTTTATAAAGGATAATTATGAAAAAAATCATTTTTTTTGCGGTTGCCGCAGGTTTTATTTTTTGTTTTGCAGAAACTTCCGCTTATGCCGAGACCGTTATTTTGAAAGACGGTACGGAGTATAAGGGTAATATCCCGCATCAGGATTCCCAGGTTGTTTACGTTATTCAGGGAATGGAACTTATCAAGATAAAAGCGGAAGATATAAAAGAAATCAAAAAAGACGAAGAAGTAAAAAAAAAAGTGAAGATTTAAATTTTGACGATACAGCCCAA
Organism: uncultured Elusimicrobiaceae bacterium; assembly: GCA_964487915.1. Classification (GTDB taxonomy): domain Bacteria; phylum Elusimicrobiota; class Endomicrobiia; order Endomicrobiales; family Endomicrobiaceae; genus Proruminimicrobium. The sequence continues at coordinate 21,336 of CAZASN010000002.1, read as the reverse complement.
CAAGTTATTAAAAATAACGAGCTTATTTTTAAGTTAGTGTATGATTTTAACGGCAAATACGACATTAAAGGAAGTTCTCAGTCTTCTACCGCCGGCATAGGTTTGGCAGCCGAGTATTATCATTATATATCCGATTCGTTCGGAGCCGGCTGCGGGTTGCTTGTTCAAAATCAAAGAAGCGCAGGAGATATCGCCGGCAGTTTTTCATTCATTCCCGCCTATCTTTCCTTAAAAATACGTTCCACGCCTACGGTTCCTTATAAATACGGATACGCGGTCGCCCAGTTAGGCTATAATATTTTTTCGTGCTCTTGCGACGAACTGTCGGATACGACGGGCGGAGTATATTATGCCGCAGGATTCGGTTTTGTTTATAATCATTTTGTTTTTGAACTTTTGTGGTCTGTCAACAGAGCCAAAGCGAAATACGGCAACGCCGATTACGATATAGAATATTCAAAATATGCTTTTTCGGCGGGATATGCGTTTTAAATGCCGGCCGTATAAGCAAAAGAAAAAATGAATTTATATTCCGAAGTAAAATATCTTAAAGGTATCGGCCCGAAGAGAGCGTCGCTGCTTTCTAATCTCGGAATTAATACGGTTGAAGACCTTATCACGTTTTTCCCGAGAAGTTATCAGGACAGAACGCAGATTGTCTCTTCCGATAAGATTTTTTTTACCGGACATTACTGCGTTTTCGGAAAAATTACAGACGCGTATGAAAAAAATATCGCAAGAGGACTTGCTATTTTTTGCGCGGACGTAGCCGACGATACAGGAATAATATCCGTAAAGTTTTTCAGAAAATTCAATCCTTACTCAAAATATGACGTTTTTTCAACCATACGAAAACAGTTTGTAAAAGACAGATATGTTTACGTATACGGAGCATGCGAAATTCAGGCCGGGCAAAAACAGATAAGCGCCGAAGATTACGAATTTGTTGAAAACGCAGACGATGCCCCAGAATTTTTTAAAAGATTGATCCCGGTATACGATTTAACGGCCGGCATAACGCAAAAGTTTTTACTGTCAGTTATAAAAAACGCGGTTAAAAATTTTGCCGGTTTTTATCCCGATATTCTTGCCGGCATAGAATCGCTTAAAAATAAAAAATTCATGCCTATGCAGCAAGCCGTTAAAAAAATACATTATCCGCAAACGGAGTCAGAAGCGGAATTTGCGCGGCAATCGTTTGCCATGCAGGAGTTTTTGCTGTTGCAGATTGCGCTTCAAACGGCTAAAAATAAAATACGCAGACAAAATAAAATCCAAAAATATGAAATCAAAAAAACTTTGCTGTCTGCCTTCAAAAACAGGCTTACTTTTGAATTTACCAAAGCCCAAAAAAGAGTCATTAATGAAATATTCGCCGATATGACAAGCCCGCTGTCAATGAACAGAATGCTGATGGGAGACGTCGGATCTGGTAAAACGATAGTGGCTTTAAGCGCGATTTTGCTTGCGGTTGAAAATAATTATCAGGCGGCGATTATTGCGCCTACCGAAATTTTAGCCGAACAGCATTATCTTACTTTTAAAAATATTTTAAAAAACATAGACGTAAATATAGCGCTTTTAACTTCGTCAGTTTTAAAGTCCAAAAAAAACAGGGAAGATATTTTAAAGTCAGTCGCCGACGGTACGGTAAATATAATAATAGGCACTCATTCGGTAATGGAAGAAAGAGTTAAATTTAAAAACGTAAGCCTGCTTGTCGTAGACGAACAGCACAGATTCGGAGTTATGCAGAAAGTCTCGGCTCTGTCCAAAGGACTTACTCCGGATATTTTAATGATGACGGCAACTCCCATACCGAGAGGGCTTGCTATGACAATTTACGGCGAGATGGCCGTGAGCGTCATTGACGAACTTCCGCCGATGAGAACTCCTGTTGAAACCGTATGTTCCGACGAACAAAACGCGTACAATAAAGTTTTATCGGAAATAAAAAACGGCGGACAGGCGTATATAGTTTATCCGCTTGTCGACGAATCGGATAAAATTGAATTAAAATCCGCGGTTGCCGAAGCCGAAAAACTGTCGCAGACCGCGTTTAAAAATGTCAGAGTAGGTCTTCTTCACGGCAAGATGAAGCCTAAAGAAAAAAATGAAATAATGACGGATTTTAAAGATAAAAAGTTTGACGTGCTTATAGCCACTACGGTAATAGAAGTCGGAATTGACGTTCCGAATGCCACAATGATTGTTGTTCAGCATGCCGACAGATTCGGGCTTGCAACGCTGCACCAGTTAAGAGGCCGAGTCGGCAGAGGCGCAAAAAAGTCGTACTGTTTTTTAATTTCAGATTCCAAAGGGCAAAACGCGAAACAAAGGCTGGCGATAATGACGGCAACGACCGACGGTTTTAAAATCGCTTCCGCCGATTTGGATATGAGAGGTCCCGGAGATTTTATGGGCACAAGCCAGCACGGATTTCCGGAATTTAAAGCCGGAGACATTATAAAAGACATAAAACTTATTGAACTTGCGAAAGAAACGGCTGCTGCAATAATATCGGAAGATAAAGAATTAAAAATGAAAAAATACGAAAAACTGAAAACGATTTTTAACGGAACGGGTTCTCATATATCAAAAATAATAAGAGTCGGATAAAAAAATTATTTTTGTTGCGTATTTTGCGCCTGTTTATTTATTTCGTCAAATTTCGTTGATTCGGCGGATTGAGAAACGGCAGCCGAAGATTTCTTCAGGTATTGCGGCTGGCCTCCCGGAGGCGCGAATGTTTCTTTTTGCCAGTCCAAAGATCTGTTAAACGAAAGATAAATCAGAAATCCGGCCGCAACTATTGCCAGAAACATCAAAACTTTTTTTAAAACGGCGTTTGAATATCCGTACAGCAGGACAACAGCTTCCGCAAAAATATAGAACAAACCTATATAGGCAAGATAAGCGTATCTGTCCGCCACGGCCGCGATTCCGATGGGCAGTATCCCGCTTGACGGCATCAATACGATAATAAAAAATAAAAATCCGAAAAATAATTTTTTTGTTTTTTTTAAACTTAAAAACGCAAATAAAATCATTGAGTAAACTATAAGTGGCGAAACGAATATATACCACGGCGGCGTTGTGGCAGGGTCGTAAAAAAGAGGATACATACAGTATAATTTTACCGGAATCAAAAATTTATAAATATAAAAAAGCACATGGAAATGGGCGTTTAAAATATTTTGCATAAGAGTAACAAATGCGAAAGGAGAATCGGTTTCGTTTCTGTAATGAGACCATATTCCGACGGCTATGAATATTGCCGTGATTAAAAAATAAGCCGTATATTTTTTAAAGTTTTTCTTTGAAAAATTTCCGGTAAAATAATCCGTTAAAATTAAGACGAAAGGAAGAGTGACTGCCATTGCTTTTGAAAGGCACGCAAACAGAAAAAATAAAGCCGAAACCGCCGTAAGTAATTTTTTATTTTTGCCGTCGTATGTTTTTATGTAAAAAAGAAAAGATAAAAGATAAAAAGCGGAGTATAAAGTGTCTTTTCTGGCGCTTATCCAGGCGACCACTTCAACGTGTACGGGATGGACGGCAAAAAGAAAAGATATTATGTAAGTTGCGGCAAACGATTTTGTAAGTCTTGCAAAAATAAGAAAAACAAGAATCGTATTTAAAATATGAAGAAGCATATTGTCAAAGTGGAAAAATGCCGGAACCATTCCGAAAAAATAACGTTCAACCGCAAATGAAAGAGTTACAAGCGGATGATAAAGCCCGATGTAATCCGTTTTAAAAACGGCAAAAATATTTGACGCGGTAAGATTATAAGTTTTATTGGTGCCTGCCAGCAGAGCCGCGTCGTCAAGGCTCGCAAATCCGGCCGTCATAGCCGGGAAATATGTAAAAAAAGCCGCGGCAAAAAGCAGAAAAATTAAAATTATCTGGTGTTTTTTTAAAGCATCCATTTGCAGTAATATATTATATTTTGCCATTTTTATTCAAGCGGGTAAAAAACACATTGATATTTTTTTGATTATCAACTATACTTAAAACGTGAAAAATGTTTAAAAAAACAATGTAAAAAATTCACAAAAATTTCACAAGAAGTTCTAGAATTTTTTTAAGCAAAGAACTACAATATTAGTGCAAGAAGTGGGAGTTAAATAAATTCAGGAGGTGGCAGCCATGAACAAAAAAACAGTTTCTTTTGTCTTGGCAATGGTATTAAGTATCGGTCTTGGTTTTTCAAACGCTTATGCGACAAACAACGAATGGGGATCGGCGATGGCTACTCAAAATTTACCCGAATACACGGTAAGCGCAAGTTCTTCAAGCACGGGTATAGGAGATCAGGCGGGAGCCAATCAGGCGATTTACCAGTTATCAGCAGTTTTCAATTATGTGGCGGGCATAATGACAAGTTCAATGGATGCTAACAGAAACATCACGCTTATGTCTATGAATCAGGTTAAAGCGATGTTGGTTTTTGATGATGCAAGCGGAAAATGGACGCCGGCAAGCATAAATATTTCAGGAACGGATTGGGCTGAAATATCAAAAACTGAAGTTTCTGATGATGTTCTTGCAAAATTCACAGCGGCAGCTTTTCCCGGAAAATCTGAAGCTGAACTTAAAGAAATGGCGCAATTGTATCAGTTTTTGCTGAATGCTGGTGTTCCTGAGGCGTCTTTGACGGTTTCCGAACTGGTAACACAGGCCGACGGAACAAAAAAACGCGATCAGAGTAAGCAGGTTATATCGGCATGGTTCAGCGAAGCGGTTACGGAATTAAAGAAAGGCGTAAGCCATTCAATAAGTTTGAGTTTTACGGCTTCAGGCGGTTCAACATGCACTGTTTCAGAATACGGAAAACCTCAGGCGACATTGTCTTCCGACCGTTCTGATGACGGTAAAGCAATAGTAACCGAATTATACGTTTATGACGCAGACGGGAAAAACGACGGGCTTCTTGATGCCGTTTACAGACTTAATTATGAATCAAAAGCAGGGACTGCGGATGGAAACGGAAACGTACCGATTACGTTGACGGAGAAATACACGGTTGAAATATATGATGATTATCTCCAGGCATCTACCACGGTAAGCGCAAGTTCTACAAGTTTTAGTACTCTTGTAGGGATGTCAATTGCAGACCTGCAGGCTAAAGCCGAAAGCGGTACGGGCGGATTTAAAGTAACGCAGACGACGCAGTTTAATAATGACGGCAGCATTGCGAAAGTAACGAATAAAGAAGACGGCAGCTATACTATTTATGCCGGTAATGTAAAAATAACTTATAATCAACAGGGTACGGTTATCGGAAGAACCGAAGATTTGGGTAACGGATATACCATATCTGAATCTTACGGTGATAACGGAGTAGTTAAAACAAGAACATATGTAAGATTCGGAAGAGTGCTTTTTTCGGAAGGATTTGAATCAGGTTCTGCTTCAGCAGCTTTGCTTGACGATAACACTTCTCCTAGCAGCGCGGCTCTTGCGGCAGCCGAACAGGCTTCAAAGACATATAATGAATACCGCAGTATTTTAGTTGCAGGCGGTTCAAATGTTAAAGAATTACTTGGCCAATGGCGCAACAGTCATCCTACCATAACGGATGTTGCTCTATATGGTTCCACGCTTGCGCAGATTACGAGTGTTACTACATTAAGAGCAATATTTAATTTGAAAGAAGGTGCGACGGATACTGATTATCTTAATTTTAAAGCCACGCTTTTAGCTATGGATAACGGAGTTTCACAGGTTGCGTCGCTTTCATTCAAGACTATAACTGCCAGCACGACTACAAATGTTTATGCTCCTAACGGGACAACTATAAACGGGACATTCTATCCGCATGGGGCAACTGTAAGTATCTCGGGACGAGACGGAGTTCAGGTTGAAACAACCGTATGCGACAGAGGTATGTCTTACATGAAATTCAAAGCCATAGATCTTATTGCCGCAGTGGCTACCGTTTCGGCAAGAATAGATCCGGCGGTTGACGGAACGTTGGCAGGTCCTCAGCTTTCAGATGCGGAAATTGAAAAGTTGTTCGGTTTGGACCCGGGTTCGGTTAAAGACGGAATATATACCGATCCTAAAACGGGCGAACAAATATCTATTTTTGACAAAGAAAAAGGATATGTAAATCCTAAAGATAAAAATCAGACATTTAAAGACGGGTATCTTACCGTAATTGACGAAGAAGGAAATGTAACAAAATATGCAGTTGTAAAAGACGCAACGGTAAGCGTTCTTAACGGTGAAGGTGAAAACGGAGGCAATACTTTTGAATCTGCGGCAGGAGAACTCATACTTGTTGATGTTACTGAAATGAAAGAGGAAGCTCTTCCAAAAGCAGGTCAGAGAGCATTATTTATGGGCAATGTAAGAGAAGATATTAACGGCAATATGACTATGGCTGTTGATACTACTTACAGCGGCGGCGTAGTATTGGATCCGACGGCAATAGAAAAGATAGAAACCGAAATAGCCGCGGGTCTGTCAAGCAATCTTGAATGGGTAAGGAATAATACTGCCCAGAACATGAAAGATATTGCAGCCCGAGGCGCAGCCGGTCAGGATTGGAGAACCCAGTGGGCTGCTCTTATGGATGCGGCAGGATTTACTCCTCCTGAAAAAGACCAGCAGATACTTGACCAGTTGAAAAAGTTGAAAGAAGGCCAGATAGAGGTTAATTTTTAGTTTTTGATTTTGGCTTGTACAAAAGAGAGACGGGTTTAATATACCCGTCTCTCTTTTTTTATACGTAATATTTTGCAAATGGTTTACAATAATCTATTTACAATAATTACACATTTTAGTAAAATAACTCTGTTTTAAATTTAAATACGGGTTGAATATAAAATTAAGTTATAGAGGTGGCAAAATGAGTTGTAATTGTTCGGAAGAAGTAAAACACATGTGTGTTGTCGCAAAGGGCGCAAAACACGGTCCGGCGCCTATTCCCGAAGAAGGCAAATGGGTAAAAGCAAAGGAAATTACCGATATAAGCGGCTTGACTCACGGCGTAGGCTGGTGCGCTCCTCAGCAGGGCGCCTGCAAACTTACGTTGAATGTAAAAAAGGGAATAATTGAAGAAGCTCTTGTTGAGACTCTGGGCTGTTCAGGTATGACGCATTCGGCGGCTATGGCTGCTGAAGTTTTATCGGGAAAAACAATTCTTGAAGCTTTAAATTCGGATTTGGTATGCGATGCGATAAATACTGCCATGAGAGAACTTTTTTTGCAGATAGTTTACGGCAGAACGCAGACTGCTTTTTCGGAAAACGGACTTCCGATAGGCGCAGGTCTTGAAGACCTCGGAAAAGGCTTGAGATCGCAGGTCGGCACGATGTACAGTACAAAAGAAAAGGGCGTACGCTATCTTGAAATGGCCGAAGGTTATGTTTTGGAAATAGGGCTTGATAAAAATTCCGAAGTAATCGGTTATAAATATGTCCATATAGGGAAAATGATGGAACAGATTGCCAAAGGGACAGATCCTAAAACGGCTTTTGAAAAAAACGTCGGCACTTACGGAAGATTTGCCGAAGCAGAAACAAAAATAGATCCGAGACATAAATAGAGGAGTATTATCATGGTAAAATTTGAAGGTTATGAAAGAAGAATAGATAAAATAAATGCTTGCCTTAAAGAATATGGAATGAAAGATTTGGAAGAGGCAAAAGCGGTATGCGACGCGAAAGGCATAAATGTTGACGAAATAGTAAAAGGCGTTCAGAAAATAGCGTTTGAAAACGCAGTTTGGGCTTATACGTTAGGCGCGGCGATTGCCATAAAAAAAGGCGCAAAAACGGCGGCTCAGGCGGCAGAACTTATAGGTATAGGACTTCAGGCTTTCTGTATACCCGGCTCAGTTGCGGATCAGAGGCTTGTAGGGCTCGGACACGGTAATCTTGCGGCAATGCTTTTAAGAGAAGAAACGAAATGTTTCTGCTTTTTGGCAGGCCATGAATCTTTTGCCGCAGCAGAAGGCGCAATCGGTATCGCAAGAACGGCAAATAAAGTAAGAAAAGAAGCTTTAAGAGTTATTCTTAACGGACTCGGAAAAGACGCCGCTTATGTAATTTCAAGAATTAACGGGTTTACACATGTTGAAACAGAATATGATTACGCGACAGGTAAACTTAATATAACAAAAGAAACTTCTTTTTCAGACGGTGATAAAGCAAAAGTTAAAGTTTACGGAGCGGACGATGTTTCCGAAGGCGTAGCGATAATGATAAAAGAAGGGGTTGACGTTTCCATTACCGGAAATTCAACAAATCCTACAAGATTCCAGCATCCGGTTGCCGGTACTTATAAAAAATGGGCGGGCGAAAACGGGAAAAAATATTTCTCCGTAGCCTCAGGCGGCGGAACGGGAAGAACTCTTCATCCCGACAATATGGCCGCAGGTCCCGCATCTTACGGTATGACCGACACTATGGGAAGAATGCACGGCGACGCGCAGTTTGCAGGTTCTTCGTCGGTGCCGGCTCACGTTGAAATGATGGGTCTTATCGGAATGGGCAATAATCCGATGGTAGGCGCGTCGGTTGCCGTTGCTGTTGCTATAGAACAGGCTAAGTAAATATAAATTTTATTCAAAGAAAAAATCCAAAGAGAAAAAACTCTTTGGATTTTTTTTACGGGTGAAAATTATTGTTTTATTTATTTGAAAAATATAACATATTTAAAATGAAGATAAATATATTTTTCATAATCATTGCTTGTTCGTTATTTTTTATTTTAAGCCGTTCCGTTTATTCTCAGCAGGAAGAATCATATAAAACCGTTTATTCTTCGGAATCAAAAGATATAATAAGAACGGAAAAAAACATTGTAATTTTAGACGTAAGAAGCGAATCCGAATACGCCGGCGGTCATATAAAAGAGGCGCTTTCACTCCCATATACCGATATAAATGAAAAAGCGGAGCAGCTCATACCTGACAAACAAACCAAAATTTTAGTTTACTGCCAAAACGGCAGCCGCAGCATTATAGCTGCCAAAAAACTCGTCAAGCTCGGATATTCCAATGTTTATAATTGCGGCGCCATAACGAATTTGGAATAGAAACCGGTAAATAAGATGCTTGATTTTTACAGTCCCAGTTGATATAATCTGCTTTAATATTTTAATACCGGAAAAGGTTCAAAATGTTATTGAAAAAAATAAAACTTTTGTGTATTACATGCCCCAGACATGACGTTACGTATGAGGAGCAGGTTGAGCTTGCGTGCTCGGGTGGCGCAGATATGATACAATTCCGGGATAAAACAATGTCAGACAGACAGCTTTTTGAAATGTCGCTTAAACTTAAAGGAATCTGTAAAAGACACCATGTCTATTTTACTTTAAATAACAGCGTTGACGTGGCTTATGCGGCCGACGCTCACGGAATACACGTCGGACAGAGCGATTTGCCTGTAGAATATGTAAGACAAATTATGGGTCCTTCAAGAATCATAGGACTGTCGGCTTCAAGTTACATGGAGGCTATGGACTGCGTGAAGCAAAAAATTGATTATATAGGATTCGGAGCCATTTATCCGACCGGAACAAAACCGGAAGCTCATACAACAGGACTTGAAGCTTTGTCTTTAGTCAAAAGCAGGACAGAGATACCTTTAATAGCGATAGGCGGAATAAACGAAACAAATATAGAAGAAGTTATTCTTGCAGGCGCGGACGGCGTTGCGGTAGTTCAGGCCGTATGCGGAGCAAAAGATATAAAAAAATCAGCCCAAAATATTAAAAATTTAATAATGCAGGCTGAAATAAAAAAGGAAAAAATAAAAGATGTCATTAATGGAAAATGCTGAAAAAAATATAGTTACCGGTGAAATTAAAGAGGTTTCTATATACGAAGGAATTTCGACGGATGAGATAATCAAAGGGATCTGCGACGGAACAATCGTAATTCCAAAGAATAAAAACAGAATTTTAAAACGGGCCGTCGCCGTAGGCAAAGGGCTTAAAACAAAAGTAAACGCCAATATCGGCACGTCTCCGGATCATATAAGCATTGAAGAAGAAGTAGAAAAAATGGAAGTTGCCGTAAAAGCAGGCGCCGACGCCGTTATGGACTTATCAATCGGCGGCAATTTAAAAGCAATAAGAAAAGAAATTCTTGCGCGGTGTCCGGTTTGCGTCGGGACGGTTCCTATATATGAGGTGGCCTGCGAAACCGTAAGAAACGGCAAAAAAATATCTCAGATGGACGGCGAATTTATGTTTGACGTGATTGAACAGCAGGCGGAAGAAGGCGTTGATTTTATGACTATCCACTGCGGAATTACAAAACAGACTGTTGATGTTTTAACAAGGCAGCCCAGACACATCGGAGTAGTCAGCAGAGGAGGTTCTTTTTTGGTAAAGTGGATAAACGCAAACAAAAAAGAAAATCCTTATTACGAACAGTACGACAGACTTTTAAAAATAGCGAAAAAACATGACGTTACGCTGAGTCTCGGCGACGGATTCAGACCCGGCTGCACAGCCGACGCTTCCGACGGTCCGCAGATTGCCGAGTTATCGGTGCTCGGCGAACTTGTTTTGCGTGCAAGAAAAGCAGGCGTTCAGACAATGATAGAAGGACCCGGACATGTTCCGTTAAACCAGATAGAAACAAACGTGATGCTTGCAAAAAGACTGGCGCATAACGCTCCTTTATATTTTTTAGGCCCGCTTGTTACCGATATCGCTCCCGGATATGACCACATTACGTCGGCAATCGGCGGCGCGATGGCGGCAAGTTACGGGGTTGATTTTATCTGTTACGTAACTCCGGCCGAACATTTAAGACTTCCGGACAAACAGGACGTTCGTGACGGAGTAATGGCTGCAAGAATAGCAGGCCATGCCGCAGATATAGTTAAAAATGTCAAAGGCGCAAAAGAACAGGATTTTGAAATGTCAAAATACAGAAAAGACAGAAACTGGGATAAACAGAAAGAGCTTTCAATAGACCCTGAAAAGTTTGAAAAAGAAAGAGCGAAACTATTGCCAAAACAACAAGATGTTTGTACAATGTGCGGAGAATTCTGTTCAATGAAGGAAGAACTATGAAAAAGGTAAAAGTAAAAGTTCCTGCGACGACGGCGAATTTAGGCCCCGGTTTTGATATTTTAGGGGCATCGCTTGCTATGTATAACGAAGTTGAAATTACGCCGGCTAAAAATTCGTCCGGTAAGTTTACAATATTGGGCGAAGGCAAAACCATACTGCCAAAAAATGAAAAAAATATTTTATGGAAAGCTATGGATGCGGTATTCGGACTTTTGGATATAAGAGACAAATACAAATTATCCGATTTTAATATAAAATTAAAAAACGATATCCCTTTAAGTTCTGGGCTAGGCTCGTCGTCGGCTGCAAGAGCAGCCGGAATAATGGCAGCCAACGAAATATGCGGCAATAAACTGTCAATCGGCGAAATGGTTGATTTGGGCATCAGACTTGAAAGCCATCCGGATAATATAGTTCCGGCTTTTTACGGAGGGATATGCATATCCGTTCAGGGTCCGGGAAATGAGTTTTTCGTGGAAAAACTGCCGGTCGCAAAAAAAATGAAAGTCGTGGTATGTACGCCGGGATTTGAACTTGCTACCGAAAGATCAAGGAATATTCTTCCTTTAAAATATGACAGAAAAGACGTTGTTTTTAATTGTTCAAGAATCGCTCTTTTAACAAAGGCGTTTTGCACGAATGATTTTTCAAATCTGTCAAAAGCGATGCAGGATAAACTTCACCAGCCTTACAGGGCAAAACTTATTCCCGTCATGGAAGAAATAATAGAAGCCGCCGAAAAAGCCGGCGCTTACGGAGCATGCTTGTCCGGTTCAGGTCCGTCAATGGTTGCGTTTTGCGGCGATAAAAAAGCAAAAGAAGTATTGGCTGTTATGACGAAAATATGGAAAAGAGAAACCGTACCTGTAAAACAATTTATTTTGGATTTTGAAAGTAACGGAGCAAAGATAATAAAATAGCTGGAGAATAAGATTATGGCATTAGTGGTTATGAAATTCGGCGGTTCGTCGGTGGCAGACAGCGATAAAATGAAGCTGGTTGCAAGCAGGGTAATTGACAAAAAAAAGAAAGGAAATAAAGTTGTGGTTGTCGTTTCGGCTCCGGGCGATACGACGGACGATTTAATTACTATGTCGGAAAAAATTACGTCCGATCCCAATCCCAGAGAAATGGATATGCTTCTTGCGACAGGCGAACAGGTTTCAATATCTTTGCTTGCCATGACGATTCAGTCTCAGGGAGAAAACGCGGTAGCTTTAACCGGCCCGCAGGCAGGTATTTATGCCGATTTGGAACATTCCAAAGCAAGAGTTACGAAAATCGTTCCGAAAAAAATATTTTCATTTTTAGATAAAGGCAATATTGTCGTAGTAGCCGGTTTTCAGGGATTAAATCCGAAAGGAGACATTGCGACGCTGGGAAGAGGCGGATCCGATTTGACGGCCGTAGCTTTGGCAGCCGCAATGAAAGCCGACGTATGCGAGATTTATACGGATGTTGACGGAGTTTATACGACAGACCCGAGAGTAGAAAAAGAAGCGAGAAAAATAGATCTTATATCTTACGAAGAAATGCTTGAAATGGCGGGTTCCGGCGCTCAGGTTATGCAGGCCAGAAGCATTGAAGTCGCAATGAAATACGGCATAGAAATACACGTAAGATCAACTTTTTCCGGAAAAGAAGGAACATATATAGTCAGTGAAGAAAAAATAGGGAGAAAAAAAATGGAAGCATTAATGGTTTCAGCGGTAACATTTGACAAAAATCAAGTAAAATTCTCGCTTATAGACGTTCCGGACGTTCCGGGCATTGCCGCAAAAGTTTTTGGGAGTCTCGCGAAATTGGGAATAAACGTTGATATGATTATACAGTCGGCGGCTTTGGACAAGAAAAACGATATTTCATTTACGGTCAGCAAAGCCGATTTGAAAAGAACGCAGTCTAAAATTGAAGAATTGGCAAAGGAATTAAAAGCAAGTTCTTTGTCGTGCGACGAACACGTCGCAAAAGTATCCGTTGTCGGCGTCGGAATGAAAAGCCACGCAGGCGTTGCTTCAAAAATGTTTGAAATACTTGCAAAAAATAAAATTAACATTGAAATGATTTCAACCAGCGAAATTAAAGTTTCATGCGTTGTTGACGAAGCCGATTTGGCAAAAGCCGTAAACGAACTTCATAAAGGTTTTAAACTGAATAAAAAGTAGGCAGGAGGATTAGAATGAAACAAAAAATCGCATTATTGTTTATTTTTTTGTTATTTTTAGGTGCTTGCGGCAAGAAAGATACCGATACTGCCAATAATAATCCAAGTCTTTCGGGCGTTGAAAAAATGCAACAGGGGGATTTTAAAGGAGCTTTAAAAGATTTTAATAAAGCGGCTGAACAAAGTCCTGAAGACGCAGACGCATTTTTTAACTTAGCGAGAGTAAAATTTCAAGATAATCAGCCTAAAGAAGCTTTGGATGATATAAATAAAGCTCTTGCTATATCTGAAACGACTCATTATTACCTTTTGAGAGCTGAAATACAGTATGCATTAGGAAGTTTTGACGCGGCTTTGAAAGACGCAGAATCATCATTGTTTTTGAATGATAACTACGATGAAAGCTGGACTTATTTCATTATATCCCAAATAGAAAAAGCAAGAGGGAATTTAAAAGGAGCTTTGGAAAATATCAATACGGCTTTGCAGCACGGTGAAAAATCGGCATTAAAGGCGGATATGGCTTTATACTACTGGTTCAGCGCCATAATAAAATATGACCTTAATAATAAATCAAAAGCTCTTGATGATATAAATAAAGCTTTAACGATTTCAGAAACATTAAATCAGTCAGGGAAAAATGAAAAAAATATACAATTGGACCAAATAGCTGGATTTTATTCGGTAAGAGCTAACATAAAAAAAGATTTGAACGATACTCAGGGTTCTATTAAAGATATTGATGCGGCAATAGCATTGCTAAATGATTTTTTAAGCAAAAATGATAAAAGCCAATACGTAGGGCTTCAGGATCAAGTAAGAGATTTGGAAAATCAAAAACAGGGGTATAAAAAACTTGACAAAAAATGATTTTGAAAAATATGGTTTAAGAGGTATGTTTGTGAAATCTATATTTTTTTTATTCGTATTCTTTTTATGCGCTGGCTGCAGCGTTGATGAAAGATACGGCAATGAAGAATCATTTGACAGCAACAGGCTTGATTATTATGTGGTTGGAAATAAATCAATAGATAATGGCCACGCTAATATGAAAGCCGGCAATTTTAAACAAGCGGAAAAATGTTTTTCAAAAGCTATAGAAGAACTTGGCGAGAATGCATATGCATACGGGTTTCGCGGATTGGCGAAGTATAATATCGGAGACATTGAAGGCGCACTGGCAGATTTAAATAAAGCGATAAAACTTAAAAATGATGTTTCTGATTTTTATATGTGGCGTGCAGAAACTTACAGAAGTTTGAATGAAAATGAGGCGATGGAAACTGATTTTAAGAAAGCAAAGGAATTAATGAAAAATTTAGGATAGAACTTGCTTTTGGGAGAACGAAAGGGTTAATTAAATCAAAAGGAGTCAAAAATGAAAAAAAGTTTATTCGCAGTAATTTGTTTTGTTTTTTTTGTTTGTGCATGCCAGAAACCTGTTGACACTAATGAAAATACGGGGCAACAAGAACAAAAAGTTGAAAATACACAAGTTCAAGACAACGCAATTGTAGATCCTCAGGTTTTATTTGAAAGCGGTAAAGCGAAATTTGACAAGAGTGATTTTAAAGGCGCAATTGCAGATTTTACAAAATCATTGGAAATAAGAGAAACATCTCATGTCAGAGCTGATTTGGGCAGAGCAAAAGAAGCGATCGGCGATTTGCAGGGAGCTTTAACTGATTTAACAAAAGCGATAGAAAAGGATAAAAGAGGTTTTTATTATCAGTGGAGAGCCAATTTGTATGCAAAATTGGGAAAAACGGAAGAAGCTAAAAGAGATATGGCCGAGTATGAGAAGCTGCCTAAAGAATAAAAATAAGAATGAAAAAAATATCAATATTTGACACGACATTAAGAGACGGTTCGCAGGGAGCCGGAATATCGTTTTCAGTTGAGGATAAACTGAAAATAGCATCGGCTTTGGATGATTTCGGCGTATCCTATATTGAAGGCGGATGGCCGGGTTCAAATCCGAAAGACGAAGAATTTTTTAAATTGGCAAAAAATAAATTAAAAAATTCAAAATTAGTCGCGTTCAGCTCAACCAGAAGAAAAAATATAAAAGCAAAAGACGACGCAAATATAAATAAAATAATAAGCGCCGGCGTCAAATGCGCCTGTATATTCGGCAAAACATGGGATTTTCATGTTACGCATGCGCTTAATACGACGCCGGCGGAAAATTTAAATATGATTTCCGATACAATATCATATTTGAAATCAAAGAATATAGAGGTTGTTTACGACGCCGAACATTTTTTTGACGGTTATCTGAATAATCCGGAATATGCCGTAAAAACAATTGAAGCCGCGGTAAAAGCCGGAGCGGAAATCATTTGTTTATGCGAAACAAACGGCGGAATGCTTCCGACCGATGTTCAGAGAATAGTCAAAGAGATAAAGGAAAAATTCCCGTGTTCAAAATTCGGAATTCACACTCATAACGATTCCGGGTGCGCTACGGCTAATTCTCTTATAGCCGTGGAATCAGGATGCGAAATGGTTCAGGGAACGATAAACGGGCTTGGCGAAAGATGCGGCAATGCCAATTTATGTTCAATAATTCCTTCTTTGCAGTTAAAAAGAGGATATCAGTGCGTTCCCGCTAAAAATTTGGAAAAATTAACAGAACTTTCAAGATATGTTTATGAAATAGCCAATTTAATTCCAAACGATTCGCTGCCGTACGTAGGCAATAACGCGTTTGCGCATAAAGCCGGAATTCATGTAAGCGCCATAGAAAAAAATTCTAAGACATACGAGCATATAAATCCCAAAGAGGTCGGCAACGCAAGAAGAATTCTTGTAAGCGATCTGTCCGGCAAGAGCAATATAATATCAAAAGCCGGCGAATTGCAGATCGGCATTGACGGCAAATCGGAAAAAATTAAAGAAGTTATAAAAGCGGTAAAAGAAAAAGAAAATCAGGGCTATCAGTATGAAAATGCCGACGGTTCGTTTTTTGTTTTAACTAAAAAAATAGAAAAACATTACGATAATTTTTTTACTTTAAAAGGATACAGAGTCATAGTTGAAAAAAACAATAACGGAAAGATAGTTTCGGAGGCTACAGTTAAACTTGACGTAAACGGCAGGGAAGAACATACGGTGGCTGAAGGAGACGGTCCCGTTAATGCTTTAGACCAATGTTTAAGAAAAGCATTGGTTAAGTTTTATCCTGAAATCAAAGACGTTCTGCTTATTGATTTTAAAGTCCGCGTTATAAACAGCGATGCCGATACTTCGGCAAGCGTAAGAGTTCTTATAGAGTCAAAAGACCGCAAACATACGTGGGGAACAATAGGCGTAAGCGAAAATATAATAGACGCAAGCTGGCAGGCGCTGGCCGATTCTGTTGAATATAAACTGTTAAAAAACAAAATAGAGGGCGAAAAATGAAAAAAATAGCGGTATTGATTATTGCGTTATTTTGTTTTTGCGGATATGCCGGAGCTAAAAATTACCAGTCATGTGTAGAAGATGCGGCAGCTGCGCAAAAAATAGGCGATAATGATCTGGCGTTAGAATGTTTTAAAGAAGCCGTAAGATATAAAAATGACGATCCACACGCGATGTTTCAGATGGGCAGAATCTATGAAGAAAGAGGCGATATAAGTAAGGCAAAAGAATGTTATGAAACAGTTCTTGCAAGAACCTCGGATCCGCAGCTGGCTTATGACATAGGAGCTTTTTATCTCAGAATAGGAGATATAAGCAGGGTTGAAGATATATATACCGATTCATGGAGAAGAAAGGTAAATTCAGTTGAAGCAAATATGGGAATGGGCGATTATAATTTCATAGTAAAAAATTACCGCAAAGCCATAGAATTTTATGAATTTGTCACTGAAAGAGAAAGCGCCGTGAAAAATAATCAAATGCTGGCTCTTGCGTATTTCAGATATGCGGTATGTCTTGAAGCGATGGAAAAAAGAGATAAAGCGTTGGAAATGTGCCGGCAAGCGATGAGGCTGGACGCTTCAGAAGAAATAAAAAACTACTATAATTCTTTAAAGAAAAAAAGGTGATTCAAATGAAAAGCAATACGATAAAATGCGGCGCAAACAGAGCTCCCAACAGATCGTTGGTATATGCTACAGGCATAAGTCCGAAAGATAAAAACAAACCTTACATAGGAATAGCTTCTTCTTTTACTGATTTGGTCCCCGGCCATATAGGGATGAGAGATCTTGAAAGATTTATAGAAAGAGGAATTGCCGCAGGCGGCGGAGTACCTTTTATATTCGGAACTCCCGCTATATGCGACGGTATTGCAATGGGACATGCCGGAATGCATTATTCGCTTGCGTCAAGGGAACTTATATGCGATATGATAGAATCGGTCGCAAACGCCCACTGCCTTGACGGACTTGTTCTTCTTACAAACTGCGATAAAATTACGCCCGGCATGCTTATGGCCGCGTCGCGTTTAAATATTCCTTCAATAGTGGTTACGGCAGGCCCGATGCTTACCGGTTTTTATAATAAAAAGAGACGTTCTTTTGTGAGAGATACTTTTGAAGCTGTGGGGTTGTACCAGAGCAAAAAAATAAATCTTAAAGAACTTGAAGAACTTGAAATGTGCGCCTGTCCCGGAGCAGGTTCATGCCAGGGCCTTTATACCGCAAATACGATGGCGTGTCTTACAGAAACAATGGGAATGTCAATGCCGGGCTGCGCTACGGCGCCGGCGGTATCGGCGAAAAAAAGAAGAATAGCTTATGAATCCGGAATTCAGGTTGTTGAGCTTGTAAAAAAGAATATAACTCCAAGATCAATTATAAATAAAAATTCTTTGCATAACGCTATAGTCGTTGATATGGCTTTGGGCGGGTCTTCAAACACCGTTCTGCATCTTCCGGCGATAGCGCATGAGGCGAAAGTTGATTTTAAACTTGATTTGTTTGACAAAATATCAAGGCAGGTAAATCATATAACTTTACTTGAACCGGCCGGAGATCATTATATGGAAGATCTTGAAAACGCCGGAGGTATTCCGGCCGTGTTGTCGGCCGTTAAAGCAAAACTTATTCCGAACAAAACTGTTTCGGGATTGAACATAAAAGATATAGCAAAAAAATCGCAGGTTTTGGATACGGACGTAATAAGAGAAAAAAATCCGTATCATAAAGAAGGCGGAATTGCCATATTAACCGGAAATATCGCTCCTGACGGGTCCGTTGTAAAGCAGGCTGCCGTCAGCGAAAAAATGAAAAAATTTACCGGCAAAGCAAAAGTTTTTAACAGCGAAGAACTCGCCATGAACGCGATAATGTCGGGAAAAATAAAAAAAGGCGACGTTGTCGTTATAAGATATGAAGGCCCGAAAGGCGGCCCCGGCATGAGAGAAATGCTTGCGCCTACCAGTATGATACACGGTATGGGCCTTTCCGATTCTGTCGCTCTTATTACCGACGGAAGATTTTCCGGCGGAACAAGAGGTCCGTGCATAGGCCACGTTTCTCCCGAAGCCATGGAAGGCGGCGTAATAGCGGTTATAAAAGACGGCGATACAATAGATATAAATATACCTGAAAGAAAGATAAACGTTAAACTTACAAAAGAGGAAATAGACAAAAGATTTAAAACTTGGAAAAAGCCCGAGCCTAAAATAAAAACCGGCTGGCTTAACAGATATTCAAGACTCGTTACTTCGGCATCAACCGGAGCGGTTTTGAAATAAATAAAATTAAACGGATTATATTTTCGCGCTGTTTTCCGTGATTTGCCGGATGCTATTGACATTAAAACGCGAATAATGTATAATTCACAAACTTGTCTACATTATATCGTCGCTGTTTTTATAGCGGGGATTATGTAGGAAAGATGTATTTTTTTACTATTGACACGTAAAAAAATAATGCATATTTACGTAAAAAATATGCGTTTATGTTTTTTTTACTGTTTATGTTTTTAAAACGCAACCGTTTAAAAGGTTGACAATAACTTTTTGAGGAAAACACATGGCTAGAGAATTTGCATTGGAAAAAATTAGAAATTTCGGTATTGCCGCTCACATTGACGCAGGCAAAACCACCACTACGGAAAGAATACTTTATTATACGGGAAGAACACATAAAATAGGCGAAGTTCATGAAGGCGCCGCTACTATGGACTGGATGGAACAGGAAAGAGAAAGAGGCATAACCATAACATCAGCCGCAACATACTGCAAATGGAGAGACATGCAGTTTAACATAATAGATACCCCCGGCCACGTTGACTTTACGGCTGAAGTTGAAAGATCTCTGAGAGTTTTGGACGGCGCGGTTGTTGTATTTGACTCAGGAAACGGCGTTGAGCCTCAGTCTGAAACGGTTTGGAGACAGGCCGACAAGTACCATGTTCCCAGAATCATTTTCTCAAATAAGATGGATAAAATAGGCGCAGATTTTTATATGGTAGTTGACCAGGTTAGAGAAAAACTCGGCGCTACGCCTCTTCCGATACAGATTCCGGTAGGTCAGGAATCGGAGTTTAAAGGAATAGTCGACTTGGTGGAAATGAAAGCTCATATTTGGAGCGGCGAAGAGTTAGGCGCAAAATTTGACGTTACCGACATTCCGGCAGACTTAGTAGAAAAAGCAAAGCAGTACAGAGCGCACATGATAGAATTGCTGGCAGATTACAGCGAAGAAGTTATGAACTGCTACATGGAAGCAAAAGAACCGACCGAAGCACAAATCAGACAGGCAATCAGAACAGCAACACTTAAAATAAAATTAATCCCTATATTATGCGGAACTGCATTCAAAAACAAAGGCGTACAGCCTATGTTGGATGCGGTATGCGATTATTTGCCATCTCCGCTTGACAGAAAAGACATGAAATGCGTAAATCCGGACACTAATGAAGAAGTTGCAAGAAATGCCGACGATAATGCTCCTTTCGCGGCGCTTGCATTTAAAATACAGGCAGATCCTTTTATAGGAAAGCTGACCTACATCAGAGTATACTCCGGAACTTTGAACAGCGGCTCTTACGTGCTCAATCCTGGTAAAAACAACAAGGAAAGAATATCTCGTATCGTAAGAATGCATTCAAATAACAGAGAGGAAATCAAGGAAGTAAGAGCGGGCGATATTGCCGCCGTAGTCGGATTGAAAAATACGACGACAGGCGACACGCTTTGCGACGAAGCAAATCCGGTAGTTCTTGAATCAATGGATTTCCCGGATCCGGTTATCTCGGTTGCTATTGAGCCTAAATCAAAAGCGGATGAAGAAAAACTTGCAAACGCATTGAGCAGGCTTGCCGAAGAAGATCCTACGTTTACCGTCAGAACTGATGAAGAAACAGGCCAGACCATTATTTCAGGTATGGGCGAACTTCATCTTGAAATTCTCGTAGACAGAATGAAAAGAGAATTTAACGTTCAGGCAAACGTCGGAAGACCTCAGGTTGCATACAGAGAAACAATCAGAAAACCGGCTGAAGCGGAATCCAAGTACATCAGGCAGACCGGCGGAAGAGGACAATACGGTCATGTTATCATTACCGTTGAACCTCTTGAAGCGGCTAAAGGATTTGAATTCGTCAACAAAATTGTCGGAGGTGTAATTCCAAGAGAATACATCCCGGCGGTTGAAAAAGGTATTAAAGAAGCACTTACTGCGGGAACACTGGCGGGTTATCCTGTGGTAGACGTAAGAGTTACATTGACGGACGGTTCGTTCCACGAAGTTGACTCTTCCGAAATGGCGTTTAAAATTGCCGGTTCAATGGCTTTTAAAGACGCATGCAAAAAAGCAAATCCTATCATTCTTGAACCTATAATGAAAACCGAAGTCGTAGTTCCCGAAGATTATATGGGAGACGTTATCGGCGATTTAAATTCAAGAAGAGGAAAAATTATGAACATGGATTCAAGGAACAAAGTGCAGCATATTAAGTCGCAGGTTCCTTTGTCTGAAATGTTCGGCTATTCTACGACGCTTCGTTCGTTGACGCAGGGAAGAGGAAATTATACGATGGAACCTTCTCACTATGAAGAAGTTCCTAAGCAGATAGCAGACAAAATTTTGGAAAAGAAAATATAATTTTATAATTAGCAAAGGAGAAAAAGATGTCAAAAGAGAAATTTGATAGATCAAAACCGCACGTAAACGTAGGAACGATAG
>CAZASN010000001.1:0-682294 GCA_964487915.1 uncultured Elusimicrobiaceae bacterium | reverse complement strand
AACAGAAAAGACGGAAAAACACAACTTCAAGATTATTTAAGATTTTCAAAAGCATATTTAGGCGTTTGGTTTAATGGAGAAGAAAGATTTTTTTTAAGAAAAATTGAAAAAAACGGAAAAATTGAATTTGAAGAAATTCCTAATATTCCACAATACGGACAAAGAGTGGAAGATATTGGAAAATTTAAACGAAAAGACCTTAAACCTACTCATAATTTAAAATCTACATTTAAAGCAATTAGAAATCATTTAGCCGCTAATACTGTGGGGGCGACAAGAGATGAAGTTTTAGCACAACAGCTTATAAACCTTATTTTTTGCAAAATTTATGATGAAAGATTTACAGAACCAGACGAAATAGTGACTTTTAGAGCAGGTATAGAAGAAAAATCTCAAGAGGTTAAAGAAAGAATTTTAGAACTTTTTAATAAAGTTAAAAGAAAATACAAAGAAGTTTTAGATGATAGTGATACGATAACACTAGACTCAAACTCTATTGCTTATGTAGTGGGTGAATTACAAAATTATTGTATTATTGAAGCAGAGAGAGATATTATTGCGGATGCTTTTGAAACATTTATTGGACATGCTTTGAAAGGCGGACAAGGACAATTTTTTACTCCTAGAAATGTTGTAAAAATGATGGTAGATATTTTAGACCCGAATGATGAAGATTTGATAATTGACCCTGCTTGTGGTAGCGGTGGTTTTTTGATTGAAGCGTTAAGACATGTTTGGAGAAAACTTGATCGAGAGGGAGAAAAATATCATTGGAATAAAAATAATCTTCAAGAAGAAAAAATGGAAGTTGCTTTAAATAAAATAAGAGGAATCGATAAGGATTATTTTTTGTCTAAGGTCGCAAAAGCATATATGGCAATAATCGGGGATGGCAAAAGCGGTATATTTTGTGAAGATAGTTTAGAAGTTCCTAAAAATTGGGGACAATCTACAAGACAAAAAATTGATTTGGAAAAATTCAGTGTATTACTAACTAATCCCCCTTTTGGCTCAAAAATTCCTGTTCGTGGCGAGGATAAATTAAAACAATTTGAGTTAGGACATAAATGGAAACAAAATAAAGAAATTGGCAAATGGGAAAAAGGAAAATTGAAAGACAAAGAATCGCCTCAAATTCTTTTTATTGAAAGATGTTTACAATTACTTGAAGAAAACGGAAGGATGGCAATTGTTTTACCAGATGGTATTTATGGAAATGAAAGTTTAGCCTATATTAGAAATTGGCTTATTGAAAAAGCAAGAATTGTTGCTATTATTGATATTCCACTAGAAACATTTTTACCAAACACTGGTACAAAAACATCAATAATGATTCTACAAAAATTACCTCAAAACAAAATACCAAAAGATTATCCAATTTTCATGGCAGTTGCAGAGTTTTGCGGTCATGATAGAAGAGGTAAAGAAATTGAGGAAGATGATATTATTACAGTTGCAAAAGAATTTAAAGAATGGTCTAAAAAAAATAAATTTATTTTTTAGGTAGTATTATGACATTAAAAACAATAACCACAAACAAAACAGCAATATCAAATTGTGAAAAAAAACGTTTAGACACAAAGTATTTTTTCGTAAATTTCATTTTTAATGAAATTGAGAAAAAAAGTTCTTGTGAAGTTAAAACTCTCGGTGAACTTGATGTGAAAATTTCTAGTGGAAGTTACATCGATTCTTACTTAGATAAAACTGAGGGTGTTCCATATATAAGAGTTGGAAACATAAAACCCTTTACGATAGATGAGTCAAATAAAAGTTTAGTTTATGTTTCAAAAAATGTACCTACAAAAATTAAAGTAAAAGAGAATGATGTAATTATGGGAAGAACTCAAGCTACAGTTGAGAAGTTGGGGGTCGCAAGTATTGTTGATACTAACAATGAGAATTTTGTAATTAGCCAACATATTTCAAAGATAACTACAGATGACAAAATTATTTCACCATATTACTTAATTGGTTACTTAAATTCTAAATTTTACAAAGCACAAACATCATTAGCTACTCATGGCGATACTCGGGTAGAAATGACCCATTCTCAATTAAAGAAAGTACGAGTTTTTTTCCCTAAAACTGATGTTTTAAAATCTGTTGAATTAAAAGTAAAAAAGATTGTTGAAAATAATAGGTTATCTATAAAAAAAATAAACACGGCTAAAGATATTTTAAAAATGAAATTAAATATCAAAAGTAAAAGTGCTGATAAGTATTTTTCAGTGCAATTATCAACAATTCAAGATTTTGGTATTTGGAATGGAAGGTCTCATCTTCCAAGATATGTAAATATAGAAAAGGAATTAAACACCAATTTTAAAACGATAAACTTAGGTAAAATTTCATCAATAAAAAAAGGTGTAGAGGTAAGGAGTGATAATTACTTAACGGAATTATTCAAAAAAGATAATGATTATGCGTTTATCAGGACTTCTGATATTACTAACAATGAAATTGATATTTTTCCTGATTATTTCGTCCCAAGTGTTTTGGCAGAATCTTTAAATAATAAAACTATAGGTGGTGAAATAGTTTTTTCAAAAGATGGAATAATTGGAGAAGCTGCAATTATTTCAAAATATGATAAAGTAATAGTAGCTTCTGGTTTTGCAAAAATAAAACTAAACACAGAAGCTAAAGCACATAACATTACTTCTGAGTATTTATTTACAATTTTATCATCAGAAGAAACTGGTTTTTATCCAGCAATAAGAAGAACTGTTATAGCTTCAACAATTCCCCATTTAAGAGAAGAAAGATTAAAAGAGCTCAAAATTCCTATTTTAGATAAAAACTCTATTGATAAAATCACAAAATTAGTGAAAGAAGCATTTGAGCTAAAAGACGAAAAGAAAAAACTAATTAAAGAAGTCAGAAACAAAATTGACAGTTATTTTGATATTTGAGAATAATTAAATAGATGTCACGGTATTTTAATATAAAAAGTTTTTTTCGGTATTGTGACTATAAAGAACTTACAAACCAACTACCAAACAAATAAAACTACAAAAAACACAATGAACATTATTTAAATTTTTTAAATATAATTTTATCAGAATAAATTGTTGTTTGTAAAAAATTAATAAAGTTCATAATATGTGTTTAAGTTTTTTCGACTTTAAGGCTTTAAGATTTGAGCTGAAATGACAAAACACAAGTGTGATTTATTACCGTTAAGTCAAAATATAACTTATTCCATTTCTACAACAGGAACCGTTTTCATTCTTTTCTCAGTATTTTCATACCGATATGTTCCTAAAACTTCTCCTTTAAAATTTAGTTTTTTGCCATCGTATAAAATAGTTTCTGAAAGTTCAGAGGTTTTTACATATACGACATTTAAATCTTCCACAATTGCAAGGGCATTATGTTCATCAAGCGTTTGAAAAATATGTCCGACAACACGAATACTTTCGGAAAAAGCTAATTGGCTAATTAGAAATAAGGCGATTAATACTAATAATAGTTTTTTCATTTTATATTCACCTCTTATAATTCAATACATTTCTAAACTAAAGAATCATAATTGTTTTCAAGTTTTTGCCATTAGAATTTAAGATTTGAGACGAACTGAAGTATTTTGCGACTGCGGTGTACGTAAGTGAAACGGTACATAAGGGAGCAAAATACAAAAGTGCAGTACAAATATTAAATTCGTTATAATTATGTTGAGAGAAAATTTGAAGGGTGGCTGACGAGATTTGAACCCGCGACCTTCGCTTCCACAGAGCGACGCTCTAACCAACTGAGCTACAGCCACCGTTAATCATGAAGTAGATTGAAAAAATAAACGTCTCCGACGTGAGTTGAACACGTAACCTACTGCTTAGAAGGCAGTTGCTCTATCCAATTGAGCTACGGAGACATGAGTTTATAGCACGAGATTATATCAAAACATTTATTTGTAGTCAAATAACCGAAATTTATTATATAATCTGTCTGTATGAACAAAAAACCTGAATTATTGCTTCCGGCAGGCTCGTTATCAAGACTTAAAACCGCCGTCTTGTACGGAGCTGACGCCGTCTATTCCGGCACGCCTGATTTATCGTTAAGGGCAAAGTCGTCTTTCCCGATGGAAGAACTTCAGGAAGGAATTGATTACGCAAGAAACGCCGGCAAAAAAATATATCTTACGCTTAACATATTCTCCCGAAACAAAGACATTGAAAAACTTGCAAATTTCATAAAAACCGTAAAACAGTTAAATCCTGACGGCGTGATAGTTTCAGATCCAGGCGTATTTGATTTTATACATTCAAAACTGCCAAAAATTCCAATACATATCTCCACACAGGCAAACGTATGTTCAGCCTTAACCGTTGATTTTTGGAAAAAGATGGGTGCGTCTCTTTGCGTGCTCGGCAGAGAAGTAAGTTTTAACGAAATAAAAGAAATAAGAAAGTTATGCCACAATATAAAACTTGAAATGTTTATACACGGAGCAATGTGTATAAGCTACTCCGGAAGATGCCTTATATCCTCTTTTATGGCGTCAAGAAGCGCAAATCAGGGAGCCTGCGCCCACTCATGCAGATGGAAATACAAAACATACGTTGAAGAAGAATTGCGCCCGGGCCAGATGTACCCTATAGAAGAAGATGAAAGAGGCACCTATCTTTTTAATTCAAAAGACTTATGTCTTATGCCGAAACTCAATGAAATACTTGAAGCAGGCATTGACTCTTTAAAAATAGAAGGAAGAAACAAAACAGAATATTACGTTGCGCAGACGGCACGTGTTTACAGACAGGCTATAGACGATTATTATAAAGAGCCTAAAAAATGGAATCCTAAAATATATATGGATGAACTTTATACTCTGCAAAACAGAGGCTATACTGCCGGTTTTTTTGACGGAATACCGGACGACAAAGCGCAGGATTACACCGACACTTCAAGCAAAAGCGATTACAGAAACTGCGGCTTTGTAAGAGAAACTAACAACAGCGAAATAACTTTGGAATTAAGACATAAATTGTCAAAAGGCGACGAAATTGAATTTCTCTCCCCACTTCATTTTAAACCTTACAAATTAAAACTCGGCGATATTCAGCCGGCAAATTCAAAAAAAACTGTTGAATCGTTATCACCGGGCGTAGCAAACCAGGCGATAAAAATCAAAATAAAAAAATCAGATATAAAACTTTTGCCGGTTCTTACGGTGGCGAGAATAAAAATAAAATGAAAAATATTCTCTTAATGTTTTTGGGCATAGTGATTGCTTTGGCAAGTTTGGAAATTTTACTGCAAACCAGTTCGTTTGTAATAGCGCAGGCAAATAAATTATCAAACAAAAAAACAGTAAGGCTGTCGGATAATAACAAAGACTTAATAAAAATACTCTGCATAGGCGAATCTACTACATTTTTCCAGTATCCGAAACAATTAGTTGATTATCTTAACGAACATATCAGTAAAGATTTTATTCTTATAGATTGCGGAATACCCGGCACAAATATCGAAAATATTACCGAAAGAATAGACAAACAGATAGAAATGTACAACCCCGACATTGTAATTTCAATGATGGGTGCAAACGATGCGATACTTAACGATAAAGTTGTATATAAACAATACAATTTAAAAATATTATCGCTCTTTATGTTAATAAAAAGACATATCGAAGATATTGCTGTAAAAAAACTTTATGCGGATGGTGACACTTCAGATTATTCAAAACTGTCGGATTACTATTTTCAAACAGGAAAAGAACCGTTTGAATTAATTGCGTTTGTTGAAAAAAATCCTTTTGATTTAAAAGCTGTTGAGGCTTTGATTTATCTTTACAGAACGAGAAAAAACTATGCCAATATGGAAAAATATGCAGATATATATTTAAAAAACAGCAACGGAAATATAAATACATCTGTTTTATTTCTGCTTACCGATGCTTATATCCAGCAAAAAAAATATGATTCGGCAAAAATTTTGATAGTATCGTTAATCAAAAACGATAAAATAACAGACGACCAGCTTAACAGATATTTATCAAATGTAATTGAATCGTATATATCTTTTGCAACGTTAACCCAATTAACAGATTATTACAATTTGCTTGTTGCAGGCAAAACACAAACCGCCGCATTGGATAATTTATACGACTATTTAAAAACAAACGGAATTAATGTTGAATTATACAACTATCATAACAAGTATAAACTGACAGCGAAACAACTTAATTTTAATACCGACAAAATAAAAAATTCATATTTGCTGTTTGCACAAAAATTGATTGATAATAACATAGTTTATATATGTATGAGCTATCCGACGGTTCCCATAGAAAATTTTAAAACTTTTTTTAAAAATTCAAATCTGAAAGATAAAATTATATTTGTTTCAAACGAAGAAAATTTTAAAGAAGCATTGAAAAAAGAACCTTATTATACACTGTTTGCCGATAATTTCGGAGGCACTTTCGGACATTGCACCGATGCCGGAAACAGGCTAATAGCCGAAAATGTCGGGCAATGTATACTGAAAATTGTCAATTGAAACATTGGACAAAAAAGGAATTCTGAATGAAAAAAACGCTTTTAATATTTTGCGGTATATTTATCGCCTTGATAAGTTTGGAAATTTTGCTGCAAACAACTTCTTTTATCATTTTACGGATAAATAAATTAACTATTAATAAAACAATTAAACTTGCAAAGAATAAAAATGCAATAACAATACTTTGTATCGGCGAATCCACCACATACGCGCAATACCCGAAGCTGTTAAGCGCATATTTGAATTCAGAAACATCGCTCAAAGGTACAGAACCTAAAAGTTTTATTGTCATTGATGGCGGAGTCCCCGGAACAACTATAAAAAACATCTTGAACAATATAGATGCCGACATAGAAAAATATAAGCCTGATATCGTTATATCCATGATGGGAATCAATGATTCCTATATGAGAGATTCCATAATATACAATAAAAAATATAATTTGAAAATTCTAGAACTTTTAAGACTTATAAAAAAACATATATTTGCACTGTCTGATAATCTTTACGCAGAAAACGTATATGTTGACATTGAAAATCTTACCATTGAATACGTAAAATCAGGAAAAGAACCGGTACTCTTAGAAAAAATGCTTAATAACAAAGGTTATCATTCTGAAATTTTAAGAGCTCTTGTGTACTTATACCGAGCAATGCCGAACTTGCCAAAGGCCGAAAAATACGCTGATTTGTATATGCAGAAATATCTTGTGAATCCCGATACTTTTGTACCTTTCGCTCTAACTGATATTTATATCCAGCAAAAAAAATATAAAGCGGCCAAAGATTTGGTATTTAAAATAATAACGGATAAAAATTCAACTGAAAGTTTTATAGATGATTATCTGTGTAAAGTTATTGAATCTTATATAAAATTCATGCCCTCCGATAAAACCATTGAGTTATATAATATGCTTACAGAAAATAAAGTTCAGACAAAAATAATGGATGATTTGTATGCATATTTAAAAAAATATAATCCTGATATAAAAAAATACGAATATCGCAATAAATTCAAAAATTTAATTTTAGTGCCTTATTTTAATACCGTTGAACTTAAAGAAGGTTATCTTATGTTTGCGGAAAAAATTATCAAAAAAAATATAATTTATATCTGCATGGGCTACCCGACAATGCCTATAGAAAAATTTAAAGATTTTTTTAAGAATTCAAAATATGAAAATAAAATTATATTTGTTTCAAACGAATATAATTTTAAGGAAAAATTAAAAACCTCGCCGTTTTTTGATTTGTTTGTTGATAATTTCGGTGGAACTTTCGGCCATTGCACCGATGCCGGAAACAGGCTAATAGCCGAAAATGCAGGCAATACAATTTTTAAACTTGTTGATAAATAAACTATGTCAAAATTAAAACTTGATTTACATGAAATATTTAACAAAAGCAAAGAAATAGACATTTCTTTAAAAGAAATATTGAAAGAAGCGCTTGAAAAAGGCATTTCGGAAATAGAAATAATTCCCGGAAAAGGTTCCGGACAGTTAAAGAAAAAAGTACTGCGGTTTCTAAATGACAAAGAAACAAAAAAAATGTATACTAGGTACAAAATTGACCCTGTCAATTTCGGCAGGCTGTTTGTATACGTAAAGAAAAAAGGAGATAACAAATGAAAAACTTTATTATTTCTGTATTCGTAAACATTCTTGCGTTGTTTATAATCGTAAAACTTCTTGACGGCGTTTCAATAGACGGTTCAAAAACGCTTATTATTTCGGCTTTGGTTCTTACATTAATACACGTTTTTATAAAGCCGGTGCTGATGTTCGTATCAATACCTTTTAATCTGTTGTCTCTGGGTATTTTTACGCTGTTTATAAACGCTTTTCTTTTTTATTTTGCGTCAAACCTTGTATCCGGTTTTAAAGTTGCCACTTTTTGGTACGCCTTTCTTGCTGCTATTATGCTTAGCGTAATAACTATTATCGCAGACGCTTATTTTTTGAAAAAAAACGTCAGAGTTTTAAAAGATTACGGGAATACGCCTCCTAAATAAACCGGATACCTTATGATAACAAAAAATTTAATAGAACAAATCTTCTCTGCCGCAACTATACTGAGATGGAACGACCATATCAGACCTTTCAATTTTTTTGAAATAGACAAACAATCTCACAAAATGATTATCGCCTATATCATCGCCAAATTTGACGAAGAAGAAAATAACAAAGTTGACTGGATGAAACTCATTGAAGGCGGAATTTTTGAATTTTTTCACAGGACGATGCTTACCGACTTAAAACCTGAAGTTTACCACGAAATAATGTCAAAGAAAAAAAACGAGCTCAATAAATGGGTTTTAAACCGTTTGAATAATGATATTTTTGAAATAAATCCGGATTTGAGAGACAGATTTGAACAATATCTTTTTGACGACTCTTACGCAAAATATGAAAAAGAAATTTTGGCGGCTTCGCATGAATTTGCGACAAAATGGGAATTCGGCATAATTTATCCGTGGAACCAAATGCTTTACGGAATAGAAAAAACAAAAGAAACGGTTGAAAGCTGCGTCGTAAAATATCAAAATTTCGTAGGCGTAAAAAAACTGATAATGAACAAAAAATATTACGGATTTCTTGATTTATGCGGACAGCTGAGATTCCAGCAGAGATGGGCTCAGATGGTCAGACAGCCTCAGACGACTGTTTTGGGACA
This sequence comes from uncultured Elusimicrobiaceae bacterium, assembly GCA_964487915.1. Taxonomy (GTDB): domain Bacteria; phylum Elusimicrobiota; class Endomicrobiia; order Endomicrobiales; family Endomicrobiaceae; genus Proruminimicrobium. The sequence continues at coordinate 673,111 of CAZASN010000001.1, read as the reverse complement.
TATGTTCGTTGTAGCTATTTTCGCTTATATCTGCTCGCTTAAAATCGGAGCTTCATCTAAAAGAAGTTATAATAATTTTTTCTCGGCTCTGTTCCATGATTTGCCCGAAATACTTACAAAAGATATCATAAGCCCGATAAAATATTCCGTTTCCGGGCTTGAAGACATAATAAAAGAATACGAAAAACACGAAGTTGACAACAGGATTCTTCCTCTTTTGCCTGAAGCATGGCGTTTTGAAATGCAGTATTTTATAGAAAATGAATTTTCAAACAAGATACTGGAGAACGGTAAAATAAAAACCGTCGGAGAAATAAACGAAAATTTTAATGACGATTCTTTTTCGCCGGTTGACGGCGGAATAATTGAATTATGCGATAAATTGTCGGCGTATATTGAAGCGTCTTTGTCAATTAACCACGGCATACGTTCCGATAAACTTAAAGAATCAAAAATTAATCTTTACGAAAAATACGCAACCCGCTCGTACTGCGGAATAACTTTAAAAGAAGTTTTTGATTATTTTAAAGACTGAAATTAACAGATTCGCGGATACTGCTCGACATCAGCGTTTGCCAAAATTCTCAAAGTTCCAGATTTTGATTTTATCCACACGTTTTTTTTATCATTTATGACTTTGCCGATGACTTTTGCGTTTTTACCTGAAGGATGTTTTCTCATTGCGTTAAGAATTTTAGCCGTATATTTTGAAGGCTGTATTGAAACAAGTTTCCCCTCGTTTGCCATATACAAAGGATCAAGTCCGAGTATGTTACAGAAAGCTCTTACCTGTTTGGAAACCGGAATCTCGTTATTGTTTATTATAATGCCTTTATTTGAACTTTTTGATATTTCGTTCAACGCCGCAGCAAGGCCTCCTCTTGTAGGATCTCTTAAAACATGTATTTCCTTACATTCTTTAAGCATCATTTGAACAAGAGAATCCAGATGCGCGCAGTCGCTTTTGATTTTGGTTTTAAATTTAAAATCGTTTCTCTGCATCATAATCGCGGCGGCGTGCTCAGCTATATTGCCGCTTATTATAACATCGTCGCCCTCGGACGCGTTGACCGAAGAAATATTAATGCCGTCAGATATTAATCCTACGGCTGAAGTGTTTATAAAAATTTTATCGGCTTTTCCTTTGTCAACCACTTTAGTGTCGCCGGTTATTATGCTTATTTTAGCTTCTTTTGCCGTTTTTGCTATTGATTGGGATATTTTTAAAAGATCTTTTTGCGAAAAACCTTCTTCTATTATCATCGCGACAGACATAAACAGGGGTTTAGCCCCCATCATACAGATATCGTTTACGGTGCCGCATACCGCCAGTTTACCGATATCTCCTCCGTTAAAAAATATGGGGTCAACAACAAAAGAATCAGTTGAAAAAGCCGTTTTGACGCCGTTAAATTCAACTACTCCGGCGTCATCCATTCTGTTTAAAATTTTATTGTTAAAGTTTTTCTTAATAAGCCTTATAAGTTCGTTTGATTTGTCTCCGCCCGTGCCGTGCGCCAGAAGAACTGTGTTATTTTTCATTTCTGTCTCCGTATTTATAATAACTCGCGCAGACTCCCTCTCCTGAAACCATACACGGTCCCACCGGAGTAAGAGGCGTGCATTCTTTTGCAAAACTCGGACAATCAACCGGTTTATATCTGCCGGTAAATAATTTACCGCATATGCATTTTGCGGTTTTTTTAGAAGGTTTTAAGGGGCTTTTACGGACAAATTTGCGCAGCACGTCAAATCTCTCATATTTTTTATTTAATTTCAAACCGCTTTTTGTTATATTGCCGAGACCTCTCCATTTGACGTCTTCTTCTTCAAAAACTTCAGAAATTGTTTTTAAGGCTTTTACGTTCCCTTCCGCGGTCACTGCTGCGTAACAATTCACAAGTTCAGTTTTTTTCTCGCGGTAAAGTCCGTATAAAATATCAACCGCGTTTTTTAAACCGGCAAAATCAAAACCGGCGACAACGCAAGGGATTTTATAATTTTCGGATATAAATTCAAAAGATTTATATCCCGTTACCGTGCATACATGTCCGGGCAGTATAAAACCGTCGGCGTTAATTTTTTTTTGTTCCAAAAGCGAATTTAAAGCCGGAATTATTTTTTTCAAAACCGAAAATACATAGAAATTTTTGATTTTTCTTTTATAGGCGTCAATAATAAGCCCCGCGGCAAGAGGAGCGGTCGTTTCAAAACCGGCCGCAAGAAAAATAACGTTTTTACCGGGATTTTTTTCGGCTATATTTAAAACGTCAACCGCGGAATATACCGTTTTAACGTTGTTTTTTTTAAGTTTTTCAAGCGAAACGTTTTTGTCGCCCGACGGAACTCTGAGCATGTCGCCGAATGAAACTATTATATTGTCTTCATTTTTAGCAAGGCCGGCTATATAATCAATATCGTCTCCGTCGGTAACGCATACCGGACAACCGGGGCCGGACAAAAAATCAATTTTGCCGGCGTAAAAATTTTTTAAGCCGAATTTTGATATGGCAAAAGTATGAGTTCCGCATACTTCCATAAATTTAGCGGTTTTTTGAATTTTGGCGTTCATTTTAAATTTTAGAGACATTTTTTATTTTACAAGACCGGAGCTTTGGAATTATTTTATCATAATTGTCTTCAATTATAAGATTATCAAGATGTTCGTGTTTCATAAATCCGTTATTAACCGATTTGTCAAGAAAATCCAAAAGCCCGTCAAAATATCCATCAATATTGGCGACGGCGCACGGTTTTGAATGCAGAGAAAGCTGCTGCCAAGTAAAAATTTCAAGAAGTTCTTCAAGCGTTCCTATTCCGCCGGGAAGAGCGACGAAATAATCTGACAATTCATACATCGTTTTTTTTCTTTCGTGCATATTTTTTACTATTTTTAATTCGTTCGCTTTTTTATTGCCTAGATTTAAATTATAAAGAAATTCGGGGATAACGCCTATTACATGTCCGCCTTTTTTTAAAACCGCGTCGGATAATTTGCCCATTAATCCTATATTTCCCCCGCCGTAAACGAGAGTAAGGTTATTTTTTACTATTTCACCGGCGAATTTTTCGGTTATTTCGGAATATATTTTTTTATTCCCGCAGCCTGAGCCGCAAAACACGCAGATTTTTTTATCCATATTAAAATCCGGCCTCTTTAGCAGTTTTAATCATTTCAAGAGCCTGTTCTTTTTCTATTTTTTGTATTGCAAAGCCGGCATGAACGAGAACATAATCGCCTTTTGACGCGCCGTCTATAAACCTTATGTCAATAATATCTTCAACGCCGCAGAAATCCGCGCCGGCTTTATTGTCTTTTAAAATTGTTTTTATTTTACAGATATTAGCTATGCACATTTTATTATAAAATATAAAAAGCCGTCAGCGCCGCATGACAGCTTTCCGTATATTCCCGCTTAGTTTACTTATTAATTTGAGATATCGCATATTCGGCGTATTTTCTGACGTTTTCATTTGAATCTTTTAATAATGCTTCTATGGACGGTAAAGCCGAAACCGCGTCTTTTCCCAAATCAGTAAGTTCGGTTAATGACATAAGTCTGATCTCATATTCCTGATTTTTCAATAAAAGCACCAAATCAGGTATTGATTCTTTGGAAGACGTTCCTATATTTCTTAAAGTTGTTCTTGCAAGTTCTCTTATTTCAGAATTGCCGTCTTTTAACATTGGAATTATATAAGGAACCATATCGTTTGCATCCTGTTTCATATTGGATAATATGTTTAAAGTTTTTATTTTAACGCTGTTTTTGCCGCTTGATAAATATTTTCTTAATTCTTTGACGTTTTCTCTGTCAGTTCTGCCTATATTTTCTATTGCTTTTGACGCCTGTCTGCTGAAAGTATTATCGGCTTCAACAATGTCAAAAAGCGCGGGCAAAGCGGTTCTTCCGTTAAAATTAAGATTTCCCAGAGAGTCTATTGCCGCGATTTTTACAAGTTCATTATTATCGGTCTGAACAACGTTTACAATTTTTTTAACGGTATCGTATTTTACTACGCAGTCCTGAAGCAAAGGCATTACCGACAATGCTTTTTGTCTTACTACCGGATTCTCGTCTTTCAATAAACTTACTATATCTTCAAAAACGGATTCGCTTTTGCATCCCAAATTAGTAATCAAATCAAGCGCGTCTATTTTTTCATGCAGTTTATCCGATTTCAGCATCACGGCAAGTTTTGTAATCATATTTTTTCTTGCTTCCTCATTTTTAACTTTCGGCAAATAATCTATCGCCGTCTGTCTGAGGGTATTATTACTGTCGGAAATAAACTTTAAAACATAGCCAAGCACAAGCCCCGGATTTGCTTCTATAGCCGAAACATAGCATTCAAATCCTTTCTGGCAGTCATTTCTCAATACATAAATATCACCGAGATTTTTTTGAGATAACGCTACGCTTTGATTCTTTTTTATTGATTTATTATAACTGCTGATCGCTTTGTCGTACTCGCCTTCCTGTTGGTAACGCACGCCTTTGTTAAAATCCGCATTATTGCATGCAAAAAACGATAATGCCAACAGCACAAGAAATAAAAAATTATCAATTCTGAAAGCCTTCATAAAAACTCCTTCTATGCCGTTTTCGTCAATATTATAGCACTTTAATATTTTTTTCGCCACATATATGAAAAATAAAAAAACACAGGGGTTGTCGTTCAACACTCCCCTGTGTTTTTTAATATAACTATTTTTATTTTATAAGCATGCTTGTAAAAGACCTTACTACAAATACTATTGAAACGGCAAAAAATACGACTGCAAAAGTAGTGCTTACTATTGCCGGAATAACCAATGCAAGTTCAAGAGCTAAAAGCCCGAACAATGTCGTAAATTTAATAATAGGATTTAACGCAACTGACGATGTATCTTTAAAAGGATCCCCTACGGTGTCGCCTACGACTGTCGCTTTATGAAGTTCGGTTCCTTTTTCTCTCATATCAACTTCAACAAGTTTCTTTGCATTATCCCATGCTCCGCCGGCGTTTGCCATAAATATGGCCTGAAACAAACCGAATATCGCTATGGATATCAAATAACCTATAAAGAAATAAGGTTCAATGAAAGCAAAAGCTATCGTTGAAAAGAATATGACCAAGAACAAATTGAACATGCCTTTTTGTGCGTATTTCGTGCATATTTCAACGACTTTTTTGCTGTCTTCCGTTGAAGCTTTTTCCGCATCGCCGTCAAGTTTTATGTTGGCTTTAATAAATTCAACCGCTTTATACGCGCCGCTGGTAACCGCATGGGTTGAAGCGCCGGTAAACCAGTATATAACCGCTCCTCCTGCTATAAGTCCCAGTAAGAAAGGTGCATGGAGAAGAGAAAGCCCCTGAAGAACAATGTCTTCACCCTTAACTTCCATAAGAGTAAATATAATTGAGAATATCATCGTTGTCGCGCCGACTACCGCCGTACCTATCAAAACAGGTTTCGCAGTGGCTTTGAACGTATTTCCTGCTCCGTCGTTTTCTTCAAGAGTCAATTTTGATTTGTCAAAATTCGGCTCAAATCCGAAATCTTTTTTAATCTCTTCTTTTACTCCGGGTATACTTTCAATAAGAGAAAGTTCATAAACAGACTGCGCGTTATCGGTAACAGGACCGTAAGAGTCAACGGCTATAGTTACAGGTCCCATTCCCAAAAATCCGAACGCCACAAGACCGAATGCAAAAACTGCCGGATGCATCATAAAATCCGTAAATCCGAGAGTGCTTACTCCGTAAGCTATGGACATAAGAATTATTATAACAAGACCCATCCAGTATGCGCTGAAATTACCCGACGTAAGACCTGCAAGAATATTTAACGATGCTCCGCCGTTTTTAGAAGAATTAACGACGTTTTTAACAAAAGCGCTCTTTGTGGAAGTAAATATTTTAACAACTTCCGGTATTATTGCGCCTGCCATTGTTCCGCATGTAATAACTACTGAAAGTTTCCACCACAAACCGTTTGCCAAATCGCCTATTATAAGATTAGACGTTATAAACGTTAAAACTACCGATATTATTGAAGTAATCCAAACCAAAGAAGTGAGCGGTTCTTCAAAATTCATTTTATCGGCATTTTCATATTTTGATTTAGCAATAGAACCGTTTAACCAGTAAGCCGCTCCGCTTGCTATAATCATTATGAGCCTCATTACGAAAATCCAAACAAGAAGCTTGACCTGATTTTCAGCTTCCGGAACCGCAAGCATTATAAAAGTAATCAAAGCGACGCCGGTTACTCCGTAAGTTTCAAAACCGTCTGCCGTAGGTCCTACGGAATCTCCTGCATTATCGCCGGTACAGTCTGCTATAACACCGGGATTTCTTGCGTCGTCTTCCTTAATATTAAAAACTATTTTCATCAAATCCGAACCGATATCGGCTATTTTTGTAAAGATGCCGCCTGCGATTCTCAAAACAGAAGCGCCGAGCGATTCACCTATAGCAAAACCTATAAAACAAGGACCTGCGAAATCTCTCGGTATAAAAAGAAGAATTACAAGCATTATAAAAAGCTCTATGCTTATAAGAAGCATTCCGATTGACATACCCGATTTTAGCGGTATTGCAAAAGTCGGATAAGGTTTGCCTTTTAAACTTGCAAACGCCGATCTGGAATTTGCGAAAGTATTCAATCTCATTCCGAACCACGCTACGGCGTAGCTTCCCAAAATACCGATAACGCTGCACAATATTATTATGGAAACTTTTAAAAGAGTGAAATTGCTTAGGAAATAGAAATATATAAATATGATTGCGGCAAGAAGAATTTCAAGAATTATTATGAACTTTCCCTGTGTTACAAGGTATGTTTTGCATGTTTCATAAATGAGTTCCGAAACATTAAGCATTGATTTGTGTACCGGCAGATTTTTAATCGCGTTAAACTGAGTAAAACCGAAAGCCAATCCGAAAATACAGATGATCAAACCGAACAACAAAAGCGAATGTCCCGAAATACCGCCCAAGAAAGAAACAGACGACAAATCCGGAATTACGAGATTAGCTTCTGAAGCAAAAGCGCATACTGAAGCCGCAGCCGTAATTACTAACGAAAACATAAAACTTCTCAACTTAGAAAACATACTTTTTTCTCCTTTAGTCTACCTGATTGCAGGTTATTTTATCTTTTCTGAATTTTTAACAAATTTTGTCATAGATTGTATATTTATAACAATTCTTTGTCAAACGAAAATAAAAATTTACGGTTTAAAAAGCCTGTTGGTATTGAGATGGCATATAGCCATTGCAAGCGCATCCGCGGAATCGTCAGGTTTGGGAATATCCTTAAGTCCTAAAACCGCCTTTACCATATGCTGCATCTGGTGTTTATCGGCCGAACCGTATCCGGTTAAAGCTATTTTTACGTGTCTCGGGTTATATTCAAAAACAGGAATGTTATTATTGCATACCGCTATAAGAATGGCGCCTCTTGCCTGTCCTACCGAAGCGACGCTTTTAGCCTTCTTAAGAAAAAACAATTCTTCTATGGCGACAATTTCCGGATTATATTTTTTTATTACCGTCTGGATTTCATCGTAAATATATTTTAATCTGTCTGCAAGTTTTTGCTCAGGACCGGTTTTTATGCATCCGTATTCAAGCATTTTTATTTTATCGGTATTGCCTTTTTCAACCACGCCCCATCCGGCCATTGATAAACCCGGATCTATTCCCAGAACTATCATAATTTCCCCCGTTTCAATTAAAACGATTATAAATAATATTGATTTGTTTATCAAACGACATTTACATTTTTTGACAATAGTTATATAATTGCAACCATTATGATTATAATAGACTCTCACACTCACGTATGGCCCGAAAAAGTAGCCGAAAAAGCAAGAGCATATCTGCAAAAATCGTTTTCTATGCCTATTAGCGTTTTTCCCACCGTGGAAAACCTTCTTAAAATAATGGATGAAAATGAAATATCAAAAAGCGTAATAGCTTCGGTAGCTTCAAGACCGGACCAGGTAAAATCCATAAACAACTGGCTTTTTAAAACCGACAAAAAAAGATTTATTCCTTTTGCGTCGATTCACCCTTTTTATGACAATTGGAAAGAAGAATTAAAAAGGATAAAAGATCATGCTTTCGGAATAAAATTCCAGCCGGAATTTCAGGACTTTTATATAGATGACGAAAAAATATTTCCTCTATACGAGCAAATACAAAAATTAAATATTCCGGTGCTTTTCCACTGTGGAACAGAACTGAGCCTTCCCGGCATAATACACGCTTCGCCCGATAAAATAATAAAAATAACCGATAAATTCCCGGAAATGACGTTTATTGGAGCGCATATGGGCGGATTTAAAATATGGGATGAAGTTCTTGAAAAACTTGCAGGAAGAAATATTTATTTTGACACATCTTCGTCAATATCTTACATGAAAAAACAACAGTTGGATATGTTTATGTCAAAACACCCTGTTGATAAAATTATATTCGGAACGGATTTCCCGGTCGGCAATCAAAAAAACGAGATAGCTTTTTTGAAATCTCTTGATATTGAAGAAGATAAAAAGATAAAATTATTCGGCGGAAACATAATAAAATTGTTAAATTTAAAATAAGGATTAATGCCATGTTAAAAAAACTTTTTGTTTTATCTGCAGCCGTTTGTTTTTTTATTGTATCCGGATGCGCTCAAAAAGCCGCAATCCAGCCTAAACTTGAAAAGACCATAGTATGCTTCGGCGACAGTTTGACTCACGGAACAGGAGCTTCAAACGGAGAAACTTATCCTTACTTTCTGCAAAAATTTACAAATCTGACGGTCGTAAACGCCGGCGTACACGGGGACACGTCTCAGCAGGGATTGGACAGAATAGACGAAATATTCCAATTTAAGCCTTTTATGGTTCTTATTGAATTCGGCGCAAATGATTTTTTTAAAAAAATTCCTACGGCAGTAACAAAAAAAAATATAGAATCAATCGTTGATAAAATCCAGGCTTCCGGAGCGACGGCGGTAATATTATGCACGGAAGACAACCAGCTTCCGGAACTCCGCAGAATCCTTGTTGAAATTTCAAATGATAAAAACGCTCCGATAGTAAGCGGAATTCTTAATGAGATATGGACAGACAGAACTTTATTCGCCGATGATCTGCATCCCAATTCGGCCGGATATAAAATAGTCGCCGAAAAAGTTTTCAAAGCGGTAAGCCCGCTGCTTGAAAAAAAATAGCGCCGTTTAAAATGAAAGAAACGCATCCGTGCCGCGATTATATTTTAAAAAACTCTGAAGTTCCGGCGGTAAAAGGCGGTTTTCTGCCGCAAAACGCAAGAACTCTCATAATCGGAACTTTTCCTCCGCCTAAAGAAATAAAACGTTCAAAAAAAGGATTATTTTTTTATTATCAAAGTCCGCGCAATCAATTTTGGAATATAATTGACTCAATAAAAGGAACCGAATTAAAATTGAACGGACTTGATAAACTTTCCGGCCGCGAACTGGAAAACGTCCTTGAAAATAATATAGCGGCAAAAAAAGATTTCTGCTTAAAAAACAATACGGCTTTTATTGATATTTTCACGGAAATAGACAGAAAACATAAAGACAGTTCAAACGACGCCGATTTAATACCTCTCAAAAACATTCTTGAAGAAAAAATTCTTTTGCGTTTTCTGAAAAAAGCATGCGGACTTACAAAAATACTGTGCACATACAGACTTGCTTACGATACATTGATAAAAAATCTTAAATTGCCTGAATTTAAAAACTATAATTATAATCCCCGGACCCAATCTTTAATTATAAACGGAAGAAAAATAACGATAAAACTTCTATATCCGCCGGTAAGAGCAAATTGTTCCGGAAAAGAAAGAATAAAACAGTATAAAAATTTTATTTTTGAAATTTTTTAAAAATTACCGGTATTGCAAAACTGCATTATGTTATCCATAAGAATATTGAAATCTTTAAGAGTTGTGACTTTGTTGAATCTGTCTCTTATTTGGCATGCGTTAGGAATGTCCTTTATATAATACGGAGCGATTTTTCTGAGAACGACAATTCCTTTTTCCTCTCCGTAAAAATCTATTGATGACAGTATATGTTTTTTAAACCATTTGATTTTAGTATCTGTATCCGGATGAGGCAGCACGTCGTTTTTATCAAAAAACCATTCTATCCTTTTAAATAAATCATAATCGCCTATGGCCCCTCTTCCTATCATTAAACCGCCGCATTTGGGTATTTTTAAAAACTTTTCCGCGCTTTTGATGTCAATAATGCCGCCGTTTGCGATAACAGGTATTTCGGCGTTTGCGGCGGCGGCTTCAAAAGCTTTTAAATCAGGCGGACCGCTGTGTCCGTTTTCAGCCGGCCTTGCGTGAACCGAAACCATTTTTATCCCGCTGTTTTGGGCTATTTCTATTATTTCAGGTGCAATATTTTGGCCTTTAAACAAACCTATTCTTATTTTTGCCGTTACTGGAACTGAAACGGCTTTAACTACGGAGCTTAATATGCTTTCAATATTTTTGGGAGATTCAAGAAGTTTTGCGCCGGCCCCCGCTTTTGCTATTTTTTTTGCGGGGCATCCGAGATTAATGTCTATTATATTATAACCGAGATCCTGTATTTTTTTTGCGCTTTCGGACATCACGGAAGGACTGTTGCCGAAAATCTGGGCTCCGACCATATCTTTTTCTTTATCGGAAGTCTGTAAAAGTTTTAATGTTTTTCTGTCGCCGTATGAAAGAGCGGTCGCGGATATCATTTCGGTAAAAACAAGTCCTGCCCCGCCTTCAACCGCGAGTTCTCTTAAAGGCATATCCGTAATGCCCGCCATAGGAGCAAGCATAAGAGAGTTTTTTAATTTAATATTTCCTATTTTCAATTCGGGGAGTTTTATCATGTACGGTTACCAATTTTGCAAATCAAGCGACGGTTCTGGATTTAAAGATGCGTTATTTTTGCCGTATGCCGATTTTTTGTATTTATAATAAGCCGCAAGACCTATCATTGAAGCGTTATCCGTGCAATAAACCGGAGACGGAATAAAAACTTTTATCTTCTTATTTTTCCCGGCCTCTTTAAACATTTTTCTCATTAACGAATTACTTGCGACTCCGCCGCCCAATGCAAGCGTTTTTAAATTATATTTTTCAACGGCTTGAAATGCTTTGTAAACTACGGTTTCGCATACCGCCTGGCGGAAACCGGCGCATATGTCGTTTACCGTCTTCTTATTTTTTACGTCAACTTTTTTAGAATAATTTAAAACCGCAGTTTTTATTCCCGAAAACGAAAAATCCCAGCTGCCTTTAAGCAAAGGTCTTGTAAAATATACTTTTTTGGCGTCTCCGAGTTCTGCAAGTTTGTCTATCACCGGGCCTCCCGGATAAGCAAGTCCGAGTATTTTTGCGACTTTATCAAAAGCTTCGCCGACTGCGTCGTCTCTTGTTCCGCCCAAAAAAATATATTTGCCGTAATCTTTTACCATAATTAATTCGGTATGTCCTCCTGAAATAATTACGCTCAAAAAAGGCGGTTTTAAAGAATGATTTTCTATGCCTGCGGAATACATATGGCCTTCAATATGATTTACCGGTATTAAAGGTTTATCGTAAATATAAGCCAGAGTTTTTGCGGCCATTATGCCTACAAGAAGAGAACCTGCAAGCCCGGGGCCGTAAGTGCATGCGACGGCGTCTATTTTTTTATCAAAATTTTTAAAATCTATTCCTGCTTTGTTTAGCGATTCTTCAATTACGATATTTATATTTTTTATATGCGCCCTGCTTGCAAGTTCCGGAACAACGCCGTTATATACAGCATGAATGGGGATTTGCGAAGAAATTACGTTTGATAAAATATTTCTGCCGTTTTCAATGACAGATGCCGACGTTTCGTCGCATGAGGTTTCTATTGCAAGTATTTTCATAAAAGTTTATTTATATTAGCCTGTGGACAATTATAATTACATGCATGTTTTTGCAATACCGATTTTCTTAAATCCTGAGCATACTCGCTGTTCCAGTATTCCAACAGATTTGTTTCGTCCAATACAAATTCTTTATCATTAAAAAATTTGCATAAATTATCGGGAATGATTGTTCCTTTATATGAAAAAGTCATATATGTCCACGGCGTATGGCAAAACTCATTTCTTACGCAATTTATTTGCCTGACGTCGTTTTTTATTATTACGCAAGAGTTAAAAACATCCATATTTTTTGCATCTGATAATTCGGCGGATATATCATTAATATCGGAGTTTGAAATTTGAAAATCATTTTTTTCGGTGTTATTGCCGCATCCCGGAATAAAATTTATTTTTGATATTTTATATCTGCCGGCAAAATCAAAAACCTTTTTTAATTCGTCCTTATTCATATTCATTACTACATAATTTATTCTTACCAATCCTTTTTCTCTTACGGGAGCCAATTTCCCTATAGTATTTAATAATTTATCAAAACTTGCGCCTTTTCGTATTGATTCGTATTTTTCTTTTTCAACCGCATCTACTGATAAAACGATCTCTATATTATTTTTTACTATAATATCAACGAGCTCATCCGGCATGTGCTGCCCGTTTGTGATAATCGTGTGTTTAATATTTTTATATTCTAACGCTTTTCCCAATAATTTATAAAATTTCGGAGAAATAGTAGGTTCTCCGCCCCACCATGAAATATGCTCCAAATATTTGAAATATGTTGATATTTTCTGCATATTATTTTCCGATAATTCATAATTTGTTTCGTTTGAACGGCACATAATGCATGAAATATTGCATTTGCTGCTTACCGCAAGCCACAACCCTCTCGGAAAAGATTTAAGTATAACAGAACCTGTTGCGATTTCATGCTCATTAAGAACGGCATTTTTATAAAAAACATTGTTTTCGGCTAAAACGCCGTATTTTTCAATTAATTTTTTCGTATAGTCATAATCATGCAAAAAATTTGCAACTCTGGCCAAAAAAAACAAAGTTTGCGAATCATAAGGCGGTATATCTTTTATTATATTGAATTCATTAAACAGTTCATTTTTATCGCCCGAAAACTGATGCACAAGAAAATAATCTTTATAGCTGCTGTAACTCAAATCCAGTCTTTCTATATAAAAAGCATTTATGTCTTTTACAAAATCTTTATTTATTGAATCAAATACTTCAACGGCTTTATCCATTCTGGCGTTTATTTTATATATTTTTGATAAGTTAAGCCTGACTTCCGATTCCATATATTTATCATCGGGATTTTCAATATATTCCAAACAACACCTTTCGGCTTCCTGCCATTTTTCCAATTCAAAAAATATTTTTAATTTTTCAATCAAAACTTTTTCTCTGACATAACCGTACCTGTAACAAATATCAAAATATTCCAATGCTTTTTCATATTCTTTGTTTTTTGAAAAATCTTTGGCTTTTTCAAAGAATTCATTGGGATTGCTGTTCATATTTTATCCTTTGATTTTTGTGAAAATGACGGTTGAATATATTTTGTCTTTGTCATAAAAGACATATTTGTTTGATTTATCCGGCTCAACATTTTTTGAGATGTCAATTTTAAAATTTCTCGCCAAAGTTTTAAACTGAAGTTCAAAACTTTTTATTTTTTTATTATCCGGCAAAAATATGTTTTTATAATACTGGTTATAAACGGAATCCCCGTATTTTTTTTCTCTGACATACTGCGCAATTACGTCTTCCTGTTTTATCCCGTTGGAAACAAGAACAGTTACAAGATCATTATCCAGCTTGGCGTCAATATTACCGCGGCCGCTTTTACCGGCGTTTATAAAAGATAATCCGAGTATAACGCCGCATATAAAAAGGATAAGTATGTATATTTTTACGATAATGCTACTTTGTTTTTTCTGTTTTTTGCTCATCGGTTAATTTTTTTTCCTCTTTAGAAACCTCGCCGGATTTATTATTTTCAGGCTTCATTTCCGGTTTGGGATTATCCTGCAAATACTTATCCGGATGTTTGATATATTCTTCGGTTTTTTGCGATTTTATGACGGAAACAGCCGTTTCAAGAGCCTCGTCCGTTATTTTTGTTTCTTCTTTTTTATCCGAATCTTTTAATTTTATCTTTTCGGACTGAATATATAATTTCCCCTCCGTTTCGGGAGAAACTTCAATTTTAATATCCGGATCCAAACCTCTTTTTATGTCTTTCTTTTCGGTTCTTTGTGCTATTGTTCTGCCCGAAGGAAGATAATATTTTGCTATTGTCAGCCTTAAAGCATTGCCGTCGGAAAGAGGAATAATAGTCTGAACGCTTCCCTTGCCGAAAGAATTTCCGCCTATTACCAGCGCTCTTTTGTAATCCTGTAAAGTTCCGGCGACAATTTCGGAAGCCGAAGCCGAACCTCTGTTTATTAAAATAACCACAGGCATATCAGGATAGAGAGGTTTTTTCTTTGTAACGTAATGCTGTTCCTGTATTTTGTCTCTTCCTTTTGTTGAAACGACCAGGCTCTCTTCCGGTATAAACAAACTGCATATTTCAATGGCGGAATCAAGAAGTCCGCCCGGATTATTTCTTAAATCAAGTATCAGAGAAGTCATTCCGTCTTTACTGAGATCTTTTAACATTTTGGTAATATCGCCTGCGCTTTGCGCGTTAAATTCGGAAAGTCTTATATATCCGATATTATTTTCAAGCATTTGTTTTTTTACGGTTTCTATTTTTATGTCTTTTCTTTTTAATTCAAAAACCAGTTCCTGTTTGGTGGCCGGACGGAAAATAGTTAAAACTACTTTTGTGCCGGGATTTCCCCTCATCAATTTAACGGCCTCGTCGCTTGACATGCCTTCCGTAGTGGTGCTGTCTATTTTTACTATTTTATCGTCGGGAAGTATTCCGGCAAAATACGCGGGCGTATCCGCCATAGGCGTTAAAACCGTCAAAACGTTGTCCTGCATAGTTATTCTCAATCCTATTCCGCCGTATGACCCCTGCGTTTCGGTTTTCATTTCTTTATAGGCTTTTTCATCCATAAACTGGGAATAAGGATCAAGAGTTCTTACCACTCCGTTGATCGCCCCGATAACTAAATCTTTCGGTTTTGTTTCATCAACATAATTGACGTCTATTATTTCCATAATATCTATCATCATTCTTAAAGAATCATAAGTTTCGTCTGATTTTGAATATAAATTTGACGACGATATTAACGTTATAAACAACGCAGCGATAAAAAACTTCTTAAACTTTGACATTTACTTGCCCCTTAAGCAGGAATTTTATTATTTTTCTTTCAGCCATAATCTGGGATCTTCCGGTATATTGCCCTGTCTTATTTCAAAATACAAAACCGACGAATCTCCTTCGCCTGTTTTTGCTATAGTCATGCCTCTTGCAACCGTATCCTCTTCTTTTACAAGAATTTCTGATAATTGAGCGTAAACGCTGAAAAACTCGCCTTTATGATCTATAATTATCATTTTGCCGTAACTTCTGAATTCTCCGACAAAAGCTATTTTCCCGCCTTCAACAGATTGTATTATAGCATTATTTTGAGTCTTAATTTTTATTCCGTTGCTTATTATGTTTGTATCAAGTTCGGGATGTTTGTTTTTGCCGTAATTCAGTATAACCTGACCCGCAGCCGGCCACGGCAGATTATTTTTACGGGTATTTGAAGCAGACCTTATTGACGTCTGCTTTTTCTTTGAAGCCGCAATTTCAACTTTTTTGCTTACGGCCGATAATTTTTCTATTAATTTTGACAATGCGCGCGCGGATTCATTTAGAGCCTGTATTTCTCTTTCCGCTTCCATTCTTTTTCCTTCGGTAGTTTTAAGAAGCTCGTTTTTTTCTTTCTGAAGCTGTTTGTTTTTAGAAACCAGATTCTGCTGTTTATTTTTTAAATCCGTAAGTTCTTTTTTTGCCTTATTATATTTTTCAACGTCTCTCTGGGCCGCGTTTTCCCTGTTTTTTGCGTCTCTGTATTTATACGAATCGTCTCTGATTAATAATTCTCTCATTTTAAATTCAAGCGGACTGTCATAATAAGATACAAGCTTTCTTTTTGCGTATTCGCAATACTGTTTTTGTATTCTTGAATTGACCGAATTTTTTTCACGGTCGGCGCACATATACTTTTCAGAAGCGGCGGCAAGTTTTTTTTCAGATGCTGCAATTTCATTGTTTATCTTTTTCAGCTGTTTTTCGGTGGACGATATGGCTTCGGTAATCCTGTTCAATTCTTTTTTAAATTTTCTTTCCTGTTTTTGAAGTTTTTCTTTTTCCGATTTTTTCCTGTTTATATCCTGTTTAATCTGCGATAATTCGTCGTTTTTTATTTTTATATCGTCTTGAACGTCGGCGTTTACGCCGGCTGAAGCTGCGATTAAAAGGAA
Organism: uncultured Elusimicrobiaceae bacterium; assembly: GCA_964487915.1. Lineage (GTDB taxonomy): Bacteria > Elusimicrobiota > Endomicrobiia > Endomicrobiales > Endomicrobiaceae > Proruminimicrobium. The sequence goes on along the minus strand of CAZASN010000001.1, from coordinate 656,750 downwards.
TGTGATTAATAAAATATTTAAGAATTTAAACATTTGATTCTTTTGTCATAAATGATAAGACGCATCCGAGAGGAATTAACACAAACAGCATGTGCCAGTCAAGCACAAAAAACTGTCTGTTTGAAATTGACGCGACCAGAGCAATTGAGGCGTAACCTGTCAGCGCCGCAAGAGTTCCGTAAAGCAGCTCGGTTAAAATTATCAAAACTTTACCGTAAATAACGTACAGCGTCGCCTTTATTATAAACAAAACCAAAACGATAAACATGAGATTTATAAAAATTTTTTCATACATTGAAAGAGTTTCAACGGTTTTTATAAATAAATCAAAAGCTTTTTGGTCGTACCCTATTTCGCTTACGTATTCAAGTCCGGAAACTTTTACGATTATGTCGTTAAACTGCCCTCTGTCTTTTATTTTAAGTTCGTTCGCTACCGCGTAAGCAGGATAATATTTGCTTTCAAGTTCAATATCTTTTAACAGCTCAGGATTTAACCCCAGCGCTTTTTGATACGCCTTTTCCTTATCTACATATTCGGCGACGTTGAAACAATTAAGACTTTCAAGACCGGCGGTTAAAACTTCTTTACTTTCAACTTTGTCGTTTAAGAATATTATAAAATTTAATTCGCGCGAAGTTTGATTTAAATCTAATTTAACGTCATTATAATATTTCATCAGCAAAGCGGAACAAACCGTAAAGATGCAAATAAAAAGAATTTTTATAACCAATGATATTTTAATTTTTTGTATTTTCATGTTATTTATATATGGTGTACGCTATACGTCTGTTTAATGCGGTATTATACATATTTTCATATTCCGTTACGGAATTATCCCAGGAAAAATTGCTTGCAAACGCATTCTTAACAACCTTGCTCCACGCATTTTTATTTCTGAAAAAATTATACGCCGTATTAATTTTATCAAATAAATTTTCGCCTGTATATAAATTAAAAACAAAACCGTTCCCGCTCGAAGAAGATGACGTAAAATCCTTTATTGTATCCGCAAGTCCGCCGGTTTTATTTACTACCGGCACCGCGCCGTAAGCAAGCGCAATAATCTGGCTTAAACCGCAAGGCTCAAATCTTGACGGCATTAAAAAAGCGTCCGAACCGGCGTATATCTGATGAGCCAAAGCCTCGTTATAATCGTTAAAAACATTTACTTTGGAAGGATAAAGGCTTTTTAAATACAACATTCCGTCTCTTATATACCTGTCGCCTGATCCCAAAACCGCAAACTGTATGTCCAGATGCTGCGTTTTTCTTATGACGTCCATTATAAGGTCAAAACCTTTCTGATTGTCAAAACGGGAAACGCATCCCACGACAAAAGTATTTTCGGATAAATTAAATCCGCATCTGCTTTGCAAATCTTTTTTACATGACATCTTTCCGGACAAGTCATTTGCGGAATAATTCGCCGCTAAATTTTTATCAGTCTGAGGATTCCAGTAAGAATAATCTATTCCGTTTAAAATTCCGTAAACGTCATCCTTTCTTGTCTGCAGCACGACTTCCATTCCGTTGCCGGCGGCCGGCGTTTGTATTTCGTTTGCATACGTCGGACTGACGGTCGAAATTATATCGGCATAGGCAAGGCCGGCTTTCATAAAATTAAAAGTATTATAAAATTCAAGTTTGTCGCTTTTATAATCTTCCCACGAAAATCCGGCCATAGGAACCGTAGTTTCGGCGTCAAAACTGCCCTGAAAAGCTATATTGTGTATCGTATATATTGAAGAAGTTCTCCAAAAAAATCCGTCGTCGGCATGCGTTGTTTTTAAATATGCCGGTATTATTCCGGTATGCCAGTCGTGGCAATGAACTATATCCGGTCTGAACATTAAGGCTTTTACCGATTCTATCGCGGCCTTTGAAAAGAAAATATATCTTTCTCTGTTGTCTCCGTATCCTATTCCGGACTCGTCGCCGTATATGCCGAGTCTGTTAAAATATCTCATATTTTCTATGAAATAAACCGGTATATCGCCGTCAAGCATGCAGGTTTTAAGCCTGAAACTTTCTTCTTCTTTGCCTACTTTGACTCTTAATCTGTAAGGAAGAGTTTCAAGATTATATTTTACGCCGTCTATTGTTTTGTATTTAGGTATTATGACTCTGACATCATGACCCTGTTTTTTCAGATATTTAGGCAGCGTTCCTACCACATCGGCAAGACCGCCGACTTTAACATACGGAACGCATTCTGATGCAATCATTAAGATATTCATAAACTATTCCGCTTCTCTTAAAAATTTGGCCGACTCTTCCGGTAAAATAGGATTTACAAAAAGACCCGTTCCGAGTTCAAACCCGGTAGTTTTTACAATCTGAGGAATTATTTCGACATGCCAGTGATAATGCGGCAGAAAATTTTCTTTAAGCGGCAGAGAATGCAGCACTAAATTATAAGAGGGATTATCAAGCACTTTCCGTAATCTTCTGAAAACGCTTATGTTTATGGAAGCAAGCTCATTTAATACCTTGCGGTCATTTATCGTGCGGAAATCGCCGGAATGTTCTTTAGGCAAAATCCATATTTCAAAAGGGTATCTTGAAGCAAAAGGAACAAAAGCTATAAAAGAGTCATTTTCAGTTATAACTCTGGTCCCGGACGATATTTCCTGCGATATAATGTCGCAGAAAAGACATCTCTCCTTATATTCAAAATATTTAAGGCCGGAAATTATTTCCTCTTTTACCGTTTTAGGTATTATAGGCATTGCCACAATCTGGCAGTGTGCATGCGATATAGTTTCGCCCGCATTTACTCCGTAATTTTTAAAAGCAAGTATATATTCAAACCTTGAATCATTTTTTAAATCTCTCATGCGTTCCTGCAGTATAAAAAGTATCTGTGAATACTCATCAATACCGAATGAAGAAGTAGTTTTGTCATGCTGAGGAGTCTCTATGATTATTTCGTGCGCCCCTATACCTGCCATTTTATCAAACATGCCTTCGGCTTTTTTAAACAAAGAGCCTTCTATTGCAAGTATGGGTTTATTATTCGGAATTACTCTGATATTCCAGTCTTTATCACTGGTTCTTTTGCCGAATTTGTCAAAAGCTACTATTGCCGGAGGAGTGAATTTTTCTTTCCCGGGACAGAAAGGACAGTGGCTTTCGTCCACAACACGGTTATCTGACTTTACAAAACAATTCAAATCTCTGTTTTGGTTGACGATAACCCAGCCGGATGATATGGGATCTTTTCTTAATTCAACCATGTTTTATTTTATTCTTTCCAAAGCTCTTTTGGCTTCTATTTTATTTTCGTCGTATTTTAAAGATTCTTCCAAAAGTTTTATGGCGTTTTCACGGTTGCCGGCAGAAAAAGCTTTTAATCCCTGGTCATAATACTGCTGCGCTATTATTGAATTCAGTTTTTCCAAGCCTTTGAGCGAGTCCTTATGGTTTCTGACGTAGGTCAATGACTCTTTATATTTAGCGTATGCCTGTTCAAATTCTTCGCGCAGCTCAAGATCCGCGCCCTGTTTGTATAAATCGTCGGCTATCGCGTTACGGGATTTTGCAATATATAAATTAGTCTGTTCCCGGTAATCGTAAAATTTATATTTTGACGCGGTATTTTTCAAAATTTCAAATTTTTTAAGAGCCTCGGGGTAATTTTCACGGCTGAACTGTTCCAGGGCCGAATTATATAAATTTTTCATTTCTTCTTTGATTTGTTTATTTGATTTGGCTGTTGCGGACAATGAAGAATTTTCCGCCGCATTTAAAGAATCTGCCTGAGTTTTATTAACTGCCGAGGCGGCGTTTATTTTTAGATTGCACTGATTGATGTATTCCTTTATATCTTCTCTTTGCGGATTTGCTATGTAAGCCGCGTTAAAATAAGACAATGCGCTCTCGTAATCGCCTTTTTCATAAGCATCCATACCCTGTTTAAATACATTGTGAGACTGAATTACGTTGACTCTGTCAATTTTTTTCTGAATATTGTCAAGATACTGCAAAGCTCCGGCGTTTTCCGGATCAATTGCAATTATTTTGTTTAATTCTTCTTTTGCGTAAATAAAATCGCCTTTATCGTAATATTTCATAGCAAGAAGCCAAGATTCAGTTATTTCTTTTTCATATTTTTTCCTGTTTTTAAAAATATCGCGTTCTCTTATCTGGTCTTCAACTTTTTTGAGACCCTCCGCCGCTTCCTGATTATCGTTATCAATCTGCAAAGCTTTTGAATAATATTGTTTCGCTTTTATAAGATTATTTTTCATAAGAGCGACTTCGGCTTTTGCAAGATATTTATTTATATTTCCTTCTGTGTTTTGGTCAGCCTGTTCCAAATCTTCCGACAGAAGCTTTATATAGCGTCTGGCTGTGGGTTCGTCCGGATAAATGGCAAGTATATCTTCAAATTGTCTTCTTGCCGAAATATAATCCTTGTCATCATACGACTGCCTGGCTTTTTTTAAATGATATTCAAGATAATGCCCGTACGCTTTATCGGGGTCTGAAACGGCTCCGAAATAAAAACCCAGGGTAAATGTATGCTTGTCGCTGTTATCGTCCAACAAATCGGTAAACGCATATCCTATATTTACACGGCTGAAATTCAATGCAAATCCAGCCGTAACTCCTCTGTTAAAATCATCTCTGTAATCTCTCCATCCGACTCTTACGGATAAAGGATATACCGGGAAAGTTTCAAGTCCGCCTGAAAATCCTATTTCATCGGCTTCCGAATTTTTTATCATATCCGCCATAATTGAAACTTTTCCTTTGTCTGACAGCAAATATCTTGCCGAAGCGTCAATATTATAAGCCTGTTTTTGCGTAACGCCGTTAAATTCAATATTGTTGCCGACATTTTTCACAGCCAACCCTCCGGTCAAATCGGAATCAATAAAAGCAAGAGAATAAATAAGACCCAAATCGCAGCTGTATAAGACAAAATCGCTTTCATCCTGCAGTTTATTTTTAAGCTGATAAGCTTTTACCGTCAACCCTACCGCGCCTTTTTCGCTGTATACCGGATATTTTTGCGTTATAGGATAAACATAATTCAAAGCAAACATAACAGAACTTTTAAAATCCAGATTCGGATTAGTATCGCCGTATTCAAAATGCGAAACCATAAATGAAAAATTGCCGACGTTTTTTACGGGCAGCAAAAATACCGCGTTTTCACCGCGTATATTTTGTCCGAAAAGAATATAAGAAACCTGAAATTCTTTTGAGAAATTTCTGAAATTATTGGCCGGGCTGTTAAAAAATCCCGCAATATTCGGCGTCATGGCAAGAATGCTTGACCCCGCCGCTTCCGAAGAAGGATCCGGGTTTAATACAGACAAATCTCCGCTTGCAAAATCAGCATGCGCAAAAACAGTTACAGTTAACAATAATATTAAAACCGGCAATGTTATTTTTTTCATTTTTTTAATAATTTTTCTATCCTTAATATAAATTTTTCAACGTCTATCGGCTTAAATACGCAGTCATCGGCTCCGCTGTCAAAAGCATTGTCTATGTCTACGGCCGAGTCGCCTGTTATCAAAATAACTATCATATCCGAAAAATTTTTGCTTGCTCTTATTGTTTTTAAAACCTCAAAACCGTTTTTATCCGGAAGATTTATATCCAAAAGAACAACATCCGGAACAATGTCAACCAGAGCTTCATATCCGGTTTCGGCCGTCTGCGCCTCAAAAACGTCAAAATTATGAATTCTGAAAATCTCTCCTATTGAATCAAGAAAAACTTTGTCGTCGTCTATTATCAATATCTTCCTCTGACCGTTATTGTTCATGAAATATCCCCTATATCTTTTGGAATCATAATAACCGTTAAATTTGAAAGAAAACTTGAATTTTCAAAATTCACAAATATAAAATCCTTCAATTTAAAATCTTTGTCTAAAATTTTATATTCCGGATACGTCAGAGTCATTTTATACTGAGCGTTCGGAAGTTTAATCTCCAACGGGGCCGCGCTTGACAAGCCCATAAATTTATTTTGTCCGTCTTTTTCAAGCATTATAGTAACATTAGCCATAGGGATCAACAAATTTTTATCTTTCAAAGCTTCCTGGATAACCTGCATTCTGAAAATTCTGTCGTGTATCTTGTGTATTTCCTGAATTTTAGAATCGGCAAGAGTTTTTATTTCAATATTTATGCCGGAAATACTTCCGGTAAGTTCAACTATGCTTTTTTTCTCCTCTATATTTATAAAATGAGAATACAAAAAGAAAATCCCAACCGCAAACAATATCAAGAACATGCTTAAAAAAAACGGGCTGGTAAAAATATTTTTTTTCTTTGCCAGTTTCGGAATATCAACGCCGGTTTGCTTTTCAAGTTTTTGAATTAAAACATCCTCTTTTTCGGTTTCTCTGCTTATTTCTGATTCAAATGTCACTATATCTTCATGCGGATACACTTCTTTGACGGAAGTTAAATTTATTTCATCCTGTGCGTATAACGTTATAACCGTGGTATTATCTCTGCCACCTGAATTGTTTGCCGCCAAAACAAGTTCGTTTGAAATTGAAACGGCATTCGGCTTATGAGTCAGGACTATGTCTCTTATCGTATAATCTTCCAATTCTCCGTTAAGCCCGTCCGAACAAAGAACATAAATATCTCCGGATTTTACTATTTCGGATTTATAATCAACTTTAACTGTCGGAGCAGTACCGAGAGCTCTTGTAATCATACTCTGGATTTCCGCGGTTTTTGACTCTTCTTCCGTCATTTTGCCGTCGTCTATAAGTTCTTTGATTTTTGAATGGTCTGCAGTCAAAAGTTTTATATTGCCGTTTCTTATTCTGTATATTCTGCTGTCTCCGACATTATAAATATGAAGTAAATTTTTTTCTTTTTCAAAAACCACGCCGGTAAAAGTAGTTCCCATGCCGGCTAAAAGCGGATATTTGATCTGCAGGTTATAAAGACCTCTGTTTGCCAGTCTTACGGCGGCAACAGCTCTGGATATGCCTATTTCAAATTCTTTATAATTGTCAACAACGTCAATAATTTCCGCGTCGTTCAGACGTTTATAGGCCGTAAGTATAATGTCTCTGGCATAACGGCTCGCGAAATCTCCCGCGACTCCTCCGCCCATTCCGTCGCATACAAAAAATAAATTTGTTTCTTCGGAAATTCCGTAAGAATCCTGATTTTCAGTTCTTAACAGTCCCTTATCCGTGCAGTATCCGCTCAATAAAATCATAGATATATAACCTTAACTTTTTTCTTTGCCTTTTTAATAATTCCTCTGACCTTTAAAAACAATATAAGAATAAACAAAACGACTCCAAACCCGAACATTTTAATATATTTATCTTTATACTGTTTCAAAGAAAATTGCGCGTTATGTTCGGCATTGCATAAAAACATCGGCCATATTTTTAAATTCTTTAAAGTTTTGCTGTTTGTGTTCAAAACCTGAATGGCATCCTGAACATTCGTATACAGAATTTCAATATATTTATCGCCGTTCAAATCGGCAATCAGCGGCGTTGACGTTATTGCGGAATTACTTGCTTTCAAATCGGCAAGTATTTCTATTTCTTTTCTTTTAGTATTGCTTTTTGCGATTATTATACGCCCGTCTTCCGTGCCGAAAACCAAATCGGGAATTCCGTCCTTGTCAAAATCATAAGCCGACGGAGAAGAAATAATTTTTCCGGCTCCGGGTATTGTAAAATTCCAAAGTAATTCGCCCGTAGGAAACGATGTGTTTCCTTTTAGTATCTGAATTGTGCCGTTGGCCGAAACAAAAGCGACGTCTCCGATTTTGTCTCCGCTGAAATCAGCAACTATCGGGGTTGTATTTTTCATATTGCCCGGCGGAGTCGGTTCAACAAAATAAGTCCATATAACGGAAAACTTTGTTGTGTCTATCGCCGATATATACTGTGGAACGCTTGACTGAACTATAACTTCGTCAATGCCGTCTCCGTTTATATCGCCCAAAGCAGGGGCTCCCGCCACAAGATGAGCCTTGCCTGACAATTCCAAAAGATTAACTATCTTTTTAGTTCTTGTTTTGCCGTCAAGGAAATAAACTTTGCTGTCGTAATTGGCTACTACGACAAAAGGCGAAAAATTCTTTCTTGACATTATTATCGGACTGCCGTATATCGGCCCGTCTATAAATTCCGTTTGTTTTACGTATGTTGTGTCAAATCCGGGAGAATACATAAAATGAAGAGTTCCGTCTTCCGAAGCAACAACTATATCTTTTTTGCCGTCGGAATCCAAATCGCATACGACAGGCGTTAATTTTGAAATATCGCCGCCGAGTATTTCTTTTCTTATAATATTTCCGGTTTGTCCGTCAACAATAAAAACCATTGACGTTTCGGATACCGCTATTATATCGTCATATCCGTCGTTATTTATATCCGATGAGACCAACGAAGCAACGCCGGAATTATAAATTTCAAAAGGTTTCCATAACGGATCTCCTGTTTTAAAATCCCACGCATTCAGCAATCCCGAGCTTGTCAGCATAGCTATATTGTTATGAGAACCCGTAAAATTAGCAATGACCGGAGTCGCCGTTACGTCATAAGATTCAGGCGAGCTTAAAGGCATCGTTTTATTCCATTCCTGGCTTATAGATAAATTAACTTTACCCTGATTATCGTTTAATATTGAAATTCCGCTGTACCCGTTCCAAATTGAAAGACAGCCTAAAATTAAAGCTATTGCCGTTACGGCAATCTGCAAATAATTAAAAACCTTCATTATAACTACTTTCTGCTTTGACGGCAGCGCATAATTTTCGCTGAAATAATCGACAAATCTGAAAATAGTTCTGCCTATTGATATTTCGTCGTTTAAAGACAATTGTATTGTATTAAGCTGTCCGACTTTAGCGCCGTTTACGGCGACGCCTCCGGTGCTTCCTATATCGGTTATTGTATGCTTGTCGCCGTGCGCCGTAATTTTTGCATGGCCTTTTGAAACAGTCATATCGCCGGAAAGAACTATGTCGTTTTCAATTCCTCTGGGCGAAAGATTCTCTCTGCCTATGAAAGTGTCGCCCTGCTGTTTTATAAAATATTTTTTGCCGTAAAATTTGCCGTAAATGCCTATAAGGTAATACTGTTGGACAACAACGTCGTATTTATTTGCGGCCATATCATCCAAAAAAACGATTTTATAGTCGCCGAGAAGAATTTCATCGCCGAATTTAAGAGGCGATTCCGATATAAGTCTTGAATTAAGCTGCGTGCCGGCAATGGTATTCAAATCTTTGACGGAATACTGTCCTGAAGCTTCCAAAGAAACTACGCAATGCTGTTCGGATACGTTTTTATCGGCTATTACTATATCGTTGCCTTTTTTGCTTCCTATTAAAACTCTTACTTTTGTTTTTCTTGCCACATATTCAGAAATAATTTCTTCTCTTTTCTTTACCAATATCCTCGGCATATAAAAACTCCCGTTATGATTATTGAAAATACTATCTTGCTACAAATAATGCCGCCACCATTGTTAATCCTAAACTTATTTTAGCAAAAGTACCGGTTGAAGATTTTGATTCGCCCGATCCTGCGGAAACGCCCGAACTTTCAAGTTCGTTTATTTTCTTTTCAAGCCTTTTTACGTCCGCCGACGTTTTATTTATTTCCGATTTCATGTTATTATTCGTAGGTATATCGGAAACTTCATTCTTTATTGAATTTATTTTAGCGTTTAACGCTTCTATCTGCGCATTGCTTATTCTACTGTCTGAAGAAGATGCCGTTAATGGCTTGTTTTCCAATTCGTCAAGTCTTTTTGCGATATTTACATAACTTTTTTGAATTTGGGCAAAAGAAAGTTTTAAATCATCCAGTTCTTTTGATGATTTTACAGAGCCTGCGCTTTTGGAACTCATTTCAAAAGCTTCTATTCTCTTGCTTAAATTGCTTATGTCGGTTTTCATATTTACCATTGCGACATTTGAAACAGGCTGCTGCCCTGAACCGGAAGAAGAAGCCAGTCCCATCATGTCAACTTTTTTCTGCAAATCCTTAAATACTTTTGAATTGGCAAGATTATTATCCAACAGCATAGGCATATTAGGGTCTAAATCATTCATCAGCTTTATCATATCAACGCTTGTTCCCGTCGCAGCCGACGATTTGCCAGCAGGACCGGATTTTTCAATTACAGATAACCTTGTGTTTAACAAGTCAAAATCTTTTTTTGAGACGAAATTTGCGGACAGACTTGCCGCTGAATTTCTTTTATCGTATTCGTAAAGAGCCAGCAATAAAGCGGCTCTTGTAACCTGTTCGTCGGAAACAAAAATATTCGGTCCGTATTTATCTATAAAACGGGGCATTTTCGGCGAAAGTTCATTTATTACTTCTTTAAGAACCGGATCGGCAACGTCTTTTTTGTCGGCTGAAAACAAAGGAGTTCCGCTAACCAAAATAATTGCCAACGATACCATAACACTAATTTGTTTTTTATTCATTTTTTACCCTCTAGAAATAAAAATTAACCGAAAATTTTGTGCTTTGTTCAAACATATTCCCGCTCAATAACGCAATATCCAATTGCAAATACGTGTTTGCTATATATAAATCTATTCCCAAACCGCAATTATATCCGACAGTCTCATTTAAAGACGAAGAAATATCATATCTGTTTTCAACGGCGTATCCGTCAACGCCGAATCTTAAACTTAATCCGTTTATGCCGAAATTGTCAAACATTAACGGTTCTTTTATTCCGAATTCTCCGCCGATATTTGCCAAAAGAGGCTCTTGCTGCCTCTGTACCAAATCCAATGCTCCCAAAAGCTGCATTTTTTTGCCCAATTTAAATCTGTTTGATACGCCGAATTTTGTCGTCATAGGAGCTTTATCATTGTCAATTTCAACGCCTTTCGTTACCATCGCGCCGAAATTCAACGTCCCCATTGAATACAAAACGCCGGCATCCAAATCCATTCCGCTTCCGGAAGCGGATATATCAGAAAAATTGTAACTTATGTATTTAAGAGAAGCTCCTAGGCTCAAACTGTTATATCCCGTAAAAATCGGATAACCCATAGACAAATAATAAGCGGTGTCGGTATGATTCATAGTTCCTAGAAGAGTACCGTCTCCTGAAGTATGCTGAATTCCGCCCATTGTAGAAGAAATATATCCTATACCGATAACTGATTTTCCGAAAATACCCGTAACATTTGACAAAGGCATTGTCGCGGCAAAAAACTGATGCGTAGGAATAACGTCTTTAAGCCCCGGATACTTGTCAGACTCGCCCATAGCTCCCATAGCAGAGAAAGAATACATCTGTATCTTAGTCAAACCGGCAGGGTTCCAGTAAATCGCGCTCGGATCGTCAGCCACCGACGTAAACGCGCCGCCCATCGCAATTGCTTTTGCTCCGACCCCTTTTTTCAAAAAGGCAGCCAAATCAACGCCGGCAAAAACATTTGATGCTGCAAAAAACACCGAAATAATCTGTACGGCAATAAATAATTTTTTTATTTTTATCATAGTTATTTACCCACTATAGCAAGTGCAGTATATCTTCTGGATTCCCCGTCTGCACCTTTTGTTATAATTTCACAAATATAAGGACCCGTTGCGAGAATTTCTCCGGCATAATTCCTGCCGTCCCATTCTTCTTCGTTGGAACCGGCGCTTCTTTCCGCCGAATTAATTAATTTTCTCACAATCTTACCGGCTTTATTATATAGATTAATAGAAACCTGACCGCTTTGTGCAAGTAAATATCTTATTTTTATTTTTTGATTATTATTAGGATTAAACGGAGAAGGATAAGTCAAAATATTAGCCACTCCGCCTGAAAGAGCCGTAAACGTTATCGTTACAGGAGACGGATACGTATTATCAAAATAAACAGCCAGCGTATATTGCGAGTTAGGCGTAAGATTTTCATTGTCAGGCATTAATTCCGAATTATAGTATTCTATTTGACCGGCTGCGTTAACTATTTCGGTTGTTACCTGAACGTCATATATAGGAACGCCGCTTGCGGCAGGACCGCTGTATAATCTTACAGTGGCGCTTGAAACGCCGAGTGAAAACATTGTTGTTTTAACTAACGGATTTAACGTTGAAAATCCGGAAACCGAATCAGGCGATATAAATGAAACATCTCCCAAACTTCCTGCCGTATTTACAACAATCTGAGTTTCATTGCCGAAAAGATTTGCGGGATCAGAATCCTGAGCGTAAATATAAACTTTATTTACCGATTCACCTTTGCTGAAAGTTATCGTCTGGCTGAAAATGACGGAAGTGCTCGGCGTTATGCCGTAATCAATTTGTTCTCCGAAATCGGCATTTTGCCCTTCGGCTATTGCATATCTTACTTTGCTTATGTCATATCCGCTTGTACAGTTAATCTGAATGCGTACCGTAACAGTCTGCGTGGGAAAAGTTTCCGAACCGGTTAAATTTACAAAAGTTATATTTGTATTCGGAGCTTTTGTTATAATTGAAGGCATCCCCGATTCCGAAACCAAATCTTTTGTTCTTGCCTGCGCAAAAATAAGAGCAGACTGACCCGTAAAAGCATAAGCTTTAGCCGAAGACGTATCTCCGGACGACTGCCCTGCGGCAATGACCGAAAAATTCTTTGCAGCTTCCGAGAGCCCGAAAACTGCGACAATAAACAAAATTACGCTTATTAAAATGAATTTTATTTTTTTCATTGTAAATTCACCAATACCAAAATTGTTCCTGTCACGGAATCAAAATTCTCAAGCGCTTTTCCTATAACGGTCCCTGTTTTAGGATTATCGCCTGCTTTCTTTGCATAACCTGCCATTGAAGCCGAAACCAACATGTCGCCTCTTTTTATGCTGCCGCCTTCATTGCAAACTTTTGTAGGAACTTTTCCGACAAGCGCCAATTCATATCCTTTCTCGGTTTTATTCATCAACAAACCGGGCTTTGTTGAAATAACGCCCGCCACCAAAGTATCTTCAGCCGTTTTTGTTTTTACTATTGCGTTATCTTTTGAAACATCTATTGACACAACGTCTCCCGGAGCCAATAATTCGGATGAAGCGTACATTTCTGCAAGGTCGGCGCCGGCAGTTTCGGCATATACTGCCGTTGCAACTTTTATATTATACATATAATCATAATCACCGTTATGAGCAAAATGATGTGAGTATATTGAACCTGTTGATATTTTTACACTTGATACTGCTCCGTTAGCTATTTTGTCTCCTATTACGGAACTTGCTGCCAAATTTCCTGCTGCTACCTCATAAGATCCTATTTTGGCAGATGTTATAGCTCCATCAACAACTGTGCTTGCAGTTCCGGCTCCTGTCGCATATGGCGCCGTAGTAACTATAAGGGTCGTGCCGCTGAACCCGAGTCCTGTTCCGGTTGAAACGCTTAATGTAGTACCTGAAAGACTTAATCCGTTACCCGCAGCTACTGGAGAACGCCAAGTCTGTACTGTTCCGCCCGAATCATATCCCCAAAATAAATTAGCTCCCCCTCCTGATACAGTCATTGAAGTCGCTCTGACAGCCGTCGCAGCAGTTGTCGCGCTTGTAGCCAAGTTTGCAAGATTTGCCGTTGAAACTAAAATATTATACAGAACTCCTCCGCCTTGCTGCAGTTTTGCCGGCGTTACGTTTGTATCGGCTATCTTGATAGTTGTTACGCTTCCGTCAGGAAGTCCGGATCCAGAAACATACGCCGCTGTTGTAGCGGTTAAAGCATAAGTAGCCGTGTCAACTTTAATCTTATATACATTAACATAATCAGATTGAGTGAGTTTTGCAGGTGTTATATTGGCATCTGCTACTTTTAATGTAGTTACGCTTCCGTTAGCTATAGTTGTAGCATATGTCGCAGTTGCCGAATTTAGAGAATAAGATGAAGCATTTGAATATGTCGCTGTTCCTGCATTTATTGCGTATGCGGCCGTAGAAACCTGTATATCGGGATTAGTCCATCTCTGAACTCCGTTAGTTCCTATTCCCCATACGTAAGCGTTTCCGGGCGTATATGAAGCCGTTGAAACCGCAACCGCCGTGGTTACGTTTATTTTGTATATAACGGAAGGATTAAAGTTTCCGTCTACCAATTTATCGGTTTGGTTGGGATCCAGAATTTTTGCATATGAGGCTGTTGACGCATAAAAAGTATACGGATTAGTAGCAATTGAAGACCAAGCCGTTGATATTACCTGAGATTCAACCGTAATGACAACTTTAAAATCGGCTCCTTCGGAATAATTAAAATTGGTTACGTCAAAATTGACATTGTACAATCCGTTACTGTCAGTCGTGCCTGCTTTTGTATCAATCAAATTATCAGATGCGGAAGAACCCGCCGGTCTGAGATGTAAAGCGGCAGAAAAACTTTTTTCCGCCAAAACCTGCCCCGAATCAGAAGTCAATTTTCCCTGAATGTTTAACTTTTTAGGAACATCGGCATAAATTTGTACTCCGCAAACCAATAACAAAGACAAAAAAAACAATAATTTTTTCATTGTATTCTCCATAAATTTACTTCAGTGGCTTTGCGCAATTTACACAAAATCTTAATCTTTTTCCTTTCGGTACTGTATTAACATATCCGCAATACATACAAACCACAACCTGCTGCTCGTCTCCGGAAGAACTTTGCGGTTCCTGATTTACTTCCTCTTTTGCCGGTTTCTTTGCAGTATCTTCTTTTTTAGTTTCGCGTTTTGGTTTTGGTTTGGGCTGCTCTTCCTTTTGCGGTTTTTTAAAATTATCGACTAAAACGCTGTTTGAAGCCGATTCGGCTGTTGTTGTTGCTGTGCCTGTAGATGAAGAGACTTCAGGCTGAGGTTCAATCACAAACACATCCATTGAATTTTTGCCTTTGGGAGTCAACTCCATATTTATTATCTGATCTTCAAAACCTTTTGAAATAACTTTTAATTCATATTTGCCGGGTAAAAAACTTCCCTTAAATATACCCCCTGCTTCGGTTTTGCCCAATACTTTTTTACCCTGCCATATATATGCTTCCTGCGGCTGTGAATCCGAGGCGGATTTAACGGTTATCGTAAAATCTACCTTTGCGTATTCCAATTCGCCCGTAACCGTGCTGACATTATCTACGTTAACGTTAGAAATCTTGCAGCTCTTATATTCAGCGTCTCCGTAGAAAACAACGTCAAAAGTTTCTACCGGCAATGCAATACGTATAGGTTTTGAGGTTGAAATATCCTTTGTAACCGTCATTTTTTGGTTTGAAATTTTTACCTTTGTTATAAACGTATCGCCGGGATTATCTTTTGATTTTACTTTGAATGTAACAAACTTATTCATTTTAACAAAAACATTCGGATCGGACTGAGCGTCAACTTTGACTTCTTTTACGTATTCGCCGTATCTGGCAGACGGATCCAAAAATCTTATATTGTAATCGCCTATTTTAAACGACGTATTTAAAGGAGTATTCCCTCTGGGCTGCGATTCCCCCTGAACATGTATCATCATTCCTTTCGGTTCCGACGTTATATTCATTTTCTTAAACAAATTGCCTTTAACGCTGAAAATATTTTCGCCGTCAACATTCTTAAGTTCGCATTCCCAAAATCTTTTGTCAACTTCGGCAAAAATCTCGTCAACGGACGCCATTGTAAAATCAACGTTGCACTGTCCTTCTTTTCTTTCTTTCGCATTTGAGCCTAAATCTTCAAACCCTTCCATTGCAAGCCTTATTGTGTGAGGCGCCGCCAAAAGCTGCGCTTTGCACGGCGTTGTGCCGAACTTATTGCCGTCCACATAAACGCCTGCGCCTGACGGAACAGATTCAACGTTTAGCACAAAATCAAACATTATTTCTATTTTTTCTCTGCCGCCTTTTGCTTTTTTAAGTCCTTCTATCTGGACAACTCTTTGAACCGGTCTGAATCCGTCCTTTAAAGCCGTAACGATATATGAGCCGGGTTTAACTTTTCTTACCGGAATTTCAGCGGCGGAAGAAATATTGTTTAATATAACTTCGCCGGCTTTTGTTTTCATGCTTACTACGGCGCCGGACGGAACCGTTGAAATAACTACGTCGGGAGGATTCATTCTGTCATAAACTTTCTTTCCGAACGGAGTAATCTGCGTAAAGACATCAACAACCGCAAGCACAAGAACGGCCAAAAATATAGCTATAACGATTTTTAATATCGTTTTTTTCATTTCGTCAAATTTCTTAAATAACCAGTCTCCTACTTCCTCAAAAACCGTTTTGCCTTTTGCTTCAACTCTCAAAGAAGGCTGTCTTCTTTCTTCAACTTTAATTTGAGGCTGCTGTATAGGCGGCATACCGGGCTGGCTCGGCTGCTGTTGGAAATACTGGGGTTGTTCGGGACTTACTCCGGAAGTCTGGGTATTTGCCTGACCTACTATAAAATCAACGCACTGAATTTTAGGTATTTTTGAATTGCGTTCAAGTTCTGTCACCGTAAGAGATTTGACGTTTTCTATCAATTTTTCGGACTTTATAACATTTTCTTTCATTATTTTAACGACAAATTCCGAAAGTTCAATAGATAAATCATCAGTATCAACGCCTTTTAAAATGCGTCTTATATCTCTGTACATTTCTATGGCTTTTTCGTAACGGACGTTTCTGTCTTTTTCCAACGCTTTGGATATAACTTCAAACATTTCGTGCGGAACGCCCGGAGCGTTTAATCCTTCGGTATCAAATTTTTTGCCGAGAACCTGCGCTTTTATTTCTTCGTTAGTTCCCTGATAAAGCTGATGTCCCGTCAGCATTTCATAAAACAAAACGGCAACAGAAAAAATATCGGTTCTGTGATCTATGTCTGATTGCCCCTTAATCTGCTCGGGCGACATATAAGGATATTTGCCGGTAATGACTTTTTGCGGTATGGAATCTTTTATCTCATCCGCCGTTTTTGCGATACCGAAATCGCTGAGCTTAACATTGCCGTCAAAAGACAACAGAACGTTTCCCGGCGATATGTCTCTGTAAACTATTCCGTAAGGATTTCCGGTAATGGAATCTCTCGCTATTCTGTTTGCGTAATCTATTGCTTTTAAAACGTTGATGCATATTAAAGTTGACAACTGCCACGGAATGACGATTTTATCCTGATTGCATTTTCTTATTAAAGTTTCAAGATCAACGCCTCTTACATAATCAAGAACTACGTAAAAAGTGCCGTTTGACCCTTTCCAAAAATGCTGAACTCTGACTATATTGTCGTGGATTATGTTTTTTGCGATAAGAGCTTCTTTGTAGAACATCTCCACAAATTTAGGCTCTGCATATTCGGGTAAAAGTTCTTTTATCGCTATGAAATTTCTTAAACTGAAATCGTAAGCCTGCCATACCGTACCGAAACCGCCGACTCCTATACGCTTTACGGTAACATACTGTCTGTTTATAAATAAACCGAAATCAAGTCCGTCAGATCCTGCCACTTGCTTAGATTGCTCGTTTTCTGACATTACCCACTCCTTGAAATAACAAGAACTTATACGCGGATTATAACATATTCTTGTTATGAAAACAATATTTTTTTAATAAAGCGCCGGATCCCAATCCCAAAGTTCTTCCTGATATAAAAAATATATATTTCTCAGGTATCTTTTAAACGGACTGTGCATTCCTTTTCCCTGATCGGCGACGCCAAGCCATTCGTCGTGAAAAAAATTATCGTTTTTTGGGCCTTTCCACGCTCCAAGCGTCGTATCGTGGTCTTTGTTTGAACCTATAAGCCACCATTTGTCAAGCCAGCAGTAAACAAACCCGCCTATCGCATTACCTACGCCTTTGCCCCAATATCCGTTTTGTTCTATGTCTTTCCATGCTTTTCTGTGATATTCAACCTGAAACTGTTCATCGGTAGTCTGTTTGTTTTGATTGTAAGCGTCACAGCCGTATTCCGTAATTAAAACCGGTCTGTCAAATTCCTGTTTTATTTTTCTCCATAAAATTCCGAATCCGTAAGGTCCGGAATACTGGTTAAAGCCCAAAACGTCTATGCTGGGCGCATATTTTGCATAATATTTTACAAATCTCGTCGTAGCGTTACAAACACCCACGGGATGATTAGGATCCATTTCTTTTATCATCCGGCATGTCTGTTCAAGAAATTTTGCAAATTCAACGGGATATAAATTGGCGTTCGTATTTGTTTTTGTTGAATTATCGTGCGCGCCGGCGACGTCGTTTTCATTGCCCAGCATCCACATTAAAATATAAGGTTCGTCTTTATTTTCTTCAATCATTTTTCTTACGCTTTCACGCATATTTTTAAGCTGGTCTTCATCGGTGTAATCAGTGCCTTTATCCCAGTTGGCTCCGCTTCCTTTGGTATAAGCCCCTAGATAATTGCCCATTATTACCCTGATTCCGTATTTGTTGTATAAATCTCTGAGAAGTTCTTTGTTGATATTGTCCGAATGGTATATTCTGATGGTATTGCAGCCCATAGCCTTAAGCAAAGCAAAATCACCGACTGAATTTTCATCAAGATCCTGATAATCGTTTCTGTTAAAATCAATCCATGAATCGTAAGGTCCGTCTATTTTCCCGTTATCGTTTAAATCCGACCACATCCAGTCGTTGACGTCCGGTCTTTTGCCTACGGTATCGGCCGAATATTCAATGCCTTTGATAAAATATAACTGCCCGTTAACGGTTATTCTCCACATACCGTCTTCATCTTGTATAAGCTGAACGGTGCCGCCGCCAAGTTTTTTTTCGGTTTGTTCCTGCGGATAAACGAAAGAAAAAACAAAGACTACAAGAAAAAACGAGATAATTAATTTCGCAAGTATTATTTTCTGTATTTTTCCCATAGTTCTTTATATGTAAAATAAGATTTTCTTAACTGCCTCTTAAACGGACCGTGCTTGCCGTCGCCTATGGAACATAATCCGAACCATTCTTCATACGCCCATCCGTCTATGAAAGGTCCCATCCACTGTCCTATAATATCCTGTTTATGCTGATCAAATTCAGGAGGCGGTCCCGCTTTCCACCATTCGTCAGTCCATTCAAATATTACTCCGCCCAAAGCGTTTCCCGAGCCGTATCCGGCAAAATTTTCTTCCATGCTCAGCCAGCTTCCTCTGTGGTATTCAGCCTGTTCATTTTCATTATTTTCAAACGTAATATATTTGCTGTACGCCGGACATCCGTATTCGGTTATAATAGCAGGTTTTCCGTATAATTTTAAGACGTCTCTCCAAAGAGTTCCGAATCCTTCTTTGCCTCTGTACGCGTTTGCGCCGTATATATCCAAATCAGGAGCATTTTGAGCGCATATATCCATAAAAAGCAAATCCCCGTTGCATATCGCAACAGGCCTTTGCTGAGGATCAAGTTCTTTTATTAATTTAGCGCATTCGTTTATAAATTTGTAATACGCTGCCGGATCTTTTCTTACATTGCACGAGGTTCCTGCGCTTACTCCGGGAACTCCGACCGTACCGTAATTATTCTCATTGCCGAGAACCCACATTAAAACATAAGGCTCGTTTTTGTATTCTTCAACCATTTCTCTTACGCTGTTTAACATATTTTCACGGTGTTTTGGATTTGTGTAATCGGTTCCTTCAAACCATTCCGCTCCGGAATGAAATCCGTACATTCCCAAGAAATTTCCTATCATGTACATAAAATTATATTTTTCATAACCGTCTTTTAAAACTTCTTTATTTAATTCCGGGAAATTATAAATTCTTATTGTATTTATTCCCATGTCTTTCATAAGCTGAAAATCGCCTATAACTTTTTCTTTTCTGTCTTTTTTATTATTTTTGTTTTCATCAACCCACGCTTCATAAGGGCCGTCTATTATTTTATTTTTATTGTAATCCATCCAAGACCAGTCTTTTGAAACATTAACGCTTCCGTTATCAGGGCTGAGTCCGACGGGAGTCGGCGAATAGGCGATAGCTCTCATTATATAAGGTTTGTCGTCAACCATAAGCTGAAAATTTTTATTGTTGTATTCTACAAGTTTAACTTTCCCTTTTCCGGTTACTTTCTTTACGCCTATTGAATCCAAATCAGCTTTTTTCAAAATCCAGTCTTCAGCGGCTGCTGGAACGATTTTGCCTGGATTTATTATAAAGACATCGTTTGATTTTTCATCGTCATACTTGCCTATAATGTCAATATCGGCGTCAACAAGTTTAACTCCTAATTCTTTATGTTCTCTTGTTAAATATTTAATTTTTTCTATGGCTACGGGCGCCACATACCACGGAGTTTTCCAAAACGTGACTCCGGTTGATTTAGGAAAAAATACTGTTATCGCATGATAGGCTTTTACGGCGCGTTTATAGTCTCCTGACTGTTCCAAAGCCAAAGCCGTATAATATTGTTTAACGCCCGGTTCTTCCTGAGCCGTAGCCCATTTATAATAATTAGCCTGCGAATCAAGAGTATTTACAAAAGCCCATTTGTCGCCTTCCAATTTTTTTTCACGTTTAAGTTTTTTAAAATCAGGACTTTTATAAATATCGGTTATATTTGGGAAAATACCTTCGCCGGATGCTTGTTTTAATCCTGCAGAATCTTTTATTGTATATTTGTATTTGTCTGTCCCGAGATTTTCAAATTCGCCGTATTTTGAATAATCAATAAAATCATCGGTGCCGGGAGTGAATATATTAATCTGAGTATGAACTGGTTTTTTTTCTTTTTTAGAAACTGCCTGTAACGAGGTTGTACCGGAAGTAATAAGAGCCATCAGCAAAAATATAATCCAAGTTTTTTTAAGCATGTGCAGCCCCCTAAATTTTTATTAATCTTTTTGCGGAGAGATTTCTGAATGGGCAGTGCAGGGATTGAACCTGCGACCTCCTCCTTGTAAGGGAGATGCTCTCCCAGCTGAGCTAACTGCCCACATAAAACGTTATTGAGTTTAACATTTTATTTTTTTATTGTCAATTTTTCCAAATAATAAAATTTGATATTGATTTAAAAAATAAGTTTTTGTAAAATCTAACAACGTTTCAAAAAAAATATTTATCATTTTTGTTTATTTGCCCGATGGTGTAATTGGTAACACGTCTGCCTCTGGAGCAGAAGTCTCCTGGTTCGAGCCCAGGTCGGGCAGTTTTTATTTGTCAAAGAACATTTTTAATTCCTCAGACATAAATTTCACTCTCCCGCTTAAATTTAGACATTTAAATACAATTAATTGTTACATTGTTAAAGTGACAATATTCACAAATTAAATTTAAATTGATAAAATTCTTATAACACTATTTCTATGATTCAATTAAAAAATAATATTACAGACATATTTAAAATTGATTTTAACCAAACACACGACAGACTTTTTATTTTAATAACCTTATTTTTATCCGCGGTAAAACTTCTGGTTTGTTCAAGAATAGACCTTACTATGGATGAACTCGGACAATGCGCGCAGGCCTGCAATCTTAATCTTTCTTATGTTGAACATCCGCCTCTTCTGGCGTTAATGAACCGCATTTTTATGATATTTTTCGGTTATAACGACGTCAGTCCGAGAATTCTTTCAACTCTTGCGCTATTTTTTACGGCATACATCGTATATTGTTTTGCAAAAAAAATATTTAATTCATACACGGCCCTCGTGACTGTTCTATTGATGTATTCTCTGCCGATGCTTTACACTTTGGAAACGGTATCAGATATT
The DNA here is from genome assembly GCA_964487915.1 of uncultured Elusimicrobiaceae bacterium. Lineage (GTDB taxonomy): Bacteria > Elusimicrobiota > Endomicrobiia > Endomicrobiales > Endomicrobiaceae > Proruminimicrobium. Next base: position 635,121 of record CAZASN010000001.1, on the reverse strand, counting down.
TTATACATTATGTTTTATATTTTATCCGTATATGTTTTTTACATAATAATATCGGAAAAAAAGATTAAATATTTATACATATTCGCAATAACTGTCGGGTTGGGGCTGTTAAGCAAATATCAAACTTTTTTAATTTTTCCTTCGGTTTTATTATTTTTGCTTATTTCAAAAAATGACCGTTATTTGTTTAAAACAAAAGAATTATACTTTTCTTTTATCATTTCTTTATTAATGTTTATTCCTGTAATTATTTGGAATTGCCAAAATGATTTTGCGACGCTTGCTTATCATCATAATTACAATTTCAACATAAGATTCCATATTGATTCGGTTTATAACAGTTTAGACGTCTTACTTCAGTTTATCGGTTCTCAAATAATTTACTACAATCCGATTCTTGCATATCTCTACAGAAACGAGGTTGAAAATATAATTTTTAAATATGTTCCGTATATCTGGATTTACGGTATTTTCGGAATACTGTTTGGAATATTAACATATTACAGTCTCGTCAGATTATATGTAAAAACAAAACAATCCGGATTTTTGGTTATAATTGTTTTTTCGGCAGTAATATTGTCAGTTTGTTTGGGAATGTCTTTTTATTCTTTCCAGGTTGAATACTGCGCAAAAACAGCCGTAATTATTTTATGCGCTTACATATCTTTTCTGTGTTTGAAAAGCAGAATATTAAAATTAATTATTGCGGTATTTATAATATCTGGAATATTTCTGTCGTTTATAAATCCGGTATATTTCCTTTACGGAATGAATTTTGACGCAAACAGATATATAAAAAAGAACATGCCTTACATTAAAGACACTGTTAATACTATAAACGATATTGATAAAAATATTTCTTTTATAGTTTGCACAAATAAAATAGACGCCCATAAATTTAATTATTACACAAAAAATTGCGACGGCAAACCAAATGTAATATTTCTGGCTTTGGATAATAATATAGGTTTGTACCACCGCTACTGGAATCAGCGCCTGAAAAACTTAAACGGGCTTAACGCGGTTATTGTAAATTACAATACAAATATTTTATCGTCCGTGAAAAAAAACAATTTGTTTGCAAAAATAACTCAGTTAAACGACAATCTCCTTCTTTGCGAAAATTTTAATTTTAATAATTACAAAAAGAATTTTTCACAATACCATAAAGAACTTGAAAAATAAAAAAACAAATAATTTTCTTGATTAACAAAAAATCCTTTAATATAATAATAAAAAATAATATTTTTAAATTTACGGAGAATTAAAATGTTAAAAGATTTGATTGCAAAAAACATTTTCCAAAATACGGTCGGCGATTATATATTCACGTTAATCGTATTGGCTGTTTTTATCATTCTGATTTATATTTTAAGAAAAGTCGTTATCAGCCGGCTTGAAAAATGGGCGGCTAAAACGCAAACAACAATTGACGACTTTATAATATTTCATATTAAAAAAACGCTTACTCCTTTGTTGATTGTATGGTCATTTATATTAAGCATGAAAAATCTTGTTATGAGTCCGCTTATAACAAAAATAATATATGTGGCGGGTCTTGCTTTCTTAGTATTGATGTGCCTTAGATTTTTAATGGCGCTGCTTGATTATTTGATTGACGCCTATTTCAAAAAAAACAACGTAAACGAAACGCGTCAGAGAAGTTTGAAATGGCTGGTCGTTACGGCAAAAATTATTATCGCCGGAATAATGCTGATAATCCTGCTGGATAATTTGGGCGTTAAAATATCAACTCTTGTCGCAGGACTCGGCATCGGAGGCGTTGCCGTAGCTTTTGCTTCTCAGGCAATTCTCGGAGATTTGTTCAGTTTTTTTGTTATTTTATTTGACCGTCCGTTTGAAATCGGAGATACCATTGTCGTTGACGATTTAACAGGCACGGTAGAACACGTCGGCATTAAAACTACAAGAGTCCGCAGCATCGGCGGCGAAGAGCTTATATTTTCAAATACTAATCTTACAAATGCCCGCGTGCGCAATTACAAGAGAATGGCGCAGCGCAGAATAGTTTTTAAATTGGGCGTGACTTATCAGACTTCTTTTGAAAATGTAAAAGAAATCCCGGAACTTCTTAAATCAATTATTTTGCAGCAGCAGGATGTGCGTTTTGACAGATCTCATTTTTCGTCATACGGAGATTCGGCGCTTATTTACGAAACAGTTTATACCGTGTTAAACAGCGATTACAATAAATATATGGATATCCAGCAAAATATAAATTTTAAAATAAAAGAAGAATTTGATAAACGTAAAATTGATTTTGCTTATCCGACACAGACCCTTTTTATAAATAAAACAAATTAAATTTATACTTACTAAAAAAAATGCTTGACAAATTTATTTGTTTTTTATAATATCCTATTTATTAGATATGAATAGTATGATTTATTGAATTTAGAATACGGAGGAGTAAAAATGAATATCAATTTAAATTTTTATAATATGCGAATGAGAACCTGTTGCATGCAGATGCATGCTTTCGGTATGGCAGGTTTTTATATGCGTTAATTATAATTACAAATTCACAGCATAGAAAGACAAACCGCTGCCAAAAACAAAAAAAAGGTTAGCGGTTTTTTTATTTTTAAATAAAATCGGGAGATATAAAATGAGTTTAAAAGAAAATATAGTAAATGACGGAATAATAAAAGATATCAGAGATGCTGTAGAAAAATTATCGTACGGAACGGTAATCATTACGGTGCACAACAAAAGAATAACTCAAATTGAAATATCAAAGAAACAGCGTTTTGATGATATTTGGAATGTTGATGAAGGAGGTGGAATATAAAATTAAATTTGAAGCATCCTCAGCGGATAACCGCAGAGCATAAAAAAATAAAAGTGTACATATAACCGGTCAACTGGGATTTGAAACACGAAAAATACAAAAAAACAGGAGACTTAAAAATGAAGAAATTTAATTCAGCAGTAAAAGTAATTGCAATTTTAGCAGTTGTGTTAGTATCAAAATATGTTTTTGCCGGCCCCCCTCTGACAAATCTTGAGGGCGTTGGCGGTATTGCATTTAATCCGCTGGCATATCTTGCAGATTCCGGCGAAGACGCAGGATTAAAAATTGACGGCACAAAAGTTGCCTCAAAACCGAGAATAGGGTCATGGTATGTAAACTTGAGCGATGTTAAAGTTGACTGGACTGCAATAGGCGTTGCCGATACTTTTTTTAACAGACTTGAAGTTTCTTACGGATATGAAACTGTAAATCCTGAAAATTCAAAGTCAATACATAAGCACAATATCGGTGCAAAACTTCTGGTTTTAAAAGAAAATTCTTTTGATACGAATTATGTGCCTGCCGTTTCTGTAGGCGCAATATTTAAACAGACTTCAAACGTAGGAGCAGGAAGCGACGATACAGGCGCCGATTATTACGGCGTTGCGACAAAATTAATTACAAGTCTTCCAAGACCCGTATTGATTTCAGGCGGGTTGCTTTCAACAAAAGCAAAAGCGACCGGAGTATTCGGATATGACAAAGACAGCAAATTAACAGGATTCGGAAATATAGATATTATTTTCCCGCTCGGGTTAATCGCCGGCTTTGAATACAAACAGGGCGCAGATTATTCCGACTGGAAAGATGCAAACTATTGGAATACGCACGTTGCGTGGACAGCAAATAATAATCTTACTATTGTTTTGGCGCTTGTTAACGCGGGAGACTACAAATCAACCAGTGAAGTCGGTCTGGGCAACGGATTTGTATCAAGCATACAGTATGCTTTTTAAATAAAATTATATTGCACACATTATCCCGCCGGTTTTTCCGGCGGGATTTTATTTTTATAAACAAATTCATTATTACAGCAAAAATATGATAAAATACTTATGTTTTATTTTGCGCCCATAGCTCAATTGGATAGAGCGTTTGACTACGAATCAAAAGGTTAGAGGTTCAACTCCTCTTGGGCGCGTTATTTTTGTTGTTCTTTTTATTTTATACTTCGTTGCCAAAACGTTCTCGGATACCTCCGGCTCCGCCTGTTCACGGTATACGCTCGCATTTTGTCGCCTCGTCTAAAATAAAAATCATCAACAAAAAATTTATAAATATCTATAAAATACTGCGAAAATTTACTCCCATCTTTTTTGTCGGAGAAGATATGATCAGCAAGTACGGTTTTATCAGAACATGCGCATGCGCTCCCAGAATTAAAATTGCCGATATTGAATTTAATACAAACCATATTATTGCCGATATAAAATCAGCGAAAAAACAAAATGCGTCAATCGTATTATTTCCGGAACTTTCTTTGACCGGATATACATGCGGAGACCTGTTTCAGCAGGATATTTTATTAAAAAAATCAGAAGAAGCTCTTGATAAAATAGCTCTTGAAACAAAAGATATAATAGCTGTTGTCGGGCTTCCTCTTTATCACCAATCCAGGCTTTGGAATGTTGCGGCAGTAATTGCAGACGGAAAAATAAAAGCATTTATCCCCAAATCGTATCTTCCTTCATACAAAGAATATTATGAACGCAGATGGTTTCATTCCGGATTTAATATAGATTCACAATATAAAAAAATACCTTTTAATCCTAATTTGATATTTAACGTTTCAATCGGAGAATTATCTTTTAAAACCGGACTTGAAATATGCGAAGATTTATGGATGCCTATTCCCCCATCTTCGCGTCTGAGCATTATGGGAGCGACTCTTATTTTAAATCCGTCCGCATCTACCGAAACAGTCGGAAAAGCCGCATACCGCCGCGAACTTGTCAGCCAAAATTCATCAAGAAACGTCTGCGCATATCTTTACGCTGCGTCAGGTCCGACGGAATCAACTTCCGATGTCGTTTTTTCAGGGCATTGTCTGGCCTGCGAATACGGCATTATGCTTGCCGAAACAGAACTGTATCAGCGCGACGGAACAAAACTTTTCGCTGATTTTGATATAAATAAATTAGAAAATGAACGCCGCAAATTTACGTCTTTCGGAGATCAGGCTGACCATTTTTATGACGTTTTAAACGGAAAGATGAAAACTATAGAAATTAATCTTAATTCCGCCCAGCAGCCGAAAGAATTAAACCGTTATATTGATCCTTCTCCTTTTGTGCCTAAAACAGACGATAAAATGAAAGAACGCGCCGAAGAAATTTTAAATATTCAGGTTAACGGACTTATGACGCGTCTTGAAACAAGCAAAACAAAAGGAATCGTAATAGGAGTATCCGGCGGTCTTGATTCGACTCTTGCGCTTGTTGTTGCAGTAATAGCCGTTGATAAACTCGGCTGGGACAGAAAAACTATAACGGGCATTACTATGCCGGGATTCGGGACAACAAACAGAACAAAAAATAACGCAGTTAAACTTATGGATGAACTCGGCATTGATAAGCAGGAAATATCTATTGCGGCAGCCTGCATTCAGCATTTTAAAGATATAGGATTGCCGGAAAACGACCGTTCAGTCACTTATGAAAATTCTCAGGCTAGAGAACGTACGCAGATTCTTATGGATTATGCCAATAAAACAAATAAAATTGTTCTGGGAACCGGAGATTTGTCCGAACTTGCTCTAGGCTTTTGCACGTATAATGCAGATCATATGAGCATGTACAATGTTAATTGCTCGGTACCTAAAACGCTTGTAAAATATTTGGTGCATCAGGCAAGTTTATGGGATGAATTTAAATCATGCAGACAAACTCTTGAATCAATCTGCAATACCGCAATTTCACCGGAACTTCTTCCTCCTGATGAAAAAGGTGACATTGCGCAAAAAACCGAAGATCTCATAGGCCCTTACGAACTTCACGATTTTTTCATATATCATCATATACGCTGGAATTTTACGCCTGAAAAGATTTTTTATCTAGCTCAGAACGCTTTTAAGAATAAATATGACGATTCAACAATAAAAAAATGGCTTGACCTTTTTTATAAGAGATTTTTCAACGCGCAGTTCAAGAGAAACTGCGTACCGGACGGACCGAAAGTCGGTTCAATCAGTTTAAGCCCGCGCGGCGACTGGCGCATGCCCTCTGACGCCTCATCCAATGAGTGGAAATAATTTAAATTTCTTCTTCCTTTACGGCTAAAAATTTAATAGAATACCAATGTCGTTGTAGTTTAGGATTTAAGATTTGGAGCGAACCAAAGTATTTTGCGACTTTAATATGTAGTGTCGTTAAGACTAGCAAGATTTTGTGCGAAGTGAAGTAATTTTAAAGTGAAGTTTACATAAAGTAAGCGGAGCGACTGGTAAATGAGCTTTAAAATTACAAAACTGCAGCCAAAATATTGTGGTCGCTATAATAAAATAAAAAGTAAGGAGAGATAAAATGCTTAAAGAAAAAGTAGAATCAGTCTTAAACAAAGTTCGCCCCAGCCTTCAGGCAGACGGCGGAAACGTTGAACTTATTGACGTAACGGAAGACGGAATAGTAAAAGTAAGATTGACCGGTGCTTGCGGTTCATGCCCGATGTCAACTATGACACTTCAGTACGGCGTAAGAAAAGCGATTATGGACGAAATCCCTGAAGTTAAAAACGTAGTAGCAATGTAAATGAAAATAGGAATTTTGTCTGACACTCACAACAATACGGACAAAATTATAAAAGCTGTTGAATTTTTTAATCTCCGGCAGGTTGAACTTGTTCTTCATGCCGGAGATTTTTCTTTCGTATCGTCGGCAAAAATATTTTCAAAGTTAAAAATGCCGATGATTGCGGTGTTTGGCAATAACGATTTAGATACTTTTGATCTTGAAAAAACAATACAGCCTTTTGGCAGTATTTATAATGAACCTTATTCTTTTGTTATTGACGGTAAAAAATTTATTCTGTCACACCGTTTATATAATTTTGAAGGCGTTTTTGACTACATCATATACGGACATACTCATAAACCTCATATTCAAAAAACTCCGCAGGCTCTTTTTATAAATCCTGGCGAAGTATCTGCCAGAAGATACGGCAGAAGCACTGTGGCAATACTTGATACGGATACCAATCATGCCGAAATTTTTGATTTAGATTTGGAAAGTTGACTAAATTATAGTGCCGCCGCCTATAACAATATCTTTATCATATAAAACAACTGCCTGTCCTTTTGTGATTGCTCTCTGAGGAAAATCAAATTCAATATGAATTTTATCATCGGCAGTCTGCTCTACTGTGGCAAATTCTTCTTTCTGGTTATATCTGATTTTTACTTTTACTCTTAGAGGTTTTTCTACTTTTGAACATGCTATAAGATTAATATCAGACGCTTCAAGACTTTTTGAAAATAAATCGTCCGGATTGCCTAGCGTAACGGTATTTTTCTTTATATCTTTATCGCAGACAAACAATCTTTTATGAAAATTAAGTCCGAGCCCTTTGCGCTGGCCTATAGTATAATTTATTATTCCTTTATGCCGGCCAATTATATTGCCTTTTATATCTAGAAAATCACCTTCAATATTTTTCTTGCCGGTATAATTTTCTATAAATTTTGAATAATTGCCGTCGCGGACAAAACATATATCCTGACTGTCGTCTTTTTGGGCGTTTACAAAATCCTGTTGCAGCGCAATACTTCTTATTTTACTTTTTCTCATGTTGCCCAGCGGCAGTAAGGTTTTTGAAAGCTGCTTTTGGGTCAGTTGGTATAAAACGTAACTCTGGTCTTTTTTTTCGTCAATTGACTTTTTTAAAATAAAACGGTTTGACATCTCATCGTAAGAGATTACGGCATAATGTCCCGTAACTATATAATCAAAACCCATTTCGTCCGCTTTATTTAAAAGTCTGTCAAATTTAATAAAACGGTTGCAGTCTATACACGGATTAGGAGTAAAACCTTTTTCATAACTTTCTATAAAACGGCTTATTACTTCTTTTTTAAAATGTTTCGTAAAATTAAGGACATAATGTTTGATGCCGAGTTTAAAAGAAACGCTTTTAGCGTCTTCCACGTCTTTCATAGAACAGCATGTTTTAGTCGCGCATTCTCCGATGTCTTCGTTTGAAAACAATTTTAAAGTCACGCCGACCGTTTCGTATCCCTGCTGCTTTATAAGATAAGCGGCAACTGAACTGTCAACGCCGCCGCTCATAGCTATGATCGCTTTTTCCATTTTTAGTCAATACCTTTTTATGAGAATAACGGAGTAGACAGATACCTTTCTCCCGTATCCGGCAAAATTACAACTATTACTTTATTTTTATTTTCGGGTCTTTTTGCAACCTGAGTCGCAGCAAATAATGCCGCACCCGAAGATATGCCTACAAGAAGGCCTTCTCTTAACGCAAGTTTTCTGCCTGTTTCAAAAGCATCCTCATTTGAAACAGGAACAATTTCATCATATATTTTTGTATTCAATGTATCCGGAATAAAACCTGCGCCTATCCCCTGTATTTTGTGCGGACCTGCTTTGCCTTGTGATAAAACCGGCGAATCTGCCGGCTCAACAGCAATTATTTTTATATTTTTATTTTTAGACTTCAAATATTCTCCTACGCCCGTGATGGTTCCGCCTGTTCCTACACCTGCTATAAAAATATCAACTTTTCCGTCTGTATCGTTATAAATTTCAACGGCAGTCGTCGCTTTATGTACTGCCGGATTTGCGGGATTTGTAAACTGGCTGGGAATAAAACTGTTTGGAATAGTTTCGGCAAGCTCTTTTGATTTTTCAATAGCTCCTTTCATTCCCTTGGCTCCTTCAGTCAAAACAAGTTCCGCGCCGTAAGCTTTAAGAAGATTTCTTCTTTCAACGCTCATAGTTTCAGGCATCGTAAGAATTATTCTGTATCCTTTTGCGGCGGCGACGGAAGCAAGCCCTATTCCCGTATTTCCGCTTGTAGGTTCAATGATTACGGAATCTTTCTTTAATAATCCTTTCTTCTCGGCATCTTCTATCATTGCCTTTGCTATTCTGTCTTTTACGCTTCCGGCCGGATTAAAATATTCAAGTTTTGCCAAAATCGTAGACTGAAGATTATTATCCTGCTCATATCTTGTCAGTTCCAAAAGCGGCGTATTTCCTATTAAGTCAGTTAATTTTTTATAAATTTTCATCATAGTTTTATCTCCTATAAATTTTTAAAAGCGTTATTTAAATCATCAATAATATCGTCTATGTGCTCCGTGCCTACTGACAAACGAATCGTATTAGGCTTAATTCCGGAATCTTCAAGTTCCTCTTTGCTTAACTGGGAATGAGTCGTTGAAGCCGGATGAATAACTAAAGATTTGACGTCGGCAACGTTTGCAAGAAGCGAAAATATTTTCAAATTATCAATAAATTTTTTCGCTTTTGTTTCGTCGCCTTTTATTTCAAATGTAAAGATAGAACCTGCTCCGTTAGGAAAATATTTTTCATAGAGGGCATGGTATTTATCGCTCGGCAAGGCCGGATGATTTACTCTTTCAACCTGCGGATGTTTTGAAAGATATTCAACAACTTTCAAAGCATTGTAAACATGTCTTTCAACTCTGAGTGATAAAGTTTCAAGCCCCTGCAAAAATAAGAAAGAATTAAACGGACTTACGGCCGATCCCGTATCTCTCAGTATTGTAGTTCTTATCTTTATGATATACGCAAGATTTCCTACTGCCTGCGTGAATACTACTCCGTGATAACTTGGGTTTGGTTTTGAAAGTCCCGGAAATTTATCGTTCTGAGCCCAGTCAAAATTTCCGCTGTCTATTATAACTCCGCCCAAAGCCGTACCGTGTCCGCCTATAAATTTTGTGGCCGAATGAACTACAACGTCTGCTCCGTGTTCTATCGGTCTGAACAAATAAGGCGTTGCAAACGTATTATCAACTATCAGCGGAATTCCGTGTTCATGCGCTATTTTTGCAACGGCGTCAACATCAATTATGCTTGAATTGGGATTTCCGAGCGTTTCTATAAATATTGCTTTTGTATTGTCTCTTATAGCTTTTTTAAAATTAATTATATCATCGGCATCTATAAAAGTTGTTTCAATTCCCGTTTCCGATAACGTGTTTGCAAAAAGATTATAACTGCCGCCGTAAATTGTTTTAGCAGAAACTATATGGTCGCCTGCGCGGGCAATATTTTGTATGGCATAAGTTACTGCCGCTGCTCCTGACGATGTAGCCAAAGCCGCAGCTCCGCCTTCCAATGCGGCTATTCTTTTTTCAAAAACGTCTGTTGTGGGGTTCATTAAACGAGTATAAATGTTTCCCCCTTCCGCAAGTCCGAATCTTTTTGCAGCCTGCTCCGAATTTTTAAAAACGTATGAAGTAGTCAGATATATAGGAACAGCTCTTGAATCTGTTGTCGGGTCCGGTGTTTCCTGTCCTACATGTAATTGTAATGTTTCAAATTTATATTTATTTGTCATTTTAAAGCTCCTTATTTTTTTATTTTTTATTAAATGTTTAAACTTCATTATTAAATAATACTGCGACAAAACAGACACATTCGCCATGATAAAAAATTTATTATTAATTTATCTTTTGAAATCTTTTTCCGATACATAACTTCCGCCTTATTTTTCAATTTTACACTATTCCTATCAAAATACTATGAATTAAATATATAACATATTTTTTCAAATGTCAATACCTTTTAATTAAATTGTTTAAATTGAATAATCGTTTGAACTTTTATTGATATGTTTATCGGACATATTTTCAAGCGTAATGCCGTCAACATATTTGAGGATTAAATCATAAAGACCGGTCCAAAAATCTATTGTGGAACACTTATCGTAAATTTGGCATTTATTGGTTTTTGAGTCAAGACATGCAACAGGGGCAAGACTGCCTTCCGTTACTCTGAGAATATCTCCGGCAGTATATTTGGACGGTTTCTTTGCTAATCTGTAGCCACCCTGAGAACCTCTTGCGCTTTCAAGAAAACCGGCTTTTGAAAGTTGTATTACAATTTGTTCAAGATATTTCAGGGATATTTTTTGTCTTGTGGAAATATCTTTTAAAGCAATATATTTCCCGTTATTATGCTCAGCTAAATCTATCATAAGCCTTAGCGCGTATCTTCCTTTAGTAGATATTTTCATAAAAATCCCCCCCTTACTTATTGATTGTTTTTTTCCTCTCAAAATGACGGCTTATTCCCTGTTCTTTTGAAACCGTTCTTCCTATTGACGTAATTTTTGATGTTATGCATCCTCTGCATTTTTCAGGCTCATCATAAACGCATATTTTACCCGGATAAAGCTCGTATTTTCTTCTGTAATCGCCTTCTGTCACATTCGGCATGACAACGTTTGCTCCGCTTTGAAGAGCTATTATTCTTCCGTTCGGATTTAAAGTTTCCATCGCAGTTGTGGCAGGAATGTTTACGTCAGGCAGAAGAAGACGCGTTATTGCCATCACTTTTAAAGCGAGATTAAACGTCCCTCCTTCTTCGTCTTTTAAAGGAGTATCGGGATTTGGAATAAACGGGCCTATTCCGATCATATCGGCATCAAGTTTTTTAAAAAATAAAATATCATCCGCCAAAGACTCTAAAGTCTGCTCAGGCAAGCCTACAAGGCATCCGGTTCCGACTTCATATCCCAATTTTTTTAAATTAAAAAGACATTCTGCTCGGTTTTCAAAACTCATTCCCGGATGAAGTTTTTTATATAAGTTTTTATCGGTGGTTTCTATTCTCAAAAGATATCTGTCTGCTCCTGCTTTTTTATATGCTTTATATTCTTCAAACGTTTTTTCGCCGATGCTTAAAGTCAAAGCAAGCCCGAGTTCTTTTATTTTTTTTATTATACTTACTATTTGGTCTGTTGAATAACATCCGCTTTCACCAGACTGCAAAACGGCAGTTTTGTATCCGTAGCCTGCGGCTTTTGAGGCAAAACCGATAATTATTTTTTCGGCAAGGGAATATCTTTCTATTTTTTTATTCCCGGCTCTTAATCCGCAGTATTTGCAGTTTTGCCCGCAGACATTTGAAAACTCTATCAAAGCTCTTAAATGAACTTCATTACCGACGTATTTTTCTCTTACTCTGTCGGCAGCTTTGAAAAGTTCATTATCAAAAGAAGAATCGGAAAGAAGCGCTGTTATCTCTTCTTTGGAAAGAATATGTTTTATTTCCGCTTTTTTAATTATATTTTTCATTTTTAAAAATAAATATTTTATATTTTGGAATTAAGATACCATAAATATAATTTATTTTCAAAAAAAGACTAATATTGGAAATCGCCTATTGATATAAGAAAAGCGGTTTTTGCTTCAAAATAACCGGCTTTTGCCTCGTCAAGTTTATTTTGTTTTTCCTGTTCAATGGCAATTGATTCAAGATAATCTGAAAGTTTTTCGGTTCCGTTGTTATAACCGTCTTCAGATTCTATTCTGTTTGTTTTGGCAAGTTCAAAACCTATTTCGGCGACTCTTACCTGGCGGTAAGCAGTTTCAAGAAGAGTTAATTTACTGTCCATATCAAGCATAAGATATTGCGACTTTGAATCAAATTCTTCTCTTGCGGCTTTATACTTTGCGTTTTTACCCTTTATGGTATGCGATGCCTGCCACCAGTCGCTTAAAGGCATACTTACCGTTGCAAAAGCAACTGTGTCCTGATAATGCATAAGGCTTTTGTCAAAATAATTATTGGAAAAATAATCCGTTCTGAAAACGCTGGCTCCGACGGCTAATGACGGCATATAAGAACCGATTTCAATATTTCTCTGCAATTTTGAAACTTGTACGTTTGCCTCAAGAAGTTTGTATTCGGGTCTTCTTTTAAGATACGACTGAAAATCTGATCTGTTATATGACGGTTCTTCTGTTTCAGAAAAATTTTTATCAATCGTTATTTGTCTGTTTTCATCAATCCCCGCATAAAGCTTTAAATCCTTTGCGGCTATTTCCGTCATTTGTGCAAGCTGTTCTTTTTGAACGGCTATTTCTTCTTTTTTAAGTTTAACTCTTAGAAAATCGCTTTTTGAAACTATTCCGTTTTCAAAAGCCTGCGCAACCTGCATATAAAGAGAATCCAGCATTTTTTCATAAGCCGAAAGCGTAGTCATTTTATCTTCAAGAAGCCTGTAAGTGTTGTATTTTTTTTCGGCCTGCGCGTAAACTTCGTTTTGCTTAATTTTAAGTTTATAATCGGAAGCTTTTGCCGCCGTTCTTGCAAGTTTGTTGCCGTTTATAATTCTGCCGCCCGTAAACAGAGGCTGAACTGCTCCGACGGTTAGCACGGAAGCTCCGTTGCTTTGATGCGTAATAGGATACAATCCGATAGGTTCGTTAAGACCGGGAAGTATGTCGGTATTAGCTATCGCAGCGCCCGCCGATATTTTAGGAAAATATTTTGTAAAAGCGGCTTTTGATTCCTGATGGACGTATTCGGATTCGGCTTCAACGGTATGCAGTTCAACATTATTTGACAGAGCCGCTTTTTGATATTCGGCAAGAGAAATTATTTCCGGATTATTAACTGCTGTCTGCGTACTTAATTTTAAATCAATCTGCGTATTTTCTTCTGCGGCAAAAACAAAACACGGCAGCGATAACAAAAATAATAATATATAAATTTTTTTATTTCGCATTGTTTTGCTCCTTATGCTCGGGGCTGAATTTCCAGTAGGCTACCGGCAAGACATACAAAGTTAAAATAGTAGAGCCTATAAGCCCGAAACAAATTACGGTGCCGAGCGGCCCCCACAAAAGAGAACCTGATGTTATAAGAGGAATAACGCCAACGGCTGCCGCGCTTGCCGTTAAAAATATAGGCCTCATTCTTCTTTTGCCTGCGGCTATTGCGGCGTCTTTAAGAGACATTCCCCTTCTTTCAAGTTCATGCGCATAAGTTATAAGAATTACTCCGTTTCTGACTACGATTCCGAATAATCCTATAAAACCGACAAAAGAAGTCATGCCGAAAGGATAACCGATTATAAGAAGTCCCAAAACGCCGCCGATCAAACTTAAAGGCATCGTGCACATTACAAGAAGAGACAATCTGACGCTCTTAAACTGAAACAGCAATATAAAAAATATAAGTATCACGCTTGTAACAAGCGATTTTGAAAAAGGTCCGTAAGTTTCAAGAGATTTTTCGTATTCTCCGCCGTAAGCAATGTCAATATCAGACGGTTTTGGAATGTCTTTAATTTTTGCTTCTATGTTTTTAAATATTGGATTTGCAAGTTTTCCGAAAGCGACGTCTGCATACAGAGTAAGCGTTAATCTGCCGTTTCTTCTCACTATTTGTCCTTCGCTAAAACCCGGTTTTAATTTTGCAACCTGTCTTAACATTATCGGTTTTGCCGATAACGGAGCAGAAACATACTGGCTGCCCAAATCTTCAGGTTTTGAAGTTTTTGATTTATCATATTTTAAAACAACAGATTTTTGATAATCGCTTTCCCATATAGTGGCAACCGTCATGCCGTTTCTGTTGAGGGCGGTTGAAAGCCCCAAAAGTCCTCTTGTGATGCCGAGCCTGTTGGCGGCTTCTTTATTAATATCCAAATCTATTGAAAGAAGCGGATTTCTAAAATCGTCTCTTAACCATATTATGTCTTTTTCCTGCTGCATAACTGCTTTTATTTTATTTGAATAATTTTTAATTTCTTCAATATTGTCGCCCGCTATTCTTATTTCTATCGGAGCTGTTACGGGTAAAAAATCCAGTTCTTTAAATTTTATATGCGCATTCGCAAAAGCGTCTCTGTATTTTGCATCATATTCTCTTAAAACTTTTTTTGTATTTTTATTTGTATCTGTTATAACTATAAGCTGCGAATAATTTTTTGCCGGTATCTGCGGAGCGTATAAAGTATTAAATCTCGGCGAGCTTGTTCCTATAAAAGAAATTACGTCAACAACTCTTTTATCCTGTAAAAGAATTTTTGCCATTTCTTTAGTAGTTTTGGCGTTTGCGTCAAGAGAAGTCCCTTCCGGAAAATAAATCTCAACCGCAAACTGGTTTCTTTCAAGTTTAGGAAATGTTTCCTGCGGTAAAAGTCCAAGCAGAGAAATTCCGATAAAAATACAAAGAATTGCAATTCCTATTGAATGCCATGGCTTACTCATTGTAAGAGCTATCCTTGAATCATAAAACCCCTGCAGCCTGTCAAGCATACTTTTTTTGCCGTCCGAATTTTTTTTATCCCCTGTATGAACGCCTCTTTTAATAAAATAATATGACAATATCGGAACTACAAGTGAAGCTACCAAAAGAGATGCAAAAAGAGTAATCGTTACGGTTGCCGGAATAGGAGAAACAAATTCTTTATACATACCGTCCATAAACATAGGCATCGGATAAAACGCGACCATAATGGCAAGAGTAGCAGTAAATACCGGCACAAACAATTCTTTGGCGCTGCTCCATGCGGCAGTCCATACGTCAATGCCATGGTCAAGTTTTTCAATATGATTATCAATAACAACTATAGAATTATCAACTATCATGCCAAGCACAAGCACAAGAGTTGCAAGCGATACCGTATTTAATGCAACTCCGGCCCATTGCAGTAAACCCATTGATATCAATATTGAAATAGGAATTGTAATTGCGGCAACGGCGGCAACACGTTTTGGAAGAAATATCATTATGACTACAATTACGGCCAAAACAGCCATTCCGAAATCTCTGAAAAAATGCGTTATTGAACTGCTTACAACGCCGGGCATATCTGCAATCTTTGCAATCTGAACATCCTGAGGAACGGTTGTTTTAAAATCTTTTATTATTTTGTCTATATCTTTGCCGAAATGAACTATATTGTTGCCGTAATGCATTTCCATGGATAAAACAACAGATTTCTGTCCGTTGCATTCCACAAATGATTCGTCTACATCATATTCTCTTACGACTTTTGCAACGTCTTTTATTCTTACTATCTGTCCCTGCGGCGAAGCGTATATTATCTGTTCTGCTATATCGGCTTCAGACTTAAACTGTTTAGGAAGATGTATCGGCATTATCAGATTTTCATCCGTAACGTTTCCTCCGTATCCGACTATTGATTCAAGCTGTAAAGCCCCCGTTATAAGCGAAGGTTTTATTCCGTAATATGCCAGTTTATTCGGATCTGCATAAATTGTTATCTGCTCTTTTTGAAGACCGAAATGTTTTACGTTTGAAACGGCAGGATTTTTCCTGACCATATTTTCAAGTTTATCAAGATAATCTTCAAGCTCTCTGTATGTCCTTTGTTTTGAAGTTATTGAAAGAAGAATCGCGGAAGCGTCTCCGAAATTATTGTCTCCGACAAGCAAAAGCACCTGCTGCGGCAGCTTACTCTTAAATTCCTGAAGGCCAAGTCTTAATTTAGACCAAAAAAGATCAGGTTCTTTAACGTTTTCGTTTACTTCCAAAAATACTACCACCTGTCCTTCTTTTGAAACCGAATAAGTTTTTTTTCTGTTCACTTCTTTATACTGAAAAAGATAATTTTGCAAAGGTTTTGCTACCTGCTCGTCAACCTGCTCGGAAGATGCTCCCGGAAAACCGGCAATAACAAGCCCCTGTCTTACGTGAAATTCAGGAAATTCCTGCCTGGGCATATTAAAAAGAGAATATATTCCTATAATACATAAAGCTATTGTCAGAACGATAGGAATTTGTCTGTATTTTAAAGCAAGTTCTATAAATGATTTCTTTTCTTTATTTTCCATAATTCACCTTAAAACTCAACGAGAGTCCCATCGTCAAGTTTTTGTACGCCCGAAGCAGCTATAATATCTCCGGACTCGAGCCCTGAAATAATAATTATTCCGCCCTGTGAAAATCCGTTTGATTTAACATATTTTTTGGACGCTTTTTTTGAAACTGAATCTATCGTATACACACATTCTCTTCCTTCTTCATCAACTTTTACTGCAGCAGCCGGAATAACTACCGCAGACGATACATCATTTGAAAGTATATATACGTTGCACAGCATACCGGGTAAAACTTCGCCTGCCTGATTTGAAATAAGAATTCTTACAGTATAAGTTCTTGAAAAGGCATCTGCGCTTACTCCGACATCTGTAACTTTTCCCTTAAGTTTTATTTCATTTTCAGAAACCTCAACTTCGGCTTCCATTCCTTTTTTGATTTTTTGTATTTCTTTTTCGGGGACTGAAATAACTGCATAAACCTTATCAACGCTTACTATTTGTATTGCGGTTTTTCCGGGGATTATACTGTCACCGGGTTCTATATTTCTTTCGCTTATAAAACCGTCGCACGGAGCGTATAAATAACAATCATTGTAATTTTTTTCTGCTATTTTTGCGGCGAGTTCTGCCTGATTTTTTGATGTTTTTATCTCAACCATCTTTATTTCCGGTAAATTGCCGTGCTCATACATAGGCTGAAATCTTTTAAAAGCATCTTCGGCCTGCAATGCTTTTTCTTTTGCCATATCCATCGCATTTTTTGCATTTTGGCTGTTAAGATTTGCAAGAAGCTGACCCTTTTTTACTTTGTCGCCTTCCCTGACATATACGGATTCAACCGTTCCGATATTAAGAAAACTTAAGCTTATATTTTTACCTGCTTCAACAGTTCCGCTGTAATATAAACCTTTCTTAAAATCAGTTTTTGATATCTTAAAAACTTCAACTTTTAAAGGAATTTCTATGGTTTGTGAGGCATTCTTACACCCTGCAAGAATAAAGAGCAGGCAAACTAAAAAACTTAAATTCACAAATTTTAAAAATTTCATATTCTATCTCCCGTACTTTAAACCTTTTATAAAAACATCTATCGCCTTTTCAACGCCGCTCGGTATGGTTTGAGACTTGTCTCTGGCAAAAACAAGATTTGAATCCATACCCTGGAGCATCATTATGATTACGGTAACCAATGCTTCGCACTCTTCCTCTTTAATTTTCTGAAATTCTCCTTTCTTCATGCCGGTTAACATAATATTTTTAAGTGTTGATATCTGTGAATCAAGACTTTCTTTTTGTATTTTATAAAACAGATCTATATGTTTTTTTGCGTTTTCTTTTATTATCACCGAATAAAGATTTAGTTTTTTTCTCACTTGCATAAAGTGGGTAAGAAAAAACATTTTGAATTGTTCGGAAGCCGAATTTATATCTTTTATTGCATCGCCTATGGAATGCATTATTTCGTCTTTTTCTTTGTTTACTACGGCATAAAAAACTTCTTCTTTGCTTTTATAATAATAATAAAGAGAGCTTTTTCCCTTTCCTACTGCTTCGGCTATGTCATCCATAGTCGTTTTATCTATGCCGTATTTCTGAAATAATTCCTGAGCGGCGGTTATTATTTCTCTTCTTGTCTGTTCCTCTTTTATTAAATCTGTTGTTTTCATAAAACAGTCCTTTCGACTAATTTAGTATTTGAGTCTATTATAGAACGTTTTATTGTAAATGTCAAGAGTTTTATTTTATAAATGCGGAAAATATATTTCAATCAACATATTAAGTTAATTGAAAATTCAAATATTTTTAATTTTTTGATTTTATAAGGGAAGAATCTATTGTTTCTTTGCAACTATGCTGTTAAGTCCGTAATATTTCGCCATTTCAATATTTATATGAAAATCTTTATTTGCCCCCAGGCTCAAAATAGCATGATATTGTTTTAACGGGATGTCGTCATATTTATATATTTCGGCATGTTTATAAGGAGTTTTTAAAGATTCTTTAATTATCTTCAAATTTTCAGCGTTAATCATATAAAGGTAATAAAATGACGGAACTATTTTTAATGATGCGGCGGCGGCTCCGGCAGAAAACAAAATTAAAATCACAAAAACAACGGTTTTTTTTGAAAAATTATCGGTTATATACACAAGAACAAAAGCAAATGAAACAAAAAGGGTAAGAAGCGGGACAAAATAAGCTCTTATTGAAGGTTTTGGAGCAAAACAAAGCAAACATACCATAACAAAAGACGCCAATAAAAAAACCGCAGCCGGATAAATATTTTTATTAAGTTTATTTTCCGCATTGTTTTTTAAAACGGCTATAAATAAAAAGACTGTTATAACAACCGGAAGTCCGGCTGATAAAACAAGAAACTTTCCTATTCTTAAAGGTATAAATTTTATTTTATGAAAAAGAGAAGCATTTAAAAAATCATTTGCGCTTTCCTGTAAACGTAATTTTGAAAATATATCGGTCATGCTGAAATCATTAACATAATTCATTCTTTTGTAAGACCCCGGCGCAGCAAAAAGGCAAATTGTTCCCGCAAAAGTTCCGGCCAAAAGAAAATAAAACCATTTAGGAATATTATTTTTTTTAATTTTCATATATACAAACAGAGCAGAAAACGAAATTAACGCAATCGGAGCGACATTTTCATTTGACATGCCTATTATAAAACCTAAAATACAAACAAATACGCAAACAAAGACGCCGTTTCCGATAATATTTTTATTATTTATTAAAGCTCTTAAAAAAACTATTACCGTAAATAAAATCAATGCCGGAAAAGAATAATTTGAAACGCCCGATATCCAGAAAAGAGTCTGACCGCCAGTAGCGTTAAACAATAAAAGAAAAGCGAGAATCATAAAAAGAAAAACGTCTTTTTTTTCACTCGGATTGATTTTTTTGCCCGTTACCGTATAATGCATGCAAAATATGAGAAGAACTTGTACAATCACATTGATAAAAACAAATAACCCTTTGCCCGCTGCAAGAAAAAGCATATCAAAAAGAGTGCCTATCCTCGGCCCCCATGAAATATAATGTTTGAAATAAAATTTAAAAATTCCGGCAAATCCTCCGGAAGAAGCGGCATTCGCGTAAAAAAAATCATCCATTGTAAGAGGTCTTAAAAAAGTAAGCAGTCCGACATAGAAAATTACAAATAAAAGAAATAAATAAAAAGTTATATATGTTTTGATTTTAAACATTTGAAGAATAAGAACCGTTTATGTGATAACAGTCTTTGCAATGTTCGGGAATAGCAGAATTTTCCGACAGCATATTTTTACGCCAACGGCAAAAAAGTTCGCTGTTTATTACTTCTTTCCAATCTCTTTTAAATATATTGTTATCTCTGCTTATACTCGGCTGATGTTTACAGCAAAAGCCGAAATTGCCGGCGGCGTCAACGAGTAAAGAATTCCACGGAGCCTTGCATTTTTTCTCGCCGCTTACCGTAATATTTGGGAAATAAATAATAATTTTTTTATATTTTTTTAAAATTTTATTTTTAAACTCGTCATATTTAGCTTTATGTTCTGTTTTTAGACTTTCATCTATAAAATTATTATTCTCGTTTGAAAGACAAAAATTAAGTTTTAAATTTTTAAAACCCGCTTCAGAAACATAATTTATTACATTTTCAAGTTTGTCCGGATTATTGTCAAAGTCGCTCCGCAACAAAACATATGAAGCGTTCATTTTCATATCTTTATTCATGGGTTTTAAATCATTTTTTAAAATATCCATCGTATTATCGTATAAAGAAAGTTGTACGTCGGCGATTCCGGATTTTAACAAGCCGTCCCATTTTTCTTTTAACAAAAGTCCGTTAGTTAAAATCGTAGGTATTTTACCTTTCTTCTTTGTCATTGAAATAAGTTCTAATATATTGCCGTTTAACAGAGGCTCTCCGCCGCATAAAAGCATAAGAAGCGTTTTTTTTATGAGCGGATGTTCAAGTATTTCATTATATTTTTGCGGAGTAAGTTCAAATTCAATTTGATTAACGTTTTGAGGAATTTTTCCGACAACGCAGTAATCGCAGCTTAAATTACATCTTCTTGTGACATACATTGAAACCATCGGATAACTGTAATTAGAAGGTATCTTATAATGTATGGGTTTTATTGTATAGTTTAAATAATTGTATATTGCTGCAAAAGAAAGATCTAAACCCATTCTTGAACGTGACAATAAACAGATATATTCTTTCATTAATTTACTGTTCATTAATTTCCCTTATTCTATTCCTTCAGCCAAAAGGTCCCTTTCATCAAGAATACCGAGAGGTTTATTATTTTTATCAACTACAGGAATGTTATCTATATTTTTTTCCTGAAGAATTTTCGCGGCATTAACCGCTAACATATCGGGACTGACGGTAAGAGGATTTTTAGTCATAACTTCCGTTATTTTTAAATCTAAAATGTTTTTGTGAACCTGCACCTGCCTTCTTAAATCTCCGTCAGTAAAAAACCCCGTTATTTCGCCGGATTTATTTACGACGCTTGTAGCTCCGACTCTTGTGCCGGTCATAACAAGCAAAGCGTCTTTTACGGTTGCATTTTCTTTTACCACAGGATTTGCCTTGCCTTTTCTCATTATAGCAGATACGTCCATAGTAAGTTTCTTGCCTATCGCGCCTAGAGGATGAAGCAACGCAAGATTTTCTTTTTTAAATCCTTTTCTTTCAGAAACTACAAGAGCGAGCGCGTCTCCTAAAGCAAGCATTGCGGAAGTGGATGATGTAGGCGCAAGATTATACGGGCAGGCTTCCTTTTGTATCGCGGAATTTATAATAAGGTCGCATCCCTGCCATACCTGGGATTTTATTCTTCCGGTCATTACTATGATTTTTATTTTCATTCTCTGAAGAACAGGAAGAACCTGTTTTATTTCATCGGTTTCTCCGGTATATGAAAGCATCAGAACAACGTCATTTTTCATTATCATGCCTAAATCGCCGTGCAGACATTCGGCAGGATGCAAAAACACGGCCGGCACGCCTACCGAAGACATCGTCGCAGCGATTTTTCTGCCTATAAGCCCCGATTTGCCAAGCCCCATAACTATGACTCTTCCCGGCGTCTTTTCTATAAGAGAGACGGCTTTTACAAAATTATCA
Organism: uncultured Elusimicrobiaceae bacterium; assembly: GCA_964487915.1. Taxonomy (GTDB): domain Bacteria; phylum Elusimicrobiota; class Endomicrobiia; order Endomicrobiales; family Endomicrobiaceae; genus Proruminimicrobium. The sequence goes on along the minus strand of CAZASN010000001.1, from coordinate 613,380 downwards.
TCAAGATGAGATATCTGGTCTATTATTGCCTGCGCTTCAAGTTTTAAAGTATCAACCGCTCTTTCTATGTTTATTTTTTTCATTATTTTAATCCGTGAGTCTTTTTTATAAATGCCGCCATTTTATCAAAATCTTTTCTTCTCGGCAGCCTTTCAACAGTTTCGTCGGCAATTATTCCGTAAGGATTTAATTTTTCTATAATTTCCGATATTTGTTCAATTTTTATTTCGCCGCATACAAAAAAAGGAACTTTCATCTGAGCCGCTATATTCTGCGCGGCTTCAATTGCAAGCGTTACGCATCCTTGTTCGTCCTTAACGGTTATATCAAGTACAAAATAATCGGCGTTATTAACATAAGGCTGCACATTTAATATATCGGAAACTGAATTTATTTTAAAATATTTAAAAATTTTAACGCCCAAAGAAACCGACAAAGTTTTGCAGTATTCCGGAGTTTCCAAACCGCCGAGCCATACCGCCTTTAACGCCGATTTTTGAACTGTTTTTGTAATGGATTTGTGGTCTTCATCATGAAATACGCCTATCGCCCATATAAAAGGAGGAAGTTTTTCATTGACGTCTTTAAGAAGTTTAGGCGACACTTTTTTAGGATTGTCTTTTACAAGATTAAAAGCTACAAAGTCGGCTCCGAGATTTGTGGCCGATAAAGCATCGTCATAGTTTGTTATACCGGAAATCATTACTTTAACCATAATTATTTCCCGTATATTTTTTTAGGGTCAAAAACTTTTTTGCCCACTACTTTAGTATTTCCGGTAAACGACAGTTTCCTGTAAAAACAACTCCTGTATCCCGTGTGGCATGCAGCGTCGCCTATCTGATGTACCTTTATCAAAATACAGTCGGCGTCGCAGTCATAATATATTTCTTTTACTTTTTGAATATTTCCCGATTCTTCGCCTTTTACCCAGAATTTCTGCCTTGAACGGCTCCAGTAAGTCGCTTTTTTTGTTTTTAAAGTTTTTTCAAAAGATGCGGCGTTCATATAGGCAACCATTAACACCGTACCGTCTTTCCAATCCTGAACAATAGCGGGAATTAATCCGTTTTTGTCAAATTTAAGTTGTTTTGTGATTTCCATTTTCATCTTCCTTATATTAATCTTTTTTGAAAAGTCTTAACGCTTCTTCAAGTTTAAAATCTTCCGTATACAAGGCTTTGCCTACTATTGCGCCTATAACTCCGTTTTTTTCAAGTTTGGCTATTTTTTTAATATCGTCAACAGTTGTAACTCCTCCCGACGCTATCACTTTCATTTTGCTTTCCAAGGCAATAGATTTGAGTCCTTCAATATTCGGGCCTCTTAACATTCCGTCTTTTGCAATGTCTGTATAAATTATATTTGATACTCCCATAGATTTTAATTTTTCAATCATTTCGGAAGTAGTAATAGGCGTAATTTCTTTCCATCCGCCGATCGCCACTTTATCTTCGTAAATATCAAGCGCGACTATAATCTTATCGGATCCGTATTTATCGATTGCTTTTCTGACGATATCCGGATTATATATAGCGACTGTTCCCAAAATAGCGTAAGATGCCCCAAGCGTGAAAATATCGTCAATTCTCTTCATATTTCTTATACCGCCGCCGACTTGTACCGGAACGTCAACGGTAAGACAAATATTGCCTATGATTTCGTTATTTGACTGCGTGCCTGAAAAAGAACCGTCTAAATCTACTATATGAAGTCTTTCAGCCCCTTTTGCTCTCCACAATTTTGCCATGAAAACAGGGTCTTTTGAATAAATCGTTTCATCGGCAATTTTGCCCTGCTTTAACATAACGCAATTGCCTTTTCTGATATCAACAGCCGGAATAATTATCATTTTTTTATCCTTACAAAACACCTTTTGTCGAAGGTATTTTTTTATTTTTTTTATTAATGCTTACAGCCTGGGCAACGGCCCTGCCGAACCCTTTGAATATTGCTTCGGCGATGTGATGATTGTTTCTTCCTTTCATCATTTTAATATGAAGAGTAATCCCTGCATTATTTACAAACGCCGTAAAAAATTCCTGTATCAAATCATAATTAAATCCGTTTTGCTGAAACTTAATCGCAGCCTCGTAATTCAAATGCGGTCTTCCGGATATATCAAGCGCCACATAAGCCAGAGCTTCATCCATAGGCAGAAGAAAATGACCGTATCTTGTTATTCCTTTTTTGTCTCCAAGAGCCTTTTTAAACGCCTGTCCGAGAGTTATGCCGATATCTTCAACAAGATGATGGTCGTCTATATGAGTGTCGCCTTTGGCATTAATATTAAGAGTTATGCCTGCGTGCGCGGAAAACAAATCAAGCATATGATCCATAAAAGGAATCGTTGTGCAAACCGACGATTTTTTTGAAGAATCAAGATTAATTTCCAGTTTAACGTCAGTTTCGGATGTTTTACGGTTTATTTTTGATTTTCTCATTTAACTCTCTTAATTTAAATATTTTGTTTTTACGCCGGTATTATTTTCTTCCAAATCTGTGATTTTTAAAGACTGCTCAAGTTTTTCAAGCAGAATAACTTCGTCTATTGAAAATTTTATTCCTATTTTTTCATTTTTATTTTCAGTCATTGATTTTGTAAGAAGATGAACTATCAGTTCCACTTCTTTTTCGCTGAGTTCTATATTCATTTTTCGTATCTTACCTCTATTGATTTTTTATGATTTACAAGCCCTTCCGTTCCGGCAAAAGCCGAAATTGAGGAAATTATATTTTTACCGGCATCTTTTAGTTCTATGTAACTTGTTCTTTTCAAAAATGTCATAACAGAAAGCCCGCTTGAATATCTCGCCGCTCCGTTTGTCGGCAAAACATGAGAAGGTCCGGCCCAATAGTCTCCGACTACTGTAGGAGTTTTATAACCTACAAATACGGCGCCGGCGTTCTTTATGTATTTTACTATTTTTTTTGCGTCTTTTACCAGCAATTCAAGATGTTCCGGAGCTATTTTATTAACCAGCCCGCATGCTTCTTCAATATCCGTATTTTTTATAATTATCTGTTTCAAATATTGTTTATCTATCATATTCTTAACTTTCTTTGCAGTTTCATTGGAAGTGCAAAACAGATAAGCTTTAGCCATTGAATCATGTTCAACCTGAGCCATGATGTCATAATAAATATAATCTATATCCGCGCCGCCGTCCGCAATAATGGCAACTTCACTGGGACCGGCAAGCGAATCTATTCCGACTTTGCCGAAAACAAGCCTTTTAGCTTCATTCACATAAGCGTTGCCGGGACCTACTATCATATCTACAGGTTTTATTGTTTTTGTTCCGTAAGCAAGTGCCGCTATTGCAACCGGACCGCCTATTGAATATATTTCGTTTATTCCGCAAAGGCTTGCTGCGTAAAGAACCTCATTTGTCATTTTTTTAGGAGGAGTTATCATCACTATTCGTTTGACGCCTGCAACTTTAGCCGGTATGGCGTTCATCAACACAGATGACGGATATGAAAATTTGCCGCCGGGCACATAAATCGCAACAGATTCAACAGGATTATACGTCTGTCCGACTGTTTTTACTTTGTCGGAAATAAACCACTGTTTTTTAATGTTTAAATATTCTTTTTTGTGAAAAGCCCGTATGTTTTTAAATGACGCCTGAATTGATTTTTTCAGATTATTTTCTATATTTTTTGCGGCAAAATCCGTCTGTTTTTTGCCAATCAGCATCTGCTTAACCGATGAAAAAGACAGCCCGTCAAATTTTTTAACGTATTTTATTACAGCCGAATCTCCGTTTTTTTTGACATCTTCAATAATGGCCGCGACTTGTTGTGAAATATTTAAATTCATATCAGGATTTTAGCAAAAAGAGAATTTATTATCAATTTATCAGCTTGCCGAAAGAAGTATTCTTATGCCTGAAAGATTATAGTTGTAATTTTTTATAAATTGTCTTTGTTTACCGGCGCTTAAAATTGCAGGAATAATAAAAGAAACTGCCGCCAAAACGCCCGTTGCGGCAGCAGTTAAAATATTACCGTCAACTCCGGCAGATACCAGCGCCGTTATAAAAAGCTGCGTAAGGCTTGCAACAATTGTTCCCGCCATTGCTTTAAATGCCAGCCATTTTGATCTCATATTGTCTCCAATTGTATTATAAACCGCCGAAACTTCAGTAACAGAAGAAACCGCCTGCCAGAAATTCATTAACAAATATAATCCTATTAAAAACAAAGGACTGCCTGTAATAAAAAACATAGTTACAAGCCCGAATCCGGCGCCGAACAGAAGAGTCCTGTTTGTATGCCGCATAACTATGTTTTTTAATCTGTCGCCTGTATTTGAACCTACTGACTGAAGCAAATTCGCCGCAAAATAAACGGGCGCAAAAAATGCCGCGTTTAAACCGCTTGCGGCAAGCGACGGCTGCAAAAAGAAACACAAAATTACAAAGAAAATATTATTTACGGCTATATTGACAGCCACAAGAGAAAAGATGTTTTTATCCGAGAACAAAACAGATAAAGGCGCAAAAATGCCGGATATTTTTTCTTTAAAAACAGTTTTGAGTTTTTTATCGGCGCAGGCAGCTTTATTTTCTTTTGCAGTTTTTTCCTTATGGGTAAATATAAATGCTCCTATAAGACAGGCAACATCAACAAGCGCCGCTATGGTCACCACCGTAATCTGATTTGTAATCAAAAGAAGCGCTCCTCCTAAAAGAGATGAAACTGACATTATTATCCAAAATAATGCCATATTTGACCCGTACAATTTTTTAAACGAGTCTTTATCATTAAGTTTTTCAAGCGAGCTCATAAGAAAAGGACTCATACTTACTCCAAGACCCGATATCGCTATAACCGGAAGAATCTGTGAAACTGCAAGAATTACCGGAGATAACCACGAGAAAATAAACAAAACGCTTCCAATAGTATGAAGCGTCAAAGATATTATTATCAAAGTCCTTTTTGAAATTTTGTCGCCTATAAAACCGCAAAGTCCCGAACTTACAAAACTCAGCGGCGCAAGCACCGAAAATATTACGGAAATAAAACCGAGGGTGTATCCGCTTGACTGCATAAAAAGGATGGAAAAAGAGGAATACAGATTAAATCCGAGCATAAGCTCTATAAAAGGGAAAAATCTCACGTTAGACTGCATATTTTTTATTTTTTTTAAATCGCCGTTTTTAATATTTTCATTATTATATCTATAAACAAAAGGAGTCTTTAAATCTATGAAGAATTTTAAAATTTCATTTTTTATACGCAACAGTTTCCCTTTTAAACTTGTTTCATTCGTAGCATCTACAAGTTCGGACAAATCATACGGCGTTTTCGGTTTTAATATTGCAAAATTTTTATGTTCGGCCTGCCATTTTTTTATGATATTTTTTATTTCATCATCCGTCATACCTTTTTTTCTCAACTCGTCTATGAAAGAAATGACGAACATTCTTTGCTTATATCCCGACACATCCGATACGAGAAGTCCTTCCGAGAGAGCGTCTTTCATAACTCCGGATTCCTTAAGAATTTTTTCGTATTGTCCGTTTTTGCCGCCGGAAGAATCAGGCATTATAACAACATACTTTAATCCGGCGGCTTCAAAAAATTTAACAATGTCATTATGAAATCCTCCCGCCGTTAAAATATAAGTTTCTCCTCTTTTTAAATATTGTTTTATTGTCTCAAAAAAAACGGCGTTTCTTTGTTCATTTGCGCCGTAATAGTCCTCTAAAAGCTGATTATCCAAAATTTCAGAAACCGCTTTTTTATTTAAAATTGCACTCGTGTCCAAAAATTTTTTAATCCTTAACTCATCACTTTTCAGTTCCTTCCAGTCTTCAAGCGGAATTGACAGATTAACATAATCTTCAAGAACCGATAATTTCAAATATAAGTACGATATTTCCCGCTGTTTTTTATATTTAAACAACAAATTAAAAAGTTCCTTTTTAAGATTTTTTTCTTCGGCCAAAAATATTTTAACATCAATATTTTTAAAAAAATCATTTCTTATTGCCAAAAACCTGATATAGTCATATTGCAATTTTTCCGCATCAGACAAAAAAACTTCGGATTCATTATAAAGTAAAACCGCAGACTCTTCGGCAGTTTTACCGTAAATTTCTTCCAAAAGATTTTTATATTCAACAAAAGATTTTTTTTGTCTTAAAATTTTAAGCAGGCGAGAACATTCTTTATTGATATTTTTATTTTTGCATATTTCTTCGGAATCTGCGATAAAAGAAGCTGTCTTTATCAGCGGATAGCGTTCTAAACTTATGCCGCATGCTCCGGCAAGCTGTTTTATCTTATCATAATAATATTTATTTCTTTTGAGATCACCTGAATATAAAGAATCATAACTATATTGCTCCGGAGAATAAAATTTTATTTTTTCAAATTCAAGATCATTTCTTGCCGCCAGCAAAACATTTAAAAATTTTGCATTAACTTCCTTTATATTTCTGAATCTCTCAATATTTTGACGGTATAAATCCCAGTCTTCAATACCGTAAAGAGTTTTATCGTTTACAGTACAGTAATATTCAGCTCCGCTTAATAATCCTTCCGATACCATACGTTTCAATATCCCGTTTTTTATATCCGAAGGGCCAATCTCTTTAAGAGCCGAAAGATTGATTTCTCCGCGCCGGGCGCCTTCGCTAAAAACCGCTTTTACGTTAAATGCTGAATCTATTAAAGAGATTATCTTAATAATGTTTTGCTGGGCTTGCGGATCGCAATGAAGTTCATGTATAAAAAATATATCCGGTTTTTCTCCGGCGCTGATATTTGTTTCAAAAACTTTTCCGTATGAAAAATTAAGCCGTTGTTGAGAATCATGATGAAAAAATCCGCAGACGCCGGATGCGGTAATATCTGACGGAATTATACAGACTGCGCTATAGAAAATCGAAACCGCTATTGAAATGATTTTTTTACGCATAAAAAATTCCGTCCCCCCGAACAAGGAGAACAGAAATTTCGCATACCGTAAAAAAAAGATGTGTTTTTATTCATTATTTCCCCTCGGAAAATAATAAAATCTAAATAGACCGGACTAACAGAAAACTGTTTTACCGTTGCGGGGCAGTGTCGGAATTTAACCGAACTTCCTCTTAGATTTTATCCGCTTCAAACTTCTTGAAAATTTTATAACTTAATAATTTATTTGTCAACCTGCGAATATTTTTTCATATCCTGATCTGCCTGAGCCACAGGAGCGACGGTTCCGCAGCCGCCTATACAGCCGCCTTTGCATGCCATAACTTCAATTAAATTAGACTGACAATTTTCATTCTTGGCATAAACTGATAATTTTAAAATATTTTTCTTATCCAAATCAGTTATAAGTTCGGGTTTCATTAAATCGGGATCTGTTTTAGCGTAACTTTTAACCGTATCCACAACTCCCCCACGAACTCCGAAAAGACGGGCATATTTTGTAGGCTGCTTTAAAATTTTTGCCGGTTTACATTCATTTAAATCTATATTTTTGGCAGACAGCATCGCTTTTAATTCCTGAAAAGTAATAACATAATCAACAAATTCATCTTCCTGAGCTTCTTTTCTTTTTGAAAGACACGGAGAAATAAAAACCGTCAGACAATCCGGAAATTCCTGTTTCGCTATTTTAGCCGTATAATGCAAAGGAGTAAAAGTATCGGATATAAAAGGTTTTAATTCGGGCATATGTTTTTTTACAAGACGCACATACGCATGACAGCAGGAGGTTGTCATAAATTTTTGTTTGTTTTTTACTACTTTTTCCTCAAATTCAGCCGCTTCAACTTTTGCCGTTATATCTGCGCCGGCTGCCACTTCATATACGTACTCAAAACCGAGTTCTTTTAAACCGGTAATAATTTTTTCAACGGGAGCTCCGAACTGTCCGGCTATTGAAGGAGCTACCAATGCCGCAAGTTTTTTTGAATTAAGTTTCTTGAGAACATCCAAAATCTGTCTTCTTTCCATTATTGCGCCGAAAGGACACGCCGATATGCATTTGCCGCAGCTTATACAGAGACTGTGGTCAATATTTGCTCTTCCTTTATTGTCCTTTTTTATGGCGTCAACAGGACACGCATTTTCACACGGAACCACTATTTTTAATATGGCGTTATAAGGACATTCCGGCATGCATTTGCCGCAGTTTTTACATTTATCGACGTCTATGACGGCTCTTCTGTTTTCCCCTATTGATATCGCGTTAAAAGAACACGCTCTTATGCATTTTCTTGAAAGGCATCCCTGGCATATTTCGCTTACCATAAACATGCTTCTTACGCATGCCGAACATGCAGATTCAAGAACAGTAAGCAATTTGTTATTTGTTTTGTACTTCTTCTCGGTCTCAGGCAAAAGATAATCCGTAAGAGGCAGAGCTTCGTCTATTTCGTTGACCGAATATCCGAATGCCGCAAGCGTCCTTAATTTTAAAATCGCGCGTTCTTTATAAACGCAGCAGCGGAAATGGCTGTCGCTTCCCTTTGGTATTATGTTAAAAGGAAGATGATTTATTTCTTTATCTATATTCCCGTTAAAAAACATGGAACATATTTCTTCAAGCACTTCCATCCTGAAATGTTCTGAATAATTTGTTTTTTTCATAATGGTTGGTTATTTTATCATAATTTAATACATAGTTAAAAGACTCTGTTAAAAAAATAACCCGGAAAACACATCTAAAATTTCAGGGTTATTTTTTAACGCATAATTAGAATCTAATCTGCGTCCTTACTCCGCCTACAAAAACAGTTGAGTCTCCGTTAGAAGCGTCGTTTCCGAACGGATTTTGTATTATCTGAATATCCGGGGTTACCGATAAATAATCGTTAACCTGCCATCTATAATACATTTCAAAATGGTTTTCCATTTCGCCTTTAAGTCCGTTTGCTTGTTTATAATCCGAAGACGGAACTATCTGTCCGCATGCAAACGCAAAAACGTCTTCTGAATTTATCAAAGCCGGTTTAAACTGAAATCCTGCGCTCCAGCTCTGGGAAAGAGAAACATCATCGCCTGAAACGCTAGAATCGGCGTCAAAATAAACTTTTCCGTCCTGCCATCCGTATCTTGCAAAAACGCCTGTTCTTTCGCTTAACTGTTGGTCAAAGCTGACTCCGAATCCGTAATTTTCGCAGTCTGTATCGGAAGGATCGGTCCACTTTGTGTATTTTTTTGTATTGGTCCATGCATATACTCTGTAATTGCCTTCCTTTTCTCTTATAATGCCCGGTTTAAAATTAAGCTGAGCCGATATAAAAATATTTTTCGTAATATCCTGCCATGCTCCGTCTGCGCTTACATACTGAACGGCGGCGTCAATTTTTTCGGATTCAAAAACCGCGTTTACTCCGAAAGAATTGTCATCCGGAAAATCTATTACGGGCGAATTGATAAAAATTCCGCCCAGAAACTGTTCAGTTTCGTCATTGGAGTAGGCGTTATCGTCAACTACCGCGCCAGCATCAAGCTTGCCGAAAGTCATTTTAAAACCGCTTGCCCAAAAAACATGTTCATACCATGCTTCGGTTACAGAAATAACGGCATCCGATTCATCACTGTCTCCGTTTACGTTTGAAAATAATTCAAGCTGGCTTTCAATGCTTCCCTGTCCGGTTTCAAGATGAATAAACATTTTATTTTGTTCGTCAAAAGTTTTTTCAAATCCGAGATCAACTGAATATGACGCTACGGTCGGAGTTTTCCCGTTGTACAGCAAATCAGCCGAAGCGTTTGCGTTCTGGGCGTTTTGTAAAACGAAAGTAATTCCGCCGCCTATAACCAAATCGCTCAACAAACCTCTGTTTGACGTTTCTGATTTTTTTTCAACCAGACTGAGTCTCTCTTTTAAACTTTCAATTTCCTTTTCAAGATTTACCGAGGAATCAGCAAAAACGCTGTTTCCCGATAACATAAATACTGCAACAGCAATACATCCGTACAAAAATTTCTTTGTCATTGTGTCTCCCCTTATTTTTTATTTAATAATTTTATCAATCGGTGATTTCTATTTTTTACGGCCGCAAAATTTATTATCTTTAGTGCATCCGGAACAGCAGATGCAGGATCCTTTTAAACTTTTTACAAATAAACGAATAAGCGCAGCCGCGCTGAGCAAAACAATTACAGCAATAATCAATAATTCCATCTTAACCTCCTAACCCCAGTAATTTACCGCCCTGATAAACTATAAAAGAAACAATCCATGCGGCGATTGTAGTCCAAAAAGCAAGAAAAGCAAGCCATTTGATTTTTGATCCTGATTCCCTGAAAAATACGGCCACAGCCACTATGCACGGCAGATATATAAGACAGAAAATCAAAAATGTTACCGCTTTTAATTTGCTCCATGAAGGATCGTTATGGAGTTTTTCAGCAAGAGGCGCTGCATCTTCAGGATCAACTTCGCCGAGCGCATACATCGTCCCAAGCGTGCTTACTACAACTTCTTTTGCGGCAAGCCCCGCTATAAGAGCGATACCCGACTTCCCGTCAAAACCTATCGGTTTAATGACGGGTTCTATAAAATTACCAACTCTCCCTATGTAACTTTTTTCTATCTGAACGGCTGCCGTTTCCTCTTCGCTTATATCGGCGTTTTGATTATCGTTTTGCGGAAAAGTAAGTCCTGCCCATATCAAAACAGTCATTAATAGTATTACCGTTCCTGCTTTTTTCAGATACATAAATCCGCGTTCCCACATTTTCAGAAATATTCCTTTCAGACTCGGCATTCTGTACGGCGGCAGTTCCATAATAAAATATGCCGGCTCTCCCTTTAAAATTGTTTTTTTAAGTATCCATGCGGCCCCCAAAGCAAGAATAACGCTTAACACATACATAATAAACATTATATTGGCTCCGTCTTTTGCGGCAAAGAATGCTCCTATAAAAAGCGCGAATATCGGAAGTTTTGCTCCGCATATCATAAACGGCGTTACCATCAACGTTATAAGCCTGTCCTTTTCATTCTCTATCGTCCTAGCCGCCATAAGTCCGGGAACGGCGCATCCGTTTGTGGCTATTATCATTGACGCAAAAGATTTTCCGTGAAGCCCGAATTTTCTCATAAATCTGTCCATTATAAACACGGCTCTGGCCATATATCCGGTATCTTCAAAAAAAGCAATCGCAAAAAACATAAATAATATAAGAGGAAAAAATCCGAGAACCCCTCCTACTCCTCCGATCAGTCCATCTACTACAAAAGACTGCAGCAAACCTTCGGGTATTACCGCCGAAGCTTGAGATGACAAAAACTCCATGCCTGATTCAAACCATCCAACTACAGGCTCTGAAAGAGTGAAAGTAAACTTAAAAATCGTATACATTACAAGGCCGAATATAGGAAGCGCAAATATTCTGTTTAAAACTATTTTATCTATGGCGTCTGAAACGTCATATTTGCTTTGCGAAGTCGTTTTGAGAACTACGGCGGATACGGAATGAATCCATGTATATACTCTGTCGGCAAAAACCGCGTCTATGGAATCATCATATTTATCCGTTATGTTTTTTCTGCTTTCTAAAACATATTTTTCAAGTTCGCCGAAAACGGGAGATGTTCTTATTTTTTCAAAAACAAATTTATCGTCTTTCAAAAGACTTACGGCCACATATCTTATGGGATATTTGTTTACAATAACAAAATCCCTGTTGATAACGGACTCTATTTTATCCAGTTCGGCCGATATAATTTGTCCGTAATCGGTTTTGAAAATTTTCATATCGGATTTCTTTTCATAAGTTTCTATTACGGCTTTTATCAATTCCTGAGTGCCTTTATTTTTATTTGCAATCATGGGAACAGCCATAATTCCGTATTCTTTTTTTAAAAGCGCCAGATCTATTTCCTGCCCTTTATTTTTTAACACATCGGTCATATTCATCGCTATAATTACCGGCACTCCGAGTTCGGCTAACTGCGTATAAAGATAGAGATTTCTTTCAAAATTGGATGCGTCGACCACGTCTATTATTAAATCCGGTTTTTCCTCTATAATGAAATTTCGCGCAACTATTTCATCTTCCGACGTAGCTGACAAACTGTATATGCCGGGCAAATCAACGACATTGATCTTATATCTGCCGCTTACAAAATTGCCTTCTTTTTTTTCTACCGTAACTCCGGGATAATTGCCGACATGCTGTCTTAACCCTGTCAAATTATTGAATAAACTTGATTTGCCGCAGTTCGGATTTCCCGCAAGACAAATATTTACTTCTTTATGTCCGTTTTTCATTTACTTACCTCGCTTACTATTATTTCTCCGGCCGTTTTATGGTCCAGCGCTATTCTTGAGCCTTTCACTATAAGAGTTACGCAGCCGTGAGCCTGCTGTAAAATCCTTATATTTTCTCCGGGAACCATACCCATATCAGTCAGTCTTCTTTTTTCCTGTTCCATAAGATTTCCGAAATATGAAAATACAAGAACCGTATTTTTTCCGGCTTTTGTCAGAGGACTCATTGTGATACCTCCATTGATATTGCAGATGCTTCATACTTTCTTAAACTTAAGAAATATCCTCTTACCTTTACGTTAATGGGATCTCCCAATAAAGATTTTTTTACGACCTCTATCATAATCCCTTTTGTAATTCCCATTGCCAGTATTTTTTTTGCCAAATTAACGTCCGCAGAAGATATCTGCGCAACCATTCCCGACTCATTTACCTTGAAATCACTGAGAGGTTTCCTCATAATTTTTCTCCTTATTTTAGTTTTACTTATCTTTTTTAGTTTAACCTAACTTTAAATATAAAAAATATGCCAATCCGCAAACGTTTCAAACGGATTGACCGGCCTTAATAAAGGCCTTATTATTAGTATATTATAACTTTATTAGTTTTATCTAACTTAAAGAACAAAAAAATATAAAACAGCGGTTACGGTTTAATTTTCCCCTTAAAAACATATCCCAAAGAATCTGCCGCTTCTTTTATCTTCTCTTCGGAAGGATTACCGTCTATATAAAGAATTCCTAAATTCAAATCTACTTCGGCTGAAATTACTCCGTTTATATCTTTTACAAGTTTTATAAGATTTATTCTGCAATTATTGCAACGCATGCCGTCTATCTTATATGCATTTTTCCCCGCTGCATTTTTTTTATTTGAAAAATACTTCAGTATAAATGAGTTGGCTATAAGCATAAATAACAATATGCCGGAAACGGCTTTCAGAACGAAAAAAGAACATCCGCGATGATTATGAAGCATCTCATGAGTTATGTTCAAAGCAAACCAGTTTGAAGGTAGTATAAAATCAATAATTAATGCAAAACTGACTGCGCCCGCAATAATCGAAATTAGATAAAGAACAAGTGTTTTTCGTCCTAAAACTTTTCCTATTATCAAAATAGAAACAATATTTGTCGCAGGGCCTGCCATTAAAAGAACAAATGCGGTGCCGGGTGAAATACCTTTCATCATTAAGGCTATCGCTATAGGAATAGATCCGGTAGCGCAAATATACATCGGAACAGCAAGCATTAACACAAACAATATGCTCAAAAATAAATTATCTGAAAATAAACGAAAAAAACTCTCCGGAACAAAATAAGTTATAACGCCGGCTATCAAAATACCGACTATAAGCCATTTGCCTATATCCTGAAGAATATCTACAAAACCATATTTGAATACTTCTTTTATTTTACTTTTAAAACCAGGTTGTAATGAATCTGCGCATGTTATTTGAGGCTCTATAATATCCTGCTTTTCTTTTTTTATAAACATATTTGAAAAGAATCCGCCGAAAACGGCCGTGCAAAACGCCGCTATAGGGCGTATAATCGCAAAAGGAAGACCCATAAGAGAATATGTAGCCATTATTGAATCAACCCCTGTCTGCGGAGTGGCTATAAGGAATGAAATTACCGAACCTTTTGAAGCCCCTTCTTTGCGAAGCGCCATAGCCGTCGGTATTACTCCGCATGAACATAAAGGAAGCGGTACGCCGAATAACGCAGCCGTTAAAACGGAAGTAAAGTTATTTTTTGATAAATATTTAGAAAATACGCTCTGAGGCACAAAAACGTGCAAAATACCGGCAAAGAAAAAACCAAGCAGCAGATAGGGCGCCATTTCGTTAAAAAGTGTAATTACGATATTTAAGTATTGCATAATTTTTAAACCTATAAGTTAGCTTAATCTAACTTTAAAATTAAAAAAATAAAAAAACTACTTATTTTTACTTTTTTCCGACTCTTTTAAATTTTTATTATCAAGTTTTCCTACAAAATATATAAGTTTCGCAAGAGTTTCATCGCTTATGGTATGTTCCATTTTACACGCGTCTTTTAAAGCAATTTCTTTTTCAACCCCCAAAACATTATGCAAAAATGAAAAAAGTAAGTCTTCTTTTTTTTGTATATCATCGGCGACAATCTGTCCTTTCCGAGTTAAATCCACATAACCGTAGCGTTCGTGAAGAACATATCCTCTTTCGGAAAGAACATTTAAAGCTATATTAACGCTTGAATTTTTCACGCCCATCATTTTACTGATGTCTTTAACTCTTGCGATTTTATTTTCTCTTTTTAAAAAAGCAATCGTTTCAAGATAATTTTCAAGCGACTCGCTTAATTTTTCATTCATAAATTTTAGTCCTATATTAAAATGTTTTACAATGCTAACATTTTAATAAAAATTTGTCAATACCGAAATCGCATAAAAATTTAGGATATTTTTTTATTATATTTTTTAGGAGGTATAAAACTTTTTATAAAATTATCCAACTGATTATTTTTTTTGAGTTTTTCATATATCAAAACCCATGCGCAGTCCAGAGTCTGATCTACTTCGCATTTACCGTTAACAAAACCGCCGCACGGTCCGTTTAAAAGACTTTTCTGACATCTTGTTTTAGGACATATACCGGCTGTTCTTCCAAGTATACATTCTCCGCAGTTGCTGCAAAAATTCTTATATACGCCGATTCTTTCCGTTGTTCCGACAAATAAACTGTCAAGACCTGATACTATTTTCAAATCTGTTACTTTCTCTATAGCCTGCACTCCGGCTCCGCACGTCAGAGTAAGAATTACAGTTACATTTTTGTCTTTTATATTTTTAAGCAAATCTCTTTTGGCAAGACGAACGTCGCATGCGGTTTCTAAAACTATATTTCCTGATACCGATATGTTATTTTTTATAAGTTCGGCTGACATTTCGTCAACGGCTTTTTGGCTGCCTGTGTCGCATTTTGTGGCGCAGCCTCCGCAGCCGACTATAAAAACATTATCGTTTTTTAAAATTTGTCCGAGTATTTCTTCAATATTTTTCTTGCCTGTTATTATCATTTTTGTTTCCCGCCCGATATTTTTGAAACTGCTTTATCAAAACCGTTTTCTATTATTAAATTAAAAATATTTTTTATATCTTTTAAAACAATTTCAATTTTTTGTTTATCGTCATCATTAAAATTACTCAGAACAAAATCAGGCGTTTTTGAAAATTTCGGCAAAGGGCCTATTCCCAGTTTCATTCTTGGAAAATTATCAGTTCCCGTTTGTTCTATTATTGAAGCAATTCCGTTGTGTCCGCCTGCCGAACCGTTTGCCCTGAATCTGAACTCTCCGACCGGTATTGAGAAATCATCGTAAACAACCAGCATTTCTTCGGGTTTTATTTTATAATATTGAAGCAACGCGTTTACCGGAAAACCCGAATTATTCATAAATGTCTGCGGTTTTGCAAAAACAATCTTTCTGCCGTTTTTATTATAGAAGACAACACTCGCCATATCGTTCCAGTTTTTCCAGACAAGCTGTTCAGATTCAATAAATCTGTCAACTGCTTTAAAACCGAAATTATGGCGAGTGTTTAAATATTTATCACCCGGATTACCAAGTCCTGCTATGAACTTAATCTCTGGCATAAATTATATTATTTTTTAGGAGCTGCCGGTGCTGCCGCCGCCGCTTCTCCTTCAGCATCTTTCTTTCCCTTTGAAATTACTTCAGGAGCCTGAGGTTCAGCCGCCGCCGCTTCGGCAGGTTTTTCCTCTTCAACTTTCTGCAACAGAACGTTTACAACGATACTGGAAGCATCTTGAACATATTCAATCCCTTCAAGTTTAGGAAGATTTGCAACCGTTATACCCTGTCCTATTCCGAGCCCGCTTACGTCAACATTGATTTTTGCGGGAATTTCAGTAGGAAGACATCTGACCTTAATTTCTCTGATAACATGTTCCATCGTACCGCCGAAATTTTTAACTCCGTCAGGAATTCCGTCCGTATGAATAGGAACCATAACTTCAATTTTATCGGTAAGAGAAATTGCCTGAAAATCTATGTGATTAGGAGCCTGCGTGAGAACGTGTCTCTGAAGTTCCTTGACAATAGCGGTTTTCTTTCCGTCTTTAAGCTGCAATTCAATTATAACGTTTGCCCCCTCTTTTTCTATAAGAGACATAAACTTCTTAGAATCCACAGATATAGTAACAGGTTTTTCGTTTTTACCGTAAAATACCGCCGGAATCTTTCCAGAATTTTTTAACGCATTTAAATTTTTTGACACATCTCTTAATTCTGCTTCTAAAACTACTTGCTTCATAACTTCCTCCAATTTATATTACTGCTATTATTTTTAAACAAACAAAACGCTTATTGATTCGTCGTTTGATATTCTCATTATCGCTTCGGCAAACAGCGACGCTATAGACAATACCTTTATTTTAGGTTCTTCGTTATAATGCGGGATTGAATCCGTTATAACAACTTCTTCAAGACATGAATCTTTTATTTTTTTAAGAGCTTCTCCCGACAGAACTCCGTGCGAAGCGGCCGCATAAACGTGATTTGCTCCGGCATTTTTTATAGCTTCGGCAACTTTTGTAAGAGTTCCGGCAGTATCAATCATATCGTCAAGTATTATAGCATTTCTGTCCTTAACGTCTCCGATAATATTCATTATCGCGGCTTCATTCGGTTTGGGCCTTCTTTTGTCAACGATGGCAAGATCCGCATTCAAATGCTTTGCAAATGCCCTTGCTCTTTCCACGCCTCCGGCGTCCGGAGAAACGACCATCGGATTATCAAGTTTTTTATCCTGGAAATATTTCAATAAAACAGGAGTTCCGTACAAATGGTCAACCGGAATATCAAAAAATCCCTGAATCTGGCCGGCATGCAAATCCATCGTAAGTATTCTGTTAATGCCCGACGCCGTTATAAGATTAGCTATAAGTTTTGAAGTTATAGGAACTCTCGGTTCGGCCTTTCTGTCTTGTCTGGCGTAACCGTAATAAGGAATTACCGCCGTAATTCTTTTTGCCGAAGCTCTTTTCAATGCGTCGGCGACTATCAGCAGCTGCATTATATTTTCGTTTACCGGAGTACATGTAGGCTGAATAATATAGCAGTCGGCGCCTCTGACGTTATCAATAATTTTTACCTGAATTTCACCGTCGCTGAAATGGCCGATTTTCGTCTCGCTTATCTCTATGCCCAATTTCTGCGAAATTTCCTGGGCCAATTTTGAATTTGCCGTACCTGCGATGATCTTAAGTTTCATAAATTATATCCTTTTTTTACGATTTATAACTATTTGTTTTGCTCTTGCTATCGCAAGTTTTCCTGATTCAACATTTTTTGTAATTGTTGATCCGGCGCCTATCAAAACGCCCTTTTCTATTTTAACCGGCGCAACCAGATTAACGTTTGACCCGACAAAAACTTCGTCTTCAAGTATAGTCTGGTGCTTATTTTTCCCGTCGTAATTGCAAGTAATTGTTCCGGCCCCTATATTTACATTTTTGCCGATTACGGCATCGCCTATATAGGATAAATGATTAACTTTTGAATTTTCATCTATCACAGACTTTTTAATTTCGCTGAAATTGCCGACTTTTACTTTTTCTTTTAAAACAGTACCGGGTCTTATATGGGCAAAAGGTCCTATCTTTACGTTATTTTCTATCTCTGCGCCGTCCACATAAGAATATCTTATAGTGACGTTATCGCCGATTTTTGAATTAACTACAACGCTGTTTGGCCCTATGACGCAACCCGATCCTATTGACACTCCGCCTTCTATAAACGTGTTCGGCTTTATCACTGTATCCTGACATATAACGGCATCCCCGTCTATGTATGTCGTTTGAGGGTCAATAACGGTAACGCCGTCTGCCATTAACCGGTCAAGTTTTCTTCTTCTTAAAATACTATCGGCTTCGGCAAGCTGCTTTCTGTCGTTTACGCCGAGCAATTCTTCCATGGCGCATACCGAAACTGCATCTGTTCTATAACCGCTTTTATTTAAAATTGAAATCACATCGGTCAAATAATATTCTTTTTTTGCGTTATCCGGTTTTACTTTTAATAAAGCTTTCCATAAATTTTCAAGTTTAAAACAATAAATCCCGCTGTTTATCTCTTTTATAAGCTTTTGTTCTTTTGTGGCTGATTTTTCTTCAATTATAGCGGCAACGTTATTTTTATCATCTCTTAATATTCTTCCGTATCCGTACGGATTTTCAACAATACCGGATAAAACAGTCGCGTCGTTTTTGTTTTTTAAATGATAAGAAAGCAGACTTTTCAACGTTTCTTTCCTTACCAAAGGAGTATCCCCGCACATCACTATAAGAGTTCCTTTTAATCCTTTCGCTTTATTTCTAACCTGTAAAAGAGCATGCCCGGAACCCAAACGTTGTTTTTGCAATACGGCAATTACGTTTTTATACTTCTTTAAATAATCCCGAACTAAATCAGAACCGTTTCCTATAACGACAAAAGTTTTTTGCGAGTCTATTTCTGCAAGCGATTCAAAAACATGGGATATAAGCTCTTTGCCTGCCGCTTTATGTAAAACTTTCGGCAAACGAGACTTCATCCTTGTGCCTTCGCCAGCTCCAAGTATAACGGTGTATATATTGTTCATTTTTTATAACTCTAAAATAGATGATGAATTTTATCAAATTATCATATATTTTTCAAATCAAACCTGTTTAAATAAAAAGAGATGACAGTTTTAAACTGTCATCTCTTTTTGAAAAAAACTCTTTACCATCTATACAGCGCGCCGACGGTTCCTGTCTGTGAATTTAAACCCGAGCCCATATTTGAAGATAAATCAATAAATACGTTTACATTAAATCCTATATCATAAGAACAGCCAAGATTTCCGTATATTGAAGTTTTTGGAAGTTCCGTTCCTTCTATTACGAATTTTTCATCCGGAACGTTTACAAAACTTGCCGTCATTGCTGATTTTTCGCCGTCCACAATCTGTTTTACGAATGCCGAAACATGCCAGTTAAATTTAGACGCTGTATTATTAGCAACCCCTACTCCCACTCTTACTTCGGACTTTGTGTAACTTTTTGCGTCTATTTTCAAATTCTGTTCATAAACGCTGTTTTCCTGGAAAGAATCATTTGAAACTATGGCAAAATTCAAACCGACAAAAGGTTTCAACATCAGATAAGAATTTATTGCATAATTATAAGTTCCTTCGGCATCAATGTTGATAACATTAACGGTATATTTGGTATTTATCGTATTACCGTTTATAAAATTCAGCGTTCTTGTAGCATCATAATTCTGAATTCCTATTCCGGCAAGTCCTTTGACCGTAAACTGGTCATAATTATATACGGTATACGCATTTGCGCCGAAATCGGACACATCCGCTTTGTCATTAAGTTGTTTTAATTCGCCTGTCCCGTAAAAACACGAGAAACCGAAAAGAGAATCGTCTTCCTGAAGCATATCATAACCCATAATCATTCCGGTAACATTATTTTCAAATTTAGGATTATATTTGTTTTCCGAAACGCTGTTGTTGTTGGTATACGCCTGACCCCATATTCTGTGCTGCGTGCTGCCTATATCGTCTAATCTGTTATAAACCATATCTACTTTTGACAGAAGGGCGCTTGCTTCAAAAGAATTTGCGTAAAATATTCCGGATAAATCCTGCATGGCATTTACGAATTCAGCAGTCCCGGAAAGATATGCTTCGTCAACTTTATTAAGAGTATCCTGCATTGAATCCTCGTAATTTGCATGTATTGAATTTAAAACGTCAAGCATAGCCTGCTGGTTTTTCGTGGCGCCGGGCAGTTCATATTCCGAAAACGCCTGGTAAATTGATAAAAATATTGACCTTCCGGATCTGTAAAGATTTGAAATCAATCTTAAATTGCTGAGTTCTGTATTAAAAATTCCTATATTTGCGGGATTTAATATGCTGAGCGAATTTCCGGCCGTAATAATCTGATATGTTTTTTTGTCGGCATATTCAGATTCGTCTCCGATAACGTTTACATAAAGGTTTGCTCCGTCGCCTATTTGAACATTATTTACAACATCTATCAAATCCGATTGTTCGCTGCTGTTGACGTCAATTCTTAAAGTGGAGCCGGCGTTAAAATTTATTGAACCCAACGTCATAGTTCCTATTTGATTATCAACATCGCCGTCTGCTCTTATAACGGAATTCGTATTAGCATTTACAGTTCCGTTTATTTCGCCGAATCCTCTCAAAACCGCGTTTTGTATATTTGCTGTTGCGGCATTAAAAACGGAATCGTTTCTTACGTTAAGCGTTCCGCCTGTTATTGACGCGGTATTTAAAGTTATTGTGCTGTTATTTATATTCATCACGCCGCTTAAAAGCCTTAATTCGCCGACGTTAAAATCATCGGTATCGGCTATGGTCATTGTTCCTTTGCCGTCTTTCCCGAATATACCGCTGCTTCCGACTATACTGCTTCCGGTAAGAGTAAGAGCTCCTTCATTCTGAACTATTAATCCGGTTGATATAGCTATATTGCTTACAAGATTTGCGCCTGATTTTTCAACTATGAGTCTTGCCAAATTATTCGGGTCTGTTCCGTTAAAGTTCAATAATATCGCCGGATCTATGCTTGTTTCGTCGTAGATGCCTATTCCTCCGGTTTTCACTTCTATTTCGGACTGGGAAGAAGTTAAATACGTTCCCTGTTTTAACGCAAGTATGCCGCCGTTGACAATTATTGTTGAAATATTTATTGTAGCCGAAGAACCTGAAACGGCGGAAGCGAATGAAAATTGTCCGTCATTAACCGAAAGTTCTCCCAAATTATAAGGAGTCGTGCTTCCTACGTTAAATATGAAATTACCGTCTCCTGCTTTATGAATAACGGTATTACTGCTGCCGGACACAAAATTAAAAGCGTTTGCGTATGCGGTCATATCGCAGTCATTTACAAAATTCAATCCTTTGGCTACTCTTATCTGATTAACTAAAGTTCCCGTTGATAAAATCGTATTGCTTGAAACATATAAACTTGAAAGAGTGGTCGTTGATGTGTTTAAAAAATTAACTGTCGCCGATGAAATATTTGATTGATTGTATATCGTAAGAGAACCGCTTGATATGTTTATTGATTTCGTAATGCCTGAATTTCTTTCCATAATAAGAGAGGCTTCTGTTCCTTTTAAATCAAATGACGAAGCAAGAACAACTCCTTCGCACAATTTAAAATCTCCGTCGGCTACCGTAAAAGTTGATATATTTATATCTTTAACATTTGTTGTAGTTGAACTTTTGGCTATTTCCAAAAGCCCCGCACCTGTTTTTATAAAATCAGCTTCATATCCCGGTTTAGAATCATACCTGCGTATATCTCCTAAAAGAGTAAGCGTCTGATTTCCGTAAACATTAAATATTGCGCCTTCATCTATATAAATCGTATTTTCTAATGCCACATTGCCCGATGTCGCTTCAATAACTTCCAACGACGCATAAGTATTTGAGCTGCCTCTTACGCCGTTGTTAAACATTATATGCCCCGTTCCTATAGACTGGGCGTTTGTAAGCGCCAACGCGCCTTCGGATATATACGTTCCTTTTGAATATGTATTTATTCCTGAAAGTGTCAGCGTCCCTGTTCCAAGTTTATGCAGATACATAGAGCCTGTCAATTTTCCGCTGTATTCGGCGTCTGTATTTTGGTCTAAAACCAATGTAAATTGGTCTGACGAAGAAACTCCCGCAGCCGAAATTTCATCGGTTGCAAGTCCGTCGACGTTTGTTATGAGATAATTTCCTATTCCCTCAAAACTGATGTCAAATGTTTTTGCGTTATTTGAACCGCTGATTATTAATGCGGCTCCGGCGCTCTCAGTCCCGGTAAAATGTATTCTTGCCGTTCCGGACTGATCTGCGGTATCTATATTCCCAGATAATTGTTTTGTTCCTATGCTTAAAGATAATTCCCCTGAGTTAAAAGTCATATCGTTTGAAAATTCATTTGAAAAACCGGACGCATATATAGCCCCCGATATAACCGAATTCGTAAATTCATCTATTTTAATGGACGCTGTTGTGCCGCCTAAAAGACCGAGAGTACCTTCTGAATCAATATAAAGAGCTCCGGTTCCCAAATTTTCCTGCACGCCTGCAACAAGCCATCCGTCTTCCAAACGCCATGAAAAACCGGTTTTAGCCCCAGTAAGACCGGTTGCGTCTCCGGCAAGATACATATTGCCGCCGCCTCTTTTTATTATTGTTCCGTCTCCGTAAATATCTCCTAAAAGTACAACGGCTCTTGCGTCTTCATAAATACTGGCAAATGTCTGTTTTGTCCCAACGACATCCAAAACCGCTCTGCTGGTATCAACCTGAAAATCATTTATCATCCACGCAATATCATTGGTTCTCGGATCTATAGATTTATCTTCTATAACAATATTATTTGTAATAGTTGCGCTTGTCGGCTGTACTATAACTTCCGGATCCGGTGTTATAGGCAAAACTCCCAAATTGCTGCCCTTGTCCGGCACATTAGTATAAGTCGGAAGAAAAGTCAAAACCGTTTCTTTTTCTAATCCTTCGCCCGAACCAAATGCTATTGTTCCTGAAAAAAGATCATCAGAATCCACAAGTTTTAAAAGTTCTCTGTTATAATATCCGTAGCATTCGTATAAATCCGTTAATTGATTTGTTAAATTACCGTCTGCAATTCTTACTTGTTCACCGGCCTTAACGTCTCTTAAAGAAACATCCTGAGTTGAAGTAACTAAACTGTATTCATTTCTTATGGCAAGTCCGCTGCCGACATTCAATGTAATAGTTCCTTCTTTTGCAAGAGACAGCGTCGCTATAGTTTCATCTTTTCTGTATTCAAGAGTCGTTGTATTGGTCACATCCTGAACCGTTCTTGTCGCGGTTATTATATTGTAAGGATCCGAATCGTCTACAATATATTCAATCGTCCTTAAGGCCGTTGTTGTTTCTGTACTTGAACTTAACAAAACATGCTGCTGCTGTCCATAAAGCTTGACGCTTGTTCCGGCTCCGATATTTATATTGTCATATACCTGCTGGTCGTCATACCATATATTCTCGCCTTTAAAATAAAAGTTTAAATCATTTTTACCTTCTTCTATTTTTAAATCTTCCGCAAAAATATTTGCAGAAAAACCAAAAATAAACATTAATACGGCGATTAAAAACAATTTAACTTTCATTATTGCCTCCGAGTATAAAACTTATATTTTAAATTTCCGAAAATTTCACTATTTCAATATTATTTCTGTGACAGTAATCGCATACCATTTTGTCGCAGCAAGGACCGATCTCCGTTTCACGCCATATTTCGCCGTAGCCCGGATGAGTCATAAGTTCAGTGGTGTTTTGAACACCGTCTATATTACCGTAATACCAGCCTTCAATAAAGCTGTCGGTTATTTTTATTTTATTATCCTTTAAATTTTTTCTTAACCCCGAAGCAAATTCTTGATCGGTATAAAATTTATCAAAAAATCTCACAGCTTGAATATTATACTCTTTACAAAGCTCCATTACAATATAAATTACCTCGGGAAACATATGAGCGTGATGATGACTGTCAAAATGATCAACTTTTATGCCTGCCGCCAGCAATTTGTCAAGCTGCCTTTTAATATCTGCCTTTATTATCGTCTTTTCCGGCATTTTATTATTTATCCAGCATTTTACAACCCCGGCTTCTTTATCAATTTCAAAAAATTTATCAAGATCAATATGCAATCCGACTCCGAGTTCCGGATTTTCTTTTGCCAAAAAAACAGCCTCGTCAAAAGCGTCTCTGTCAACTAACATAGACGTGCTTTTAACGAAGCCGTTTTGATGCGCATAAATAATACCCTTATTAATTAAACTTCTGTATCCGAAGTCATCGGCATTAATTATAAGTTTTTTCATGCTTTTTAAATTATAGCAAATTTATTATAAAAACCAACTAAATTATTCCCTTTGAAACAAGCACTTCCGCAATTTCAACCGCATTCAAAGCCGCGCCTTTTAGAAGGTTATCCGACACTACCCAGAATGTCAAGCCGTTTTTACATGAAATATCGGCTCTGACTCTTCCGACATAGGTTTTCTGCATATTTGCCGCCTGTATCGGCATAGGATATATGCTCTTAGCGACATCATCCATAAGCTCAACGCCTTTTGCATTTGAAAGCAGTTCTTTTGCTTTCTCCGGCGACAAAGGTTTTTCAGTTTCTATCCAGACAGATTCGCTGTGAGCTCTAAATACCGGCACTCTTACGCATGTTGCGCTTACCGCTATATTTTTATCGCCCATAATCTTCATTGTTTCGTTTGTCATTTTCATTTCTTCTTTTGTGTATCCGTTCGGATCAAATACGTCTATCTGCGGAATTAAATTAAACGCAATCTGATACGGAAATTTTTTCGGTTCCGGCATTTTTTCGCCTTTACCGTATGCTTTTGACTGCGCTTCTAAATCTGCAAGTCCTTTCGCTCCGGCGCCGGAAACAGACTGGTATGTTGATACTATTACTCTTTTTATTTTTGCATAATCATGAAGAGGTTTCAATGCAACAACCATCTGAATTGTTGAACAATTCGGATTGGCAATTATCTTTTTATCTTTTGCCAAATCATGAGGATTAACTTCAGGAACTACCAACGGACAGCTGTCATCCATTCGCCATGCGCTTGAATTATCTATGACAAAGCAGCCTGCTTTTGCAAAAGAAGGCGCGAAATCTTTTGAAGTCTGTCCGCCTGCGCTGAACAAAGCGACATCCATTCCTTTTCCGCCGTCATAAGTCAAAAGTTCAACCTGTATATCCTGTCCTTTAAATTTTAACGTTTTTCCTACCGATCTTTCAGATGCCAAAAATCTTACCGATTCAACCGGAAAATTTCTGTTTTCAAGCATCTTGATCATTTCGTTACCGACGACTCCGGTAGCCCCGACTACCGCAACTTTATACTTCTTCATTTTTTCATCCGCTCCTTAATTTAATAATTATTTTGATATTTCAAAAATTTTAGAAACAAGATTTTTCCTTGCATAGAAAGCTCTAGAAATAGAACCATGTCCTGCCCCTTTAGTTCTTGGTTGAATCCATTTTCCATCTTTCCCAGTTAAACTCTTAAAACCTTTATTTTTAAGTTTTTCTCTAATATCTTCATAATCTTTCTTGATTTCTTGAATAAGTTCATCATCTTCTGAAAAATCCAAACTAGTAACTTTAATTAATTCTGCCTTCTTTGAATTTTTACCATACCACATTACTGCACAAAAAACAATTGTTTTTAATTTCGCCCAACAATGGCTGTTAAAAAAATTAGTTTTTAATAAATCATCTGGATTTATCATGGTAATGGCCATAGTTTCTTTTGGAACTAATTTATCTTTTTTATAATAAAAACTTACTGACTTTAATTCATAAGAAAGACCATTTGGTGCTTTTGAATTATTATTGTCAAGCCCTGCCAATCTTTCTAATATCTGTCCTTTCCAACCTTTATTCTGTTTACCAGTTTCATATGTTGTAATTCCATACTGCTCTGCTAATTTTATTAAATCTTTATTTATGTATTTTTGCAAATTTTCTATCGCATTAATTCTAGTAATAATTTTCATATTATTTTATTTATTCTTTTTAGTTTTTTTATACTTTTTAGATTTTTCAAACATATATGGTTGTGTTTTACAATCTAAATTTTCACTATCATTAGAATATTTTATATTTTTTCCCGATTCAATAGTTTCAATATCATTAAATCTTTTTATAGACAAATCTAAATATTTTTTTTCTGTATCTATACCAATAAATTCTCTATTATACATGCTAGCCGCAATTCCCGCAGTTGAACTACCCGTAAAAGGATCCAATATTACATTCCCCTTATTCGTACTAGCAAGAACAATCCTTCTCAATAAATCAAGTGGTTTTTGCGTTGGATGTTTCCCATATTTCTTTTCTATTGGTTTTGGTGTATTTATTGACCAAACACTTCTCATTTGGGTATTCGGTTTTTTTAAAGTATCTTCGTCCCATTTACCATCTTTCATTTCCTTATAGTTAAAAATATGTTTTCCTGTCTTTTCTTTTCTAGCCCAAATTAATGTTTCATGACTAGCTGTAAAAAATCTACAACTTAAATTCGGTGCTGCATTAGGTTTAAACCAAGATATATCATTTAATATATGAAATTTATTTGCTTGTAAAGCAACACCACATTGATATATAGAATGATATGTACCACTAATCCAAATAGTTCCATTATCTTTTAAAATTCTTCTACAAGCTTTTATCCATTCAAAATGAAAAAGATAGTTTTTATCGAATCCGTTACTTAAATCCCAATCACCTTTTTTTACGCTTACCATTTTACCGGCATGACATGTAAATGTGCCACTTGATAAAAAATACGGAGGATCTGCAAAAATCATATCTACAGATTTCTCTCTCATACCGTTCATTATATTTATACAGTCACCATTATAAAGTGTAAAATTATTTTTTGTAAAATATACTTCCATTTTTACCTTTGTCGTTAAGACTTCTCAGTTTTAGCCGAAACAAAGTAATTGCAAGTTGACGTGTACGTAAGTGAAACGGTACATGAGACTTGCAATTACAAAGTTGCAGGCAAAAATGTGAAGTCGCTATATTATAAAGAGTTGGCTATCAAATCTCCAACCTGCGACGTCCCCATCCCCATCCTTCCCGCCGCCATACTCTTTATCTTTCCGCTTGCCAAAGTCTTTACCATCGCATCTTCTATCATCTTTGCTTCTTTCGTAAGACCGATAGTATCAAGCATCATAGAGCCTGCGCTGATTGCGGCAAGAGGATTTATAACGTTCTGTCCCGTATATTTCGGAGCAGAACCGCCCATAGGTTCAAACATTGAAACGCCTTCAGGGTTAATATTGCCGCCCGCCGAAATTCCGATACCGCCCTGAATCATGGCAGCCAAATCGGTTATAATATCGCCGAAAAGATTGTCGGTTACTATAACGTCAAACCATTCGGGATTTTTTATCATCCACATGCAAGTCGCGTCAACGTGAGTGTAGTCAAGTTTAATATTAGGATATTTGCCTGCTCCCATTTCTCTGAAAGCTCTTTCCCACAAACCGAAAGCGTAAGTCAAAACGTTAGTTTTTCCGCAGAGGGTAAGTTTATTATCCTTATTTCTTTTTTGAGTCAGTTCAAAAGCATATTTTAAACATCTGTCTACGCCGAATCTTGTGTTAATGGATTCCTGAATAGCTACTTCATTCGGAGTATCTTTTCTCATAAAACCGCCGGCTCCGACATACAACCCTTCGGTGTTTTCTCTTACGACGATAAAATCTATATCCTTAGGTTCTTTTCCTTTAATCGGACATTCAACTCCTTCATAAAGCTTTACCGGTCTTAAATTAATATACTGGTCAAGCTCAAATCTGAGCCTTAAAAGAATTCCTTTTTCAAGAATACCCGGTTTTACGTCCGGATGGCCGATAGCTCCGAGATACATAGCGTCAAATTTTTTAAATTCTTCAACCATTGAATCAGGAAGAACTTCTCCTGTTTTTTTGTATCTTTCTCCGCCTAAATCGTAATTGACAAATTCAAAATTAACGCCTGTCTTTTTAGCTGCCGCTTTTATAACCTTCACGCCTTCATTCAATACTTCAGGACCTGTCCCGTCACCCGGCAAAAGAGCTATTTTATATGTCTTTCCCATTTTACTTTCCCCCTTTAATATACGCCAACAATCCGCCTGCTTTAATCAACTTCTGCATAAATTCAGGGAAAGGTTGAGCTTTATAAGTTTCTTTTTTTGTTAAATTTTTTATTTCGCCTTTAATCAAATCTATTTCAAGCTGATCTCCGCTTTTTATATTATCTACAGCTTCCGGACATTCAAGAATAGGAAGTCCTATATTTATAGAATTTCTGAAAAATATTCTTGCAAAAGATTTCGCTATAATCGCCGAAACTCCGGCCGCCTTTATTGATATCGGAGCATGCTCTCTTGAAGAACCGCATCCGAAATTTGTATCAGCGACTATAATATCGCCTTTTTTTACTTTTTTTACAAAATCTTTGTCAATATCTTCCATACAGTATTTCGCAAGCACCGAAGGATCTATTGTATTCAAATACCTTGCCGGAATAATTTCATCCGTATTGACGTTTGAACCGTATTTGTGCACAAGTCCTTTTAATATCATTTTGTTTTCCATTTTCATATTCCCCGTTATTTAATTTCGCTAGGATCTGCTACATAACCCTTTATAGCCGAAGCCGCCGCTACGGCAGGACTTGCCAGATATACTTCAGACTTGACATGTCCCATTCTTCCGACAAAATTTCTGTTTGTAGTGGCAACGCATCTTTCGCCTGCGGCAAGAATTCCCATATGACCGCCGAGACAAGGACCGCATGTAGGAGCAGAAACTACGCATCCGGCATCCATAAATATTTTTAAAAGTCCTTCTTTCAAAGCATCTGAATAAACTGCCGGCGTAGCCGGTATTATCAAAGTTCTGACGTTTGAATTTACTTTTTTATTTTTAAGTATTCCGGCCGCTATTCTCAAATCTTCTATTCTTCCGTTTGTGCATGAACCTATTACAACCTGATCAATATAAGTTTTCTTAACCGCTTTTGCCGCTTTTGCGTTTGAAGGCAGAAACGGAGCCGAAATCTGAGGATAGATTTCAGAGCAGTTTATTTCTATAACATCGGCGTATTTTGCGTCTTTATCGCTTGAAAAAACTTTAAATTTTCTCAACGCTCTTTTTGAAACATAATCAAGAGTCTTTTTATCAACGTGGAATATCCCCGATTTTCCGCCGGCTTCAATCGCCATATTTGCCATAGTAAATCTTTCGTGCATAGGAAGTTTGTCTATAACTTCGCCTGTAAGCTCCATTGTCTGATACAAAGCTCCGTCAACGCCGATCTTTCCTATCGTATAAAGAATTAAATCTTTGCCGCTGACCCATTTATTCAATTTGCCTTTATAAACAAATTTTATAGTCTGCGGAACTTTAAGCCATATTTTTCCGGTAGCCATCGCGGCGCCGATATCAGTTGAACCTACGCCGGTAGCAAATGCTCCCAAAGCTCCGTAAGTGCATGTATGAGAATCTGCTCCGACCACTATATCTCCCGGCACGACAATTCCTTTTTCAGGAAGAAGAGCATGTTCCACTCCGACGTTGCCGCCTTCGTAATAATGCTTAATTTTTTGTTCCTGCGCGAATTCTCTTACATACTTAACCTGCTGGGCGCTGTTAATGTCTTTGTTAGGAGTAAAATGATCCATAACAAGAGCTATTTTATTTTTGTCAAAAACTTTTTTAACGCCCGTTGTTCTGAACTCTTGTATCGCCAAAGGAGCCGTGACGTCATTTGATAAAGCTATATCAACTTTCGGCTCAATAAACTCCCCCGGTTCCACAAATTTTTTACCGCAGTGGTTTGCTAAAATTTTTTCAGTTATTGTTAAACCCATTATTATTTCCCCTTTTGCATAACAACTATCTTGTTTATTGCATGTATATACGCCTTAGCGCTTGCTTCCGTAATATCGGTTGAAGTTCCTTTGCCCGTATATGTTGAACCTTTATATTTAACCTTTATATTTACTTCGCCCTGGGCATCTTCTCCTCCCGAAACTGCTCTGAGAGAATAGTCAATCAACTCAACTTTCATCTTTGTTATTTTATCTATTGCCTGATAAATAGCGTCAACAGGCCCTGTCCCGCAAGATGCTTCCTGAACGGTTTCAATTTTTGATTTATCCGTTTTTTTCAATCTGACTGTGGCAGTAGGTATAACATTTACGCCTGAAGTAACATTGACATAATCAATGAAATAAGTTTCCTGAACTCCGGAAATGCCTTCCTCAACCAAAGCTATTATATCATCGTCAAAAACGCATTTTTTCTTATCGGCTAAAATTTTAAATTTTTCGAATAAAGTTTCCTGTATAGCCGAATCCAATGTATATCCCAAATCTTTAATTCTTCTTGTAAAAGCATGTCTTCCCGAGTGTTTCCCCAAGACTAACAGACTTTCAGGAACTCCGACTGCTTCAGGGCACATAATTTCATAGGTATTTCTGTCTTTCAGCATACCGTCCTGATGTATGCCCGATTCGTGAGCAAAAGCGTTTGCGCCTACTACGGCTTTATTAGGCTGAACGACTATGCCTGTAATATTTGAAACCAGTTTGCTTGATTTATAAATCTCGCTGGTCTTCAAATTATATCCTACGTTAAAATAATATTCTCTTGTTTTTAACGACATTACTATTTCTTCAATAGCGGCATTTCCGGCCCTTTCGCCTATTCCGTTAATAGTGCATTCAACCTGTCTTGCGCCGTTTGCAATGGCAGCCAGTGAATTTGCAACCGCCAACCCCAAATCGTTATGGCAGTGTACGCTTATAATAGCTTTATCAATATTCGGCACATTTTTCCTGACCGTAGCAATTAAATTCCCGAATTCTTCGGGCATTTTGTACCCGACCGTATCAGGAATATTGACAGTCTTTGCTCCTTCGGCTATTACGGCTTCAACTATGGCGCACAAATAATTTATATCGCTTCTGCTTGCGTCTTCCGCCGAAAATTCAACGTCATCGCAGTATTTTTTTGCAAATCTTACCGCTTTGACGGCCATATCAAAAACCTGTTCTCTTGTTTTCTGCAGTTTTTTTTCTATGTGCAAATCGGATGTCGCTATAAAAGTATGGATCCTGGGTTTTTTTGAATATTTTACGCTGTTCCAGCATGCGGTAATATCCTTTTCATTTGCCCTCGCCAATCCCGCAATAATAGGCCCCTTAACCTGCTGGGCTATTGATTTTACAGATTCAAAATCTCCCGGACTTGATATTGGAAATCCGGCTTCTATTATATCTACTCCCATATTTGCCAACTGGTGCGCAACCTGAATTTTTTCTTTTAAATTCATGCTTGCGCCCGGCGACTGTTCTCCGTCTCTCAACGTTGTATCAAAAAATAAAACTTTATCTTTTTTCATATATTTTCTCCAAAATTAATAAATTAAAACAACTTTTTCCGAGCATTTATTATCTTTTGGTATGCTAAGTCGCCAATTACCCAATATTCCCATATTTAATACTTTTATTATAATATTCATTTTATAAACCTTTTTTGCAACTGCTTTTTCTTAAAACTGCCTTCATTCTGTAATATCTTACTA
Organism: uncultured Elusimicrobiaceae bacterium; assembly: GCA_964487915.1. Lineage (GTDB taxonomy): Bacteria > Elusimicrobiota > Endomicrobiia > Endomicrobiales > Endomicrobiaceae > Proruminimicrobium. The sequence continues at coordinate 581,906 of CAZASN010000001.1, read as the reverse complement.
TATAAATTATTATTCCCGACAAAGCATATCCGAAAAATATTATAAAAAACATATTCTGCGGATATGAAAAAATTAAAATCAGCATAACTATAATCACAATAAAAAACTGCACTGACTTGGGTTTTGACCATTTCATTTTTTTAAATGCGCTGTAAGGAACATTAGAAACCATAAGAAACGAAATAAGCACCATAATAATCGGCATCGCATCAAAGAAGAAAGGCATTTTTTTCATTAATAACGGAATAGTTTTCGCAGTCAAAACGGTGCCGTCAAATATTTCATAACTTAAAACAAAAGCGCCTATAATTCCTGCCGATGCAGGCGTAGGAAGTCCGGAAAAACTGTCCGCAGCCGGTTTATTAGGGTCAACGGGCTCCATTGCTTTTACGTTAAATTTTGCAAGCCTTGTCGCGCATGTTATGACAAACAGCAGAGCTATAGCCACCCCGACCTTATCCATATGTTTTAATACCATAACATACATTAAGATTGCCGGCGCCACTCCGAAGGAAACTAAATCGCATAAAGAGTCAAGTTCCATACCGAATTTGCTTGTCGTCTTTGTCAATCTTGCAATTCTGCCGTCAATCATATCAAAAGCAATCGCAAGCATAATAAACCATGCAGACGCATTAAAATTACCCTCTATTGAATAAATCATAGAAACAAAGCCGGAAACTAAATTTCCTGCCGTAAACAAACTCGGCAAAACATATAACCCTTTTCTTGGCATTTTAAATCATCTCCGTTATTTATCTTATGGATGCAAATACCGTCACACCCGAAACAACCGTATCGCCTTTTTTAACATCAATTTTATATCCTTCAGGCATATATAAATCTACCTGAGAACCGAACTTAATTACTCCTATCTTATCACCGGCTTTTAAAATATCGCCCGGTTTAACCCAAGAAACGCATCTTCTGGCCAAAATGCCGGCAATTTGCTCAACCACATATACGCCGTTTTCATTTTCAATAGTAATTATATTTTTTTCATTAACTATATGGGCCTGCGGATCATTAGCCTTTAAAAATTTTCCCGGTCTGTATTCAACTTTTTTGACTGTTCCTGAAACCGGTGTTCTTTGCAAATGAACGTCAAAAACGGATAAAAATACTCTTATTACCGATTGTCCGTCACTCTTTTCTTTAACTTCCAAAACCGTACCGTTGCACGGCGATAAAATTAAACCTTCTCCCTGAGTAATCTTTATATTTGGATCTCTGAAAAAATAAATAAAAAATAAAGCGAGAAACATACAAATAACCGCGATCGGCCAAAAACCGAAAAATATCAAAAGCAATCCGGTCGCAAACATAACCAAAATAAGCGAATATCCTTCTTTTACTATTGCCATAAAAAAACTCCCTCAAAATAACTTTTATAATCTTATTATTTTATAAAATTATAAAGCATTTTTCAAACTAAAAATTAAGAGATTTCGGATATTTTTAACGATTATTCTGTTTTGAAATTTCATACACCGCAATTGAACATGCCACGGCGGCGTTCAAAGAGTCAATTTCGGAAAACATTTTAATTTTTATGACGTCGTCGGCCGTTTTTAAAATATCGGTGCTAATGCCTTTTGATTCATTTCCTATTACAACCGCAACTTTTTTTTCAAATTTAACATCGGATACGAATTTATCCGTTTCCAGCGCCAAAGCATACGTTTTTATTTTATTTTTTTTAAACTCCGTTATAAGCGATTTTGTATCGCATTCACGAAATATGGGAACCTTAAAAATTGAGCCCATCGTGGCGCGGACAACTTTACCGTTAAATGCGTCTATGCTGTTTTTTGATATGAAAACGCCTTTAACCCCGTAAGCATGCGCGGTTCTTATTATTGTGCCGAGATTTCCTGGATCCTGCAAAGAATCTATAATGATAAATAAACCGGTCTGCGGCGACAAAATTTCCGAGAGATTATAATCGGGTATTTTTACAACCGCCAATATTCCCTGCGGAGTAGCCGTATCGGATATTTTTTTGAATATTTTTTCGGTTGTATAATAGACATGTGAAAAATTAATTTTTGCGTTATTATCGGTTAAAACGGCATATTTTACTTCCCAATTTAGCGGTATATCATTTACCTGCTTTTCTCCTTCAACAATAAATAAACCGTCTGCGTCTCTTGTTTTTTTATCTTTCAACGAAACTATCTGTTTAATAATTTTATTATCAGCGCTTTCTATAAACATTTTATGGTTTTCCCGTTTTCAGCAATTCTATCATTTTTTAACAACAAAAAAACATGTTAAAACAAAAACACAGTATAATTGAAATTAGAGGATTTTTCAGCGGAAACGCCGATTATGCGGCGCCTAATATGTTTTTAACGGCAAATGTTGATATCTTAACTCCTTCAACGATTCCTTTTTGTTTAAATAAATCCTGCGCAAGCAAGTCAAATTTATTAAACATATCAACGGCGGTTTCCGTTTCTTGTTCGTCTGCAGGCGGCATTACAGAATAGCCTCCGTTCAATATTTCCCTTATATATTGATTGATTTCTTTAAGGACAACTCCGTTTAAATATTCCGCGGCGGTCATATTTGAATCTATAAAACCGTCAACGTCTTTTAAGTTGTCTATATTTTTTCCGGACATTATTAATTTTATTAAAAGAATCGCTCTGGCGTCTCTGAATTGTCCGCCCATATATTTGTTATATTCTTCTATATCTATTTCATTTGTAATTATTCTTTGCTCAACGGAATTCATAACCGCGGCTTTTATGCATCCTACCGCTTCGGCGTATCTTCCAGCATCCATAAGATGCTCGACTCTTGCTCTTGTAAAACCGACCAGTAAATTTTGTTCGTTTAAAAGAACCGTAACCGCGTCTTCGGTTTTTTCTTCGTCTCCCAGAAAATTATCAATTTCCGAAAGGAATATGCTTAACGCGCCGTCTCTTTTTAAAGCGCTTTCAATTTCAGGGATATCAAACTTCTGAGCGGCATTTCTTATTTTCCATTGTTCTGTTTCAAATAATTGTTTCGCTGTTTTCGGTTTAAATATTTCTGTGATAGCTTCAGTTATTACGCTTCTGTTTCTTATCTTCTCGATTCCTTTTTCATCCGTCATTATACCAAACACGTCGTCATTGTTTAATATTCCGTCCATATCTGCGGCGCTTATTTCTTCAGATATTTTTACCGCATATTTTTTTCCTGTTTCGCTTAGATATAATTTTGCGTCCCGAATATTTTCAAAAACGGGTATTATTCCGTATTTTTGATAAATATCAATACCGAACAACCTTTCCGGAATATTTTCAACATATATATAAATTCCGCCAGTCAGTTTTTTATTCATCATACTTTTAGCCGCAAAATCGCCTGCCTGTTCCAATATTATTTTCTGACGGTTTTCAGGAACTTCTTTCAGACTCAGCACCGCTCCGTTAAGTTCAAGTTTTTCACTTTCACGGATTATATATTCCGCCGATTCGCCCTTGCTTGGAGCCAATATAAAAGCCATTCCCAATTCCTGATAAGCTTTTATTGTTTTTCTGTTGGATTTAGCCTGTTTTGTGCTTATTGTCATAACATGTATGCCGTTTTTTAAATTATCACGGCATAAAGCTTCAAAATTCGCTCTGTTTGTTCTGACGTCAAAATTAATTTCTTTATTAGGTCTTGTCACTGAATCTTTTTCTTTGTTCAACATTTTATTTATTACAGAGCTTATTCCGGCATGTGAATCAGGCAGTATTATCTTTGTTATCCCTTTAAACGCTCCAAATTCTCGGCCCTCATTATGCAGCCGCTGCAGCGCTTCTTTGACTTCGCGTATATTAAGACCGTCCAATCCGTTTTCGGAATTTGAATATACGTAAATTTTTTTGGTTCTCTCATCCCATACGGCTCTTACGGCAGAACCGTTATTCTGATTTTCCATTACCGGTCCTATTTTTTCTCCGCGAGGATGTTTTGCATATTCTATTTGTACGGCATTAAATCCCTGTCTTCTTAATTCATAAGCCTGTTTTTCATCGTCAACTATAAGCAAATATGTTTTTATATCAAAACCTTCTTTTGTTTTTATTGATTTTCTGCTAAATTCGGTATATGTGCATATCTTTATTGATAAATCCGATACGGAACTTATTTTTATTAAAGATTTGAAAGCCGCAAAAGCTTTAATAAAAAAATTAACAAATCCGGATGCGGACGGCTGCGTCTTATCCTGTTTGTGTTCCGTTTTTGTTTCCAAATTTTCTATATTAAAAGCTTTCTCAAAGATTTTCTGCAGCAAATCAACAAATCTTCTTCTGGAAATTTTATCGTCATACGGATTTTGGACGGATAACTTTGCCGATTCCGTAAAAAGCTCGCCGATCAGAATAATCTTTTCATACGGGATATTGTAAGTATTGATAAGATTTTGTCTGTATTCTTCTCCAGCAGCCAAAAAATAGTCAAATTTATAATAATCCAAAAAAGGGAAAATTTCAGATTCTTCAATATTTCCGACAGAATAACCTTTTTCATCAAGTATGCCGCCGTATTCCTCATAAGCGCTTTTCTTATCGGACGCAGAATAAACGCCGGCAGGGGTTATAACCACGTTATTTCTTTTAATATTTTGTTTTTCTAAAACATATCTGAGTATAACCGATGCGACCGCGCTGAAATTATCTTTAGCCGAAGAAACTACGCAAACCGCCGTTTTTTTCCCGTTATTGCCGTTTTGATTGCTCATAATATCTCTTATCATAGCTCTTATAACTTCCGCTCTGTCTTTTGCCGGATGTTTGGCATATAACCCGCCGGGAAATGTTTTCAGCCTGAATATTTCTGTAAGTATTTCTTTTATAATTTCACTTTCCGCCCCAAAATTGAAATTTTGCACGGTTTCAAGCGTTATTCTGTAATTTAAACCGTTTGAACTAAATGTTTTTATTATATTGTCGTATTCTTCCGTGGAAATAGCGTTAATGTTTAGATATTTATTACTGCCGAAAATAACGAATCCTATAAACATATAAATTTGACGCTGCATTTCCGGATTAAGAGTTAAAATTTTATCCATTATTTTTTTTGTTACAAGTTTTTGCTGTTCAATATTAAAATTTTCTATTTTTAAAGCCAATTCATTATTGTCTGCGCCTGTATCAATATCTCCTAAAACGGCATAAACATCAAGTATTTCCGACAACGAAAGTTCGTCATCATAGTCGCGTTTTGCTTCGGAATCAATAAATTCGTATACGGCAGGATCAACATTTTTCAGTTTTAACATTTTTATAAATCTCTTCTTTGCTTTTTGAGGCCATGCGCTTGTTATTTTTTCAAGCCATTCTCTTGTTATGGTATTTTTGTCAAAATCAATTCTCGCATTTTTTTCGGACGTCGTAAGTCCTCCGTATATTGCATCTTTCAAAACCTCAAATCTATATTGACCGTACTTTAAACTGTCGTCAAAGACGCCGTAAACTAAATACGTATCGGAACCGATTTTGAATTTTTTATATCTGTCGCTCTTTTTGCCGCCTTTATTTTGAACCACAAGCATATTGCATATTGCGTCTTTATCTTTAAACGTCAGATTTTTCGTCATTAATACCGTCAAATCGGCTAGTTCTTCAGGAGTCATTTGTCCGTTAAGTATTTCCGTTTGTATTATCTGGGCTATCCATATTTTCTTTTTCAGATTTAGCTCTTCTTTATCCCTGATTTCAGACAATATATTTACGGCTCTTAAAAATGCGTCAACAACCGTAGGGTTAAATTGTTTGCCTCTGTTATTTTTTATATCCCTGATAACTTCTCTTTTCGGCAAAGCCTGTCTGTAAACTCTGTCTCTGCTCATGGAATCATAGGAATCGGCAAGAGCTATTATTGACGCGGCCAATGAAATTTTGTCTCCGGAAAGCCCGGAAGCATATCCGGTGCCGTCATATTTTTCATGATGAGCCTTTACGTCTTCCGCTAAAAAACCAAATCCGGTTTCAATCAAAATTTCAGCCCCTATAAGTCCGTGTAATTTCATTAAGCCGTATTCCGCATCCGATAATGGCCCGGGTTTGTTTAAAATATTATTCGGTATTCCGTTTTTGCCTATATCATGCAGCAGCGCGGCCATTTTTATATAACTTGCATAATACGGCGGATATTTCTCTTTTACCGCTTCCGGCATATTTTCATATATAACCTTTGAATTCGCCGCAACATGTTCGGCATGACCTCTCGTGTAAGAATCAAAATATACGGAATCCATTAATAAAACTTCAAGAGCCGTTGTCACTATGTCCATATTAACAGTCAGAACATTTTTTTCAGATTCCGTAAGTTCGCGTTCTTTGGCGGCATTTAAAAAGTATTCTATGTAATCTATATTTGGTTTAAATTGGCGTCTGAATTCAATCAAAATTTCTTTTGTTTTTTCCATCGCGGCATTATCGGGTTCTATATTTTTATTTAGTTCTGTATGCATGTCGCTTGCCGACGCGGTGTATTCTCTGTACGGAGCGGACAAACTTGGTATTCCTGCCAGCCACTTCACTATCATTGCCGGACTTATATACGATTCCAGAACCCATTCGCCCATTTTACGAGTCATTGTTTTATTGCTTCCGTCTTCCCTGTATTGTCCGGCATTAAGAATATTGAAAATAATATTCATTACAATGTTTTGAGACGCGTTTTTTACTTTTAGAGATATTGCACCGCCGTCATTTAATTGTTCTACCAATAATTTATAGTCAGAAAAAACCAAAGCAGAACCTGTTCTTAAAAACATGTCATACATGAATTGTATCTGCCATTCCATTACTATTATTGGAGCAACCTGGGTTATCTGAACCCATGCGGCAGTTTTTTCTTTGAAACTCTGTTTTTTTATTTGCCCCGATTTTTTATTTATTTCATCCTGTATTAAGATCAGCGTAAAACCTATTCCGGCAGTTAAAATTAATATTAAAAATATCCCTCCGCTGGAACCAAAAATAGACATCAACGCAAGCGGAGGCATTATAAGCTCTGCGAGTTTAAGCAGAGTTGCAAATATTTCCATTGCCGTCTCGGCTGTTTTTTTCAAAATAGCATGATTTTCAAAAAATTTATTTATCGCCGCGCTCTGTTTTTCAGGCACAGCCGGAGTTTGTTTTCTAAGCTGTAATTTCGCTATATAAAATTGTATTCCATCCAGTACTCGTACTCCCGATTTAAAGGTTCTTAAATAATTAAGCAGCATGATGCTGGTGCCTATATGATATCCTGTCAATCCTGCTTTTGCGGCCAATTTTTTTCTTACCGGTTCAAGTTCCGAGTTTTTCTGCATATTATAAACCGATAAATCGCTTATATCTTTATTTTCATTAATTTTTAAATACATTATTATCGGTTCGTCTTTACAGTGATTTCCGTGCACAAAAGCATTTTTCAGCATTTCGCTTAAAAAGAAACCTGCTCCGTAAGCGGAAGGCATCTCAAAAACTTTTTTTATATCGGGAAAGATTTTTTTTAAATTTGAAAAACTTTTAATCAGTTTCTTTATTTCTTTGTATTTTTGCAACAGTTCTTCACCGGTAAGTAAATCCGGATTATAACTTTCCCTGAACATTCTTATAACTATTAATTTATTTGATTTAACTGCCTGTTGAATAGTCTCTATAAATATTTTTTCGTCAGAAAGCATATCTTCAAGATAAATATCAACATACCCCTGCGCCCCGGTATCGGCATAAACCGCCTGCATTTGCGATTTAAGGGAACCGTTTTTTTTATCGGCTCCGTAAATTTGTTTCATATTATCAGCCGTTAACGGAGATTCGTCTTTCAAGATTTCGCTTACTAAAATATTTCCGTTTTCTTGCCAGCCGTACTCATTTTCCAGTATGCTTGATAAATCTTCTTCCGAAACGATTCTGTCACCGTAATTTATATCATGTATGATTACGCTTTTTGTTCCCTTTACGGGTGAAACCGTAATATAGTGGTTAATCTCGCCTTTAATCGCGTTTGACGATACGGCCAATATAACAGATCTGCCGGTTGAAACAGCCCGTTTCAATATTTCAGCATCGGCCGCATACGCTTCATATCCCTGATTTTTAACTACCCGCCAAATTGAATATAACGAATTGTATCCGTTTGGAGAATTTATTTTTTCAACTCTGTCAATAAGTCTCATTATAAAGGCCAAAATAACTTTATTCGGTTTTGCGGCGGGACTTAACACGGAATAAACTGATTCAACCGCGCAGTTTACGGCATTATTTTCTTTTATCTCGTTAAACAGTATCATTATTTCCGAAAAAATGCGTCCGAGATAATCCTTACCCGAAGAGTAATCCTGCCTGATTTGGGCATTTTTTATTAAATTTTTTATATAATCCGAATCATTATGTTCCCATGCGGAGACTAATTTTTCGGTGTCAATATATTCCAATAAAGAAACATCTATACCCAAAAGTCCGGCTACTTCTTCGTTTATATTGCCGGTCTGATCAAAATTCAGCATTTCGGCTAACTTAGTTTCTTTCAGCTCTTTTAATTTTTTGCCTAAAAATTCTCTGTCGCGTATTTGCGTTTCAGAACGAAATACGGATTCTATCAAAGGTATTAAGCCGCTGCCGGAATTTTTAATAAGAGTTTCTTTTATTGTTTCCAAAGGAATTCCATGTTCTTTTAAAAGCATTACCTGCAAAGATAATGCCATCACGGCTAAAGTTTGAAATGATATTTTACTCTGCTCTGCGGCTATTTTGTAATATGTTTTTTCTGCGAGTTTAGTTCCTCCCGTAACATTAGGAGTTATAACTATATATGAGATATTATTGTCTTTTAATATTTTTGATACGCTTTCCGTATGAAATCCGCCGGTAACTATAACGTCTACTCTCTTTATTTTATCCATATTATCAAATATTGCGGTTACCCCGTCATTTTTTTCTTCGTTAGCAATTATTTGAAGCGTTTCTGATCCGTTAAGAATATTATCCGCAAAATATTTATTTCTGTCGCTGTTTATTTTGTAAAATTTATCGGCTTCATCCATATACGGGGTCAACAATGACAATACTCTTGTATCAACATAACTGTTCCACAATTGTTTATACATTTTTATATTTTGCAAATAATATTCATAATCTTCAGCCGTTATTTTATTTGTCAGATAATTTTCCAAATATTTTTCGAAATTCACAAGAAAAACGACTTCTCTCTGGACTTTTGTTCTTGCAAATTTCGTATTTATTTCGTTTACCAGTTTTTTTTCTTCTTTTACAAGTTCAAGAGGATTTATTTTCTGACTCAATTCTATATATTTAAAATATCTGTTTAATTCGGGAAAATCCAAAGACAGATTCAAATTATATTGTTTGGCTATTATGATTACATATGAGTATAATTTATCCATCTTTGAAAAATTATCTGTTGAATCAAGCAGCATCTTATATGTTTTATAAGGCAGTTTTTGTTTTAAAATCATTACCAACGACTGTAATTCTTTTGTCGTCCGTTCAAAATTGAGCGTTTTTTGTTCCGAAAGCAGCATCATATAATTTAACGTATTATCATATTTTGTTAAATCTATGCCTAATTTATCTATATGTTTTGACATTAATTTAAAATATTTTTCAGCGCCTATTTTGCCTTCGGCGTATTTATCGGATAACTCCTCCAATTTAAGCTGTCTTCTTTCATAATATTTTGATTTCAACTTCTGCGTAGCTTCATTTATTGCGTTTAATATTACTTCTGTTTCTTCTTTATTTTCCAATATTGTTCCTAATCTTTTTAAATTTTCAAGGTAGGCTTCTTTTTCTTCAATACCTTTTATGATTGACGTTCTGCCGCTTTTTACGCTGTAATACTCCGCGCCCGTTAATCTGCCGGTTTCTATCATTTTATCCGCGGGAGTATTCTTTTTATTTTTAAATGATTCTGTTTTCAGCCATTGCGTATCAATTTCACCGTATGCTCCTTCCAAATATATGTTTTTAACGCCGTATTTCTTGTCAAATAATTCTATGATATTACTGATGTTTTTTTGCACTTCCGGATGGCAGTGAAGATCTTGTATATTTATTATTAATCTGTCGGTTGAAGCAAAATGGGAATCCGTTATCTTGCCGTAAGAATACGGCAATACAAAATCCGTAAATATTTGTTTGTACATATCCTCATTTTTAATATCTGCAACTGCAGCGGCGATTGATTCTCCGCATACAAATGAGAATAAAAAACAATTTATTATTATAAGTGATATGATTTTCTTTAAAAAATTCATATATTCACCCGTAAATAAAAAGAGCCTGTACCTTTGCATCCCGGTACAAGCTCTCTGAATTTTATATTCAATAAAACCGGCACTGATCTTGCCAAACCGGCAAAAATCAAACCTGATAAGACAATTAAGCAAAGCAAATAACGGTTATACGGTATTTTAAGCGGATACAGCACTTCCGTTATCATGCTTTCATTAAACGCCTTAACATTTTTTGCGTTCTGTATTTCCGGATCTTTTTCTTCAAAATAAGTTGAAGACGAAAAAGGCAATGCCACGCTTATTTCTTTATTTATCTGCCTGACGTCATTTTTATTTTTATCGTTCCGACCTGCATTTGCGGAGCTCATCATATCGTTCATCATTTTATCGGATATGCCGGTAAGGTTAAAAAAACCGGATATAATTGAATCGGAACCTATAATTTCTTTTATGCTCGTTTTGTTGCCTATAGAAAAAACAACAGAGCTTATTATCAAACTAAGCAGTGTAAAATACAAAACAAACGTTCTTAAATAAGTGCAATTGATCGTATTCATACATAGGAATTATAGCGCTCTTATTTAAAAATTTCAATAAGTATTTGATTTTTCACATATTTTTCACATCTTCGAAATATAACATATCCGCACATTTAAAATATGATATAATTATGTTTAAATATGGCTAAAAAAAATACGGAAAACAAAATTCTTGCAACCAATAAAAAAGCTTTTCATAATTATCACATACTTGAACAGTTTGAAACCGGAATAGTTCTGTCAGGGTATGAAGTAAAATCTGCAAGACTGCACAATGTCAGCATGGTTGATTCTGTCGTAAGGTTTTTTAACAATGAAGCCTTTGCCGAAAATGTCTATATAGCGCCTTATACGCAGATTTCAACACATGTTTCCGATTATGACTCTAAAAGAGCCAGAAAACTTCTTATGCACAAACAGGAAATAATAAAACTTCATTCAAAATCAAGAGAAAAAGGCCTTACCGTCGTTCCTCTTGAGCTTTATGTCTCCAAATACGGCAAAATTAAAATGCTTATCGGTCTTGCCAAAGGCAAAACAACTTACGACAAAAAAGAAGTTTTAAAGAAAAAAGATATTGCCAGAGAACTGCAAAGAGAAGGATTTTAATATTGATAGATGATAATAAAAAATAAACCGTTATCAAATCAATTCATCGTTGTTGAAGCTTCGGCCGGTTCAGGAAAAACCCATAATCTCGCAAAAAGATACATTACGCTTCTTTTGAACTTTGATTTATCAAAAAAAGAAAATATCCCCCTAAAAAACATTCTTGCTTTAACATTTGCCAATAAAGCAAGCATTGAAATGAGAGAGAGAATAATAGAATATCTGAAGAAAATTTCTCTAGGCGAGGATGTCGGAGATTTATTAAGCGGGCTTGATATACCGCAAAAAGAAATAGTCAAAAATGCAAATTACGCAATGAAATTCATCATAGAAAATTACGACAATTTCAATGTAAAAACAATAGACAGCTTTATAAATTTGATAATAAAAGCATGCGCTTTAAAAATAGGAATTCCCCCGAATTATAAAATAGAAAAAACATACGCAGATTATATAGATTTTGCGATAGATTCATTTCTGGATAATTCTCTGCTTAATTCAAAACTTGAAAATCTTTTAAATGATTTTTTCAAACAGTATCTGACAGATGCAAATATTTCATGGGATATAAAAGAAAACATTTCAAAAGAATTTATAAAATTATACGAAGACATAAAAAAATCGGCAAAACAATTTAAAACCGGCGATAATAACGACTACAATAAAACTCTGGCCTCTTATTCCGAAAAGTTTTATGAAACCTGCGTTGAAATAGGCAAAATTAAAGAGCTTGAAAATACAGATAAAAGATTTATAAACGCGATAAACAAAATAATTGGACATAACAAGTATTATTTATCCGGCGGCGAGAGAGTGTCGGACTATTTTAAAAGAGAAGAGCCGCCTTACAAGTCCAAAGTGCGGCAAAATGAGCGTTTAAACGAACTATTTAACACGACAAAACAAATAATCAGAGACTTTTATGAATTTAAATCGGAAAACTATTACAACATCTATATAGAGATGTTTAAATATATATTAACCGAATTTGATAAACAGTCAAAAAAAGACGCGGTTGTATTTCTTCAGGATCTTAACAGAAAAGTATTAAAAATATTTAACGACGGCGGCGAAACCGTACCGGAGATATATTTTCAGCTTTCAAGCTATTTTAAAAACTTTCTTATAGATGAATTTCAGGATACAAACCAAATACAGTGGAAAACATTAAAACTGATAGTTGAAGAAAATCTATCTCAGGGCGGATCGTTTTTTTATGTGGGAGACAAGAAACAGGCTATTTACGGGTTCAGAGGCGGAGATTCAAAAATATTTGACCAGCCTTTAACTGAATTCAAACATTATAATCCGGCGAAAGTACGGCTTGACGTAAATTACAGAAGCTACAAAGCAATAATTGATTTTAATAATTTTGTTTTTTCAAAAGAAAACATATCTTCGCTGTTTAACGGACTTGAAAAAACGGATCATTTGCCTGAAATATACGGCAGCTATGCGCAAAATATAATCGATATGTTTGAAACATCAAAGCAACAATACTGCGAAAATAAAAATGAAAACGGTTATGTGGAAATAACCGCCGTTGAATATGAAGATGAATCCAAAGAAGAAAGGGATGAAGCAATAAAGAATTTGCTTTACGCAAAACTGGAAGATTTAAAACAAAGATTTGATTATAAAGACATCACAATAATCTGCAGAGATAACAGCGAAATTGAGATTATAGGAAAATGGCTTCTTGAAAAAAATATAGACATAGAATCATACCAGACATTAAATATAATAAATATAAATATAATAAAAGAACTGTTTTCGGCTTTAAAGTTTTTCAATTCCCCCACCGATGAAATATCGTTTGCTTCTTTCATATTAAGTTCTGTCTTTATAAAAGAAACAAAAATAACCGGTTCAGAATTGATAGATTTTATAACTGAAAGTTCTCTTAACAAAGATAACCAAAAAGATTTATATGTGCTGTTCAGAGAGAAATATCCTGATATTTGGAACGAATATTTAGAACCGTTTTTTAATTCGGCCGGATTTATCGCGGTTTACGAGCTGACGGTCTCTGTCATATCAAAATTTAATATTATTGATAACTTTAGAGAAAGCAATAACGTTATTTTAAGATTTCTGGAAGTTATAAGCGATTTTGAAAAAGACAATCAGGGCCTGCAGAATTTCATTGATTATTTTCAAAACATTGAAGAAAGGCAAAAAGACGATAAATTTTTTATTAAAGTGCCTTCCTCAAACGCAGTTAAAATTATTACGGTTCATAAAGCAAAAGGCCTTCAGTTTAACGTAGTCATAATGCCTTATCTTTATTTAAAAATATCCGCTCCGGACAAACCGTTCAATATTCAGGATGATGAAAATATAAAATTTTTAAACATTTTAAAAGATTCCACTTATTACAGCGGCAATTTAAGAGACATATATTATAAAAAGTATTTTAAAAATCTTTCAGACGAACTAAATATTTTATATGTCGCGACAACAAGGGCGGTATATGAATTTTACGGCTTTATCTCCGAGAAAAAAAATAAAGAAAAAAGCCCGATAAGCGTACTCATGCCAGAAAATATAAGGCTTATCGGTAAAAAGGCAACTTATCAGTCGGATAAAAACGAAAATGCAAAAACCATTGATTTAACGCTTAGCAAAATGAAAGATTTTACAAAAATAATATCAGAAAGCGCGTTGGAAATATACGGGAAAGACCAAAAAGAATTATTGCTTAGAGGCAAAATAATACATTATGCACTTTCAAAAATACTTACTTACGACACATCTGAAATTGATCAAAAAATAGAAAATGCCGTAAATCTGACTATGCTTGAATACTCAAACGAAGATCTTGTATGGCTCAATCCTGTTTTAAAAAAGCTTTTAGAGAAAGAGAGCATAAAAAAATTATTTGACGGTTCAAATGAAATTTATAATGAAAAAGAATTTGTCGACTCTTTCGGAGATACGCTAAGAATAGATAAACTAATAGTAAATGCGGATAAAATAATCATAGCCGATTTTAAAACATCAGTGTATAATTTAGAAACGATAACAAGCCAGATGCAAAAATACTTATCTGTAATAAGAGAAATTTATCCCGAAAAACCGGCGGAATGCCGCGTAATTGACATTGAGAAAGCAGAAGTTACGGAGATACTGTAATGGCTTCAAAAATTATTAATATTTCGCTTAATGAAAATATGATTCAATTCTGCGCCGGTCATATACTGTCGCTTAAAAACAACGGCGATTTTTCCGATATTGCTGTAATTATGCCTTCAAAAAGGCCTGCTCTTTTTATAAAAAAAGAGTTATCAAAAAAAATCAATAAACCCTTTATCCCTCCGGTATTTTTTACTTTTGACGAACTGACAGGCGATATTGCAAAAAAATATTATAATCTGCAAAAAATATCTCAAATTGACAGCGCTTACTCAATTTTTGAGATTGTAAAAAAACATACTCAAAGTCTTTTTGATAAGCAGGCTTCTTTTGCGGAGTTTTTTCAGTGGAGTTCCGAAATTCTTGCCTTCATTGAAGCCCTTGATATAGAAAAAATACAAAATGACAAATTACTGAATATACAATTAAACGCCGATATAGGATACGATCTTCCAAAAAATATAAATGAACTGCTGAAAAATCTGTCTTTTATAAGGCATGAATTTCACAAATATATGCTTTCAGTCAAAAAAACGACAAGAGGATATTCATATCTTTTGGCGGATTCAAAAATAAACGATTATCTCAAAGAATATAAAAGCGTTATTTTATTTAATCCTTATTATTTAAACAAATCCGAAACGGACATGTTCAAAAAAATATATGATGAAAATAAACTTGATATTATAATCAAAGGCTCAAAGGACAATTGGATATCTATAGATAAAATATATAAAGATTTTAATGAAACTGTTTTCAAAAATTTAAACGAAGAAAAAATTAAAAATAATATAAACTTTTACTGCGCTTATGACGGAGAATCGCAGGCATGCCTTGCAAAAAATCTTTTAAGCAAAATTGAGCAAAATGACATAAAAGACACTGTCGTTATTGTTCCTGATAATTCAATACTTCCTTCTGTAATGAGCCAGATATACAGCATTATCGGCGATATTAACGTGGCAGTCGGATATCCCGCCAAAAAAACTACGGTTTTTTCTTTAATAAGCGCAGTTCTTCAGACGCAAAAAAATAAAAAGAACAACAAATATTATATTAAAGACATCATCTCGGTATTGGCAAATCCTCTTGCCAAAAATATGAGATTTATCGGCAATCCCAGCGTGACAAGAATTATCGTTCATAATATAATGCGGCATTTTGACAGATTCAATGAGGAAGCTGAATTTAAAGACTATATATTCATAAATTTAGACGACATAAAAAATAATATAAAACTTCAAAACGATATTTCGCGCACCGTGACTTTATATTGGCAGCCTGTTACCGCTAAAAGAGTAAAAGAAATTCTGGATGAGATATTTGATTTGTTTTTTTACAAACCCGAAAAGCTTTCTAATATGGCAGATACCGGCGGCTATCTTAGGCATATTGCCGATAATATAGTTGAGAAAAGCCTTATACACACATATCCTTTTAATTTGGGAGCCGTTAATATACTTTATGATATAGCCGGCCAATTTGAAAAAGCAGTCTGCACAAACGAAAAATTTGAACAACACGAAATATTTTACATATTGGAAGAAATTCTTTTAAAAGGCAATATTTCTCTTATAGGAAGCCCTTTGAAAGGATTGCAGATTCTCGGAACAATGGAGTCAAGAGGACTAAGTTTTAAAAATGTTTATGTATTGTCAATGTCTGATTCCTTTATGCCAAGCATTAAAGAAGCGAGTCCTTTAATACCGAAGGATATTATGAATTCTCTTGGAATAGGCTATATAAGCAGAGAAACTGATATTCAAAAATACAATTTTATGAGCCTTATAGCATCCGCAGAAAACGTCACGCTGATATATCCCGATGACGAAAAAAACGGAAGGAGCAGATTTATAGAAGAACTTGTATGGAAAGAACAATCTGAAAAGAAATCGCTTAAAGTCGCAAATGTGACAAAAGCGGTTTTATCAAACAAAACTCTGTTAACAAATAAACAGGAATTCTCTAAAACGGATAGAATTAAAGATTTTTTAAAACATTTCAGCTATTCCCCCACAAGCATAGACACATATTTAAGATGCAAACTGCAATTTTATTTTAAATACATTCTGCAGCTTTCGGAACAGACAGATTTTGAACAAAATTACGAAAGACTTGATATCGGCAATTTTATACATGAATTTCTGGAAGAAACATTTCATAAAGGACTAAACAAAGACGAATTAACGGCAAATACGTTTTCGGAATATCAAAAAATTTTAGACAGAAAACTTGAAATTTTTTTCAAACAGCATGAAACAGGAAAGATTTTTTTATTAAAAAAACTGATTAAAAAAAGATTATGCGATTTTTACGAAAATGAAACAAAACGGGATTTCAAAGAAATTATCGAAGCAGAATCAAAATTTATTTCAAAAATAGAAATAAACGGCATAATCTATAATCTTAAATTAAAAATTGACAGAATAGACAGAAACAGTGACGGCTCTATTTATATAATCGACTATAAAACTGGAAGCGTTGAAAAACCTTTAAAATCAAAATTAAGCGGCGAAATAAACGGCGACAGAAGAGAATTTATACAGAAAAATATAAAATCTTTCCAGCTTCCCGTATATAAATTCGTTTATGAAGAAAAAAATCCCGGCAAAACAATAGACAACTGTATTCTTTACTCCCTAAGAGACTGTAATAAAATATATTTATTTGACACCGGCATGACGCATGAAGACAGGCAATTCATTTATGACATCTGCATTGAAAATTTAAAATATATTATTTCGGAAATTAACAGTGAAATACCTTTTAAATCCGAACCGTACGACAAAGTAAGATGCGAGACATGCCCGTATTTCTATCTTTGCAGATAATTGATACTTTATATTACAGAAGTTGTCATTATAATTAATTTAAAAGAAAGCGAAATATTGCGGTCGCTATAATTTAAAATCTCAAGTCCGGATTACTCCTAACAGCATTGCAGTAAATTTTAAGCGATTCTTCCCAGCATGGAATATTTACGCCTAAAATTTCAGATATTTTTTTATTCGACATAACCGTAACAAGCGGTCTTTTAACGTTAGTTTTAAACGTAGACATCGGAACAGGAATAATCTCATTTGTAAAGCCCATCAGTTTTACGTATTTAACGGCAAGTTCATATCTTGACGCTTTTCCTGAATTTGTAAGATGGTATAAGCCGGTAAGTTTTTTATCAAGCGCCATTAAAACGTATTTTACGATATCAAAAGTAAACGTCGGCACAGATATCTCGTCATTTGAGATCATTATAGAATCATTATTTTGTATCCAATTATTTAATTTATAAAGAAAATTGCTTTTGCCGTATCCTATTACCCAGCTAAGTCTGAATACAAGACTGTTATCATCCATCATAACCTCATTTTCGCCTGCCAGTTTGCTTTTGCCGTATAAATTTAAAGGATCCGGAATATCTGTTTCAACGTAAGGTGAATTTTTCATTCCGTCAAAAACATAATCCGTGCTGAAATGAACAAGTTTTATGTTATATAACTGCGATATTTTGACAAGATTTCTTACTCCTTTATAATTAACGTCTATTGCCTGAGTTGTATTTTGTTCAGCCAGTTCAACATTATTGTAAGCCGCGCAGTTTATTATAATGTCCGGTCTGAACGGAGCGATAAATTTATTCATTTTATAATAATTTGTTATGTCAAATTCATCTTCACGCGGAGCAATAAATTCAATTTTTCTTTTATTGAATTCATACATAAAAGATTTTGCAAGCTGTCCTGAAGCGCCGGCAATAACAACTTTCATCACTTCCCCCTTGTTAAATAAAAATAATACTATTTGTTATAATTCATTTTCCGACTGGACAACAAGCACGGCTGCATATATTTCCGTTATCCCGCTTTTATTTAATGTTTTGACTATTTCTGCCATAGTCGCTCCGGAAGAATAAACGTCGTCAACAATACATATTCTCTTATAGAGCGTTTTATTTATCCTAAAAGCTGAATCTATCTCTGATACCCTTTCGTTTTCCGGGATAGTCCTTAATTTTCTTGTATCTCTTATTTTTGAAATAATATTTTTTTCGTAAGGAATGTTTAATTTTGAAGAAATGATTTCGGCTGTTTTTTGAGAATAATTTGTTTCTTCCGACAAAACATTATCATATTTGGGAACGCTCGCAATAACGTCAAAATTATTTTTAAAAGGCTCAATTTTACAGGCAAGTTTTAACGCAGTTTGATATAATTTTTCATCGTCTGATTTTAAATTTTGCATATATGAGCAGAAAGAAGAAAAAAAGTCAGGATTATATGCTTCGGCATAAAAAAACTTTTTAATATTGTTTTTTTCAGGATTCATCTTATTAAATCAGCATTGCCTTTAAGCGCATTACAATAAATTCTGAGAGAATCTTCCCAATCCGGAATACTTACTCCCAATGCTTCCGATATTTTTTTATTTGACATCGCGGTAAAAAGAGGCCTTCTTACAGGAACTTCAAAAGCCGCCATCGGAACCGGTATAATTTCATTCGTAAATCCCATTATTTTTGCATATTTGCTTGCAAGTTCATACCGAGACGCTTTACCGGAATTGTTAAGATGATATAATCCCGTCAATCCCTTATCAAGCGCCATCAAAACATATTTTGCGACATCAAAAGTAAAAGTAGGCACCGATATTTCGTCGTTTGAAACTTTTACGATTTGTTTATCTGTTATCCAATTCGTAAATTTATATAAGAAATTATTTCTGCCGTATCCTATTACCCAGCTGAGCCTGAATACAAGACTGTTATCATAAGACAGCACTTCGTTTTCTCCGGCAAGTTTGCTTTTCCCGTATAAATTTAAAGGGTTGGGTTTATCGGTTTCAATATATAAAGAATTTTTTGAGCCGTCAAAAACATAATCAGTGCTGAAATGCACAAGTTTTATTTTATTATTTTCGGCTTCTCTTACAAGATATTCTACCGCCTTATAATTAACGTTTATCGCTTCATCCATATCTTCTTCGGCATGTTCAACGCTGTTATAAGCGGCGCAGTTGATTATAACATCCGGTTTAAACGCCGATATCATATTATTTATTTGGTAATTGTTGGTTATGTCAAAATCGTAATGAGGAGGAGCCAAAAAAACTATATTATTTCTTATCAACTCGGCTATAATAGCTTTGGACAACTGACCCGGATAACCAGCTATCAGAACTCTCATTTAAACACCTCTTTATTTGATATTTTATATTCAAAATTATGTTCGGCATTTTCAAAATCAGGATATAAAAGATCTTTTTGAGAAAGCTTCGGTTTAACCGTGTTCCATGTTATGTTCAGAAAAGAATCATCGTATTTTATGCCTCTTTCGTACTCAGGGGCATAAATATTTGAACAATAATATTCAAAATCAACAGTGTCGGATAAAACTTCAAAACCGTGGGCAAAACCTTCCGGGATATAAAGCATGCTTTTACCGGACGAATCCAGTATGGCACCGACCCATTTGCCGAATGTTGGAGAACCAATCCTTAAATCAACCGCAACGTCATATATGGCGCCTGAAATAACTCTTACAAGTTTTGACTGCACAAACGGAGCAAGCTGATAATGAAGTCCTCTTAAAACTCCTTTTGTAGAATGCGAAAAATTAATTTGTTTAATGTTTATGTCCATTCCGAAGTTTTTAAAATCCGAAATTTTAAAAACTTCTTCAAAAAAACCTCTGTCATCCTTAAATCTCACAGGTTCAATTTGTATCACGTTTTCAATAGGCAGTTTGGTAAATTTAAATGGCATTCTCATCATCTCCTTGGACAATTTCATATTCAAACTTTTCGCCTTCACTAAGCTGTTTATTCTGTCCGTTCTGCTTAACGTTAACTCTGCCGAAAACAACGTTGAATTCGTAAACATTGTCGTCTTTTTGTTTAAATGAAATTACGGAATTATAATCTAACAAAATCGTCATTGCTTCGCCTATTGATATTATAACCGGCAAATCGACTATAACAGGACAATCTATTGAATTTTCAATTTTAGAAATTCTGATGCCTTTTGAAAAAGGATCTTTTGAAATATAAATACATTGTGAATTTTTTAAAATTATATCCGCTCCGAACACAGATAAATTTACTACGCCGCCGTAAGCGGCAATATTTGACGAATAAAGAATATTAGGTATTGATTCAATATCAAAAAATCTCTTTTTTTCTTTATCAGGGCCTGTTATATCCACACCTTTTACAAAAGACTCTATTTGAATCGGAATTCTGGCAAAAACAGAAGATATAAAACACAATAAAAACGCTAAACTTAAGGCAATTTTCTTTATCATAAACAGCTCCGATTTTATTTAACGTCTAAAAACACTTCAACAATATGAGTTCCGGATTTGAAAGGTTTTATTATATTGCCTTCATTTTCTTTGCCGTCAACTATTATTGTTTTTGCAAAAGTATTTTTCTTTAATGAAGGATTATGGAATTTAATTTTATACAAAGCTCCCCTGAATTTTATTTCAAGAGAACTTTCTTTAAATTCTTTTACTGCCGGAAGTCTTGGATCAATAAGAAGTCCGTCTATCAATCCCCTTACTCCGAAAAAGAAGTTCTGGAAAGCATATCTGGTCCATGCGCATGAACCGGTTAAAACGGGATATTCTCCTCTTCCCGCAATATTGGGATTATCGGAAGAAACGTAGTATTCCGGTATCCACGGACCTGTTCTTATAATTTCATGCTCGTGATTTAAAGGATTGATTCCGGAGAAAACTTTATAAGCTTCATCAGGCATACCCATTTTTATAAGAGCCCATACAAAGAAAAGATTTGCATGAGAAAATATGGCGTTGTTTTCTTTTGTCCCGGGAGCAAAACCGGTTATTCTGCCTATAGTCTTGTCAAATTTTGTATATGCGGGATAATTAAGTTTCATCGCTCCGACTTCTTTGTCAAAAAGATATTTAAACGCCGAATCAATTACTTTTGAAGCTGCCTTTATTTTATCTGCTCCGCCAGACACCAGAGACCATGTCTGAGGCATAAGCATCATCTCAAAATCATCGGATGTAGGATTCTTTTTTGAAAGTGCAGATTTATTAAATACCGTATCAACAGGTTTTCCGTCTTCAAATATATAGCCTGAATAATAATGTCCGTTCCATGCTTTTCTGTTTGCATTGTCTATTGAAAGCTGCGCTTTTGCTCTTAAATCTTTTAATATTTTTTCTACTTTTATTTTCACTTTCTTTCCGCTTACGGCGGTATTTACTTTACCAAGATACTTTTTAAGTTTTGCCTGTCTTTCAGATGAAGAAATATCATTTACGCCGTCTTTCCAGTTTTCAATGAGAAGCGTAAATTCTTCAAAAACTTCAATTTCGGAAATATTTAAATCTTTTGATATTTTTTCAAGAAGATTTGCGACTTCGTTGCAGTTCTGCGCTACGGCAAAAGTAAACGTAACGTTTTCGCCCTTTACCTGATCGACGGCATCGTTCCAATCGGCTCTTTTCTGTTTTAAAAGATTATTTTTCCCTACGTCATAAAACATAGTCATAATCTGAACCAGCAAATGCTCTAATACCGTGCCGGTATGTTTTTTACCGTTTAAAGTTTTCTGCGATTCTATATAGCCTTTCTTCCAGTCCTGATTTTTTGTTTCTCCTCTGTCCTGATAGGCATCTTTAAAATAACCTATCCCTTCTCTAAACAAAAATTTCGGATCTCCCAAAAAATTTACAAGTATCATAACGGTCTGCGCCGTCCAGTAAGGATGATCACACCATAAACCGTGCACTTCGTCGCTTCCGAATTCTTTTGTTCTTGCAAAAAATCTCGTTGCGTTTGTTCCGTCAAGTCTGATACCCTCAAGAGTCTTTAAAGTTCTTTCCTCAAGGCCTTTAGGATCTATAACGGTTGCTGCCATCATATCCTGCCAGAAATCTCTCCAGCCTGCAAAATCCGAACCGTAATCCGTCTGAGGATGGGCGGTATTTCCAAACCAGTATCTCATTGAAAGCTGGTAGCACCACCATGTATTCCATAAAATATTAAAATCACTGTTTCCTGTAGTGATTCTTACTCTGCTGCATCTTTCCTGCCAGTAGGCATTTAAATCGTCAAAAGCTTTCTGGGCTTTTTTATAAGAATATTTTTTTATAATTTTATCGGCATCTTTGCTTCCGTAAAAAGTTATTCCGTTTACAACTACAAATTTTACGCTTTTGCCGGCAGGTATCGTAATCTTTTTAAATTCAACGGCTCCTACCGCCTCTTTTCCGTAACACTGTTTTTGCGGAGCTATGTTTTTTAGTATAGATTCCGGTTTAAGCCACATGCCGTTAGGTCCGAGAAAAGTTTCTCTGTCGGAATAAAATCTGTCGCCTTTTCTGCCTTTTTCCGTTTCCGAGCTCATAAAATAACATATATCGCTGGGCCCTGTTGAACCTTCTATCCATTCAAGTCCCGGCAGTATTTTTATGCTTTTATCTATTTTGCTTTTGTTGTAAAGTCTTACGACGTCTCTGTGGTATTCGACATAAGCTCTGTTGCCGCCGAATATAGGAACAACCGGTATAAAATCGACGGTCTTTGCCTTGCTTGAATTATTTTTTATTTCAACCATCCATAGTTCGGCCATTTCTTCAAGAGGAACAAAAACAGTTGCCGAAACGGACAATTTCATCTTTTCGGAAGTTCCTGAAAAAGTAACATATCCCAGGCCCATTTCATATTTAGGATTTTTAGTTTCCGTATCGGTCAAGTCGTAATTATTTACAAGCCACGTCTTATTTTCTTCTCTCAGCCACAAAAATCTTGCATTTCCTTTCGGGAAATTAGGACCGTCAAATTCGCCGAACATTCTGGTATAGTCAAATCCGCTGAATCCTCTTAAAAAATTATCGCAAATTGAAAAATATTTCGGACAATTTGCAAGCATGTGGATTAACGGCTGTTTCAAATTTCTCGCATCGTTTACAACGCACCGGCCCTTTTCATCGTAACGCCATAAATTTTTACCCATTTTTTATATCTCCGATAAAGCTTATTTTATTCAACTGATTATACGAAAATCGCACTTATTTGACAAGAATATATCATATTTTGTTTAATTGCTGTGCTATGAATAAAAATCAAAAATATTCAAGACCGGACTGGAACCAATATTTCATGAAATTGGCGTGGCTTGTCGCAGAAAGATCAACATGCATCAGACACCATGTAGGAGCGGTTATAGTAAGAGACAAACGCATTCTTACTACAGGTTATAACGGAGCGGCTTCAGGCACTAAAGACTGCCTTGAGCTTGGATGTTTAAGAAATGAGATGAATATACCGTCAGGCACAAGACATGAAATATGCCGCGCTATACATGCCGAACAAAACGCGATAATTCAGGCCGGAACACACGGAATCAATATAAAAGGCGCAACGATATACTGTACCCATTCGCCTTGTATATTGTGCGCAAAAATGCTGGCAAACGCAGGTATCAAAAATTTCGTAATGTGTCTGGAATATCCGGATAATTCTTATAAAAAACTTTTTGACGAAGCAAATATATCTTATGAAACTATGGAAACGCCCGATTTAAATATAAGTCAAAAAAAATAAAATTCATTAAATGAAAAGGAGAATCTCATGAAAAAAGCAGCGCTTATAATTGCAGGATTGTTTTTAGCTGCCGGTTTATCTTTCGGTGCTGAAAAAAAAGAGAACGTAAAATTCGGATTAGGTTATTCCCAGTTAATTATCAATAACAACAATAACGATATAGCAATATCTCAGGCTGCCGGCAGAGTGTGGTTTAACGATACTTTGGGAGCCGATTTTACTCTCGGATTCCAAAACAGCAGCACTAACGGCCAGTCTAACAATACTTTTTTGCTCGGCGGTAAAATTTTAGGAAAAATGGTAAGCGTAAAAAGTCTTGATATTTACTGGCTTGCCGGACTTAATTTCGGAAGCACAAGCGTAGCCGGAGAATCTTCGTCTTTTTTTAGATTATGCGGAGGATTCGGCGCGGAATATTATCTTCTGCCTTCTCTGTCTCTTCTTACGGAAATTGATATGTCTTATATTTCGCAGAAAGACAACAATCAGTTCGGAATTTTTGCAAGCTGGATTCCGCAGGCAGGCGTAAGATTTTATTTTTAAAAAACAAAAAAAATCTCAAACGGACGGATTTAAAATCCGTCCGTTTTTTATTTATAAATAAAACAATTGAAAAAAAAAGAATAATTTTGTATATTTGTTAGCTATATATTACGGGGGTGTTCTAAAATGTCTTACAAATGTTACGTATGCGGCAAAGGTTCTTCTTCGGGAAATACTATAAGCCATTCAAACAAAGCTTCCAAGAGATTGTTCAGACCGAATCTGCAACAGTTAAGAATCGTAGTTGACGGCAAGAAAACGAAAGAGTACGTATGTACTTCTTGCATTCGTTCCGGAAAAGTCCAGAAAGCTATATAATTTATCCGAAAAGCATTTAAAAATAAAAGGTGAGCAAAGCACTCATCTTTTATTTTTATTTTCCCTTAAATATTTGCGTATTCTTGATTTTGCCTGAGCGGTAACTACTATATCAAGCCAGTGTTCCGAAGGTTTTATATTTTTTCTCGTCAATACTTCGCAGGTCTGTCCGGTCGTAAGTTTATAGTCAAGAGAAACTATCTTACCGTCTACTTTAACACCCATGCACGTATCGCCTATGTCGCTGTGCACGGCGTATGCAAAATCAAGTGCGGTAGCCCCCTCAGGCAGTTTTATCACTCTGCCCTTAGGAGTTGAAACGTATATCTGTTCAAAATTACATTCCGTTTTTATGGCAGTCAAAAATTCATCGGAATCTTTTGATTCAAGAATATGCTTAATAAATTCCAAATGACTTTCCGTATCAAAAGTTTTTGAAGCTGCGGCGTTTTTTTTGTCAAAACTTTCTTTATAGCGCCAATGCGCCGCTATGCCGTATTCGGCTCTTTTATGCATATCTTCAGTTCTTATCTGGACTTCAACTATAATTCCGTTATCTCCGACTACGGTAGTATGTATTGACTGGTACATATTATTTTTCGGCACGGCTATATAATCGGTAAATGAATTTTCAACTATTTCAAATTCAGACTGCACTATGCTTAAAATCTGATAGCAGTGCTCTTCGGTATCGGTAATAATTCTCATGCCGAATAAATCCTGTATAGATGAAAAAGGTTTTTCCTGACGCTGCATTTTTTTATATATGCCGTAAAGATTTTTAGGTCTTGCAAGTATTCTGAACGGAATTTCGGCAGAGCCGAGTTTTTCATTTATCTGGCTTTCTACGTTGGCAAGATTTTTCATATTG
Source organism: uncultured Elusimicrobiaceae bacterium (assembly GCA_964487915.1). GTDB lineage: Bacteria > Elusimicrobiota > Endomicrobiia > Endomicrobiales > Endomicrobiaceae > Proruminimicrobium. Next base: position 556,081 of record CAZASN010000001.1, on the reverse strand, counting down.
TTTTCGGATCTCAGCTGCCATTTTATTCTGATTTCGTTATATTTTTCAGGTTCAAGAATTTCAAAAGTCAAATCTTCAAGCTCTCCCTTCCACATATAAATGCCCAGTCTGTGCGCAAACGGAGTATACAGTGTAAGAGTTTCCTGAGCAATTTTTTTCTGTTTATCAGGCGGCAGGTATTTTATAGTTCTCATATTATGAAGCCTGTCTGCAAGTTTAATTATAATAACTCTTGTATCTTTAACGACAGCCAAAAGCATTTTACGCCAATTTTCCGCCTGAGCCGTAAGCTGGTCTTCATATTTATATTTGTTGATTTTTGTAACACCCTCTATAAGAGCCGTTATTTCCTCTCCGAATTCTTCTTTAAGTTCTTCTCTTACTACAAGAGTATCTTCAATTATGTCGTGCAGCAAAGCGGCGCATATTGTGGAAACATCAAGTCTGAGCTCAGTAAGGATCATTGCGACTTCAAAACAGTGGTTTACATAAGGTTCGCCTGTGGCTCTTGTCTGGCAGAAATGAGCATTTGAGGCAAAAGTAAAGGCTTTTTCAAGCAGATTGAAATCCGCTTCAGGCATGTATTCCGATATCGCTTTTTTCAGTTTTTCTATCATTTTTAAATAAATGTTTTTAAAGACAATATATATTTTGACACATTTTCGCTGTTAATTTTATATGTTTCGTTTGCAAAAGACAGAGAAAACAACGAAATATTTAAAGCAAAACCGTAAGTGTATTTAACTTCTTTTTCATTTGTAAAATCAGAAAGCGACGTGCTCTGCGTTCCGAGCCTCAACGCCAATACTTTTGTTATATACTGCTCAACTCCTACGGAATAAACCGTATTGTTTGAATCTCCGAATCTGTAAAATTTTTTATTAACGTCGGCAAGCAGGTTAAAACCTCCTGTTCTGTAGCCTAATCCCGTTCTTATTCCAAAAGGCAGCTGGTCGCAGTCATAATCGCTCCACCACATAAAACCAAGAACATTTTCAAAATTAACGCCTAATGTCATATTTCTGTTTAAAGGAGTAAGAAATCCTATATCTACGGCAAATCCGTTTCCGGAAGAAGTTTGCGCGAAAGGAACTCCTCCGTCAACAGAACTTTCTGCGATTGTTCCGTAAAGATAAGAAATTCCTATGCCGACGGCATAATTATTTTTTTCGTCTTTTTGCGCAGCCGATATCGTTATGGCTTTTATCGTTTCATTTTTTTTGTACCAATAATCCGTTCCGCTTGAAAATTTGGTATTTGACGAAAGAGTCCTCCACGATATAGCCCCCTGTTCCTGTAAAATCGCAAATGACTTAAAACCGAGATTAATAGGATCCGTTATATTTAAGACATCGTCGGGAATATTTGAGCTTCTTGAAAGCGCGAACAAAGCCTCAACCTGAACATTACCGCTTTCAATATACGCAAGACCTGCTGAATTATAAAATATATTGTCTATACAGCCTGTAACTGCAACTCCGGCAAAACCCATGGCAATACTTCTTGCGCTCAAAGGCATTCCGTCATAACTGTTAAAATCCGTGGGAGCCTTTTGAGCATAAATTGCCATACATGAGAAAAACATACAAAAAAATGCAGATACTGTTTTTTTTATCATTTTCATCTCCGTTTGTTACTGCATATCATGTAATTTTGTATATATTCCGTTTTTTGCCAAAAGTTCGTCATGTGTTCCCGTTTCTGCGATATTTCCTTTGTCTATAACTATTATCTGATCGGCATTTTTAACCGTCGTCAGCCTGTGGGCTATTAATATTACCGTTCTGTTTTTCATCAGGTTTTCAATGGCTTCCTGTACAAGTTTTTCAGATTCGGTATCCAGAGCGGAAGTCGCCTCGTCAAGTATCAAAATAGGAGGGTTTTTAAGCATAGCCCTTGCTATCGCTATTCTCTGTTTTTCCCCTCCGGACAGCTTCATCCCTCTTTCTCCGACGACCGTATTGTATTTATCCGGCATTTTAGATATAAAATTATGCGCGTTTGCGGCTTTTGCCACGGCTTCTATTTCTTCATCAGTCGCATCCATTTTAGCGTATGAAATATTATATCTGACGGTTTCGTTAAAAAGCAAAACATCCTGCGAAACGACGCCTATCTGTGCTCTCAACGAATTAAGTTTAACATTGCTTATATTTTTCCCGTCTATCAAAATTTCTCCGCCTTTTACGTCATAAAATCTTAACAACAGATTTGCTATCGTCGTTTTGCCTGACCCGGAAGCCCCGACAAATGCAAATGTTTTTCCGGAAGGAATAGTCACGTTGACGTTGTTTAGTATTTGTTTGCCTACTCCGTAATCAAAAGAAACGTTTTTATATTCTATTTTATTAGAAAATTTAGGGAGTTCTTCGGCGCCTTGTTTATCAAATATAGTAGGTTTTTCATCCAAAATTTCAAAAATTCTCTCGGAGGCGGTAATCGCCTGTTGTATCGTGGAATTAAGCTGGGCAAAACTTTTTAAAGGCTGATAAATTGAAAATAAAGCTCCGAAAAACGCTACAAAAGCTCCCGGCGCCCACTGACCGCTTAAAACTTCCCTGCCGCCGAACCATAACACGATTGCGGCAACTATTGAACCAAGCGCTTCCATTATCGGGCTTGATCTTGCTTCAACCCTCAACAGTCTCTGCTGTATGTGATAATAAGCGTCATTATCTTTTTTAAATTTCATCTTTTCATGATCTTCCTGGCAAAAAGCCTTTATAACGGAAAAACCGCTTAACATTTCCTGCAGCGACGAATATATTTCCGCCATCTGAATCTGTCCTTCTTTTGAAGCCTTTCTCATTTTTCTTGCAAACTGTACCAGAGGAAGTATTATAAGAGGAACTATCACTACACCTATAAGAGCAAATTTCCAATGCAGATAAAATAAAAGACATATCATTGCAATAACTGTAAGCCCGTCTTTAATAAGGCAGGATGGAACCTTTAAGACCGCTGTATAAAGAGCGTTGATATCATTTGTTACTCGGGACATTATCTTTGAACTTGAATTTCTTACATAAAAATCATGCGAAAGCTGTATAAGTTTGCCGTAAAGCTGGTCTCTCAAAAGCCTTATAATATTTTGTCCTATATAATTTAAAAGATAATTCTTGCCGTAATCGGCAAGACCTTTTATTGCAAATACTATCGGAATTAAAATTATAATTATAAGGAGCATATCCATTTTATCAGACGTATTCAGCCATCCGGAAAGTCCCGTAAAATTTAATATTTTATCTATAGTTGAATTATCGGCAGGAGGATTATTTGAAAGAATTCTGTCAAAAAGAAGTTTTATCAAAAGCATATACGCGCTTGTCATAAGCGCAAAAACGCACATGCAAACCATTGCCCAGGCAAATCTTACTTTGTAAGGTTTTATATAAGCGACTGCTCTTTTATAATTCATTATTAATCTCCAAGTATATTTTGCGCTACTCTGTCAGATACGCCCGGCTTGCCGAGTATGTCTCTGAATTTAAGAAGCTCATTTTTTGTTTTTTCGTATATTTCAGGCTTAAGCATATTTATAACGCCGCCCGCTATTTTTTCAGGAGTCGCGTTTTCAAGAAGATATTCCGGAACTATTTCTTTTCCTGCAAAAATGTTTACAATCGCGACATATTTAACGGTAGCCAGCATTTTTACTATTATTCCGTTAAGCCATGATAATTTATACATAACAACCATGGGAATTCCCATTAACGCATTTTCAAGACTTACGGTTCCCGACGGATTTATAACTATGTCCATTTCTTTTCTTTTTTCAAAATCATTGCCGTAAACAACAGATATATATTCAGGCAGTTTGTAATCGGCTTTTTCAAGCGTAAATAAAGTAAATTCCGCGTTAATTTTATTCTTTAAAATTTTTACGGCATCCATAATTATCGGAACATGTCTTTTAATTACGCTTTTTCTGCTGCCTGCAAAAAGTCCTATTTTTATTTTATTGCCCGTAATTTTTTCATGTTTAGGTTCAGGAATAATATCTATCAGAGGATTACCTTCAAAAACGGCTTTTATATTTTCTTTTTCATATATTTCTTTTTCAAAAGGAAGTATCGGATACACCGTCTTTACATATTTTGCTATATTTTTAATTCTCCCTCTTCTTGAAGCCCAAATCTGCGGACAGACGTAATAATAAACGGGAATATTCATTGAACGGGCAAGCTTTGCGACATTTATGTTAAACCCGTAGTAATCAACGAGAATAACTTTATTTATTTTATTTTCAATAAAACATTTTTCAATTTTATTTAAAACTTTTTTCAAAAAATAAATCTGCTTTATAATTACAAAACCGAAAGCGTCTATATTGACCAGATCTTCCACAAAAAAATCAGAATTAAGTTTAAGCTGATTTCCTCCGACGGCAAAAACAATATTTGCGGGATTATTTTTTTTAATTGATTTAATAAGATTTCCGGCATGAATGTCGCCGGATATATCGCCTGCCGAAATAAAAATATTCTGTGATTTTTGTTCCATAATTTACATAAGATTATATTGAAAATTGAGAGATTTTACAATAAAAAACATTGTTTTCAGACTGTAACATAAAAAAAACACGGGGTAAAAACCCCGTGTTTTAATTATTTTAAATTTTACGAAAATTTATTTCTCCGGAAGAGCCGCAATTCCGGGAAGTTCTTTTCCTTCCAAAAATTCCAGCGAAGCTCCGCCGCCGGTTGATATGTGAGAAATCTGTTTATCTACTCCTGCTTTTTTTACAGCTGAAACAGAATCACCGCCTCCGACTACGGAAATTGCACCTTTGCCGGTTGCTTCGGCTACAAGTTTGGCTATTTCAACAGTTCCTTTTGAGAACTGGTCTATTTCAAATATACCAAGAGGTCCGTTCCATACGATTGTCTTTGCGCTTTTTACAACCTGTGAAAATTCAGCAATCGTCTTAGGTCCTACGTCTACTCCCATAAAACCGGCTTCTATTGAAGTTGAAACTGTATTTTTAACTGTTGCTCCCGCAGGCACGCTCTTTGTCGCAAAATCAACTTTGTCGGCAATAACATGATCCAAAGGAAGAAGGAAATTAACTCCTTTATCTTTTGCTTTTTTAAGAAGTTCTTTTGCAAGGTCAAGCTTGTCATCTTCAACAAGAGAAGTTCCCGTTTCTATGCCCTGGGCTTTTAAAAACGTGTATGCCATGGCTCCGCCGATTATTATCGCGTCAACTTTGCTCAAAAGATTTTCTATAACGTTAATTTTATCGGAAACTTTTGCTCCGCCCAAAATGGCAAGAAAAGGTTTTACCGGGTTATTTAAAGCGTCGCCCAAAAATTTCAACTCTTTTTCTACTAAAAATCCGGCTCCCGCTTCTTTAATATATTTTACTATTCCCGCTGTTGAAGCATGCGCTCTGTGAACGGTTCCGAAAGCTTCCTGAACAAAAACATCGCCGAGTGACGCAAGTTTCTTTGCAAAACCGAGCATTGCTTCTTTATCTTTTTCGCCGTTTGCGTTTTTGCCTTCTTCTTCAGGATGAAATCTCAAATTTTCAAGCAGAAGAATTTCGCCCGATTTAAGTCCGGCGGCGGCTTTTTCGGCTTCTTCGCCGATACAGTTTGAAGCAAATTTAACCGTTACGCCGGTAAGTTCCTGAAGTCTTTTGACGACAGGCTTTAAGCTCATCGTATCGACTACCTTTCCTTTAGGTCTTCCCAAATGAGCCATAAGTATTATGGCAGCCTTCTGTTCGAGAAGATACTTTATCGTAGGCATAGTCGCAACTATTCTTTTATCGTTTGTTATGTTTAAATTTGCGTCAAGAGGAACGTTATAGTCTACTCTGACCAAAACTTTTTTCCCTGCAAGCTGTAAATCTTTTATAGTTTTTTTCATGATTTCTCCTTACTGTTTTTTGCGGATTTATAAAAAACCGGGTCCGGAATAAAAGCCGGACCCGATTCAAAATAACTTATTTTTTCAGAAAAGACATCATCTGATTATGCCAATTCTGCAAAATACTTAATTGTGCGAACCATCTGGCTTGTATAGCTGTTTTCGTTATCGTACCAAGAAACAACCTGAACCTGATATGTATTGTCGTCAATTTTTATAACCATTGTCTGGGTTGCGTCAAACAAAGAACCAAAGTTTATGCCGATAACGTCTGAAGAAACAAGTTCTTCTTCGGTATAACCGAAAGATTCATTGGAAGCTTTTTTCATTGCTTCGTTGACAGCTTCTTTCGTAATATCTTTGCCTTTTACAACTGCAACCAATATGGTTGTAGAACCTGTAATTGTAGGAACTCTCTGTGCAGAACCGATAAGTTTCTTATTCAATTCAGGAATAACAAGACCTATTGCCTTTGCCGCGCCTGTTGAATTAGGAACTATGTTTGCCGCTGCCGCTCTTGCTCTTCTCAAATCGCCTTTAGGATGAGGTCCGTCAAGAGTCATCTGGTCTCCGGTATAAGCATGAACTGTTGTCATGATACCTGTCTGTATAGGAGCAAAGTCGTTAAGAGCTTTTGCCATAGGAGCCAAGCAGTTTGTAGTACAAGAAGCCGCAGATATTATATTGTCTGAAGGTTTCAAAGTTTTGTGGTTTACGTTAAATACTACCGTAGGAAGATCTGTTCCTGCAGGAGCCGATATAACGACTTTCTTTGCGCCGGCGTTTATATGAGCCTGTGATTTTTCTTTAGATACATAAAATCCGGTACATTCAAGAACTACGTCTACGCCAAGCTTTCCCCAAGGAAGAGCGTTTGCGTCTTTTTCTTTGTAGATTATAATTTCTTTTCCGTCAACTATGATTGAATTGTCGGTAGACTGAACTTTGTCAGCCAAAGCATATCTTCCCTGAGCTGAATCATACTTGAGCAAGTGAGCCAACATCTTAGGGCTTGTCAAATCGTTGATAGCAACGACTTCATATCCCTTTGCGCCGAACATCTGTCTGAATGCGAGACGACCGATACGACCAAAACCATTAATTGCAACTTTAACTGCCATTTTTGTGTCCTCCGATTATTTATATTTTTTACCTGTTTATTAGATAAATTTCTATTTATACTATAAAAATATGTAATTATTGTCAAACAAACCCGCGGCTTAAACGCGCTTGAAAATATCAGTTTTTAAAGACGATACCTTGTCAAGAAAAACTATGCCGTCAAGATGGTCGATTTCATGCTGGATTACTATTGACTCAAAACCGCTTGTATTAAGGATCTGCTTTTTGCCGCTTATATCAAGATATTCAACCGTAATTTTATCTTTTCTTGAAACATTTCCCGTAAATTCGGGTACGCTTAAACAGCCTTCTCTTGATTTAAGTTTTCCCGATGAATAAGTTATTTGCGGATTTATCATTACAAGATGACCGTTATTTCTGTGAGGTTTGGGATTAAGAGAAACGTTGACGACTATGATTCTTGACAATACTCCCGTTTGAGGAGCCGCTATACCCACGCAAAACTTAGACGATGTCATAGTTTCCGTCATATCCCGTATCAGATTTATAATCTGCGGGCTTATAGTTTCAACCGGAGCCGATATCTGTTTTAAAACAGGATCGGGAATCGTTAAAATTCTTAAAATAGCCACTTTTATATCTCTGAAGTATCGGCCTGATTGATTGAAATGTCAACCATAAGTTTGGCTGCCAAATCTTTCATGGCTGATTTTAGATTTTCTATCTTAAAACCGGACGGAAGCTGTATTTCTATGAGCATTATATATACTTTATCTTTTGCGCCCACAACCGAAGTCTGAACGTCGGTTATATTCACCTTATTATCTGAAAGATATTTGCTTATATTGTAAACTATGCCGGGCTTATCGGCGCCGTAAAGTGATATTACGTAATCGCCGTAAGTTTTGATATTTTTAGTATTGTCGTCTATTTCGTTTACCGAAGAATGAAGCCCGAGATTATTGAATACGGCTTTAAGTTTTGATTTTATTTTTGCAACGTCAGCCGTTTTCGGATATGCTATCAAAAGAATCATCGCAAACTGTCCGGAAAGAAGAGTCATAGTTGAATTTTCTATATTGCATCCCATTTCAAATAAAACTTCCGAAATTGAACTTACTATTCCCGTCTGGTCTTTTCCTATGGCAGATAATGACAATAATTTTTTAGTCATTTTTGCTTAACTCAGACTTTTAAAATCTGAGCCAATTCCTCCGTATTTTTTATGATTTCAACGGCTTTGGATATATTCTTTCCTCCGCCTTGCGCAAAATCAGGTTTGCCGCCGCCGGAACCTTCTATCTTTGCAGCAAAAGCTTTTGCTATTTTGCCGGCGTTATATCCTTTTTTGACAAGCGCTTGGTCGATTGAAACTATAAAAGAAACTTTATCGTCTGTAACCGAAGCTATTACGGCAACTGAAGACGGAAGTTTTTCTCTGAGTTTATCTGACATTTCTCTCAGTGATTTTACGTCAACTTCTTTTACGTCAAACGCAACCGTCTTTACTCCGTTTATATCTTTTGCATTTTTTATATATTCGTCTATTTCGCCCGCGATCAGCTTACTTTTTAAAGCTGCATTTTCCGATTCGTATTTTTTAACTTCTTCAATAAGTTTATCTATTGAAGCATTAACGGATTTTGCAGATGTTTTTAATTTTGATGCTATACCTTCAAAATTTGCTTCAAGCTCGCTGAAATATTTATCGGCCGCTCTTCCGGCAACAGCTTCAATTCTTCTTACTCCGCTTCCGATTGATGTTTCGGATATTATCTTAAAAGCGCCTATATCGCCGGTTCTTTTAACATGCGTTCCGCCGCAAAGTTCCATTGAATAAGTTTCCGTATCGCATCCGACTGTTACGGTTCTTACTGTGTCTCCGTATTTTTCGCCAAAAAGTGCAGTCGCTCCTTTTTGTCTTGCCTGATCCATTGACATTTCTTCAATTGAAACTTTAAAATTCTTTCTTATACTTGAATTTACCGTTTTTTCAACTAAAACAAGTTCGTCTTTCGTCAAAGCTTTAAAATGGCTGAAGTCAAACCTCAAAATATCTTCCGATACAAGAGAACCTGCCTGAGCAACATGCGAACCAAGAACGGTTCTAAGCGCTTTTTGAAGCAAATGAGTCGCTGTATGGTGTCTTGCAGTCTGAATTCTTTTGCATGTATTTATTGAAGCCGTTAAAATATCCCCGGCTTTAACGCTTCCGTTTTCAACCGTGACTTTATGAACGAAAAGGCTTCCTATCGGTTTTGAAACTTCTGATACCGTAATCCGGACGTTGTCGTTATTTGACAAACTTCCGTTATCGGCAACCTGTCCGCCCGATTCGGCATAAAAAGGAGTAGCGTCAAGAATAATTTCGCCGGTTTCCCCTTTTGAAAGAGAATCGGCTCTTTTATCGTCTTTAAGTATCGCTAAAACTTTTACTTCTAAATTATCCTGATTGTATCCTTTAAAACCCGTATCTCCGAATTCTTTGTGAAGTATTGAATAAAAAGTTATGTCTTTTTCGCCCGAGCCTGCCCATGCGCTTCTTGATTTTTCCTGAGCCTTTTTCTTTTCTTCAATAAAACCTTCTTCGTCTATGGTAAGGCCTTTTTCCTGAACTATTTCTTTTGTAAGTTCCTGGGGAAATCCGTACGTATCATAAAGTTTGAAAACGTCGCTTCCGTTAATTATTTTTATTTTTTTATTTTCATATTCGTTTATGATGCCGTTTAATATATCGGTGCCTGTGCTTAAAGTCTCAAGAAATTTTTCCTCTTCAACTTTAATCATAGTCTTTATATTATCAAGTCTCTGCGAAAGTTCCGGATAAGCGGGCTCCATTATTTGATGAACGCTGTCTACAAGTTTATAAATAAAAGGTTCGTTCTTTCCGAATACCACTCCCTGTCTTAAGGCTCTTCTTAAAATTCTTCTTAACACGTAGCCTCTTCCTTCATTTGAAGGAAGTATTCCGTCGGATATCAAAAACGTTACGGCTCTTGAATGGTCGGCGATCATTCTCAATTTTGCAAGATTATCATTCATCTTTACTTTTAAAATTTCGGACGATGCTTCCATTATAGGAACAAACAAATCGGTTTCAAAAACGTTTTTCTTTCCGTTTGCCACGGCTACAAGTCTTTCAAGCCCCATACCGGTATCTATATTTTTTCTAGGAAGCGGTTTTAAACTGCCATCTTCCTGTCTGTCAAACTGCGTAAAAACGAGATTCCAAACTTCAAGATATCTGTTGCAGCTGCACCACGGACCGCAGTCCGGCTTTCCGCAGCTCATTTCAGGCCCTAAATCTATCAATATTTCGGAACACGGTCCGCACGGTCCCGTCGGCCCCATATTCCAAAAATTAGTATCGTCGCCCATTTTTATTATTCTTGAAGCAGGTATTATCTTCTTCCATATTTCGCCGGCTTCTTCATCGTCTTTATAAATGGTTATATAGAGTTTATCTTTGGGAAGCTGCATAACGTTTGTCAGAAAATCCCACGCCCAGGCTATCGCTTCATTTTTGAAATAGTCTCCGAACGAAAAATTTCCGAGCATTTCAAAAAAAGTAAGATGTCTGTTTGTGATTCCGACCTGATCGATATCAGATGTTCTGAAACATTTCTGCGAAGTAGCCGCTTTTGTAAATTTGTCTTTGCTCTGTCCCAAAAAATGTTTTTTAAACTGTACCATTCCCGCCGAAGTAAAAAGAAGCGATTTATCTCCCGTCGGCACGAGAGAATCGGATGATACAACCTGCGAACCTTTTTTTTCAAAAAAGTCCAAAAAAGTTTTCCTTATGTTTGATGATTGTGTATTCATAATGGAAGATTTTACCAAAAAAGACTTGAATTTTCAAACAAAAAAAGCGCCCGTTTAAAAAAACGGGCGCTTATATGATTTATTTTATTTATGTTTAAAATACAGAGCGCTTAAAGGAGGAAGAGTTACTTCAATCGTATATGGTTTTGCATGAGTTGAATATTCGTAAGCTTCAACTTGCCCCAAATTGCCCATATTGCTTCCGAAATAAACTGACGAATCGCTGTTTAAAAGTTCCTGCCATTGTCCGCCTTTTGTAACTCCGACCTTGTAATTATGTTTCGGAACAGGATTGAAATTTAACACGCACAATATAACTTCGCCGGTAGACGGCGATTTTCTTAAAAAGCTCAAAACGCTGTTATCGGTATCGTTACAATCTACCCATTCAAAACCCGCCCAGCTGTTATCGTCTTCAAAAAGAGCCTTTTCATTTTTATAAACGCGGTTTACGTCTTTTACCCAGTTCTGCATGCCCGAATGCTGCCAGAATTGCAAAACATGCCATTCAAGACTTTCATCGTGCATCCATTCTCTCACCTGTCCGAATTCTGAACCCATAAACAAAAGTTTCTTGCCGGGATGTCCGTACATATAACCTATAAGCAGTCTCAAATTGGCAAAACGCTGCCATTCGTCGCCCGGCATTTTGCCGACTAAAGAGCCTTTTCCCTGCGTTACTTCGTCGTGTGAAAAAGGAAGCATAAACTGTTCGCTGAAAGCGTAAAGCAGACTGAAAGTAAGATTTGTATGATTATATTTTCTAAAAACGGGGTCTGTTTTAAAATATCTTAACGTATCGTTCATCCAGCCCATATTCCATTTAAAGCCGAATCCAAGCCCCCCGAGATAAGTAGGCTTTGAAACCATAGGCCACGCCGTTGACTCTTCGGCTATCATCTGAACGTCGTTATGATTTTCATAAACTACGTGATTTAATCTCTTTAAGAAATCTATCGCTTCTATGTTTTCTTTTCCGCCGTATTTGTTAGGCAGCCATTCACCGTCTTTTCTTGAATAATCAAGATAAAGCATTGAAGCTACGGCGTCTACTCTTATACCGTCTATATGGTATTTGTCAAGCCAGAATAAAGCGGAAGATATAAGAAAACATTTTACTTCGTTTCTTCCGTAATTAAATATGGCGCTTTTCCAATCGGGATGAAACCCTTTTCTCTGATCGGCATGTTCGTATAAATGCGTACCGTCAAAAAAAGAAAGCCCGTGCATATCGGTAGGAAAATGAGACGGAACCCAGTCCATTATTACTCCGATGCTTGCCTGATGAAGAACATCTATCATGTACATCAGGTCCTGAGGAGTGCCGTATCTGCTTGTCGGAGCAAAATATCCTGTGGTCTGATACCCCCATGAAGCATAAAACGGATGTTCCATTATCGGCATCAGCTCAACGTGCGTAAAATTCATTTCAACGCAGTAATCTTTAAGCTGGTCTGCTATTTCCCTGTAAGAGAGCATTCTGTTATTTTCTTCGGGTTTTCTGCGCCATGACCCCAGATGCATTTCATAAATAGACATGGGCGCTTTCTGGCTGTTGTTTTTATATCTTGTTTTCATCCATTTATCATCGTTCCATTTATAGTCAATGTTCCAAATTTTTGAGCCTGTTTTCTGAGGAGTTTCGCAGTGAAACGCAAGCGGATCGGCTTTTTCAACGGAATAATTATTATGATGAGACATTATAAAATATTTATACGTATCGCCCTGCTTCATGTAAGGGATAAAGCCTTCCCAGATGCCTGAACCGTCGCCCCGCGCATTAAGAGGATGCGTCCATTTATCCCAGTAATTAAAATCGCCTATTACGGACACATGTTTTGCGTTTGGCGCCCATACTGCAAAATAAACTCCGTCTCTGTCCTTATAATTTACCTGATGCGATCCCAGACGTTCGTAGAGTTTAAACAAACTGCCTTCTTTAAAAAGATAGATGTCCTGCTGGCTGAATAGCGAATAAGCCTCAACATGATTTTCCATAAGCCCCCGTCCTCTTATATCTCTTGATAAATATTAAAATTAAATTTTTAATTAAAGCTACGACCGGAACCGCAAATATCATGCCTAAAATACCGAATATTTCGGCGCCTGCCACAAGAGCAAAAATCATAGCGACAGGGCTTAAATTTACGTTTTTTCCTATAACGACAGGCTGTATTATGTGATTGTCCATCTGCTGTATTATAAAAAACAGTATTACTACTTTTAAAACCATCGCAAAAGACTGAAACTGTATCGCTGTTACGGTTACACCCATTATTAATCCCGAAAGAGGGCCGAGATACGGAACTAAATTAAACAGTCCGGCGACTATTCCGATAATAAAAGCATAATTTACGCCGAGAATACTCAAACCAGCTATAGTTAACGTGCCGACGAATATTACTTCAATAATCTGGCCTCTTATATACTTTGACAATACGGAACCCGCCTCGTAGTAAACAGATATTACCGTTTCGGTATACTTTGCCGGCACTATGTCTATAAGAAATTTTTTTATATTATCAAACTCAAGAAGCATAAAGAAAGTAAGAACGGGCAAAAAAACTATGATATATATAAAAGAAAAAAGTTTTTTTATAAGATACGTTATTTCATTTACGGCACTTGCCGCCATTTCACCCGACTGTTCTTTTATTTTTCCAACTATATAATTTTGATTGTCAACAGGGACATATCCGGATATTTTAACGCTTAAAGAAGAGACATAATTTTTAACTTTTTCGGAATATGAAGGAAAATTATCGGCAAGCACGTTTATTTCCCCGTATATAATCGGCGCTATTTTTATAACCGTTACGGCAACGACTGCGGCAAAAATAAAAGTTAAAATTACCACGGCAACCCATCTTTTAAGTCCAAAAAGCATTATTTTGTTTACCAAAGGAGCAAACAAATATGCAAGAAAAACGGATATTATAAAAGGAAATAAAATAGCCCTGCACAAATACAAAAAAAATAATGCCGAAGCCGTAAAAATAAGAACAATAATAAAATTTTTAGTTACGGGACTGTTTTTTGAAAACATTTCTTACCTTTTCAAATATTTTTTTTAACATATCGGAATCTATGATTCTTTTTGCAAATAACTCTTCAAATTCCTGCTTGTATATTATATAAACAAGACTGTCTTCTGATGCTCTTGCCTGAGACGTATAAAACTGCTGAGTTGAAATATTGTCCGAATTTATGAACTTTCCTGATTGCACGCTTATATTTTTTCCGGCGCAGTCAAGTTCGGCCTTACCGTATTTCAAAATAAAAAACATTTTCGCCTCTTCTCCGCAGTTATACAAAACTTCCCCTTTCATATAATTTTTTTTGTATATTATTTGAATAACCCTGTTTAACTGTTTATCGCCGAAATTTTTAAAAAAATCCAAATTTTTTAAAAATTTTACGTCATTTATTACTTCGGCGTCTTTAAATATTTTTTCAATTATATTTTTTGTCATTTTATTTATTCTCTATAACGTTTAACACGTATTCAAGAAATTTAATTAATTCCAAATTCCCGCTGTTTCTTGCATAATCCAACGCAGTCAGTCCTTTATTATCTTTAATTCTTGCTTTCGCTTTATTTTTTATTAATATTTTAACTATATCGTAATAACCTTTTGAACTTGCGATCATAAGAGGCGTAACGCCGTCCGCGTCTCTTGCGTTAACTCTGGCTCCTTTACTGATTAAAAATAAAACCATCTGAATATCATTTACGTTAACCGCCATATTAAGATATCTGTCGTTGTTGTTCTGTTTTTCGTTAATATAAGCGCCTTTTTGTATAAGCATATCCGCAATTTTAACGTTCCTTTTATTAACGGCTACGGCAAGAGGAGTAACGTTATTGTTATCAACAACATTTACGTTTGCCCCGTTTTTAATTAATTCTTCAACAATTTTTTCATTTGATTTATAAACCGCATACATTAAAGCCGAAACTCCGTTTATATCCTGAATATTAACATCCGCGTTATTAATCAAAGCAAGTTTGACAAGTTCTATGTTATTTGATAAACAGGCCGACATAAGCGGAGTCATATTGCTTGAATCCGCAATATTAACATCCGCCTGATGAGAAAGAAGAAGAAAGGCCATATCAAAATTACCGTGATCAAAAGCAATTGCAACGGGTGTTTTGTCAAAAGCGCTCTTTTCGTTTATATCCGCGCCGTATCCTATAAATTTTGACGCCAAACGTATATCGGAGGTTATCACGGCTTCCGTTAGAGTTCCCGGAACGGCGCCCGCCTTATTTAAAATTTTTACAATTTCAAAATTACCGGCCCGCATAGCCAACGTGGAAGCCGTAATTCCGTCGTTTGTTTTTGCATTTATATCTACGCCGTATCTGATCATATATTTTACAATTTCGGTCATGCCTTTTTCGGCCGCCATCATAAGGGGAGTTAATCCGTTGCTGTTTAAATGCGAATTAAAATCCGCTCCGTAATCCATAAGAAGTTCGGCTGTTGATTCCATATTTTTATTTATGGCAAGCATAAGAGAATTCATTCCGCCTCTGCTGTAAGAAACGTTTACGTTTGCTCCGTTTTTAATTAATAATTCCGCTCCTTTTGAAAATCCTTTATTTATGGCAAGTATCAAAGCGGAATTATCGTTTTGATCTTTAGAGTCCGGATTGATTTTTGCCCGCATGCACTTTACGAGCAGATCGTAATCGGCGTTTTTAGCCGCTTCTATAAGAGTATCTTTTGAATAACCGAAACTTAACGCATTTTGCGCAATCAAATTTAATGAAATAAAAAATGTAAAAAATACAACGTATATTATTTTCATGTTTTTAACTGGGCAATTTTTGAATTACATTCTTTTGCCACTTTAATGTCAAGTTTTGCGGCGGCGGAATAATTTTCAATGGCTTTTTCTTTACGGTTGTGTTTTTCGCATAATTGGGCGTATCCCAAATACGCAAGCGCGCTTTTAGGTTTTAATTCTATTGATTTTTTATAATAATGTTCAGCTTTTTCATAATTATTCTGAATGGAGTATACGTCGGCTATTTTGCAATTAATAATATGAGAATCCGGAGAAAGCTCCAAAGCCTTATTTAAATCTTCAAGCGCAAGCGCAATGTCTTTTAAAACAAGATAAACGCCGGCTCTTGCGAGATAAATCTGCGAATTTGAAGAATTTAAATCAATAGCTTTTGAAAAATCTTCCAAAGCTTCCTGATATTTGTTATTTTTGAAATTAATATTGCCTCTGTTTAAAAGCACGTTTGAACCGAGCAAATCTATTTTTTTCTGTTCCGGTTTTGCAACCGTTTTCTGTTCGACAAGAATATCGCCGTCATTTTCAGCTTTTACGGATTTTTCCGGGATTTCAGGAACTTTAACGTCCTCTTTAACAAATTTTAATTTATCCGAAAGCAGATTCTGGTCGGAAGGGTTCATTTTTACAGCGGTTTCAAAATCAAGAGAAGCGTTCTGATAATCATTTAATTTCGCATATATTTTTGCCCTGAGCCATACATACTTGTAATCGTTTGAAACATCTTGGGCTTTTTTCAGATTTTCCAACGCTTTTAAATAATAATCTTTATTGTCATCTTCATAATATCTTGCATAATCAAAAAGAGACTGAGCCGTATAATAATATGTTTTTTTGTTTTCGGGATCGGCTTCGGCGGCCTTTTCCAAATTCAGATTGGCTTTTTCATAATTCTGCACTTCAAAATAACTTACGCCCAGATAATAATAAAATAGCTTTTCCTGTTTTTTATCGTTACTGCGTATTTGCATCATTACTTCTATACATTTTGCATACTCACCCATATTGAATAATATTGACGCAAAAACAAATTTAACGTCATCGTCCGGATTTAACATCATCAAATTTTTAATTAAATCGTGCGCCTCTTCGTATTTTGCTTGTTTGATAAGATAATCGGCCTTTGAAAGATTGGCCTGTTTACTGCCCGGTTTTAATTCCACCGCTTCGGTTATATATTCAAAATATTTTTTTTCTTCTCCGAGAATCTCATAAATAAACGCTATTTTTAAAGTTACGTCAAAATTAACCGGATCTTTTTTTATAATCTGATGATAAACCCTTAATGCTCCACTGAAATCTTTTAATCCGTATAAAGAATCCGCTTCTCCTTTCAATAAATCAATGTTATCGCCGCCGAAAAGATTGCCGGCAGATGCGTAATCATCAGCCGCCTCTCTGAAATTCCCTTCAGAAAAATGCAATTTTGCTTTTTTCTCGTATGCCTGCCAGTTATTTTTGTCGTTTGCCGCGGCATTATCAGCCTGTTCAGTATTTTTAAAACTATCAGGCGCGGATACAGGCGTCTGTTCCTGCTGTTTTGTTTCAGGTTCGGGATTTTTGATTTCATTTTCAGGAGATGTTATTTCTTGGGGTTTTTTAATATTTTCCGTTAAAATTTCTTTATCATAAACTTCAACTGATTCGTATTTCTTATTATCGGCAGCCGTATTATCATGTGCGATACGTTCTTCTTTTACTTCATTATCCGAAACATTTTTTTTAACATTATTATTTTCAATTTTTACGTTTTCGGTATTAATTTCAGATTTTATCTTATTCTCCAGTTCCTGTTTTAACTTAATTTCATAGTTTAAAATATATTGCGTTGATTCAATTAAACCGATATTGATGTCGCTTATTTTATTGGATTTGACAAGCGCGGCGATAGCATTATCGTAACTTTTTATAGCGTTTAGAAAATCGCCTTTTTCTCTGTTAATCAACGCTTTATAGCAATACGCTTCCACGCATTGATCATCGGTCTGTAAAACAAATGAAATATCGGCTAAAGCATCGTCATAACGCCCCATACGCACATATAAAGCTATTCTTTTAACGTATAAATTAACATCTTTCGGATCAACGGAAATCATCTCCGTATAATCGGCATTGGCCTTTTCCAACTCGTTAAATTTTTCATAAGATGCTGCGCGGATTGATAAAACTTCAAGATTTTTAGGATTGGCCGCAAGATATTTTGACGATAAGTCCGCGGCTTCCTGATAATCCTGCATAATAAATTTGAGTTTCGCTTTCAAAAAAACAGCGTCCATATTTGATGATTCTTTCATCAAAACATAATCTACCGTTTTTAAAGCCTGGTCGTTCTGCTGAAGGCTGATTAAAGCTTTTGCCTTATCAATATGAACCGATAAATCCGCGCTGTCCGATAACAAAACTTCATTGTAATCTCCAACCGCTTTTTCATACAGTCCGAGTCTGCTTAGAACGTACGCCCTGTTTTTTAAAATATCTTTATTTTTTAAACCGCCTTTAACGGCAGTTTGAAAATTAGCCAGCGCCTCATCATAAATTTTAAGTTTCAAATTACATAAACCGTAATAATAATGAGACTCGTACAGATTATATTTTTGTTCTATGCATTTTCTTAAATCTTCAACGGCATTATTAAATTTTTCAACTTTTATAAATGCAAGCGCTCTGTTATAATTTGCTTCCGCAAACGTCTTTTTTTTATCTAAAACCAAAGTAAAATCATTAATTGCCTGTTCGTATTTATTTTCTTTAAGCAGGCATACGCCTTTTGTATATAATAATTCGGGAATGTCAAACCCCGATCCGAGAGCTTTATCAAAATATTCTTCGGCCTGTTTGTATTTTTCCTGTTTGTAAAAACATATTCCGCAGGCATAAATTATTTCCGGCATTTCAGTTACGCTCAATTCATCCGCTTTTTTAAAACTTGCAAACGCGCCTTCGTAATTTTCCTGTAAAAACTTGATAAAACCGTCAATCATGTAGGCTGCAAACCCGTTAGGCATTATATCAATAACCTGATAAATATCTTCGGCCGCTTTCTTAACATTTTCCTGCATTAGAAACATTCCGGCTCTGGCTATGTAAGGCAAAACAAACAAATAATTAGTTTCTATAGCCTGCGAATATAATTTTAAAGCTTTGGCGTCATTGCCTTGTTCTCTGTATAAATTGGCAAGATTGTAATAAGCGTACGAATCCTCAGGCATAAGCTCAAGCGCATATTTAAAATCTTTTTCGGCCGATTCTTCGTCAAGCCTCTTTCTGTATGCTATTCCTCTTCCGTTTAACGCAAATATATCCTGAGGCTCAAGTTCCAAAGCTTTGTTAAAATCATCAATTGCCTTATCCACGTCTCCCATGTTGCTGTAAGTAACCGCCCTGTTTGAAAACGCATAATTATCGTTCGGGTTAAGATCAACCGCCCTGTTAAAATCTTCTATGGCTTTTTTATAATTAAACAAAGATCTGTATGACATGGCTCTGCCGTAAAAAGCGGATTCGTTTGAATCGTTTAATTTTATGGCCTTGTTATAGTAATCCGTTGCTTTTTCAAAATCATTCTGTATTCTGCTTAGATTTCCGAAACTTGTATATACGCTTGAATTCTGGGGGTTAAGTTCATTGGCTTTTGTGAAATCCGCATTTGCCTGATCAAATTTTTTAAGCAAACTGTAAGTTTCGCCTCTGGCTATATAAGCAAACGTAAAATTTTTATCAAGTTCTATCGCTTTTGAAAAATCTTCCAAAGCCTGTTTATATGACGATTGTTTGTGATAAACCAGTCCTCTGTTGTAATAGGCGGAGGCATTTGTTGTGTTGTACAAAATATTTGAGGAATACTGGGATATTAATTTTTCCAGCTCTTTCTGCTCTGATTTTGAAATAATTTTTTGAAACTGGATCTGATATTTTTCGGGATGAAATTCTATATCTTCAACTATCTTAAATACAAACGTTTGAATATATTTTTTATAATCAATAGCCAAAACTTTACTCCGATAAATTTATTTTTTTATAAATGTGCCGATCACAAGCCCCAAAAACATTCCGGCGATTATGCTCATTAAAAAATCCATAACTCCGGTAAAACCGAAAAGCATTCCGGCTCCTCCTCCGATAAGAAGACCGGCAACATCATAATTTTCGGGTTTTTTCTGTTCGCCGTCGTCCTGTTGTTGCTGATTGTTTATTCCATCGTCGTTCATAATACCCCCTAATTATAGCACTATAAGCTCTGTTTTTTCAACCGTAATTTTATCTTTTTAAGCGTCTCTTCTTTTGTTATTTTCGGGTTATCGCACAGCAGATCTTCAACATAAATTTTGGTTTCGGCTATCCATTTGCCCGAAGGCTTTTTAAATATAGCCATAAGTTCTTCGCCGCTAAACATTTCACGTTCGGGAATAAGCTCATTTTTCAAAGACATTTCGTTTATTTTTTTAAATAAATTTTCAAACTGTTTTTGATCGGCTAAAAAACATAAATCCTTAATTAATCCAAACAACGTCCTGTATTTTTTTTCAAATTTTCTTATCAGACTGTCTGAAAGTTTAGCGCCGTATAATTTTAAATATTCATATCCTTCCGCGGCTGAAAGAACTTTTTTTATAAAATCTTTAGGATATTTTAATCCCGTTAAAACTGTTTCCGCTTTTTTTTCTCCGGCAAGCAGAAAAGCCAAAATAACTGTTATTTTTTCTTGTTCAAACATTATGTCTGAGAAAGAATGATAAAATTTTTGTTTTTCAACTCCGGGTAAAATAAATTCAAGAAGTTTTAATTCGTCAAGCATTTTAAATGCCTGTGAAATATTTTGACATTCAAGCATTTTGTTTACTTCATCTCTGATTCTTTCAGGCGAAACTATTTTAATACGAAATGCGTTTTTTTTCATGCTTGCGTAAGTCTGTTCTTCAATTTTAAATCCGAGCTGGCAGCTCTGCCTTACTGCCCTTAAAATTCTTAAAGGATCCTGGCTGAAAATTATATCGGCCGCAGAAGAATCCGTTACTCTTATAATTTTATTTTCTATATCTTTTAAACCTGCGTTTAGCAAATCTACAAGCTCCATATCGTTAAGGCGTAAAAAAAGAGCGTTTACGGTAAAATCTCTTCTTAAAGCGTCCTGCATAAGGCTTCCTATTTCGGTATCCGGATTTCTTGAGTTTTCGTCATAATATTCTTTTCTTGGCATTATAAATTCTATCTCTCTGCCGTCTATTGACAGTTTTGCCGTTCCGAATCTCTCAAAAATAACGGGTTCTGAAATTTTAAGTTCTTTTGAAAGAAATTTTGAAAATTCTATACCGCCGTTTTCTTTTTCAACCATTATATCCAAATCATTGGGCATGCGCGACATTACCATATCTCTTACAAAACCGCCTACGGCATAAACCGTATATCCGCCCAGAGAAGCGGCCTTTGTTATTTTATTTATGATATTTTTATAATCATTGGGAATTTTTTCTTTTAGATTCACTTTTTAATTACAGTCCCTTTCATTTTTTTTATACCGCTTGCGCCGTCTATTATAAATACGTTTTTTACGCCTTTTAAAATTGCAGATTGGCAGCCGTTTATTTTAGGTATCATGCCGCCGGTTATGACGTTTGTTTTGATAAGTCCGTCTATATTTTTAATTTTGATTTCTTTTATTGTTTTTTTTGCAAGATCAAGAACTCCCGGAACATCCGTCAGAAAAACCAATTTTTCGGCCTTAAAAGCAACTGCTATTGCGGTTGCCAGAGAATCGGCGTTTACATTGACGGCGTTTGCGTTTTTATCAATCCCCACGGAAGATACGACAGGTAAAAAACCGTTTTTCATCAAAACTTCAAGAAGTTTCTTATTTATTTTAACCGGATTTCCTACAAAACCCAGTTCTTTCATAACGGAACATACTGCAGTTGAACCGTCTTTTGCCGATATTCCGACTGCTGAAACGCCGTTTCTGATAAGCTCTGCGGCAAGCATTTTGTTTACTTTTCCGCTTAAAGCCATTTCAACGACTTCAAGAGTTTTTTCATCGGTGTATCTGAGACCGTTTACAAACTTTGACTCTATTGAAAGTTTTTCAAGAAGCATGTTTATTTCAGGACCGCCGCCGTGCACAAGAATTATATTTTCTTTTTTTGAAAGGCCGGCAAGCTCTCTGATAAATTTTTTCTGCGCGTCTTTATTTTTTGTGAGGCTTCCGCCGAATTTAACAACGGTAATTTTTTTCATTTCTTCCCCTCTTTGTCCTTTGCAGACGAATAAATGCAGCTGTTTCTAAAATCGCATATTTTACACTTTGAAATATCCGGCGTAAATTCTTCCGCCGTTATTTTGTCCGATACGTTTAATGATAAATCAACGGCCTGCTTTATTTTATCTTCATCTCTTTGAGTATATATTTTTGTATTATGCGAAAGAAAGTATATCGCTATCTTTTCAGGCACAAAACTAAGAGCCGTTTTGCAGGCATAGCAGTAAAGACTAAGCTGCAGATCGTTGTCTACGGCCTGCTGAGACCACATCGTTTTATGCGTTTTATAATCAACAAGCTCTCTTGTCCCGTCCTCATATTCGTCTATTCTGTCAATAATGCCTATAAACTGATATTGTCCTATATTTGTCTCAAATCGTTTTTCGGTCAAAATATTCTTCGGTTTATGCCTGCCGAAAGTTTCCCAAAAATCTTTAAGCAGTTTTTGCGCTCTGAGATAATATACGTAAACGTCCTGCGGCGTCTGATATCCGGAACTTTCCCAGTTTAAATTAAAACTGTCCGTGAGAGATTCATAAGTATAAATTCCGGCTTTATAATAATGTTCCAGTATTTTGTGAACGGATAATCCGAATGATATGTCGGCATTCAAAGGAATATATTGATTGTCTAAATATACAAGTTTATATTTCTGCGGACAAAATAAATACGCGTTTATTCTTGAATAACTGATTTTAAAAGTATTATCTCTCATTTTGATAACGCCGTATTAAATTTTATAAAAAGAAATCATAGTATCGCCGTACTTTTCATTTCTGAAATTTATAAGCCCCGCGACAGGATTTACAGGCTCTTTAACATGCCTCTGTGAAATTATGATGCCGTCGCTTTTAAGAAGCGAAAAAAGAGCTATGTTTTGTAATGTCGGATATGTAAGAGCCAAAGCGTTTTTACCCATATCTTTGTAAGGAGGCCCTAAAAATATTATATCGTATTTGTTTTGTATTTTATGAAAACTCTTTAAGACGTCGCTTTTTACTATATCTGCTTTATTTTCAAATCCGAGCATATTTAAATTATGTTTTACAAGCGATATCGATTTATCGCTTATTTCTACAAAAACTACTCTGTCTGCTCCTCTTGAAAGGGCTTCAATACCGACAGAGCCGACTCCTGCGTATAAATCCAAAAACAAACTTCCCGGAATTCTTGGAGTTATAATGTCAAAAACTGATTTTTTCATCATGCCGAGCATCGGTCTTATTGAAGCATCGTCATGAGGCAGTGTTTTTAACTGCCTTCCTCTTGCCGTTCCGCCTATAATTTTAAGCATAATCCTTATTTACCGAGAACTTTTTTAAGTTTATTTAAAAACAGCTGATTCTCGGCTCTTGTTCCTATCGTTACTCTTATATATCCGTCCAAGTCGTATTCAGCCATTGCTCTTACTATTACGCCTTCTCTTAAAAGCTTTTTAAAAATATCAGTGCCGCTTAAAGGAGCTACTGAAAACAAAACAAAATTGGCGACTGAATCTATAAACGGGATTTTCATTTTTTTAAGACCGTCTGTCACAAACTTCATTTCTTTGCGGATATGCGAAAGACTTCTTTTTACCTGGCTGTCATCCTTTAAACTTGCTATGGCGCCGGCCTGCGCAAATATATTCAGATTAAAAGGCGGTCTTATTCTCTCAATATAATCTGCAACGCCTTCGCTTGTAAAGCCGTATCCGACTCTGGCGCCTGCAAGAGCATAAATCTTTGAAAAAGTTCTTAAAATAATTAAATTCGGATTTTTAGCAAGATATTTTAAAGTCTGCGGATAATCTTTTTTGAAACTCGCATACTCGTAATAAGCCTCGTCTATTACGACAAGGGGTTTCATTCCGTATTTATTTTTAGGCAGTTTTTGTAAAAACGTTTCTATTTCTTTTGAGGTGACATAAGTCCCAGTCGGGTTATTCGGGTTTGCTATAAATACGGCTTTTGTATTTTTATTGCACGCTTTAAGCATGGCGTTTAAATCGTGCGTAAGCCCGTTTTTCATGGGAACTATCACGCTTTTTGAAGCCATCAGCTGGACTGCCATTTTGTATCTTACAAAAGCGTGTTTTGAAATAACTATTTCATCCGCAGATGTAAAGAAAAGCTTTCCGATTATTTCTATAAGTTCGTCGGATCCCGCGCCGACAAGAACGGTTTTCGGATTAACTTTAAATTTAGAGGCTATCGCATTTTTAAGATCCGTTGAATTAAAATCGGGATAGAAATAAACTTTTTCGACAATATTCTTAATTGCCGCAACAGCCTTTTTTGAAGGTCCGAGAGGATTTTCATTTGAAGCTATTTTGATTATATGTTTTAATCCCAGTTCCCGTTTTAAGGTTTCAATCGGCTTTCCCGCTACGTAAGGTTCAAATGCAAGGCAGTTTTTCCTTACAAGTTTGCATACACTAAAATTTTCCATTTGCTGCTCCTTTTTGCAATGCTTTGTCAGTCAGCGGCCTGGGGATAAGAACCAAGCACTTTAAGAAACAAAGTGTTATTTTTTACTTTATCTAAAACTTTTGTTATTTTTTTATCGTTTATATGTCCGTTAAAATCTATGAAAAATACGTATTCCCATGCTCTTTTTTTAGTAGGTCTTGACTCAACTTTCGTAAGATTAACGCCCGCTTTGCTGAAAATAGAAAGTATATGGTAAAGGGTGCTTACTTTGTCTTTAATGGTAAATATTATGCTTGTCTTGTCTTTTTTAGACTGGGATGTGGTTATGCCGCCCAAAACAAAAAATCTTGTCCAGTTATTTCTGCTGTCTTCAATAGATTTGGAAATTATGTCCAAATCATAAATTTCAGATGCGACTTGAGAAGCTATTGCGGCTGAATTTTTATTTTTACACGCAAGCATTGAAGCTTCTGCCGTGGAATTAACCGCAATTATTTTTGCGTTGGGCAGATTTTTTCTCAGCCACATTCCGCATTGCGCAAGCGGCTGCTGGTGCGAATAAACAGTTTTTATATCCGCCATTTTATATTTTGACAAAAGACACTGCTGAACTTTTAAATTAATTTCGCTTACAACATTAAGATTTGTATCAACAAGCATATCAAGCGACATATTGACTGACCCTTCTGTAGAATTTTCAACCGGAATAACCGCAAAATCTGCGGTATTTTTTTCAACCGCAAGTATAACGTCGGTTATAGTCTCGCACGGAATATATTCGGCGCTTAATCCGAATTTTTTTACTGCCGCCTGATGTGAAAAAGTTCCCTGCGGCCCGAGATATGATATTCTTATTTTTGATTCCAGGCTTCTGCATGAGCTTATAATTTCTTTAAATATATTATTTACCTGTTCGCGCGACAAAGGTCCGTTATTCGTTTTATAAAGAGAATTCAGTATATCAGCTTCACGGCTGGGAACATAAACGGCTTTTCCCGAAGAATTTTTTAATTTTCCTATCTCTACCGTTTCTTTTGCCCTTTCGTTAAGCAGCTGAAGAATTTTTTTATCAATAACGTTTATTTTTTTTCTTATGTTATTTATCTTCTCCATTTTATCTCCGTAAAAACATATTTACAGCCGTTGTGATATTATACAATTTATTTGGCAACAAAAAAACAGCCCGTCTTATATAAAACGGGCTGTTTTGTGTTACGTTTATTTTAAACTTTACAAGTTTAATACATCGGTGGCATTCCGCCGCCGCCCATAGGAGGCATCATCGGCGCCTTTTCCTTTTCAGGAATATCCGTTACCAAAGTTTCAGTCGTAAGGATAAGTCCTGCAATTGAAGCCGCATTCTGTAAAGCTGTTCTTACGACTTTAGCCGGATCTACGATACCTGCTTTTATCATATCTACAAATTCATTACTGTCAGCATTGTATCCGTAAGATAGTTCTTTGCTGTTTTTAATCTTATCAACTATTACAGATGCTTCAATACCTGCATTTGTAATTATCTGTCTTATCGGACCTTCCAAAGTTTGTTTTACAATATTGATGCCTGTCTGTTCATCTACGTCATCGCTTTTCATTTTTTCAAGAACTGCCTGCGCTTTAAGAAGAGCTACTCCGCCGCCGGCAACTATTCCTTCTTCAACGCCTGCTCTTGTGGCATTCATCGCGTCTTCAACTTTAAATTTCTTTGTTTTCATTTCGGTTTCAGTCGCCGCGCCTACATTAATAACCGCAACTCCGCCTACAAGTTTTGCAAGCCTTTCCTGAAGTTTTTCTTTATCATAATCGGATTTAGTTTCTTCTATCTGTTTTCTGATCTGCGAAATTCTTTTATCAATATCTGCTTTTTCGCCGTGACCCGAAACTATAGTCGTATTTTCCTTATCTACTACTACTCTTTTTGCCTGGCCGAGCATATCGATTGTAGCTGCGTCTAATTTCAAACCTGTTTCTTCCGATATTACCGTTCCGCCGGTAAGAATTGCTATATCCTGAAGCATTTCTTTTCTTCTGTCTCCGAATCCCGGAGCCTTAACCGCGATAACTTTCAAAGTTCCTCTTATTTTATTTACGACAAGCGTCGCCAAAGCTTCGCCTTCAATATCTTCGGCTATAATTATAAAACCTTTTCCCGTCTGAACGACTTTTTCAAGCAACGGAAGAATTTCCTGCATTGAAGAAATTTTCTTATCGGTAATTATTATATAAGGTTCTTCCAAAACAGCTTCCATTCTTTCTGCGTCGGTAACAAAATAAGGAGAAGTATATCCTCTGTCAAACTGCATACCTTCAACAACGTCTAATGTCGTATCGGCAGACTTTCCTTCTTCAACGGTAATAACTCCGTCTTTTCCGACTTTGTCCATAGCGTCGGCGATCAAATCTCCGATTTCTTTATCGCTTGCAGAAATAGAAGCTATCTGCGCAATTTCTTCTTTATTGTTTACTTTTTTTGATACTTTTTTAATTTCTGCTATGACTGCCGCAACGGCTTTATCAATACCGGCTTTAATATGGTTTGCGTTTGCGCCTGCAGTGATGTTTCTCAATCCTTCGTTTATCATAGTTTGCGCAAGAACGGTTGCCGTTGTCGTTCCGTCGCCGGCAACATCATTTGTTTTAGAAGCGACTTCTTTAACAAGCTGGGCTCCCATATTTTCAAACGGTTCTTCCAATTCAATTTCTTTTGCAATGGTTACGCCGTCGTTTGTAACGGTAGGCGAACCGAATTTTTTGTCAAGAACAACGAATCTTCCTTTTGGTCCGAGCGTAACTTTTACAGCATTGGCAAGTTTATCAACGCCTGCCTTCATAGCTTTTCTAGCATCATCCGAATAAACTAATTGTTTAGCCATAACTTCTTTCCTCCGTATATTTTATTTAAAAACCAAATTATTCAAGTATCCCCAATACGTCTTCCTGAGACATTATCAAATAATCAACATTTTCTATTTTTATTTCTGTCCCGGCATATTTTCCGTAAAGAACTTTATCTCCGACTTTAATATCCATAGCTATAACCTTGCCGTCTTTGTCGGTTTTACCTTTTCCTACAGCTACAACGGCGCCTTCCTGAGGTTTTTCTTTTACCGTATCAGGAATAATAATTCCGCCTACTTTCTTTTCCTTAGGTTCTTCAACTTTAACAATGATTCTGTCTCCCAACGGTCTGATTTTCATTTTTCGACTCCTCCTATTTTTTACTTTTTATAATATTTTTATTGGCACTCGCGCCAATTGATTGCCAATTATACACTAAGTACGGAATTTTGTCAAGTCTTTTTAAGCACTCTTAATTATTGGGTGCTAATTATATAACAAGTTTGAAAAATTTGTCAACAGTGGTTTTCCGGACGATTATTGCTTATTTTACTGAAAGGTATGTTAAAGCTATAATTGTTTTGGAATCTTTTATTTTACCATTTTTAATCATTTCAATCGCTTTTTTATACGGAATAATAACCGTATTTATAAACTCGTCTTCGTCGGGATTAATTGTCCCCTTTGCCAAATCAACAGCTTTAAAAATATGCAACACTTCGTTTGAAAAAGCGGGAGTAGGCCAAAAAGAAAGAAGTTTTTCAATTTTTTTTGCTTTAAAACCCGTTTCTTCCTCGAGTTCTCTGTTAACGCATTTTAAAGGTTTTTCATTTTTATCAAGTTTGCCCGCCGGTATTTCGTAAGTTATTTCATTGACGGGATATCTGAACTGTCTTACAAAAACGATATCCGTTTTATTTATAAACGGAACAACGGCAACTGCTCCGGGATGTCCGAGATATTCTCTTGTGGCTTTTTCATTGTTCGGCAATATGACTATGTCATTATGCATATCCACCGCTTTGCCTTTATAAACGCACTGTTTCTTAAAAAGTTTTTCCGTTAATTTCATAATTTTATTTTATTATAACCAGATTATCTTTATGAACTGTTTCCTCGCAGTTGAGATAAGGATAAAGTTTTCTTATTTCATCCGAAGATTTTCCCATAATTTTCAATAAATCTTCCGAATCATAATTTGATAAACCTCTTGCTATTTCCTTTTTGTTTTTCTTATCAAAAATTGCAACCGCATCGCCTCTTCTGAAATTGCCCGATACTGAAATTATACCGGAAGAAAGAAGGCTTTTTTGTTTTTCGGTAATTGCGATTGCGGCATTTGCGTCAACCGTAACGCTTCCGTACGTTTTTTTGCCGAAAGCAATCCATGATTTTCTGGATTTCAAAACTTTATTCGGTAAAATTTCGGTGCCCACAGACTGCCCCAAAACGGCGTCCATTATAAGATTCAATTTTTTACCGTTTGTAATAAAAGTTTTAACTCCGGAACTTGAAGCTATTTCCGCCGCGGTAAGCTTAGTGTGCATACCGCCTGTTCCCTTTCCGCTGCCCGAATCAGACGTCGCTATTTGTAATAGTTCGGGCGTTATTTTTTTAATTTGTTTTATAATTGCAGATTTTCCGGGTATACCCTCATATAATCCGTCAACATCCGTGAGTATAAAAAGCATATCAGACTGAGTCGCAACCGCAACAAGAGCGCTGAGAGTATCGTTATCGCCGAAATTTATTTCATGAACGGCGATTGAGTCATTTTCATTTATAACCGGTACTATATTTTTTTTCAGCAGTTCTTCTATTGAATTTCTTATATTGATGTATCTTTCTCTGTCGTCAAAATCATATCTCGTTAAAAGAATTTGCGCCACAGCCATGCCGAGCGGTTCAAAAGCCTGCCTGTAAGCCTGCATTATTAGAGGCTGTCCTACTGAAGCAAGAGCCTGTTTTTCCCTTAAATTAGACGGTCTTTTTGATAGATTCAAATAACCAAGCCCCGCGCCTATAGCGCCGGAACTGACAATAATAATATCAACTTTTTTTTGTTTTTTAATTGCGGCGATCTCTTTTGCAAATACGGATATGTATTCGTTATTAAGTTTGCCGGATTTATCGGTTAAAGTGCTTGTGCCTATTTTAATGACTATTCTCATAAAACCTCAAAAAAATTATATAATTTTACAAAATATTATAAAAGAAATATTATTTCCCGTTATAATAATTTCTGCCGGGTCTTACAACAATTATCTGCCCTGAATATATATGTTTTTTCTTCTTTAATTTGGGATTGTCATTTTTTATTTCTTTAACCGAAGTTTTATATTTTTGGGCTATTAATTCAAGCCACTCGCCTTTTTTAACCTTATGTTTTATAAATCCGGGACTTGGATTTAATTCTTTTTCTTTTGCGATATTGTCCAAAAATATATCTTTTGTTCCTGCCGGAATTTTTAATTCAAAATTGTTATATCCGTGAGGCGTGCACCATGCCATAATGGAAGGATTCAATTCCTTTATCGTTTCAACAGTCGTGTTTGCGCACTTTGCCACGACTTTTAAATCAACGACTTTATTAAGAACAACGGTATCATACTCTAACGGAGTTTCATACTCAAGATTTTCAAAACCGTATTCTGACGGATTTTTTCCTATTTTTACGGCTACTATAAACTGCGGAACATAATTCTGGGTTTCTTTGGGAGTCGCGCTTCTTTCTTTCATTTCTTCAACGCTTGAAGCGTTTGAAAATTTCATATCTCTTATTATTCCGAATTCTCCTCTGTTATAAGCGACCAACGCCAGATGCCAGTCATTCAACAGGATAAAAAGTTCTTTAAGATATTTAGCCGCGGCTCTCGTTGCTTTTTCGGGATCTCTGCGCTCATCAACCCAATAATTTATCTGTAATCCCAAAGATTTAGCTCTTTGCCCCATTATTTGCCATAATCCGACGGCTTTTGCGCTTGAAACGGTAGTGTTATCAAACAAACTTTCAACAATAGGCAAATATTGCAACTCTTCCGGCAAATTATATTCTTTTAAAACTTTACAAATCATATCTCTGTATTTCCCGCTTCTTTCAAGAGCGAGTTTTACTCTTTCTTTACTTTTACCTGAAGTGTATATTCTCATCCACTTATCTAAAATATCCTGATTATACGCCAATGAAACTTCATTTTTATTGCTGTTTTTATTGAATTCTTTTCTGCATGTTCCGATATTATTGATATTTTTTAATTTTATCAGTATATTTTCAAAATCAGTCAATAAAAAAGTCGTCATTTCAGGATCTATGTCTATATCTTTCAATTTTTCAAGAAATTTTTGGTATTCTTCTTTTGTAAGCTCATAATCTCCGTTATGATACGCATCTGTAACCTTCTGAAAACTTTCGTCGGCGTCCATTATTTTCTGTTTTATCACATCGTCAACTTTAGATTCAGCGGCTATGACCTCTTCGGCTTCATTTATGGCTTGTTTAACGTCTGTGCTGGAAAATACGGTGCTGCTGAACAACGAAAGGATGGATAATGTTATCGTTAATTTTTTTGATAAATATGCCATAAATTAATTTATTGATTTTAAATCTTGTAAAATTTTTGCCGGATTTTCGGACGCAAATATATAATTGCCGCTGACCAAAACGTCAACGCCCGCATTAAAACATTTTTTTGCGGTGTCTAAATTTATTCCGCCGTCCACTTCAATCAGGCAATTATATTTATTTTCGTCTATAATTTTACGCAAACCGGATATTTTAGGCAAAAGTTCGTCCATAAAAGACTGCCCTCCGAACCCCGGTTCAACCGTCATTATCAATATTATATCAACAAAAGGCAGCAATTCTAAAATTGTTTCAACGGGAGTATTCGGTTTTATTGATATTCCGGCTTTTAATCCCGATTCTTTTATTTCTTTCAGCAATTTACCTTTATCGCATGCGACTTCCTGATGAAAAACAATCGCATCTGCGCCGGCAATCTTAAAATTTTCCCAATATTTTTCGGGATTTGTAATCATTAAATGAACGTCAAAAAACAACTTAGTGTGTTTTCTTATATTTTTTACGACAAGAGGTCCTATAGTTATATTCGGAACAAAATGGCCGTCCATAACGTCAATATGCAGCCAATCAGCGCCGGCTTTTTCAACCATATCAATATCATGTCTCAGATTTGAAAAATCAGCGGACAAAATTGACGGAGCTATCATTACTTTTTTCATAAAATCCTTTCTTTTATGCAATTAAAAATTATTGATTGTTAATATAAAAACTTTAAGATTCTTTACCGGCAGGCAAATGCCGGCTCAAATAATGCTTTTGAACGTCAATTTTATTTTAATTCTATGTTTTCTGTTGAAACGTTATTGACAAAAACTTTAACGGTTGCATTACCCTGTACTTTCAGCGGTATATTTATTACGGTGCCGGGTTTTCTGACGCCGTTAAAAATATCTTTTTCCCCTCGGTCGTCGGCTAATATAAACCTGACTCTTTTACTCGTATTTCCGGTCGCAGGAACCGTATAAGTAAATTTTTTATCTTCCTGAATAAGGGAACTTCTTTCGTTAGCTACATAAAAAACAATTTTTACGTCATGCGAAAGTTTACTGTCAGATTTCGGCAATTGTTCAAATACATACCCTGGATTTGCAAGATTGGTTTTTGCAGGCATAACATCAACCTGAAATCCGTTATCAACGGCCCATTTTTTCGCTTCTTCAGCCGATTTGCCGACCCAGTTAACCATAAGAAAAGAACCGTCCGACGGTTTACCGCTTGAAACTACAATATTTACGGTTTCTTCCTTGCCAACCGTTGACCCCGAAACGGGATCCTGCTCCAAAACTACGGATTCTTCATAATTAACGGAAGGTTTTTTTAAAACCTCTCCGAGAATCAAACCTACGGACCGTAACGATATAGTAGCCGAACGTATTGTTTCTCCGACTAAATTCGGAACATACACTATTTCTCCGCCCTGGCTTACCGTAACCCTTACAGTCTTTCCTTCTTTTACATTCATTCCCGGCTGGGGAGACTGCCTTATTACTATACCTGCCGGAACATCCTGATTAAATTCTGACCCTTCTTTGAGTAACGCCAATTTGGACTGGGATAAAGCTTCCAAACTGTCTGCAAGATTTTTCCCCTGTAAATCCGGAACTATAACTTCGCCTTTTTCGCTTACAAAAGAACTCATTATTTTATTGATTGAATAATATACCGTAACGCTTAATAAGGCTCCAATCAGCATTATCTCAAAGATTATCAGAAATACTTTTTTCATTACTTTTTAATCCACGACATCATTTTTCTGAGCCTTGCTCCGACTTTTTCTATCTTTCTTGCGGCAATTTCTTCTCTGAATTTATTAAAATTAGGTCTGCCGTCTTCATTTTCTTTAAGCCAATTTTTAGCAAATTTGCCCGATTGAATATCTTCAAGCACTTTTTTCATTTCGGCTTTTGTCGCGTCTGTTATGACTCTTTTGCCCGTTACATATTCGCCGTATTCGGCCGTATCGGAAATAGAGTGATTCATTTTCGCTATTCCGCCTTCAAACATCAAGTCTACTATAAGTTTTACTTCGTGAAAACATTCAAAATAAGCGATCTCAGGCTGATAACCTGCGTTTACAAGCGTTTCAAAACCGGCAGTTACCAATTCTACCAGACCTCCGCATAAAACGGCCTGTTCTCCGAAAAGATCTGTTTCGGTTTCTTCTTTAAAAGTCGTTTCCAAAACTCCGCCTCTTGTTCCTCCGATACCTTTTGCATAGGCAAGAGCCAAATCTTTAGCTTTGCCGCTTGCATTCTGTTCAACAGCTATAAGACAAGGAACTCCTTTGCCTTCTTCATACTGTCTTCTTACAAGATGTCCCGGTCCTTTCGGCGCTATCATTACAACGTCGTTTTCTTTAGGAACCTGTATCTGTTTAAAAACTATATTAAATCCGTGGGCAAAACCTACTACCGCGCCTTTTTTAAGATTAGGCTTAATTTCGGTTTCCCAGAGTTTTCTCTGCAATTCATCCGGAAGAAGAATATGAATCCAGTCTGCCTGTTTTACGGCTTCTGCTATGCTTACCGGTTTCCAGCCGTCTTCAACGGCTTTTTTATAATTATCGCCGCCGGGTCTCTGCGCAATGATAACGTCAAGCCCCGAATCTCTCAAATTCTGGGAATGAGCGTGCCCCTGGCTGCCGTATCCCAAAACAGCTATTTTTTTGCCTTTCAACAAACTGATGTCTGCATCCGCTTCATAATACATCTTTGCTTCTTTTTCTCCACAACAACATGAACATCCCATTCTCTTATCCTCCAAAATTATTTGACTGCCATCGCTATAACGCCGGTTCTGCTCATTTCCTTTATCTGGAAAGGCTTCAAAACTTCAATAAACGATTCTATCTGTTTTTCATCGCCGGCTATTTCCAAAACCATTGAAGTGTTTGTCATATCAACGATTTTAGCTTTAAAGATACCTACTATTTTTATCAGTTCCGCTCTGTTTGTCTTATTTACCGAAACTTTGATAAGCGCCAAATCTCTCTGTATATGATCGGTTCCGGAAAGATTTGAAACTTTTATAACGTCTATAAGCTTATTAAGCTGTTTTTCAACCTGTTCAACAATTTTTTCGTCGCCGTCAACGACTATAGTCATCCTTGAAATATCGGGGTCTTCCGTTTCTCCGACAGCCAAAGAATCAATGTTAAATCCTCTTGCGGCAAACAATGTTGAAATTCTGGCAAGAACTCCGAACTTATTTTCAACTAATACGGATATTGCATTTTTCATTTAAAACTCCAAACATATGATATCATAGCGTTCATTATATCAAAAATATCGCGTATATTGTATAATATTATAACAATTATGTTAATATGGCAAATTTTTAAAAATCATATAACAGAAAATAATCTGGTCTCAAACGGCGATAAAATAATTCTTGCCGTTTCAGGAGGCGCGGACTCAATCGTCATGGCCGATCTTTTTTACAGATTAAAAAAAAGCATGGACATTGATCTTACGGTAGTAAATTTTAACCATAATCTCAGAAAAGAATCCGTAAAAGAAACTAAACTGGTTGAAAAATTTTCAAAACTCAGAAATATCAGGTTTATTTCAAAAAATCTGGATACAAAAAATTTTGCTTTAAAAAATAATATATCGGTTGAAACAGCCGGCAGGCAGTTAAGATATTTACATCTCGTTAATATCGCAAAAACCGAAAAATGCGGCAAAATCGCAACGGCTCATAATATGAACGATCAGGCCGAAACTATTTTAATGTGGCTCATCAGAGGCACGGGCAGCGAAGGGCTTGCGGGTATTCCAGTTTCAAGGAAATTGGATAAAAATATTTCCGTAATACGCCCGCTGTTGTCAGTCTCAAGAGACCTTATAGAATTGCACGCAAAAAAACAAAAATTAAAATTTTGCACGGACAAGTCCAATTTCTCGCAGGACTATACTAGAAACAAAATAAGATTAAATATACTGCCTGAACTGAAAAAAATAAATCCTCTTGTAACGGAACATTTTTTTGAACTATCAAAAATAATTGCAAGGGAAAACGCCTATTTTGATAAAAAAACGGCAAGTTTTATTTTAAAAAATGCGAAAATATCAAAAAATCAAATAACCGTATGCCTGAAATCTTTCTCAAATTCCGACGATGTCATAAAATACAGAATATTAAAAAATGTTATGCCGGTTAAAAAAGATTCAAACCACATAAATGGAATCATAAAATGGATCGGTTCTAAGAAAGATGCCGCCTATATTCTCAACAAACAGTGGATTGTCAAAAAAAGCGGCAACAAAATATCATTTATAAAAAAATAATTTTTTTATTTTACGACAGGAAGGGTTATGTAAACGGAACAGCCGTTGCCTTTTTCAGTTTCAATTCTTATTTTTCCGCCGTGCATTTCAATAATCTGTAAAGAAACCGTCAAACCCATTCCGACCGCTTTTGTCGCTTTTGTAGTAAATAAAGGGTCAAAACAATTTTCAAGAGTTTCTTCATCCATGCCTATGCCTTCATCGGTAATCACGACATCCGCAAAATTTTCATTCAAAAACATTTTAACCGAAATTTTTCCTTTATTTTGCATTGCGTCTTTTGCGTTTTTGATAATATTTGAAAAAACCTGCGTCATTCTCAAAACATCGGCGTGTATTTTAACATGTATTAAATCCGTCTCAAAATCTATTCCTTCCGCTTTTGAATTCTCTATTGATTTCGTAACTATGTCAAACAAATCGCAGCTTTCTTTTGTCAGCTGTTTTACTCTGGTCATATCCAAAAGTTCTGTTACGGTGGTATTCAGTTTTTTAATCTCGGATGATAATAAACCCAACATTTTATTGGGCATTTCCCCTTCAACTTTCAAGACTTTTGTGAAATAATACGACATATTCAGCAAACTGCCCAAAACATTTTTAAGATCATGGGAAGCGATCGAGGCAAATCTTCCGATTGCCTTAGATTTCTCGGCGTTTAATTCTTTCTTGGTAAAAGTATATTTTTTTTCTTCCATTCTTATTCTTTTGTTATTTGATGTATCAGATTGACTACTTTATCAATATCCAGCGGTTTTATGGTATAAAAACACGCTTTTCTTGCGACGGTATCAATATCGGCCTTGGAATTAAGCACGTATATCGCGCCTAAATTCGGCATTTCCTGCTGCAATTTATCATGAAAAGAAGCAACATCTTTTTCAATGGGAGTATTTATCAAAACCGCATCAAAAAAACAATCTTTT
Source organism: uncultured Elusimicrobiaceae bacterium (assembly GCA_964487915.1). Classification (GTDB taxonomy): domain Bacteria; phylum Elusimicrobiota; class Endomicrobiia; order Endomicrobiales; family Endomicrobiaceae; genus Proruminimicrobium. Next base: position 520,193 of record CAZASN010000001.1, on the reverse strand, counting down.
AATTCGTCAAAAAAATCATTCGCCGTTCCGTATTGAAATAAATTAAATCCCTCTTTTAACAAAAGAGATTTTAATTCCACAAACTCTTCGTCGTTCATATTGATCATTGCTACGTTTATTTTTCGTTTACCTTTATCAAGAAACAGAAAAACATCCTTTACGTTGATAGGTTTCTTCACAAAATTGGCTATCCCCAATTTTTTAATATCGTCTATATTTGCGGCGTCGGATTCGTCATATACAACTATAACTTTAGGAACAGTGCCTATCAAATCTTTTAAATTTTGGAACAATAATTTGCTTGCTTTGAAATCTTCGTCTAATCCGAATATAAGAACATCCGGTTTGTGTTTCAGCATAAACGATATTTTCTCCACATCCTTTTGAGCGGTTGCAACATTTAACCCGCTGTTTTTCAAGTATGCGAGAAACTTCGTATTCAATTGTTCATCGTCGTCAACAACAACGGCAAAAGGCCTTGATATAACATCCGATATGGTTGACAAAACCGTTTCCACTTCAAAAGGTTTTGACAGACAGGTAAATGCTCCGGCGTTTAAAGCCTGCGTAATAAGGTCGTTTAAAGCGTAAGCCGTCATCATTATGCCGATAATATTAGGTTGTATTTTTCTTATTTTCTGAAAAGCTTCCGTACCTGTCATCCCGGGCATTCTTATATCCGAGATTAAAATATCAAATGATTCTTTTGAGGCAATTTCAACGGCTTCAAATCCGTTTGAAGCCGACTGAACTTCATAGCCTTCCAATTCCAAGATACTTGCCAAAGAAAACCTTAAAGCGTCTTCGTCGTCAACTATCAATATTTTTATTTTCCCCGATTTCATAATATTCCTTTAAGCTATGGGAAGTTTAATTGTAAATACCGTCCCGACGTTTATAGTGCTTTCTACCGTAATTTGTCCGTTATGCGCCTCAACGATTTCTTTTACTATCGGAAGACCTAAACCTATTCCTTTCAGCTTTGTGGTAAACAACGGCTCAAATATACGCTTTAATGATTCCGGATCTATTCCGCACGCATTATCTTCAACAGATATAATAAAAGAATCCTCGTCTGTTTTTTTCGCCGCTACTGTTATAACTCCGCCGTTTTGAGGCATTGCGTCTCTGGCGTTTGAAATCAAATTTACAAGAACCTGCGTGATTCTGTCGGGATCTATCATTGCTTTAAATGATTCAAGATTAAGAACGAGTTTTATATTTTCCGCAAGAGTGACGGTTTGTACCGCTTTCTCAATAAAAGTATCTATATCAATGTCAAATTTGCTCAATTTCCTTGTTTTTGAATAATCAAGAAGTTCGGTAATGATTTTATTTGCCCTTAAAACTTCGGATGACAGCATTTCAACCATCTGTCTTGATTTATCGTCCGCAAAAGCTCCGAGTTTTGAAAGAAAGTAGGATATATTTTTAATGCTTGCCAGAGGATTTCTGAGTTCGTGCGCGACAGAAGAAGCAAGACGTCCGACAGTCGCGAATTTTTCGGAACGTATAAGATCCTGCTGTATGCTTTGAACTTTATCCAGCGTTTCCTCAAGCTCCTGGCTTCTTTCTTCAAAAGCGACTTTAAGATTCAACAGTTCTTTTTTCTCTTTGTTTAATTCTTTTATTTTAACTTCAATATCGGCGGCCATTGAATTAAAAGATATTGAAAGATTTCTGAACTCATCTCTGGAAATCAACGGAATTCTGTAAGTTAAATCGCCGTTTGCTATTTTATTTGTTCCAACCATTAAATAATCTATAGGTTTTATCAGTATTTTTATCAGGAAAGACGAAATGATAATACCGGCAAAAATAACGACTATCGTCAAGAAAAGAATATTTTTTGTAATTTCTTTAATCTGATATTTTATTCTTTCAAGCGTAAGACCTACGCGCACTACGCCTACTACGTTAGCGTCGTCGCCCGGATTGATTCCGGTTGAAGAATCATATGATAAAATAGGAACGATAACTTCAATAATTTCACCAACGTTGGATATAAAAATAATATTTTTCTGCGTGCCGCTTTCTTTTAACGAAGTCAAATCAAACTGTTTTTTATCCGCATCGTTCAAATAATTATAAACAGAACTGTCTGATACGGTCGTATCGGACAATACGTCGCCTTTATCGTCATATATAAGAGCGTACAGAACATCTTCTTCTTTTATGGTAATTTTGGTTAAATGCGAAAGAAATTCTCTGCTTTGGGCAAGAACGCCGTATTCGCTTGACGTAGCAAGGGAATGGGCCAAAATAACGGCTCTGTTTTCAACAAAACTTTTAAGAAGCAACGTCTGCCCCTTAACAAAAAACCATGTCAATATTACGGATGTGAGAATTATAACTACCGATATTGCTATCGTAAACTTAAAACCTAGGCTGAAACTTACTCTTTTTTTCATAAGCTCACTTTTTTAGAATTTTTATACAGCCTTAAGAAAAGTCATCAGCCGACGAGAGGACTTGAACCTCCGACCAACGGTTTACAAAACCGTTGCTCTACCAACTGAGCTACGTCGGCACTGCATTGATACTGAACGTGTGAAAGAATACAAAAATATTAGTAATTTGTCAATTTAAAATCAGCCGTTTTTAACGATAAAACATCTTTATATCTTTTTTTATAAATATTTTGTATAATTCCGGCAGTTAATAAATATTATTTTGAAGAAGGTATAAAATGTTTAATTGGTTATTCAAATTGTTTTCAAACGACATGGGAATTGATCTAGGAACCGCGGCAGTATTAGTTTATGTAAAAGGACAGGGCGTTGTTTTAACGGAACCTTCTGTCGTCGCAATGGATAAAGACACGAAAAATGTGCTCGCCATAGGAACAGAAGCAAAAAAAATGTTGGGTAAAACTCCGGCAAATATCGTTGCCGTACGTCCTCTTAGAAACGGAGTAATAGCGGATTTTGCGGCTACCGAAAAAATGATCCGCTACTTTATAAAGAAAATTAATAAATCAAAAAGTTTGCTCCATCCGAGAATCGTTATAGGAATTCCTTCCGGAATAACGGAAGTTGAAAGAAGAGCGGTAAAAGAATCAGCCGAACAGGCCGGAGCAAGAGAAGTTTATCTTATAGAAGAGCCTATGGCGGCGGCAATCGGCGCCGGTATTCCCATACAGGAACCGGAAGGAAGCATGATCGTTGACATCGGAGGTGGCACCACCGACGTGGCCGTGATTTCTTTGGGCGGAATGGTTGTTTCAAAAGCGGTAGACGTAGCCGGAGACGAGATGGATGAAGCCATAGTACAATATTTCAGAAGAAAATATAACTTACTCATCGGAGAAAATACCGCGGAAGTAGTTAAAATGGAAATCGGATCGGTTTTCCCGATGGACGAAGAACTGACAATGGAAGTAAAAGGAAGAGATCAGGTTACGGGGCTTCCAAAAACGATTTTAGTTACATCAGAAGAAGTAAGATCCGCTTTATCCGAACCGGTAAAAACAATTATTGAAGTTATAAAAGATACGCTTGAGGAAACGCCGGCGGAATTAGCGGCTGATCTGGTTGACAGAGGCATAGTTTTAGCGGGCGGCGGAGCGCTTCTCAGAGGATTTCCGGAACTGCTGGCTCAGGAAACGGAACTGCCTATAAATATAGCCGATGATCCTTTAACATGCGTAGTAAGAGGAACCGGTATTTATCTGGAAGAATTGGATAATATCAAATTGGCTGAAAAACGAAATCTTATTTAGTTTCAGGCAATCATGAAAAATAACGATAATAAAGCAGTAAATAAGGTTTTTTTCGTTCTTATATTGTTATCGTTGATGTTAATTTTTGCAAGAATTTCGCAGCCTGTTACGATTTTAAGAAACTTAACGTATCATTTTTTAACACCCGGGATACAATTTGCTTCAGATTCGTTTTCAAGTTCAAATAAATTTATAACAAATATGTCAAATATTTTCCGCGTTTACCAGGAAAACATAATATTGCGCGGGCAAATCGTATTATTGACGGAACAATTACGCGATTATCAGTCGGTTCTTGAAGAAAATATCAAATTAAAAAACATATTATCATTACAGCCGCCGAAAAAAACTAAATTATTATTCGCAAACATTATAATCAGAGAACCTGACCACTGGTATAAATGGCTTATTATAAACAAAGGACAAAACTTCGGCATAAAAAAAGATATGCCTGTGGTAACGATAATGAGAGACAACAAAATGTGCGTAATAGGCAAAACCGCGGAAGTTTATGATTCAACCGCAAAAATAGCATTGATAACAAATTCTCTGTTTGCCGTACCCGTTCAAATTAAAAACGCCGATATTGACTGTTTGATTGAAGGGACCGACTCGCGGTATCTGAAACTATTACACGTTCCTCAATCTTCAAAACTAAATATAAACGATGAAATTGTAACGGGACCTCTGAGTTCCGTTTTCAGCAGCGATATTCCGATAGGACAAATTTCGGAGATTACAAAAACTCCATATGACGATTATGCCGAAATTCTGGTATTGCCGTACGTGCAAAAACAAAGAATTTATGAAGTTGCCGTAATAATGCCGGCAGAGGAATCAAAATAAATGATAAATATTATTTTGATGTTTTTATTGTATGCAGTCCTTCTGATAATACAGTTTGTAATACCGAAATACTTCGTTTGCAATTCAATTTATCCAAATTTCATTTTAATGTATGTCGTATACGTTGCTTTAAACAAAGGCCCGATGAAAGGACAGCTTACCGGTTTTTTATACGGATTATCCTGGGATATTTTATCTACGGATATTTTCGGAATCAGGGCTTTAAGTCTTACGATAGCTGGATACATAGCGGGTAAATTTAACCGAAATTTAAATAAAGATCAAATTGCCACGCAAATTATAATAATGTCGGTATGTCTTATTGCGACTCATCTTCTTTTAATCTTGTTGTATCTTTTGATTCCGAATGATTTTGCAAAAAAATCAATTGAACTTAACTCAAATTTTTTTATTTATCTTATAGTCAACCTTATACTTACGCCGGTTGTTTTTAAAATACTTAAATTTTTTAAAAAACATTCAAACAGCGTTAAATTCTACGAATAAAATTTGTAATATATAAAACACAATGGATAAGAATATTTTTTCCTACCAAACACCTATAGGCAGAATTTTTATAGCCGAAAAAAATAATAAAATTACAAATTTATATTTCAAAAAACCCCCAAATATAAGTGATTTTTTATTTTTTGAATCAAAAACCCTCAAATATGCCGGAAAGCAGTTAAATTTATATTTAAATAAAAAAATTAAATTTTTTAATTTAAAATTTGATCCGCAGGTAAGCGTTTATGCGCAAACCGTACTTAATCAATTAAAAAAAATCCCATACGGAACAACTATTTCATATTTACAATTGGCAGAAAATATATCAAAACCGACCCATACCAGAGCCGTCGCAACGGTAAACAGCCGCAATCCTATACCGATTTTTATTCCGTGCCACAGAGTCATAAGGAAAAACGGCGATATAGGCGGTTATTCCGGCGGAATAAAAATTAAAAAATATTTACTGGATTTAGAAAATGAAAAATGAGATATTAAAGAAACTTTTAAAAGTTTCAGATAAAAAATACCAAAAATTCAGTTCCGCGCTTTGTCCCGGAACACAAAACATAATAGGCGTTAAAATACCGCTTGTGCGTAAAATCGCAAAAGAAATATTTAAAGAAAATAAATCTGAAGTTTATCTTGCTTTAAAACCCGAATATTTTGAAGAAATTATGATACAGGCGATTCTTATAGGATATTTAAAAAACGATATCGCCGGCATACTGCGCGAAGTTAAAATGTTTTTGCCTAAAATAGATAACTGGGCTGTATGCGATATTTTTTGCGGCAGCCTCAAAATAACCAAAAACTACAGAAAAGAAATCTGGAATTTTATAAAAAAATATTCAAAATCAAAAAAAGAATTTGAACTCAGATTTGTGATTGTAATGATGCTTTGCTATTTTTTGACAGACGATTACATATATGATGTTTTGAAAGAAATTGATAAAATAAAAAACGACGGTTATTATGTAAAAATGGCGGCTGCATGGGCAATATCGGCGGCCTTTATAAAATATCCTGACATAACATTACAATATTTAAAAAACAACAGTCTTGATACTTTTACTTTTAACAAATCTTTACAAAAAATAACCGAATCGTACAGGGTGGCTCCGGAAAATAAAAAAATTATAAAAAGGATGAGAAAATGCTAAATATAGGCTGTCATCTTTCAGCGTCAAAAGGTTATGCGGATATGGCGAAAACGGCTTTGAGCATAGGCGCAAACACGTTTCAGTTTTTTACAAGAAATCCCAGAGGATTCAAAGCAAAAGATATTGACCGAAAGGATATCAAAGTTTTTTTAAAAACAGCAAAAGAACATAATTTTGCAAAAATACTCGCCCATTCCCCTTATACATTAAATCCTTGTTCTCCGACGGAATCTGTAAGAGAATTGGCAAAAAAAATATTTATTGATGATCTTGCACGTCTTGAACTTACTCCGGGAAATATGTATGACTTTCATCCGGGCAGCCATGTCGGACAGGGCATTGAAACGGGAATAAATTACATAACAAATCTTCTCAACGATGTTTTAAAACCGGTTCAATCCACCGTTGTTCTTCTTGAAACTATGTCAGGCAAAGGCAGCGAAATAGGCGGAACTTTTGAAGAATTAAAAATGATTATTGAACGCATAATACTTAAAGATAAAATAGGAATATGTTTAGATACATGCCATATACACGATGCCGGCTACGATATTATAAACGATTTAGACGGAGTTATTAACAATTTTGACAAAATCGTCGGACTAAAATATCTAAAAGCCGTTCATTTGAACGATTCAATGAACGCTTATGCAAGCCATAAAGACAGACATCAAAAAATAGGAAAAGGCGCTTTAGGAATAAAAACCATACAAAAAGTCATAAATCATAAAGCCTTATACAATTTGCCGTTTTATCTGGAAACGCCGAATGAAATTGACGGTTATGCCGAAGAAATAAAACTGCTTAAAAATTTATATTCTCATTAAAATACTTTATGAAAAAACTTTCGTACATATTGCTTATAATCCTTATTTTTTTTCTTCCTCTTGCTTTTGCGGGAACAGAGCCTTGGTCTTTTCTTATTTTACAAACCGGAATCTTTGCAATATTATGCTTCTTGCTTTCAACGAAAAAAAAATACGCTTTTACCAAACCTTCGATCATAATAAGCTGCATATTTTTCGTTCTTATTATAATTTCATGCGTTCAAATATTAAATTTTCATACCATTTTGGAAAAAGGACGATTAATTCCGTTATCAATATGTCCTATTTTTACGCTGCAGGAATTAATGATTTTTGTTCTTTATTTCTCGATTTTTTTCATAATTACCCAAAATTTTGAAAACGCAGAAAATCAAAATAAAATCTTGTTATTCAGTCTGATATCTTCGTTTATCATCGCCGTTATCGGACTATCCGCCCAAAACGGAGAATATATTCAGTTTTTTTTGGGAGATAAAATAAATTTTGCTTTCGGGCCTTTTGTAAACAGAAATAATGCAGGTTCTTTTTTATCGGCGGCTTTTTTTATGGCGCTGGCCGTTATTTTGCCGAAATTTTCTGACAATTCAGCCGGCAAAAAAATCCTTTTGTTAATAATGTGCTCATTACTGCTTGTTTCCGTAATATTCACGCGTTCAAGAGGAGCAATGCTGTCCGCGTTTATATCTTTATTTATTTTTCTTTTTTTAACTTCTTTCTATTTATCAAAAAACATCAAAACCCGCATAATAAAATTATCATTTGTCTGCCTGTTGTTCTTTATAAGTTCTTTATATTTATATAAAAACACCGAAACAATAAATAAATTCAGTAAACGTCATACCGGCGGTTTTTCGGAACAGGCAAGATTATCGCTGTATAAAGCCGGTTTTGACATGCTTAAAGATTTTCCTTTGACCGGCGTAGGCATGGGCGCTTTTTCAATAAGCATAAATAAATATTTAAACATGGAAATTGAACAATATCCAAAAAGACTTCATAATGACTGGCTTGAATTGCTTGTCGGGATAGGATATCCTTTGGGAATATTATTGTTTCTGCTTTTTTTGTTTAACATGTATTTGTTCTTGCGACAAATTAAAATTTTAGATAATGCAAAAAAAATAAAATTCATAGCCCTTTTATGCGCTGTTTTTTCAATGTCTGTTTCATGCATTGTGGATTTCCATTTGCACATCCCTGCAAATGCCGTATTATTTTTTATTTCATTGGCATTATTATCCTCTTCGTCTTTTTATAAAGATACCGTTAAATACTACAGATTGCCTGCGGTAATAAAAATTATTTTTTGTCTGTTATTTATTCTAACCGTTTATTTTTCGCTGAAAGACGCAATGGCCTGGAGAATGACGGTTTTTGCAAAAAAATTATCTTTGGAAAACAAAATAACAAACTATGAACGAGCTATCGGCTTATCCGATAATCCGCGTTATGCCTATGCGCTGGGACTTTTTTATTATGAGGCCGCAAAATCGGATTTATTCGCAAATGAAAAAAAACAGGAATATTTAAAAAAAGCGGATGAGTTAACCGTAACCAATTTAAAAAAATATCCTTTTAACAGTGATTTTTCTTATCTTTACCGATTAATTAACGGATAATGCCTGAAAATCAGCGTGTTTGTCAAAAATATTTATTTTTTATATAATTAAACGATATGTTAAAGCCTTTTTATGTTGTATTTCTTACTATTTTTTTATTTTCATGTTCATCCGCAAAAAATATTGTCAAAGATGACAACAACATTTTGCCGGATACTCCGGCCGGCTACAATGAATGTTTATCAAAACAGGTTGAAAGCAATATCGCCCAGTTAAAGAGTTCCGCCGATTATGTTCTGCAATCCGGAGATTTGATAGACATTAAAGTGTTTATGGAAAACGGCATGGACAGAACTTTAAGAATATCAGGCGGAGGAACGATAACTTTTCCGTTGGTAGGTAATATTAAAATTGCAGACAAATCCGTCGCACAGGCTGAGGAAATGCTGTCTGCCGAATTAAAAAAATACATAAAAAACCCTCAGGTTTCATTGCTTATCAAAGAATACGGCAATACTACAATTTATATATTGGGAGAAGTAAAAACACCCTCGGCGATACCTATACCTCCCGGAAAATCTTTGACAGTTCTTGAAGCAATAACTTCCGCCGGAGGATTTACTTCGGTCGCCGCAACTTCTAAAGTAAAAGTTTTAAGAATGGAAAACGGCATCCAAAAAAGCATAGAAGTTGATATATCACAAATTACAAAACAAGGCAAAAAATCGCTTGATATAAACCTGATGCCTAACGATGTTATATTTGTTCCGCAAAGCATGTTTTAAGATAAGAGGATAAAATGACTCCTAATTCAAATAATTTCGTGCAAAATGACACTTTTGATTTTTCTTATTATATATCCATCGTTTTAAAACATTTCTGGTTAATATCCGTACTCACCGTTATCGGACTTATAGGAGCAATCACCGCAAATATTTTAATACAACCCGTTTACAAATCATCGGTTTTAATGATGATAGACAGAGAAGATTCCGGAAGAATTGAGACAAATTCTTTTGATTCATGGACAAGCGACGAAGATTATTACAGAACGCAGTACCAGCTTATGGAATCAAGAACACTTTTGGAAAAAGTTCATAAATCTTTAAATCTTGACAGTTATCAGGAATTCAAAAATCCCAACGGATGGTTAAAATTAAAAAAACGAATAGAAGTAAAGCCCATTATCAGAAGCAGACTTGTCAATCTGGAAGTATCTTCATACGAAAAAAATCTTACTGAAAAAATAGCCAATACTCTCGCTAAAACTTTTGTAACGGATAATATAAACAACAGAGTCGTAATCGCTCAGGACGTTATTAAAGCTTTGGAAAGCACCGAGAAAAGCAGCCGCCAGGAAGAAATTCTTAATTCTCTTCCTCAGGTAGTAAACAGTGATTTTATAAAAAATCTTAAAAACCGAGAAATAACATTGCAAGGCGATTATGCAAAATTAACCGCAAAATATACGGAAAATCATCCCGACGTAATATCGGTAAAAAAACAAATAATATCCATACAATCAAAAATTGCGACAGAAACAAAACGTATAATAGAAAGTTTAAAAATAGAGCTTTCGGGACAATTCTCCGGAAACAATATAAGAATTATTGACGCAGCAACAATTCCTAACGCTCCTTACATACCGAGAAAAATAATAAATCTTTTGATAGGAGTATTATCCGGTTTAATTATCTCTTTTATTATTGTCTTTTTTATTGAATTTATAGACAAAAGCATTAAAAATTCGGAAGATCTTGAAAAAATACTTAACTTGCCTTTTTTGGGGTTTGTTCCGTTTGAAAAGGAAAAAAGCAATTCTCCGAAAAAAGAATATGAAATAATGTTAAAACCCGGCAATCATATTATGTCCGAGCAAATCAGAAATATAAGAACAATGATTAATTTCACTTTATCGGATGATCAAAAGTCTCCGATACTTGTAGTAAGTTCTCTTCAGGGCGAAGGCAAAACCCATCTTGCGACAAATCTTGCCATATCAATGGCGCAGATAGGTAAAAAAGTTTTGCTCATAGACGGTGATTTCAGAAGATCAAGACTGCATAGAATTTTTAAATTAACAACCGATAAGGGGTTAAGCAATATTTGGACTCAAAAACAGGATTTTTCATCAAATATACAGGAAAGCGAAATTGAAAATCTGCATATTATGACATCCGGTATAAGACCTCCTAATCCTTCTGAATTATTGAATACGCCCGTACTTGTGGAATTTATAAAATGGTGCAAACAGAATTATGACACGGTAATAGTTGATTGTCCTGCTATAATACCGGTAAGCGATACGTTATTATGGGGCAAGGTAATAAATAAATCGGTGTTTGTTATTAAACACGGAACAACAAATTCTAAACTTGCAAAACTGGCAATAGCAAAATTACAAAAAGCAAATATTAAAATTCTCGGCTCCGTAATTACGCATTTTAAAGAGAAAGGTCTTTCTTACGGTAAGTACGGATATTATAAGCATTACCATTACTACAATTAAATATCAAGTTGGAGCTGTTCGGAAGGATTTTGTTCAGTTTTAGTTACAATATAAGCGTCTTTTACTATTTCAACGTGATAGCCTAAAAATTTTAAAAGTATTTCAAGTTTATCATACCTGAAGTGGTTTCCACCCTGCTCTATATACCTTATAAGCCTTAAACCGACTTTTGTTTTTTTGGATAATTCAACCTGAGTAAATCCTGCATTTTTTCTTAATATTGCCACTTCTTTACCAAGTTCCATGCATATCCTCCAAAAACATTTATAAAATTATATATTATATAGGGTATATTTTCAATAAAATATATTGACTATAATATTAATTATATCAATTAAGGTATATTATTTGTTAAAATTTTATATTTCATTTTTAAATAAATAATACATTTCTTAAAAAATGATTTATATAGAAGACGGTTTATAAGATGATTCAACGGTTCTATTTGATAATTTCTAAAAAATTCTTGTCTTTTAGGATTCGGAGCTAGTGATTTAACCAAACAAGGATTATATAGTTCAAGATATTTTATATTTGTCTCTTTATAAATGGCATCGTTTTTTATTTCTTTAAAAATTTCATATCCTTTTTCAGAATTTAAAGTTAAAGCAGAAACTCCTTTTGTATCATACATTTCCGGCATAACATTTTTTATTCCCCAAAAATCGGCCATTGTCATATCGCTGTACTTTTTAGCGCCCCTGAATTTACAATCATGACAGCTTGGACGAGAGTATAACATAGCAAAAAAACCTTTATAATAAGAAAGATTATCAATTTTCCCGGATTTCTTATGTAACGGGCAAACTGTTCCGTCAGAAAAATAAAATTTTAAATATGATTTATCCCAGCCAAAAGATTTATCTCTAAAATTTATTTTGTCTATTGTTGAAATTTCAAAATTTTGTTCCAGAAACATTTTCCAAACTCTCGGAGACGGAACACTGTGGCATATAATATCCAAAACATAAAGATTCTCATAGCCTTTTTGCAAATAATTTTTAAGCCCTGCTATCTGGCACGGCGTACCGGTAAATAATACATATCTGCCGTTATCCAAAAATGTTTTTACCTGTCTGTAAGAACCGCCTATGTCGCTTTGAACATATTTTGAACGTCTTATTTTATCCAAATCATCCGTATTTTCGGCATATGAGTGCTTTACATTAAAATATTCATCAAAAACTGCGCCGAAAACGACACCCTTTAATTTTAAAATATGCTCGGCGAAAATGCTGAACATACCGGCAGATGTGCTGAGTCTGACTGTTTCATTATCTTTATTTATTGCGGCATAACACTTGCTGATAAAATTTTTCGGGTTATTATTATTAATCGGACATATTTTTAAACAAAGTTCGCATTCCGTGCATTTATTTTTATCAACTGTCGGATACAAGAACCCTTCTTCGTCTTCCTGCATCTTAATTGCATCAAATTGGCAAATTTGAGAACAGGCTCCGCATCCGCAACAGTTTGTTTTAGAAGTTATTTTTATCATTATTTTAATTAAAAACCCATTCTATTTTGTCATAATTTTATATATTTTCCACTTTATTATAGACAGTATTTTTCTTAATGTTATATTATAAATATACTTTTTCGATAATTCATTAAAAGAATATTTATTTAAATCTCTAAAGAATAAATTTCTTTTTTCATTATTTAAAGGCGGCAAATGAACATGTCTGCTTTTTTTTCTAACCGATTGCTCGTCTACAAACTCATATTCGGTATATTTTTTAATTTCATCAAATAATTGAAGGCCTTTTGCGGAAGATAATATAATTATGGATAAACCTTTATTATTATTTGACAATTTACCTTCATAATCCCAAAAATCAGCCAATGAAATATCTGCCATTCTTGGCAATTTCGCAAAATTACATTTATAACATGACGGCCTCAAATAGAGATTTTTAAGAAATCCCGCTTGATAAGGATTTTTTATCGACACAGATGTCAGTTTATGATTATCGTTAAAATAAACAGTAACTCTGTTTGGCCCCCAACCCTTGCTTTTATCACGCCAGCATATTGATACAGCTTTAGCTTTTTGACTAATATTGAGTTCTTGTATGTATTTATCAAATACAACCTTGGAAGGAACTCCGTGGCACACGACATCGCAAGTGTACAAATTAGAGTATTCTTTTCCTAAATAAGAACATAATCCTGCAATTTGGCAGGGTGTGCCGGAAAAAAGAACGTAAAGTTTATTTTCCAAATCATTTTTTACTTTTCGGTATATCAAGCCTATATTACTTTCAAGATATTTTGATTTCATAAATTTTTTAGATTCATTTAAAGATTCTGATCTGTTATGAAAAACATAAAAATTATCGCCTAATTCAACGCCATAAACAACGCCTTTCCTGCCAATGATATTTTCTGCCAATAACCAAAAAATACCGCCGGATGAACTACCATTCAAAATATTTTCATCTTTATTATATCCGCCTATAAAATCACATTTATAATCTGTATTTTTTTGATATTTATTTATGACCGGACAAACTTTTACGCACAATCCGCATTCTATGCATTGATTTTCATTTACATGCGGATATAAAAAACCTTCGTTATCATATTTCATAGCAATTGCATCATGCGGGCATATATTCCCGCATGCATTGCAGCCGCAACATTGAGATTTATCTTCTATTTTTATCATTTTTTTATGCAACCAGCTTATTTATATAAAATTTATCTGTTTTTGCAATAGTATATCCGACTGCCGTAGTAATAAAACAAACTATAATATATGTTGAAGTTTCTTTAATAGTAATGCCGGTTTTTTGAAAAATTATTGACATCAAAACAATTATCAACGGATGCGCGCAATAAATAAAATTTGACATAATTCTGGTTTTGTGAGCAATATTTTGAAATTGTTGCAGCGGATTTTTTAATAAAATTATCGTTAGTATCGTAATTAAAGGATATAAAAAAAATGTCAGTATTATATTTTGTTGAAACCCCTGTTTAATAACAAAAAGTATTTCTGCTAAAAAACATATTAATGTTATTATTAAAATTAATACTAGTTTTTTATTTATTAAAGTTTCATATTTTGATTTGAAAATATTTAACAGATAGCCTATCATAAAAAACGGAAGCCCCATAAGCAATACTCTTCTTATAATATTAAATTCATGTAATTTTATTATATTTGATATAAACGGAATTTTATCGCCGATCTCATACCACGAACATCCTATGCATCCGATAATATAAAATATTAATGAAATTATAAATAACAATTTTAAAAATTTAAATTTATGCGCTATAAATACTGCCGCCATTGCAAAAAATAAAGCAGGGAAAAACCATAAATGGTAATAAGAACCGAAAATAAAGAACTTCAATATTGATTCTTTCAAAATAATATTTAACGAAACTGAAGCGGATGTTGATTTAAAAATGTCAATGCAAAGATATATAAAACTCCATACAATATAAATACTTAACATTTTCTTTATAGTTTTAAATACGGAATTATTATTGCATAAATTTTGTATAAAATAATATCCCGATACTACAAAGAAAAACGGAACCGCTATTCTGGGAATAACATAAGTAGCGGCATAACCTATTGAACCGTTGACATCCATCAAAGGATGCACATGAATCGCAACTACAAGCAATGCGCAAACATATCTGAAAATATCCAAAGAACAGTTTCTTTTTAAATTATTCATAATATGTTTAAACCTTATTTAAAGCCTTGAATAAAGGGTTCAAGACAAGATTTTTTTCGTAATCATTCATAAATAATTTCCACATAAGAATTGAATACATTAAAGTAAAAATAACTATTTGCGACAGAAAAGAATATAAATTATCGCAAACCCAATAATATTTTATAATTATTGCCGCAATAGAAACTCCAAAAACTACAAATGAACTAAAAAATATTTCTTTAAAAAATTTAAATATCGCAATTCCTATTTTATGATAATAAATATTCATAATAATCGTTTGTCCCAAAAGTAAACAGAACCCGGTTGTTATTGCGCATCCCAATGCGCCGTAAAGCTTTGCCATGGGTATAGAAATCGCAATATTGGCAAGCCCTAACAAAAAATAGACAACTGATCTAAAAGCATGTTTGTTTTTTGCCTGTACTATCGGACCGCCTACTCCTTGAACTAAACAAATAAACAACCCAAGCATAAAAATTAAAGCGAGATAATAACCGCTTATAAAAGATTCTCCAAGCCAGAAAAACATAAATTCTTTGCCGTAGACTATAAAACCGCTTAAAAATAATGCCAATAGCAAAAATTGTATTCTGCTGCTGCTTATAAAAATATTATTAATTTCAGACATATCATCGGTCTTTGCCGTAATGGCAGAAAGTCTTGGCAAAAACACGCCGCTTATAGACCCGGAAAGCGAAATATACGCATTAGCTATTAATATAGCCGTGGCATAAACCGCCACCGTGTTAGCTCCCGATACAGCACCCAATATTATTTGACCTGTTTTCCAATATGCCAAGTTCATTATCCCGGGAATAAATACAAAAAATGAAAATCTTAAAATTTCCTTTACAAGTTTCCAATCCCAAAAATATAATTTAAATTTTGCTTTCAAAATAAATAAAGCAAAATAAATATTCGCCGCTACAATTAAAATATTAAATACCGTTTGAACTACGACAACCGTAATAATATTTGTACTGATCAATAAAAATAATAATATAGTTAAAGGTCTAAAGAAAGCCGTAAAAATTATAATTGTTTTTGAAAAAATAAATTTTTCATGTGAGTTTATAACAGCCGTAAAAATATTAGCAGGAATAACAATTGCAACATTTACCAGTAAAATATAAAACATTTTTTTAGCTACGGCTATATCTTGAGGAGATAACGTGTTAGTATAAAATGATATAAGATAATCAATTCCGCATATCCCGGCAATTACTATAGCGGCAGATATAAGACAATATAAAACACCTGTTGTGGCAAGCAAATTTTCCTTAGATTTGTCATTGCCTTGCGCCATATATATGGAATAATATCTTGTAGTCGTATTTGCCAAGCCGAAATCCATTATCATAAGATATGCTATCATTGAACCGACCAGTTGATAAAGACCGAATTGCTCTTTGCCCAACAATGATATTAATATTGGAACAAAAATAAAACTTGCAACAGTATTGCCTGCTATTCCTACATACGATAATACGGCACCTGCTTTTCTTTGATTCATATTTATTTTTCCAGTAACTTCGATATAAGCTGCCCTACTTTTTCAGAACTTTCAATATATGAAGGCATAATTTCTTTTAGTTTATTTCTAATTTCCGTTTCATGATTATAAAGCCAAATAAAACCGTCTGCAAGACGGTTAGCGTCATATTGCAAAGAATTTACATTAATAACAAAATTATCATACGTGCCAAATAGATCTTTGGCAATCCCCAATGACTTTATAGAATATCCCAAAACTAAGGTAGGAACGCAAGAACTGTATGCAGCTATGGTAGAATGAGTTCTTGCCCCTATAAAGAAACGGCATTTTGATATTATATATTTAAGCTGCGGACCGTTTAATGTTTCATCCGATATCAGATAAACTCTGTTTGTATATTTATATTTTTTATATAAATGTCGCAATACAGAAAGATCTGCGTTTTGCATAACATGCGGAATAAAAATAATGTTAAGATTATCCTTCATCAAAATTACATCTATAAGTTTACAAGCAGCTTCCATAACTTTTTTATATTTATCAGTATTATATGCTCCTGCCACAAGAGCGCTTAAGTTCAATCCTACATAATCTTTGTCAAAATAAAGATCGTCAAATTCTACTTTACTCGCCTTAACTCTAAAAGCCGGATCCGAATACAAGAAAATCTTTTCTTCAGAAGCAAATTCTTTAAGATTATCAAAAGAAAGAGTATCTCTTACGGTTAAAGCGTCTACTTTTGAAATTGTATTTATTAAATGTTTTGTAATATTTTCCTTTTTCATAGAAAAATCATAAAGTAATATTTTAGGACGATTTTCCATCCTATTAAGATATTTAACAAAAACATCTAACGGATTTCTTCCGACAGTATGATCATAATTATCGGCGGCAACAAGTATAATCAGATCGTATTTTTTCATATTTTTGACCAACAAATGACTTTTTACGATAGTAATCAAATCTAAATTATTTGTAAGTCTGCGCAGTAATCCGAATATTTTTGAAACGAAATAATTGCTGAAAATATTATAAAATCTTGGTATATAGTTATTAACAAACGGTATTCCTAAACTTTCACCGCGTTTAATATCCGCAGATGAAATGTCTATTAAATCAGCGCCGGCATCTTTAGCTATGCCCGAAATACCTCTTAAGAGCATCTGCGAACCCATATTATATTTTGCAGCGACAATGACTATTAAAACTTTTTTCATATCAGCTCCATTATATTTTAATCTTTTAAATTTTCTATTAAATCTTTTATTTTCCAAACTTTTTCTATATAACCCGGCATAAATTGTTTATAATGCTGTCTTATTTCTTTTTCTTTAAACATTAATTTTTTAAATAAGTTTAAAACATCATCTTCTTTTTTCAGATTTTGTACCGGAACGACATAATCATCATAAGACCCGAAAATATCTTTAGCAATTCCTTTTGATTTAATCGAATAGCCTATCGCAAGTGTCGGAACTTGGGAAGAATATCCGGCTATTGTTGCATGAGTTCTTGCGGCGACTAAAAACCTGCATTTTGAAATTATACCCTTGATTTGCATACAATTATAATCTTGCCCAAAAAAACAGACTCTGCCGGTATCTTTAAATTTTTTATAAAGATTTTCAAGCGGATTTTTATCATTATCGCCGTCACGGACAACATGAGGAATAAGAGCGATATTCATATCAGTATCGCTTAAAATATTATTAATAAGTTTAATAATATTTTTATACGTTATATCCTGAGCTTTTTCTAATTTCTGTACCATAGGACTTATATTTATGCCTACCGTATGGCCTATGATATATTCTTTCGGCAAATCTGACGGGATTATAGCGTCTAAAAGAAATGCCGGATCAGGTATTAAATGAGTATTTTTATTAATATTATTTTCAAGTAATCCATTATATGTTAAAGATTCCCTCGCAACTATTAAGCTGTATGCCAAAAGATCATTTTTATTATTTTTTATTATTTTTGGTTCAATTGAACACCCCAATAAAACGGTTTTTTTCCCGATATCGCACAAAGATTTATTTAAAAAATAAAGCAAATTAATCATTTCTTCATAACAATAGTTATCCCCGCCTATGGAAATCATTTTTTCCGATCTGTCATTTAATAAAAGCGAATACATGTTTTTATCATAATTAACTCCAGCTACTCGTCTTCTTAGTCTTGTTAAAAAAACTAAAACATATTTTGGAAAATATTTTTGAAGTATTGACGTTATTAATTGTTTTATGGTTATTCTTGCATTTTTTTTATTTGCATTTTCATTTATCAACGGCAAAACAGTTGCCGGAATTTTAAAAAAGTTATCCTCTTCAGGCCTGAAAGAAAAAATATTTACATCGCAGTTTTTCAATATTTTTAAAGTACTCCTCACAATAGCTTCACAACCGTGATTTTTACTTCCGGCATGATAATACAATGATATTGTTTTTGTCATATTGAATCCTTATTATATATATAATACATTTTATTTTTTATATACCGGTTTTAACATTTTATGTATTGATTTTGTTAAATTAAAATTTATCATGACGGTTAAAGCGAATAACTTATCCGCCAAAGCGCACTGACTTTTCAAATATAATAAAATATTTCTACGAACGATTTTTTGCAAATCAGTTGTAACTTTTTTATTATAAAATCCGGATTTTACAATTTGCTTTAAAAAATCAACGGCATGGCATGTTTTGGAATACAACGCCAATATGCGCAATTTTTCGTTTTTTATTGAATTTGCATAATCCTCTATGAATAAAAGCGCCTTAAAAACCGACAATTTATTTTCATTAAATGACTGTTTTGTGCTGCTTTTAAAATTTTCTCTGCTATAATAATATTTTATTTCATTACCTATGCATATTTTTTTTGACTTTAAAAACAATCTGAATACAATGTCCAAATCTTCACCCATTGATATATCCGTGCGAAAAAATTCGTTTTGAAATAATTCTGCCTTAAACATTTTATTCCAACAGGCAAAAGTTAATGACGTAAAAATCATCGGTAAAGCCTCATCGGAAGATAACACCGATAATCTTTCTTTTATAATATTTCTATTGTAAATTTTATTATCCGTATATTCGCAGTAATTACATACCGCTATCTGAGCATTATTATTTTCTATCAACATAACAAGATATTCAATCATATCTTCTTTAATATAATCATCCGCATCAACGAAAGCTATATACTTTCCAGTGGCAATTTTAAGACCCTCGTTTCTTGCTTTTGACACACCGCCGTTTTTTTTATCTAAAAACTTTATACGGCTATCTTTTTTGCCATACTCTTCGCATATTCCAAAGCTATTATCAATTGAAGCATCATTAACTAAAATAATTTCAATATTTTTATAAGTCTGTTTTAAAATGCTGTCCAAAGATCTTCTCAGATATCTTTCCGCATTATATATGGGTATAATAATTGATACTGTGTTTTGATTCATCAACAAACTCCTGCCAATTTTGTTTTAACTGACATAAAAACATATCATTCTATTTGTTTTACTTCTGCAGCGCATTTTTTAATCCGTACATAAATAATAATAAATTCATAACCATAAAAGTTGTTTTGTAAAGACCATTTTTTACTAAATAAAAAATAAATTTTTTATAGAAGCTATATTTATTTATAGGAATATCTTCAACATATATCATTATCTCTTGATTCATTAGAAACTCTTTCAATTCTTGTTCTTTTTTCAATAAAGGTTTATTGCTTTTTTCAATTATCATTATTAAATAAAATATTGTATCTGCCAACCGCGACATGTATGCTTTATATAAAATTTCAAAATTTTTATTTGTTTGTTTCAGCAACTGTTTCATTTCCCTTATGGCGATTAAAATACTGTCTTTATATTTATCGCTATAATTCTTCGTCATTGATTGTTGATTTTGAAAATAGTTATATAAAAATACATTTGGCAGCATATAAACACTGCTGCTATTTAAAATATACGATGTTAAAAAATATAAATCTTCTTCCATAGAAATATTCTCAGGTATACGAAGATTTTTATCTGCTATAATTTTTCTTTTAAACAAACACGTAACCAAATTATTCCCCATGGCCTGAGAACTTAAAGTGTCTGATAAAAACTTTTCTTTATCATCTCCGCGTATAAGACCCGAAGTATAATTTATTTTTTTTACAATTTTTTTATTATCGCTTAACACCTTATAATAACACCACTTTATTAAATCGGGATTATGTTTTTGCATTATTGCCATCGCAGTTTCATATGTTTGGTTTTCTATCCAATCATCGCTGTCCACAGTACCTATATAACAACCGCTTGCCATATCTAACCCTGCATTTCTTGCGCTGGCTAATCCGCCGTTTTGTTTATGTATTACTTTTACGCGATTATCTTTCTTTGCATATTCATCGCAAATCTCCGGACATTTATCAGGCGAGCCGTCATCAACCAAAATTATTTCTAAATTTTTATAAGTTTGCATTAAAATACTATCTACGCAACGGCGAATGTATTTTTCAGTTTTATATATCGGAACTATTACCGATATTAAATTTCCTTCCATAAATTAACCTCAGGATTTTTTAATTTATAGTTTACGGCATAAACTAAAAATACAAGCGTAAACCAAAAAGGCATTGTATTTGTATTTTCTAATATTATAGAGTTAATCATTAAATTGATAAAAATCGCAAGGAACAAATACATATTTTTATTTAAACAATTTACAAATATTTTCCACAGTATAAAAAGCATCATTAACAATCCTAATATTCCGAAATGCAAAGCAAAAGCAAGAAAAGTGTTATGAGCAGCCCCTATTCCCGTTATATTATTACTGCGGACTGCTCCGTATCCGATAAACGGATGAAGTTTTATTTTTTCAACAGATCTGGTCCACAATCTTATTCTTGTCTGGTTGCTGCCGTCATTATATGAATCTCTTATAAAACGATTTGTTAAATAATCCGGCAGTATTAAAAAAGAAAAAATAAAAACAGAAATCATAAAAAAAATACCGACAAAAAATTTATTAACTCTTGTAAAAAAAAGCACCGGCACGGATAATATTATTGAAATAAACGCTCCTCTTGAACCAGTAAACATTATTGCAAGAAGTATAAATATAAAGCTTATAAAATAAATAAATTTATTTGATTTTTGAAACGAGAAAAAATTTTCTTTTATGTTAAAAATCAAACCTAATGTCAAAAATGAGGCAAGATGATTCGGATCAGTAGGAGCAACAAGGTTCAAAGTATAACGGCCGCTTAAACCGTATTCCTCTCTCATAATAATTATAAAAAATGAAATAATAAAAGAAGATATAATGAAAGAATTTTTTATATATCGCAAATCTTCTATTTGCGGTTTATAAAGAACTAGCGCAAAAAACATAATAAACAATAATATATAGCCCCATATAAGACGCGATGATTCAATATACTGCACGCTGGCATTAAGATGAAAAACAAGTATTATAAACAGAACGCTTATATACAAATGTTCAATACTAAAAACAAATCCGTGACGCAAAGCGGTTATAACAGCGGCTATTATAACAAGAAGTATCACAGGAGCATAATACCCGCCTACGCCAAGATATCCGCCGCCTTCAAATAACATAAAAATCACTGCAAGGCAGAATATTTGAATATTTAAACGTAATTTAAAAAAATTCATTACCTAATCTCCGGTATAATACTTCTGATATTTCAAACTCATATTTTCGGCTGAAAAATTATTTTTAACAATATTAACAGAATCTTTTGAATGCTTCTCATAATTTTCTTTTAAAACAGATTTTATTTTATCCGCTAAATCCTGACTGTCTCCTGTTTTAAAATAAAAATTATTTGTATTCTTTAATATATATTTATGCTGCGGGATATCGGAAAGAATAACCGACAACCCGCAAGCCATTGCTTCAAGGACAGAATTTGGCAATCCTTCGGAAAAAGAAGTTGAAATATAATAATCAGCCGCTTTTAAATATTCATCAACATTACTAATTGTCCCCGTAAACAATACATTTTTATTATTCAAAAGTTCTTTTTTAGAGTTTTGTTCCAAATCTCCGCTGCCGCAAAATATAAAGAATATATTATCTTGATTTAACCTTTTAATAGCCTTTACTAAAGTCAGCGGATTTTTTCTATCAATAAAAGCCCCCACCCATATAAAAATCTTTTTATCTGAAGGCAATACTAATTTATTTCTTAAATTTGATTTGTCTGTAATCGGATAAAATTTTTCCGTATCTACGCCATTATCTGCATATTTAAAATTCATGTACGGATATTTTTCATTTAATAAATCTGCCAATATTTTTGAACAACAAACATTGTTTTTTATTTTTTTCAATGAATAATGCATTAAAAGATACATTAGGTATCCTAAAAATCTGCCGTATGCCATCATAAAATCTGTTTTATAATCACAATGTACCGTAACAATTCTTTTATATCCGCGCAAAAATAATGCCGACAATAAAGATGATCTGAAACAATGAGAATGAACAATATTCGGATTTATATCCTTCATTATCTTTTTTATTTTAAAGCCGCCGAATAAAAAACCCTTTATTCTGTTTAAATCAATGCAAAAAATATCAATATTAAGACTTTTAAATTCTTTGATCATTGTATCAGCCGGTTCCGGTGACAAAGTCACAACAAACGGTTTGAATTTGTTTGAGTCTAAATTTTTTATTATATTGAATAAAACCAAAGTAGGCCCGGTTTTTTTCAAAGTTGATATTATATAGACTATTTTTTTCATCTGAGTATTTTTTTATAAAACAATCTTCTTAAGTTATTAGGCATAGCAACTTGCGTTATAAAACGGACTAATATGTTAAAAATATAATATTTATAATTTATAATATTTAATTTCAGCATTTCATCAAAAATAGATTTATTGCTCTTAAAATACTTATATCCTCCCCTTCTTGCATATAAACCGGGATTAACTCTCATTTCCAATAAAATTTCAGGTATATTCTTCATTTCTAAATTATTCTTTGCCATCCTTATCCAAAGATAATAATCTTCCATAAAGTGAAAATTTTGGTAATTGCCGGATTTTAATACATCATCTTTTTTAAACATTACCGCCGGATGGTTGAAAGGAGAACGTGTTTTTATATATTTTTTTATATTTGTATCGGTTAACGGCACTTTTCTCACGTCCAATTTTTCTTTTGTAACGCAGTTAATTTCCTGAACGTATCCGCTTAATATACTTAACCGCGGATTTTCACTGAATTCTTTTAATTGCAGTTCAAATCTGCCGGGTCGGCTTATATCATCGCTATCCATTCTTGCGACTAACTGATATTTGCAAATTCCAAGTCCTTCCCTCAGAGCGATTCCAAGACCCGAATTGTGCGTAAGTTTTAATACATTAAAATCCAAAAGCAAATTTTTTTCATATTCGGATATTACTTTTTCAATGTCAGTTCCTACGGGACCGTCAATAACAATGACAATTTGAGCGGGTTTAACTGTTTGATTTACAACACTTTCTATAGATTCTTTGACCCATTTGGGATTATCTTTCTCATAAACCGACATTAATACCGAAAATGTATCATTAAACATGCGTTTATTATACCAAAAGTTATTGATAAAAACACTTATAATTTGATATAGTTTTATGTATATGAAAATATGTTTTGTGTGCCACGCTAATATATGCAGAAGTTTTTTTGCTCAGGAATTTTTTAAAAAAATTATTAAAGATAACAACATCAGCGGTATTGAAATAATATCAAGAGGTATTTTTGCTTTTGAAGATTGTTCTATTCCGCAAAAAAATATTGATTTTTTAAAAAAACACGGAATTGAATATAAAAAGCATACCCCGACTTTAATTGACAAAAATGACATTCTGTCAAGCGATTTAATTTTAGTTATGACAAACAAACAGTTGGAAGCGCTTATTGACAAATATGCCGAATTTACGGATAAAATGCATTTATTTTTATATTTTGCCGAAAATAAAGATTACGATATGGAAGATCCTATAAATAAAAACGGTAAGAAATTTGAAGAAATCGGACTAAAAATAAAAACGGCTGTTCAAAATATTGCAAAAAAATTAAATTTGATTAATTTGTCCGAAATTTAAAAAATTTTAAAAAAGAGGTTGAAAAAAAATGCGGTTTATCTTTTTGTTTTTAGATTTTGTCGCTTTTTTGTTAATTTCGGCGATAGTATTGATTTTAAGAACAAATTCCTGGAATTTTAATTTTTTTATCGCAAATTGTTTTGTTTTGATACCTGCCTTTTTTATCATAGCCATTGTTCTTCTTATTTTTTCTTTTTATGATTTTAATAAATTGCATAAAATAAATTACAGAAATCTTGTAATAGCTTTTATATTTACTTTTCTATTTTCATCGACAATTATCTATTTTCTTGCACCGGTATTTAAACTTGTAACGCCAAAAACGAATTTAATAACAATATTTATAATTTATTTTTTATATATAGTTGTTTCAAGAAAAATTTATCTGTCTTGGTTTAAACAAACTATAAACGCCGTTTTGATAGGAAAAAGCAGGACATTGACCAGATTGCATAAAGAATTGTCATCTTCACCTTATTATAAAATAATCGGAAATTTTGATGAATATTCAAATTATCTGCCCAAAGAAACCGAACTTGTGATAATATCAAATGCTCTTTTATCAAACGACAAGCAAATTTTAAACGCCGTTTTTGAAAATTTTCTGACAAAAAATATTGAAATAAAAACCGATGTTGTTTTTTTTGAAGATTTTTTACACAGAACTCCCGTTGAAGGAATAAAAGACAGCATATGGCTTTTTCAAAGCATAACGACAAACTGCATAAATAATATTATTTATTTCATAATAAAACGCGCCATTGATATCATTGTAAGTTTTTTTCTTTTAATGTGTTTTTTGCCGATAATGATTCTTATTTACTTTTTAATAAGATTCATAGATAACTCAAACCCCGTATTTTTACAGGAACGAATCGGAAAAATGGGTAAACATATTTATATTTTAAAATTCAGAACTATGATTTTTGATACCGAAAAAATAACAAAACTTGGAAAAATTTTAAGAAATTTCAGGCTTGACGAAACACCGCAGCTTATAAATATATTCAAAGGCGATATATCTTTCGTGGGACCGCGTCCTATATGGACTAAAGAATATAAATTCATAAACGAATATATTCCGAACAACCCTGTCAGAACAATGGTTATTCCGGGATTAACCGGACATGCCCAATTAAACCACAGAGCCCCTATTGTTTACTGCGTGCAGGATAAATCTTTCTTTGAAAATAAAAATCCCGATATTGTTTTTGACGATGCATATAAAAGATTGTCTTATGACATATGGTACATAAAAAACCGATCAATATTTTTAGATTTTGAAATAATATTAAAAACCGCAAAAAGAATGTTTATAAAAGATTCTGTTTTAAAAAATTAATTTTTAACTTATAATTATACTATGCAAAAAATTATGCCGTATGTTTTATTTCCGGTTTTATTCTTCTTGGCAATTACAGCTTACTCCGATGATTTTACGCTTGGCATTTACGGAGTAAATAATCCTCAGGATATTGCCGTCGTAAAAGATGCCGGTTTCAATACTATACAGACATATGTAAAAGATATTACTGTAATAACAAAACTTGCCGAAGAAGCAAAAAAACAAGATATAAAAATTATTGTTTATCCCGATAATTTTTTAAAAAAGTTTAATCCGAAAACATCTATTGATTTACCTATTAAAGCATGGTATCTGTTTGATGAACCTGACGTCAACAATATTTCACGTGTTGAACTTAATGATTCGGATACAAAAACAAAACATTTTTTCCCTTCAGATAAAACAGTTTTTGTTATAGGACAGGGCAAAACTGAAACAAATTTTTATGATATTGCGGATATTTTAATGGTTGACTGGTATCCCGTTCCGCATTTAAAGCTGGAGTCTTTGGGACAACAGATAGAATTAGCAAAAACAGAACTTATTAAAATATGTTGCAAAGATAAACCATTGTGGGCAGTTATCCAAATTTTTGACTGGCGCGAATACAAACAATACAGACCCGATAATGACAGAATAGGCAGATTTCCGACAAAAGATGAAATAAGATTTATGTCGTACGACGCCATATTTAACGGCGCGACGGGGCTTTTTTATTTCATTTATACATCAAATGGCATACCGTTGCCTAAAGCAAAACCTGAAAATTGGAAAGATGTTAAAGATGTCGTATCCGAACTGGCTCAAGTTACAAGAATAATTACAAACGGTAAAGAAATTGAAACTCCTCAAGTCTATAATCCATTGCGCTTAAAAACTTATCTTTATGAAAATGCAATTTATATGATTTTAATAAATCCGACTGATCAAAATATAAAAGCCGATAAATTTTTCCTTAAAAAAAATATTGATGTCCTGTTTAATAAAAAAAGAAAACTTAAAAAAATCATAAAAAAATCAACATTGCCTCCTTACAGTGTTTGGATTTTAAAAAAATCAGACAATATTGCAAAACCAAAATAAAAACCGCACTATATATTTTATACTGTGCGGTTTTTAATTTAAAAATTAAAAAGAAAGTTTTATATTTAAACCGACCATATTATCGGTATATTTCATATCTTCAATATTGGATTGTCTTGTTTTAAATTGATACCAAAGAGTTGAAAATAATTTTTCCGTAATCATACATGTTATTGCCGGACGAATTCTGTAAAAATTATCCTCTCTTTTATATGAACCGTAAGGATACATCATATTCTCGTATGAAAACATCAAAGAAGTGTCAAATTTTCTGTATATCTGTTTTGACAATAATAAATTAGCGCTTGTGCCTATATAATATCTGTTGACGTCATATGTCGTTTCTTCCATTTTTCTTTTGCCTGTTAATGTTACCGATCCGGTATTCGTAGGTTCATAAACCAATTGAGCCGCATATCCGAAAAGAGAAGCCGACTCTGCATTGTTTTCTTCATAATCTCTTTTATCGTATGATACTTTAACGTTTCCTTTTATTTTTGCGGTAACGCTTCCGTCTATACCCAAAGCTAAACTGTTTTCTTTTGAATTATTTGCGCCATTTTTTTCATAACCCGTAAAAGAAAACACATCCTCAACAAAAACAGATGTTTTTGAAGAAATATTATAAAAAAACTGAAGCCCTGCGTTAAAGCGGTTTCTGTTCAATAATTCATCTTCCTTTTTTACATAGTCATCTAAAACATCAGACACTACAACGCCTATTGAAAACATTTTTTCCATTTTTGTTTTAAAGTTAAAGAGAACTTCGTTGCTTATTCTCTCGGCTCTTTCCGTAAATGCGTTTGAAGCCTGTTCCGAAGTATAAATAAATTTATTTTTTAATTTAAAAAAATCGTTTTTCAAAAAAACGTCTAATCCTGCGTCACAATAATTATTTTTAGCGCTGTTTTCGGTATAAGCGTTATATCCGACATTTGCGCCTACTCCCAAAGAAAGAGCCGTATCAGGTATACGAGACAAATAATCGGCATTCAAATGGGTTAAATTTATCCATGAGCTTATCGTGTTGTCATTTGTCAGATAAATATTGCTGTCATAAAATATACTCTCAATTACAGAATATTTAAACTTACCTGCGGCGTTTATATTGGAAACACCTAAAATTAAAATTAAAAATACAATTGCTTTCTTCATTTTTCTTACCATCCCTGTTTTACTTATTTTTTACCTCGGAGCTGACGGACTTAAATCCTTTTGTTCCTGTTTTCTTTCATCATTATCCGTAATATCATTTATAATTTTAAATTTAGATTCGGCATCAGATACGACAGAATAGGCATCTAAATCAATTTTAAACGGAACATTTTTTGCAGCAAACATAATGTGTCCTTGCTGATCCTTGGCGGTAAGGTAGCCGTCTGTAACGATTATTTCGCCAGTTTTTGCATTGACGCTAAAAGATGTCTTTTCAGTTGAACTTACAAGATATCCGTTAATTTCTATATTTCTAAATCCGGTTCCGTATATATTAATTATCGTCTCGCCATTTTCATTAATATCAATCCTTACTATTACTTTCTGCCCTTTAGGAACCATTATTTTGAGTTTATCGCTTGTGATTATAACATCTTCCTGAGAATTTATTCCAAATTTTGCTGTTTCATTATATATTTTTTTATAATCGCCGGCAGATACGACAACCTCTGTATAGGCAAATTGAATACAAAATAAAAACATAAACAATGTAAAAATTGCTTTTTTCATATAACATCCTCCGTAATACTTCATTTGCGCTTATTATAACAAAATAAAAAAATAAATAACAACCTTTTTAAAAATTTCATATTGAAAATTAAAGATGCTTTATATTATAATATGAGATTATGAAAAATATTTCAATAATCACACTGTTTTTTTTATTATTTTCTATACCCGCACATATTTTCGCCGATCTAAAAGTAAAAGAAAGCGTTAATGTGGGCATTTTATTTGATATAGAATCATTAAATATCGCTTCGGATAAGAAATATTCAATAAAAAATTCAGAAAAAACATTAAATCTTTCGGAAGGCAATATTAACATACGGATTTTAGGCGATAAAATAATTGTAGGAAAATATAATTTAAAACTGCCGGTTAAAATTACTTCAGATTCTTATATTCTTGTAAACAAAGTTATTTACAGAGGAAATATTGTAATCCGGCTTTCAAAAAACGGAAAGTTGAATATAATAAACGTATTAAATATTGAAGATTATTTAAAAGGCGTCCTGCCTAAAGAAGCGGCCGTTTCATGGGATATAGAAGCTTTAAAAGTACAGGCTGTAATAAGCAGAAGTTATGCCGTTAAAAACTTAAACAGGCATATTGCCGAAAATTTTAATGTATGCTCAAGCGTTCATTGTCAGGTTTACGGCGGAGCAAGCGCCGAAAATGAAAAATGCAACAAAGCTATAGCCGATACGCAAGGACAGGTTTTAATGTTTGACGGCGAAATAGCCCAAACTGTTTTTCACGCAAGCTGCGGAGGTTATACTGAAGACCCAAAATACGTATGGGATTGGAAAAACGAAACTCCGGATTATTTAAAAGGAAGAAAAGATAAGTATTGTTCGGACAGTCCGCATAATGAATGGACATGCGCGCTTTCGGAAACAATCATAAGAAAAAAACTTCTTTCAGCCGGATATAAAATTGGAAATATAAAAAAAATAACTCTCTCAGGCAACACTGGGGGACATGCTAAAGAATTTGTGATAATAACGCATAAAGACGGAAAATTAAAATTAAAAACTTATAAATTCAGGCTTGCGGTTGATTCAGGGCTTATAAAAAGCGCTATGATAAAAAATATAAAAAGAAAAGGGACGGATTTTATATTTTCCGGCAGAGGCTGGGGGCACAGAGTAGGATTATGCCAGTGCGGAGCAAAAGTAATGGCCGAAAAAGGATTCTCTTATAAAAAAATACTTCAATACTACTATCCTAAAACCGAAATTAAAAACATAGAATATGAAAAATAACGACGATCTTCTTCAAAATTACAATTATTACGTTCCTAATGAACTTATAGCCCAAATTCCTGTTGAAAAAAGAGACAATTCCAAACTTATAGTATTAAACAGACAGTCCCTGGGCATAACCCATCACAATTTTTCGGATATAACAAAAATGCTCGGCGCAAATGATTTGCTTGTAATAAACACGACAAAAGTCGTGCCGGCGCGTTTATACGGCAAAAAGAAAACAGGCGGCAAAGTAGAGCTTCTTTTTTTAAATCCTGCCATGCGCGGAGCAAGACACAATATTCTTATGAAACCGTACGTGAAACACGGAGAAAAAATATACTTTGAAGATAATTATGAATGCGTTGTCGAACAAACTGACGATCCTTCAAATAAAACCGTAATCTTTAACAACGATGACATATCTCCTCTTCTTGAAAAACACGGATTTATGCCTTTACCGCCGTATATAAAAAGAAAAGATGATCTCGCTCAGAAATTATCTCATATCGACAGAGAAAGATACCAAACCGTTTACGCCGATGAAAAAGGAGCCATAGCCGCCCCTACTGCAGGCCTGCATTTTACAAAAGAAATTTTAAATGAGCTGAAAAATAAAAAAGTTGAAATTGCCGAAATCACTCTTCACGTAGGCTGGGGCACTTTCAAAACAATAGAAAATGAAGATATATCAACTCATAAAATGCTTGACGAAAAATATATAATTGACGAATTTAACGCAAAAAAAATAAATACGGCTCTGTCTTCGGGAAAACGAATAATAGCGGTGGGAACCACAACCGTAAGAACTCTTGAATCCGTGGCAAACATTACCGGAGTTTATGACGGAAATAAACTTTCATCAATAAAAGCGTCAAGCGGACGAACCGATATTTTTATTCATCCTGGATATTCTTTTAAAATAGTTAGCTCAATGATAACAAATCTTCATCTGCCGTGCTCAACGCCTTTAATAATGGCAAGCGCTTTCGCCGGACGAAATTTTATACTTGAAGCGTATAAAGAAGCCGTGGAAAAAAAATACAGATTTTTTTCATACGGCGATTCAATGTTTATAATTTGATTTATTTTTTACTGCGCGAATTTTTTTCCTGAGAAGCGTATTGAGCCGATTTAAATTCGGAATATTGTTCATATGACATCGTATTTCTTATGCTTAGTTCGGCGTCTATCCATAATTGTTCAATAACGGACGAAAAATATTTTATGTCATCCGCTATCTGTTCCAATAAATACACGTTAACCTTATCGTTGCTTTTTTCAAGTTCTTCCGAAAACAATTTTTTTCTTATCAAAAGTTCTTTTTTTAACACGGCCGTTTTTGCTTCAAGTTCCATTTGGTAATATTCAAGTTTCTGCTTTTGAAAAGAAGTCAAATCCGGCACACTGCTTTTTACGTTGTTTTCGGGCTGAGCTGAAAAAACCGGGCATACAAAACAAACAACCGCCGCTGCGGCTAATAAACAATTTTTAATATTACACATTATATGCACACATCCGTGCGTTTATTTCTTCTCAATAACAATGTACTTTTCAACAAGCTCAAATAATTCGTCATCATCCAAAGCGTTAACTCTGCCTGCTTCAAACTGCTTGATAATTTCTTCATTGATTTTTATTACGCCGGGATGAGTTTTATCAATTTTTTTATCTCCGCCTTTAAAAGCAGGATGTCTTGTGTTTATATTATATGCTATTCCGGCTAGACCTGCTCTGTCGGTTATTGCAACTTCAGGCGGTCTGTTTAAAATAGAATGAGTATCAAAAATATTATATATTTCTTGTTCTTTCAGCAATCCGTCGGCATGAATACCGGCTCTTGTGCTGTTAAAATGCGCTCCTACAAGAGGCTGCATACTCGGAATCTGATAATTCAACTCATTTTTAAAATAATTGGCAATTTCTGTTATCACAGCCAAATCCATTCCGTTATTATCCCCTCTTAAAGCGACATATTCTATGGCAAGAGCTTCTATGGGAGTATTGCCTGTTCTCTCTCCTATACCCAAAAGCGTTCCGTTTGCGCCCGAACATCCGTAAAGCCATGCAAAAGTCGCATTAGTCAAAGCTCTGTAAAAATCGTTGTGTCCGTGCCATTCCAGCCATTCTGAAGGAACTCCGGCATGATGAGTCAGTCCGTACATAATTCCGTTTACGTTTCTCGGCATCGCGCATCCCGGATAAGCCACTCCGAATCCCAGAGTATCGCACGCTCTTACTTTGATCGGTATATTATACTGCTTTGAAAGTTTCATTAATTCTCTTGCAAATGGAACCACAAAACCGTAAAAATCGGCTCTTGTGATATCCTCAAAATGACATCTCGGCCTTATTCCTTCGTCAAGCGCAGCTTTTACTATGTCAAGATACATATCCAAAGCCTGTCTTCTGTTCTTTTTAAGCTTAAGAAAAATATGATAATCCGAACAAGAAGTTAAAATTCCAGTCTCTTCTATATTCATCTCTTTTACAAGCTTAAAATCGCTTTTTGTCGCTCTTATCCATGAAGTAATTATAGGGAATTTATATCCTTTTTCCTGACATTTTCTCACTGCTTCTCTGTCTTTTTCGGAATAGAGAAAAAATTCCGTCTGTCTTATCATCCCGTTAGGACCGCCCAATCTATGCATAAGTTCAAAAAGATCAACTATCTGTTTTACCGTAAAAGGAGGAACTGCCTGCTGTCCGTCTCTGAAAGTGGTGTCGGTAATAAATATATTTTCAGGCGGGTTCATCGGAACAACCGTTCCGTTAAATGATATTTTAGGGATGTCCTTATATGTAAAAGTATCTCTGAGCAAATTCGGTTCTTCAACGTCTTGAAGCTCAAAAAGATATTCTTCAGGTTCAAGCATTCTTTTTTCTTTATTATAAACCAACATTTAAACCTCCCAGTAACATGATTATTTAGCTGTTAATTATAATAATTTTTGAATACTTATACAATAAAATTTTAATTGTTTTTTTTATTTTATTTGTTAAAATTTATATAATAACTGAATGATTACTAAAACAAATCCAGAATTTATACAGCATTATTTTGAGGACAGTTCCGGAATGCTCGGAGCGCACGCCGACAAAGTCGTGATTGCCGAATCAAAAGAAGATGTTATGACTACAATGCAAAAATCTTCCGAAACCGCAACTCCCGTTACAGTAGTAGGCGGAGCTACGGGCGTTACGGGCGGCTGTCTTGCATTCGGCGGAATTATATTGTCAACCGAAAGATTAAATGACATAGGCATTATTAAAACCGTTTCCGACAGAAAAGCATTTATAAAAGTCGGAGCCGGCAGTCTTGTAAGCGACATAAAAAATTACGCATTAAAAAACGGATGGATGTATCCGCCGGATCCGACTGAAAAAAACGCTACCATAGGCGGGAACATATCCACAAACGCCTCCGGCGGCAGAGGATTTAAATACGGAACCACCAGAGACTATATCAATTGCGTTGACGTTGTTTTGCCGGACGGCGCATTCATGTCGGTAAAACGCGGGACAGTATTCGCAGACTCTAAAAATGAAATATCTTTCAATACAAGCAACGGGACTAAAAAAATTAAACTGCCGGATTACAAACTTCCGAAAATAAAAAATGCGACAGGATATTTTAATTATGAAAATTCCGATTTAATTGACGTTTTCATAGGCAGCGAAGGAACTCTCGGCGTAATTGTGTCGGCAGAACTTATTTTAATCAAACCTTTTGAAACGCTTTTCGGAGGCATCATATTTTTTGATGAAAGAAAAAAATCATGGAACTTCGTAAATGAAATAAGAAATCTGTCAAAGCAAAAAAATTCAGATGCCATAAACGCTCTTTCACTGGAATATTTTGACAAAAATGCACTTGAACTTATAAAAAAAGATTATCCGGTAATACCGTCCGACGTTGACGCCGGAATTCTTTTTGAACAGGATTGCACAAAAAAAAATTATGACGCGCTTTTAGACAAATGGATAAAAATAATTGAAAAATACGGAATTGACATAAACAACGTTTGGTTTGCGACAAATGAAAAAGAACAGGAAGAATTCAGAAAGTTCAGGCATAAAATACCGGAAAGGGTAAATGAAATCGTTAAAAAATACAAAATTCCGAAAGTCGGCACGGATATAGCCGTGCCTCATGACAAACTTGAAAAAATGATAAATTTCTGCGAAACGACATTCAATAAAGAAAAATTAATGCATCTGACTTTCGGACACATAGGAGAAAGCCATCTTCATGCAAATCTAATAGCGTCTACAAAAGAGGAATATGAAAAATGCCGCAGCATTTATATTCAAATAGCAAAAAAAGCCGTTTCTTTAGGCGGCACAGTTTCGGCCGAGCACGGAATAGGAAAAACAAAACATCCTTTTGCGGAAATAATGCTTGGTAAAAACGGCATAGAAGAGATGAGAAAACTAAAATTGTCGCTTGACCCTTCAAATATACTCGGACAGAATAACATCTTCAAAATGAAATAATCAGTATATGGCAGCCCTTAAATTATCTTTTGAATTTATAAATTTTTTGAACAGCCGCTTACATTGCGACAACGGAGAATTTAATCTTTTTATTTCGCGTTTTATAACCGGTAATTTTAATCTGGCTTCTTTTATCCCTTCGTTTACCATTAAATTAAATTTATTAAATTCCGACCATGATATTTGTTTTATATTCGGTTCCAAAACAACGTTTGCTTCTTTTATTAATATCTCATAAAACAAATGCGTTGCTATAAAATTGCATCTGTTCATAATATCCCGCGAATTTGAAGGAATCGCATCCAAAGTTTTCAATTTGCTTTTAACGTCGGAACCGATAACAAAATCAGCTCCCATTAATCTTGCCACCGAAACCGGAGTGACGTTAACGTGCGCGCCGTCAGTATACCAAATGCCGCCTATATTTACCGGCGGAAAAACTCCGGGAATTGAAGTTGACGCCAAAACTATTTTTCTTAAAGGGCCTTCGGTAAAAATTTTTTCTTTACCGTTTGTGATATCGGTTGCAACGCACGCCAATGGAATCTTTGTATCCCTGATGTCAATATCTGGAATTATGGTATTAATCATCTCTTCCAACATTGAATTGGCAAAAAAAGAGTTTCCGTCGCCCGATGTGCCGTATTTTACGAATTCTCTGGCTTTTCTGATAAGATTTTTTGCGGAAGGCGCCTGCGCGTCTCCCTGTAATTTTTCCATATTAAGTTTTGAAAACATTTTATTGAAAAGATAATCTTTGAGCGTTTTTTCTATTTTGTCAACATCCTGTTCTACGGCGTATAACGCGCCTATAACAGAACCCATTGAAGTGCCGGCAATCATATCAAATCTTATATTATTTTCTTCAAGAATTTTTAATATCCCCAGATGAGCCAAACCTCTTGCCCCGCCTCCGCCCAATGCAATAGCTTTTTTCATGTTTCTTCCTTTACACATAAAATTATTTTGCACAATAGCCGAGTTGCCCGCATGCCGCGCCTATATCCAAACCCTTTGCTTCCCTTGTATTAACCGTTATTCCGTTTAATTTTAGTATTTTTTTAAAATTTAAAACCGCTATCTGCTCGGGAGTTTCATAATCATTTTTATCGGACCGGTTATAAGGTATCAAATTGACCTGAACCGCGGGGCCGATCAAATCGGCGGTTCTCATAAGTCTTGCAAGCCTGTGAGCATCCGACGACGTGTCATTAAATCCTTTTATCAGAATATATTCCACGGTTATTCTTGAGTTTGTTTTTTTCAGATAATATCTGCACGCCTGCAGCAAATCGGATATTTTGGCGTCAAAATTATTCGGAATAATCTTTTTTCTTTGTTTGTCGTCGGTAGCATGCAAAGACAACGCAAATCTGACGCCGTACATCGCATTTGCCAGATTCTTAATCGCCGGTATTATTCCTACCGATGAAACCGTTATATGCCTTTTGCCTATATTTAATTCTTTTTTTGAAATTATGCTCTCAATGGCCGAAGTCAGATTTGTATAATTCAAAAAAGGTTCTCCCATTCCCATAAATAAAACGCCCGAAATTCTTTCGTTGATATCGTTTTCTATGTATATAATTTGTTCTAAAATTTCGCCTCTTGATAAATTTCTTAAGAATTTGATTTTGCCGGAAGAACAAAAATTGCAGGAAACCGGACATCCTATTTGGGTTGAAATACATACGGATTTTGCCGATTCAGAAGGCAGATACACCGCATATATATAATGTGAATCATACGTTTTGAAAGTATATCTGACAGTGCCGTCCAACACAGATTCTTTTTTTATTACATTTTGAAAACTTCTTAAATAAAAAGATGATTCCAAATTTCCTCTGATATCTTTTGGCAAATTTGAAAATTTTTCAAACGAATCGGCCTTTTTAACATAAAGCCATTCCGCAATTTGTTTTATTCTGTATTCTTCGCAGACCAACGGTTTTAAAACGGAATAAAGCTGTTTCGGTTCAACATCCAGTATAAAAGCTTTTTTTAATTGTTTCATTTTCCCCTTAGTAAATCACTTTCGGAATTTTATATTTTTCTTCGCCGGCCATACTCGCCATATGTTCCAGTCTTTTTATTCTCTCCTGTACCGGCGGATGAGTTGAAAACAAATTGCTTACATTCTTTGAAGAAAACGGCGAAACTATAAACATATGCGCAGTCTGCGGACTGACGGTATTATTTAATTTCTCGTTCCCGTTGGTAAGTTTTCTTAAAGCATTTGCCAACGCCAGAGGATCTTTGGAAATAATTCCACCTGTTTCATCGGCAATATATTCTCTGGAACGGGAAATCGCCATTTGTATAAGCATGGCGGCAACCGGAGCCAGAACCATAAATAAAATCATGGCAAGAGGATTTTTATTGTCGCGGCTGCCTCCGAAAAAGAAAGCGAATCTGGCAATAAGCATTATCGCTCCCGCCACCGTGGCCGCGACAGAACCTATAAGAATATCCCTGTTTTTTACATGGGATATTTCATGCGCTATGACGCCTCTCAATTCTCTTTCGTCCAAAATATTCAAAATTCCTTCCGTTACGGCTACAACGGCATGTTCGGGATCTCTGCCTGTTGCAAAAGCGTTCGGCATATTGCTGTTTATATAATAAAGCTTAGGCGTCGGAATATTTGCCTGCAAGGCAAGTTCTTTTATCATTTGATATAGTTTAGGTTCAGATTCGGGAGATACTTCCTTTGCTCCGTACATTGAAAGGACTATTTTGTCCGAAAACCAGTAAGAGGTAAAATTCATAATTACAGCAAATATAAAACCTATGGCCATTCCGGCGTTTCCGCCTATCATATTGCCTATAATCAAGAATAACAGCGTCAACAATAACAAAAGAGAAAAAGTTTTTAATTTATTCATATACAGTACCGTCCTTCCAATTTTCAGTATTATACAAAATTAAGCACAATGTTGTAACATTTTATATTCCCCATTTGTCTAATAACCATATTTCAAAAAAAGGAGAGGTCTTATGAAAAATGTAAGGAAAATTTTTTTAGGATTACTGTTGCTTTTGCCGTTTTATGTTTCAAATGGACTTGCCGGCGAGTGCATGAGTCCCGACTGCATGAATAAAGGAGAAAAAGGACAATTCGCAAAAATGCAGGCAAAAAGAGACAAAATGGAAGCCAAAATGATGGAAGACTTAAAAGTAACCCCTGAACAAAAAACAAAACTTGAAGCATTAAGAAAAAATCATGAAGAAAAAATCAGCGCATTAAGAACACAAATGAAAGAAAAGAGAGATGCAATAAAGACCGAACTGTTAAAAGACAATTATGACGCAGCCGCACTTGACGGATTAAAAAATGATATAAAAGAACTTTCCGGCTCAATGGCGGTAGAAAGAGCAAACGTCGCCATAGAAATGAGAAAAATTCTTACTCTTGAACAATTTAAAAAACTTGAGGCAAAAAAACCGAAAATGGAAATGAAAAAAATGAAAAAGATGAAAGACGATATGCCGCCTCCGCCTCCTATGGAAGAATAAGCCTGTAAATTAACGTTTTATAGAAATGCCTGCCTGCATCATCATAATGCGGCGGGCATTTTTAATTCATTGACACTATTATGGCATATTTGATATCATTTCGGGATTAGTTTCGGAGGAACAAATGTCTATAAAATACATAAAAAACGAATTATACATAGAAGGTTTGTCCGCTGCGCAACTTGCCAAATTGTGCGGAACGCCTACATATGTATATTCAAAAAAATTAATATTAAATAACTTTAATAATTATAAGAAAGCATTCAAAAATGATATAGTTTGTTATGCGGTTAAAGCAAATTCCAATCAGACGTTATTAAAAATACTTGCCGAACTCGGCGCGGGAGCCGATATAGTATCGGGCGGCGAACTATTTAAAGCCTTAAAAGCCGGTATTGACCCGCAAAAGATAGTTTATTCCGGCGTAGGAAAAACCGCCGAAGAAATAACCTATGCTATCGAAAGCAATATTCTAATGTTTAATATAGAATCATATGAGGAACTTTGCGAAATAAATAAAATCGCAAAAAAAATAAACAAAACCGTAAGAATTTCTTTCAGAATTAATCCGAATGTCGACCCTGATACTCATAAATATATCGCAACAGGCAAACACGGAACAAAATTCGGAATAAAATATGAAGACGCGCTTGATATGTATATAGCCGCGTCAAAAATGAGCAATATTGAAATCGTAGGCATTGACACGCATATAGGCTCACAAATTTTAAAAGTTGAACCTTACAGGCTGGCGGCGGTAAAAATTGCAAAACTTATAGACAGGCTTGAAAAAGAAAACATTATATTGAAATATATAGATATCGGAGGCGGTTTGGGAATAAAATATGAAAATTCACAAAAACCTCCTAAACCGGCAGAATTAAAGAAAGCCGTAATGTCGGTTTTCGGCAAATACAAAAATAAAACTTTAATAGTTGAACCGGGCAGATCAATAATCGGAGACACCGGCGTTATGATCGGCAGAGTTCTCTACAGAAAAAAATCGGGGAACAAAAATTTTCTGATAGTTGATATTGCGATGAACGACTTAATAAGACCTACTTTGTATGACGCTTATCACAATATAATACCGGTTAAAAAAACTTTTAAAAAACAAATAATAATGGATATCGTCGGTCCGGTATGCGAAAGCGGCGATTTCATGGCAAAAGACAGAAAATTTCCTCTTTTGGAACAGGGAGATTTGATTGCCGTTGAATGCATAGGCGCTTACGGTTCGTCAATGTCGTCACAGTATAATTCAAGAAAAAGAGCCAGAGGAGTCATAATTGACGGTAAAAAAATTATACATATAAGAAGAAGAGATACTTTTGAAGATTTATTGAGGCTGGAAGAAAATCTGGAAAAAATTTCATGAAAAACATTAATTTTTATAAACTAACGGCAGCCGGCAATGATTTTGTTCTGATAGATAACAGAAATAATATAATACGGGAATCGGAACAATCCGCTGTGGCTTTAAAACTCTGCG
Source organism: uncultured Elusimicrobiaceae bacterium (assembly GCA_964487915.1). GTDB lineage: Bacteria > Elusimicrobiota > Endomicrobiia > Endomicrobiales > Endomicrobiaceae > Proruminimicrobium. The sequence continues at coordinate 480,835 of CAZASN010000001.1, read as the reverse complement.
ACAGAAAATATGCAATCGGGGCAGACGGTTTAATTTTGCTTGAAAAAAGCGAAAAAGCCGATTTCAGAATGAGGTATTATAATTCGGACGGATCGCATGCGAGCATGTGCGGCAACGGAGGCAGATCCATAGCGAGATTTGCATATGAGCTCGGCATAGTTAAACAAAATATGAAGTTTGAAACTGACGCCGGATTGATAACGGCAGACATAAAATCCGAAACTGTCGTTAATTTGGCGCTGTATGATCCGAAAGATTTACAACTTGATATAAAATTACAAATTGAAGATAAAAATTTTGAAATATCTTCTCTGAACACAGGCGTTCCTCACGCGGTAATATTTGTTGATGATATTGAAAAAATTAATGTTTTCAAATACGGCAGGCTCATCAGACATCATGAAAAATTCGCGCCGGCAGGCACAAACGTAAATTTTGTACAGGTTGCACAGAATAATACGATTTTGGTCAGAACTTATGAAAGAGGCGTAGAGGATGAAACTCTTGCCTGCGGAACCGGAGTAACAGCTTCTTCCATAATTGCGGCAATAAAAAATAAAGTTAAAGTTCCGGTAAAAATTATCACAAGAGGCAAAGATAAACTTTCGGTAAATTGTTCGTTTGAAAACTCAAAAATTTCAAACGTATTTTTAGAAGGTCCGGCAATAGTAGCCTTTAAGGGAACTGTAGCCGTTTAATTAAAAATGTTTAAGGAGATTTTATGTTTTCAGGGTCGTATACGGCATTAGTAACACCATTCAAAAATAACAGCGTTGATTTTGATGCTTTTGAAAAATTAATAGAAATGCAGATTGCAGGCGGAATTACGGGAATTGTCCCTTGCGGCACTACAGGCGAATCGGCGACTTTATCACATCAGGAACACGATGAAGTGATTGAAGCGGCGGTAAAATATGCAAAAAAAAGAATTAAAGTAATTGCAGGAACGGGGTCAAATTCAACTGCCGAAGCAATAAGACTGTCAAAACACGCCGAAGAAGTAGGATGCGACGCGGTATTGCTCGTTTCACCTTATTATAACAAACCCACGCAGCAGGGTTTATATCTTCATTTTAAAGAAATAGCAAAATCTTTGAAAATTCCGGTAATTCTTTACAACATTCAGGGAAGAACGGCCGTCAACATAGAACCTGCGACTATTAAAAAACTTCACGACGATTGCAAAAACATAGTTTCCGTAAAAGAAGCTTCGGGTTCTTTGGACCAAATGTCGCAGATAAGGCTTTTGTCGCCAGATTTATGCATGCTTTCCGGCGATGATTCTCTGACTCTGCCTTTAATGTCAATAGGCGGCAAGGGAGTAATATCCGTATTATCCAACATTGTGCCGAAAGACGTTTCGGATATGGTAAACGCGATGCTTAAAGGCGATTTGGACAAAGCGCAGAAACTTCACTTTAAATTATTTCAGCTTGTAAAAATGATGTTTATAGAAACAAATCCTATTCCGGTAAAAACGGCAATGGGCATGATGGGCCTTTGCTCGGATGAATTAAGACTGCCTATGTGCCATATGCAAAAGGCTAACAGAGATAAGTTGGCTGAAGCTTTAAAAGCTTACGGACTTATAAAGTAAAGGAGTTTTTATGATTAACATAATAGTTTGCGGCGCAGACGGAAGAATGGGCCGTTCAATAATAAATATCGCAAAAGCAGACCCTGAAATAAAAATAACGGGCGCAGTTGAAATTGATTCAAGCCCGGCCGTAGGAACCGGAAATCCCGTCATAACAAAAATATCCGATTTGGACAAAATAGTAAATCCCGGCGATATTTTGGTTGATTTTACCGTAGCGTCAAACACAGTTAACGTTTTAAAAACAGCCGTAAAGAAAAACGCAAAAATGGTAATAGGAACAACAGGTCTTTCCGAAGGGCAAAAAGAAGAAATTGCGAAAGCTTCAAAAACAATACCGGTTGTTTTTTCCCCTAACATGTCGGTAGGCATCAACATACTTATAGATTTGGTTGAAGAACTTGCAAAAAAAATACCGAATTATGAAGTTGAAGTCGTTGAATTTCATCACAATAAGAAAAAAGACGCTCCTTCCGGCACAGCCGTAAGGCTTGCCGAAGCCGTTGCAAAAGGACTCGGAAGAAATTTGAAAGAGCAAGCCGTATACGGCAGACACGGTTTAGGTCCTGAAAGAACAAAAGAAGAAATAGGAATACACGCCGTAAGATGCGGAGACATTGTCGGAGATCATACTGTTTATTTCGCAGGTCTGGGCGAAAGAATAGAAATTACCCACAGAGCCCATTCAAGAGAAAATCTTGCATCAGGCGCTGTTAAAGCCTGCAGATGGCTTGAAAATCAGAAACCCGGTCTTTATGATATGAGAGACGTTTTGGGTCTAAAATAACAAAAGCAACAGGAGATGCTAATGGACATTAAGTACAACGATAAATTAAAAAAACTGCCCCCCTATCTTTTTATTGAAATTGACAGAAAAAAGAAGGAAGCTATCGCTAGAGGAGCCGATATAATCGCTTTAGGAGTAGGCGATCCGGATATGCCTACGCCTGACCATATAATAAAAGCCGGACAAAAAGCTCTTGAAAAATCAGCAAATCACCAGTATCCTTTCGGAGCAGGGATGATTTCTTTCAGAAAAGCGGTATCCGAATGGTATAAGTCCAGATTTAACGTTGATATGAATGCAGAAAACGAAGTCTGCGCTTTGATAGGTTCAAAAGAAGGCATCGGACACATTCATCTTGGTTTTATAAATCCTGGCGACGTAGTTTTAATTCCGGAACCGGGATATCCTGTTTACAATACCGGTACAATATTTACCGACGGCGTACCTTATTTTATGCCTCTTCTTGAAAAAAATAAATTTTTGCCCGATTTGGATTCAATTCCTAACGACATAGTTAAAAAAGCAAAAATAATATTTATAAATTATCCAAATAATCCAACTTCAGCCGTTGCTCCCAGAGATTTTTTGGTTAAACTTGTTGAATTTGCAAAAAAGAACAACGTAATAGTCGCCTACGACAACGCTTATTCCGAAATGTATTACGAAGAAAAACCTTTGAGTTTTCTTGAAATACCGGGAGCAAAAGAAGTCGGAGTGGAATTTCATTCTCTGTCAAAAACTTACAACATGACAGGATGGAGAATCGGCTGGGTATGCGGCAATAAAGATATAGTAGCAGGAATAGCAAAAGTCAAAGACAACTATGATTCAGGCGCTTTTCAGGCAGTTCAGGAGGCAGGAATCTGCGCTCTCACTTCTTCACAGGAATGCGTTGAAGAAATGAGAAAAATGTATAAAGAAAGAAGAGACGTATTATGCGACGGCTTGACAAAACTCGGCTGGCAGATAACAAAACCCAAGGCAACGTTTTACGTATGGGCTAAAATACCAAAAGGATATACTTCTGCAAAAACTGTCGGAAAACTTCTTGACGAATGCGCAATAGTATGCACTCCCGGAAACGGCATGGGCCCTTCCGGAGAAGGATACGTGAGATTTGCCCTTACTGTTCCGGTTCCAAGAATTAAAGAAGCTTTGGAAAGAATAGCAAATTTAAAATGGTAAAAAATATATATAATTAAAGAAATACGGCTTTATGAAAAACTCTAAAGCCGTATTTTTATTTAAAAAATGAAAAAAATAAAATATGTTAATGTTTATCTGGCCTTCGGAAGCAATATCGGCGACAGAAAAAAAAATATAGAAAAAGCTTTTGAAAAATTAAAACAGAAAAATATACGTCTAATTAAAAAATCTTCCTATTATAAAACTTCCCCTGTGGGTCCGGCACAAAGATTCTTCTATAATTTGGCAGCTAAATTCAGAACATCTTTGACCCCTAAAGATCTTCTGATTATTCTAAAAAAAATTGAAGCGGATTTAGGAAGGCAAAAAACTATAAAATGGGGCCCCAGAATTATTGACATAGACATACTCTTTTATTCCGATAAAATTATACGTCAAAAAAATATTATTATCCCGCATAAAGAAATAAAAAACAGGCTTTTTGTATTATATCCTCTTGCGGAAATATCTCCCTCTCTTACTCATCCGAATTATAAAAAACAAATAAAGACTCTGTTAAATAAAGCTTTAACAGAGTCTTCGGATTATATCAAAAAATTATAATATTATCTTATTACCGCTATCTTTTTAATAAGTTTATCGGAATCGGTTCTTATCATCATAAAATAAACGCCCTGAGCCACTTCGCTGCCCGATTTATTTTTACAATCCCATTCAAACATTCTGCTGCCGCTTCCCATAAGCCTTGTATCTGCCATGGAAAACATTCTTATCAATTGTCCGGAAACGGTAAAAAACTGAATGCTGAGATTTTGCTGGTCGGACGGTAAATTTATTATTGACAATTTTGAATTTCTTACAGGATTAGGATAGTAAATTACATGCTCCAAATCGGTAAATATTACGGATTTTTCTCCGGGAAAATATGTAAAATCCTTTCTTGAAGTTACGTCCGTAGTTTCATAAACAGGCTCTATATTATAAAACTGATTGGCTTTCATCGTTGTAAAATTAGGCATTAAATAACCGTAGTTTTGAAGCGCGTTATTTATATCCGCAATTGTTCCTGTTCCTGTAAATCTTCTGTTTGAAGTTCCGCTCACAGAAGTATCCGGTATGAGAGGATCATTATTTTTATCGGTTATACTGCCTACAGTTTTATATGTCTGGCTTGTTTTTTCTATTGCATAATTAAGTTTTACTATCAATTTTGCGTTTGCCGCTGAAACTATACCCATTGATCCGTTAGGAATTCCGCATACGCTGCCGCTTTGATATTCGGAATATATGGTTCCCATAGTTCCGGCGTCATTGGCTCCCTGTACCGTCGGTACAAAATATTTTAAAAATTTTGTTTTTTCGGTTTCATCAGCCAATTTTTGTTTAAGCATATTTTTTGTAGTGCTTTGAGAATATCCCATAATTCTATTTACAAAACTTAAGCCGGTATCGGATAATGAATCCGCAAAAACATTAAAATCGGCAAGTGAAAAATACATAACTGACGAACTGTCTGAAATTTCAAGAATATTAATTCCGGATAAAATTCTTTCGCCGTAAGAATCGTTATAATAACTTTTGCTGTCAGGCGACAATGTATTTGAGTCCTGAAAAGTTGAAACAGTATCCGATCTGAAATAGTCAGTTGAAGAACCGGAATAGGCGGCGCTGTTTGCAAGAGGATATGTCGTCCATTCCCACGTTCCGGCACTCGCCTGCTCCAAAGCTACCAAATAATGTGTTCTGTCGTTATTGTTTTTGTACGGATTCTGAGGATCGTTAAAATCAAAACGGGACTCGTCAACGTGATAAATTAAAAGACCTCTTTTAGCATTATATTCCGGCAAAGCATAATCAAAACCTACGGCCTGCCTGTTTTCAATTAAAAAATATTCATATGAACTAAAATTAGAGCTTTTTAATATATAAAAATTATCGGGCGATGCGGCAGATGCTGATATTGAATTAATTCCGCTGACCGGCGTTTTAGGATTATTCCAACCTAAAAGATATTTTATCCATGCGCTCGGATGCGCAGGCATATTTCCGTCAGGTCCGTTCCATACATTCCAGCATCCGGTAGCCATTAAACAAAATGCGCCTAATCCTGCGCTTGTATATGTATAATCATACAAATCCGGCGCTCCGAAAAAATGCATGGATTCATGGCAAATTACTCCTATTATGGTTATTCCGTGAGTATCCGGAAAAAGGTCATAACCTCTTCTTGCCGGCGCCGTATGATATCTTGAAAAAGTAATACCGTCTATAACGGTATCCGGAATAAATCCCATATGAGACCATATCCCCTCATTTCCGGCGTACTCTGCTCCTCCGCCGGCATGAATAATAGTTAAATTATCCGGAGTATCGGATGTCGGCCATATTGCTTTAAAATTAAAACCCGAACTTTTTAATTTTGTCAAAGCTTCAATTACCATATCCTGTATATGTTCCATTCCGTTTTCATAGTAATATTCATAATCGTTATCAAGCGTAATTATCTGCGTAATAACGGAATTCATATTGATTTTTGCGTATGAAGCTTCTTTAAAAAAATCAAATACCGAACCCTGCGCGCCGTCAAGAGAATAGCCGTTTTGATTAAAAAGATTATTATAGGCGCTTATAATTTCGCTGTCGCTTGAATTTTTGAAAGGAATATTTGAAGTAAACTTCACGTCATTAAACTGAACTAGAATAACAAGATTTGTTTTATCCGACTGTCCTGTTATATAAGGAGCTACTTTAAACGAATCACCGCTGATTTTTGAATATCCTTTGCTTATTTGTTTTCTGTAATTTGACGATTTATTCCTTGCGGTCTGAAAAAGTTTTTCATCTTTCAAAGATTTTTTTAGGACTGAAGGCATTTGTTTCCCGACTACGTTATTTGAAGGCGCCAAACTTCCGTCGGATGCCTGTTCCGCATAAACCCAGTATAGCGTTTTATTGTTTTTAACAATAGTATAGCCGGCATTATCTTCATTCCAACTATAAAATTCGTCGCCTTTTAAACATATTTTAATTTTTGAACCGTCCGGCTGTGAAACTTCAACCGCTTTAGGATTTGCAATTACGGCAAAAGAAATTTCCGAAGAATAAATCAGAACAAACATTAAAAAAAAGTAAAACCAAATATTTTTAATTTTTTTCATAAAAATTACCTTTTAAAACTTTACTACCAAAGAAAACATATGCGTAGTTCCCACATCGCCTTTTGGCAGCCACGCGTAATCTACCGATAAATAATCAAAATCAAAACCGAGACCGGCCGTAAGATTTGATATAAATTCGGTCGTATTGTCAACTTCATTTTTAATTAAAGGAAAAGAATAGCCTATTCTGAATTTCAAATTTTCAAATTTTGTTTCTGCGGCTAATTTCAAATCGCTTATATCATCGTTAAAATAACTGTCAAACTGAGCTATTATAGACGACGTGTCGGAAACGTTGCCTATAACCGAAAAATAAAAATCGGAAGGCAGGTTAAAACCGTTAACCTGGGGGCCGAAATTATTTAAACCCGAACCGAAATAAAAAGTTTCATTTATAAAATATATTCCGCTTAAAGAACCTGCAAATCCGGAATAAGAAACATCATCTATTTCCTGTTGCAGATATTTTGCGGAAACGCCGGCCGAAATTGTTTCATTGAATTTTAATCCGTAAGATAAACTTACAACTTTATCGCTTGCACCGAAACTGCCCTGTTGGACTCCGGTGTCCGACATTCTGTCCAAAGAGCCCAAATCCAAATAAGTAACGGCTATGCCTATTCCGGAATTTTTAGTGACCGGAACGTTAAAACAGGCAACGCTGTATCCTGTATTTTCAATATAAACGGCATGAGTTACTATAAGAGAATACGGTGAAAAAGGAATTACTGAAGGATTTGACGCCGCCGATGCAACGCTTGATATATTGGTGTTTGATAAAGCGGCATCCGAAGCCGTCATAGGTATCGTTAAAACCTGAAAAGCCGTACTGCCGACGCCGCCGGCAGTAAGAGATGCGGTAACAAAAAACATCAAGAACCAAATTGATAAGATTTTTATTTTCATATTATGATTTGTTACGCATTTTAGTATACATTAAAAACGTACGTTTTGCAATAATTAAAAAAATCAATATCTGATGTTTTTAAGTATTTCATGAGCTAATTTTAAAGCGTCTCTGCCGTTTTCGCCGGTTATCATAGGAGCTTTGTTATCTTTAATACATGACAAAAAATGATCATCTTCATAAAATAACGGTTCTTTTGTTCCTATTTCCGGAGTTATTGTTTCTATATCCGCCATGCTTTTAAGCTGTTTTACGTCATTTTTAGACGAATAAACATTTACCGTTTTACCGGCATAATCAATATGTACGGCTCCGTTATTTTGACAAACTGTCATTTTTCTGCATTTGTCAAACGAAACCCGGCTTATGGAAATATCGGCTATACATCCGTTTTCAAATCTAAGTCTGGCTTTTGCCGTATCTTCGTATTCCGAAAAAACTTTTTTCCCGTAAGCTTCAATTGAAACAATCTTAGATTTTACCAGTGTCAAAATTACGTCTAAATCATGAATCATTAAATCTAAAACTACGCCTATATGATTCATTCTCGGGTCATAAGGACCTATGCGGACGGCTTCAATAAATTTAGGTTCTTTTATATAAGGTTTTGCGGCTGTAAAAGCGGGATTAAATCTTTCAATATGTCCTACCTGTAAAACAAGTTTTTTTGTTTTTGCGATACTTATGAGTTCATCGGCATGTTCAACGGAAATAGTAATAGGCTTTTCAACAAGACAATGTATTCCGGCATTTAAAAATTTCTTTGCGATATCGTAATGATAAGGAGTAGGTACGGCTATTACGGCGGCATTTATCTTTCCTATTACGTCATCAACCGACGTAAAATTTTTCGTTCCCCGTAATTGCGCAATTTGAGCGCCTCTTTCCTCGCTTGCGTCTACGACTGCGATTAATTCCGAATTTTCGTGCTGCGATAATATTCTTGCGTGATGCTGTCCTAACGAACCGACTCCTACAACCGCCGTTTTAATTTTATTCATCTTTATTTTTTAAAATTCCTTATCGTATTTATAATAAATTTTATATCCTTATCATTCAATGCCGGATGAACCGGAAGAGACAATACTTCTTTTACGGCCTGCTCGGCTTGGGGGCAACTGACTTTTTTATATCCCAAATCTTTATAAAGCGGCTGTTTATAAATAACCTCAGGATAATAAATACCGCAGCCGATACCGTTTTCCTGTAAATATTTCATAAATTTATCTCTTAATCCGTTTTTAATTCTGACCGTATATTGGTGAAAAACATGGACACACCCTTTTGGAACATAAGGTACGCTGATAAAATCCAAACCTTTTAATCCGTTTGACAGCAGGTTTGCGTTTTTTATTCTTTGTTTTGTCCATTTTTCTATCTCTTTGCACTGCTCTATTCCCATAGCGGCCGCAATATTTGTTAATCTGTAATTATATCCCAAAACCGTATGTGTTGAATGTCCGGCTCTGCCGTGGTTGATGATCTGCCTTGAAAGAGCATCAATATTTTTATTGTTTGTCAAAACTATTCCGCCTTCGCCTGTCGTCATATTTTTTGTCGCGTAAAAAGAATATGCCGCCGCATCCCCTATTGAACCTACTTTTTTATTATTGTGTTCAGCCAAATGAGCCTGGCATGCGTCCTCAATCAAAGCAAATTTATATTTTTTCTTTAATTTAAGCAAAGCTCCCATGTCGCTTGAAAGTCCGTAAAGATGAACGCATATAACGGCTTTTACTTTTTGCGTTTTTAATATTTTTTCAACGCTTTTAGGACAAATATTGAATGTCAGAGGATCTATATCGGCAAATACCGGTTTGGCTCCGCAAAAAAGAATTGAATTTGCGGTGGCGATAAAAGTAAACGGCGTAGTTATTACTTTGTCGCCTGCTTTAACTCCGCATGCTATTAAGGCCGTATGCAAAGCCGTAGTTCCGTTTGAACAAGCTATTCCGAATTTAGCGTTTGAGAGTTTTGCAAACTGCCGTTCAAACTGCTCAACGTATTTGCCGCTTGCAACGACTCTTGAATCAATTACTTCATTGATAATCTTTTTTTCTTCTTTGCCGAAAATCGGATGCACTAAAGGAATCATAATATTTCTCCTGATATTTTAAAATTTTTGTTTTTATATTTTAAAAAATTTATTTTATATTATATAAAATAAATTTAAAAAAACATAAAATTAAATAAAAGGATGAATGATTATATCAACCATTCATCCTTTTAATCTTTATGTTTTTTACAAAAATTTTAAATACCGAATTTATAATTTAAATCCATCTTTAAAAAATTTATAGGATATTTATATTCCGTTAAAATTCCTGTAAAAGGATCAACTGCCGAAACCGGCTGCGTATAGGAACGTGAATACAAAAGAACCGCGTTAAAGGATTTTGTAAATTTATATCCGACGCCTATGTTAAAATATCTCATATTGTACATATTAACATTTGTGACATTTGCGGTCTGCCCGTCATACAAAACATTCGTATTATATATATTGGGGTCATTATAAAAGCCGCCAAGTATTGAAAGTTTATCCGTAGCCTTAAATTCGGCTCCGACTTTTATAATAGTCGTATCTACGTAATCCGCAGAAGTCCATGAATATTCGGCATGCGCAACGGCGCAGGCAAAATTCAAACGGTCAAATAAATTATAAGCAAAACCGCCTTCTATAGTCATAGGATATCTGTAATGTTTATCCATGCCAGCAACATCTGACATGCTTATTGAGCTTCCGCTTCTGAAAATAATACCCGTGCTGAGTTTTTTTAAAGGTTTGTACATTAATCCCACATTACCCTGAACTCCGTAACCGCTTCTTGAATAATTCGTATACGGTAAATTTTCAAATTCTTGTTTTTCGTTCATATTTACCAGATCAACACCTACAGCTGCCGATAAATTCTCATATATTTCTCTTGCCAATGAAACATTGTAAATCGTATAGCTGTATTGTCCTTCTATTTTGGCTACTACGGGCGGATTAGGAGGAGGTAATAGTTGTTCAAGCTTTCCGCCGCCGCCGCCGGAAACATAAATACCGACCGCCAATATTGTTTTTTTAGATTGATCTATCGGGAGTGAAAATGCCACAAACGGAAGAATGGCCGATGTTTGAAATTTATTAAATATCGGACCGTTTGAGGTCGCATCATAATTAATATAAAATGCCGACATCATCGCCTGCGTATCTTTCTGATAAGCAAGACCCGCGGGGTTCCAAAAAATTGCCGTCAAATCATCGGCAACGGCTGTAAAAGCCTGTCCGTAACCTGCTGCTCTGGCTCCGGGCTGAATAAAAATACCTTTTGCATAACTCAAACTGCTGGCTGACAAAACAAAAAACGCAACCGCTAAACATTTTACTAATTTCTTCATCAGTCCCCCGTTTTTTAAATAGCCAATATAGTAACGTCGTTTTCTTTGGCTTTTTTGATAACTTCATCTTTATCTAAAATCAAAGTTGAACCGGCTTCAATCGCCATAGCCCTGATTTTATTATTTTTTAACGTATCTATTGTTTTCAATCCTATAACAGGAACATCAAACCTGAAATCCTGGTTCGGTTTTGCAACTTTTATTACAATTGCGTTGTCACCTCCCAAAGAATAAGCTCTTTTTATACATTCGTCCGTTCCTTCAATTGATTCAACGGCAAGAACGGATCTGTCTTTTACAACCACAGTTTGCCCTATATCAAGCCCGGCTATGCTTTTCGCTATATCAAATCCGAACTCAACGTCTTTACTTTCCGCGGAACTTAATTTTTTGCCCGTAAGCAACCCTTTAGGCGCAAGCAGATGTTTTAAATAAATATGAGACGGCAAAAAATCTATTCCGTCTTTTTTAAATTCTTTGACAACCGCCTCAAGAATTGTATCCGCTTTTTTATTTATAAGAGACCCCATTAGTTTCATTGCTCTCATATCCATTTTCAGCGCAGAATAAATATTGGCATGTTTGACGTATCCGACCATTGTCAAAGTTTTAATATTTTTTTCTTTTAAAATATCTATGCATTTCTGCAATTGGCCTACGGAAAGCCAAATAAAATCTTCCGAAATTTTTTCAATATCCGGATCGGCTCCTTCTTTCAGACCTATCACAAATAACTTATTTCCGTGTTTTTGAATTTCACTGGCAACAATAACCGGAAATCTGCCGCCGCCGGCAATTAAACCGGTATAATTAATATTTTTCATCTGGTTCTTGCGATTCCTCTTTGTGATCTTCTTATAAAAGTCACTATTTCCTGGACTTCCGGAACTTTAACTTCAATAAGTCTTGAAAGCGCCTCTTCCAGCGTTAATTTTGACATAAAAAGAGTTTTATACGCATGTTTTATCGCGTCAATCGTTTCGGTTGACATTTTATGTCTTTTAAGCCCTATAAGATTGAGACCTACAAGTCTTGCTCTGTCTCCGTGTGTTTCGGCAAAAGGTATGATATCCATATTTACCTTTGAACCGCCTCCGATTATCGCGTTTCTGCCTATTTTTGTAAATTGATGCACTGCAGCCATTCCGCCGAATACAACATTGTCGTCTATTTCAACATGTCCGGCTATGGAACATGCGTTTGCGATAATAACATTGTTGCCTACGACGCTGTCATGTCCTATATGAGTATATGCCATAAGCAGGCAGTTTTTACCGACGATCGTCTTGCCTGTATTGCTGGTTGCTCTGTTGACTGTCACATATTCTCTCATTACGGATCCGTCGCCTATAATAGCTTTAGTTTTTTCGCCGGCATATTTTAAATACTGGGGTTCTGTTCCTATTATTGCATGCCCGAATATTTTACAGTTTTTACCTATATCGGCATATTCAATGATTGCGTGCGGACCTATAATCGTTCCGTCGCCTATTGTAACTTCTTCTCCTATAACCGCATAAGGCCCGATTTCAACATTTTGTCCTATAACTGCCGATTTATCTACAATTGCCGTCTGATGTATCATAATTATGCCCCTCTATTGACTATAATAAACATAAATTCCGCTTCCGTAACAAGTTTCCCGTCAACAAAAGCTTCGCCCTTTACTTTACCTTTACTGCCGCTGTCTTTAAGCACTTCTATTTTAAGTTCCAGCATATCTCCCGGAATAACTGTTTTTCTGAATTTGACGTTATCTATTCCCATAAAATAAGCCAGTTTGTTTTTCATATTCGGTTTTGACAAAAACAAAACGCATGACGTCTGCGCCATAGCTTCAACAATCAAAACTCCCGGCATAATGGGCTGTCCCGGAAAATGCCCCTGAAAAAAACCTTCGTTTCCGCTGACGGCTTTATATCCGGTCGCTCTTTTTGTATCATCGGTAAGTTTAACTCTGTCAACCATTAAAATAGGATATCTGTGCGGAATAATCGTCTGAATTTCCGCGCTGTTTATTATTCTTTCGCCGGCTATACATTCTTGCACTTTTTCCTCCGCTTTATTTTCTTCTTTAACTAAAAAAGCTTTTTTCACAAACTCTTTTACAAAAAGACCGTTATTTTTATGACCCGGTTTTACTGCGACTATTTTTGCTTTTATTTGTTTTCCGGACAGATATAAATCTCCGATTAAATCTAATATTTTATGTCTTACAAATTCATTTTCGTATCTTAACGGTTCCTTGTTGTATATACCTGCAGGTCCTATAACGACCGCATTTTCAAGACTGCCGCCTTTTGCAAGACCGTTTGCCTGAAGAGCTTCTATTTCAAAATCAAAGCAAAATGTTCTTGAAGGAGCTATTTCGTTTACAAAAATTTCAGGAGTCACGTTAAAAGAAGTTTTCTGATTTGACAAAAACGGATGTTCAAAGCCTATCGTGCATTCTATTTCAAATTTATCGGAAGGATATGCCGTTATCGTTGTTTTCCCGTCGCTAAACGTAACCGGTTCTTTGACGATATAATATTCTCTTTCCGGTTCAAGTTCTTTTATTCCGGCTGAAATTATTTGCTCTGTAAGAAGTTTGGCGCTGCCGTCGGATATCGGAGGCTCGTTATTGTCTATTTCAACAATCATATTGTCTATTTTAAGCGCGGAACAAATTGCAAGTATGTGTTCAACCGTATACATCTTTACGCCGTTTGTTTCAATAATTGTTCCTCTTATGGCAACCTCATCGGATAAATTCTGCCAGTTGGCCGGCAAATCCGGTTTTCCCGGCAAATCCACTCTTACAAAATGTATGCCGTAATTTGCCTGCGCCGGCTTGAAAACCATTTTACTTTTATTGCCGGTATGCAATCCTATCCCTTCCACAGTTACGTCTTTTGATATTGTAGTCTGTTTTGCCATAAAAACGATTAATCCTCTTTTTTATCTAAAAATTTTTCTAATTTTTTTATTTTTCCGTATATTTCGGGCAATTTTTTCATAACCGCAAACATTTTCATATGTTCCTTGATAGGCTGCGCGGGACTTCCGAAAACGACTGCTCCGTCTTCAATATCCGACATAATACCCGACTGGGCTCCAACCATGACATTATTTCCTATTTTAATATGGCCGGAAAGCCCTACCTGCCCGGCAAGAGTAACATTATCTCCTATTTCCGTTGAACCGGCAATGCCGACCTGCGCGACAATCGTGCAATTTCTGCCGATCTTGACATTATGGGCAATCATAACCAAATTATCTATTTTTGTATTATCTCCGATGACGGTTTTTCCGGTTGTAGCCCTGTCTATCGTAGTATTGGAACCTACTTCAACATTATTTCCTATTTCAACCGTTCCTATCTGCGGTATTTTGAAAACTTCGTTTCCTACTGTTTTATAACCGAATCCGTCTCCTCCGATAACCACTCCAGATTGAAGTATGCATCCTGTTCCGATTTTAACGTTATTTCTTATGGTAACATTCGGGTAAATTAAACAATTATCTCCTATGCTTACGTCTGCTCCTATGTAAACATTCGGCAATATTTTTGTATTTTTGCCTATAAAAACATTTTCTTCTATAACGACATTGTCGCTGACGGCAACATTTTCTCCTATTTTCGCGCTTTCAGAAACAGTTGATTTCCGGCTGATTTGCGGTTTAATTTTTGATAATCTTTCGTTATCAATAATTGTTAAAATTTTTGCAAAAGCCAAATACGGATTTGAAACTAAAATGAAATTTTTATTTCCAAACTGTTCATAACTTATATTATCCGGATATATTATAACTCCGGCTTTTGTATCCGGCACTAAATTTAAAAGTTTTTTATCGCCTCCGAAAAAAGTTATGTCCGCTGCGCCCGCATCCGATAAGTTTGATGCGCCTGTTATAACAATGTTTTTATCGCCGGAAATTTTACCGTTGATAATTTTTGCGATTTCTTCCGCAGTCATTTTCATTTTTGTTTTATCCTTTAAAAAGCGTTTCCTATAGTAAAATAAAACTGCTGCAAATCTTCGCCGGGTTTATGATTTAATCCGTATCCCCAGTCAAGTCTTAAAGGAAATACGGGAGTCGCAAATCTGATGCCGAAACCGACGCCTGACTTCAAATAGTATTCATTATTATCGGAGTTATCGGTCCCGAATCTCATATGTATATCATTTAAAGTTTTCCATGTGCCGCCGATATCATAAAAGAAAGCTCCCTGCAATATTGTTTTTTTATTTTCCTGGACTATAGGAAATTTATATTCAAAATTAGCGACCGACAAAACTTTTCCTCCGTCGTAAGGTCCGATTTCCGTTCTGTATTTATAACCTCTTACGGTATCCGCGCCACCTATATAATACTTTTCATATAAAGGAACGTCACTGGAATCTCCGTAACTTTCTATATAGCCGAGATTAACGTTTACTGAAAAAACAAATTTCCAAAATGTCGGGAAAAACCACGTCGCTCTTGCGGAATTTCTCAAATAATGGACATTGCCGCCGAAAGGGCCTCCGGCGACCGTTATACCGTACGAATATCTTGCGCCTTTTGTCGCGTCAAAAATATAATCTCTTGAATCATATATTATCTGCGTTAAAACGCTTGAAGTTTTATCTCTGGCCAAATCCGGGTCATTTAAAATCTGCTGTTTAAGATCCTCATCGGTTATGTCAAAAATACTTACATTCTCATAAGTATATCCGAAAACAAGCGATGTGTTTTCGGAAATTCGCGGACTGATTTTTACCGAACCTCCGGTTCTGCCTTCTTTATAAGCGTCTGTAGTGTAGTGATAATCTCTTAATCTTTCCATATTATAAACCGTTAATCCCAAACTCATAGCCTTATTTAAAAACCAAGGTTCTGTCCAGTCTATTTGGTAATTTTGCCTTCTTGCTCCGAATTCCCACAGTAAATTCAATCTTTGCGCTCTTCCGAAAAGATTCATATGCTGCAGCTGAATTGAACCGACAAACTGATCTATGGAAGAATATCCGGCTCCGGCCGTTATCATGCCGGGCTTTCCTTCAGTTATGTTAAACGCCAAATTCATTATATCAGGAGTATTTGTCGGCAGTATATTCGGTTCTGCGCCGTCTATAAATCCTAAATTGTAAATTTTTTCCATACTTCTGCGGACTTTGCCGGAAGAAAGGACGTCTCCCGGTTTAAGCAATATTTCCCTGCGTATCGTTCCTTCTTTTGTGCTTACAAGACCGTCTATAAAAATATCTCCCACATAAACTTTATTGTTTTCCTGAATATTATAAACTACGTCAACAACGCCGTCGTTATCGGTCTTTTTAAAATCAGGCATTATGTAAGACTGCAGATATCCTCTGTTTGAATAATCTTCATATATTTTATTTAACGTCAAAGCTATTTTTTCCTGATTAAAAACATCGTTTTTTTTCATTTCGCAATGTTTCGCCAATTCTTTTTCGGTAATTACATAATTTCCCTGAAAAGCTATATCACCTATTTTGTATTTAGGACCTTCGTCTATTTTTAAAGTAATAAACATTTTGGTTCTTTCTTCATTGTAAGTTATTTTAGGTTCATCCGCTGAAAAATCCATAAAACCGCGGTTTTTATAAAATTTAGTTATTTCGGAAATATCATTTTTTAAAGTTTCTTCTTTAAATACTTTTTTTCTTTTTGTTTTAGCGAGTTTTTTGATTTTTTTATATTTAAAAGATTTGCATCCTTCTATTATTAAATCGCCTATGAGAATTTTATTGTTTTCAGTTATTAAAAATGTTACCGTCATAACATTTGTATCAACATCGGTTGTAGGATAAGCTTCTATCTGACAATCTGCATAACCTTTATCTCTGTATAAAGTCAAAATTTTTCTTTTTGATTCTTCAAGTTCCACTATATCAAAAAAACCTTTTTCTTTTATAGTGGCTTCTCCTTTCAATTTTCCTGCGGAAAACTGTTTATTGCCCTTTATTATTACTTTCTTTATATACGGCTTTTCGGATACAATAAACTTAACAATCTGCTTTTCCTGGTCAACATAAAGTTCGGCATTTTCAAAGTTACCCAAAGAAAGTATCTTTCTTATATCTTCTCTGGCCACAGACTCTGAATAACGTTTGCCTTTTTTTGTCTGTATTTCCGATAAAACCGCTTTAGGTTTTACGTTTTTGACTCCTTCAATAACAACTGTCTTGATTTTAAAGCCGTCGTTTGCGGCAAACAGAGACGAAACAAAGAACAAAGATATGATAACAACCGCTAATTTTTTCATTTTATACTGCCTTCCTTTAAATTTGGATTATATTTATGGGATTATATTAAAATACCACTTAAAAATCAATTAAAACCTAAACTAAAAAAATAACAGAATTATATATATGGAATGTGTTACGGCATTTAAATCATTCCTATCCTGATTTTTTCGCCAAAATCCTGCGCATTTCTGCAAGTCACATTACAACAATCAGGTAAATTATCGTTTAATATTTTTTTTCTCAGTTCAACAATTGCTCTGGAATTCCACAAACCGCCTTTTGTATATTCAATCCTATCGCAAAAAGCTGAAAATGACATACTGTCTCTTTCTATACAAAGCAATTTCCACGGCGCAACACAAAAAATTTTTTCTTTTTTTATATCTTTTTCTATACTCTGTTTAAAATTATGATTAATCGGCTCATCTTTACCGCTTATATTTCCAGATATGTCAAAATCGGTATTTATTTCTATATTAATTTTCTTATTTTCTATTTCAGATTTTAAATATTTTATTTTATTTACAACTTCTTTTTCTTGTTCTTCATTGATAATGATATGTTTATTCCACGGAGTCGGAAGACATTGTCTCAAATCGATTGAAGTAAATCCGTAATGAAATGCGAATTCCGTCATTTTTTCTATGGAATTAAAATTTAATGTTGTAATCGTAGCCGCCATCCCGTATTTAAAATCTTTATTTTTATCTTTATATTTTTTTATTTTTTCTAAAATTTGCACTAATTTATTAAAACTGCCTCCGACCCTTATTGTTTCATACAAATCTTTGTTTACCGCGTCTATTGATATTTTAAGGTCCATATTGTTTTTCATTATAAATTTTATTTTTTTTTCATCCAATAACAATCCGTTTGTTATTATACGCTGTCTTACATTATGTTTCACGGCCAATTCTGATAATTCATTAAAAACTTTGCTGATAAAGACTTCTCCTCCAAGCCATGATATATATTCCAAATACGGCATATTTTCTTTTACAAAATCAATCTTTTTTTTATCTATATCATACGTGGCAGTATGTTCGTTATCAAGGCACATTATACAGCGCAAATTACATCTGTTTGTAAGGCAAACATGTAAAATTGAAGGTCTTGATTTTAACCGTATCCTTCCTTGCATTAATTCCAATTTATTTAACAAAAAATTCTTTAGTTTTATGTTATTGCATTTTTTTACGCAAAATTTGAGATTTTTTATTGCTTTTGATTTGTTTTTGAAATCCGAAAAATTATTTTGAAGTAAAATCTTAGATTTTTTTAAATATTCGTCTGTTAAAGTCCGGCAATTTATATTAATTGATATCGCCAAGTACTCAAATGTTTTATCAAAATTGTCATTTTCATAAAAATATTTTATCAAGACTGACGCTAATTCTTTCTTATACCGTTTTTTTAAATATTTTATGCTCTTTTCGGCCAAGCGCATAAAACTATTCTTATATTTTATATATCTTGTTTTATATTCAGGAATCAGTAAAATTTTTTCAGATAAAATCCTTAATATTTGAAATTGTTCATTATCTATTATTTTCTTATTTTTTGTATCCGTTAAAATTTTCAAATATTTAAAAGTTTTTTCAAAATTATCATTCTTATGAAAATATTTCACTAATTCTTTTATTAAATTTATTCTGTTGCCAAAGCTTAAAAATCTTAAATTTGATTCTATAAGACATATAAATTCGTCAACATATCGCGATTTTTTTTCGGCAAAAATTTTATATCTTAAAATTCCATCCAAAATTTCACTAATTTTTTTATCTGTGTTTGAATTACTATTGACTAATCTTAATCCGACAATGCATTTTTTAATATCAATTATTAATTTTTCATATTCTTCCGCAAACAATAAAGTTTGTATTTTTTCACACAAATAGTCCGTATTTCGGCCATGTATACTGTTTATAATATTTTTAGCTTTTTCTATATTGTTTGCCTGTCTGTATAATTTTGACAGTAAAACAAAAACATATTCGTCCTTGCAGCCGTTATCAACGGATTTTTGTAAATATTTTATTGCTTTTTCTGAATTTACATTTACATAGCACTTTGCAATTTCAACATATACATCTGATGCATCAGAAAAATGTTCATTTACGATATTGATTATTTTTTCAATATCATGATTCATTTCACCTTTATAGAATTTAAAAAACATTTGAAAAACATCAGCCCTGTAACACTTTAGGTTTATGATATTTTTTAAAACATTCAACCCTTTACCGTCATCTTTTAATGCAAAATAAACTTTTGCCAATTCAAAATTTATATCCACATCTGTATTATTGATATTATGTATTTTCAATAAACGATCAAGCGCTTTATCGTATATTCCGTTATTTATTAAAATTCTTATTTCATCTAAAACGTTATTCATTTTGAATTCCTCTCAAACGGTTTAAAGCATTTACGGCCTTTATATGCTTCGGGTTTAAGCGAAGCGTCAGCTCCCACATTCTTTCAGCTTCAAAATATTTGCCGTTTGCATATAAAGCCAAACCTTCCCTGTATTTTATATCGGCTGTTTTTTCATCAATTTCCTGAATTTCATTTATCTGAGGATAAACATTTTCATTTTTTGATTTTTCCGCATTGATTTTTTTTATTGACATCATTAACGCGGCAACCGATTTATCAATATAATCTTTTGCAGTCTCATAAAAATTGAAAGATGTTGTAAATTTTGAGGATTGTACAAACATCTGCAGTTTTTCCATTTGTTTTATGCAGGCTACCCATTTGTTATTATTAAAATTATCAATCCCGGACTGCAGCATGCCGGCCGCTTCTTTTTCAAACGCAATTTTTTGCTGTTTTAAAATTTCATTCGCCAAAATATCTTTTACCTGTTTTAATTTCTCTTCTATTTCCTTATTTTCTTTGTCAAACTGCATATATTTCATCCATTCTTTTGCGCACTGGTAATAATTGCCGTTATAATAATTGACATATCCCGAAGCATAAGTATATGACCCGAAATCGCTGACCAGCATTGAACCGGAATCATCGCGCATTTTATTTTTTATTTTTTTATAAAAAAACATTGATGATTCGTGATTCGGATATTTTACTATAAGTTTCTGCAGAATTTCAGTCGCATACAGATACTGCCGGTTTGAATAACATTTTTTTGCTTCGTTAAACATTTTTTCAGCTTCAATTTTTGACATTTTTTCTTCTTCCGCGACAGTTTGCGCTTCAATATATAATCCGTCATTCGCTTTGAGTTTTTTCTTTTGATTCCATTTATATGACAATGAAAATCTGTTAATTAAATCTATTTCATTAAAATCAGCAGAATAAGCGGCCGAAAAATTTGATATATCAACGCCGACGCCCGCGGTTATGTGCTCGCAGTAATAGCCGGCTCTTAAAGAATATTTATCCGACATGCGGTACTCTATACCGGTAAACAATTCTGTTTCGCAATCTTCGTTTCTGGCATCCAGGGAGAAGGTAACCGTATCTTTAGATTCCAGCCTGAATTTGACGGGAATTTTTATCATTGAGCTTAGTATAAAAATCTTCTGGAAATCTTCACGGTAAGTATCTAATTTTACGCCTGTTCCGGCTATATTTTGAGCCGCCAGTCCGAATCCTATTTGGGTTTGCGTGTTAAACATATCTACATCGTTTATAAATTTTGACATTGACATGTCAAAAGAAATTCCCGCGTCTTTTTTTTCATACAAATCCATAATAATGTATTTTATGCCGGCTCCCAAAGCAGTTTTAATTTGATTAATAAAGTATGAAGATGCCAGTATATATGCCCACTGGTTTGTTTTTACAGTCTTAGGAACGTCAAACGGATCTGTTCTGATTTCAACATCGCCGCTTGATAAATTAATAACGGAAAAACCAAAATCAAATTTATCGGTTAAATTAAAATTTAATGAAGCCGAATTATATGATGTCCCGTCAAATAAATTGTATCTTCCAAGCGACATAGCATTATAATCAAAAAAAGACAAAAGTGAAGCGTTATAAAATATTATTGCAGGGTCATTTATATTATTTAAAACAGTTTCTCCCTGCGAAAAAGAAGAAACTGACGGCCCGTGCGAGAGAAAATTTTTTCTTGCGCCTTGCGGATACAAATTTGAACATAAAGTCAAAACTAATACCGCGGATAATATTATTTTATTATTAAAAGTCTGCATTTTTCCGTTTTTGTCTGTCCGGCGTATTTTTTCTTTAAAACGCATAAATACGTGCCGTTATATAAAATTTTTCCGTTTGCGTCTCTTCCGTCATATGAAATTTCGTTGCTGCCCTGAAGCAGATTATTTAAGGAAATCGTCTTGATTTTATCGCCGTATTCGGAATATATATCCAATTGCGCCGAACCGCTTTCCGGCATTTCAAAAAATATTCTTGTGCTTTCGCCTTTTTGAGGATTAAAAGGATTAGGAGCATTATAAACTCTTGATATTTCTCCGAGAGTTATAAACGAAAAAACTTCAGGATTTAAAAGTTCAACGCCGTACTGATTTGACACTTCAACTTTCCAATAATATCTTGTTCTGGGCTGCAAATTGTTTATTGTGTAGTAATTACTTATATTTAAGTTAATTTCTTCAAAATTATTAACATTTGTGCCTATATAAAATCTGTATGAAAGAATATCGGAAGCAACCCCTTTTGCGGCAGTCCAGCTGAAAGCAACGGAAGTCGTTGAATTTGCGCCGTCATTTTGAGTATTAGTATTTAAATTAAGAAACGAATGAGGTCTTTCCGTAACAATAAAAGCGCGTATCGGAGATCTGTAAATGCCCGGATAATTATCATTTGAAGCCGTACAGTAATATTCATATTCCCCGTAAACAACGTCAAGATTTTTTGAAAACAAATTGCCGGATAATTTATCCATTTTAATTTCAATAAAAGCATCGCCGCTGTTCTTTATTCTGTAATAAATCTTCGGATAATCATCCGATATATCGTTGCCGTAAAAATCAAAATATTCGGTTTGCAATATTGTCTGCGATTCGTTTTTTATGATTATCTTATTATCAGAATCAAGAATCAATAAATCCGATTTTGTATCAGGAATGTAATCAAAATAGTCAAAATAAGGAGATTCTGCGACTTCTTCAATTTCATTTGTTGAAGGATTTTTGTATAAAATTTCATTAGGAGCTATATATCCTATGTTTGAATCCAGGTTTAGCCACATGTTTTGATGTCCGAAAGAACCGGGATTTATATTTTGGTAAAGTTCCTGTGAATTTGAAGAATCTCCGGTATTGATTGCTGAGAGTTTATGCGGCTGCAGAAAGATAATAAAAAACGTAAACGACAGACATATGTATTTTTTCATTAATTTTCAATTTATTTTAAAAAAGTTTTTATATCGGGGCGACTGGACTTGAACCAGCGGCCTCTCCCACCCCAAGGGAGTGCGCTAGCCACCTGCGCTACGCCCCGAATTTATTACTCTTTTAAAATATCTAAGATCTCTTTAATATCTTCTTTAATGGATTTTAATGAACTTATATCCTGTACTTCTTTAAATAATTTAAGTTGGGGATCCTTTACTCTTCTGTCCCCTTTTAAAATTTTTTTAGCGCCAGATACTGTAAGTCTTTTATTATACAATAAATCTTTGATTTCGTGAATAACATCAATGTCATATTGCGAATATTTTCTTATTCCCGAATGTCTTTCAGGTTTGAGCAATTTTTCTTTTTCCCAATAACGCAACGTGTAAGCCGGGACCTGTTCTCTCTTAGAAACTTCTCTTATTGAAAGATATTTTTTATTCGGATTAAACATTAAAAAATTTCCTTGGACTGTTTAAATCTTATTTTTTTCTTAGGCGGAATCATAACTATATCGCCAGTCTTTGGATTTCTTCCCTTTTTTGTTTCGGTAACTTTCAAATTAAAACTGCCAAATCCGGTTATGACGACTTTTTGACCGTCTTTTAAAGCGGCTGTCATACATTCAAAAAGTTTATTAACCGCTTCAGCCGCATATTTTTTTGACGGCATCATTTCACCCAGCTTATTGATTAAATCATTTTTCGTCATAATTTTCTCCTGATAAAAAACACCGGCTCCGGAACTTTGATTCTAAATTTCCGCTTTCGGAGCTCTTGTCATAAGATCAATAACGGCTTGTTTGGCAGACTTATTTTTAAACAACACGTTATAAACTTCATTTATAATCGGAAGTTCAACTTTATATTTTTTCCCCAGTTCATAAGCGCTTATCGCCGTTTTAACGCCTTCTGCAACCATTTTTAAATCTTTTTCGGCTTCCTGCAGCGTTTTTCCCTTTGCTATCATTTCTCCGAGACTTCTGTTTCTTGAATGTTTGGAAAAACAGGTAACCATCAAATCGCCTACTCCGGATAAGCCGTAAAAAGTATTTTTATCTCCGCCTAACAATACTCCTAAATTTACAAGTTCTTTAAGTCCTCTTGAAACTATAGCGGCTTTTGTATTATCTCCAAAGGAAAGTCCGTCTATAATTCCGCCGGCAATCGCAAAAACATTTTTCAACGATGCTCCGAGTTCAACTCCTATTATATCATCTTGAGTGTATACCCGCAAATAATCGTTCATAAACAAATCTCTGCATAATACGGCGTTTTTTTCATTTTTAGAAGCCGAGACGATAACAGTCGGCATCTTTTTTGACACTTCTTCCGCATGGCTCGGACCGGATAAAGCCACAATTAAATTTTTAGTTTCTGGAAAAATTTCTTCAACGATTTCAGACGGGCGAAGCAATGAATCATTTTCAATCCCTTTAGTCGCGCTTATTATGATTTTATCCTTAAGATTTATTCCGGATTTTTTAACGGAATATAAAGTTGACCTTAAAAAATGAGAAGGAACGACTATCAATACCGCCTGACATGAAGATATAATATTTAAATTGTTTGAAATTTCAACGTTAGCCGGTATTTCGGCGCCGCCTATAAACGGAATAGTTCTTTCTCTGTTTAATTTGTCGGCAGCTGTTCTATCAAATTCCCAAACGGAAACATCATGTCCGTTATCAGACAATACGCATGCTAGAGTAGTTCCCCATGAACCGGCGCCCAAAACAGAAATTTTCATATTTTTACCTCTTTTGTCCTGAAAAAATAATTTTACTTTCCGTACCTTTTAATATTCTTTTTATGTTGCTTAAATGCCTTATTACGACAATAACCGCAATAAGTGCCGAAAATAAAACAATTATATCGGGATAATTAAATATTTTTAAAATTAAAGGCAGTGAAACCGCGGCAGCTATGGAAGAAAGCGCGACATATTTTGAAATAAACAAAACAACTGCAAAAATTAAAAAACACATCAGAGTTACAAGCGGCGCAAAAGCTATAAATACTCCGCATCCGGTCGCAACGCCTTTGCCTCCTTTAAAATTTAAAAAAACAGTATAAATATGACCCATTATCGTAATAAAAGCCACGGCCAATATAAAATAAACCGAATGATTTACCAAGCCTGCAAAATAAACCGGAACGAATCCTTTTAAAGCGTCTAATATAAATGTAACAATCCCGAGAGATTTACTTACGCTTCTGAAAACATTTGTAGCGCCGGGATTGCCTGAGCCGCATTTTCTTATATCAACATTTTTAAAATATTTTGAGATTATATATGCAAAAGGTATTGCGCCGCATAAATAAGCCATAATTAAATATATCGCAATTTTCATTTATTTTCCTTATCCGATTTATTATGCTGTCTGAATTTTAGAACTATCGGCGTTCCCTGAAACGAAAATCTTTCCCTTAAAAAATTTTCAATATATCTTCTGTATGAAAAATGCAACAGTTCCAAATTATTGACCGAAAATCTGAATGTCGGAGGTTTTGATATCAATTGCTCAGATTCTTTGATTTTTAATAATTTTCCTTTTCTTTGCAAAGGCTTATTGGCTGTAGCCGTTCTTATCGCATCGTTGAGTTCCTGCTGCGTTAAAAGTTTTGAATATTGCTCATATATTAAAGGAACAAGCCTGAATATTCTGTCTATTCTTTGCCCCGTTTTGGCGGACATAAAAATTATGTCGGCCCAATTCAAAAATTTTAATTTTTGTTCCAACTGGGTTTGAAATAATTTAACTCTGTCTTCTTTATCCTCAATTAAATCCCATTTATTTACGGCCACTATGCACGGCTTCTTTTTTTCTATGATATATCCGGCAATTTTCGCTTCCGTTTCCCCTATTCCCTGAGAAGCATCGGCGACTAAAACGGCAATATCGGCTTCGTCCAATGCATAATTTGTGCTTAAATTTGACAGATATTCCATGTCGTCTTTTGTTTTGTTTCCCCTGTGAAGCCCGGCAGTATCGGTAAGAAGATAATCTGTATCGTTATAAGTAGCGTGCACCGTAAGAGAATCTCTCGTAGTGCCGGGAGTATTATGAACGATACATCTTTCTTCTTTGACTATAGCGTTGACGAGAGATGATTTACCGACATTCGGTTTGCCTACAAAAATAATTTTTAAAATTTTATCGTCATTGCGCATATTGTCGTTATCGCCGATCTTATCGCATATCGTTTCCAAAAGTTCCGTCATATTTCTGCCGTGGCTTGCGGAAACCGGTATCATTTCGTCAAAGCCTAAACTGTAAAACTCATAAGTCTTTACTTCTTCGGCAAAAGTATCTATTTTATTTACAACCAAGATAACATCTTTTTTACTGCTTCTGAGAGTTTTGGCTATTGAAGGTTCAAAGGGATGAATGCCGTCTTTGCCGTCTACTACAAAAAGAACTATATCGCAGCCGCTTATCGCCGCATCAAGCTGACGGCTCATGGCTTTTGAAAATTCATTGATATCGCTGCTCCATCCGGCCGTATCGGTAACGATAAAACTTTTATCTTTCCAGTTAACGACAAAATCATTTCTGTCTCTGGTCGTTCCCGGCATATCATGTATGATTGCTTTCTTTTTGCCGACAAATCTGTTGAACAGCGTTGATTTACCGACATTAGGTCTGCCTACTATCGCTATTTTTTTATGCATTATAATATTTAACTCCAATTTAAACCCGCGTATTACGGATTTTATAATATTTTACCGCAAATTAAAACCCGCCTACAAAAGACAGCGTTTCGGCGGCGGCTTTTGATCCGCTTTCCATTGCACCGCGAACGTCCCGGCGCAACAAATAATCCGTCAGAAAAGTTCCCTGATAACTGTCTCCGCATCCGGTCGTATCAATTATTTTTTTAACTTTTACGGCATCGCACAAAAATTTCTTCCCCTGATAAAAACTGATGCTGCCGTCCCTTCCCAGCGTGGCAGTAAATACCGTATTAAATTTTTTGGACCACTTTTCAAGAACATCAAGATTTTGGTTATTGCCGCTTATAAAAAATAAATCTATCATATTAAAATATTTTTCCCACTGCTGATTAATTTTTTCGTCGTGAAAGTCAACGGAAAGCATAAAATTTGATTTTTTTCTCAAGTCTATTATACTTTCAAAACACGATTCATAACATGTTGTCGCAACCGCATCCATTTCTTTCATAAACTCTGCATCCGACGGCGTAATAATATATTTTTTCCATACTCCGTCGTGCCAGCTGCCCGGTTTAAAATATCTGTCTCCGTTACTGTCTATATTTATGACATGATGGGCAGTAAATCCTTTGACCGTATACAAGCGGCTTAAATCTATGTTAAACCTTGAAGCCGACTCTCTTACCGTTTTTCCGTAGTCGTCATCTCCGATATTTCCCATTACGTAAACGCCGGCTTTTCCGGTTTTAGAACACGCTACGGCAAGATTTAATGCGTTGCCGCCTGCGACAACCGTGTTTTTTTCAGGAAATACGTCAACGCAGCAGCATGTCATCGCGAGAATTTTCATTGTTTATCGTCTTGGGAAAACTCTGTTTTTTCAAATTTACCGTTTTTCTCGGTAAGAATTTCAACTTTTTTCTTTGCTTCGTTAAGCTTTGCCGAACACTCTCTTACAAGAGATATGCCTTCCTCAAAAAGTTTCATCGCTTTATCAATGTCAAGTTCGGCGTTTTCCATTTCATTTACAATTTGTTCAAGCCTTTTCAGAGACGATTCAAAGCTGTTTTTTTTCATAATTAACCTCTGTAATTCTTGCTTTTGCCTTACCGTCGGCAAATTGTATGTTTATATTGTCATCGTTTTTTATGTCTTTTACGCTTTTCAATATCCCGTTCGTTCCGGAACACACGGCATATCCTTTGCCAAGAATATTTAAAGGAGAAAGCAGATTAAGTTTCTGGGAATTTAATTCAAGCTTTGTATTTTTCAATATGAAAAATTCTTTCATCCTGCGTAAAATTTCTGCTCCGCACTCGTCAATATGCTGTATTTTATCTTCATATATCAAATGAGGTTTTGACAACGCTCTTGACGTTTTAAATCTTTCTATTTTTTCGCCGCAGACAAATAAAATATTTTTTATTCCGCCGCTCATGCGTTCAAATATCAAATCAATTTTGTCTTCAATATTTTTTCTGTTTTTTACTATAATTTCAGCCGCTACCGAAGGCGTCGCCGCTCTTACGTCTGCCGTAAAATCGGCTATAGTATAGTCAATTTCATGCCCAACGCACGATATAACGGGTATTTTTGAATTATATATCGCTCTTGCGACAATTTCTTCGTTAAAAGCCCATAAATCTTCAAGAGAACCGCCGCCTCTTCCGACAAGCATAACGTCAATATCGCCGTGATTTTTATTAAGATATTCTATTGCTTCAGCTATTTCAAATTTTGCCTGTTCGCCCTGAACTTTTACCGGATATATTAAAATATCCAGACTTGATTTTATCTGATTTGTAACTTTCAGAATATCGTGAAGCGCCGCTCCGTCTTTTGACGTAACAACAGCTATTTTTTTTATAAAAAAAGGAAGCGTTTTTTTTCTTGATTCGTCAAAAAAACCTTCTCTTTGCAGTTTATTTTTAAGTTTTTCAAAAGATTCCTGCAAAGTTCCTTTGCCGGACTGCTCAATTGTAAAAACCTGAATCTGGTATGTTCCTCTCTGTACGTAAGAAGTTATCCTGCCGTAAACCACAACCTGCATTCCGTCCTGCGGAACAAAATTAATATTCTTTCCGAAACCGGCGAATAAAACAGCCTGAATCTGGGAATTCTCGTCTTTCAGATTAAAATATGAATGCCCCGAGGAATAAGTCTTAAAACCGGAAACTTCTCCGGTAATCCATACTGCCGGATATGAGTCTTCCAAAACGGTTTTTATCTCGTTATTTATCCGGCTTACGGTATATATAATTTTATCTTCAAGATTCATTGCTGTCCCCGCATCAGTAAAACAGTACGGCCGTTATTACTTTGCAACATCCTGAGCGCGAACTTCTCTTATAACGGTAACTTTAATTTGACCGGGATAATCCATTTCCTGCTCTATTTTTTTTGCAATATCATGAGCGACTACCTGAGCCTGTTTATCGTCTATATTTTCCGGTTCCACCAAAACTCTTATTTCTCTTCCCGCCTGTATTGCATAAGCAGACGATACTCCTTTAAATTCTTTTGCTACAGTTTCAAGTTTTTCAAGTCTCTTAAGATAGTTTTCAATTGTTTCTCTTCTTGCGCCGGGTCTTGCGGCTGATATGGCATCTGCGGCGGCTATAACAAACGCTTCGGCGCTTTTCGGTTCTTCAAAACCTTCATGATGCGATAAAATGGCGTTTATCATCTTTGGTGATTCGTTGAATTTTTTTGCAAGTTCGGCCGATATCTGGTGATGAGTTCCTTCAACTTCGTGGTCAACTGCTTTGCCTATATCATGCATTAAACCTGCTTTTTTACAGAAAGCGACATCTAATCCCAATTCTCCGGCAATCGCTCCTGCAAGCCATGTTACTTCAAGAGTATGCTGGAGCTGATTCTGCCCGTAGGAAGTCCTGAATTTAAGCCTTCCGAGCAATTTAATTATTTCCGGATGCAGATTCGGAACGCCGGAATCAATTGCAGCCTGTTCGCCTATTTCTTTTATCTGGTCTTCAACTTCTTTTTGTGTTTTCTGCACGACTTCTTCTATTCTTGCCGGATGAATTCTTCCGTCAGCAATTAACTTTTCAAGCGATTTTTTTGCCACATAGCGTCTTACGCCGTCAAAAGCCGAAATAGTGATCGCTTCCGGAGTATCGTCAATTATCAAGTCTACGCCGGTAGCCTGTTCAAATGTTCTGATATTTCTTCCTTCTCTTCCTATGATTCTTCCTTTTATTTCATCATTTGGAATCTGAACAGTTGATGTAGTTGTGTCAACAGTATGGTCGGCGGCGACTTTTTGTATTGCGAGAGAAATAATTTCTTTTGCTTTTTTATTGGCATTTTCCCTTGTTTCCTGTTCAAGTCTCTGAGCAAGCACAACTGCGTCTCTTTTTGCCTCTTCAAGCATCTCTTTCATTAGAGTCTGTTTAGCTTCTTCTCTTGTTATGCCTGAAATTTTTTCAAGCACAGCCTTTTGTTCGTTTTTTATAGTTTCAACTTCTACTATTTTTTCGTCGATAGTCTTCTCTTTTAACTGAAGATTCTTTTCCTTCTGCTGAAATTCCTTATCTCTTTTATCAAGGCTGTCCATTCTTTTATCAAGAGATTCTTCTCTTTGAAGCAGCCTTTTTTCGGAATTTTGAACTTCAATTTTCTTTTCTTTTAATTCTTTGTCAAAATCCCTTCTTTCCCTGTCTATGGCTTCTTTGCCTTCAATCAACATCTGTTTTGTCTTTGCGTCGGCAAGAATTTTAGCTTCATTTATTATTCTATCAGAAGTCTGCTCAATAGAATTAGAATCTATTCTTGCATAAACATATCTTACGATAAAACCGGCGACAAAACATAAACAGCCAACTCCTAAAAACATTAAAATATTTTCTACGATAAACATAACGACTTCTCCTTTTGCAATATCAATTTGTTGTAAATTCTATGCATCTTTTTTCAGTTAACAGTTTACCCACCGGCAAATCATATTGTCCTGTCGGAAGTTTATCCGTCAACTGCACTTCATAAGCAAGCCCTATTCTTTTGGAAATTTCGGTGTCAACCAGCCACTTGTCATAATATCCTTTCCCGTAGCCTATGCGGTATCCCCTGCTGTCAAAAACAATGCCCGGAACAAAAACCAAATCAATGTCTCTTTTACTAACTATGTCGTCTTGGTTAAATTCCGGCTGTCTTATTCCGTAAACGCTTTCGTAACAGTCTTCAAGTTTTGATATTTTGATCGCATTCATAACCCCGTCTCCGGGATTTTTAATAATAGGAACGGCGACTTCTTTACCGTCAGTCAAAACCTCATTAATCATAATATCCGTAATTACCTCTGAACCGTATGAAAGATAAAACATTACTGTTTTTGCATTTCTGTATTCTTCAAGTTTTTTTATTTTTGAGAATATTATGCTGCTGTAAGCGAATCTTATCGCCGGTTCCAGTCTGTCTCTGATAACCAAATAATCATACCTTAATTTACTTTTTTCTGATTTTGTTAAGTCGTTCACCTATTTTTACCTCATAGCCCTGATTTGTCGGAACATAAAATTCCACAGGATCATCAAAATATTTTTGTTCTACAAAATGATTTTCAAAATCATGCGGATATTTATATCCTTTCCCGTGTCCGAATTCTTTGCCGTCCAAAGAAGCGTCTTTCAAATGATCCGGAACATTTCTGCGTTTCCCGTTTTTAACTTCTTCTATAGCTTTATCCACGGCTAAATACGAAGCGTTTGATTTCGGAGCGGAAGCTACGTAAATTGCGGCCTGTCCGAGTATAATTCTTGCCTCCGGCATTCCTATAAATTCAACCGCCTGCATCGCCGAAACCGCCAAAGTTAAGGCTCTCGGATCTGCATTGCCTACATCTTCCGACGCGCATATTATAATTCTTCTTGCTATAAATCTCGGATCTTCTCCGGCCGTTAACATTTTTGCCATCCAGTATACGGCGGCATCAGGATCGGAGCCTCTCATTGATTTTATAAAAGCCGAAATATGATCGTAATGCTGGTCGCCGTTTCTGTCGTATGCCAGGCTTCTTTTTTGTATAGATTCTTCGGCGACTTTTAAATCAAAAATTCTTACTCCTTTTGAATCCGGCATCGTGGATAAAACGCCTATTTCTACCGCATTCAGCAGCCTTCTTGCATCGCCGTCCGAATTTTTAATTAAATGCTGTTTCGCGTCCTGTTCAATTTTTATATTTAGATTCCCGAAACCTTTTTCTTTATCGGAAAGGCTCAAATCCAAAATGTTTAAAAGAGCTTTATCTTCCAGTTTTTTAAATTCAAAAACAGTTGTTCTTGAAAGTATGGCCGAATTAATATAAAAAAACGGATTCTCCGTGGTTATGCCTATCAGCGTAATAATACCGTTTTCTATGTCCGGCAGCAAAGCGTCCTGCTGAGTTCTGTTAAAATGATGAATCTCATCAAGCATCAGAATCGTCTTTTTCCCGTACATCGCCAATCTGTTTTTTGCATGTTCAAGAATGATTCTTATATCGTTTATGCCTATTAAAACCGCATTTGCCTTTTCAAAATAAGAACTTGTTTTTGACGCTATAATGCTTGCCAAAGCGGTTTTTCCGCTTCCGGAAGGCCCGTAAAATATTACAGAGCCCAAACTGTCAGCTTCTATCGCTCTTCTGAGCAGTTTACCGTCGCCTATTATACCGGCTTGTCCCATATATTCTTCAAGAGTTTTCGGCGCCATTCTTGAAGCCAAAGGACTGTATTTTACGGAAGAATCCGAACTTCCTTTAAAAAAATCTTTTTGTTTCATACAAAAAACAACCCCACATTTGCCGTGTCTGTTAAGTATTTAAAGCCCTTTTTTTTAAGTGAGAAACAAGGTTTATGTAAAATTACATAACTCGCTTGCATTTTCTCCTAAAGAACTTCATCGGAATAAATACATTAACAAAGAATCACCAACAATGTAGGGTAAAATTTATTCAGGTATCTGCAGAGCATCGTCTACTATTTTGACAAGCTCTTTTATCTTTTTAGTATTTGTATCTAAAAGTCCGGCTTCATTACCTTTAATTGTTAATAATTCCTTTGCTATTTCAAAAGTTGTCAAAGCCATAAGCTCTCTTGTGCTTACGATATGGCTGTACTTTTCGTTATTCTGAACTTCTTTATATTTGTCATTTATAAATTTCATAATCTGCGCCGGCGAATCAACAAACAATTCATTTGAACCGTCATCGGAAATACCTATAATATCGGCATCTACGCCCATAATTTTATTATCCGTATTATCCATTAAAAGTTTTACTCGCCTTTAGAAATTTTTTTTAAAACCGCTTCCAATTTTTTCACGGCTCTTTTCTGCCTTTCTTTCAATGTTTCATTTTCAATCATTCTTTCTCTGTGCCGTTCTTCTTCTTTTTTCAAATATCCTATATCGGCTTTTAACCTGTCATTATCTTCTTTCAGCTTTTTGTAAGACTTTGATAATTTCGTAAGCTTTATTGATAATATTCTTAACTCTTCTTCCACTCTATTATAATATAAAAAGCATTTTTTGTTGTCAAGGTTGTATAAACGAATAAACTGTTGTAAAATCAAACCGTTTATAATTTGGCTATTTCGCGCAGCAAATACTCCGCATTTTCGGATTTTTTATTTGAAATACGAAAACAGTAAATTTGTCTGTTTTTCATTAAAAGATTTATGCAGGAGCGGCATCTTGAAAAGATTATTTTAATTTTTGAAAAATTATCTTTAAATCCGCCTATTAAAAAATATTCCAATACCTGCGGCAATCCGTATCCGACAATACAATTTTTAAACAAATAAGAAAAACCCGTAAAAATACCGCCTTTGCCCATAAAAGGATCATCTGAAAAACATCTCATGCCGCAGATAATAATAACCGGATATTTTTTTGTTTCTATTCTGTTTTTGAAAAATTGATAACCGATCAATTTTTTCAGACCGAATTTTCTTCTGTTAAAGATTGACATGTATTCACTCGGAATATATTCCGTATCAACATCGCCGCTTACTCCTATCCTTATAGGGAAAGGATATATTTGTCCTTTGGAATCGACAAAAGGAGTGTCGTCCGAAATAAGTTTTATTTCGCTGTTTTTTAACAATTCCATAAGCAAAGTGCTTTTACCGCCGCCCTGCGGAAGCATAACGATACAAATTTTTTCATTATATGAAAATGAACACGCATGAATCCTGTGCATACCTTTTTTATCAAGCAGTTCGCCCGTTCTTGAATGAATAAACAGGTAAACGATTTCATAAAGCAAATCCTCGTCAATTGAAAAAAAATCGGCGGAATTTGTTTTTGTATCATATATCGCAAGCGCTTTGCCCGAATAATCAACATACCGTATAAAGCCGGAATCATAACTTATACAGTCGTTCTTATACATTGACGCGCATATTTTCGGAACTTTTTCATAAGGCGGGTTAACTAAATTTACGTTTAAATTTATATCGCAAACCGAAAGATTTACATCCTTAAAATATTCAAAATCCCCTGAGATCTTTTCTGCTACGGCGCTATATCCGCAAACGCAGACTTTAACGCCGTAAAAATTAAAAGTTATTTTTTTAATTTCCATATAATTCCCTGAAATACACCGGCTATAAAACCTATTCCGTAAAATAAATGCGCCGAAAAAGAAATCAAAAACATAAGCGGAATATCTTTAATTTTAAGTTTATTGTTAAAAAAAGCATTTGCAATGTTATTGACAGTCAGCAAAATATATATTGCAAGCAAAATAAATTTTGTCGTAAACAATAAAGAGTATGCCAAATATATAACGAATAACGCCGGCAGCACATATATAAACCGTATGCTTGACGGCATAAAAAACAACATTAAAGCCCTGCCTTTGCCGGAATTAAAAACCTGCAGGCTGAACTCTTCTATGGAATTTCTTCTATGGTGATATACAGATAAATCCGGCGTATACATTACTTTTATGTTGTTTTTCTTAATCTGTTCAATAAGCAGATTTTCTTCGTTGTAATGTAATTTTTTTTCAAACCGCAGATTATATTTTTTAAAAATTTCTTTTTTTACGGCCAGATTGCACAATATTAATTCCGAATCGTCCGTCAGTCTGTCATTGCCGAAACGCTGATACCTGCGGCTCATTTTCCACGAAAGAAAATAAGTTGAGAGCATTATGCCTGTAATTTTTTCAAAACGGGTAGAATTCTCGGGAGTTAAATTAGGCCCTCCTATAACTCCGACAAAAGGATATCTGAAAAATTTATCCTGTAAAATTTTGATATTGTCATCAGTAAAGAAAGCGTCATCATCCAAAAAATAAATAATATCCGACTTGATATTTTCAACGCTTATATTTCTGGCTGATGATTTTTCAATTTTTTCATTTACTACAAGATAATCCAAATTCGGATACGTACTTTTTGTTTCAGCCAAAAAGGCGGCTATATTTTTATTAAAACCGTTAAGAACTACAAAAACCGCAGCGTTTACGCGTTTTAAACACGAAAGCGTTTCTCTCAAATATTCATATTTATTGTTTGATGAAATAACGGCTACAGTTATATTTGTCATTTTTATTTATTTTTATATTTTTGCACTGCATACAACCGTTTCCCGTAAAATATTCCGTCTTGGAGCATATATCCGTTTGTGCACGTAAGCCAGCAGTGGCAGCTTTTTGAATTAAAAAAATTACGCGCATTCTCCGCTTTTTTTGAAGCCCACAGGCTGTCAAAGGAATCTTTTTTCAAATCTCCCGCAAAAATATCTTTGTACACCGGGCAAAAATAAACTTCTCCGTAAGGATTTACCATGGCATATTTTTCGCCGCACGGACAATTAGGAAAAAATCTTTTTGTCTGCCTTATATATTTGATTATATAATATAATGATAAAAATCTGGATGTAAGACCTTCATTTTGAAGAAACAAATTTTCGTCAAATTCATTTATATTGCATTCTTTGGCCATTTTTTCCGTTATTATGTCTATTTGATTTTCAATCTTTTCAATCACGTCATTTTGCCATTCAAACCGTTTTGTTTCTTTTTTTTGAACAAACATTTGAAAAGAAACGTGATAATTCTTTTGCGCGCACCAGTCGTAAACATCAACCATATTTTCGCAATTATCAGGCATTAGCGTATAATTAAGGCTGAAATAGACTTCGGAAAATTCTTTTTTCATTTTTTCAAGATTGTCCGACAAATTGGCAAATGCTCCCGCGCGCCCTCTTATTTCGTCATGTTTTTTGCCTACGGCGTCTATTGAAGTTCCTATTGATATTTTATAAAGCCCGGTTTCTTCTTTTATGCTGTTTAATTTTTCAGAAACAATTTTCCAGTCATATAAATTTGAAAGAATCAAAATTTCCGTATCGGGATAATAATCCCTTAAAAATTTTATTATACCCGCAATATCGTTTCTCAAAAGAGGTTCTCCGCCGCTTACAACGATAAATTTTATATTTTTAAGATATTTTGATTCGGTTATGATTTTTTTTATTTCGTTTAAAGTAAGTTCTTTTCTCCCATTATCTTTAAGATATTTGAGATTGCACATAACGCAATCGGTATTACAGTTGTACGTGAGTTCTAAATGCAGTTCTTCGGGGTCAACGCACGATATTTCTCTTGACGGAACCGTTTTTTCTATGAACTCGCCGAATTTGTAAATAAAATCTTTCAATTCTTTCAATGTTTTGCTCCGGATATGTCGTCCAATTCCTTTTCATACGACAGGCGCGACTGTTTATCGTTTAATTTATCGGCGATTGCTATAAGTTTTTCATAAATTTCTTTGGATTTAAATTCGGTTGCCGCCGATTTTTCATAACATTCTTTTGCTTCGGCATAATTTTTATCATAAAAATAATATTCTCCGAGCAAAAACCATTTGTCCGGTTTTACGGCGCTTATGCCGGATGTCTCGGGATATTTTAATTCCAAAGCCAGCCTGCACAGTCTTTCGTATCTTTCAAATCTTACCGCATAATCATTATCTTTTGATTTCCAGTATAGATGATGCGAAGCGTCGGTTATGCCGAATTTCTCCGGATTATTTTTTATATAAGTACACTTTTCCAACGTAAAAAATGACTGGCTGGCAAGAATAGAATTCACGTAAGGTCTTGCCAATTTTAAAAAATTAAGAGTCTGTTGAAAATCTTCTTCGTCCTCTACCGGAAATCCGCACATAAGATTGATCTGAAAAGCTATTCCGGCGTCTCTTGTGTTTTTAAAAAGAGGCAAAGCTTTTTCTATATTAAAATTTTTATTCATGGCGTCCAAAACTTTCTGCGAACCGGACTCTATGCCGTAACCCACCCATCCGCAGCCTGCCATTTTCATTTTTTTCAGAAGCTCAAAAGTCATATCGTTTCTGACAATTGCCTGTCCGGCCCATGAAATTTTTATATTATTTTGTATAATCAAATCGCAAAATTCTTCTAAAACTCTCAAATTGCCGTTAAGAAGCAATCCGTTAAAATAAAAATAATTTATCTGCCGAAAATCTTCCGTGTGTTGTTTGACGTGTTCAAACAAACGTTTTGCGCTCATTGTTCTGTATTTGGGCCAGAATAATCTTTCATAACAGAAATGGCACGCATTGACGCAGCCTCTTGAATCAAGAATATCAAGCCTGTGCGGCTGTGAATATTTTTTATTTAAAATATCTTCTTTAAAATCGGAATAATCAGGAATCGGCAAATTATCAATATCTTCAACAATTTCACCGGCGCCGCAATCGGCAATTTTGCCGTTAAGTTTCATCAAAAAACCGCGGCATTGCGGTAAATTATTTATATCAAAACCGTTTTCTAATTTTTTTAAAAGATTTTTTAACGGAATATCGGCTTCGCCGTAACATACGTAATCTATAAAAGGACGGCTTGCGAAATCATAAGCCATTTGCGCTTTTGCTGCTTTATGCCCTAAAAATACTATTACCGCGTCACGTTTCAATTCTTTAATCTTTCGGGCAACGGCATAACTGATGTTTACGGAAGGAGTATGAGTATCAAAAGCAAAAACATTAGAGCCCGTTCCTACGATTTCTTTTATGAACTCATCGGCGGAAGAGACTTCCAATATCGTATCCGTAAAAGTATTGTTTTCCCATACGGAATAATAATCCCTGTTATCCCAATATTTTTTATTTTCTTCACTGCACCTGTGATAAAATAGATTATTTAAATCAAAACAAAACACTTTATGGCCGAACCGGCGCAAATAAGCCGCAAAATACGCCAATATGTACGGAGGACAATATCTTACCCACCACGGCGCTTTAATAAGAGAAATTTTCAATGTTATCTTTCCTCGTCAACTATCCATTTGTATTCGTCGCACGGACAAACTTCGGCTTCGCACGGCATAGGTTTATCAAATAATTTAAAGTCTTTATCAAAAATATTACCGAAAGGCTTGTTGCTTAAAGGCCCGCATCTTGTAACCGTTCCGTCGGCTTTGATTGAAGCGTAAATCTGCCCGGCCCTGCAAAGTTTTCCTTTTGTTTTTCTTCCTTCAAGATGGTATTTCTGCCTGTCAATATCTCCAAGATAAGGTTTCATCATTTCTCTTTCGGCTTCGGTGTAACTTTCCGGATATTTTTTGCCGTTATATTCCCCCCAAAAAGCCGCCAACGCCATCACAATTCCGTGTTTTTTAAATTCATCGTCGTAAAATTTTATTTTATCCATATTTGGAGGATAAGCGAGATAACAGACTCCGCCCTTAAATCCGTATTTGTAAAGATATAAAACTTTTCTTATAAAAGGTTCAAGTTTTGTTTCAAGCGGATGGAAATTCATATCCAGCCTTACTCTTTCAGGGTTGAGTTTTCTGGCAAAAGTAAACATATCGCCCGAAAGCTGGCATGTTACTTTTACGGTATGCCATTTTGAAATTGCTTCTATCAATTCAATAAAATTAGGGTAAAGCATCGGCTCGCCGCCGGTAACCATTAAATGGCATTCGCCGTACATCTTATAAAGTCTTTCCCATAAAGCAATCATATCGCTTAACGGCGGATATTTATTTAATTTGTCCATTTCTTCCCAGTTTTTATCAAACCAGCAGTAAGGACATCTGAAATTACACCTGTAATGAGAATCCCATACAAAATTAATTTTCTCCATAATATTTCCTTATTTAAAATAGAACATATACAAAAGGAACGACTGCGCTGCTTTTTGCAAAAACAATAAGCAGTCCCAGAATTATAAACACCAAAAACATCGGAACAATCCACCATGCTTTCTTTTCCCAGAAAAAATCCCAAAATTCTTTTAAAAATTTCTTCATTTTTATCCCCTTATACGTTCATTTTTTGTTTATACATATCTTCAACTTCGTCAATCGGACCGAAAGCCATTTGTCTGCCGTGGTCTATATAAAGCGCGTTTGTGCAAAATTTCTTTACCTCGCCTATGCCGTGCGATATAAACAAAACCGTATGCCCGTCCGACAAAACCTTTTCAAAAGCTTTCAAACATTTTTTTTGAAACGATATATCTCCTACGCTCAATACCTCGTCTACAAGTATGATCCCGTTTAAAGTCTGGATAACGGTGGCAAAAGCCAGCCTTGCTATCATACCCGAAGAAAATTCACCGAGTTTTGCCCCCATAAAATTCCCAAGTTCGGCAAACTCAACTATTGCGTCCATTTTTTTATCTATTTCTTTTCTTGTAATTCCGTGCAGCGCACCGTAAAGATATACGTTTTCCAAAGCGGTAAATCTAAGATTAAAACCGAGTCCGAGTTCAAACATGCACGAAACTTCTTCATTAACGGTAAAAGTTCCGCCTGTTTGTTTCATTATTCCGGACAAAATTCTGAACAAAGTCGTTTTTCCGGCTCCGTTATGACCTATTACCGCAACCATTTCGCCTTTTTTTACGGAAAAAGATATATCCTTTAAAGCCCACAATTCCCTCTCCGGAAGAGATCCCGTGATTTTATATTTTAAAGAAGTAAAAAGTGTCAGCCTTTCTCTTGTTCCTATTCTAAAACATTTTGATAAATTATTTGTTTTTATTGAGATCGTCATTGTATTTTTTCCACAAAATAACCTTCAAATTTTTTAAATAAAACATAACCGACAACGATTAAAACTGTTGCCATGATAAAAACATAAAGCAAACCGTCCAACCGGGGTATTTTACAATCAAGAAGTATTTCTCTTGAGGCCTGAATTATATGCGTCATCGGATTTAAAGATATAAGATACTGCTTGGTCGGAGACAACATATCAACGCTGTAAAATATAGGAGTAATAAAAAAACCCATCGTCGTAAGCAAAGACCAAATTCTTGTCATATCGGCGAAATACACGCCTATCAAAGATAATAAAAGCGAAAATCCGGCTATAAGATACAAAGTCAGCAACAATAAAGGAATAAGCAACAAAACATATACCGTAACATAACCTTTTATTATGAAAAGAAAAATAATTAATATCATCAATTCAAAAAAATGAGAAAACGTTACGGCAAGAATTGAAGCAAACACTATGCATTCCTTCGGGAAAGAAATGCTTTTGATAAAATTTGAATATCTTATTATTGACGTTATCGTTGCCGTCGTGGCTCCCGCAAAAAAACCCCATTGAACCATACCTATCAGCAAATAAAGCGGAAAATCCTTTATTGCTTTCATCCAATCCGCAAATATAGTGTATAATATAAAAAAGAAAATCAGCGGATAAAGCAGCGTCCACACAAAACCGAGAGCCGTTCCCTGGTCTCTCATTCTGAAATCTGAAAATGCAAGTTCCCAAACCATTAATCTGTATCTTTTAAACTTATTCATTGTGAGTTTAGTCTCCAAAACAAACAGGTATATATGATACAAATTCTATGAGACAAGTGCAATTTAAGGTTTGTATTTTAAGATTTAATATTTCCGCATTTGAAACTATAAACCGCCGCTTGCCATAAATGAAATAATTATAGGGGCAAAAAGCAGTATAAAAATAGTCGGAAACATCAAAAGCACCATAGGAATAAGCATTTTCACCGGCGCTTCCTGGGCTTTTTTCTCAGCTATTGAAGCGTTTTCCGATTTTAACTGTTCCGATAATTTATTTATTGAATCGCTTATTCCCGTTCCTGATTCCAAAGCCGAATTAAGAGTACGCACAAAAAGATTAAGCTGCGCAATATCATATTTACCGGCCAGTTCCGAAAGGGCCTGTTTTGCATTTACGCCCATTGCCGTTTTGGAGTTTACAGTTTCAATTTCTTTTGCAAAATATCCCTCCGATATTTCCGCAATTTTTAAAAGGGCATTGTTAAAATCTATTCCGGCTCCGAGCATAACGCTGAGTAAATCGGCCGTATTGGGCAGCTGTTTTATGATCGCAGTTCTTTTGTTTTTGTATGTTTCAAACACCTTAATATATGGCAGCATAAAAAACAAAAATCCGGCGCAAAACATTACGGGAATGTCAAAACCTGCAACCGCAAACCCCAGACAAATACCGGCCAATGCGCATAAAAACTGAAAAACAAAAAGGCTGCCGCCGTTAAATTTAGTATAAGGATAATCAAGAATTTTCAGCATTGCATCTGTTTTGGTGATGTAAACCGTCAAATATTTTGAGTTTATCTTTGAAATATAGCGCGATAAATAATTAGACAATTTAACAACAAGCGATAAAATGAAATATCCGTCGTCATTTGATTTAACGTAATAAGTTTTTCTTATATTGTCCAGCCCGGACAACAAATCAAAAACATAATTCAGTACTATAAAAACGCATACCGAAAGCGATAATATTCCTATTATAAGATAAATCAAATATCTATCTCCGTAAGTTTTTTCATTAAAAAGGAACCTAAAAGAAGCATCAATACGGCAATGAAAAAAATGATATTGCCTACCGTGGTTGTAAAAAGAATTCCCATGATATCGGGTTCCAATAAATACACAAAAAGAATTATGAAAAACGGGACTATGCTGACTATCAGACCCGACATTTTTCCCTGCGCCGTCAAAGCTTCTACTTTTGAGTATATTTCCGTCTGTTTTGCAACCGATTTTTCAATCTTTTCAAGTATATCCGAAAGTTTTGCTCCGGTAATATTAGATATTCTTATTGCGTCTATAAAAAGTTTATACTGGCTGCTTGTTATATTTTTTGAGGTTTGGCTTAAAGCATCGTCAAGACTTATGCCCAAAGAAACCGAATCGCATACTTTTTTAAATTCTCCTGCCAGCGGTTCATTAGTCTGTTTTGAAACCTCATTCACGGCCTGAATCAAAGATTGTCCGGTCATAACGCTGTTTTTGAATATTTTTATCGCTTCGGTTATCTGTGAGTTTATTTTCTTAATTCTGTCTTTTTTCTTTTTATCATCCAAGACATACTTTATATATAAAGCCGTTATAACTGACAAAACAGCAAAAATAAAATTAAAAAACAGCGATACGGCCGCAAATAGAATACAAACGGCAATCAAATATTTCCGGTTAAATGAAATTTTTTTTACGGAATCATTCTTATTTAATTTTATTTTTGAATACAAAGCGCAAACCGCATAATAAAAAGATACTGCGGCGCATAAGCAAAATAAAGCCAACAGCATCGTGCTTATCATAAACAGCCTTCCGTAATTTTTTTATATTCTCCGCTTTCGGAGTCATAAACAAACGCGGGAATAAGCTCATACTGCGACAAATCGCGTGAGTTTGTTTTTTTGACGGCGCATATTTCCGATATTTTTCTTTTACCGTCCGGAAATCTTTTGATCTGGACTATAATATTAATTGCCGAGGCTATCATTGAAATTATAGATTTTTCGGGAAGTTCAACTCCAGCCATAAGAGACATTACCAGAAGCCTTGACACTGCGTCTCTGCATGAATTTGAATGAACCGTTGTCATTGAACCGTCATGGCCTGTATTCATTGCCTGCAACATATCAAGCGTTTCCCCCGAACGGCATTCTCCCACGATTATTCTGTCGGGTCTCATTCTCAGAGCATTAACAACAAGCTGTCTTATTGTGATTTCAGCCGTGCCTTCCACCGACTTTGCCCTTGTTTCAAGACGGACAACGTGTTTTTGCTGAAGCTGAAGCTCGGCTGAATCTTCAACTGTTACTATTCTCTCGTCATCTCCTATAAACGAAGAAACGACATTAAGAAGCGTCGTTTTTCCGGTGCCGGTGCCTCCGGATATCAGAATGTTTTTCTTCAAAGCAACGGCTTTTTTTAAAAAATCCATCATTTCACGGCTGGCGCTTCCGTAAGAAATTATATGGGAATCAGAAAGTTTATGTTTTGAAAATTTTCTTATGGTAAGAACCGGCCCGTTTAAAGCGACAGGCGCTATTATGGCATTTACTCTTGAACCGTCTTTCAGCCTTGCATCCACTATGGGAGAAGCTTCGTCTATATGTCTGCCGACTCCAGACGCTATTCTGTCTATCACAATTTTCAGTTTATTTGCGTCCTGAAATGACAAATCGGTCTGCAAAAGTTTTCCGTTTTGTTCAATATAAATATTTTGCGTGCCGTTAACCATTATTTCGGTAACTCCGGAATCCGCAAGAAGGTCTTCAAGAATTCCAAGACCGACCATATCGTCCGCAATTTCTTTTACAATTTTATTTTTTATATTAACCGGCAATGCCACATTATACGACTTAAGAAGCTTTTCAATATTTGTTTTTATTATTTCTCTAAGTTTGTCCTGTTCCTTAACGTTTAGAAACTCTTTCATTATTTCAACAAGTTCTTTATGAAGTTTTTCTTTTAAATTCAAATATGCGGGATATTGTTCTCCAATGCAGTCTTTATCGTCTGACGGTAAATGTGATTTTTCTATCTCTTCGGCAAGTTTATACAGCGAAGCCGTAAAAGACTCGGATTTATCCTTAAATGAAAATCCCGGATTTGTTATTTCATGAATATTCTTTGAATTCAGTTCAAAATTGACGGCGTCTTTTAAAAAACCGCCTTGAGCGATATCTCGGAAATCAAAATTCCATTCATATGAAAAAGAAACCGGAACTAAACTAATGTTTTTTTTATTAAGCGAAAGTATTTTCAGGCAAATACTTTCGGTTTTTTCAAAAGCCGCCGGTTCTTTTTCAAAAGGCAGTATGACAATATCGGAAACTTCGGCGTTTTTTTGTATTTCACGTTCTCCGGCACACGTCAGTAAAATAATATTTTCATATATTTCCGACATACATCTTACGAGATAATTAAAGTTGCCGTTTTTAAAAAATTCAATGCCTTTTTCCTTTGAGCATAAAATTTCTTTTTTGGGATTGAGATATGTTTTTAATATGACCGAATTTATATCCTCAACAATTTTTATAATATCATCGGTATATTTGATTTTTTCGCCGCAAAGAGACCAGAAAACATCATTTATCGAAGATCTTAAATCTATAACGGCGCATGATTTGTTATTTCTTATAAAAACCGAAAGCAGACCTC
The DNA here is from genome assembly GCA_964487915.1 of uncultured Elusimicrobiaceae bacterium. Taxonomy (GTDB): domain Bacteria; phylum Elusimicrobiota; class Endomicrobiia; order Endomicrobiales; family Endomicrobiaceae; genus Proruminimicrobium. The sequence continues at coordinate 437,154 of CAZASN010000001.1, read as the reverse complement.
TTGAGAGCAAATTTGAATAAATAGAATCTCCGGTTTGAATAACCGATATTATTTTAGATTTTACCATAAAATTAAATTTATTTTGAATACCTGCTCAGTATTTCATAAGCTTCTTTCTGGTTTCTTTGTATTTCTTTAAGAGTTTTTTGGTCTATATTCTGCTTTTTTATAACGGGTCTGGCATAAGAGGCATCGTTGAATATGTCATTTATTTTAACGGGCGCAACATCGGACGTCTGATTATCGGAAGCCGGTCTTAACAGCGTTTTTATAACTCCCTTTTCCTGGGCAAGAAATATCGCCTGCGCTTCGTTTACGGATAGTGCTATTGTAACAGGAATGCTGCCTGAAAGTTGTTCGCGTTTCAAATCGTTTGCTCCGCCTATTATATTTTCTCCTACGGCAAGAACAAGCAGATTCTGCGCTATAACGCCTGCCGCTTCAACAACGGTTCTATCCTTTGATTCGTAATCAATCACGGAAATCAAATCTATTCTGCTTCCTGGCATAAGAATTCCGTAAACCTCGTCTTTTGAAAAAGCCAGAGTTATGGCTTTTTTGCCGTCAGGGATTGTATTGGCGATTCCGGCGTCAGAATTTACCGGAAGAACTTTGCCCGCCGTTATCTGTTCGCCTTCTTCAAAAGCGACTATCGCCATATATCCGGGCTTATCGTTTACAATAAACTGCTTAACGCCTGAAACATATTTCGGCTGCGCAAATTCCTTGGGAATAAGTTTTTCTTTCAACATTGAAGGATCTATAACAGCACCTTGTTCTATTCTTACGGCGGCAACAACGGCTTTAACCGGTTCGGACATGCTTTTTGCCTGACGCCCTATATCAAAAAAATACAAACCTATGAAAATAGAAGCAAGCACGGCAAAAATTAATGCTGTCGCTGTTTGTTTTTTCATTATTTAGAATTCAAACCGGAATCGGCTTCTGTACCGATTTTTTTACTTGTATCTGAAAATATAGTGTTGAGTTTGCCGCCGAATGTTTTTACTCCAACTAAAGCAATAATAACAATTAAAACGATAATTAAAATATACTCTACCATCCCTTGGCCTTTTTTGTTTTTCAGCATTTTTAATTTCTCCTGTTATGTAAATTACTCTGGCACCCTGTTCCAGACAATATTTTTGATTCTATTATTAAATCTAATTTTTTACAGCCAGTCAATGCCATTAATGCCGGAACATCGTATTCATATTTAATAGTGACGCTTGACAAATCTTTTGACGGCAAAACAAATCCTTTGACTATTTGTCCTATATTGGCAAGCGAATTCGGCAAATCGGCTATATTTAAACTTATTTTCGGATAATCTTTTATATCTATGTTTATTTCTTTGATTTTATTTTTATCAAGTTTTCTGCCTTGAATCCAACGGTGAGTTAAATAATTCTGAATATCTTCTTTTATTTCTTTTGGAGATAACGCGGTATTTGCAATCATATCGGTTCCGTATCTTGAAGCCGACACCAACTGCTGCCGAGTTATAACAACCCTCGCAAACCATATTACGGCTATAACGAACAGAATAAGAACAGGGGCTATCAAAGCCAATTCGGTTAATGCCTGACCTTTATTATTTTTCATAATAAAATTGTTTGTTTACAAAAAAAAATTATTTTTAATTTTTGTATAAAACTTCTTTTTGTTCTTTAGTAACCATGTCTTTGATAACAATTTTACCGTTATCAAATTCATTCTTGCCGAATATAACGGTTTTTTTTGCTCCGAGTCTGTCCGCCAGTTTGAATTGTGATTTTAGAGATTTATCGTTAAAAGGGCCTTCTATTATTATATTCCCGTTAAACCCGAGCGCATCTGCAATATTATCTTTGTTAGTCAGTAATTTATTTGAAAAAGCAAAAGCATGATAAAACAACTCTTGGTCTGCAACTGCGATAAAAACGATTTCGCCGTCATTTAAACCGTTAAAAAATCCGTTTTTTTCGGCAGCCATAAGAACTCTTTCGCAGCCCAGCGCAAATCCGACGCTCGGAACTTTCATTCCTCCAAGTTCTTCAACCAGATTATCATATCTGCCGCCGGCGCATAAGGCATCCTGCGAACCGACGGAAGCCGAACGTATTTCAAAAACCGTTCTTGTATAGTAGTCAAGTCCTCTGACAAGTTTATGATTTATTTCGTATTCGCACTCCGCGCTTTTTAATAAATTCTGAACCTGTTCAAAATGAGTTTTACAGTCTGGGCATAAACATTCCTGCATAGTCGGAACATTTTGGAACTTACCGGCATCTATTTTACAGTCCAAAAGCCTTAAAGGATTTTTTTCAAGCCTTCTTCGGCAATCTTCGCATAAATCGTTTATTGAAGAAAAATATTCTACGAGTTTTTGCCTGAATTCAGATCTGCATGAAGAACATCCCAGAGAATTTAAATGTATCTTAATGTCTTTTATTCCCAACGCTTTCAAAATTTCGGAAGCCGCCAAAATAATTTCGGCGTCGGCGTTCGGACTCGGATTGCCAAAATATTCCGCTCCCATCTGAGAAAATTGCCTGTATCTGCCAGCCTGCGGCCTTTCATATCTGAACATTTCTCCGGAATAAAAAAACTTGCCGACGGGTTCCGTCTGATTAAAGTTATGTTCTATGTAGGCGCGCACAAGAGAAGCCGTTCCCTCGGGCCTCAAAGCAAGTTTTCTGCCCTTTCTGTCTTCAAAAACATACATTTCTTTTTCAACGATATCGGTAAATTCGCCTATGGATCTTGTGAATAAATTAACGTCTTCAAATATCGGAGTTTTTACTTCCTTAAAATTATGTTTTTTGAATATCTTTCTTGAAATCATATCAAGTTTTTCAAGCGCAAGCGCAAGCTGTCCGAATATATCATGTGTTCCTCTGGGTGCTTTATAAATCGCCATTTTTACTCTCCGAATCTTTTATACAATTTTTATTTTTTGGAGAAATGATCCCTGCAGACATTATGTAGGCTACGGAATCTTCTACCGTAAAATCAGTTTCTATGACATCTTCTTCTTTTACCAGTATTAAAAATCCGGTCGTAGGATTGGGCGTTGTCGGCATAAATGCCGTTATATACTTTATATTGTTTATAACTCTTTCCCCTGTTGCGAAAGCAACGCTGTAACTGTCTTTATTAGGATAAGGAATAAACACGACCCTTTTAAAATCTTTGCTCATGCCGTCGCTTGAAAAAAATGAAATAAATTTTTTAAAAGCAACGTACAGACCTCCGATCGCAGGAATTTTTATAATAATATCTTCAAAAAACTTCAATAATTTTCTGCCGGCAAAATTTGTGGCAAAAAAACCGACAAAACAGATTATTATTATAGTAAGAAAAAAACTAAGTATTTTCGCCGAAAAATAAACCCACGCTTTATCGCGCATAAAATATTTTAAAATCGGCAGAGTATAAGACATTGAGACATTGCTTGTCCAGTCAAAAACAATCATAAACACGACTATCGTCAGCCATAAAGGAAGCAGTATCAACAATCCGGCGATAAAATATCTTTTTAAAAAATCTTTGATATTTTTTATTTCCGACTTAGTCGTTTTTTGCAGTTCGTTATTTTCCATTAATAAATTTTTCTCCGGATGATATCAGTTTTTTTATAACCTGTTCCGTTTGGGCTTCGGCATATAATCTTACTACCGGTTCCGTGCCGGATAATCTGAATCCTATCCATGTGCTGTCGTCAATAATAAATTTATAGCCGTCAAGCGTTATAACTTTTTTTATATCCATACCGCTTATTTTTGAAGGCAGCGATTTTTTTAAATTATCCCTGAAAGCTTCCATTGTTTCTTTGGGCAGATGAAAATTTTTTCTTGCGGTTATAATATTGCCGGTTAATTTCATAATTTCCTTCAAAATCATTCCCAAAGATTTTTTATGCATGGCAACGGCTTCGGCCATAAGAAGACAGGCCAGTATTCCGTCTTTTTCCGGAACATGTCCTCTGATTGTAAGTCCGCCGGATTCTTCGCCGCCTATTATAAAATCATCAGGGCTCTCGGTCATAATTTCTCCTATATATTTGAATCCTACCGGAGTTTCTTTAACCTCAATTCCCAATTTATCGGCAAGTTTGTCAAGCATATGGCTCGTCATAACGCTTCTTGCGGCAACGCCTTTCCAGCCTCTTGTTTTATTTAAATGATATAAAAGAATCGGAATTACCTGATTAGGCATTATAAATGTGCCGTCGGCATCAATGATGCCGAATCTGTCGGAATCGCCGTCAACGGATAAACCTAGTTTATACGACTCTTTTTTTACGATTGATTTTAATTCTTTTAAATTTTCTTCATTTGGTTCGGGAGCGTGTCCGCCGAAGAGAGGATCTCTTTTTTTATTTATAACTTTTATTTTTAAACCGGCGCTTTCCAACAAAGCATCCAAATAGTCGTCTCCCGTACCGTATAAAAGATCGGCTGCGACTTTAAGACCTGATTTTTTCAGCGCTTTGAAATTAACCAGTTCTTTTATCCTCTTGATATATGCGCTTTTCGGATCGTAATATTCTATAATTTTTGATTTTAAGCCGTCGTTAAGCGGAATCATTTTTACGTTCTTTATTGAAATTTCGGCGCAATATTTTTCAATTAATTTTGTCGTTTCCGGCAGGGCAGGCCCTCCCCACGAAGGCGAAAATTTAATTCCGTTATATTCCGGAGGATTATGGCTTGCCGTAAAATTTATGCCGCCTGCAAGTTTGTTTTTTATAATGTCAAAGGCTATTACTGGAGTAGGCGTATTTCTTTTGCATAAAAGAGCTTTTATTTTATTGCCGGCTAAAACTTCCGCGGAAACCGCGGCAAATTTTTCCGACATAAACCTCGTATCATATCCTATAATAACAGCCTGTCCGGATTTATAATCTTTTGAATCCTCTGTTATATAATTTGCGATAGCCTGCGTAACAATTCTGACGTTGTCGCATGTAAATTCTTCGGCAATAATTCCTCTCCATCCTGATGTCCCGAACTTAATCATTTCTTTCTCCCGTGCAAATGCTTCTTACGAATTTTACACTTATTATTTCTGCCACTGTATGATCTTATCGCTGTACATATCAATAAAACCTTTTGCGGTCATTTTATCTTTTGCTTCCGCCCAAATATGAAAATAGGCTTCATCCGGATCCGGCAACAACAGCACCCATCCGTTATTCAAAAATATCTTTACTCCGTCTATTAATTCGGTTTTTTTATCTTTTGTATTTTGTATGGCATTGCGCATTGTCTGGCCTTTTTTATCCCAAGAACACGGAATCGTAACATGCAAAACGTCAAAAGAAGGAATCTCTCTTCTTACTCTGCTGAGGGAAATTCCGCTTTTAGACAACATTTCAATCATCTTGCCTATCGCGTACATCGCGTCAAAAGCGTGCTGGAATTCAGGGAATATAAATCCGCCTTTGCAGTCTGCCACAAAAACAACGCTCTCGTCTTTTGCGGCGTTCATAATATTTCTTTGGCTTGTGCCGGTTCTTACTATTTTAAAATCAAATTTTGAAGCAAGCTCGTCTATAACCGAAGAAACGTTTACCGGAACCGCTATTTTTCCGGATTTATACGTCGTCATAACAAGATACGCCATAACCAGCATGGAAATTTCGTCTTCCATGATTTTGCCTTTCTCATCCACTAAAAATAATTTTTCCGCGCCGTTGTCAATTAAAAATCCTGAGGTGGCTTTGAGAGTTGTAACGATATCTGACAACTGGTTCAGCGATTCTTCAAACATCTCTTTTGTTTTTGTTATTTTTTTACCGTCTACATAAGCGTTTAATGCGACTACGTCAACTCCCAGTTCTCCCAGTATTGCAGGAAAAACCATTGAAGCCGATGAATTTGCGTAATCAATTACTACCTTCGTATTTCCCAAAACATCTTTCGCTTTTCCTATTTTATTTAAATAACCGGTTTTATAATATTCCAAAGCTCTCGGAGGAACCGTAATCTCTCCTACGTCATTCATATTTGCTCTTTTAAAATCTTCTCTGAAGAATAATTGCTCAATCGCTTTTTCCTGGCTGACCGATATGTCTCCTCCGAATCTGTCAAAAAATTTAATATCAATAAGTCTGGCGTCATACGGCGACTGCCTTATGTGAATGCCTCCGGCCTCGCCTTCGTTGCCTATTTCATATCTTGCTACCGGAATTGACGAACTTAACATATCTCCGACTTTAACTCCGGCCGAAAGAAGACCGGAAATAATTCCTCTTTTTATCATTCTTGTCGTTCTGTGATCGTCTCTTGATATAACGACGTATGCTCCGCTTCCGACAAAAGCTCCGTAAGCCGAACCTATTTTTGCCGCAAATTCAGGCGTGATTTCTATATTACCAAGGCCTGTTATGCTTCCGTATGCGTTAAACAATGCCTTATTCCATTTTTCACCCCACACAAGGCTTGACGATAAAATAGCGCCCTTTTCAACTATCTTGTGAGGCCATATTCTTAAATTTGCTTTTATTGTCGCGCCGGAACCTATATTACACTCATCTGCTATAATTGTTCCTACCTGAACTGAAGTTTTTTCGCCTATTACCGTAGATGAACCTATAACAGTCTCTTTTAAACTAGCTTCATCGCCTATTGAAACACCGTCCCATAAAACAGAGCCTAAAACCAAAGCATGCTCGCCTATCGTTACTCCCGGTCCTATAACCGATTTCCCGATTTTCGCGCCTTTTTTTATGACCGCGTTGTCTCCGATTATAGAATTGCTGTCAAATATAACGCCGGGTTCTATTACGGTATTTTTACCTATTATTATTGTTTTGCCGTTTATTTGTTTTTTTTCGCCGTCTACTTTAATATTTACTTTCCCGTCCAAAATATCATAATGGGCAAACCTGTATTCGTCATGATTGCCGATATCTTTCCAATATCCTTCCGCTATATATCCGTATAATCCCTTATTCTCTCTTAATAATCTGGGATATAAATCTTTTGAAAAATCAACGTCTTTATTTTCGGCTATATAATCAAAAACTTCCGGTTCCAAAATATAAATGCCGGTATTTATTGTATCCGAAAAAACTTCTCCCCACGACGGCTTTTCCAAAAATCTTTCAATTTTTCCGTCTTTATCCGTTATGACTACGCCGAACTGCAATGGATTTGCAACCCTTGTCAAAACCATGGTCGCAACCGCTTTTTTCTCTTTATGAAAAGCAATGGCTTTTGATATGTCAAAATCGGTCAGAACATCTCCCGATATTACAAGAAAAGTTCCGCTTATGTTGTCTTTTGCGAACCTTACGCTTCCGGCTGTTCCTAAATCCGCTTCAGGCCTTAAATATTTTATATCAACTCCGAATTTTGATCCGTTGCCGAAATAATTTGTTATTATTTCGGGCTGATAATACAACATCATCGTTAAATCTTTAAAATCATATTTTTTAAGCAATTCTATAATATGACTTAACATCGGTTTGTTTGCTACAGGAGCCATGGGTTTAGGAATACTGCATGTTATCGGTCTCAGCCTTGTGCCGAAACCGCCTGCCATAATAACGGCTTGCATTGAGCACCTCTCTCTAAAAACATATTTTAAAAAAAGATTATATACCTGAATGATTTTACAAGTTTTTAGCTCTTTTATCAAGAATCTTTATTGTGAATTGAATATTTTGTATAATCAGAAAAAATATTCTTGGAATTAACTTAATGAAAAAATTATTACTGTGTCTGTTCTTATTAATGTTTCTTTGTGCCGCAGGCGGTTTTTCGGCCAAAAAAAACGATTCTGAAATTAAAATTGACATTCAAAAAGCAAACGTCATTTTTGACGGAATAAATTATAACGGAATAAACATATATGAAATTCAAAAAGAGAATTTTCTGTCTTTGAATGAAATAGCGGTTCTGTTTAACGCGAGAATTGAATGGCAGCCCGTAAGCGGCAAAGTTTCAATGAAATTGAAAAACCGTTCAATTGATATTTTTTATAATACAAAAAAAATCGCATACGGCAAGAAAAAAAAGAAACTTTACACTCCTTCTCTGCACATACGCAATGAAATTTACGTACCGGCCGAATTTCTTACTTATAAAGAATTTACAAATATATCCGAAACAATCGTTTCCTTTGACAAAAAAAATAAATTATTCGTTATGACTTCACAGACAAATATTTCGGCCGTCAGATACTATACGAAAGAAAACAGCACTGAAATATCAATTGAACTTGATGAAAAAATGACTCACACCGTAAAAAAAGCCAAAAATGCGATAATAGTCGCTTTTCAGCGAGGCAAAATCGCAAGCGACACTCTCTATATAGACAACGGCATAATAAAAAACATTTCTTACGGCACGGCAGGAAGAGAGGCTGTGTTTAAAATAAATTTGCAACAAAAACCAAAATTGGTAAGCACAAAAAATTTTAAAAAACCGCTAAAATTCGTAATTACAATTGAACACTCTTCGCCGGTTGACATGTCAAAACCTTGTCTTGTGTCACTGCCCGGGACCGTTGCGCCTGCCGAAAACATTGAAAACACAGTTCTTTCGGAAGAAAATAATATGACAAAAATATCAACTGATACAAAAAAAACGTCAAAAGAAGAATCTCCGGAAATGCCGGTTATAAATCAGACTGTTATAACCGCCGAATCCGAAATATATGAAAAACCTGTATCTGACGGGAACGATATTGAAGAGTTGTCAAAAATAAAAACCGCAACCGTTTCCGATGACCAAATAATTGACGATTCTTACGCTATTGTGGATGACAAGGAAACTTTCAAAGATATAATGCCTTCCGAAAAAGAAAAATCACAGACGGCTAAACTTATCGTTCTTGACGCGGGACACGGAGGAGAAGATCCGGGAGCGATAGGGCCTAACGGCACTAAAGAAAAAGATATCAATCTGGCAATAACTCTCGCGCTGAAAAACCTTTTTGACAAAGATAAAAATTATAAAGTCATACTGACAAGAACAGACGATACTTTTATACCTCTTGCGGAAAGAACAAATATAGCCAACGAGAATAAAGCGGATTTGTTTATTTCAATACACAACAATGCAAATTTTAAAAAAGAAATTTCCGGATTTGAGATTTATTTCTTATCGGAGAACGCTTCGGACAGCGAAGCCGCGGCAACGGCAATTCTTGAAAACTCCGTGGTATCTCTTGAAAATAAACCGAAAGGCGAAAAAGAAATGCTGCAAAATATGTTATGGTCAATGGTTGTAAACGAATATATTAACGAATCTTCGGAACTGTCAAGTTTTATTTCATGCGAAACGCCCGGAAGATTAAAAATACCGTTCAGAGGCATAAAACAGGCAAATTTCTTCGTTTTACGCGGAACGCAAATGCCGGCAGTTCTTGTTGAAGGCGCTTACCTGAGCAATTACGGAGACGAGGCAAAACTTAATACAAAAAGATTTCAGCTCTCAATCGCCGATTCAATATACGAAGGCGTAAAAAAATATTACGCCAGAAAATCCAAAAACGGAAATTGCAAAAAATAACTTATACTTCTATTATTTTCTCCGCGACGGTTTCTTTAGCGGCGTTGTTTATTTCCTCTAAACTTAGGGCGTTTTTAAGCGAATATATTCCGATTTCTTCTCTTACAAGATTTTCCAAAACCGCATGCGTACTTAATTTTTCGCCTATATCTTCGGCCAGTGTTCTTATATAAGTTCCGCTGGAACATTTGACTTTCATTTTTATAATGCCGCCGGAATAATCAATTACGTCTATAAAATAAATTGTTATTTTTCTTTTTTTTCTTTCTATTTCAATGCCTTTTCTTGCCAGTTCGTATAATTTTTTACCGCCGACTTTCAATGCCGAAAACATCGGCGGAATCTGTTCCGTTTCTCCGATAAAATCTTTGCAAACGTCTTTTATATTATCAATATTTACATGCGCGTAATCTGATTGCTGTATTATTTTGCCTGCCATGTCGCCGCTGTCGGTTTTTGTCCCCAACTTTACCGATGCGAAATACACCTTATCCTGTTTCATAAATTTATCCTGCGATTTTGTCGCCTTGCCGGTAAGAACCAACATAAGCCCGCTTGCAAGAGGATCCAGTGTTCCGCAGTGTCCGGCTTTTTTTACCTGAAGTTTTTTTTTGATTAAATTTACAAGTTTAAAAGACGTGATGCCGGAAGGTTTATTTACAAGAAGAAGCCCTGAACAATCATTTTGCACTCAATTTATCCTTAAATGCTTTTATTATTATTTTTTCGGCTTCGTTAATATTTTCGTTTATGGTGCATCCCGCGGCGTTTTTATGTCCTCCGCCGCCAAATTGTTTAACGACATTCAAAAGGTTAAATTTCTCAATTGAACGCAAACTTATTTTAGTCGTTTTCTCATCCACTTCTTTCATTACGCATCCGACCGCCGCCGTAGGAACGGAAATACAATAGTTTATAATGCCGTCGGCGTCATAATCGCTTGCTTTCGCTTTTTGAAACATATTTTTTGTTAATTTTACGTATATAAATTTACCGTTTATATCCGTCTTTAAATCCGATAACGCCAACCCGTAAAGTTTTAACTTGCTTAACGGTTTTTTAAGAAACAATTTTTTAGAAATTTCACTTGCGTTAACGCCGCATTTTAAAAGCTCGGCTGCCGTCAAATGGGAATTTGCGTTTGTATTAAGCTGCTGGAATCTTCCCGTATCGGTAACAATGCCTATATATAAATTTTCGGCTTCTTCTTTTGTCGGAATTATTTTTGCGGCCTTAAAAACTTCGTAAACAAGTTCAGCCACGGACGACGACGACGGAACGACATAGTTAATATATCCGAAATTAGTATGCGCCAAATGATGGTCTATGTTGATTATTTTTTTTACCTGCGACGGCTCTATTATATTTCCTATTCTGCTTAGATTTATTGATTCCAAAACAAGCGCGCAGTCATATTTACCGGTTATTTTGTCCGTTATTTTAATTTTTGAAACGCCTTTCATAAACATCAAATCATAAGGAATTTCATCGGCCGAACAATGAACTGTTTTTTTGCCGAGTCTTTTAAGCATTGAAGCCAAAGCAAGACCCGAACCTATCGTATCGCCGTCGGGTTTCATATGTCCCGCTATAAAAAAATTTTTTGATTTTTTTATGACTTCCACTATTGCTTTCAATATTTGTTTTTTTGAAGTATTTTGCAGACTGATAGTTTTCATTTCATTGCCTTTTCTGTTGAAGTAAAAATTTACGGCGAACTTAAATCATTGCTAAAACAATTGAGAAAAAGACAGTATAATTCAATAACTACCGTTTTTTTTCATGTTTAATTTTATCCAATAACTCAAAAACCCTTACGGCTTCTTCCGCGGAACTGTCATATTCAAAATCTATCGTAGGAGTTCTTCTTAAATCAACTGAATTAGCAAGCATGAATCTGATATGTTTCAAATTTTCATTTAAAATCTTATCGGCATTTTCTCTGTCCTGCTCGGTTCCGATAACGGAATAAAATATGCGGCAGGTCTGCAAATCGTCAGTAAGTTTAACTTTTGTCACGGTTAATAATCCGTGGTTTAATTCTTTTATATCTCTTAGAATTTTAACCATTTCGGAATGTATAAGTTCCGAAACTCTTTCGGATCTTTTATATGATCGCATTTTTAATCCTCAATCAGTTTCCTTGCCGTTTTTTCTATCGTAAAAAATTCAATTATATCCGATGTTTTTAAATCCGAAAAATTTTCCAGCCCTATTCCGCATTCATAACCTTTTTCAACTTCTTTTACGTCTTCTTTAAATCTTTTCAGAGACGAAGTATTTCCCTCAAAAACTATAACATTATCTCTGAGCAGCCTTACTTTTACGCCTCTTTGGGCTTTGCCTTCTATTATCATACATCCGGAAATTGTGCCTGCCGACGATAATTTGAAAACCTGTTTTATAACCGCTTTGCCGATTACTTTTTCTTTTGTATCAGGATCCAGCAATCCTTCCATTGCGGCTTTAATGTCGGCTATAAGTTCATAAATAATTCTGTAAACATTTATGCTTACGCCTTCAGTTTCGGAAAGTTTTTCAACTGCGGCGTCCGGCCTTATGTTAAATCCTACTATCATTGCGTCAGAAGCGGCAGCCAAAACAACGTCTGATTCTGTTATTGCTCCGGCCCCTTTATGGATAATTTTAAGCGTTATCTCCGAATTTGACATTCTTTCAAGAGCATCGCATAACGCTCCCAGCGAACCCTGTACGTCTGTTTTTAAAATAATTTTTAATTCTTTTGTTTTCCCTGCGCTGATATCAAGTAATGAAACGTGATGTTTAGGCCTTAAAGAATCGGCTTTTACTTTTTCTTTTCTTGAATTTGCAATTTCTCTGGCCTGAGATTCATGTTCCAATACTATAAATTTATCCCCTGCCTGAGGCGGTTCGTTAATACCCAAAATTTCAACCGGCATGCTCGGAAGAGCAGCGTCAAATCTTTTTCCGTATTCGTCTATCATCGCCCTGACTTTTCCGTAAGTAGTTCCAACTACAATATTATCTCCGACTTTTAATGTTCCGTTCTGAACCAATACGGTCGCGACCGTTCCTTTTTTCGGATCAAGTTTAGCCTCAACAACAATTCCTTCGGCTTTTTTATTCGGATTTGCTTTTAATTCCATCATTTCTGCTTTTAACTGCACCATTTCAAGCAAATTCTCAATATTCAATTTTTGTTTTGCGGAAATATCAACCATTATCGTATCGCCGCCCCATTCTTCCGGCAGTAATCCGTAATTGCTGAGTTCCTGTCTTATTTTTGCCGGCTCTGCAGTCGGCAAATCAATTTTATTTACAGCTGCTATTATAGGAACTCCGGCCGCTTTGGCATGATTTATGGCTTCTATAGTCTGAGGCATAACTCCGTCTGTGGCTGAAACAACAAGTATTACTATATCTGTAACATGAGCTCCTCTTGATCTCATTGCCGTAAAAGCTTCATGGCCGGGCGTATCTAAAAATGTAATTTCTCCGCCCGATGTTTTAACTCTGTATGCGCCTATATGCTGCGTAATTCCTCCGGCTTCTCCGGCTACTACGTTGCTTTTTCTTAAAGCGTCAAGAAGCGAAGTTTTACCGTGGTCAACGTGCCCCATTATTGTAACAATGGGAGATCTTGGCAGAAGATTTTTTACATCGTCGGCTTTGTGTTCTGTTTCAATTTTCACTTCGGAATCTATGGACACGAACTTTGCGTCAAAACCGAATTCATTTGCAAGAAGTATAGCCGTATCGGTATCCAAACGCTGGTTTATGGTCGCAAAACTGCCCATTAAAAGTAATTTTTTTAAAACATCTCCGACTTTTAATTTCATCTTTTCGGCTAAATCTTTAACCGTTATAAGTTCGTTTATGTTTATTGTATTTTTGCTGCTTTCTTTTTCCTGCGCATGCAATAACTCTTCTTTCTTTTTACGTTCGGCTTCTTCTTTTCTGGCCTTTTCTTCCTGTAAACGCAACTCCTCTTCTTTTCTTTTGCGTTCGGCTTCTTCTTTTTCTTTTTTTATTCTTTCTTCTTCCTGCCTGCGCGCTTCTTCTTTTTGTTTAATTTCGGCTTCTTTTTTTATGCGCTCAATGTCAGCTTGTTCGGTATCTTTAACTTTCTTTTTTGCTGTTTTTGCCGAAGAAAAATCTGTTGTTTTAATATCTTTTTTTATTTTGGTTTTAACGGAAGCGGTTTTATCACCCGAAGATTTTTTTACCGGCGACGCTATTTTTTTTGCCGTCTCTTTTTTATTTTCAGATTTAGGAGTTTTAGCCGTTTTTACGCCCGAGGATGTTTTTTTTACTTTTTTATCTTTGTTGTTATCTTTGGCATCCGCCGGCGCCGACTTTTTGTGAGTTTCTTTTTTTATTGTTGTTGTCATCTGTATCAACTCCTATTTTTTAGAAACAACTTCTTTTGCTGATTCTATAATTTTTTCGGCAGTTTTCGGACCTATGCCGGGCAATGTCGTCAAATCGTCAATGGTCAGCTCGGCTATTTTTTTAAGGTTTGTAAGTCCCGCTGCGGCCAACAAATCTATGTTTTTCTGACTTATACCCTTCAATTGTTCCAACTCCGAAGCCTGGGCTTCTAGTTTCTGCTCGCTTGCCTGTCTTTTTTGTTCCTCGGATTTAACGTCAATATTCCAGCCCGTAAGTCTTGCGGCAAGCCTGACGTTATGGCCTGATTTGCCTATAGCCAGAGAAAGCATGTCATCAGCCACTATGACCTCTGCTTTTTTATCTATCTCGGAAACAATTGTCACGCTCAAAACTTTAGCCGGAGACAACGCCGCGGAAATATATTTTACAGGATCATTTGAAAAAGGAATCAAATCTATTCTTTCTCCTTTAAGTTCGTCTATAATAGGCTTTATTCTTGCCCCTTTAACTCCGACGCAGGCTCCTACCGGATCAACTTTCGGATTATGCGATATTACCGAAACCTTTGTTCTTAAACCGGGTTCTCTAACTATACCTACGATATCAACTATTTTTTCATATATTTCCGGCACTTCAAGTTCAAATAAAACTTTTACCAAATCGGGATGCGCCCTTGATAAAACAGTATTGGGTCCTTTTATATTTTTTTCAGCTTTTATAATAATTGCCCTTATATGCTGTCCCACTGAAAATTTTTCCTTCGGGACCTGTTCCGAAATAGGAAGTATCGCTTCGCTTCTTCCCAAATCAACGATTATATTTTTATTTGCGATTTTATAAATAGATCCGTTTACCATTTCTCCTATCTTTCCCTTCATTTCCTCATACAAAGAATCCCTTTCAGATTCTCTGATTTTTTGCACTATAACCTGTTTGGCAGTCTGAGCCGCAATTCTTGAAAAATCTTCGGTATCAAGAGGAATACGGACGTCGTCTCCTATTTTAACGTTCTGCCCGAGTTTTTTGGCTTCCTGAACCGTAATATCCGTTAACGGATTTATAACGCTTTCAACTACTTTTTTTATAACGAATGCAGACATTGCTCCGGTTTCAGGATCAACTTTTGCCTCAACATTGACATTTTTTCCTACATGTTTTTTATATGCCGATACCAGTGCATTTTCAATAACATGCAAAATATCTTCTTTCGGTATCTTTTTTTCCTTTTGTATTGTTTCAAGTGCCGTTAAAAGTTCGCTTGACATATTTTTCTCCTCTTTTAAATTTCCGGATCAACTTTTGCCCTTATAATATTTGATATTTCTATTTCAACTATTCCGTTGGTTAAATCATCCATAACTATTTTATTGTCTGCGGCTGCCGCTAATCGGCCAGAAAAATGCTTTTGATTATTTATTGCGGCTGCCGTCGTAACTTTGATTTTAAATCCTTTAAAACGCAAAAAATCTTTTTCTTTCTTTAAAATTCTGTCAATTCCCGGAGATGAAACTTCCATAACGTATTCTTCTTTTATAATATCGGCTTCATCAAGTTTAACGCCGAAAATATGGCTCATTTTTGCGCAGTCGTCAAGGTTAATTCCATTTTCATTATCTATAAAAATTCTTAATATTTTTTGTCCGTTTTCTTTCACAAATTCAATATCAACTATTTCTATAACTTCATTTGCCGCTTCAGGCGTTAATAATTCTTCTATTTGATTTATTAAATTCATAATAAAAATCCTATAAAAACAAAAGGTGACCTTCCGGCCACCCGAGATATACCCAGAACATACTGTGTTTTTGTATTATACTAAATTTTATCTTTATTTTTCAAGCATAAACAGGTTTAATCCGAGTATTGCGTCATTCAAATAATTTTTTCACGGCTTCTTCGTCATAGCCTATAATATATTTACCGTCAATAATAAGTATCGGAAACGTATCCTTAGCCTTAAGATGCGCCATTATTCCGATTTGTTCTTTTTCGTCAAGCAAATCAACGTATATTTCTTCAAAAGATACGTCCAGCTCATTTAAAAGTTTTTTAATTTTCGCGCACCAAAAACATGTGCTTAAAGAATACAGCGTTATTTTTTCATACTGTTTCATTTTCGCATCCTTTGCATCCTTTCCCGTCCCAACAAAATGTACATAAATCCTGCTCCGGCAATCCTATGGCTTCTATCATATCCTCAAGCGTCTGATATTTTAATGATGTAATATTGAGATCTTTACGAATCCATTCTATCATTTTTGCATATTGAGGCGTCGTGTAATCCAAGTATTTGTCTATATTTTCAATTTCTTTGCCTTCTATTTCTTTTATCGCTCTTCTTGTAACAAGTTCGCTGTTGGTTCTGGTAGCGTTACAATACAAACACGGAAACATCAACGGAGGACATGCCGGTCTTACATGAATTTCTTTTGCTCCGCAGTTCCATAATTTTTCAACGGTAAAATTTTTCAGCTGCGTTCCCCTTACAATTGAATCTTCAAGAATTACAAGACTGTTTCCGTTAACAATTTCTTTTATCGGCACTAATTTCATTTTTGCCGTAAGATCTCTTAAAAATTGAGACGGCGGCGTATAGCTTCTGCCGTAAGTAGGAGTATATTTCACAAGAGCTCTTCTAAACGGCAGTTTAGATTCCATTGCATATCCGATTGCATGCGCTATTCCCGAATCCGGAACGCCGGCTACAAAATCCGCTTTTATATCTTTGTCTCTTTTTGCCAATGCCTTGCCGCATTTTTCCCTTACAATTTCAGAATTTATTCCTTCATAATCTGACGCCGGAAATCCGGTATATATCCATAAAAACGCACAAATTTTCTTTTGCTTCTCGCCATGATATAACGTTTTTATTTCATCCTGGTTAATTAATACAATTTCTCCGGGATTTAAATCTCTGATTATCTTATATCCTAAGTTTGTAAACGCGCAAGTCTCGGAACAGACGGCGATTGAATCCTGATTTTTGCCTAAAATTAATGAAGTTCTTCCGTAATAATCTCTTGCGACATATAATCCTTCTCTGCTGAGTATCAATAGAGAACAGGAGCCTTTTATTTTTTGAAAAACTTTTTTTATTCCTTCAACAATACTTGAACTGCTTGTCACGATTCTTGCTATAACTTCGGTCATATTTACGCAATCTTTGCTGAATTCCGTAAAACAAACGCCTGTTTTCATTAAGCTTTCGGATAATTCTTTTATATTTTCTATTCTGCCCGTCGTAACGATACAAAAATCTCCCAAATTGGATTTTATATATATCGGCTGTTCATCCAAATCGCTTATACATCCGATGCCTTTTGTTATTTTTAATTCTTTTATATTTTCAAAGAATCTGTCTCTGAAATTTGCATTGCTCATTTTATGGATATATCTTGAAAAATCTTTATCCAGTACCGCAAGTCCGCCGTATTCTGAACCCATGTGAGTATGATAATCCGTCCCATAAATTAAAAACTCCGAACAATCGCTTTTTGAAATAACTCCGAATAACCCGCTCACTTTGTTCTCCTTTAAATTAATCCGTTATCTTTAAAGCTGTAATAATTTTTGTCGGTAACTATTATATGATCCAATAAAGAAACATCCACGGTTTTCAAAGCTTTTAAAACTGCCTCAGTAGCTATTATATCATTTTGCGAAGGTTTGCACCCGCCTCCCGGATGATTGTGCGCGATAATTACCGATGTCGCGTTATTTTTTAAGGCTAACTCGACGATTTTTCTCGGATAAACGGCGGATTTATTTACTACGCCTCTGTTGATTTCGTCATAAAATAAAATTTTATTTGAAGCATTCATAAAAATAGCGTAAAAAATTTCATCTTTAGAAGAGCCTATTAACGTTTTCAAAAAGACAACGGTATCAGACGGAGAAGATATTTTTTCTTTTTCGGCGAGTTCAAGTTCTGCATATTTTACTGCAAAATTTTTTAAAAAAGAAATAAAGAAAGAGGCATGTTCTTTTATTCCCTTTATTTCTTTTAATTTTTCAATATCGGAATTAAGCACATTTTTCAGGCTTCCGAATTTTTCAATAAGCTGTTTGGCTGTTTGTTTAGTATCTTTGCGGGCAACGGCAAAAGTCAACGCCAGTTCAAGGATTTCATAATCTTTCCAATCCTTTAACCCGGAGCGCAAAAACCTTTCTTTTATTCTTTGTCTATGTCCCCTGAAGTATGTTCCCATATATATCCGTTTGTGATCGGAAATTGTGTATTCTTAAGAAAAGCGGCCCTGCTTACCTTTGTTCCTACCGGAGCCTGGCGCCTTTTGTATTCGGAGCAAAAAATCAGAGAAGACACTTTATCAAGTTCTTCTTTAGAAACTCCGGAATCAATAATTTCTTGATATTTCATGTTTTTATAAAAAATCTTTTCAAGAATATCGTCCAAAACATTATATTCAGGCAATGAATCGGAGTCTTTCTGCCCCGGCTTCAGTTCAGCCGTCGGCACTCTTTTGATTATCTCTTCGGGAATTAACTCCGAACCTGCCGTTTTATTTACGTATTTTGCCAAAAGATATACTTCTTTTTTTAAAAGATCGCTTATAGGGGCATAACCGCCTCCGGCATCTCCGTATAAAGTGCTGTAGCCTACGGCGTCTTCCGACTTGTTGCATGTGCACAAAGATATATATCCGAATTTATTTGAAAGAGACATAAGTATGTTGTTTCTTATTCTTGCCTGAATATTTTCTTCCGTTAAATCTTTATTGGCGCCTTCAAAAATTTTTTCAAAATTTTTTAAATAAGAATTATAAATATCATTTATAGAAATCGTATGCATTTTAACGCCGAATCTTGCGCATAATTCGCCGGCATATTGAATACTTTCATCGGAAGTGTGTTCGGAAGGCATAAAAACGGCGATAACGTTTTCAGCGCCTAACGCGTCAACCGCTATCGCAAGAGTAAGAGCGGAATCTATGCCGCCGCTTACGCCAAAAGTGCATTTTTTAAAACCGTTTTTAACGCAATAATCTTTTAATCCCAAAACGGAAGCATCATACATTTCTTTTGCGATATTTTCTTCATTTTCTTCAACATTTTTTCCGTCGGTGTCAAAAACGCGCAACTCTTCTTCAAAATTTTTCAACAAAGCCTTAAAAACGCCTTCTTTGGCGACATAAAAACTTCCGCCGTCAAAAACAAAACCGTCCTGCGCGCCTGCCATATTAACGTAAGCGATATCTACATTATATTCTTTTGCCGCTTTTTTCAATATTTCTCTTATATGAGCCGTTTTGCCTTTGTAGTAAGAAGAACAGCTGAATACCGCTATAACGTCAACTCCCAGCCACGAAGCTTTCTCCACATTTTTTAAAACCGAAACAGGACTGTCGGCTATTACGCATGCAAAATTTTTATCATGAATTTTAAACACATTTGAAAATCCGGATCTTTTAAAATATTTTGAATCTTTAAAATCGGAATCGTCAAGAATATCCTTTGACGCCACGACTTTCATAGTATTTTTTGTAAACATTGAAACAGTGTTTATTATATGTTCTTTTTCAAATTTATCATTTGAAACCGTCCCGATAAGGGTTATCATTGAATCCAAATCGGAACGCGTGGTAATGATTTCAATATTTTCATAATTTTTATCAATGAAATTTTTATTTAGGAGCAAATCCTCAACATACCCGCCTATCATCGCAAATTCGGGAAATATAACCAAATCGGCATTCTGTTTTTTTGCCGAACGGACATAATCTACTATTTTGCGCCTGTTGCCTTTGATATCGCCGGCCTTCTGATTTACCTGAGCTATCGCTATTTTCATAAATATTCCGGTCTTTTTCTGTTTTGTTTTTTTTCAGAGTTTATTTTTTTATTATCAAGCATTTTTTCTTTTGCTCTTTTTGATCGTTTTCTCTTTTGCCTTCTTATTTTTTCTATTTCTTTTACCCTTTCGCTTTTTTCTCCCAAAATTTTTGATTCAATCATATCAGCCAGCATTTTTCTGGCGGCATATCTGTTTAAAAGCTGCGTTCTGTATTTCTGGCATTTAATTTCTATTGAAGTCGGTATGTGTTTCAAATATACGCAGGTCGCCACTTTATTGAGATTTTGCCCGCCGTGACCGGACGAATGAACAAATTTTTCGGCGATATCGCTTTCTTTAATATTAAATCTTTCAAACTTTTTTTGCAACAACTGTTGTTTTGAAATGCTTATTCCGAAATCTATCATAAACCGAAATTGACTCCGAGTGAATTTAAATCTTTTTTTAATTTTTCCAATCCTTCAAACCTGTACGCGTTTATGCCGGATGCTCTTGCTGGAATTATGTTTTTTTCAAGATCGTCGGTAAAAAATATGTTTGCGGGATTTATATTGTAAAAATCTATAACTTTTTTATATATTTCGTCGTCCGGCTTTCTTGACCCGATTTTATAAGACAAATGAAAATTTTTAAAATATGAAAAAGTTTCGGGATATTTATTTTTTAAATATTCAAAATGCAGGTCGTTTGTGTTTGAAAGTATTGCAAGAGGATATTTTTTTGATAATATTTTTATAAAGGCCGATATGTCTTCAAAAGGCGTAAATATATCATTCCATATACCGCTGAATTTGTCATAATCCGCATTTAATTTCAGCAGCGATGACATTTGATTATAAAATTCACGGGAAGACAGCGTCCCTTTTTCATAATTTATAAATATATCTTTATGTCCGGAGACTAAATCCGCAACATCCTGTTTTGAACTTTTTGATGAGAGGTGAAAACCGTCCGACAGTTTATTTATGTCAAAATCAAAAATAACTTTTCCCAAATCAAAAACTATAACTTCTATTGCCATATCAACATCCGTTTGCCGATAGTAAAAATTATCCTTTAAGCGCGCCTGCGGCAATACCTTTAACTATATGTTTTTGCATAAGAAGGTATACTATAAGTATAGGAATTGTCGCTATTGTCAATCCTGCCATTAAAAGCGGATAATCGGTAATAAAAGTACCCTGAAACACCATCAAGCCTCTTTGTATAGGCATTTTTGCTTTATCTTGCAATACTACAAGTGCCAATAAAAACTCGTTCCAAATTGCCAGGCAATTCAAAATAACAAGCGTCGCTATTGCAGGTTTTGCCAGAGGCAAAGCTATTCTCCAATAAATACCAAATCTTGAACATCCGTCAATAAGAGCGGCTTCTTCTATTTCTTTCGGCAATTCTTCAAAGAAGGATCTTAGCAAAAATAATCCAAAAGCAAGACCTCCGCTTATATAGCATAAAAGAAGACCGGTTCTCGTATCAAGCAGAGCCAATTTCTTTAAAAGCAAGTACAAAGGCACAAAAACTCCCGGTATCGGAATCAGCAATGTTGATATGAGCAAATAAAAGAAAAAGTTTTTTCCCCAAAACTCAAGTCTTGCGAAACCGTAAGCCGCAAGCGAAGTTATAAAAACAATGCAAACAACTCCGACAACCGTATAAATAACGCTGTTTAAAAAATACATTCCGAATTCAGCTTTTACGAATGCTTCAACATAATTGCCCCACTGCCATGTTTCGGGCAAAAGAGACATTTTTGTAAATATTTCTTCCTGCGTCTTAAGAGACGAAGACAACATCCAAAAAACAGGGAATATACAAGTCAGAGCGACCAATATAAGTATTATGTGCGTTATTGAATTCATTAATGTTTTTTTTGCTTGAAATAAGTTCATTTTATTTACCTGTTAAATTTTTTACTTGCATATAACTGCCCGAATGAAACTATGAGCAAAACCATACCGAAAATTATAGCCATAGCCGTAGAATAACCAAATTCGCCGTTACTCATATATTCGTATATTTTTGTTATCGGAACATGCGTATATCCGGCCGGACCGCCTCTCGTCATTGAATATATCAAATCAAATATCTGCATAGAACCTAATATTGTTAAAATCGTTACTATGGTAAATACAGGTATCATGCACGGAAAAGTTATATGTTTAAACTGCTGCCATTTATCCGCCCCGTCGACTTCTGCGGCCTCATAGAGTTCATTCGGAATCGTCTGAAGTCCGGCAAGCAATATAATAAATCCGTAACCGAAACCTTTCCACATATGAACGATGGCGACAGACGACAACGCCGTTTTAATTTCGGAAAGCCATGCGAAATCTTTGAAATTGTCAAATCCGAGCGATATAAGCCAATGATTTAAAATTCCGAAATTCCCGTCATATACGAATTTCCATATCAAACCTACTACGACTCCGGATAAAACCGGAGGAAGAAAAAATATAACCCTGTATATGTTCTCTCCTCTGATCTGTCTGTTAACTAAAAGAGCAAGCAGTAAAGCCAAACCGTTTTGTAGCGTAAGGGCAAGCAAAGTAACATATCCGGCATTTAACATTGACTTCCAAAAAGCCGGATTATTGAACAATATATCCTTATATTGCGCAAAACCGACAAAAACCATTTCTTTATCTATACCGTTCCATTGAAAAAAACTCAATTGGAAAGTTCTCAAAAGCGGATAAAAATTAAATACCAAAAACAAAATTAATGCCGGCAGTATAAACACCATATTAACTGTTTTTTCTTTCGGCGTTATGTTCATTTTTTTGCCTTTTCCTGTCTGATTTTTTCAGCCTGAACTTCATCAGCCGCCTGTTTCGGAGTTTTTTCTCCTATCATAACGGACTGCAGATTTATATTTATGTAATTTACAACCTGCCATGCTTCCAATTTCGGCAGATTTTCAAAAGTATTTGCTATGCTTTCGGAAAATGTTTTTAAAACATCCGGCAAATCCTGCGCGCTTTCTTTATTTGAAGGAATGTTCAAAGTTTCTTTAGCCAAAAAAGACTGCTGAGGTCTCTGAGTAAGCCACTTTAAGAAAGCTATCGCTTTATCTTTGTTAGGAGACATTGCGTTAACAAACATAGCCGAACCGTCTCCGCCGAATATTAATAAAGGATATTTAGCGTCAGGAAGCTGAGGCGGAGCCATAACTCCGTAATTCAAATTCGGATTCATTGACTTATAAACATTGACGCCCCATGAACCGTTAAATGTCATTCCGGCTCTTCCGGTGGCAAACGTTCTTTCTGCGTCTTTATTCACCATTGTAACCATTCCGGACGCAAACATTTTATTCTCTCTCATTTCGTTTAACAGTCCGAATATTTTTACCCATCTGGGGTCATTATATGCTACTTTACCGTCTATAGTATCTAAAATTCCTTCTTTGCCGAATAACTCCCACTGATAAGACGCGGCAAAAGCTCCTATAAGCCATGCTTCACCGAATCCGCTTACAAAAGGCTGTATATTAGCCGCTCTTAATTTTTTACCTGCTTCTATAAATTCAGCCCATGTTTTTGGAGGATTATTCGGGTCAAGACCGGCTTGAGTAAATAAATCTTTGTTGTAATATATCATAAGAGAGCTGACATCAAGCGGAACTCCGTAATAACCGGGTTTTACGTCCCACTCATTGCCTTCGGCAAATCTGTTTTGTTCCAACGATTTTTCAAAGAAAACATCTTTCCATCCGGTATTCATTTCATCGGTTAAATCAGCGATAAATCCTGCTTTTATATATGAAGCGAGTTCTCTTTTATCGCTTAAAGGATTAAATATATCCGGTAAAAGCTGTCCGCTTGCCGCCGCGGTTATTTTATTTTTATAAACATCGGTGGGAGCATATGTTTCAAAAACGACTTTTACGCCTGTTTCATTAAAATATTTTTCCGAAAGTTTGTCAAAAGCGGCCTGTCTGTCGGTCATCCAGTGCCAAACTTTAACAACATTTTTATCATCTGTTTTTTGTTCTTGTTTTTGAGAACATCCGGACACAGTCAACGCCAATGCGACAAATAAAATCTGTAAAAACATTAACTTCCTGAACATATATCCCCCAAAATTATAATAAATATGCCGATAATTTTAACAAATTTATATATTTACGTCAATTTATTTTACATATTATATTTACCAAACGCAAAGAGATGTTAGAAATTTTTTGACTGACTGAATTATTAAATATTTTTTATGCCTTTATAAACAGCCGCGGAGTGAAACTAATCGGTATATTCAATCATAAAAACAAAAAACTGTCATTTTTTCAAAAAATATTTCTGTTTTAAACCGAGACAAAATGTAAGCGTATACTGTAAAGGTGAAACCCGAGATATCCGAACATTTGATAAAAACAAAAGATACTATTTCCAAACCTGTATTTTCGTTTTAGACGAGGCGACAAAATGTAAGCGTATACTGTAAAGGGCGAAGCCCGAGGTATCCGAACGTTTTGGCAACGAAGTATAAAACGAAAAGACCGAAGAAAAAAAATGGAGCTAAGGGGGATTGAACCCCTGACCTCTTGCATGCCATGCAAGCGCTCTCCCAGCTGAGCTATAGCCCCGTATTTTTAAGTATTTACAGCGGAGAGTATACTATTTTTATAAAACAATCGTCAATAGACTATTGATTTTAATCCGTTTGTTTCATATAATTTCCGTATTATTTCAGATGATAAAGAGGTATTGCGTGGCAAAATTTCAAATAGTAAAATACGGCGATCAAATTCTAAGAAACAAAACAAAACCGGTTGAAAAAATTACAAAAGACATTAAACAACTGGCAGAAGACATGCTTGAAACGATGTATGCTTTTTACGGAGCAGGCCTTGCGGCTCCGCAGATAGGTGTCCCTTTAAAAATATGCGTAATAGACGTAATGCCCAACGGGAAAAGAGATCCGGTGGTTTTAATAAATCCCGTTATAGTATCAGGCGAAAATAAAATAAATACTGAAGAAGGATGTCTGTCTTTTCCGGGAATATATGAAAATATTACAAGATTTGACAAAGTAACCGTGCAGTATCTCGGTTTAAACGAAAAAATTAAAACGCTTGAAGCCCAAGGGTTTCTGGCAAAAGCAATTCAGCATGAAACAGATCATTTAAACGGAAAACTTTTTATAGATTATCTTCAGCCTTGGAAGAGAAAACTTGTTGAAAAGGAAATAAAGAGAAGAAAAAAAGGCGGCGACTGGTGAATATAATATTTTTCGGAACCGCCGATATTTCAAAAACATTTCTTGAAAATATTGACAAACATCATAAAATTTCAGCCGTTGTTACAATGCCGGATAAACCGGCGTCAAGAGGACAGCGTCTTAAAATGCCGGCCGTCAAAGTTTTCGCAGTTGAAAATAATATCCCCTGCATACAGATTGAAAAATTTACGGATGAAATCATTGAAAGAATAAAAAGTTGTAATACGGATATCGGCGTAGTTGTTTCTTTCGGAAAAATTATTCCCGAAAAAGTATTTACTGTGCCTAAATTCGGATGTTTCAACGTGCATTTTTCTCTTTTGCCGCAATACAGAGGAGCTTCTCCCGTGCAGCAGGCTCTTATTGACGGCCAATTAAAAACCGGAGTAACGTCTTTTTTCATAGACAAAGGATTAGACAGCGGACATATAATTCTTCAGGATTCTCTTGATATCTCTGCCGACGATACGGCATGTTCTTTGTTTGATAAACTTGTTACTCTTGGAATATCCGTAATGAACCGCACACTTAATATGATTGATAAAGGATTATGCGCCGCAGAACCCCAGTCGGGACAGCCGATATTCTGCCATACTTTCAAAAAAGAAGACGGCAAAATAGACTGGTCTAGTCCTGCTGAGAATATAAGAAATCTTTTCAGAGGGTTGTTTTTATGGCCCGGAATATTTACTTTAATATCTGAAGGTAAAATGGCAGGCAAAATATTAAAAATAACCGAATGCGAATTTGCCGCCGACGATTCAAATGCTCCGGCGGGTTCAATTATATCGGTAAAAAAAGGAACAGGTTTTATCGTTAAATGCGGCAAAGACGCCCTTCTTATAAAAAAAGTACAGCCCGAAAGCAAAGCAAAGATGTCAGCCTGTGATTTTCTAAACGGTTCAGGCTTAAATATAGGAAGCAAATTTAATTGAGGCAATCAAATGAATAAGTTTAACTTAAGAGTTTCTTACAGAGATACGGATCAGATGGGAACCGTGTATTACGCGAATTATCTGGTTTTTTTTGAAAGAGGAAGAAGCGAATTTATGAGAGAGGCCGGCTTTACGTACAGACAAATGGAAGAACTGGGATTATTTTTCCCGGTTATGCATGCGGAATGCAACTACTATTCTCCGGCTAAATATGACGACTTGCTGACGATTGAAACATCTGTTTCGGAATTAAAAAACGCAAGCGTTGTTTTTTCGTATAAAATAAAATGCGCAGACAAATTGATTGCCGACGGGAAAACCAAACATCCTTTGGTAAACAGATCATTTAAACCCATAAGAATACCGCAGGATTTAAAAGTTCTCTTGGAAAAATATATTAACGCCAATGAATAAAACCGACGTTTTTTTTATGCGGGAAGCGCTTAAATGCGCAAAGAAAGCTTTCATTTCTCAAGAAGTTCCGGTCGGCGCTTTAATTGTAAAAGACGGCAAGATAATATCCAAAGGATACAATAAAAGCGTCAAATCGTCCGATACCACCGCGCATGCCGAAATCATTGCGATAAGAAAAGCATGCAAAAAATTAAAAAATTACCGTTTAAACGGCTGTACGATTTATGTGACAATTGAACCCTGCGCAATGTGCGCCGGAGCTTTAATATGGGCCAGAGTAAACAGAATAGTGTTCGGAGCATACGACGCCAAAGCAGGAGCCTGCGGAAGCGTTTTCAATATAGTTTCAGAAAAGAAATTAAACCATCAAATAGAAGTTTACGGTGGACTTTTGGAAGAAGAGTGTGCTACAATAATAAAGAAGTTCTTTAAAAGCAAGAGATAATTGTACTTTATCTGTTTTTTTTCGGGGGTGAATTGGGTTCGACGGGAATGAAAGAGGTAAAGACAGCAAGCCCGAGTTGGCCGATGGCTCGGTAAAAATCGGCTAAAATAGAAACGACAAACAAATCGTTCCTAACGGCATGCTCAAACCCTTTATGGGTTTTGGCGCAATGCCAATAGCTGCTTAAGTCAGCTGCGTTTTACCCGTGACACCTACTGGCGGGATAAAACGACAAGAGTAGGTTAGCGTTAATCGGCTTGTGCCGTCATTTTAACGCAAAATTTTAACGGCGCTGGTTTATGAGACAGTTCTGTCCGGAAATAGTCTTATAAACGAGAAAAAATTCCGGGCTAAGCTTGTAGCGGTCTTACTGAAACATTTTCGGACGCGGGTTCAATTCCCGCCACCTCCACTTTAAAAATATGTTGCCTAAAATCAATACATTTTACAAATCAAATTTGTTTTTTCTGATAATTTTGATTATTGTCGTTTTTACTATTTATGCGCCGAGCATTAATTATAAAAACACAAATATTGACGACGATTATCTTATTGAGCAAAACATAACTTATATTTCACAATTTAAGAATATCCCTAATTTTTTTACTGAATCCTGTTATTATTCAAAAGAATTCCCATATTACAGGCCTGTTTTAAGCATTTCTTTTGCTGCGGAAGCAATATTATTCGGTTACAATTTAAAGGTTGCGCATACCGCAAATATCCTATATTTCATATTGAGCGTTTTTTGCATATTTTTGCTGGCGTCAAAATTAAAATTTAATCCTTCAGTCGTAAAATTCATTTGTTTATTGCTTGCTGTTCATCCGATATTTATGTCGTGCCCCGTATGGATACCGGCAAGAAACGACACGCTGCTTGTAATATTCTTTACACTTACTTTAGTATATTTTTTAAAATTCATTGAAACAAATTCCGTGAAAAATTTATGTTTATTTATATTGTCGCTGACAGCTTCAATATTTACAAAAGAAACCGCAATTATTCTTTTGCCCGTATTGCCCGCGATGCTGTATTGTTTTGGCTATAAAATCTCAAAAAAACAAATGTTAAAAGTATTTGTTTTAATTTTGCCTTTACTGACTTTTTATTTTATTTTAAGACAGACGTCTATAACAACTCCGGATTTGCCGTCTTATTTCACGAATTACAAATATTTTTTAAATGTTTCCGTAACAGGATTATCAATTTACATCTACAAATTCATAATACCGGATTACTTGCCTCTTATTGTAAATAACCTGCATTTGACTCCAAAATTATTAACAACCAATATTATTCTGTTAATTCTGCTGGTTGTATTTTTCTATACTAAGTTTATTCGTACAAAAACCATATTTTTTGCCGCAATTTGGTTTATATTGTCATTGCTGCCTACTTTTTTTATAACAAATTATGCTCTGTTATTTCACAGATTTCTGACCCCGAGCGTAGCCGTCGTAATCATTTTAGCCGAATTAACCGGTAAAATTATTTCCGTATATCCCGTTTCAAAAAAATATCTGACTTTTTTATTTGTTATGCTGTTTTTAATTTTTGCGTTAAATTCGCATATATATTCTTCAAGATTTAAAAATGCCGAATCTTTTTGGGCAAACGCATTTATTGATTCTCCGGATTACACGGAAACATTGCACGGTTTTACAAGGGTGCTGATAGCCGCAGGAAATTACACGAAAGCAAAAGAAATAATGAATGAATATGCTCCTAAATTTAAATATTACAACTTTATTTTAAATTTGGGCAATATTTTAACAGCCGAAAAAAAGTACGATGAAGCCGAAAAACTATTTTTAGAAGCGCTTAAAAATAAAAATGAAAAGTATATTGAATACCTTTACTGTTTGAATTTGAGCAATATTTATCTTTATAAAATGGATTTCGCAAAATCAATTGAATTTGCAAAAAAATCGTCGGAACTTGCGCCGCATAATACGAGTCCGTTTATAATGCTTTCTAAAATTTATGCCGTAAGAGGCGAATATCAAAAAGCAGTTGACATACTTTTATTTTTATTAAAAAATGACAAAAGAAACTTAAGTTATCTGGAAAATCTGGCATTGCTGTACGAAGATTTAAACGACAAGCCCAACGCGGAAAAATACGCCGGAATGATCCTTAAAACAAACCCTGATAATGCAATAGCCGCGGACGTATTAAAAAAAATTAAATCTTAATTTGAAAGTCTTTTAAGAACGTCTTTTACAGGCATTCCCATTTCAATGCCCAGTTTTTGCGCTTCGGCGGTTAGCGCGACTATATTCGCGTTTAAAACATCGTCAATCGTTTTTACCCCTGTAACCATACAGGCGGCATCTCCGAGCTTTTGGGCGGTATTAATATTAAGATAGCCGCACATAACGTATCCTTTTGCGCCTATAATCATAAGCAATTTACCTCTCTCGCTCAGATCAATCTGTACTGCTTTAAATACCGTCTCATTTACCGTTATATCTTTTGTTATCATTTTTTAAACCATCCACGCCGTTTCATTAAAACTTTCGCTTGGTTTCGGAATTATAACGGAAGACTGGTAAGGCCATCTTTCAATCTCCATATAATCTTTATCAACGCTGATTGTAAATTCAATATTTTTAAAATCATCCGGCAGTTCAAGGATTTTCAGAGGTATAGCCATTTCTATCAGGGTTTTTACGGCAATATTGTCAGGTGGGATTGAAACTTTTTCGCCGTTGCTTATAACGGCAAATTCAACAACATTATTGTTTATGTCAAATTTAACCGATATTTTTTTTACCACAGGTGTCAAAAAATTAATATTAAAATGCAAGTTTTCTATATCTTTTGAATTTGTCGGGACATTGGTCATAATATTTACATAAATATTATTTAAATCAAATCCGAACATAAAATTTTTAATAACGGTTGAAACCTGATGCATTGATCCGCCGGTATGTCCTACCGAATACAAACCTCCGTTTTTCCATTCAAAAAAATTTGAAATTTCACCGTCAATTTTAGGAGAAATCAACGCAGTCGGATTTGTCATTATAAATTTCGCCGACGACTGTCTTAATATTTTTATTGATTTGTATAAATAATCCGGAATTTTTTGATTTAATAATTCATACACTGTCATTAAATGCTGTCTGAAAAGCTTGTCAAATATTTCGTCATTGCTTGACGAATGTTCCTCTCCGTACCACCAATTCCAGTCCGAACCTTCAGCGGCGTATAAAATCTGCCACGCTTTTTTTTCCAGTCCGCTGTCTCTAAAAGACGGATTTTTCTGCGCATAATCCAGCAGAAAATCTCTTGTCCTGCCGAGATAATTCCACGCCGTGTTGTCTTCATTATGGCCTATCCATATTCCGAAATTTCCGTTTATCCATGAACCGGCTTTTAAATTCGTTATAGTGTCTTTAGGAGGAAATCTGTTCAAATAATCGCTTATTTTAACCGTTTCAATACTTTCTTCCTTTGACAATTCTCCGTATAATTTCGTTAAAAAATCCCATCCGTCGTTTTTATAATATTCCCAGCAGTTTTCGCCGTCAAGAATAACCGAAACCAGAGGATATTCGTAAGAATCGCCTACATAGTTTCCTATATTTTTTACTTTATCTATAAAATCCCTTACGGCGTCGTCAGGATTCCATTTTGAATAAACAAAACCTATAGAATCGGATAATCCGTGGTCTCTGAATATCATATTTACGATATTTCCGTTTATATTGACCGTATACGGTCTGAACAAATATTGCCTGTTTTGCGAAGACGGTTTATAACTTCCGAAGAGAATCGCCTCATCCGTCGCGAGCCATTTTATTCCGTTGCCGGCTGCAAGCGCAACGACTTCATTTGAAACTGATCCTTCCGACGGCCACATTCCGGACGGTCTTTTTCCGAAAAGATTCTCATAGTAAGTAACGGCATTATTTACGTGCCATTGGGCGTCGTCTTTATGAGCAAATCTTCTTTCAGGCAATACTATATCCGGCGTTGCGTCAAGAGCGTTATTAGTATCGCATAATAAAGGAAGAATCGGATGATAAAAAGGCGTGACTGAAACTTCAATCTGTCCCTTATCCTGAAGTTCTTTATGTTTTGAAACTATCATACCGCATATTTGCAGCTGTTTTTCTATCAGTTTGCGTTTTTCTTCTTCAGTAAAATCCCTGCCTTTTATATAAAGCTCGTTTATAAACGCGTCGTTTTTGCGCCAATACGGATCAAACCACGAAAGATTAAACCACACCTGCAAATCTCTCATGTCGTTATCTTTAAAGTAATTTAATATTCTTTTAAGGTCTGTTTCGCTTGTCTGTTTTCCTCTTTTTTCAAGAAGCTGGTAATATCTGTTATTCGGAAAAACCATCGTTTCCCAGTTTGCCATAAAAAAATTCATAAGTATGAATATTTTATCTTCTTCGGAAAGTTCCAACGCAGGTTTTAAAGTTAAATCCAAAAATTTATCTTTTGCAGCGCCTCTCGCATATTCGTCAAGCTGAACAAGCAGCGACGGAACCAGATTGATGTTTGATTTGATTTTCGGATAGCCTTCCAAAATAGCGGCCATGTCGTAATAATCTTTAGTCGCGTGCAGTCTTACCCACGGCAGTTCATACACGTTATTTAAGGGGTTTTTATAAATAGGCTGATGCTGGTGCCATAAAAATGCCAAGTATACTTTTTTCATTTACAAACATCCTGTCAAACAAATTACTTTATTTTAATTTTTGCCCTTTCGGCATATTCGGTACCCGGATACATCTCTGTTATCTTTTTATAGATATTTTGCGCTTCCTGTTCGTTTCCGGATAACCCGTATAATCTCGCCTCATTTTCTGTAACGCTTGCAGCCAAGTAATTTGTCGGGTATTTCGTCAAAAATTCGTTTGAAATTTCTATAGCTTTATCAATTTTATTTGTATTGTCGTAAACCAATATCAGCCCGGGATAAGCCAAAGGCTTTACGGTATCCGGTTTGGCGTTGTCAATCACATTTTTCAATAACTGTTCCGCTTCGTCATATTTATTTTGGGAAATAAAATAGTTGGATTTCATCAACATCGCCCTGTAAGCAGCCGGCGTATTTGAATATTTGGCGATAATCTCGTCTATAACGCCCAGTCCCTGATACGTATTTCCGGATGCGACGTAATTAACCGCGACGGCCAGTTTAGTGGAAGCCGTATCTTTTATTATCTGAAGTCTGTAATAAACAAAAACAACAAACAATGAAACGCCCAATACAAAAGCTGCCGCCGTAAAAAAAGCCGTTTTATTTTTTTTGATTTGATTTATAACTCTTATTATCACATCTTCTTTTTTTTTCATTTGTATCCTCTTATTTTTTATCAATTATATTTTTTGAATTTTTTTGCATAGTTTCAAAATATTTAAAATTTAAACCGGATTCTTTAAGCGTTTTTTCTATTTTGCCGAAATCCATCAAATCTTCCGGCAGATGAGAGTCGGTATTTAGCACAAGAGCTGCTCCGTGTTTCAAAGCAAGCCCTGCGACTTCTTTATTTGTGGCGTTATGTCCGTGACGCGTGGTAATTTCAAGATAAACTCCGTTATCTTTGGCCAGTATAACATCTTCTTCCGTTATATGTCCGGGATGAGCCAAAATATCAATACCGGCTTTTAAAGCGTAATGATTGGTTTGCGGAGGAACGGTTTCAGCGACTGTTTCGCCGTGGACAACTATGATTTTTGCTCCCAATTTTTTACACTTTGCCGCGATATCCGATATCAGCTTAGGCGGAACATAGGTTATTTCCGCTCCCGGAAAAACTTTTATGTCATAATTATCCTGAAGAATTTTTGCAACTTCAACTATTTTAGGAATATTAAACTCATAATTTGAATAATCAACATGGTCTGTTAAGGCAATCGCCTCATAACCTCTGAACTTTGCTCTGTAAACAAGTTCGCTCGGCAATAAAACACCATCAGAAAACAGCGTATGGGTATGTAAGTCTATCATATCGGTAAATTATACCATAGCCTATTTCAAAAAGCAATTAAAAAATGAATAATAAAAACATTTATTATGTGTTATAATATTAACGTAAAAATGAAAAATTTAAAAATATTCTTTCTCTTTTTTATTATTCTTACGGTTTCAAATCTGTCGGAAGCAGATTCTCCGAAATATGTTTTTTTATTCATAGGCGACGGAATGTCCGTTTCAAGCGAATTTGCCGCAAGTTCATATTTATGCGGAACAGGCGGAAATTTGATATGGAATTCTTTTCCGTATAAGGCTTTTGCGGCGACTTGGAGCCTTTCCTGCCTCAACGAAACAAATCCCGACGGATACGACGCAATCAAGGCCGGCGCAGTGCCTTATCCCTATTATTTCAGTCAATCGTCAGAAAAGTATTTTGAGACTGTTTCTGCGACCGATTCTGCCGCCGCAGCGACAGCGATTGCAACCGGAGAAAAGACAGTTAACGGCTGCATCTCAACAAATGAAAAAGGAAGTTTTTTTGAAAACATATTTGATATTTTAAACAAACAAAAAATTTATAACACATGCCTCATAACAACGACTTTTTTTTATGATGCGACTCCGGCGGCTTTCGCGGCTCATAATATTTCAAGGCACAACCGCAAACAAATAGCCGAAGAGATTTTATCAATCTCAAAACCCGAGATAATAATCGCACGCAACGAATACGATTATCTGAAAGATACGGCCGAAACAAACGGATATTACGTAACGAATTCAAAAGAAATAAAAAACAATATGTTATTTTACAACGACGCTAAAAAACTGTTTGTTATCCTTGATAATTACAATATTCCAATACCCGAAAACGAAAAAAACAGGCCCTCTTTTTCATACCGCGAAGACGATTTAAAATTTTCGGAAATAGTGTTGTTTGCCGCAGACAAACTACTTGCCAAAAAAAAGCCGTTTTTTGCCATTATAGAAATGTCAGACATTGATTCGGCAAATCATGATAACGATTATCATGCGGCTGTCTCTTCCGTTTATGAACTGCACAACGCGGTAAAATCAATTATTGAATTAATCAATTCAGGAAAAACGGATATGACGCCGAAAAACACTCTTGTGCTTGTAACGGCAGACCACTCAACCGGTTTTTTAAGATTTAACGAACAGCCTCAAAAAGGACGTCTGCCTTCAAAAATGATTTTTGCCGGCAAAAATATGCTTTTAAAATTTGACAGAACGGTAAAATACAAAAGCAAAAATCATACAAACGAACTTGTGGGAATATATGCGTTCGGAACGCAGTCGGATTTACTGAAAAACTATGCCGGAAAAAACGGTTTAATTGACAATACCGATATATTCAAAATATTGAAAAAAACAGCCGTAAAATAAAAAAATTATTTTTCTTTTATTATCTTGCCGTTTTCAACCCTGTATATTACGTCGCATTTTTCTATTGTAGTCAGGCGGTGTGCGATTATTATCATAGTTATCTTGCCGTACAAATTCTCAATAGCGTCCATAACGGCTTTTTCCGTATCGGTATCAAGAGATGACGTCGCTTCGTCAAGAACAAGAAACTCGGGTTCGTTGTATAAAGCCCTCGCTATGCCTATTCTCTGCCTTTGTCCGCCGGAAAGCCTTATGCCTCTTTCGCCGACCACGGTTTCAATGCCGGAAGGAAGCGAATCTATAAATTCTTTTAACTGGGATTTTTCAACGGCGTTTGCGAGTCTTTTTTCGTCAACGTTTGAGCGGTCGTAAAAAATAATATTATTTTTTACTGTATCGTCCGTAAGATAAATAAACTGCGGAACATATCCTATTTTTTTTGACCAGCTTTTTTTATTTTTATATATATCAACGCTTCCGGCTTTAAGCGTTCCCGTAACAGGTTTTAACAAGCCGAGTATAATATCCGCAAGAGTAGTTTTGCCGGAACCGGTTTTTCCGACAAAAGCGACGGATTGTCCGTTTTTTATTTCAAATCCGGCGTTTTCAAAAATAAGTTTATCGGTATTGGGATATCTGTAGCTTATGTTCTCCGCCGATATGCCGTCTTCCGTGTTTATTTCTTTATTTTCATCGCCGCCGTTTGTTTCTGAATCATCAGTTTTTTTCAAATCATTGTATAAAACGTTTAACGAAGGTCTGTAAAAAATCATAGCGTTCATTGAAATCTGGATTCTGCTTACGGAAGGCATCATTCTGAAACAGGCCATAGCAAAAACCGATATCTGCGTAAAAATTGAAGCTATATTTGTTCCTTTGTAAAGAAAATAAATGATCATCAGCAGAACCACCGATATAACGAGCGTTTCTATAAAAATTCTCGGCAGCTGCTGCAAAAAATTAAAATATTTCTGAGCCGAAGTATATTTAATGGAATTTTTATAATATTCATCTATAAAAAAATGCTCTTTTGAAAGCGTTTTTATGTCTTTTATCGCTCCGAAAGCCTGATTTATCCACTTAATCATAAGACCTGCGTAAAACTGGTTGTCGCGGCCTACGGATGACATTTTTATTTTAAGTTTTTTAAATAAAAATAAAAAACTTAAAAAGAAAAGAAATATAAGCGACAGAGTTATCGCTTTATTTACAAAAAACAAAAATGATATTAAGAGTAAAACAACCGACAGTTCCGAAACAAACGCGAAAAGATGTATCAGAAAAAGAAAAAAATAGGATACGTCTCCCGTAACAGTTCTTATTATTTCGGCGGTATTTACGCTCAAATGATAAGAATACGGCTGTTTCAAATAAAAAGTCATAAGTCTAAGAGACATTTCTTTCTGGGCGTTAAAAATCATTTTATACTGGAAGTAATACAAAACCGTCATATAAATATTTTTCAACACATAAACGCCTACAAGAGAAAAAGATATCAGTATGAGAAAATTTGTAGTTGAGCTTATATTTAAAAAACCGTACACATATTTCAATATTCCGTTTGTTTCAATTACGGAAGGGTCCATAACAACGCCGATAAGCGGCAGAACAAGCGAAACTCCGATTAATTCCAAAAGGGATGATATAAAAATTCCAAACGCTAAAATTACAAACTTAATCTTTTGATTTAAACCGAAAAGAAAATTTATTTTTTTAAATATATCAAAGTATTTAAACATAGGTTTATTATACAAAATTTAAAAATTATATTATCTGCCGGAAAACAAATCTTTCAGAAAGGCTTTATACGTTCCGTTTGAATATTTTTTATATTGTCCGGAAATTAATTCCGCCGTTAAAACAAAAAACCTGAATTTGCTCCTTGAAGTGCGGCGTTTTAAATGTTTTATTTTATTTTCTATCGCCGTTATAAGGTTTGCTTCCATTTCAAGCTGTTTTAATTTAAGCGCCAAATCTTCAAATTTTCTTGTTTCCTTTTCCATATCGGCAATTTTGCATGAGCGCAAAAATTTCCATATTTCTTTTAACGATTTAATTGAATTAATTCCTATCTTTTGTTCCGAATGCTGCCTGTAAACGACAAGTTTTTGATTTACAAAAGAAACTTTTGAAAAACATGAAATTATAAACGCAATCCATTCGTCATGAACGGCGTTTTCGCTTATAGGCATAAAGTATTTTATGAAATTTTTTCTGAAACATAACGCCATTCCGGTAAAGCAGTAATTATTGATAAGGCTGTACGGGCTGAATCTGTTCAAATCAATTTTTGAAAGCCCCGAAGTATTCCACAATGTGTATGAATCAATCTGTTTAAGATTTTCGTCCGCTACAATCCCGTCGCAACAGCAAATGCCCGTTTTTTCTTCAATCATTTTTTCGGACATTATTTTTATTTTCCCGGGCTCCCATACGTCGTCCTGATCGCATAAAAATATTATGTCTCCTTGGCATAAAGACAAAGCCTGTTCAAAATTTTTAGTAACGCCCAAATTTTCTTTGTTAACGGTCAGTTTTATATTAAGTTTGTCTTTGTATTCGTTTAAAATCTCTGCGGTATTATCCGAAGAATTATCATCGCACGCAATAACCTCGTCGGCTTGCAATGTCTGCGCGCAAAGACTTTCAAGTTGCCGTCTTAAATATTTTGCCCCGTTATAAGTGCATAAAGCTATTGATATTTTCATTTTTACAAATAGGCCTTTTCAAGTATGTTTTTTATTTTTTCTTTAGCCGCATCGTACGAAAAATTATTTTTAACATAAACAGAAAACTTTAAACTTATTTCTTTAAGTTTTTTATTGTCGTTATAGAGTTTTATAAGCTCTTCCGTAAATTCCCCGCTGCCGTTTTTAGGCACTATGATATCATTGATACCTTTAAGCCCCTCTATACCGAAATCCGTGCTTACAACCGGCACGCCGTAATATCCGGCTTCCACCGTTTTCCCTTTTATTCCGGCTCCGAATCTGAGCGGAACCACCACAATTTTTACGCTGTTATATATTTTTTTTAATTCGGCGTCGCTTACGGATAATTTAAACAAAACATTATCAGACGAATATTTTTCAACAAAATCTTTATCATATCCGCCTACTATTATAAAATTAACTTTCCCGTTTTCTTTTGCAAATTCCGGAAATATTTCGTTTATAAACCATACCAGCGCGTCCGAATTCGGCAAATGCACCCCTCCGCCTACAAATAAAATATCTTTCCTTTTTTCAGGAATATATTGCTCAACGTTAAAATCTTTATAATAATATGCGGGAAAAACTTCGGTTTTATCATATCCGTATTTTTTAATTGTATCGGCTTCCAAAGAGCTTACCGTTATAACAACATCCGATTTTTCATAAAGATATAATTCCATTTTTTTCAAATATTTTGAAGATTTAAGATGTTTTATGTCATTTGTAACAGAATAATGTCCCGCCTCTCTTATATGGTGTATATCCATTCCGTAATAAATAATGCCGGCATTTGTATATTTTTTTAATAATTCAATATATTCTATTGAAATTCTTGGTCTGTTTAACAAAACATAATCTATTGAATTCCCGTTTTCCATAATCCATAAATCATAATTTTTGTTATAAAAATCGCCGCAAAGACATTTTACGCCTTTATTTAAAAGCTCTTTAGAATAAGGCTGTATTTCTTTAAAATCGGCCGGCATAAAAAAAACCTCAAAACCCATATCCAAAAAAACTTCAATATACTGCCATGTAGTTCTTTCTCCCGCCGAACAGTCATACTTTGGGATATTTGAATCTATAATCAATATTGTTTTTTTCTTATTTATAGCCGGCAAATTCTTAACCGAATTTTTTCTTTTAACGCCGGTTTTAAATACGGGAAAATTTACGTTGCATTTAAATAAAACGAGCAGTAAAATATATTTATATTTATAAAATTTTAAAACCGTATAGTTTATAATTGACTTCATCTCGCACCTTAAATGAAATATTCAGCGTATTCTTAACGCTTTTTTATATATTCTTTTGCCTTATTATATTCAATTTTATTTATAGCCATTTTTTCTTTGTAAAATTTAAAATTATCGCTTCCCCAAAAATATTTTTTTAATATAAATTTCGGCATTATAATGCGTATAAGCATTCTGAAAAAATCCAGCATCTGATAATTCATATAAATTAATACCGTTGATTTTCCGTAAGTTTTAAAATAAAATTTGTATTCTCCGTTTAAAAGTTTCCCGAATTTTTCCTGTGAAATTTTTATTGACCGGCTCTCCAAATGCATTATTTTCGCCTGCGGAACTGATTTCAGCTTAAAACCCGCTTTTTTTATCCTGCAGCTTAAATCCGTATCTTCGGCATACATAAATATATCTTCGTCAAACAAACCGGATTGGTCAAGAACGGATCTTCTTATAAACATATCTGCTCCGGAAACATATCCGACATCCTCTATTTCGCCGCCGTAATTAAAATAATAGCCGAAAAGTTTTCTGTCCGTCTTGAATAATTTAACGACTACAGTATGATATATTAAATATGAATACATCAGATATATTTGAGTAAATACGGAAGGTTTTAGCCTTAAACATGAAACCGCCGGATTCATATCGCCGTCGTACAAATTTCCGCCGCATGCTCCGACATCCGGATTTAATTCCATATAATCATAAAATATCTTAATTGCGTTATTTATAAGTTTGGTATCGGGATTCAACAAAAATACGTATTTGCCGTTTGTTTTTTTTATTCCTATATTGTTTGCCCTGCCGAAACCCAGATTACAGCCCGCGTCAATGACTTCTACTTTATTTCCGAATTCGTTTCTTAAATATTCGGACGAACCGTCTTTTGAATCATTGTCTATAACAATAATCTCATACTCAACGCCGTCCGTTTTGTCAAATACGGACTGTACGGCGTCTTTCGCCAGTTCTTTAGTTTTATAATTAACTATTATTATTGAAACCTGCATTTTATTTTTTAAAAAGATATTTTATGAAAACGGCCATATAAAGAATTTTTTTGCATAATTGCCATGACCTGTATTTTAAACTTGATTTTAGTCTTACAGCCAAAGATGTTTTTTCTATAGCCATTTCATAATAATAAACAAATTGTTCCGAAAATAATTTAAGCTGTTCAAAATCCCTGAGTTTTAATAATGCTCTGAAATATTCATCCGATATGTTTTTTTGCACGTTATTATCTGTCTTTTCTTTAAAATATTTTTTAACGGCGTCGCAAAATGCAATATACTTCAATCCGTTTTTCTGCCAGAAAGAACCGCTTTCAGAATCATACCATAACCCGCCGGTATGTCTTCTGTAAACGGACATTGTTTCGTTAATAAAACCGATTTTGCCTTTTTCGGCGTGCAAAAGATGCAAAAACCAATCCCCCGGCAGTATATTTTTAGGAAAGATTTCTTCTATTTTTTCATCGCCGTTAAATCTCCATCTGTACATACATGAATTTGTTTGAATAAAGTTAAATTTTAATAAATCATCCAAATTCATATATTTTTTTAAATATACCAAAGGATGCTGCGTTTTTTGCGGAAATATGTAATCCGTATTACCGGCGTTTTCAAATATAACTTTCACAGGGTGGAAACATATTGAACATTCGGGATTTGAGTCAAGAAAATCAACTTGCTTTTGAAGTTTTAGAGGATCGGTAAAATAATCGTCACCCTCGCAATAAATAACGTATTGGGACTCTGCAACGGACAAAGCGTCTATAAAATTATTCAAAGGCCCTAAGTTTTGTTTTCTGAAAACAGGCTTGATAATTTCGGGATATTTATCGGCATATCGGCGGATAATTTCAGATGTGCCGTCGGTTGAACAATCGTCTCCGATAATTACCTCAAAAACAAAATCGGTTTTCTGCATTATAAAACTTTCTAACGCCTGCGCGATATATTTTTCATGATTATATGATATTGATACGATGGTTACTTTACTTTTTGGCATTATATTTTTCCAAGAATGTTTTTTCCAAAAGCAATAAATCTTTTTTTCTGTCTTTCAAAGGTTTGGCCGGAATACCAAAATATATTTTCCATGCTTGCGTATCTTTTGTAATCAAACTCATTGAACCGACAGCCGTTCCTTCCGAAAGGCGCACTCCGGGCAATACGGTTGAGCCGGTTCCTATCAAAACATGTTTTTCTAAAAGAACTTTTTTTGAGATTATATTTTTAAATTCTTCAGGAAGCACCGCATTTGTTAAAACGCTTCCGGAATAATCGTCGGATACGGCATATAAGGCGCACCGTGACGATAAACCTGTAAAATCACACATCTCAATTCCGGCATTGCCGGCAAACAAATAACAGCCCGCGGCGATATGTATATGATCTGCAATTTGTATATTTCCTGATAATACGCAAAAATCATCTATTCTGACATTATTTCCTATTGAAATATTTTCAGCACCGTATATAGAGCATTTTTTTGAAATCAATACATCTTTACCGTAAGCTTTTAATCCTATCTGTTTCAGTTCGGCATTACTGTAAAAACTGTTCATAAAAACCTCTTTTATTTTTGAATTCTGTCATACCCGTATTGATGAGGACTGCAAACAGAGTGATAAACCGGATTTAACGGGCAGCATTTCATGCATAAATTAAAATTATCGTTAAGCATGTCGTTTCTTATTATTTTCATTTTAAACGAATTAAAAAATTTATTCCAATCAATAGAATTATTTTTAACAAAACTGTCTATCTTCATTCTGGGAGTCATCCAGCCGCAACATTCAACGTCTCCGTTCGGATATATATCAAGTTCTTTGAAAGGAGCAAAACATACTTTTTTGTTATTTTTTTCAGTCTGGCGTATTGTGGGAGTCCAATCTTCTTCAAAAGTAAATTCTTTTTTCCCTTTTATCTTTCTTATTTCCTGGCGTTTTTTGTATTCTTCTTCCATTGAACGGTCTTTTGCAAGGTCAATCAAATCGGAATATTCGCTCTGCAGTTTCTCAATAGGCAACGATTCAACTTTTTTCTGGATAATCTCGGACTCTTTTAACGGAATCCATAATCTGAAATAAACAAAAAACTTTTTCGCCAATACACGTTCTATTTTCATCAGTTCTTCTAAAACAGAACGAGATATTTCGGGGCATCCGAAATAGTCAGACGACATATCATTTTCGGTATAATCAAAATAAAACATACTATACTGCGCGTCCAAACTCAAAGATTTTTTTATAAAAGCTCTTACATCAGGCGCGGTATCTTTATTTACAACCATTGAAAAACTGGGAGCAAACATTTCAAGTCCGTTATCTTTCAATAATTTTATATAAGTCTTTATATTTTCTTCCGCTTTCACGTACGCGTTTTTTCCTTCATCGGAGGGCCAGCATCCTTTCTCATATACGTATTCGTCGCTGGCATTAATTGAAAAATGAGTACGGATTAAATTATTCATCGCAAGATTCTGCCATTTATTATCAAACGCTATGCCGTTAGATTCAAGCATAACAGTTACTTGCGGATAATTATCGCTTATAAACTTACAATAATTGAAACTTTCTTTTGCTATAAGCGGATCGCCGCCTGTAAGCAAAATTATTTTTATATTTTCATATAACGGTTTGCAATACTCATACAGTATTTTTGAATCCATCGTTTTATTGCGGTTTTCTTCAGTCCAAAACTGTATTCCGCAATATCTGCATTTTGCGTTGCATTTATTTGTTATTCTTATTCTTAAAAGACCGCCGTTCATGTCCGAAATTAATTCTTTGCCTTTGACATAAACTGAAATACACGAAAGAATAAATTTAAAATATTTACCGTTAAAAATATTTCTTATTATATTTGCGGCCAGATAAATATTTTTATTTTTTTTCAATATTTTTTTTATATTGTCTGCTGTTTTTTTATACACTTCTTTTAACTTCTCCCGATATTTTTCTAATTTCTTTTTCTTTTAATCCGCAATACAGAGGAAGGCAGCAAATTCTTTTCGCAATGTTTTCTGAAATACGGCAGCTTTGTTTTTTCGCCATATACGGCAAATTATTCAAAGAAGGATAAAAATATCTTCTCGGAAAAATATTTTCTTTGTTTAATCGGCTGATAACATTTAATAATTGTTTTTCATTTTTTAAAATTACGGGATAATATGCGTAATTATATTCAAGATTTTCCTGTTTTTTCGGTTTTTGTATTTCAGGCAGCAGTTTATCGTAAAGTTTTGATATTTTTTTTCTTTCATTTATGATTTTATCTATAAAAAGAAAATTTACAAGCCCCATCGCAGCATGAAATTCAGAATTTTTTGCATTTATGCCTATCTGCAAATGCCGGTCGTAATTATGTCCGAATCTTTTTGCAAGTTCCAGTTTATCGCTTGTCTTTTTATCTTTTGTTATGCAGCAGCCGCCTTCAACCGTATGAAAAAGTTTCGTGGCATGAAAACTGCATGTGGTTATGTCTCCGTAATCCAGGAGAGATTTTCCTTCGTATTTTGAACCGAAAGCGTGAGCTCCGTCATAAATAACTTTAAGATTATATTTTTTTGCGATCTTTTGAATTCCGTCAACGTCGCACGCGTATCCGAAAACATGCACCGCAAGAATCGCTTTTGTTTTTTTTGTTATTTTCTTTTCTATCTGCGAGACGTCTATGGTAAAATTATCCGGTTCTATATCGACAAAGACGGGAGAACACCTTTCCCATAAAATTGAAGACGTCGTAGCGACATAAGAAAAAGGAGTGGTTATAATTTCCCCGTTTTTTATATTTAAAGCGTCCAAAGCAAGCTGAAGAGCAACGGTTCCGTTTGAAAGAAAATGAAGATATTTAACGTCCAGATATTTTTTAAGTTTATTTTCCAGTTCTTTTAATAAAGGGCCCTGGTTTGTAATTTGATTGGTTTTCCAGATATTATCTATATATTTTTTATACAGCTTTACCGGCGGCAAAAAACTTTTTGTAACATATATCATATACAAAACTCCGTTTTTAAATATAAATCAAAAATCGGTCTCTTCAGCCGAATCTTTTACCGCATAAATAATTATAACAAATTCTCCGAGTATTTCTCTATTTTTTAAAATATCCAAAACTCCGGAAATAGTGCCTCTTATATACTCTTCAAATTTTTTTGTAAGTTCCCTGCCGAGCGTTATGCTGCATTCTCCGCCGAAAACTTCGGCGCATGTTTCAAGAGTTTTTATTATTCTGTGAGGAGATTCATAAAATATAATGGTTTTATTTACAGACTTTGCTTCCTGAAGTTCTTTTTTCATTTTGCCTGTTTTTTTTCT
Organism: uncultured Elusimicrobiaceae bacterium; assembly: GCA_964487915.1. Lineage (GTDB taxonomy): Bacteria > Elusimicrobiota > Endomicrobiia > Endomicrobiales > Endomicrobiaceae > Proruminimicrobium. The sequence continues at coordinate 393,807 of CAZASN010000001.1, read as the reverse complement.
CAAAAATCCGAGGAAGATAAATGAGTCTGTCGGGAGTCCCGAGCCGACAAGTCCGGTTATCAAAGCGCACGGACCTGGCAGAGAAACAATTTCAATGCCTTTATTTACGGCTTCTTTAACAAGATAATAGCCCGGATCGGATACGGCCGGAGTTCCGCAGTCTGAAACAAGCGAAATATTTTTGCCCTGTTCAAGCATTGATATTATCTGAGGAATTTTTCTTAATTGGTTTTGCGTATAAAAACTTATAAGAGGTTTTGATATCTGCAGATGAGACAGAAGTTTTAAAGTCTGCCTTGTGTCTTCACATACGACGGCGTCGCATTCTTTCAAAATTCTGACGGCCCTGAAAGTAATGTCTTCAAGATTTCCTATCGGAGTTGGAACTACGTATAAAATACCTTTATTCATTATTTTATATAAACTGTATAATCTATATCGGGAAATATGTTATTCGTATATTCCAAATTTGAAAGGAATCCTTCGTCTATGCCGTTATTTTTTATCTGGTCGTATAAAGTATTGAAATTATATATATGTTCTTTTGTTCTTTTTTCGGCATACTCCACCATTGTGCCTGTCGTCATTATAAAAGCCCAATCTGAAGACTGCGCGAGTAAAAGTTCTCTTGCCGCCTGATTCAATAATCTCAATTTTAATCCTGCCGCCGTTCTGTTTGCAGAAGCTATTTCAACCATTCTGTCGGCAATGACATGCAAATGCTTATATATCCAGTCATTTTTTGAGTTCAGCCATACTTCAAAATATCCTTTATCTCCCCACGACGAAGGAGAAGGCGTTGCAACCTGATTCGTTTTAAATTCTTCAAGATATTCAACCGGAGTGATCGGCGCAAAAATTTTCTGTTTGTTTACGGCTCTGAACAAATGATTTATAAACTGCGGGCCTTCAAACCACCAGTGACCGAAAAGTTCGGCGTCATACATTGAAACCACTATAGGTTCTCTTCCCAAAATACCCGATAAATAATCAATCTGGTTTTTTCTGTTAAAAACAAAATTTTCGGCGTGCATTTTTGCTTTGTTTTCCGCCCATTCGGGATTATAAGGCTGTTTTTCATGAAGAGCCACTTTACCGGTTATTCTGTGGTATTTTATACCTATATTTCTTCTTTCTCCGTCGGAATGAAGATACGGTTTTATATAGTCATAATCCAAATCGTATGCTAAGTCTCTGTAAAATTCTCGGTAATCGGGATCTCCCGGATAGCCTGAATCGGCGCTCCAAACCTGATGCGCCGTTTCCATATCTCTGCTGAAAGCCGCTACGCCGCTCGGACAGTATATCGGAGCAAAAACTCCGTAACGCGGTCTGGGGGAGGCATACAAAAGCCCGTGCGCTTCAAGAAAGAAAAATCTCAAACCCTCTTCTTTCAATATTTTATCTATTCCGTACGTATAAGCGCATTCTGCCAGCCAAATTCCTTTCGGTTCTCTTCCGAAATGTTTTTTATAGTCCTGACAGGCTATTCTTATCTGAGCTCTTACGGCGGTTTCGTTTAGCATAAGAGGCAAAAAACCGTGCGTAGCGCAGCACGTTATTATTTCAATTTTACCCATATCCTGCAGATTTTTAAATCCCGTTAAAATATTGCCGTGGTATTTTTCCCATATTCTTCTGCAGTTTTTAAGATTTCTCTCATACATTAACGCAACCTGATGAAATTCAGGCTGGTTTTTTGTTCTTAAAATTTCTTTTTCGGAAAGTTCTATCAGTTTGTTTAACTTTGCATAATATCTTGACTGTAAAAGAGGATCTGCGAGCATATTGGCAAGAGTCGGAGTAATCGTCATCGTAACGCGAAAATCTATGCCGTCATTAACAAAATTTTCAAATACGGAAAGAATCGGAAGATACGTTTCGCTTATTGCTTCATACAGCCAATCTTCTTCTAGAAAATCAGGAAAGTTCGGATGGCGTACAAAAGGCAAATGCGCATGAAGTTGTAAACACCAATAACCCTTATATTTCATCAAAAATCCGAATAATTTTATTTTGTATTCTTTTTAACTTCAAAAGTTATTGCTTTCTTCATAGAATCGTCGCTTGACGTCGCTTCTATGGAATACGTATGTTCGCCGTTAGGCAAATAAAATCTGACTGAAAATGAGCCGTCGGCGGATAATTTTACCGGCTGTCCGTTCATAGTCAATTTTGCGTCCGCTTCCGTAGCGCCGTAGACTACTATCTCTGTATCGGCTTTAAGCCAAAAACTTTTTTGTTTTTCGGTCTGCTGTTCAACTCCGAAATGTTTAGGATGAGTTTTAAACGAACTTGTCTGAACATGCGAACTCGGCAATGATATTGAAACTATTTCTTCCCATCTTTCTCTCATCAGACGCGCTATGTCAAAAGAACTCATTCCTATCTGGTTAACTCCGGATATTCTGAGCAACTTTTCAAATTCAATCTGGAGCATCGCCCATTGTTCGTCGGTAACATTTGAAACGCCGTATCTGGGCATACTTAATTTATTTGATCTTGCTATACATACAAATTTGCCGTCATTTGTTAAAAAACCTATGTCCGCGCACCAGCTGCGGTTATATTCTCCGACGTTTATATACCAGCTGTCGGCATTAGGCGTTATAAAAATATCAAAATATCTGTGGGCATTGCCGCCGTCAAAATTTATATCGGTCGTATCATAAACTCTTATTACGAGTTTAGAATCGGAAAATATATTTTGACCGTATTGATTTTTAATTTTTTCTTTTGATTCTTCGGAAATTGACCAATAAGCGAAAATACATATAGGATCTCTGGGTAAAATGGTGATTTTTGTATCGCCGTAATCGGTAGGTAAACCGGCTTTATTAACTGCTTTATCGGCTCCTTCAAGTTTTGAACTTAATTTTTCCATAAGGACATCCTTATTGTATTTTGCAAACACAAATAACCCAACGGCTATTATATAAATAGATTAACAAATAGTCAAACACATTTATAAATTAATAAAATTTATTGTAAACAAATTACTTTTTTTATATAATGCCAAACTATGAACCTTGATAAAATTATATCACTTGCGCTGGAAGAAGATTCGGCGCTTAACGACATTACTTCTAAAAATATTATTTCAAAAGATACCGTCGCTTCGGCAGTTTTAATGGCGAAACATTCCGGCATTATATGCGGCATTGATGTTTTTAAACAAGTTTTTTTAAAATTGGATAAAAATTTTCATTTTGAAATTTTCAAAAACGACGGACAGAAAGTAAAAAACGGCGATATAATTTTAAAAATGAAAGGACCTGCCTATTATCTTTTATGCGGAGAAAGAACAGCGTTAAATTTCATACAGGCATTGTCCGGAATAGCCACTACGACAAACATATTCGCAAACATCGTTAAAAACACAAACACATGTATTTACGATACAAGAAAAACCATGCCGGGTCTGAGACACATATCTAAATACGCCGTAAGATGCGGCGGCGGTAAAAACCACAGAATGAGTCTGGCGGATATGGTTCTGATCAAAGACAACCATCTGAAATTAATAACTAATCTAGTTAAAAAAGTTGAAGAGATAAGAAAAAAACATAAAAATATTTTGATACAGGTTGAATGCGAAACAAAAAAACACGTTCTTGACGCGCTGAAAGCGAAAGTTGACCTTATAATGCTTGATAATATGAAAAAAGAACAGGTTAAAAAAATGATAAAGCTGATAAGGCAAAATTCAACGCAAACGTATAAACCCGAAATTGAAATTTCAGGCGGCGTGAATCTCAATACAATCAAAGAATACGCAAAACTCGGCATTGACAGAATTTCAATAGGAATGCTTACTCATTCTGCTCCGTCGCTGGATATTTCTTTAAAAATTAAAGTACCTAAATAATTCACGGTATATTATGCCTCATTTCTACGTAAATCCTAAAGACATCGTTAACAGCAACTTCACTTTAACCGGCGAACAGTTTCATTATCTTTCCGGAGTCAGAAGATTCAAATCCGGAGACGAAATAAACATTTTTGACGGGCTTGGCAATTCTTTCTCGGCAAAAATAATATCCGTAAACAAAAATTCTCTGACGGGACAAATAATCTCAAAACTTCCTTTTGTACTGCCCAAAATCAAAGTAACGCTGTATACCGCAATAGCAAAAGGAGAAAGATTTGAATGGCTTATTGAAAAATGCGCCGAACTGGGAGTATCAAAAATAGTCCCTGTTATAACGGCAAGAAGCGTTATAAACGAAATATCCGAAAATAAATTTGAAAGATATAAAAAAATATCCATATCGGCAAGTTCTCAGTCAAACAGAGCAGATTTGATGATAATTGAACATCCGGTTAAATTTATAAACGCGGTTGATTTTGTTTCAAAACAGAAAGACGCGTCAAATATGATTCCGTGGGAATGCGAAGAAACAAACGCCGTAGACAACGTTTTAAAAGACTTAAAAAATATTAAAAATATAAATATTTTTATAGGACCTGAAGGCGGATTTGAAAATTCAGAAACAGAATACGCATTTAAAAACAATATTACACCCGTCACTTTGGGCAAAAATATTTTGAGAGTTGAAACTGCCGCGCTTGCCGCCTGTATTCTGGTTATAAATAAATCATGAAAAAAATTTTTATATCAACTTTCGGCTGCAAAGTTAACCAATATGAATCGCAGCTAATAAGGGAATTGTTTGAAAAGAACGGATATTTATTCGTAAATTCGCCTGAAGAAGCCGATACCATAATAATAAATTCATGCACGGTAACGGACAATTCCGACAGACAGTGCAATTCTTTTATAAATAAATTTTTGCATAATGACAAAGAAATCATTCTTACGGGATGCTACGCAAAAACATCGTACGACAAAATAAAAAAAGAATTTCCCAAAATAAAAATAATACTTAAAGAAGATTTATTCAAAAATTCTGTTCAGACAATAAAATCTTTTGACAACCATTCAAGAGCCTTTATAAAAATTCAGGACGGATGCAACAGTTTCTGTTCATACTGCATAGTGCCTTTTGCAAGAAATATTCTTTGGTCAAAACCGGAAGACCAAATAATCGGAGAAATTTCAAAAATAACGGATAACGGCTATACGGAAATCGTTCTCACCGGCATACATATAGGAAAATATGAAAACGGCATAAGCCGGCTTCTAAAAAAAATACTTGCATCCGTAAAAAAAGATTTCAGAATCAGACTTTCATCAATTGAGGTAAACGAAGCAGACGACGATCTGATATCAATAATGAAAGATGAACCTCTTAGAATATGCAATCATCTTCATATACCTCTGCAGTCGGCGTCGGACAATGTTTTAAAACAGATGAACAGAAAATATACTTTACTTAATTTTGATTCTGTTCTAAAAAAATTTAAAAAAAATATACCGGATATTTCTTTAACTACGGATGTGATATGCGGGTTCCCGACTGAAACTAAAGATGATTTTATGCTGACTCGTAATTTTTTGCGCGACGGCGGATTTGCAAGACTGCATGTATTTCCTTATTCCAAAAGGCAGGGTACAAAAGCCTTTGAATTAAAACAAATTTCGGAACAAACCGAAATTAACAATAGAGTATCGGAACTTTTGGAATTGGATAAAATTTTAAGAAAGAATTTTTATTCAAAATTTACGGGAACAACCAGAAAAGCGGTTTCATTAAGAGGCAATCAGGCGCTTACGGATAACTATCTGACCGTTAAAAATATTCCGCGGCAGAAAGGAATTTTTGACGTTGAAATAAAACCTTTATAATAAATCCATTGAAAAAACAGGGCCGTCTTTGCAAACCATCTTATACTCGTCTCCGATTTTCACGGCGCATCCCTGGCAGTTTCCTATGCCGCATGCCATTTTTTCTTCAAGAGAAGCATAACCTTTAAGTTTAAAATCTTTTACCGTTTCTATTACCTTTTTCATCATCGGAGTAGGCCCGCAAGTATAAACTATATTGTCTTTTTTAATTTTTTCTTTCATTAAATCTGTTACAAAACCTTTAAATCCCTGAGATCCGTCTTCGGTTGCGACAAAAACCTTCCATCCGAGTTTTCTAAACTCGGAAAGACACAGCAGCTCTTTTTTTGTTTTGGCGCCGTAAAATAAAACGCCTTTATTTTTAAGTTTTGAAGCCAAAAAATGAACTGAGGCTATTCCTGTTCCGCCCGCAACAAGCACCGGTATTGCGCCGATATCTTTGTACGGATAGGAAGCACCAAGCGGTCCTAAAACTTTAATATAATCGCCGGGTCTTAATGAAGCTAAAACTTCAGTGCCTTTTCCGACTATTTTGTAAAGGAATGAAAGCGTATTTTTCCCGCTTTTATATATACTTAAAGGCCTTCTGAGATATGAATTCGGAACCGAAACCATGCAAAACTGTCCGGGCTGAGCGGAACGAGCCATTTCAGGAGCTTCAACTATAATTTCATAAAAACTTAAACATACATGTTTATTGCTTTTTATTCTAGCGCTGATATCATATCTTTTTGCAAGCGATTTACTGTTGACGTCAAAACACATATAAAACCATCCGTTTTTAAGTTAACTAAGTATATCATATCTTTGTAAATTATGTAAATCTGCTGTTTTATTCCGAGCGGAGCGCTTCTATCGGCGACAATTCCGAGGCTTTTTTGGCAGGCCAGAGACCGAAAACAATACCTACGCATACTGAAAATGAAACGGATAAGAAAACTGAAAATCCCGATACAAAAGCGGCCCAGCCGGCAAATTTTGAAACCGCAAAAGAAATAAGAACTCCAAGAGTTACTCCAAAAAATCCTCCCATCACTGATAAAGCCGACGATTCTATTAAAAACTGCAATAAAACGGCCGTTTTTGTCGCTCCTATCGCCTTTCTTAACCCTATCTCTCTGGTTCTCTCGCTTACGCTTACAAGCATTATATTCATTATTCCTATACCGCCGACTATTAAAGAAATGCCGGCAACGGAACCTAAAAGCATAGTCATTGTTTTTGTCGTGCTTGAAAGCATCTGTATCATATCCGACATATTTCTTATTCTGAAAGAGTCAGCCTGATCGGCGCCGAGTTTGTTTCTTTCAAGCATTGTAGCCAATAAATATTTTTCGGTTTCATCTATCTTTCCTTCCTGAACTTCAACGGAAACAGAAGACACGTATCTGGTGCCCAAAAGTCTTTTCATAGCCGTGTTTAACGGAACTATAATTATATCGTCGCCGTCTCTGGGGCCCTGCGCTCCTTTGACAGGCAGTATTCCTATAACTCTGAATTGTTTTCTGTTTATTTTAATATATTTCCCGACCGGCTCTTGGTCGCCGAAAAGATTTTTTACGACGGTAGCGCCTATAACGCACACTTTGGCTGAATTGTTATTTTCCGTATTGGTAAAAAAACGGCCGTATTCAGGCACCGCGTTCTGCATGTATTGATATGCCGTAGTTGCGCCGGTAAGGCTTGTATTAGTATTTTTATTGCCGTAAACAACCTGAACATTTCCGCTTACAGTCGGATCTATATTTTTGACAAGTTCGGTATTTGAAGCCAGCGCGTCAACATCTTCAAGAGTAATTCTTCTTACTACGCTTCCCGCCACTCCCCCAACCGAAATTCTTCCGGGCATAAGATATAAGAGATTCGTCCCCATGGATTTAATCTGTTTTTCAAGAGACTGCTGAGCTCCAGTACCCAAAGCAAGCATTGAAATAATTGACGCCACGCCTATAATTATTCCAAGCATCGTAAGAATTGAACGCGTTTTATTTGCAAGAATGGCTCTTATCGCCGAAAAAAAGTTTTCTGAAAATTCAGCGACGCTTAACCTTGAAGAATCCTTGTGTATTTTCAAAGGATTATGTTGTATTTTTTCCGTCTCTGTTTTTTTTGTATCGGATACAACCTGTCCGTCTTTTATAGTTATAACCCTGTTTGCCCATTGGGCGATATCAGGCTCATGAGTAACCAGAATAACGCTTATCCCTTTTTTATTTAAATCCGTCAGAATCTGCATTATCTCGTCAGACTGCGCCGATGCGAGATTTCCCGTAGGCTCGTCGGCAAAAATAATTTTCGGTTCGTTTACAAGCGCTCTTGCTATAGCGACTCGCTGCTGCTGGCCTCCGGAAAGCTGGTTCGGCTTATGAAATATTCTTTCCGAAAGACCTACGCTTTCAAGCAGTTTTTTAGCTCTTTCAACCCTGTTTGTACCGCCGGAATAAATCATAGGAAGAGCGACATTGTCGCATGCCGTCATTTTATTTAAAAGATTATACTGCTGAAAAACAAAACCTATTATTTTTGATCTTAAGAAAGCCGTACGGTTATCATCAAACTTTAAAACATTTTGTCCGTATATTTCATAAACGCCGCCGGAAGGCCTGTCCAAAAGACCGAGTATATGCATAAGGGTGCTTTTCCCGGATCCCGAAGGACCCATTATTGCGACGAACTCCCCTTCTTCTATGGTAAGATTTATTCCTTTTAAAACGTCAAGTTTTGTATCTCCGACGTCGTAAATTTTCGTTATACCTTTAATAGCCAGTAATGGTTTATGCTGTTCTGTCATGATTATTTACCCTGAGCGCTTGAAGTGCCGGTAAGAATTTCGCTGTTTGTTTTTCTTTTCTGAGGCCTCATCTGTAAAAAACCTTTTGTTTCTTCGGTATTGCCGCCGGATTTATATTTTTGTTTTTTTATCAGCACCGTATCTCCCGGATTTAATCCAGAAATTATTTCAACTTTATCGCCGTCATTTATTCCGGCTGTTACTTCTTTTTTATTATTAACATTGTTGTCGCCGGTTAAAACGTATAATTTACCTTCAGAATCTTCATTTAAGGCATCCCACGGAATGACGGTGACGTTTTTCTTTTCAGTGACGGTAATTTCAATATTGGCTGTCATCAGAGATTTAAAAAATTTAGGAGTATGCCCGGGTCTGATTTTCACATAATAAGTAATAACGTTGCTTACGTTCTGTCCCTCTTCAAGAATTTGGAAAACTTTTCCGTCAACAGACTCGTCTTTATAAGCGTCAAGCGTAATTACAGCTTTTTGCCCGTATTTAATTTTACCTATATCGGTTTCGTCAACGCTTGCGACAACTATAAGTTCATCGGCAAGAGCAAACAAAACGTCGCTTGTTGAAATAGTCTGGCCTTCAACTACGTTTCTTAAAATAATTTTGCCGTTCATCGGAGAGAGTACAGGAGTAGGCTTATAAGTATCTTCCCACTGCGATAATTTTTCTTTTTCGTTTGCTCTTACGGCGTCTAAAATAGCCACTCTGTCGGTTGAGCTCAAATACGCAAGTATCTGTCCTTTTCTGACATAATCTCCTTCGTTAACAAGAAGCGAATCAACTCTTCCCGCCACGCTTGGCTTTATTTCAACTCTGTTTAAAGCCGCGACCTCTCCCGTCGTGTCTATAACTTCCTTTACGTCGGACTGAAATGCTTCAACCTGAACATATGAAATTTGAGGTTTATTTTCCTTTTTTGAAAAATATTTATAGCCGGCAAAACAAATTATAAGTATTATAACCGCCGAAATTAAAACAGTTTTCTTTTTCATTTTATTTCTCCGTTTGTATTGCCGAGCATTTTATCTCTTTTTGCCAACGCAAGATTATAATTATACAGCGATGATAAATGAGAAATTTGATTGTTTACGAGTTCCTGCTCTATATCCTGCCATGTCTGAAATTCCATACTTCCGGCAAGATATTTTATATTTGCCTCTTTTTGTCTCTGTTCTGATGCTTCCATAAACATTTTGCTTGTAGCGATGCTGTCTCTGTATTTTTCTATGTTTATTTCTATTTCCTGCAAAGAAGTTTTGGCAGTCAATACGGCTTTTTCATATTCCGTCATTTTTTGGTTTAGTTCTTCTTTTGAAGCAAGAACTGTATTGCGGACATTAGTAAGCCCGCCTGAAAACAAAGGATAATTTAAGGCCACTCCCAGAGTCCATGCCTTGCTGTCTGCGGGAGGAATGGGATTGTTTTCATCCGACACGCCTATTGATGCCGAAGCGGAAAGATTCGGATATAAATCGCCTTGGGCATAATCAACTTTATACTCGGATATCTTCACATCCGCCGAAGAAATAATCACATCAGGCGCCTTTAAGGCTTCCGAATCAACATTTACTGCGGCCGCATCCTCTGATACGGAAAGATTACCGTCTACATTAAACTCAGAAACAGAATCTGTTCCCATAGCTTCACACAAAGATCTTCTTGCCAAAAGAAGGTCTCTTTTGGCATTTAAAAAATCAGTATGGGCCGAATATTTCTGAGCCTGCGCTTTTAACATATTTCCTTTGCTTTCTTTGCCGCCTTCATACTGAAGTCTGACCATTTCCGAACTTTGCAGTCTTAAATTATAAATATTATTAAGAAGATTGACATTTTCCTGAGCATAGCACATTTTTAAAAAAGCTTCTTTTATCAAATAATAAACTTCCGCATACGATTTTGTAAGCTGGGCGACAGTCTGCTCAATAACGGCTTTTTTACCGCCCAAATCGGCGCTTGTTTTAAAGTCATATATAGTCTGAGAGGCATTTAAACCGGCGTCCCAGCTGTTTTCATTAACTCCGTTTCCTTTCCTTGAAAAACCGTATTTAAAGTTAACCGAAGGATAATAACCGTTTCTTGATATGTAATAATTATATTCGGCTATTGAAAGATTCTTTTTTGCAGTTATAAGATTTTGATTGTATTTGTTGGCAATTTCCACGCATTGGCCCCATGTAAAATTTTTAAGTTCCTGCGCGCCTGCAGCCGTAACGGAAAAAAACAAAATAAATAAAATATATATCTTTTTCATAATGTAGTTTAGACAGCATAACAAGCTTAAATGTTACAGATATCCTATATGTTTTTTGTTTCCAGTCAAAAGTCAGATTTATTCCGAAAAAAAATTGCGCAGCCGTTAAAAACAAGCCGCGCAATTTAAAATTGTTTTTATATTATATAATACCGTCTTTTACCGTCCATACGATTTTACCGCCGACGATAGTCATAACGGCTCCGCCTTTGAATTTTCTGCCTATAAAAGGAGAGTTTTTGCTTTTTGAAAGTATATCTTCTTTTTTATATTCATAAGAATATTTAGTATCTATTATGGTAACATCGGCGAAAGCGCCGGGTTTTAAAGTTCCTCTGTCTTTAATAGAAAATATCTTTGCCGGATTAACGGTCATCTTGGCTATTGCTTCCTGAAGAGTCAAAACTTTTTTATCGACAAGTTCGTTTAAAACAAGCGAAAGAAGTGTTTCAAAACCTATAATGCCGAAAGGAGCGATATCAAACTCTCTGCTCTTTTCTTCAAGAGTGTGCGGCGCATGGTCTGTGCATATACAGTCTATTGTTCCGTCTTTTAATCCTTTTTTTACGGCCTGAACGTCTTTTTCGGATCTTAAAGGAGGATTCATTTTATAGTTTGTATTGAAAGTTTTTAAAGAATCATCAGTAAGCGTAAAATAATGAGGACAGGTTTCGGCAGTAACTTTTAAACCTTTCTTTTTAGCCTGTCTCACAAGTTCAACCGAGCCTTCGGTTGAAACATGAGCTATGTGAAGGTGACCGCCGGTAAGTTCGGTAAGCATTATATCTCTTGAAACCATAATTTCTTCGCTCTGGGCCGGAATGCCTCTTAAACCCAACTTCATTGAATTTTTGCCTTCGTTCATAACTCCCGTTCTGCTTAAATCTTTATCTTCACAATGAGATATTACCGGCAGATTGAACATTTTCGTATATTCAAGAGCTCTTCTCATAACCTGAGAACTTGCCACGGGACTTCCGTCGTCGGAAACCGCCACTATTCCCGCTTTTTTAAGTATTCCTATTTCGGCAAGCTCTGTTCCGAGAGATCCTTTTGTAATACATCCTATCGGTAAAACATTTACTTTGCCTTCTTTCTGTGCTTTTAAAAGAATATATTCAACCGACGGAGCGTTATCCGTCACAGGTTTCGTGTTAGGCATGCATAATACGGTAGTTATCCCGCCTTTACATGCTGACCGCGTTCCTGTTTTTATAGTTTCTTTTTCTTCCTGGCCGGGATCTCTTAAATGAGAATGAACGTCTATAAGACCGGGAACCGCTATTTTATTTTTACCGTCAATTACCGTTTCAGGCTCTTTTGACGGTTTTGAAACTATTTTACTTCCTTCAATATAAATATCTTTTACCTTATCAGTTTTTGACGCGGGATCAATAACTCTTATATTTTTAATTAATATTGCCATTTTTCTTCCCCTGTTGTTTGTTTCTTGCCGCAACCAAAAGATACAATACCGCCATTCTTACGGCTATTCCGTTTGTAACCTGCTCGTTTATTACGGCATTAGGACTGTCCGCAACATACGAAGATATTTCTATTCCCCTGTTCATAGGACCGGGATGCATTACCAAAACGTCCGGTTTTGCGGTTGCAAGTCTTTCTTCAGTTACCTGATACAGCTCAACATATTCATGCACTGACGGAAAAAGATTCTCCTGCTGGCGCTCCATCTGTATTCTGAGAATGTTAACAACGTCAACATCCTTAATTGCCTTATCAAGATCATAAAAAACTTCAACGCCTAAATCTGTAATATTTTTTGGTATAAGAGTTGAAGGTCCTGACACTCTTACTTTTGCTCCCATTTTAGTAAGAGCCCATATATTTGATTTTGCGACTCTGCTGTGAAGAATATCTCCGACAAGAAGTATTTTAAGTCCTTCAACTTTTTTCTTTTTATCAAGAATCGTAAAAAGATCCAAAAGCCCCTGCGTCGGATGTTCATGAAATCCGTCGCCGGCGTTTATTATTGAAGCGTTTAAATTTTTTGCAAGTATTTCAGGCGTTCCGGCAAGAGAGTGCCTTATTATTATTATATCGGCTTTCATCGCTTCAAGAGTTTTGCCTGTGTCTATAAGACTTTCTCCTTTAACGACGCTTGATGTGGCGGTAGCTATGCTTACGACGTCAGCCGAAAGCCTTTTGGCTGCAAATTCAAACGAAGTTCTTGTTCTTGTGGACGGTTCGTAAAAGAGATTAACTACTGTTTTTCCGACTAATGCCGGAGCTTTTTTGATTGAACGGGTAAATAAACTTTTGAACGGTTTTGCTGTTTCAATTATTGTGTGAATTTCTTCTTTGGCAAGGTACTCTAATCCCAACAGATCTTTTCTGTTAAAAGACATATTTCTCCCTCTAATTTGAACTGCTTAAGTATACCATATCTTTGCCGTCTATTTCAACAAAATCAACGCAGACTTTGTCTTTTGTATAATGAGATAATCCTATGAAATCGGCCTGTATAGGCAGCTCTCTGTATCCTCTGTCAATAAGAACAACAAGCTGAATTGATTTAGGCCTTCCGAAATCTTTAAGCACGTCAAGCGCCGATCTTATCGTTCTTCCCGTATATAAAACATCGTCAACCAATATTATATTTTTACCGTTTACGTCAAAAGGTATATTCGTATCTTTTATAGTAGGTATATCGGCATTCTGTCCCAAATCGTCTCTGTAAAGAGTTATATCAAGAAACCCAAAAGGAATTTCAGTTTTCATTTTTTTAATTCTCACTATTTCGTTAAGAAGTCTTTTGGCAAGAAAAACGCCTCTTGTCTGTATGCCGACAACAGCAAGTTCGGATAAATCTTCATTTTTTTTCAAAATTGCCTTGGCAAGTTTCGTTATAGTTTTTTTTATTTCTTCCTGCGTTAAAATTGTTTTTTCCATTTTATTTTTTCATCTCTTCTATATATTTGACATAACCTACTTTAGCCAATTTTTCGTCTTTTGCAACTATTGAATCCGCCATATCTTTTCTGTGCCTTATAAGTTTTTCCGCAAGTTTTTTATCTTCCAAAGCTAAAATCTGTATGGCAAGTATCGCCGAATTTATCGCGCCTGCTTTTCCTATGGATACGCACGCAACAGGCATAAAAGGAGGCATTTGTGAAACGGAAAATAAAGCGTCCATGCTTGCAAGATGTTTGCCGTCCATCGGAACGCCTATTACAGGAAGCGTTGTTTCGGAAGCGACTACTCCCGGAAGAGCAGCCGACATACCGGCTACGGCTATAAAAACTTTAACGCCCGATGAAACAGCGGTCTGAACGCATTTTTTAACATGTTCCGGCGTTCTGTGCGCAGAACCGACATTAACAGAGTAGGCGATTTGAAATTTATCAAATATTTTAAGACATTCAGCCATCGCAGGCAGGTCCGAATCTGAACCCATAATAACGGCAATCTGAATTTTTTTATCCATTTTTCAAAACCCTCCATGCTATATCTCTTCTGTAATAACTGTTTTCAAATTTTATTTTTTCAACCGATTTATAAACTTTATCAACCGTAGATTTTATATCATCAGACACTGCGGAAACAGCAAGCACTCTTCCGCCGGCCGTAACGGTTTTTCCGTTTTCAGTTTTAGTTCCCGCGTGAAAAACTATCGCATCTTCCGGTTTAACGTCATTAAAACCGGAAATTTCATAACCGTTTACGTGTTTTTCCGGATACCCGCCTGAAGCTATCACGACGGTTACCGCCGATTTCTTTAACCACTCTATTTTCAAATCGCCGAGCGTTCCGTTTACCGTATTTGTCATTATGTCAAATAAATCTGTTTTTAAAAGAGGAAGAATAACCTGGGTTTCGGGATCTCCGAATCTGCAGTTAAATTCCAAAACATAAGGATCGCCTTTTACAACCATAAAACCTATGTAAAGTATTCCTTTATATTCTATTTTTTCCCGTTTAAAACCGTCCAAAATATTAGGAACTATATTTTCTTTTATTTCTTTCAAAAGTTTTTCGGTAGCTATCGGAGCAGGAGCATAAGCGCCCATTCCGCCCGTATTAAGCCCCGTGTCTTTTTCGCCGATTCTTTTGTGGTCCTGAGCCGGAGGCATTATTTCAAAAGACTTTCCGTCCGTAAAAAGAAGAACCGAAACTTCTTCTCCTTCAAGCCATTCTTCAAATACTATTTTTGTTCCGGAATCGCCGAAAGCTTTTGAAAGCATCATCTGCTCGGCAGCCTTAAGAGCTTCTTTTCTGTTTTGGCACATAACTACGCCTTTTCCGGCGGCAAGTCCGTCCGCTTTAACTACGATTTTTTTATTTTCAGCCCATTTATCCAAAAAATCTTTTGCCTGTTTAAAATCTTCAAAAGAAGCATATTCTGCGGTCGGGATTTCATATTTTTTCATGAAATTTTTTGAAAAACTTTTGCTCGCTTCAAGCATAGCGCCTTTTTTTGAAGGACCGAAAATTTTCAATTTTTTTTCTTTAAAATAATCCACTATTCCCAAAGCAAGCGGCACTTCGGGCCCGACAAACGTATAGTCTATGTTTTCTTTAACGGCAAACGCAGCCAAAGAATTAATGTCATCTGATTTTATATTAACCGTTTCGGCAAGTTTTTCTATTCCGGAATTGCCGACAGTACAGTACAATTTCTTAATTTTGGAACTCTGCGACAACTTCCACACTATGGCATGTTCTCTTCCGCCGTTACCGACAACCAAAACTTTCATTAAGAACTCCGTTTATTTAAAAAATGTACTTGTCAAAAAATTTGACTACTACAAGGAAAGTCAAAAAAGCCATAATAAAAGTGGCTATCATAATATACCAGTTTGATTTTATTATATATGCAAGTTTTGTATCGTTTCCTTTGACTTTCATGGCATACTGCGCTCTTAAATCTTTGCTCATATCGGCATATTCAATAAATTGCGCGCATGAATCCTGTTCTTTTTTCCATTTGCAGTTGACCATACAAAAAACTCTGCCTTCACCGTTTTCATCAACATTATTGTCGCCTTGAAAAAAACAATTAATACAGTTTTTCATGTTTAACCATCCTTTAAATTATTTTAAAAAATCTATTGCGTTCTGGAATATTTGTTTCCCCCAGCCGTAAACGCCGTCATAGCCTTCTCTTGCCGGATGCTGAAGAGCATAGACATATCTTTCAGGATGAGGCATAAGTCCGAAAACGTTGCCCTTATCGTTACATATTCCGGCAATCGCGTTCATTGACCCGTTAGGATCTTTCGGATACTGCGTTTTTGAGCCGTCTTTATCGCAGTATCTGAAAACCACCTGCGACTTTTTTTCTATTTCTTTTAAAACTTTTTCATCGGCTATAAATTTACCTTCTCCGTGCGCGACCGGAAGCGAAATAATATCCGGCAGTTCTTTTGTCCATATACATTTTGTATCGCCTTGTTTTTTCTCGGTTTTAAGATAAACCCATCTGCATTCAAATTTATTGGAATCATTATAAGACAAAGTTGAAATCTGCTCAAACTTTTCAGGTTTCGGCAAAAGCCCCATTTTGGCAAGAATCTGAAATCCGTTGCATATTCCTATTATGGGTTTTCCCGAAAGCGCGAATTTTTTAACGTTGTCGCCGAGTTTATTTTTAATTTCGTTTGATAATATTTTTCCAGAAGCGATATCGTCTCCGTAGGAAAATCCGCCCGGAACGGCAAGTATATCGTATGACAATATTTTATTTTTATTTGCTATCAGCTCATTTATATGAATCCTTTCGGCTTCGGCTCCGCACATTTCAAATGCCGATTTAAGTTCGTAATCGCAGTTTGTTCCGGCTGTTCTTATTATTATGGCTTTTATTTTTTTCATTTTAAAAATCCTTTAACTCAATTCATCCCAGAAGCTGTCTCTGCCAGGATTTCTGCAAATCTTTTATTTTTGTTTTTATTGAAATTTTTGATTTCTTTGACTCTATAACAAGATTCTGTTCCTTTTCAACCGTTCCAATTTGCTCAAAAACAAAACCTTTAAGCGTTTTTTCAAATTTTTCTTTATTTTCAGCTCTTATTTCAACAATAAATCTTGTATTGGATTCGGAGAAAAGTTTTTCCGTCAATGTCATTTGAGAATCTGTTTTTATCAAATCGGCGTTTATTTTTGCTCCGAGTTCTCCGGCAAAAGCCATTTCTGAAACGGCAGCCGCAAAACCGCCTTCTGAACAGTCGTGGCAGGCTTCAACAAAACCCGATGATATAGCATTATACATTGCTTTCATAAGTTTTCTTGAAACTTTTATATCTACGTCAGGCACAATACCTTTTAATCCTTTTATTTTTGCATATATCGATCCGCCTAGTTCGTTTTTCGTAAGTCCGACAAGATAAATATAATTCCCGGCTGATTTAAAATTCATCGTTATTGTTTTATTAACGTCTTCAATTACTCCCATTGCAGAAATCAAAAGAGCAGGCGGAATTGAATATGTTCTTCCGTCTATCGTATATTCGTTGTACAAACTGTCTTTGCCTGATATAAAAGGTATTTCAAAACCTTTCGACATATCGTAACATGCCTGGGCGGCTCTCACAAGACTGCCTAGTATTTCCGGTTTATTCGGGTTTCCCCAGCAGAAATTATCAAGAACCGACAGCATTTCGGGGTTTGCTCCGACGCATACTGCATTTCTTACAGATTCTTCTATTGCCGACGTCGTCATTTTATAAGTATCTATTTTCCCGTATTCCGGATTTAAACCGTTTGAAAGAACAACGGCTTTTTTAGTATTTTTAACTACTGCATAAGGCCATATAACTGCTGCATCAGACGGACCGAAATTATGAATTGAATTGCCCAAAAGAGGCTTTACGACAGTCTGTCCCTGCACTTCATGGTCATACTGTCTTATAATCCAGTCTCTTGAACATACGTTAATATCCGATAGAACTTTTTTCATATCGTCCGCCAAAACTTTTGCTGACGCCTTTACCGGTTTCTGTTTTAACTGTTTTGTTTCTTTCCATACGGCCGGTCTTGTAGGTTTTGGAACGCCGTCATGTAAAAATTCCATGCTCATATCGGCAACTTTTTTGCCGTTATAAGTAAGCGTAAGATTATTATCGTTTGTAAATTTTCCTATAAAAGTCGCTTCAACGTTTTCTTGTTCAAAAAGTTTTAAAATTTTATTTTTATTTTTCGGCTGAACGGCGAAAACCATTCTTTCCTGAGCTTCGGAAATCCATATTTCCCAAGGTTTTAAACCTTTGTATTTTAAAGGAACTTTTTCAAGCTGAACTTCTACTCCTGTTTTTTCCCCGAGTTCTCCTACCGCGCTTGAAAGACCGCCTGCTCCGCAGTCGGTAACTGCTCTGTAAAGATTCAAATCTCTGGCTTTAAGCATCGTATCAAGAACTTTTTTTTCTACTATCGGGTTTCCTATCTGAACGGCGCTTACGTCCGATTCTTTGTCAAGTTCAACAGACGAAAAAGTAGCTCCGTGTATTCCGTCTCTTCCGGTTCTTCCTCCGACTACCAACACTAAATCTCCTGATTTAACTTCTTTAAACGCTTTATTCTTTGGTATTATTCCCATCGTTCCGCAGTAAACAAGCGGATTTGCCATATATCCTTTATCAAAAAAAACGGCTCCGTTAACCGTCGGTATTCCCATTCTGTTGCCGTAATCTCTTACGCCTGAAACAACTCCTTTTGCAATTCTTTTAGGATGATGCATCCCTTCCGGAACTTCCGAATATTTTGTATCGGGAAGTCCGAAACAGAAAACATCCGTATTGGCAAGAGGTTTTGCTCCCAAACCTACGCCCAAGATATCTCTTATTACGCCGCCGATTCCAGTCGCCGAACCTCCGTAAGGCTCAAGAGCCGAAGGATGATTATGCGTCTCAACTTTAAAAGCGACTCCGTTTTTTGAATCAAAATCAATTACGCCGGCATTATCTTTAAAAACCGATATACACCATTTCTTGTTTAACTCAACTGTCGCTTTAAAAATGGTTTCTTTAAGAAGATTTGAATATTTTTTTACTTTCTTGCCTTTTGAAGTTTCTTCTGCATATTCTATATTGCCGGTTAAGGTTTTATGTTTGCAGTGTTCGCTCCAAGTCTGAGCGACTGTCTCCAGTTCAACGTCCGTAGGATTTCTTTTTGCGGCTTTAAAATATTTTTGCACTTCTTTCATTTCTACAAGCGAAAGAGAAAGAGTATTTTTTTTGCTGAGTTCAATCAGCTGGCTGTCATTAAGAGAATTTATTTCAATAATGTTTACGTTTGGATTCATTTTATTTTATATTCCTGAATTAGAGTATTTGCCAAAAGACCCGTTGCGATTTTCGTAAGTTTTTTATCGTCGGTTTCGCCTTTAAAAATATATTTATGACCGGTTTTTACTTTCACTTCATTTTCTATGCCCAAGTCTTTTATGGCTTTTACTACGCTCTCCGAAACAGTATCCGTAACGCCCGATTTAAACCAGACTTCTATGGAATTTTTTTCTATTTTTTTATCGGGAAGTAAATTATAGGAAGCGATTGAAAACTCTTCCGTAATCTTATCGCTTAAAAGTTCCGAAGCTATAATTTCGGCCTGTTTTTTTGTTATATCCGAATCTATTCTGTAAACAGGCATATATTCGGCCGATTTTATACCCTTTACGCCTATGCCTTCTATATCGCTTATCAAATGCGTTGAATGCGGATTTGAAAAGCCTTTTTTCATTTTAATAGCAATTTCAAATATCATTTAGAATTCCCTGCCCGTTATTTTTTCATAAGCTTCTATGTATTTCGCTCTGGTGTTGATTATAACGTCTTCAGGCAGAGACGGAACCGGAGGCTGTTTGTTCCATTTTATTTTTTCAAGATAATCTCTCACATACTGTTTATCAAGACTGTCCTGGCTTACTCCTTCCTGATATTTTTCTTTTTCCCAGAATCTCGAAGAGTCCGGAGTAAAAATTTCATCTATAAGAATAAGTTTGTCTTCATAAATTCCGAATTCAAGTTTTGTATCGGCAAGTATTATGCCTCTGCTCAAGCAGAATTCGCTTACTTTTTTATAAAGGGTTATTGAAACTTCGCTTATTTGGGCAGCCAAATCATCGCCGATTCTTTTTGCCGTTTCTTCAAACGAAATATTTTCATCGTGTTTTCCGCCTTCCTCTTTGCTTGAAGGAGTAAAAATCGGTTCCGGAAGCTTTGAAGATTCCTTAAGACCTGCCGGCAGTTTTATACCGCAGACAGTCTGTGATTTTTGGTATTCTTTCCAACCGGATCCGGCGAGATATCCTCTTACTATACATTCGATATCTATTCTTTTTGCCTTTTTTACTATCATGGCTCTGTCTCTCAAAAAGTCGTACTTTTTAAGTTCTTCCGGAAAATTTTTAAAATCTCCCGTAATAATATGATTCGGAATTATATTTTGAACATAATCAAACCAAAACATTGATAATTTATGGAGTATTCTTCCTTTATCGGGAATCACAGAACCAAGCACATAGTCAAACGCCGAAATTCTGTCGGTAGCGACTATAAGAAAATCTTTACCGTAATAGAAAACGTCCCTGACTTTGCCCTGATGGAACAATTTTGCCTCTTCTATATCATGCGACCCTATCATAAACGGACTCCTTTTTTCTTACAATCTAAAGATGGCATATTTTAGTATTTTCGGGGCTTTCTGTAAAGTAAGAATATATTTGACAAATAAAATCTATTGTGGTACAATTCTTCCCGTGTTACCTATTGGGGATGTGGTGTAGCCTGGTTTAACACACTGCCCTGTCAAGGCAGAGACCGCGGGTTCAAATCCCGTCGTCCCCGCCAATAAAAAAAAATCAAGTGTTTATTTTAAAGAATAAATACTTGATTTTTTTATGTTGTTTATTTATTAATCTGCAATCTAACATAATGCAACGGCTCTATTTTTTTAAGATAAGGCGAGTTTTCCATTCTCTTATCTAAACGTTCTAATCTTTTTAACCGGATTTCATATGTACTTGTTCCATCTAACGATGTCCATTTAAGACCGTCTTTATCTTCAAAATCCGGTCCGACACTATCACTGAAACGAAGCTGCACCAGCTCCGGAGACAGCCACATATGGTTTAAACAAAGGTTATGCAAATAGCCGGATATCCGTTCAACAAAATTTATCGTTTCGTCCCAATCTTCTTCCGTTTCTCCCGGAAATCCGGCAATAATTGTTATTGTTTGTTCTATACCGAGTTCTGAGGCATATCTCAAAATTTCTTCGGCTCTTGCGGCTTTAAAAGGTTTACCCATAAGCCTTAAAACTCTGTCGCATCCGCTTTCTACTCCAAGACTCCATGATTTAAATCCGGCTCGGCGCATTTTTTTAAGAAAATCAAAATCTACATCTTCGGGCATTACTTTTGCAAAACCTCCGAAATTTATGGAATTTTCCGGAAGTTTTAATGAAATAATTTTATCACACAATTCATTAAGCATTTTAATATTTTGGTTAAAAGCGCAATCATAGAGCTGAAAGTCATATCTTTCTCTCTTATATTCTTTTAATCTTAACAATATTTCGTTAAAAATATTATCGGCGCTTCTTGTTCTGTATTTTTGCCAGTAAGTAAAATCCCTGCAAAACTTACATTGCCAACTGCATCCCCGGCTGAACATTAACGGAATCGCATCTTCATAGTAATTTCCCAATTCTATATAGGATAAATCAACAAAAGGCAGGGCATCCAAATTCTCAATTTGCTTACGGCGGGGATTAGTCCTGACTAAATAATCTTTTCCTGAAAAAGTTATTCCGGCAACATTTTCAATATCTTTATTTTCTTCCCAGTTATCCAACACTTCCAATACTGTTTCTTCGCCTTCGCCCCATACTATTGCGTCAACATCTCTGCGTTCCACTAAGCGGAAGTCATCAGTTGAGCTTGGTCCGCCGTAGAGAATCTTAATTTTAGAATTTTTTTTCTTAACAAGAGCCGTAAGCCATTCCGAAACGTATTTATTCGTAGCCCACACCATAAAACCCAAAACATCAATATGCGAATCTATAATACTTTGAACCCAATCATCAAAATATTTTTTATTCTCTTCAAAAAATACTTTTTGCCACTCGAAACTTTGAATTTTATCAAGGTAATGGCTGTTTCGAAAACGGTTCATCTTTATATTTATATCGTCTATCTCAACGCTATAACCTTTTTGTCTTAAAAAAGTAGCTAAATACGGTAAGCCTATCGGAGGCCAGGCATCAGACACTACAGGAGCTCTGACAAACAAAACCTTTAATTTTTTCTGTTGCATACTATATTTACCGTCCATTTTTTGATTGGATTACTTTATCATTTATAATATCATTAATCAAGTCTCACGGAGAGAAAAAAATATTTTTTTCTCTCATAAAATTAATTGCTTTATAGCAAAAAATCTGCTATCATTTTTTATATAAAGCGTCAAAAGTTCTGTCTACTACAGAATGCCAATCCGATTCTAAAAAAATTTGATTTTTTGTTTAATTTTAAATTATGATAAAATTTAATAAATATACCGATACCGCAGTTAAAAGCGCAAAAGCCGGAGCAAAAATCCTTTTAAAATACTTAAACAACCTTGAAAGTATAGAGTATAAAGGGAAAACAGATCCCGTAACTGCTGCCGACAAAAAATCTCAAAAAGCGATAATTTCCACGATTAAAAAATCTTTCCCTGCCCATAATATAATAGCCGAAGAAAAAGATACTTTTAAGAAAACAGAATCGGATTACTGCTGGATTATAGATCCTCTTGACGGGACCGTCAATTTTGTGCACGGAGTTCCTACTTTTTGCGTTTCCATAGGATTAATGTATAAAAAAGAAATCATATCTGCCGTAATATATGCTCCGACTTTGAAAGAATTGTTTATCGCAGAAAAAGGCAAAGGAAGTTTTTTAAACGGTAAAAAAATAAGCGTTTCAAAAACAGACAAAATGATACGGGCTCTGCCGGTAACGGGTTTTCCTTATTACGCGCAGGAAAAACCGGATCGGGTTTTAAAAAATTTTAAAAATATAATGATGGTAACGCAGGGAATGAGAAGATTCGGCTCTGCCGCAATAGACATGGCATATGTGGCGTGCGGAAGATTTGATTTTTTCTGGGAAGAAGGATTAAAACCGTGGGATGTTGCGGCCGGAATTCTAATCGTAAAAGAAGCCGGCGGAAAAATATCGGATTATAATAACAAAAACGATTATCTTTTCGGACAGACTATGGTCGCTTCAAACAAACTGCTTCACGGACTGATAATAAAAATCCTTAACAAATGAATAAAAAAATTGATCAAATAATTAAAATTTTAAATAAAGAATACGGAAACATAGGAATAGCTCTTAATTTTTCAAACGTTTTTGAACTTTTGGCCGCCACAATTCTGTCTGCCCAGTGCACGGATAAAAGAGTAAACATAATTACATCCGAATTGTTTAAAAAATATAAAACAATAGAAGACTACGCAAAAGCAGATCTCGCTGAATTTCAAAATGACATAAAATCGGCGGGTTTTTACAGAAATAAGGCTAAAAATATAATCTCAACCGCAAATAAAATATTAAAAAATCATAACGGAAAAGTTCCCGATACGATGGAAGAACTTATAAAACTTGACGGAGTTGCAAGAAAAACTGCGAATATCGTATTGGGAAGCGGATACGGAATAACCGCGGGAATAGCCGTGGACACCCATGTAATACGGCTTTCAAATCTTATAGGACTTTCAAAAAACACAGATCCGGTAAAAATAGAGCAAGATCTCATGAAAATAATACCTAAAAAATACTGGATAAAAATTTCATTTTTAATACAAACTCTTGGCAGAAGAGTCTGCGTAGCCAGAAAACCTTCCCATGAAATATGCCCCATAAAAAATTTATGCGTATTTTACGCAAAAAACCGTAAAAAACGAAATATTGCCTAATATATTCAAACTTGCTATAATTTCGGGGTTAAAATCAATTTATGAATATGTGGAGACAGAATGGAAAACTTAAAAGAAAATTTGCTGTTGCTGTGCGATTTGCAGGAGATTGACACGCGTATTGTTAACATGGAACAGAATCTTCTTAATCTCCCGAAACAAATAGAAGAAAAAAAACGCGAAATTATTAATTTAAAAGCAGATTTTGAAAATAAAAAAGCCGAATATGTAAAATTAAATTCTCTTAAAAAAGAAAAAGAATCGGCGCTTGCTGCAAAAGAATCCGCAATAGCGAAACATACCGCGGATTTAAACACGGTAAAATCAAATGATCTTTATAAAACATGCCTTCTTGAAATAGAAAAATCAAAAGCGGACAAAAGCAACATTGAAGACGAAATTCTCATTTTAATGGACGGCATTGAAAAAGAAATGTCAAATTTAAAAGCAAATGAAGAAACGCTTAAAAAATCAGAATCGGAAATAAACAATTCCGTTTCATTAATAGAACAGGATATAAAAAAAATTCAGGCTGAAATTGACGTTTTAAAAAAAGAAAGAGAAGAGTCTGCAAAGAAAATAAATTTGAACGTTTTGTCTCAGTATGAAAGAATACGGGAAAACAGAAACGGACAGGGGCTTGCCCTTGTTGACGGAGACAGCTGCACCGGCTGCAATATGGTGTTAAGGCCTCAGCTTATAATGCAGGCTACAAAATGCATTGAAATTGTTTACTGCGACAATTGTTCAAGAATTTTATTTAATAAAAAATAAAAATATAATGCAGATACCGTATGGTCGCTTTGTAATTAATTTTACAAAGAGGAAAGTCCGAACTTTACTCTCCTTACGGAGAAAAACGGTAGCGGGTAATCCCCGTCGTCCGCGAGGACAGAGGTGCGAACAGTGACGCTTTCTGCCGAAAGGCGGAAAGTTCCCTTTTAAGGGAAAATCCCGCGATAATGAAAACGGGAATGAAACGGCTAAATCCTTACCGGAAAGCAAGATAGAAGTTTTATCGCTTGACCGCATAAAGTAATTTATGCGGCAGAGAAATGACCATAGTGTTCGGCAACGAACATACAAAATTCGGTGTATAGGTATCTGCGTTTCTTTTATAAAGGTTTTATTATGGATCTGATTTCCGTCATTTATTGCATACTTATAGGTTTACTTGCCGGTTCTTTAAGCGGTTTAGTCGGAATCGGCGGCGGCATTGTTATGGTACCGTTAATGGTTCTGTTTTTTGCAATGCCTCAGCATATGGCGCAGGGCACTTCTCTTGCCGTCCTTCCGGCAAGCATCATCACTATATGGATATATTATAAATCGGGTAATGTCAATGTTCCGGTTGCTCTTATTATTTGCTGCGGATTTATCATAGGCGGTTATTTCGGAGCCAAATTCGCGGCTGTATTGCCGGCACATATTTTAAGAAAAATATTCTCAATCATTATGCTGATTGTCGCCGTTAAAATGTTTTTCTCTAAATAGGAATACATAATGAGTGATTCTTTTTATCACAAACCCGTTATGCCGGATGAAGTAACGGAATATCTTATTACCTCAAACAAAGGTTTATACGCCGATTGTACTTTCGGCGGAGGCGGTCATTCTTTTCACTTTTTAGAAAAATTTGACAATATAAAAATATTAGCTTTCGATCAGGATGCCGACTCATACGAATATTTTTTACACAACGAGCAAAACAAACATTTTCATAACAGAATAATATTCTGCAGGTCAAATTTCAGAAACATACTAAAAATTATAAAAGAAAAGGGATTTGACAGGATTAACGGAGTATTTGCCGATTTGGGAGTATCGTCAAAGCAGCTTGACGATATGGCAAGAGGATTTTCTTTTAATTCGGATGAAATACTTGATATGCGGATGGACCGGACAAAAAATATTTCGGCATACGAAATTATAAACTCTTATTCGGAAGAAGAATTAAAAAATATTTTTTTTGAATACGGAGAAGAATCTTTCGCGCCTCAGATAGCCGGGCAAATTGTCCGCTCAAGGCTTAAAGGCAAAATACGCACATGCAGACAGTTAAGCGACATAGTATCAACCGTAAAATGGAAAAAAGACAAAATAAATCCGGCGACAAAAATTTTTCAGGCTTTAAGAATATATGTAAACGATGAAATGGGCAGTCTCAGGGATTTGCTTGACAGTCTTCCGGAAATTCTGCTGCCCGGAGCCAGAGCGGTAATACTTACGTATCATTCTCTTGAAGACAGAATAGTAAAACAGAGTTTTAAAAATTTTCATGAAAAAGGATTAAAAATTATCAATAAAAAAGTTATAATAGCCTCTGACGCCGAAACGATAAGCAACCCGAGAAGCAGAAGCGCGAAGATGCGAGTATTGGAGAATTCAAAAAATGAATAATAACAAACATAAAAATTCCAACATTTTGGTTTTATTTTGGATTATGCTTGTAGTGCTTTTGACGATATTAATTTATACTTATGAAAACAATCTGCTGTTAAAATTTGAATCTAAAAATTCAATTTTGAAAACCGAATACGACAAACTTAAAACAGATACCGATGAAATAAAATACAAAATAAATTCAATTCTCGCGCTTGAAAAACTCGACAAAATAGCAAAAGAGAAAAATTTTACGGCGCCTACCGAAAAAGAAATCGTTAATATAAAAGAATGATCAGAAAAAATATATTCACATTTCAGCAAAATAAAAATGATACTGACGTTACGGGAAGAAAAATATTTCTTCTTTCATGCCTGCTTTTTATATTTTTTATAATTCTCATAAGAGCTTTTTATTTTCAGGTTTTTAAATTTGCCGACACGGAAAAACGCGCCGATTCAACCGTAAATAAAGAAATTATAGAAAAACCGAA
This sequence comes from uncultured Elusimicrobiaceae bacterium, assembly GCA_964487915.1. Taxonomy (GTDB): domain Bacteria; phylum Elusimicrobiota; class Endomicrobiia; order Endomicrobiales; family Endomicrobiaceae; genus Proruminimicrobium. Next base: position 367,204 of record CAZASN010000001.1, on the reverse strand, counting down.
GCGCGGCGACATATTAGACAGAAACGGCAATATTCTGGCTATGAGCGTAAAAAAATACTCGCTGTTTTTAGACGGCAAAAATATTAACGACACGGCTAAAATAATAAAAATACTCAGTGACGCTGGAATACAACTTTCAAAAAAACAAATTCTGGAAATAAATAAAAAAAACAGAAATATAAAAATAACCGATGATTTAGACGAAATTTTTGTAGAAAAAATAAAAGAAAACAAAAAGTTTCTTGCAGGATACGAATATAAATTAACTTACCGATATGTGCGGCTTTATCCCGAAACAAAAATGCTTTCGCATGTTCTTGGAAGAGTAAATAGCGACGGGAAAGGCATTGAAGGCATTGAAAAAACATGCGACAACCACCTGACCGGCAATTCTTTAAAAATATCCGCAAAAGAAATCGGAGGAATAAATAAAAAAAGAATTTATACGGAAACTCCGAATGAAAATGCTTACTACGGAAAAACCGTTACTCTTACAATTGACAAAAAAATACAATTTATAGCCGAACAGGAATTACAGGAAGGGCTGAAAAAAAATAAAGCAAAACATGCGGTAGCCATAGTTCAGGATCCGCATTCCGGTGAAATTCTGGCAATGGTTTCGCTGCCGAATTATAACCCGGGAGAAAAAATAAAAGACATATCGGTATTGCGTAATTATGCCATAAGCGGCACTCTTGAACCCGGTTCAACATTTAAAATTATAGCGCTTGCCGGCGTACTTGAAGAACATTTGTTCAAACCGACTGACAGAATAGACTGTATGAACGGGAAAATGGAAATTTATAAAGACGTAATAATAAGCGATCATGAAAAAAAAGGAATAATTACGCTTGCCCAGGTTATCGGATACTCTTCAAACATAGGAACAGCAAAAATAGCCTTATCTTTGGGCAAAGACAGATTTTACAAATATATAAAAATATTCGGTTTTGACAGCAAGACCGGAATAGAGTTAAACGGAGAAGAAAACGGAGCGTTAAAACCTACTAAAGCATGGAGCGGCAGAAGCCTTCATACTATTGCATTCGGGCAGGAAATTCTTACGACTCCTTTACAAACTGTCAACAGCTTTTCGGCAATCGCAAATAACGGACTTCTTTTAAAGCCTCAAATAATAAAATCTATAGACGGCGTACAGCAGTCTACGCAGACTGTATCCATCAGACGCGTTGTTTCCGAAGACACGGCTTTTGAAATCCGTAAAATTTTAAAAGGAGTAGTAGACAACGGAACGGGACCGGGAGCAAAAATTGAAGGATATACCGTAGGCGGAAAGACAGGCACTGCGCAAAAAATAGATAAGACAACCGGCAAATATTCAAAAAAGCATTATGTATCTTCATTTTGCGGAATGATTCCGGCAATGGAGCCGAAACTTGTAATACTTGTTTTGTTTGACGAACCGCAGGGAGATTATTACGCCTCTTCTGTTGCCGCTCCTGTTTTTGCTAAAATAGCTCAGAGAACTATGCAATATCTTAATATACCCAAAGACGATATTGCCGTAAAAAAATAATAAGGAATAACTATGTTATTAAAAAATTTAATATCCGACATAAACGCTCAAATACACGGAGATATTGAAACTGAAATTACCGGATTATCATACGATTCAAGAACCGTATGCAAAGATTTCGTATTCTTTGCATTTAAAGGCGTTCATGCAGACGGAGCATCATTCGCGCATGAAGCCGCATCAAAAGGCGCGGCATGCGTAGTTTCCGAAAACAAAATAGACAATCTCGGATGCGCAAACGCCGTAGTTAAAAATATTAACGAAGCCATGTCAAAAATGAGTTCAAAATTTTATGATTATCCCGACAAAAAAATGACGGTTATAGGAGTAACGGGAACCAACGGAAAAACTTCAATAACTTATATGACGGAATCTCTGTTCAAATCAATGGGGATACAAATAGGAGTTATAGGCACGATATCTTACAGATACGCCGGTAAAATAATTGATGCTCCGAACACTACGCCGCAGTCTTTAGATCTTTACAGAATGATGTCCGAAATGGCTGCGGCAGGAATAAAATATCTTATAACGGAAGTGTCATCCCATTCTCTCTCTTTGGGCAGAGTAAAAGGAATAGAATTTGATATCGCCGTTTTTACAAATTTAACTCCGGACCATCTTGATTTTCATAAAAACATGAATTCTTATTTTGAAGCCAAATCAATGTTATTTTCATCGCTTTCAAATAACCGGAAAAAAAACACAAAATACGCAATTATAAATATTGATGACGATTACGGCAAAAAACTTTTTAAAAATGAATTTCAAGCCGAAAAGATTTCATATTCTACAAAAGACGTAAAAGCCGCAATCTCGGCTTCCGATATAAAACTTAAAAATACAGATTCTTCCTTTACGCTTAAAACAAACGCAGGAACAAAATCTTTAGCCGTGCACCACATAGGACTTCATAACGTTTACAATATTCTTGCCGTAACAGGTATTTGTATTGCCGCAGGTTTTAAATTTGAAGATATTGTGCGTTTTATAGAAAATACATCTCCCGCGCCCGGAAGATTTGAAAAAATCGTTTCAAAAAAAGGTTTTACCGTTATTATAGACTATGCCCACACCGACGATGCTTTAAAAAACGTGCTGTCGGCGATTAAAAATCTTAATCCTTCAAGAATTATCACCGTATTCGGATGCGGAGGAAACAGAGACAGAACAAAAAGACCTGTTATGGCAAAAACCGCCTGCACAATGAGCGACTTTGTTTTTATAACGTCTGATAATCCGAGAGAAGAAGATCCAGTAAAGATAGCCGAAGAAGTTGAAGCGGGCGCGAAAGAAATCAACAAAACAAATTATAAAACAATAATAGACAGACGCAGCGCAATTGCAGAAGCTGTTAAATATGCCGGCAAAAATGATATAGTATTGCTTGCCGGAAAAGGACACGAAAAATACCAGATAATAGGAACCACAAAGTTTCATTTTGACGATAAAGAAGAAGTAATGAAACTTATATAATTTAAAATGGAAAATATAAATTTAAATGAAATAATAAAAGCGGCAGACGGCGCATTAACAAAAGGCAATCCCGAAATAAACATAAATAAAATAGGAATAGATTCCAGAACGATAGAGAAAGACTCTTTATTTTTTGCAATAAAAGGTAAAACTCTTGACGGCCATAATTTCATAAAAGACGCGGTTCAAAAAGAAGTTGCCGCCGTAATCTATTCAACCGAAGGAGCCGAAAAGAATTTTTCGGACGCAAAAACGGTTTTCGTAAGAGTTAAAGACACTTCTATTGCTCTTGAAACGGCTGCAAAACTTTACAAACGTAAATTTAAAGATTTGATAACGGTTTCAATAACGGGCTCAAACGGAAAAACGACGACAAAAGAAATGCTTGCCTCAATTCTCAAACAAAAAGCAAAAACTCTGAACAATCAGGGAAATTTCAATAACAGAATAGGCGTTCCTCTTACCGTTTTCAACCTTTCTTACGATACAAAATACGCGGTTTTTGAACTTGGAACTTCCGAATTCGGCGAAGTAAAAGTTTTAACAGGAATAACAGAACCGGATTATGCCGTAATAACGAATATAGGTTCTTCCCATCTTGAATTTTTTAAGACGCAGGATAATGTTCTGAAAGAAAAAAGAGAAATTGCCGACGGTCTTAAACAAAACGGAACGATTGCGTTAAATATTGATAATTCTTATTTAAAATCAATAATTGAAGAAACAAAAAAGACGCGCAAAGTCATAACTTTCGGTTTTTCGCATGATGCCGACGTTTACGCCGACAATATAAAACTTGACGGAGAAACTACGGTATTTAATATAACTATTAAAGGCATCACAGATGTTTTTGAAATACCTATAAAATCAAAATTTAACGTTTTAAATGCGCTGGGAGCCGCGGCAACCGCTTATTCAATGGGCTTTTCTATTGAAGAGATAAAGAACGGACTTAAAACTTTTACGCCTCCTAAAATGAGAATGCAGACGGTCAAACTTTCAAACGGGGCTCTTGCCATAAACGACGCTTATAATGCAAATCCGTCGTCCATGTCGGCTGCGATTTCATCGCTTGAACAATCATATCCGGGCAAAGATATTATTCTTGTAATAGGCGATATGCTTGAACTGGGAGAAAATTCCCCCCGCTATCACGCGGAAATAGGAACACTCATAAATAAAATATCTTCCGTACAAACAGTTTATATGTACGGAGATAAAATAAAATTCGCCGGTGAACAAATCTCGGGCAAAGACGTACATTTGTTTAGCGACAGAGATATGCTGTTAAATTCTCTTAAAACTAAAATCAAACAAAATTCTCTCGTATTTTTTAAAGCGTCAAGAGGCATAAAACTTGATATAATATACGACAAACTTATAACTTCGGAGATCTAAATGCTATACCATTTTCTTTACGGACTCAGAGATATTTTTTCGCCTTTCAATCTTTTTCAGTATATAACTTTCAGGGCCGGAGGCGCCGTTCTTACAAGTCTTCTGATAACTTTTTTAATAGCACCTTACATAATAAATAAACTTAAAGAATTAAAAGCCGGACAGCCTGTAAGAGACTGCGCTCCTTCAAACCACCAGTGCAAAACCGGCACTCCGACAATGGGCGGTTTAATAATAATAATTTCAATACTTATATCCGTTCTTTTATGGGCCAGACTTGACAATCCATATATTTTGTGGCTCTCAGCAGCAACGCTGTTTTTCGGAATCATAGGTTTTACGGACGACTATCTTAAATTGACAAAAAAAAATCCGAAAGGGCTTGCCGGAAGAAAAAAATTATTCTGGCAGGCGCTGTTTTCTCTTGCGGTAGTAACTTATTTATTTTTTAATCCGGTAAATGCGAATTACGCGACTTCTCTTAATATACCTTTTATAAAAAACTGTTTTCTGCCTTTATCTTATTTATATTTTGTTCTTATCCTTTTTGTTATAGTAGGAAGTTCAAACGCGGTAAATCTTACAGACGGATTGGACGGCCTTGCAATAGGCAACATTATAATAGCGACTCTGACTCTGGCTTTATTTTCTTATCTTATCGGAAACTCTCATATATCGTCATATTTGAAACTGATATATGTTTCAGGTGCGGGAGAAATATCCGTTTTTTTAATGGCAATGTTCGGAGCAAGTCTCGGATTTTTATGGTATAACGCGCACCCGGCGGAAGTTTTCATGGGAGATACCGGAAGTCTTTGTCTGGGAGGGCTTTTGGGGCTTGTTGCGGTATTTATAAAACAGGAACTTATTTTATTTATTGTAGGCGGAATATTTGTTGTTGAGGCTTTGTCGGTTCTCATTCAGGTGGCAGTGTTTAAAAGAACGAATAAACGCGTATTCAAAATGGCTCCTATTCACCACCATTTTGAACTCGGCGGATTAAGAGAAACCAAAGTTACGATAAGATTTTGGATTATCGGCATTATTCTGGCAATAATAGCGATTGCCTCATTAAAAATCAGATAATACAATCATAAAAAAACCACTGCTGTTTCAGATAAATTTAAATGCGGGATAAAAAAATGAAAAAAGACAAAAAAACGATATCTGTATTGGGGTTGGGTAAATCAGGAATAGCATGCGCAAATCTTGCCGTTTCAAAAGGCTATAAAGTTTTTGCAAGCGACAGCGGCAAAGCGCGGACTCATTTGCAAATGAAACTTGATAAACGAGTAGAAACCGAATTTAACGGACATACCGATAAAATTCTTGAATGCGACCTCATAGTAAAAAGTCCGGGGCTGCCGTCCGAACTTGCAGTATTAAAAAAAACCGCCGCAAAAAAAATACCCGTTTTAAGCGAAATTGATTTCGCTCTCGGTTTTATAAAACCAAAAAAAATAATAGCCGTAACGGGAACAAACGGAAAAACGACAACAACGACTCTTATATATAAAATAATTAAAAATTACTACAAAAACGCCGTTGTCGCAGGCAATATAGGATTTCCTTTATCGTCCGTCACGGATAAAATAAACAAAGACACCGTTCTTGTTCTTGAACTTTCGTCATATCAGCTTGAAGACTCTCCGGATTTCAGACCCGATATAAGCGTTCTGTTAAATATTACACCCGACCATATCAAACATCATAAAACAATGAAAAATTATGTGCTTGCAAAAGCAAATATTTTCAAAAACCAAAAACAGGGCGACTTCATTGTATTTAATTACGACGATAAATATTTGAAAAAAATTATTCCTTTGAACAATAAGTCTTCTTTCCCGTTTAATTTTACAAAACAAAATCATAACTGTATTTATTATAAGGATTCGGCTTTTCATATAATACATAAAAATAAAAAAATTGATTTTAAAGCGCAGGTCAAAATACCGGGCAGACACAATATAGACAATATTCTGGCTTCAACGGCAGCGGCTTATCTTGCGGGAGTTTCTGTTGATTCCATAAAAAAAACAATATCTTCTTTTAAGGGAGTTGAACACAGAATAGAATTCGTAAAAGAAATAAAAGGCGTAAAATATTATAACGATTCAAAGGGAACAAACGTAGACTCGACAAAAGTAGCGCTTGAATCTTTTGACAAAAATATACATCTGATTTTGGGAGGACAGGATAAAGGAAGCCCTTATAAACCGATATATAATCTGATAAAAAATAAAGTAAAAAACATTATTCTTATAGGCGAAGCGACGCCGATAATAGAAAAGGAACTCAAAGGCGCCGCGCCAATATACAAAACCGGAACTATTGAAAATGCGGTCAAAAAACTTCAGTCTTTAACAAAAGAATCCGACGTCGTATTATTTTCGCCGGCATGCGCGTCTTTTGACCAGTTTAAAAACTTTGAACACAGAGGAAAGACGTTTAAAAAAATAATTTCATCTTTAAATTAATATGAACAATTTTTTTAAAATCATAAAGAATTACGTAAGAAATCCGTTCTCCGAACTTTCATCGCTGAACAGATATAGCTGGTCGCTGTTGATCGTAATTTTTGGTCTTTTGTTCATAGGTATAACGGAAAGTCTGTCCGTCACTCCGGTGCGTTTGGAAGACATATCTCTAAGACTTTTTTTTAAACATATTGCGACAATATTTCTCGGAATAATATGTTTTATATTTACTGCGTTTGTATTTGACTATAAACTGTATAAAGAAAAAAAAATAACTTTATGCTTATTTATTGTAATGGTTTTGATGCTTATCGCGGTATTGGCGTTAGGAAAAGAAACAAAAGGCGCAACGAGATGGCTTGATTTAGGCATCATAAAAATGCAGCCGTCTGAACTTGCCAAAATAGCTTTTGCCTTAATAGCGACAAAAATTTTATCCGTAAAGGAAAAAATTGAAATCAGCCGTAACAAAAAATTTCTTATAACAACCGGATATTTTATAATATTCGCCGTATTGATAGCTTGGCAGAGAGATTTAGGGACCATCGTATTTCTCGCAATAATATACACGGTAATGCTCCTTATACACGGTTTTACATTGAAACGCATCTTTATTACCGATACTATTTTTGGCATTGCAGCCGCGGCTCTCGTATTCAGGCACAGTTACAGAATGAACCGTATAACCGACTATCTTGCGGCTCTTTCAGACTGGACAAAATCTTCTGACAACGTCAGAAGCGCGCTTATAGCATTAGGCTCGGGCGGCCTTTTGGGAAAAGGGTGCGGACAAAGCGAAATGAAACTTATGCATTTATCGGAAGCCCATACCGATTTTATTTTCCCCATAATCGGAGAAGAAGTCGGTTTTTTAGGAGTATTGATCATTGTCTGTTCATTCGTGTATATAATGTTAAAAGCTTTTAAAATAAGCGAACAATGCGATGATTATTTCGGTAAAAATTTATCTTTTACCATAGGCATCATGTTTGCGGTTCAGGCTGCAATAAACATAGGAATGTCCATAGGAGTTATGCCGGCAAAAGGCATGCCTTTGCCGTTTATATCATACGGAGGTTCTTCAATGTTGTATAGTCTTATAACAATTGGTATATTATTGAATATTTCAAGAAAAAATAAATATGAATAATATTTTAATAGTCACAAGCGGTACAGGCGGACACGTATATCCCGGAATAGCTCTCGCTTACGAGCTGAAAAATGCCGGTTATAACCCCGTTTTTATAGTAAATGACGTTGCCGGCTCCGTTTCACTGAATATAGTAAAAAAGTCGGGATACGATTACAAACTTTTAAACTTCTATGCTCCGCCCAGAAAAATATCTCTTAAAATGTTTTTATTCCCTTTAAATATGGTAAAAAGCATATTTTCGGCTCTTGCCATAATATCAGAAACGCGTCCGAAAGCGGCAGTCGGAATGGGTGCGTACCTCGCCGTACCTGTTTTGTTGGCTGCAAAATTTAAAAAAATACCTTCAATTATACATGAACAAAATTCAATACCCGGTCTTGCGAATAAACTGCTGTCTAAAATAGCCGATAAAACTGCAATAAGCTTTAAGCAGTCGGCAAAATATTTTTGCCCTTTAAAAACAGTTTACACGTCAAATCCCGTAAGAAAAGATATCTTTTCAATACCGCGTTCTCATGCAGCCGAAAAGCTCGGACTGGATCCTTCCGTATTTACTGTTTTCGTATTCGGAGGAAGCCTCGGAGCAGATAAATTAAATGAAACGGCTTTTAATACAGCGGCAAAACTCTATGAAAAATATCACGGCAAAATACAGTTTATACATGTAACCGGAACTAAATATTTTGAAGAACTTAATAAAAAATATTCTGAAATTTCTTACAAAAAATTTATAGCGCCTTATATGCATGATATCGGAAACGCTTATGCATGTTCCGATTTTGTGATATGCAGGGCCGGAGCCGGCACAGTAAAAGAAGTTGAAATGTACGGACTTAAAGCCGTTTTTGTTCCTTATCCGTATGCTACTGACAATCACCAGTATTTCAACGCAAAAAATTCTTCTGCGCCGCAGTCGGTTATTATTGAAGAAAAAAATCTTAAAACGGAAGATTTATATAAAATTATAGAAGAAACTTTAAACACGGCCGCAATTGATACGGAACGCGCCGTTAAACCTGATTTTTTCCCGCAGGAAAAACTTTTTGATACGCTTATAAATATCATTAATAAAAAATAATTTTAAATTATATACGGGAGATGTATGAATATTCTAATTTCAAACGACGACGGCATAAAAGGCAAAGGACTTAAACCTCTTATAAAAGAAATGTCCAAACTCGGAACCGTCTACGTTATAGTTCCGGAACATGAAATGTCAGGAATGAGCCAGTCCATAACGCTTGACGATTACAGACAGATAAAAGATTACGGCAACAATATTTACAGCCTTATCGACGGAACTCCGACCGACTGCGTAAAGTTCGGTCTTTACTCTTTTTTAAAAGATAAAATAGATCTTGTAATATCGGGCATCAATACTCATCCGAATCTCGGACAGGACGTGGTGTATTCAGGAACAGTCGCATGCGCAAGAGAAGGCGCATATCTTGGAATACCGTCTATGGCCGTATCGGCAGTAAACGAAAAAAGACCGTGCTTTGAAAAATCCGCCAAAATAGTACTTGAAATAGCAAAACAATTTTTAAAAACGGCAAAGAAAGGAAGACCGGCTCCTTGTTTAAACGTAAATATTCCGCCGGAAGCAAAAGGAATCAAAGTAGTATCTCTCGGAATACGTTCTTATGACGAATCCATAGTTTCAAAGCAAACCGGCAAAAAAACTTATTATAAACTTGCCGGCAGATTCATATGCGGCAAGAAAAACAAAGGAACGGATATTGAAGTAGTTGAAAAAGGATTTGTTTCCGTTACTCCTCTTTTGCTTGACCAGACTCATCACAAAAACATGAAAAAATATAAATATATGGAAGAACGCTTTGAAAAATAAATTTGAACTCGTATCGGATTTTAAACCTTCCGGCGAACAGCCTCAGGCTATTGATAAATTATACGAAAACATCACAAAAGGCAAAAAATCTCAGGTTCTGCTGGGTGTAACGGGATCGGGAAAAACTTTCGTAATGGCAAACCTTATTACGAAACTTCAAAGGCCGGCTCTTATAATATCTCCTAATAAAATTCTTGCGGCGCAGTTATATTCCGAGTTCAAATCTTTTTTTCCTAAAAACGCCGTCGAATACTTTATCTCTTATTACGATTATTACCAGCCGGAAGCGTATATACCTTCAACAGACACTTATATTGAAAAAGATTCGTCGATAAACGACCATATAGACAGGCTGCGTTTGAAAGCTACAACATCAATTCTTGAAAGAAACGACGTGATTGTAGTCGCTTCCGTGTCAAGCATTTATAATCTCGGTTCACCTGACGAATACCAAAACATGTGCGTAGGTTTTAAAATCGGCGAAAAAATGAGCATTGATACCCTTACAAGAAAACTTGTCGCCATACATTACGAAAGAAACGAAATAGAGTTTTTAAGAGGCAGATTCAGAATAAAGGGCGATACCGTAGAGATTTTCCCCGCTTATCTGGAAACGGCCGTAAGAATCAATTTTTTCGGCAATGAAATAGATTCAATAAAAGAATTTAATCCGTTGACCGGAGAAATATACAATAAAAAAGAAAAATGTTTTATATACCCCGCAAAACATTTCGTAACGGCCGGCGATAAAATGGAAAATGCGTTAAAAGCTATAGAGGCGGAATTAAATATACAGACAGCCGCTTTAAAAGCAAAAGGAAATCTCCTTGAAGCCCAAAGACTGATGCAAAGAACTAAATATGACATGGAAATGCTCAGAGAAACGGGATTTTGCAGCGGAGTTGAAAATTATTCAAGGCATCTGTCCGCAAGACCCGAAGGTTCAAGACCGACAACGCTTATAGATTATTTCTTATCCAACGAACAGACAAAAGATTTTCTTCTTGTGGCGGACGAATCGCATATTACCCTTCCGCAGATACGGGGAATGTATGAAGGAGACAGAAGCAGAAAGCAGACTCTTGTTGATTTCGGATTCCGACTTCCGTCGGCGCTTGATAACAGACCTTTGAAATTCAGTGAATTTGAATCAATAATAAACCAGTCGGTAATGGTTTCCGCGACTCCCGGCAAATACGAACTTGAAAAATCAAAACACGATATAGTGGAACTTGTCATAAGACCTACAGGTCTTGTAGACCCGGAAATAGTAATAAAACCTGTGGAAGGACAGATTCCCGACATGATAAAAGAGATAGAAAAAACTATCTCAAAAAAATACAGAGTGCTTGTAACTACTTTAACAAAGAGAATGTCTGAAGATCTTACGGCATATCTTAAAGAAAAGGGATTCCGCGTAGAATATATGCATTCTGAAATCGAATCTCTTAAAAGAATAGAAATCATAAGAGATTTAAGACTCGGGAAATTTGACGTGCTTGTCGGCATCAACCTTCTAAGAGAAGGGCTTGATCTGCCGGAAGTCGCGCTTGTAGTTATTCTTGACGCAGACAAGGAAGGCTTTTTAAGATCGGAACAGACTCTTATACAGACTTGCGGAAGAACGGCAAGAAACGTTGACGGAAGAGTTATTTTTTACGCCGATAAAATGACTAATTCCATGAGCAGAGCCATAAATGAAATGGAAAGAAGAAGAAGAAAACAGATTGCATACAATAAAAAACACAATATAACGCCTAAAACAATCATAAAAGCCGTTACCGAGCTTGAAGAATTCCAAATTAAGGCAAAAAATGAAAGTCTTGAACTTTATACCGCCGAACTTAGCGAAGAATACATATCGCATAACAAAATGGAAGACATCTTGAAATCTCTTGAAAAGCAGATGAAAGAAGCTGCCGAAATACTTGATTTTGAAACCGCCGCTCTTCTGCGCGATAAAATAACGGAAATAAAATCAATGAAAGCGACAAAAAATAAAAAAAGAAAATAATAACTTCTATTTTTTATTTTTGACTAAATATATCGGCGGGAGCTTACTGTTAAATTTGACAATATCCTTATTTAAGGATACGCTATTCATATCATACATCAATGTTGAATCTATTACCCATATAAAATTATTGCCGCACATTCTGCTTAATTCTTCTATAGTTTGATTTATTTGGTTTACTTCGGAATACAAAAGCAGTTTTACGTTATTTTTATTTGTTTCGTTATTGAAATATTTATCATAATGAAATTTATGATATATTTCAAACATGCCGTCTTTTATGAAAAGCACAGGTCTCCCTGTTTTTTTATGATTTTTTACAATAAAATTTATATTATATTCTGCTTCTTGCGACATACGAAAAACAGGTTCTTTCTGTTTGATTCCGTATATAATAAATAAAACTGTAATTATTAAAATTATAATTTTTCTTCTGCCTGCAATCGCAATCCCGTGAGCAATTAAAATATAAAAAGGAATTATTGAAATAATTAAATATCTGCTTTGATAACATTTTATCCCAATCTTATACATAAATAATATTAAAAAATACGGAAACAAAAATAAAAAAAATAGCATCAAAACAGATAAATATTTGTTACATATTAATTTTATTCTCTTATCTTTTAAAATATCAAATATAATAGGGACCACCGGAATAAAAGCAAAAAAAATAACGACAAACAAATTATAATTTGCATGAACGCTCCAGTTTATCCATTCAATAAAATTAGGATGTACAACATCTACCTTATGCGGAGAGATTAAAAGCAGCCAAGGCACATAAAATACCATTAACGGAACTGTTATAATAAAAATTTCTTTTAAGACTTTTTTGTTGAATACTATAAATAAAAAAAACAATTCGGAAAAAACAAGAATGCCTCCAAAATAATGGGTATAAATACAAAAAATAGCGCTGACAATATAACAAATCAATATCCGATAAGATATATTTTTATCATTATTTTTCATTTTATAACGAATAATATTATCAAGAAATATCATCGTTATTACAGTGAATAAAACTAAAAGCGCATAGCCTCTTGCCAACAAACTTACCCATTCATGCGGAAACAGCATTGCCGTAACCAAAACAGATACTATACCGTCAACAGCGCCAAAAAGTCTTTTCGTAAATATAAAAATTAAGTAAAGCGTAATTAAAAAAAACACTACCGAAGGTATACGTATCATATACTCGGAAAGGTCAAATATTCGCGTATAAAAAAACATTACGGCATGGTATAAAGGAGGATTGACGTCAGTAACATTGCCTATTTTTATAATATCAAAAAGATTATTCATTGTTAACATATTCAATGTATATAGTTCATCATGTTCTAAGTTATTAATTGATATATTTGAAAATAATGAATAAGCGGCAATTCCGATTATAAAAAGAACAATTATGTTATCATAGTATTTTATTATAAATTTCTTTAAAATTTCTTTGATATTCATTTTATAAATCCGCATTTGCGGCATTGTTTGCTACAGAACTTTTCATGATTGTACAAAATTCATATCAAATTTTATAACTTTTAATTATTTTGATAAAATAAAAAATATAATTAAATATTAATAACAGGAGCATACAATGCACGAACACGGAATAGGCAGAGAATTATGGGCGGTAATTGAAGAATATATAAAACAGAATAGTTTAAAAAAAATTACAAAAATAAGCATCGTAATCGGCAAAGCAAGCGGTATTGAAAAAGAACTGCTTGTACATACTATGAAAGATCATATAATCCCCGAAACTATAGCGAAAGGTTGCGAACTTGAGTTTATAAATGAAAATCTGACTGCTTTATGCAACGTGTGCCAAGAAAAAATAGAAATTCATAAGATGGAAGCGGCATGCTGTCCGAAATGCGGTTCGGGAGACATATCAATAATAGCGGGCAACGACGTTTTTGTCAAGAGCATTGAAGGTGAATAAAAAAAATTCTTTTTTAATTGAAATATCCGGAATAGTGCAGGGAATCGGATTCAGACCGAAAATATATAATCTTGCCCAAAAATATAAGCTTTCCGGATATGTTTTAAATACCGGTTCAGGAGTAAAAACGGCAATTGAAGGCTCTAAAAAAAATACCGGTAATTTTATTTGCGAATTACAGAAACTGCCGTCATTAAAAATCAAGATTAAAAAAACTTCTTTTAAAAATTATAAAAATTTTAAAATTCAAAAAAGTTCAAAAACAAAAAGCATAATATCCGATTTTCCGGCAGATGCGGCTATGTGTCCCCAATGCAGGAATGAAATCCTTTCGCCGGCGGACAGAAGATATCATTATCCTTTCACAAACTGCACGCAATGCGGCCCGCGTTATTCAATAGTAAAAAAACTTCCTTACGACAGAAAAAATACGGTCATGAAAGTTTTTAAAATGTGTAAAGAATGTTACGAAGAATATAAAAAACCGTCCGACAGACGTTTTCACGCGCAGCCTGACGCGTGTCCGAAATGCGGGCCGAAAGTAAAATTAACCGTAACAAAAACAGGCAAAACGCATTATGAAAAAGATGCTCTCCTATATGCGGCAAAAATGCTGGACGGCGGAAAAATTATTGCCCTAAAAAGCATCGGCGGCTATCATCTGGCCTGCAGCGCTTATGACGCAAAAGCAGTACTCAGACTTAGAAAAATTAAAAACAGAGACCAAAAACCGTTTGCCGTTATGGCAAAAAACATTGAAACCGCAAAAAAAACGGCTTTTATAAACAAATTTGAAGAAAAAGAACTTAATTCAAAAACAGCTCCGATAGTATTGCTTGAAAAAAAAGACGCAATAAATAAGATTTTTAACGAATGTATATCTAAAAACAATAAATATATAGGCGTTATGATGCCTTATACTCCTGTGCACTGCATACTTTTTGATCTAATTAAAACAAACATGCTTATTATGACTTCCGCGAATAAAAATGATAAGCCTATAATACATACCGAAAATAAAATATATTCTGAGTTTTCAAAAGAAATTGACGCGGTTTTAAGCAATGACCGTGAAATTTTAAATCCGGTTGACGATTCAATAGTGTCATTTTTTGATAATGACAAAAAAATAATAATACGCAGAAGCAGAGGTTTTGTTCCGGAACCGGTTAATCTTGAAATAGCAAAAGATATTTTTGCGGCAGGCGCCGATTTAAAAAATTCATTCTGCCTGACAAGAAAAAATTCGGTCTATCTTTCGCCTTACTGCGGAGATATGATAGCTTATGAAAACATTGAATTTATGTCCTATACATTCAACAAAATGAAAAATTTTCTTGATATAAAACCTAAAAAAGCGGCTTGTGATATGCATCCGGGTTATAATACAACGGCTTATTGCACGCAGAAATTTAAAAATATAAAAAAAATACAACATCATTACGCTCATACCGCCTCGGTAATTGCTGAAAACCAATTAAAGGGCGGAGTGCTTGGCTTTTCTTATGACGGAACAGGTTTCGGTTATGACGGCAATATGTGGGGCAGCGAATGCATTTTATTTAAAAATAATACCGTAAAAAGAGTTTGTCATTTTGAATATTTTGATATGCCCGGAGGAGACGCCGCAACAAAAGAAATATGGCGTCTTGCGTTGTCTCTTCTAAACAAACATAATAAACTCCAGGCAGTTGCAAATTCAATAAAAAAAGAAAAATTCTACAACCATGTTTTATTTCTTTTAAACTCAGATATAAAAAAACCGCAGGTATGCAGCGCCGGAAGATATCTTGACGCTATGGCGGCAATATGCGGAATTTCAAATTTTTGTTCCTACGAAGGACAGACTGCCGCTCATCTTGAATCTTTAGTTAAAAAAGACAGCCGCGGATTTTATCCTTTTGATTTTATTCATAAAGAAAATAATATTTCCGAGATACAATTTTCAAAAACAATTGAATCTCTGGTTAAAGATTTAAAAAACAAAATTTCTCTTGAACAAATAAGCGGCAAAATACACGAGACAATATGCCGGATAATATTAAGACAGGCTTTGTTTTTTTGCAAAAGATTTACAGTAAATCAAATCGCTTTAAGCGGCGGCGTTTTCCAAAATAAATACATTCTTTCCAGAACAATCAAACTGCTTGAAAAAGAAAATTTTAAAGTCTTCTATAATAAACTTGTTCCCATTAACGACGGCGGAATATCTTTAGGCCAGGCTTATATGCTAAATAAAAAAACGGCCGCGTTATAATAACGCAGCCGCTCTTGAAAAACTAGAGTTTTACTTTTTTAACGGCTGCCACCATTTTTTATTATCAACATACCATTTTATTGTTTTGACTATCGCATCCTCAAACACATACGCCGGTTGCCAGCCCAGTTCTTTCTTTATTTTTGAAGCGTCTATCGCATATCTTCTGTCATGTCCGAGCCTGTCCTGAACGTATTTTATAAGGTTTTCGTTTTTGCCAAGATTTTTCAATATCGTATCAGTTATATATCTGTTTGTCTTTTCATTGTTTCCGCCGACATTATAAACAGAGCCCGGTTTTGCTTTATGAAGAACTGTGTCTATTGCAGAGCAGTGGTCTTCAACAAAAAGCCAGTCTCTGACGTTTAAGCCGTCTCCATACAAAGGAACCTGCTTATTATCCATAAGATTTGTGATAAAAAGAGGTATAAGTTTTTCCGGAAACTGATAAGGTCCGTAATTATTGGAACATCTTGTAATGTTTACGTTAAGCCCGAAAGTGCGGTGATAAGCAAGAACAAGCAAATCCGCAGCAGCTTTGCTTGAAGAATACGGACTGCTCGG
Organism: uncultured Elusimicrobiaceae bacterium; assembly: GCA_964487915.1. Lineage (GTDB taxonomy): Bacteria > Elusimicrobiota > Endomicrobiia > Endomicrobiales > Endomicrobiaceae > Proruminimicrobium. The sequence continues at coordinate 350,531 of CAZASN010000001.1, read as the reverse complement.
ATCAAGAGGCGTTTCTTCCGTAAAATATCCTGTGCTGCCCAGTGAACCGTAAACTTCGTCGGTAGAGATCTGAATCATTTTTATTTTGTACTTTTTTGCGCATTCCAAAAGATTCTGTGTACCCAAAACGTTTGTTTTTACAAAAACGCCCGGATCGGTTATACTTCTGTCAACGTGTGATTCCGCGGCAAAATTTATTATTACGTCAACTCCGCCGGAAACTATCTTATCGGTAAGCTGCGCGTCGCAGATATCGCCTTTTACAAATTCGTAATTTTTATTATCTTTTACGTCGTCCAAACTGGAAAGATTGCCGGCATAAGTAAGCAAATCGAGATTTACTATTTTATAATCGTATTTATTTAGCATATATCTGACGAAATTGCTTCCGATAAAACCTGCTCCGCCGGTTACTAAAATTTTATGCATAGTTTTCCCTTTTTAAATAAAATTAGTGTAAAATACTGCAGTCTTTACACGGTTCAATATAAACGCCGTCAATAACAGCCTGTCTTATTTTCTGAATAGCCAAACTGTTCCAAGATTTTTCAATAGTTTCAAATTTTCCAAATTTTTTACAATCGGAACGACAGTCAAAATATAAATCCTCATTAACTGAAACCGAAAGATTTTTCCAAGGTATGTTACATTTAAAATATAACTCATTGCGTACTAAATTTGAATTATTATATAAATTTTTCTGATTTTTTCGCACTACATTTAAATTAGGATCAGTAAAAATTTGAATGTTATATTTTTCTTTTTCTATAATATCCATACATTCATTAATTTTATCAGTTGCATACCTTAGTTCTTTATCGTCCGGTCTGTATTCAACCGCAGAATTTAATTTTAAAAAACTTAATGCTCCAAAATTATATTTTAATGCAAAATCAAAAGCTTTCATTATTTGTTTACAGTTGTTTTTCATAATAACCATATGCAATAAAGTTCTGACTTGTTTAAAAGAATCCTTTTTCAACGATTCTTTTAGTGTTTCCATATTTTCAAGCAACTGATAAAAATTTCCGTTTATTCTGATTTTTTCATAAGTCTCTTTGTCAAAACCGTCTACGGAAACTCCTATTGAAGCTCTCATATTCTCAAATATTGCCATATTTTTACGCAAAAATAAACCGTTTGTCACAATACATAACTCAGTATCATATTTTTTGGCACTTTCAATAATATCATTAATCTTGTCGTATAAAAAAACTTCTCCGCCGATACAAGTAAACCGTTCAAAATATTTCATATATTTTATAATATCGGCTATTGTTTCATCCGAAATAAGATAATTTTCTTTTACAGATTCGCACATTATACATCTGAGATTGCATTTATTTGTCAGCACTGCAAGCATTGAGGAAGGTTTTGATTTTAATATTGTTCTTTTTTTTAATATCTCAAAATTATTTAAAAGGGTATTTTTAACTCTGTCTTTGTTTCTTTCCGTTATATATTCGTCTATATTGCCCAAAAAAGACAACATTTCCGTATCGTTAAAAAACGCGCAGATCTCTTCTGCTGCTTTTGTATAATTTTTATTAAATATATATATTTTGGCTATTTCTTTATAAACAGATATTTTAGCTTCTGCGCTTAAGTCTTTTTCCAAAAGACCGTATAGATTTTTCAAAGCGCCGTCAAAGTCGCCTGCCTTTAAATTTTTTTTTGAATTTTCTATTGTTTTATACATGAATTTCAGATTCCAGCATTTGAATAAACGGCATATCTTTTGTACAGCCTGCCGGACATCATTTCCGCCGTTCTCTGCGTCATTACATTGTCATCAAGTATCCATGAAAGCTCACAGTTTTCATAGCCTGCGGACACTGAATTTTTTAAAGCCTCTCCGGCCATATAAGCTTCTATTCCTTTATTTCTGTATTCTTTTTTTACGCCCATTATCATAAGTCTTAAATCTTTTACTTTATTTTTAAAATACAAAAATTTTAAAAAACCAAAAGGAAATAATTTCCCGTTTATTTTTTTTAACACATAATTATAATCCGGTATTGCTATAAGCATACCGGCCGGATTTGCACCGTCATATGCCATCATCACAATCTTTTCATCAAGCAAACCGACAAGACTGTCGGCTATGGTTTCAAATTCTTCATTAGTCCACGGTACAAAACCCCAGTTTTTTTCCCATGCCGAATTGTAAATTTCCATAACGTCAGCCAAATCTTTTTTATAATTCTTTTTTGAAAATGTTCTTATTGTTATCGTAGGATTTCTTTTTTTAACTATGTTTAAAGCTTTGTTTAATCTTACCATTCTGTCATCAAGAGCAACGGGTATTTCATAAGCGTACAATTCTTTTATTTTTTTCAGCCCCGCCTGTTCTGCAAGATCAATATAATATTTATGAGTATATGGCATCATGATTCTTGCCGGGCTGTCAAAACCTTCATATAAAAATCCTACTTCGTCATTTGTGGACGGATTCATAGGCCCCATCATTTTTTTTATATTATTTTCCGCAAGAAAATTTTCAACGCAGGCAAAAAGCCGTTTTGCCGCTTCAATATTGTTTATACATTCAAAAAAACCGAAATAACCTATCATGTTGTCCTGAAATTTAATATAGTTGTAATCAATAATAGCGGCAATTCTGCCGACGACTTTTTTATTGTCGTCATATGCCAAAAAAAGAGCCCTTTTCGCATGCCGCCAAAAAGGGTTTTTATCCGATAATATATTTTTAACATCTCTGTCTAATTGCGGGATCCAATACGGATTGTCTTTATAAATTTCGTAAGGACATTTTATAAATTTATCTATTTTGTCATTTTTTATTTCTTTTATGGTAAACATCTATTTGGACCAAAGATTTTTAAACCAGTTTTTAGTGGCATCCGCAAAATCTTTTCTTGAAAATGCGAATTTCCATGATTTTTTAGCGGATGTCTTTGATTTTCTTGTATTGCCGCCCGGGATAAGGCCTACCTGCTTTGAAACTTTTTCAAATTTATCAAGTATAAATTCAAGATGAGCATCCGTATGAGTAGCCATATAACTTGTTCTGATTATAGCCTGTGGAACTGCCGGACTTACGACCGGAGACGTAAAAACGCCTTCGTCAAAAAGCATTCTGCACATCTGGAACGCTTTCATATCGTCGCCGACTGTTATAGGTATTATAGGAGATTCCGATGTTCCGGTATCAAGCCCCATTGACTGGAAACCTTCTTTCATTTTTCTGGTATTTTTCCAAAGAGTTTCTCTGCGTTCAGGTTCCTGCTGTAAAATATCAAGAGCGACATCTATCGCTCCTACGCATGCAGGCGGAAGACTTGCGGTAAATATAAGAGATCTTGCCGTATGTTTTATGTATTCTATTACTTCATTGCTGCTTGCAATGAAACCGCCGATTGAAGCAAGCGATTTTGAAGCTGTTGCCATGACTACGTCAACATCGCTTTGAAGCCCGAAATGCTCGCCTGTACCGGTTCCTCTTTCGCCTAAAACTCCCAAAGAATGAGCTTCATCTACAAAAATTCTGACGCCGTAGCGCTTTGCGAGTTTTACTATCTCAGGAAGATTGGTAATGTCTCCTTCCATGCTGAAAACGCCGTCAACCACTATTATTGCCGATGCGTCTTTATTTTTTATAAGCTGCCTTTCAAGATCAGCCATATCGTTATGCCTGAACCTTACCATTTCGCCCAAAGCCAAACGGCAGCCGTCTATTATTGAAGCATGGTCCAGTTTATCGGTTATTACTATATCGTTTTTGCCTACAAGAGAAGATATTGCTCCTATGTTTGAATGATGTCCCGTTGTAAACAAAATTGCAGTCTCTTTACCTACAAATTTTGCGAATTTTTTTTCAACTTTTTCATGCAAATCGTTAGTTCCGTTTAAAAATCTTGAACCTGTGCATGAAGTGCCGTACTTCTTTGCGGCCTTAATTGAGCCTTCTATAACCTTAGGGTGGTCTGCAAGACCAAGATAATTATTTGAACATACTACAACTATTTTTCTTCCGCCTATTATGACTTCCGGCCCCTGTGCGGATTCAACTTTTTTGAAATAAGGATATACCCCCTGCGCTTTGATATCCTTTGTTGCCGTAAATTCATAACACTTCTTAAAAATATCGTTCATTTAATCTAACTCCTAAAAGTTAATATATTCCTAAAACCATTTATTCTTTAAATACCAATTGTATGTTATTTTTGAACCGTTTTCAAGATTTTCAAATGTAAAATCAAGGTCTTTTAATGTTTGGGAATTATCGCAAACCCATGATTTTTGAAGCATTTCGGTTATTTTCTGTCTGTTTAAAACCTGCGGTTTTTTTACAATAAAAGATATAAATTCAAAAATATTGCCTGCAGTCTTAAAAATAAAATCAAATAGCGGAACGGATACGGTTTTAATGCCGTTTGAACCGGCTATTGTATCGGCGACATTTTGCCACGAATATATTTTACCGTCCGCTAGATAATATATTTTATTATCCGAAACAGGATTGTTTATTGTTTTAATTGCTATTTTAGCTATATCTTTAACAAAAACGAGCTGTATAAGATGTTCTTTTACGGTTTTAGGAGCGATATGTTTATTGACCATATTGAAAAATGCGAAAATATCTTTATCTCTGGGACCGTAAACAGCCGCCGGTCTTAAAATGCAGTACGGAACTATTCCTTTGAGTTTTTTTACCTCCTGTTCGGCCAGCAATTTACTTTTGCCGTAATCGGAAACAGGGGTTTCAATATCGCCGATTTTCCTTGTTTTATCTTCAAAAGAAGGTCCCATTGCGGCCTGTGATGAAATAAAAATAAATTTTTTTAAATTTTTATTATTTTCCAAAACGGCTTCTATTATATTTTTCGTGCCTGTTACATTAACATCTTTATAAGTATCCCATGTCAACGCCCTTACAACTCCGGCGCAGTGGATAACAATATCTGTTTCGGATATTATCTCTTTAAGAAAAATTTTATCGTTTAAAGTTCCGTATTTTAATTTTACAGGCTGGTTATTTATCCATTTAAGATCTGAATTTTTTCTGACAGCGCAAATGACTTCATAGTTGTTTGCGGTAAGTTCCTCAACTATGTGGCTTCCTACAAAACCGTTGGCTCCGGTAATTAATATTTTCATTTTTTAAAATAAAAAATGGCGACGGGTGGAATTGAACCACCGACCAAAGGCTTATGAGTCCTCTGCTCTACCCCTGAGCTACGTCGCCAAACTTGTATAATTTTATTTTTTTTCACAACGAAAATCAATATTTTCATGCGGATAGAGGGACTTGAACCCCCACATCTTTCGATATACGGTCCTAAGCCGTACGCGTCTGCCAATTCCGCCATATCCGCAAAAACGGAATGGGTATTATATCATTTATGTTTTTTTTAAGTCAATTTGCAGACTTTTTTATCCGAAGCAAAAGCGATATCTTTTCTTATTGCTCTTTGCAGCGATTCAACATTTGCAAATTTTTTTTCGTTTCTTATAAATTCATGAACTAAAATTTTTATATTTTTTGTTTTCCATTTGCCGGAAAAATTTAAAATATGAACTTCAACCGACAAAGAATGGTTCAATTTTCTAAATGTAGGTCTGGTACCTATGTTTAAAACGGCCGGATAACATTTGCCGTAAGCGTCAAAAACAGAACATGTAAAAATCCCTTTCGGTAATATTTTTTCTTTGCAGACTTTTACGTTTATTGTCGGAAAGCCTATTGTTCTTCCTATTTTATTTCCCAAAACGTGAATCCCGTTTATTTCAAATATTCTGCCTGATGTTTTATTGGCTAAACTGATTTTGTTTTTGTTTATTAAATCTCTTATTTTTGAAGAAGATACTATATATCCGCCGTTTTTCACCTGATTTACTACTTTAAGTTTAATACCGTATTTTTTTACCGCTTCTTTAAGCCACGGTATATCGCCTTCCCGGTCTTTGCCGAAAGCGCAATTATAACCCACAACAATATATTTTGCATTTAACTGCTTTATTATTATGTTTTTAAAAAAATCTGCTGCCGTCGTGTTTAAAACCGTTTTATTGACCGGAAAAACCACTATTTTATCAATCCCGAACGATGATATGATTTCAATTTTTTCATCGGGCAAAGTTAACAGACCGTCAACTTTCTTAACGGGTTTTTCCATTGTAATGACGATACTCTGCAAGTTATATGCTTTAGCGGCTTTTACAACTTTATCCAAAATGGCTTTATGCCCTAAATGCACGCCGTCAAAAGTGCCTATTGTGATAACGGAACCTTTCATTTTTACCTATTTTGAAACATTAAATTTAAATTCTATAATATCGCCGTCTTTAACTTCATAATCTCTGCCTTCGCTTCGCAGATGCCCTGATTCTTTTACGGCCTTATCGTTTCCCAGCCTGAAAATATCGTCAAACGTCATAACTTCGGCCCTTATAAACCCTTTTTCAAAATCAGTATGAATTACGCCTGCGGCCTGAGGAGCAAGAAAACCTTTTTTTATTGTCCAAGCCCTGCATTCGTCTTCTCCTGCCGTAAGATATGTTATAAGTCCGAGAAGATTATAGCTTGCTTTTATTAAACGGTTAAGTCCCGGTTCTGTTAACCCGAGATCGGATAAAAAAGTCTGTCTGTCGGAATCTGACAGTTCCGAAAGTTCGGCCTCTATTTTTGCGCATATCGGTATTGCCTGGGCGCCTTCTTCAGCGGCTCTTTTTTCAACTATATCGGTAAATTTATTTTTCATTGAAGGCAGATCGCTTTCCGCGACATTGCACGCATATATTACCGGTTTTGCCGTTATTAAAAAAAAGTTTTTTACCATTTCTGTTTCTTCATCATTTAATTCAAGAGTTCTTATCGCTTTGCCGTCATCAAGATGTTTTTTTACTTTTTCGGCAAGTTCTTTTTCCGCAATTATTTTTTTGTCTTTAGATTTTGAATCTTTCTGCAGTTTATCAAGTTTTTTTGTCATTGTTTCAAGGTCTGAAAGAAGCAATTCCGTTTCTATTATTTCAATGTCTCTCAACGGGTCAATTTTGCCTTCAACATGCGTAATATCGCCGTTTTCAAAACATCTTACCACGTGCACTATGGCTGCAGTTTCTCTTATATGAGATAAAAATTGGTTGCCGAGTCCTTCTCCTTTTGAAGCTCCTTTTACAAGACCGGCTATATCAACAAAATCAACTGTTGCATAAACTTTTCTTTTTGATTTATACAGATTTTCAAGAAAATCAAGCCTTTTATCGGGAACTGCCACCACACCCACATTAGGTTCTATCGTGCAGAACGGATAGTTTGCGCATTCAGCGCCTGCTTTCGTTATAGCGTTAAATAAAGTTGATTTCCCAACGTTAGGAAGCCCGACTATGCCAAGTTTCATATTTGCCTCTTAAAATAAAATAGTGCTTTTATTATACAAATAAAAACACTATTTTAAAAATATAACAATCTTATGCCGACATTAACATTGTTTTAATATGTTTAATATCAATATTTCCGCCCGCGGGAATTATGCTCTCTTCGGTATCAATATAAGGGAACGGAAGTATTCCCATCTCCATTTCGCCTATTTTTGCGATTACGGACAAATATCCGTTGAATTTATCTCTGACAACCGAATCGGTATTTATTCTGTCAACTATCATTGAAAGAATAACGGCGGAATCTATCTTGCCTTCATATTTTGAATCTATGCAAAAAACTGAAACATTACCGTCTGTTTTTTTGAGATAAACATGTATGGCTTCGTCTTGCCCAAGAGGATTTGCCATATTAAATAAGATTTCGCTTCCCGCCGGCATATCTTCAAATGATACCGCCGCCATTTGCTTGGCTTCCTTTTCTTCAAGAGCCGGAGTTATATCCGGTTTTGTCTGTGCGGCGTCTTCAAGCGTAGTAATCGGTCTTCTCTGCAGTATATAAATTTCATCATCTTTTATTCCGTATTCTATATCTACAGGATAGCCCGCATCCTTTTCAAGAACATTTACTATATCCATTAATGTCTTTACCGCTTCTGCCGATAAAACTCTGTCTTTTGCGCCTTCCGTTACGACTTCCTGGCTTGTTCCGTTTGCCGCAGCCACTATTTTTGAATATTTGTCTGCAACCGAATATTCAATGATCTCTCCGCTTGTAGTTTCAACTTCAACCGTATCCGGAGTAATTATTCCGGATACTGTTCCTTCTCCGAGGCCGTAAACGCCTTCAATAATAGTATTGCCGTATTTATTTCTGCTGAATATAACTCCGGCTTTATCCACGTTGATCATTTCCTGTATTAAAACCGCGGGTTTTACAATCTGCCCGGTTTTTATCATATATTCAATACATCTGTCGGAATAAAAAGATTTCCAGCATTCCCGAATATTTTCAAAAACATCCCCGTAGGATACGTTTAATTTTGTTTCACCCATTCCGGCAAAAGCTTTATTTTCACTGTCTTCGCCGACTCCGGAAGATCTGACCGAATATCTTGCTCCTTGCCGTAAAGACGATTTCATTTTACCTTCTATTACTTTTTGCATAAATGTCTGTTTTTTATCTTTTGAACCATCTATGAGTTTTTGTATTTTTTTTGCAATCTGTTTTGCAGCCGTCTCGTTCTTTGTTTTTACGGCAAGTTCAAAATCCGCGGTTAATTGTCTGTATTCTTCATTTTGTCCTGTCTCGCTGAAAAACATATAAAGAACATTGGCGCTTATACCTACTCCCGCCGGAACTTTTACTCCTTTTATTTTTGACAAAAGCCTGTAAATCAAAGCAAGTTCCGTAGTTTTGGAGCCGAATCTGTAAGCGTCTCCGGCCGATATTTCGCTAAAACCGCATATTTCGGAGTCTATGCTTATTTTCTTTTTGGACTGATACTCCGTTACTATGTTTTCCAAAACCAAAACAAGATTTTTAATTTCATTTCTTTTTTCAGCCAAATCTTCTCTCTTTTCGCTTTCTGGAATAAAGTAACGGTATACGGATATCTGATGAAGCAGCTTGACAATATTTTCTATATCAGACGCATTCAATTTCTTTTTTGAAGCAAGAGTTTTACCGGTTTCTATAATACCGGTAACATATTCCAGAAGACCGTCTTTTATTTTTTCCTGAGCCGAAGCGATATCTTTTTTTAAAGCATTTATATCTTCTCTGTTTTCAATAGTTTTTATGTAATTAAGTTTATCGTTTAATCCTGTTATAATCCCGTAACTTATATTTATATTGTCTATATTCTCCAAATTTTTAAGAGATTCGGATATGTTTCTTACTTTGTTTTTGACGTAAACGACATTAAGTTCTTTTACTTTTTGCCTTACGGCTTCCGGCAATGAACTGTCAAATAAAACAAACATTATTTCTTCAAGTTCTTTATCGCCTATTGTCTGGAAATAAATATATTCAACAAGTTTTCTTATGTTTTCGTTATCTTTATTTTCACCGAAGAATGTTTTTATTGCTTTAATATCTTTTGCTTCTATATATCTTTGCAATTGGTCAAGCAGACGCGGAGCAATGTCGTTGAACAAAAGAATCCGCCCCGTTTCTCCGTTGACAAGGACTTTTGTTCCTTCTTTAAGCATAACCGTATTTTCTTTTACTTTTCTGACATTAAATCCTTTTATTTCTTCCGCCGCTTCTTCATAAGTGTAGTACGTTACCTCAACGCTTCCGTCATTCCATGAAGCGCCGTTAAGCACAACCGAAGGTTTTTTTAATTCTCTGGTTGTTATCGCAGCGTGGCTAAGAGTGCCGCCGCCGGTCGTTATAACCGCTTTTACAGATTCTATCGCCTTTACGTCATCCGGAACAGTGAATTTAACAAGCAGAATATCTCCTGAACCGGCGTTCTTTCTGTCAAAAGTAATATTGCCGGCCACGTAAGTTCCTTTACCGTCGGACGTTCCCGTGCATAAAACTTCGGAACTGTCGGTATTTTGAATCTGGGCAGACAGGAAGCTTTTTATTCTTTCTCTTTCTTTTGTCCCTATCAATTCCTGTTTCGGAGAAATTTTATATCCCTCTCCGTTCAGCACCGCAGTAAGTTTACCTTCCGTAAGTTTCTCACGTCCGGCTGCGGATATAATTTCAGTCTGGGCGTATTTTAATCTTCTTGTGTAAGGATTCATCAGCCCCCTGACAGATAAAGTTTCCCCGTTAGATAATTTAACATTGCCGGTAACAAACATCAGATTGCCTATAAAACCTATTGTTTTGAAACTGAATTTTGATCTGCTTATCAGATTTATAATTCTGCTCTGTTTTAACGCATCGTATTCATCTTCCAAAATGGCATTAACAAGCTGTTCTATAATATCATAATTAACATTCTTTACAAGATATCCGTTTTCATCAAAAGCGATACGTCCTTCATCATAAGCCTGTTCTAATGGTTTATTAAAATATTTATCAATAAAACTTTGGTCCAATTCATAATATCTTCTTGATCCGTCGTATGCTTTTTCAATCCCGAGATACTCAAAAACTTCGTCAAATATTTGTTTTGCAGCCGAAAAACTCGGTTTAGGAAATCTTTCCGTCATTGTATTGTCTCTGAACGCCGTTCTTCCGTTGGACACATAAGAGTATCCGTACCATATTTCTCCCGCCATAAATTTATCTACAAGTTTAGCCAATGTTTCCAGATAAGAGCCTTCCGAATATCTGTCGGCCAATTCTTCAAGTTCCATATCAAGATTAGTCGAATGTTTATACAATAAAACCGCTCTGGCCGCTATTTCCGCAATATCTGTTTCCTCATTTAGTCCGAAATCTTTATTCAATACGGCCTTCAGTCCGCATGTTCCGGGTTTTTTATCCGAAAAATCCTCTTCCGTATCGGAAACGACATCAAATCCGAGCCTTGTCAAAACTTGGCTGAAATAACGTACTCTCTCCGCATATCCGGATTTTCTTCCGTTTTCATTGTAATAAATAGAAATTCCTCTGTCTTTTTCTCCGAAATTTATAAAAATATCAACGCTGTGGGCAAATAATCTTGTCGTCCATACAAGAATGTCGTCTCTGAAAACGAAATCGTCAATGCTTACCCTGTCTGATGCCAGTCTTGTAAGAAAACTTTGTATATCTCTGTTCATTTTTCCGGAATCGGACAAATCATAAGCTAAAATTGAAGTATTATCGCGTATAAATCTTGACGTGCGGATATCTCCTTTATCCATACCGCTTATACTCTTAACTTTTTGTTTAAAATCAAGAATGCTTGTTTGATGTATGGCATTTATCAAAGTGTGAATCTCTTCAATAGAGGCTATAGAATCCTCATTCCATTTTGAAAGAGCAACCTGTTTTTTTATCGTACCAGGTTCAATATCACCGTTCGGAATTAAACTAAGTATTTTCTCAAGAGCCGCTTCGGCGGCAGCGCCGTGTTCGGGATTAATTTTTTTCAATATCTGTATCATTCTGGCTACGATTTCAACAGTTTTATCAAAATCTTTTCTTGAAGAACGGTCATTTAATTTTTTCATCCTTTCAAGCACGATTACATTATATTTAAGAATATCCTGCAAACTGTCAAAATCTTCGGTCATTGCCGCGACTTCTTTATTTTTTTTATTTACGCGGCCTCTGTTTTCCATGAAAACAGGAGATTTTGCTCTGAGTTTGCCTTTTGCAATGAGAGATTTCGGAAGTCTGGATATAAGCGGAGTAAAATCAAAATTTTCAGCATACGATTCGCCGTATCCCGTTCGTCCGTAAATATTTTCAAAGTATACGGTTGATTCCTGTAATAAAGCCTCAATATTCAAATCGGCGTATATCTTGTTGATCCTTGCAATGTTTAAAACTTTATCGTCATTAAATTCCTGATACAATAATGAGGCGGTACGTCCCAATGAAACTGCCGCTTTTTTACGCAATTCAATACCGGCATTAGGATCTTCGGCAGTCGTAAATAATTTATCAATCAAAGCCAAAGCCGTTTTTTTGCCGTTAGTTCCGGACATATAAAGTCTTAAACATAATCTTTCAATTATAACGGTATCGGTTGATTTAAGAAGCAATTCAATAATTTCTTTGGAATTTATTATTTTTTCATCGTCCGGCAGATAAGGAACGGCCGCTTTGCGGGAATTGTTTAATGCTTTTATAAACAAAGCCAACGTCTGCGTTTTAAATCCGAGATTATCAAACAAATATCTGTAAACGGCAAGATTTTCAGGAGTATTTTCGGCGAATTTTTCAAATATTGCCAGTATTTCGGTTTCGGTTTTTTTATATTCCTCGCTGTTTGCCCCGGCTTTCTTTGCCGAATTGTACATTAAGGAAGTAATTTTACATATATGTTCGCAGGCTTTTTCATTGGTTCTGGCATCATCCGAAGACTTCGCGACAAACAGCAAATAAGATACGATTGCGTCAAACGGATCCTTCATGGACATAGAAAAAAATTGTTCGGCTACTGAGGATAAATCTCTAAGCGTTTTTTCATTAAGTATTTTTGTTTTTGATGCCATTTGTTCGCAAACCGGAAGAATCGCTTTGATGATCTCCGACGCTTCTTCTGTTCTGCCTGATTTTAAAAGCTGAACGGCCGCAGCAATCAATTTCTGCATATGGTAGTCGGCTATCCGGGCGGTTGAAGGATTTATAACATCGACCAATGAATTTAAATTTCTAATTGCCGATTCCTTTTCAATATTTAATTCTTCATCCTGCAGTTTGATATCTTGTAACATCTCTATTGTTTTCAGAAGTCCTTTCAGCATATCCTGATCAACGCCGGGTTTTGCAAATGACAAATAATAATCTCTCAAATCATTATATTCTTTTATAATATCTCTGAGTCCCCACGGTATTTCATTGTTATCTATAAAATCGAGTTCATATAATATTTTTGTTATTCCAAGCGCATTTTTTTTGTCTGTCGAATATGCGACTTCAAATATATTTATCGCTGCAGATCTCAAATTTGAATACTGGTTATTTGCCCACATATCCGAATATAACGGAGCGCTTGCGCTTATTTTTTCTTTTTCTGCTTTCAACATATCGGCAAATTCATACAACAATAATCTGCCGGTTTGCGGATTTTTTACAACGGTCGCCAAAGGCACAATATGTAAAAAATAAGAATCTTTCGGACTGCCAAACATTGCCTGTAATTTTATTAACTGGTCAAAAATAATACTATTCTTTTGTTCCGCCGGAGTTTCAGGCGTAATTTTTGACAAAATGTCAATAATTTCGGAAATATCATTTTGAAATCTGTATACCTTCATATTCTTCAAATAATTTATCAAATCAAGAATCATCGCCGTATCAAAATCAGGAAAATCTTCCGGTTCTTTCAATAAAGAATCAGACGCAAAATTATCTTCAAAAATACGGTTAATCAAAGCCGTAACCTTAATTTTAAGTTCGTAACCGGCGTATGGATCGGGCAATTCATCGGAAACAAGGCTCGGAGCAAGTTCCGCAAACGTTATAATTTTTTCTTCAGGAACTCCCATTTTTATCAATGCGGCCTTATGTCTTTTTCCGGCGGCTATGAAATAATCCGATTTTAAATGTTCAGGAGTAAGATTGGAAGACCCGAAGCTTTTTATAATATCATCCGGAACGCCGTATTTTTCTAATTCGGCGACATATTCCGGTTTTAAAGGCATACCCAAATAAGACGAATCCGCGTATGTTCCGGCCGACATGGCTTTTATATTAGTTTTACCGCTTTTCCTCATCAAAGATTTGAATAACATTTCCGCCACGGGACTGCGATCCGTATTTCCGCTGCATACAAAGCATATCGTTTTTGAATTATTTTCAAAAATATCTTTTTTAAGGCGTTTTATCTTTTCAACGGCGCGAGTTCTTTCTTGTTCGCCGTCTTTTAAAATTTCGGCGACAGGTTTTTTTATTTTGCCTTCAAGAGCAAATTTATTGTATACGGCATGCGCCGCCGTAGCGACAATCAAAGCGGCAAAATTAATCCAAAAAAACGGAAATATTGAAGATAAACAAACATATACCAAAACATAAAATCCCGTAAACAAAACGGAAGGGACAACAAAGCTTTTCCAGTCTCTTATTTGAGTCTGCGGTGATTTTTTAGCGGTGATTTTATCTGCAAGCGTGTGTGCGTATGAAAACGCAAAGACTGACACCGCAGCGGTTATTGCAATCGGAACTGCGGACAAAGGATTTGCCGCTATAATACCCAAAGCAAAGAAAGGAATAAATCTGAATATCAGCTCCTCAATCGCAGGTACGGCAAAAACCGTTATATTTTTGTAAAGTTTCTCGCTCTTGATTTTTATCTTTCTTAAAAATGAATCAGCAACTGACTGAACCGTTAAAACAGCTTCTTCAAGCTCACGTTTTGCTTCGGATTCGTTTATTTTACCGTTAAAAGCCGTATCAGGCCTTCTCTGAAGTATAAATATATCGTCTTTTGAATCAATTGCAAATTCAACGTCAACGGGATAACCGACTTCCTGTCTCAAAGCGTATACGATATCAACCATTTTCCTTATATTGCTTTCATCCGTTATTCTGTTAATTTTTTCTTTATTTTCAAGTTTTTCAATCTGAATTCCGCCGTAAGGCAGAGCTATTATTTTCTTCTTATTCTGCAACGCCCTTCTGTATTCTATTCTGCCGTCTCTGTGAAATACCTTAATGCGATCCGGATCTATTTTCCCGCTTGCAAGGCCCTCGCCTACTCCGCGCACTATTTCCATATTGAAATCGCCGTTGGCGTCGGAACTGAATATTACTCCGGCGCTTTTAATATTTTCGACAAATTCCTGAACAAGAACCGCAGGCTTTACAAATTGTCCGCTTTTGAGCATATATTTAACCGTTTCCGGTTCAAAAAATGATTCCCATACCTCTTTAATATCGGCGTATATGTTTTCTTTGTCGCGGTTTAATTTAGTCTTAGCCATTCCGGCAAACGAATAGTTTGCTCCGTCTTCTCCTATCCCCGAAGACCTAACCGCATATCTTTTTCCGTATTTTAGTTTGCCGAGATTATCAATATATTTTTTTAATTTCGGGCTGTCCGAATCTTTTATCATTTGAGAAATGATGCCGGCTATTTCCGCGGCTCTTTCAAATTTTGACATGTCTTTAGTTTTTATTATGCCGCTTAACTCGGACATCAGAGTTTTAAATTCGTCAAATCTGCCGACATCTTTAAAAAATATATCCAAAACGCCGCTGCTTATGCCAAGACCCGCAAGTATTCCGAAATTTCTTCCTGAATTGTTTATTTTGGCAAGTTCAGTGGTTTTTGAACCGAACTTCAATTTATCGGCAGCTCCTATTTCATCAAAACTCTTTATTTCCGCGTCAAGTTCCGAAGCCTCGTATACTGCGGAAAAATTATTGCGTATTTTTTCGTCAAGAGCATCCGTTAATTCTTTTATTCCTTTGTATCCGTAAAAATATTTCCAATACTTTGCCATTTCAACAAGTTTAACGGCAATATCCATATCTCTGCCGCTCAAGCCGCTTTTTTTAAGCAGTTTATCCGCCGTGTTTTTGAAGCCTTCTATATACCGGACGTATTCGGCAAGTATTTCTCTCTTTTTGCCGGCAATTTTGACTTTCAGCTCTTTAACTGCCGGGTCCGCTTTTCTTAAAACTATACTATTGATTTGTTTTTCGGCCGACTTAATCAGAACATACGCTTCTTTAATATCTTCCGTATTTCCGGCGTTGTCAAATATATTCTGTATCTCTTTAACTTTATTGAGAACATAAACAATATTTAATTCGTCTATCTTTTCTCCTATTTTATCGTCATATTCCCATGCGACAAGCATGCGGAGAATTTCTTTCAATTTCTGGGTTCCCGCAGACTGATAATAAACATATTCAACAAGCTTTCCTATGTCAGGGTCTGATTCGTTGGCTTTTAAATAATTTTTTACTCCCTGCGCGTCGGAAGCATCTATCATCTTCTGCAATGCATCAAGCCGGCTTTTATTTATTTCGTTAAATAAAAGCATTTCTCCGGTTTCCGGATTTATCAGAACAACGTCTCCCGCTTTTATTCTTACCGTATGTTCAACCGTTTCTCTTATGAAAAATCCGCCCTCGTTGACTACGCCGCCTTTATAAGTGTAGTATCTCAACTCTATTTCGTTATCAACCCATTTGCTCTGGAGCAAAACCGCGGGTTTATTTTTTTCTCTGGCAACAATGCTTGCATGACTGTAAATTCCGCCGCTTGTAATACAGAATCCTGCCGGTATATCCATTTTTTCAACGCTTTCTTTCATGATTTGCTGCGCTATCCATATACTGTCCTGTTTAAGATTATTTTCATCATATTCAACTTTTCCGATTACGCTTCCGCCAGTTCCGACAGATAGTCCGATTGCTTTAGCCGTAGGAGTTTCTTTCATAAAAGGATTATGTTCATGAAGAGTGTTTATCGTTTTCTTTTTCTCTGAACTGCTTCTTTCGGACTGCCTTTCAACTTCGTATCCGCTTTCCTGAAGAATTTGAAGAAGTTCATCGTAGTTTAACTCTGTTCTGTTTCCGTAAACATCTACATATTCCACAAATGCGCACTGCATTCTCTCTCTTTCGGCATCCACAACGGCTTTTACGGAAAGCCAGCCTTCAGATAATTTTATCACTCCGGATTTGGCTATCATCCCGCCTATATAACCTTCTGTTCTAAAATTGATTTTTGAATAATCCAAAAGATTCAGAAGCTGCGCCTGTTTGAAAGATTCGTCTCTCGCCCATTCATTTCCGTTTATTATGTCAACTATTTTGGACATCGGCCTGTATTTTGGATTAATCTCCAAAAAACCCGTCTGCAAATTCTTTATTATTCTTCCTTCCACATACATTCTTTCAACATTTTCAATATTTCTGTCGGGGCCTTTAAGTCCTAAATAATCATATACGGCTCCGAATATATCTTCTTCAGCCTTATATTCTTCATAATAAGAATCATCTAACTGAAGTCCCGTATCCATTGTTTCTTTCTGTTTTTCATAATCTCTGATTACGCTTTCGGGAATACGGCGGCTGGTTTTTAATACTCTGAAATCTTCAAGCGTCAACTGCGGAATAGCAAATTGGTGATAAAAATTCTTGTCATTATCATATTCAAGACCCTGCAGACGAAAATCCAAATCTTTTGTGTTTTCCACTATTGAAAATGCTCTTTTAAAATATTCGGCGTAGAGTTCTCCTTTTCTCAGCGATTCTGAGCTCCCGCTTGCCCAAACCGCTTTAAATTCACATAATCCGGGGATTGATTCAAAATAACCGGCGACTCTATTGTCAAAACTGGTTATATCAAAACCCGCTGCCGCAAATGATAATGAAAGCATCGTTGTTCTCATAGCGTTGCCGTCGCTTCTGCCGGAATCATAAAATGTGCATACAATGCTGTCTTCAGTATTGTCAAAATCCACAAATATTGAAACGCTGTGCGCTCCGAGCTTTCTATTGTACAGCAATCTTCCGTCGCTTATATAAAGAATGCCGCTTTGTTTTGACTCTGCTATCTTTGCCAGAAAATCCTTTACTTCGGGGCGCATTTCTTTTTTTGAAAAATCATAAACTTTAAGATAATTTGTAGACGGATTTACAATAACTTCCTTTGCGCTGTCTTTTTTTATTTCATCGTCTATAATATTCATAAAGACGGATATTGAAGTCTGGTGTACGGCGTTTATAAGCGTATGAACCGTATCTATTTCTTCAATTTTATCGGCAGTCCAAAATTTAAGTTTGTTCTGCGCCGTTACATTTTCAGAAGCAAGCCCTCTCTTTATTTTATCAAGAGCCTTCTGCGAATATTCGCCGTATTTACTATATTGAGTATCAAATTTTTTCAAACCGTCTATCATTCTCTGCAAAAATAAAATTGAATCCAAAAGAGAGTCTTCATTTCCCCTGTTAAGTTCTGATAATGCAAGAATATTGTTTTCAAGAATATAATTAAAAATTTCAAATTTATTCTCGGATTGAACATCGCGGACGGGAGCTTGTATTTCATGTTTTTTTGTTCTGAAATAAGTTGCCGGAGCTGAAAAACTTTTTATTTTTCCGGTCACGGCGTCCGGAAGCATATTTTTCAGCATTCTCAAATAATCCGACTTGTAGAAAACTCTGTCGTATATGGATATTGTTTCGTTTACTTCTTCATAGGGAATTCCTACGGCGTCATAAAACAGCTCAAGCTCCGCATAAGTTTTTATTACATCCGACCATCCGTACGGTATTTTTGAATAAGCTTTGTCCCTTCTCATCTCATCACTGAAAAGTTTTATGTCTATTAAACGTTTTTCCTGCATTTGTTTCAGCAAAGACAAACCTAATTCGCGGTTTATTAAAAAAATACGCGATGATATTTTCAGAAGAAAATCTGTTTTGCTGATTGTAGTAAGCGAACTGTATGATTCTTTTTTATCCGCAAGGCGGATTTCAAATACGTAATTAAAAACCGTCAGGGCGAGAGATTCGTCTTTATAAGCATTTTTTACAAATAAAAGAACCGGAATCAAATCATTAAATATATTTACGTCTGCGCCGTGTTTAATCAATTCACTTACAAGATAATTAAACTGTTCGGAGATAATCTTATATTTCTCTTCCGGCGGAAGTTTTGAGGCGTTTTTTAAAACCGCCGTAACTTTTTCAATAAGTCCGTTAATATTTTCATTTTGTTTATAAAAAGATGTTGTTTGGATGTACTGCAATCTTGAAATAACGTCGTTTAAAGAAAAATTAAAATAGGATGCTTCGCCGTTTTTTATAAAATAAGCGGTTTCGTTCTCAGGCAAAACAGGTTCGTCTTTTTCAGTTATAATAATTCCCATACCGTCTTGCGAAACGGCAGTATAAAAGAATTTTGCAAGTTCAAAGCCCGTAAGGCTTCTTAAGAGCGGAAGGTCTTTTCTGAAAAAACCTGCTTTATAGGCTTCCCTTAAAACAAAGGCAGCTCTTTCGGGATGTTCTTCATATAAACTGTCTATCAAATTAAGCAGTCTTATACTATCGGAAGCTATAAACATCTTTTTTTGTATTAAGGCGTAATCTATGATTTTATCAAACAGTAGATTACCGCTGCCGTCTCTAATATATAGAGAATCCATATAAAACATGTTCATTACTGATTTCGCCAAAAGCATCGGACCGCCGAATTCTTCTCCGTTTCCTTTTTCCGCGCATGCAACCATTATTTCATAAAGATAGTTCATTTTCTTAGAGTACAAATCATATTTTTCGGCATCCGAAAGTTCATAAGCATTTGACAAATCGGCTCTCATCTTTTTAATCTGCTCCGTCATGCTTAGTTCGGAACCTTCCATCTTCGGACCATAATTTCTCATAGCATAATCATCATTTCGGATCATAGAATCCAGTTTATTTATAAGATTTCCTATTTTTTCATTGACATTTATTTCTCGGGGAATGAAAAGTTTGTCAAAAACGCTTGATATTTCCAATTTGGCCGTTTTTAATACTGCCGCCGGAATTTTTCGCAAATTAATAAAATTTCTTGAAATAAGAATCGCCGAATTATAAACGGCATGAGCTAAAAAAGATGCTGCAAAACCTGCAAGAGGAACCGCCGGAAAAAGCGCCGATGCCGTAACGTATACAGCAGTAAAAACCAGCGAAGGCAGAATAAAATCTTTAAAATTTCTTGTTTTAGAACCGGACTTTAAAAATAATTTATCGGCAATAACGTGGGCAAAAGGAAACGCCGCAAGACCCGCAACTGCGGCAACGGCAAATGCGGCTAGGGGAACAGGCAAAATTGCGGCAAGGCTGCCGGTTATCGCAAAAGGAATAAATCTGAAAACAAATTCTTCCCATACAGGCGCAATTACCGTTGTATATAGTCTATACCAAAATGTTTTTGTATTTTTAAATATATTATTAAATATTGACTGTACGGATTCCTCATTGGGCGATGTTTTCCGGATTTCTTTTTTTTCAATATTATGAAAACGAGGCAACAGAGATTTTCCGTCAAAATTATATTCTTCGTTATATGTTTTAATCTCAGTTTCAGACGCATCGGTATATACGGCTGTTATTTTTGCCTTATCTTTTTCAAATTCTTCAATTCTCCAATCAACTGAAACTTTGTCGTTATAATTTCGTGATTTTAAAGCTTGGTCAACAACTTCCCGTATTAACTGTTTTTGTTTTTCGGGATTCAATTTTAAGAAATCAGGCAGTTCATTGGCGGCAGCCAACGCTCTGGCCAGTATTTCCGGAAATAAAACGCTTGTCCATGTTTCCGTAAGAGGCTTTGCGTTAATCGTATTGTCAAGAACCTGTCTGTATCCTCTTATGGTATTCCAATGAATCTCGCCTGCGCGGCTTATGTCTTTTGTTATTTTCGGAGTTATCTGTATATAAGATATTTTCCTTTCTTTCGCTATTTGTTCCAATCCTCGGCTGTGAAATCCGCCTGTTACTATAACCTTTATTTTCTTACCGTTAATTTCATCGCGCAATTTTACGATCGCTTCCTGCCCGTAAGCCGCGTTAATATTTGCGTCGTTATTTTCATACGGCAGTATTTTATCGGCGAATATTCTGTTTCTTTCTATATTATTGGAATGGTATTTGGCAAGAAGCCGTTCATATTTATCCAACTGTCTGCTTGTATTGTCAGGAAAATAAGAATTCCATATAATTCTGAATTTTTTAAAATCTTCACTGAACCGCAAATAATCGTCTGCCGTTATATTCGCTCCGAAATATTCTTTTATAACAGGAATAAATTCATATAAAAAGGTAACTTCGCGTTCATATTTATTTTTGCTTAATTGCGCATACAATCTGTTTAAAAGCTGTTTCTCTTCCTCAACAAATACGATTAAATTTACGTTTTTATTAAATTCAAGATACGTAAAAAAATCTTTAAGCTGCGCGAATTTGCCGTTTTCAAAAATTTTATTCTTATCCGCTATATCTTTCAATTCCGAAACTATATTCTCTATATCCTGAAAATTATTGCTTGTTTGCGCCAATTCGGAATATTTTCCGTATTCTATATTTGATTTTAATACGTTTACAAAAGTTTTAAACTGTTTTGACACTTTATCAAGATTTAAATTTTTAGATTGCGCCAAAAGATTCATATAAGCTTTTACATTTTCAAATTCGTTTAAATTGACGCCTCTTTTTTCGGCTAATTCCGATAATTTTTCGTAATATTTATTTGCGCTTATTTTATTGGATTTATATCTTTTCACCAATTTATTTAATCTGTCAGTATCTCTGTTAAAGTAAGCTTTTCTTACGGGTTCCATTTCATTCTGCATTCGCGCGCATATTTCGTTTATTTCCGGCTGCAAATCTATTATTTCATTAAGCAGTTTTATGTTCTCTTCATAAATACTTTTATCTTCTATGCCTTTTATAATGCCGTCTTTGTTATTTATTGCCGAATAATATTCAACGCCTCCAAGCTGTCCTGATTCAACCAAATCTTCTATCATCTGCCTGCCTAACTCGTTCTCTTCCATGCGGCTGAGCCATTTTGTATCAACAGTCCCGTATGCTCCTTCCAAAAACAACTCGCTCAATTTATATTTGCCGTCCAAATAACTTATTATTTTTGCGATATTTCTCTGAGTTTGCGGATGGCTGTGCAAATCCTGAATATTTATTATGACCTCGCTGCTGCCGAAATCAACGGCTTTTGTAACAAGACCGATTGAAGGCAGAGTTAAAAAAGCCCTGGAATTTTCCATTGACTGTTTTTCATTACCGGAAATGACCGCAGCTTGGGAGATATCCGCAAATACGCCCGTAAACAGAAAACACAGCACGGTAAATACTGCCGTAAATTTTATCATGATATTTTTGTTCGGTTTATTGAATGTTCGTTCCATTTCAGCTCCCAAAGAAAAAACCCGCTTAATATTCAGCGGGTTTTAACAATAAATATATTCTCGCAATTTTATTATTAATAAAATCATACGCATTTTTTACCGAAGTAAAAAACAACATCATAAGCATAAAATAAAATATAAAAAACGCGCACGTTCGGTGTTTATCAAAAACTTTTAAATTAACTGCCGGCGCGTCGTCATTCAAACCGCCGATAGAAATTTGAGATTTTAAAAATTTAAAATCTCTGTCAAAATGAGGCTGCACAATACCGTCGTTTGCCGGGTTAGTGCCGGTTTGTTCGGTTCCGGAAGCGTCATTTTTTCCGGCGTCCTTTTGAGACATTACCTTTCCTATTATATCCAATCCTATTTTCCCTACGGCGTCAGATATAAAAAAAACCGTAGCAAAAATATCTTTTTGTATTACGGAAACCTGATTGAGTTTAATTGCGTCATTTACCGTAAAGGCCGAAAAAATAACATTTAAAACAACGGTAAATGTTATAAAACAGCTTAACATTCCGGTAAAAAAACCGCCTGAAAGTCTGCGTTCAAAAAATACCATTATTCTATCCTGTAAAAAATCTATAAAACAAGTATACACCCGGGAAGTATTTTTGTCAACATATTTATTGCCGCTATTGCGCAAAATTATTTTAGCATTTAACGGAAAATATTCAAACACGGATTTGTGAAATTTTTGTAAAAAAAACGCTTATTTTTTTATTGACAAACCGCAAGAGATGTTATTAAATATACGTTATAATAACGGGAGGGCCGGATGAAAAAAATATTTTTATTATCAGCCGTATTTTTTATTGCAGCGGGATATTTGTATGCCGACGGAAAAACTGTTTTTAAAGCCGCTTCCAAAAAAGTTGAGTATGCTCTGCAGAAAGGAATATCTTATAACATGGATATAATAGACGGAAATGAAAAAACCATTCAAAACGGACTAGTTTACAATAAAAATAACAAGTCCCGTATGGATTTGGGCGACATGGTAACTATCCTTGACGGGAAATCAATGTATATGTATACGCCTAAAAATAAATCGGCAATTAAAATGTCTCTGCAAAAAACAACCGGACAAAAAGATCTTGAATCTTTTGATTCAACAAAAATACCGGAAAATGCGGTTTTCGTAAAAAAAACGACGGTGAACGGATATTCCTGTAATCTTGTCCAAACAACTGAAAACGGAAAAACAACCGAATACTATTTAACGGAAGAATTCGGATTCCCGACGCGCGTAAAAACAAATGACGGCGGCGTTATTAATTTAACAAATTTTAAATTAGGAGTAAGCGACGGCAAATTCTCAATTCCCGATGGCACAAAAATTACCGATATGGCCGGCGATATCAATGAACAACAGGCAAATGATTTTTATAAAACTCTTGAAGATTATGGGAACCAAACCGTTGTAAGCGGAGCAAAAGAAGCTAAAGACGAAACCGTATCGGAACAAAAAAGCAAAGTAAAAGAAGAAACTAAGAAAAAAACAAAAGAAACTATAAAAGATTTATTCAGTTTTTAAATAAAATATTGAACGGAGGAATTATGGATAAATTTAAATGCACAGTATGCGGTTACGAATATGATCCTGCGGCAGGCGATCCGGAACATAATATACCGGCGGGGACATCTTTTGACAAACTGCCTGAAGACTGGGTATGCCCGGTTTGCGGAGTAGGCAAAGATCAGTTTGAAAAAATTTAATTGCAGAAATTAAAACAAACCTTTGTTGAATTATTTGTTTTTAAGCGGGATTTTTTATGAAAAAAATATATCTTGACAATCAGTCTAATACGATTCTTGACGATAAAGTATTTGAAAAGATGCTGCCGTATTTTAAAGAAAATTACGGCAATCCCCAAAGTATTTATTCGCTCGGACAAATTTCAAAAGATGCGATTGAACAGGCAAGAATTTCCGTCGCTAAACTGATAAACGCAAAAAATAACGAGATTATTTTTACGTCTTGCGGTTCCGAAGCTAATAATCTGGCGATAAAAGGTTTTGCTTTCGCGCATTCTAAGATTAACAAACACATTATTGTTTCGGCAATAGAACATTTTTCAATTCTTAACGCCGTAAATTCTCTTAAGCAGCACGGGTTTGAAATCACAACCGTTCCGGTTGACAAACAGGGATTTGTAAAAATTGAAGCGTTAAAACAAGCTATGAAAGACGAGACTATACTTGTGTCAATACAGCACGCTAATCCGGAAATAGGCGTAATCCAAAATTTAAGCGAAATAGCAAAAATAGTCAAAAATAAAAACGTCGCTTTGCATGTTGACGCAGTCGCGTCGGCAGGCATGATTCCCATAGACGTTGAAGCATTAAACATAGACATGCTTACTCTGTCTTCCAGCGTAATGTACGGACCCAAAGGCGCAGCCGCGCTTTATATAAGAAAAGGAACTCCTGTTAAAACGCAGATTGACGGAGGCGTTCAGGAATTTTCAAAAAGAGCAGGTACCGAAAACGTGCCTGCAATAGTAGGGTTCGGCGCAGCGTGTGATTTGGCTGCGACTGAAATGCGCCAAAATGCCGCAAAAATGCAAATTTTAAGAGATAAACTTATAAACGGGCTGAAAGAAAAAATAAAATTTATTTATTTAAACGGTCCGGTTGAAAACAGGCTTCCAAACAATGTAAATTTTTCAATAGAATTTGTTGAAGGCGAGGCTTTATTTCTGCTGCTTGACGCAAAAGGCATAATGGCCGCAAGCGGCTCTTCGTGCGCTTCAAAATCTCTTAAAATGTCGCATGTTTTAACCGCTCTTGAAGTTGATACGGCCGTAGGACAGGGTTCTATTGTTTTTACGCTTTCAAAATATACCACTATTGAAGAAATAGATTACGTGATTAACGAATTTCCGGCGATAGTAGAAAGACTCAGACAGATGTCGCCGTTATACGACCATTTTATGAAAACTGGAGAAAGAATGAAGGCCGGACCGGGAACAGATTACGGCCATGAGCATGAACATTGTGAAAACTGAAATTAAATTTTAAAAAATACGGAGGAATTATGGCGTTTTATTCAGAAAAAGTTATGGACCACTTTGCCAATCCGAGAAATGTCGGAGAAATAAAGGACGCTTCGGGAGTAGGAGAGGTAGGAAATCCCGTCTGCGGCGATATGATGAAGTTTTATATCAAAGTTGAAAACAATAAAATTGTTGACGTAAAATTTAAAACTTTCGGATGCGGGGCCGCTATAGCGGTATCTTCAATGGTTTCTGAGATGGCATTGGGCAAAACGATTGAAGAAGTTCTTGAAATAACAAATGAAAAAGTAGCTCAGGAACTCGGAGGGCTTCCTCCTAATAAGATGCACTGTTCAAATCTTGGAGCGGACGCATTGCATAAGGCGATTGAAGATTATAAGAAAAAAAACGGGCAGGTATAAATATGAGCAAGAAAAAATGTAATTGTTCTTTTTGCGAAACTGAAATGAAGGAAGTCTGCGGAGAAGAAAACTTCTGCAACAGAAATTTTATTGAATTCGCAAAATGCGAAAAATGCGGAATAATGTATGAAAAATATTTAGAGAAATGCCCGCAGTGCTCGCAGGAAAAAAACGATAAATAAATCAAAATTTATTGAAACACAGTAAAACGTCAGGAGCATGTTATGAGACAAATTACCGAAAACATATACGCCGTCGGCATAGTTGACTGGAACGTCAGAAAATTCCACGGCAACACGTATATCACAAAAAAAGGCGCAACTTACAATTCTTATCTTATTACGGGAAAGGAACCTGTCCTTATAGACGTGGTTCATAAAGGTTTTGAAGAAGAATTTCTGTCAAATATTTCAGAAATAATTGACACTAAAGAGATAAAACATATAGTTTTAAACCATCTTGAACCGGATCATTCCGGTTCTCTTGAATATGTAGCCGAAATGTGCCCTAACGCAAAATTTTACGCAACGGCTAAATTAAAAGAAGGCGCATCCAAATATTATAAACTTAACATTGAAATAAACACGGTAAAAACCGGAAACTCCTTTAATACGGGCGATTATACTTTTAAATTTATTGAAGTTCCGATGATTCACTGGCCCGACAGCATGATGACGTACTGCCCTGAGAAAAAAATTCTGTTTTCAAACGACGCTTTCGGACAGCACATAACGTCAAATAAACTTTTTGACGACGAAATAGACCGGGCCGATTTATTTAAAGAAGCAAAAAAATATTACGCCAATATACTTTGGGCTCTCGGCTCAATAATCCAAAGAAAACTGACCGAACTTGCCGCAATGAATCTTGAAATTGAAATGATAGCGCCAAGCCACGGAATGATATGGAGAAAAGGAATTTCCGAGATCATTGGACTTTATATGCAGTGGGCGCAAAATAAAACCGAAAATAAAGCCGTTATTGTTTATGAAACAATGTGGGGTTCAACCGAGTTAATGGCAAGAGCAATTCTTAACGGTCTATCGTCAAAAGGAATAGAAGCTAAATTTTTTGACATCGCTTCAACTGATTTCGGAGAACTCGCCTATGAGATGCTTGACGCAAAAACTTTTATAATAGGTTCTTCTACGCATGACAACGAAATGCTCCCTTATATCGCCGGATTTTTATACTTTCTAAAAGGGCTTAAACCGCAAAAAAGAACGGCATTCGCATTCGGTTCTTACGGATGGGCCGGCGGAGCGGTAAAAGATATTGTTGAAACTTTAAAATCTTCCGGAATTGAAGTAATCGGACAGACAGACGCTAAATTTAAACCCGATTCATCAGAACTAAAAAAATGTTTTGATGCGGGCGTCATGCTTGCCGAAAAACTTAACTGACCGGATCATTATAAAGCCGTAACGGAGGTGACATGCTGCCGGATATTATTGGCATTGTCGGGCTTACATCTCTTGTTTTGGGCATTATTTTTTCCGTAAAACGCAACACAAAAATGCAGATCCTGTTTGTGACAATCGCAATAATTCTTCTTATCATCCGTTCAACTATGCTATTTTTTAATTAAGGAGCGTGCTATGTTATTTGAAATTTTTGAATTTGCCGGCATTACGGCTTTCAGTTGTTTTTGCATCGCCGTTTTTTTTGCATTTAAAAGAAAATTCAAGCTGCATAAAATTTTTGCAATAGCGGGTTTTATTGCCGCTTTAATCCATGTTTCAATTCGTTTTTTATTCTTAAAATAAAAATATTGACTTTATTTTTTATTTTGTATACAATATCAAATTGTAATGATTACAAATAAACTAAGAGCTGCGTCGCTCAAATCAACTTTTCAAAGACAAAGGATCCTTGAATATATTTATGCCGGTAAAAATCATCCTAACGTAGAGACGATTTATAAACATATGCTTAAAATATGTCCCACCATATCAAAAACAACCGTTTATAACACTGTTAAATCTCTTGATAAAGCCGGACTTATAAAAGCAGTAAAGTTTTCCGGCAAAGGCGAAGCCATCTATGACGGAAATCCGTCCGTTCATTATCATTTTGTCTGCGATAAATGCGGTAAAATATTTGATTTGGACTTAGACTGTAAAAATATTATTAAGAAAGAAATTGACGGGCATAAAGTTGAAAGCGTATGCGCTTATTTTTCAGGCGTATGCAAAGAATGTAAAAAAGATTTATAACCATAAATCTGATAAAAAAACCGGAGGTATTAATTATGGCTGGAAATCACAAATTTTTTATTTGCAAACACTGCGGAAATCTCGTAGGAATGGTGCTTAATAAAGGTGTGCCGCTTGTATGCTGCGGAGAAAAAATGACGGAACTTATACCGAATACCGTTGACGCAAGCACCGAAAAACACGTTCCTGTAGTTAAAATTGAAGGACATACCGTAACCGTAAATATCGGAAGCGTTCCTCATCCTATGGAACAGGCACATTACATACAATTTATATACGTTGAAACGAAAAAAGGCGGACAGAGAAAATCTTTAAATCCGGGAGACGCCCCAAAAGCCGTATTTTCTCTCGTTGACGACGAAGTCGTTTCGGTATACGAATACTGCAATCTGCATGGTCTTTGGAAAACAGATTTATAAAATGTTTTGAAGTTTAATAAAACAGAACTAACCGATTTTGTACAGGCTATGCCGGAACATTACAGACTTAACGACGCCGTTAAAGCTTACAGAAATCATTACAAAGGCGAAAAGGCTGAAATAGCCGTCTGGAAAAATAGCGAAATACCTGATTGGTTTGCATAAAAACAAACGGAGGCTTAAAATGAAAAGCGTAAAAGGAACAAAAACAGAAAAAAATTTGCTCAAATCATTTGCGGGAGAATCTCAGGCAAGAAACAGATATACATACTTTGCTTCTGTCGCAAAGAAAGAAGGATATGAACAAATTTCGGCTATTTTTACCGAAACCGCGGACAATGAAAAGGAACATGCTAAAAGATTTTTTAAATTTCTTGAAGGCGGAGATTTGGAAATAACGGCGACATATCCGGCCGGTAAAATAGGAACAACTTTGGAAAATCTGAAAGCGGCTGCGGCGGGAGAAAATGAAGAACATACTATACTTTATCCTGAATTCGCAAAAGTGGCGGAACAGGAAGGGTTTGACGAAATAGCAAGCGTTTACAGATTCATTTCCACTGTTGAAGCAGAACATGAAAGAAGATATCTTGCTCTTGCGGCAAACGTCAAAAACGACAAAGTATTTAAAAAAGACGGCGCCATAAAATGGAGATGCAGAAACTGCGGATACGTATATAATTCAAAAGAAGCGGTTGATTTGTGCCCTGCATGCGCGCATCCTAAAGCATATCAGGAAGTTGCGGCGGACAATTATTAATTTAAAACAAATAAAAAAGCGCATCTTGATTAAGATGCGCTTTTTTTATTTAATTTTTTTACTTTTGTCCGTTTATAAATTTATTAATTTTATCTTCAAGTTTTTTCTGTTCGTTAAGAACAAATTTCATAGCATCTGCAACAGGATCGGGAAGTTTTGCATGTTCGAGATGGTCAACTTCTTCCTGACTGTAACCTAATCCTATTCTTGCAGGAACTCCGACTGCCGTGGCATTTGGCGGAACATCGTGTATAACAACGGAACCTGCTCCGATTCTTGCGTTATTTCCTATAAAAATTGCGCCTATAATAACTGCGTTAGACCCTATAATAACGTGATTGCCTACGGTCGGATGTCTCTTTTTCTTTTCTAAAGAAGTGCCGCCGAGTATTACTCCCTTATATATCAAAACATCGTCTCCGACTTCGGCAGTTTCCCCTATAACAACGCCCATTCCGTGATCTATAAAAAATCTTTTGCCTATCGTTGCGCCGGGATGAATTTCAATTCCCGTTAAAAATCTTGATATGTGTGATAAAAATCTTGCCCAGAAATAAAAATTATGTTTCCAAAGATAGTGCGCAAATCTGTGTATCCATATTGCATGAAGTCCGGGATAGCACAATAAAACTTCCGGCCACGACCTTGCCGCCGGATCTTTATGAAATATTGTCTGCACGTCTTCTTTTAACAAATTAATTTTGCTTTTAATACTCATAGTGTCTGTATTATACAAAAAAATATTGAAATTTTGTACAAGTTTGACAAAAATATTCTAAACTATTAAACTAATGGTCTTTCAGGGTTATAAAATACCGAAATGGAGAGATGGCCGAGTTGGTTTAAGGCGCAGTCCTGGAAAGACTGTTTGCTGGTGACAGCAACAGGGGTTCGAATCCCCTTCTCTCCGTATTTTATTTGTCTTTTGGTTTTATACTTCGTTTCTCAGCGGTTCTGGTACTTCCGGCTCCGCCTGTTCACAGTACACGCTCACCGCTTCGTGCCTCGTCTAAAATCAAAATACTTCATAAAATTTATCTGCTTGATATATTGTCATTGCGTTAAAAAAATAAAAAATCTTCGCAAAATCCTGCATAAAATTTGAAAACTTTAATTTTTGATAGTTCTACCGCTTCGTGTCTCGTCTAAAATCAAAATACTATGTAAATGTGATAGTTTCTTTTGAATACCGCACTTTAAAGAATACACTTCAACTTACCACTCTCTCAGGTCTTGTAAAAATTTAAATTAGTTTGTAAAACAAGGGTATAATACATAAAATATAAAAAAACTGAATTTGTATAATTATTTAAAATGAAAATCAAACTGATTGACAGATTTAAACAAGAAATCAAATTTTATAAAGCTATTTTAAAGGACTCAAGAACGCCAAAGTTAAGCAAATTATTCCTTGGACTGGCTGTTGCATATGCGCTTAATCCTATTGATTTGGTTCCTGATTTTATTCCGGTTATCGGACAATTAGACGATGTTATTATTATTCCGTTATTAATCTTCATTGCTGTTAAATTGATACCAAAAGAACTGATAAAAGAACATAGAAATAGATTTTCTTCAAATAAAACTATTGATTAAAAGAGATTAAATTGAAAATATTAAGATTGGTTTTATTATCATTAACTTTTATATTTTGTGTATCGGTGGTATCAGCGGGTGAGAAGGCTGGGATTTTTTTAGTTTCCCCCATGTTTGGAAGTATTAACAGTGATATTCAATACCAGTCCGGCACTGGTGGAACAAATACGCTTAGTGATTCGGGACCAATTTCCGCTCTTATGATGATGTATACATGCCCTGATTACACATTAGGCGGCATGTTCCATTTTTCAAAACTTAATAACAGCGACGAAAACGGCTATATGTTTTACGGTCTTTATTATTTCGGGAAAGAATCCGGTATCAGACCAATGATCGGGTTTTATGCGGACTATATAAATGTTTTTACAAAAATGCCGCACGAAGATATCGCGCCGCTTCTGTCTCTCAATGTTAATACATCCTTTTGGGCATTTCATCCTATCGCAGGCGTTCAATTTCATATCGGCAAACAAAAAATTACGCCGTTTATAGGCTATTTAAACGAGCAGGTAGAAACTTCAATGACATCCGAAGGTATGCTCATCGGCGGCAAGACTGTTAACGGCTTTTCTTCAAACTCTTCCGTATCAATTGATTATATGACGGCCGGTATAAAAGCAGAATTTAAAATAACTCATTTTATACGCTTTGACACAAAAGTATACGCACGTTTTAAAAACGGCGAAAATCCGCTGTTTACAACCCGAAACAGATTAGATTTTTTACTTTCAAAACAGCTCGGCATATCCGTAAAGTATGACTGTTTCAATGACAAATATGAAACAAACTCATTCCTGTTGATAGGTCCTGTTTTTGTTTTCTGATTTTTTCGCCGCAATAACAATTAATATCATCTCCATTTTAAAAAACTTTGCAAAAAAATTTTTATTATCATAGGATTATAATAATAAATTTAAACATGGAGATTTTACAAAATGGACATTCCAAGAATATTCAATATTACAGAAAGCGCTCACCGCATACATAACCCGTTCACGCCTGAAAAGTTTGCCGCTCTAGGATCTGCATTGCGTTTGAAAACCGAAACAAAAATATTAGACCTCGGAAGCGGTTCGGGTGAAATGCTTTGCACTTGGGCGCGCGATTACAGAATCACCGGCACAGGCGTTGATATGAGCCAATTGTTTACCGAGCAGGCAAAACTCCGCGCAAAAGAACTCGGCGTCGCTGATAAAGTTAAATTCATTCATGGCGATGCGGCAGGCTATGTTTCTGACGAGAAAGTAGGCGTAGCAGCCTGTGTCGGAGCAACTTGGATCGGAGGCGGAGTCGCGGGCACTATTAAACTTCTTGAACGCAGTTTGAATAACGGAGGAATTATACTTATAGGCGAGCCATACTGGCGGCAGCTGCCTCCGACAGAAACTATTGCCAAGGAGTGTTTTGCCAACTCAATTTCAGATTTTCTAATACTTCCGGAACTTCTGGCTTCTTTCGGACAACTTGGTTATGACGTTGTTGAAATGGTCTTGGCTGACCAAGACGGGTGGGACAGATATGAGGCTGCAAAATGGCTTACCATGCGCCTATGGCTTGAAGCTAATCCCAATGATGAATTAGCAAAAGAAGTTCGCACTAAACTAACATCAGAGCCAAAGCACTACGCCGCTTATACGCGTGAATATTTGGGCTGGGGCGTTTTTGCTATTATGCCGCGCTAAGCCGTTATACTATCCGATAATTATCGGATTTTGTTATTATTAACCGCATTTATACTCATTTACGAGGTGGATATGAAAAAAGTTACGGTCAATGATAAAATGCAAAAAAATTATGTGTACTTCATTTCAGAAAAACCCGGTAAAAATTTTGACCCGAACTTCAAACCACAGCTAACTCCTAAAGAGATGTTGGAACTTGGCGTATTCGGCGGAAAATATATGACAGACTGCATGTCGGAATTTCCCAATGACTGGTTTATCAAGGCAAAATTATGCTCTGAAAAGCATGATCCGGACCTTAATTTTTTTGGAGTAAATGCCAGCCAGCCTTTATCGGTATGGCGTCAAAAAGGATGGATACATCCTGATGACCCGAGAGGCTGGTTTCAATGGTATTGCCGGTATTTTATGGGCAGAAGACATGAAGATGACCAAAGGCAGATTAAAAGATGGAAAGCAATCAAACGCCACATTGTGCAGCTAAAAAACAATTGTCATCCCGGCGATTGGAATTGCCGGTGCAAACAAAGACAGGCAGTATTGCATTGGGCATACGACAGCAGAAAAATATAAAAATTTATTAGTATCATCATATTTATTTATTCTATCCTTCCAATCTATAAATCATAATCTTATATTTCTCTTGTTTAAAAGCAAAATATTTTGTAGATTTTGGGTGATGTTTGTGTGTTAAAATTTTTTCTTAAAGGAGAATTGGATGATTGTTTATATTGATAGATTTATGAGTATGGGAGATGTAAAAAGAAACGGGGCGTATTTAAAAACACATAAGTTAAAAACTTAAAGGATAAATCATGAATATAGAGCAGCAAATAAGCAAAAACGATTTGGGATGGAATTCGTTTTTTGAAGAGCATTTTGAGCAGTACAAAAATAAAAATTACGCGGCAATGAGGATCATAAGAGAAAACAGAGGCAAGTACGTAGCCCTCAGCGAGCACGGAGAATTTTTATGCGAGATAACGGGTAAATTCAGATTTGAAAACGAAACAAGCGACAAATTCCCCACAGTAGGCGACTGGGTCGCAACTTCCGTTGTTCCTAACGAACGAAAAGCAATGCTTCACGCGGTTTTACCGAGGAAAACAATATTCAGCAGAAAAACAGCAGGCGAAGTTACCGAAGAACAGGCAATCGCCGCAAACATTGATACGGTTTTTATAATAACAGGGCTTGATTCTAATTTTAATATCAGGCGAATTGAACGCTATCTTTCAATAGTCGCAGACAGCGGCTCTTTGCCGGTTATTATTTTAAACAAAGCGGATTTATGTTTGGAAGCTGATACTCGTAAAGCGGAAGTTGAATCAATAGCAAAAGGTTACGATGTTTACGCTATAAGCGCTTATAGTCAAACCGACGTTGAACAATTGAAAAAATACATTAAATTTGGCGAGACTATAGCGTTTTTAGGTTCATCAGGCGTAGGAAAATCCACTATCATAAATTCATTTCTTAAAACAGATTATTTAAAAACCGGAGAAGTGAGCGACTTGGGAAGCAGAGGACGGCATACTACTACTTTCCGTGAATTGATACTTCTTCCCGAAGGCGGGATGGTTGTTGATACGCCCGGCATGAGAGAACTGCAGGTTTGGGGCGATGATAAAGGCGTCAATAAAGTTTTTGACGATATTAACGACTTATCAGTAAACTGCCGTTTCAGAGACTGTACGCATATAAACGAACCGGGATGCGCCGTGCTTGAAGCATTAAAAAACGGAAATCTTGACGAAGACCGTTATAAAAGTTTTCTGAAGTTAAAAAAAGAATACGCTTATTTAGCGGCACGTCAGACGATGAAACCGAACGCCGTTGAAAAAGCACGCTGGAAAACGATTACAAAATCAGTAAAGCAGTTAAAGAAACTTAAAGAATACTAATTCGCAAATAAATTGCACCCTGTTTGATTTTTTGAACAGGGTGTGATTTTAAATTGATGATTTAGGTTCAATATTTAAAGAATATTTTTTGATAAGTTTATTTCTTACATCATTAATTAATGGTATACTAGTGTAATCAATATTTTCATTGTAAAGTTGCTCAATAGTATTACTAATATTTATTTCAAAGTTTTTAGTTTCACTTAATTTATTTAATGATTTTTTGAAGTTATCCTCTGTTTCTTGCAACTTTCTTAATGACGCATATTTAAAATACAAACCTACTACTACATAAATTATCTCTCCATAATTGTTAAGGTTTTTTTGAACTAAATAATTGATTATATTTAATACATACGTTGAATTAGCTATATTGTTCTGAAACGATCCTAATATCTCATCATCATCAAATTCTGGCAAAATATATTTAAAAACTTCCAAATTACTCTCATCCATTAATATTGCTTTGAACCAACTTTCATTTAAAGATTCTACTTTTTCAATTTTTATTTTATTATATGACATATATTTCGGCATTATTTTTTTTATAAATTCTACTAATGCTTGTGATTTCATAACCTCATTTCTTTTATTTTGATTTAAATAATTTGTTATAGCTTTGAGGTATAATTTATGAAATTTTTCAATAGCCTCTTTATCCTGTAATATCAACTCAATAAAGTTTACATATTGTTCTATTTCTTGTCCTTGTTTAGTATCAGGCGGCCATGGCAAGCTTAAATTATCTGAAAAAACATTCTTAAATTGCTTTATACAATCTTCACTTTTCAAAATATCTTTTAACTCATCCGGACCTTCATCTATTGTTCTTTTTATTACGACAGAACCTTTTAAAATAAGCGATATATTTCCAGAATCTTTTCTAATAACATCATGTAAATATTTACTAAAAACACCTGTATTCTTTTTATAGATATCGATTAAACTTAATTTCTCTTTTTCTTCATAAAGGGTATTCCGTATTTGTTCTATCAATAATAGTTGTTGAGCCGTTATCTTATTAATCCCAAAAATTATAGCTGCAAAATCAGATTCATATTCTTTAAGACTATCAAATAAATACTTTTCACCTACCATAACTAAATTTCCATCTATTAACGCACTTCTTAATTCCTTTGCAGACTTATTTTCTAGTGTCCTCTTATACGCATAAAATATAATTACTTTTAAATCTATATCATATCCTGCAAATCTAATTAGCAACATTTTAATTTGATTTAGATAATTATTTATTTTTCGGGGTGTAAAAATATTATCATTGCTTTTATTAAATTTCCTAATTAACATTTCAGCAGTATTACAAATTGCTTTATCTTCAAAAATCTCATTAGCTTTGTCCTTAAAATATACTGAAATATCAGAATAAATAGGCTTTGGGACATCAATTATTAACTGAAAACATTTATCAAAAAAATATGATACTTCATCTTTCCATACCTTTCGCATTTTATTATAATCGAAAGGAATTAATGTATAAATATTATTATTTTTATTTTGAACAAATATTTGTATGGTTTGCCATATTTTTAAGACAATATTTTCATCAATTCTATCTAAATTATCTATGACTACAACTATTTTTTTATGTTTATTATTTTCATTTATATATCTAACTATTTGATTAAAATAATCATTAAACTCTATAGAAGTATTATCTATATTTGAATGAATTTGATTTCTCTCAATTATCTCTTCAGAACAAAAAGCATAATCCTTTTTAATATCTTTGCTCTTGTCCGATGGATTCATATATTTTTCAATAAGATTATACAATGGGAATAGTAATATTGCCATTACTGGCAAAATAAGCAAACCAATGACTATCATATATCCAGTTTCAAATTTCCCAGAAGACATTAATTTTATTTGAGAATTCAAAGCAACTCCAAGTGGCACTAACAAAACAGATAATGCAATTATTTTTGTGTATAATTTTGTTGTTATGTTTTTTTTCAAAGTTGTATTTTTTAGTCTATTTGAAACTTCTTGTTTAAGATTTATTAACTCGTCTAATTTTTGATTGTATTTATCAACACATTCTTTCTTGGATTCTTTCTCTTTTTCAATCTCTTTCATAACCTCTTTAATTAATCCTTCAAGAAAAATTCTTCTTAATGCATCATTTTCATGTTCCCAAGCATCAAACTTAAAAATGAAAATATCTTTTTT
The DNA here is from genome assembly GCA_964487915.1 of uncultured Elusimicrobiaceae bacterium. GTDB lineage: Bacteria > Elusimicrobiota > Endomicrobiia > Endomicrobiales > Endomicrobiaceae > Proruminimicrobium. The sequence goes on along the minus strand of CAZASN010000001.1, from coordinate 314,506 downwards.
GTCCGCATTTTTTGATTTTTGTTCTTCTACTGATTTGCTAAATTTGGCTATAATCTCAATAATAGTAGATTTTCCAGAACCATATTCTCCATCAAGTCCTATTACCATTCCTTTATCAGTTTTTGTTATTATTCTAATAATTGAATTAGCTATATTTTTATGAGAACATGACCTCATCATATCATCGCATGATGGTTCATAATTAATAAATCTTATTTTTTCTTCATTTTCCATTCTATTTTAGTCCCTAACCATTTTGGATAATTATACAAAATATTAATTTCAAAAAATTATAGTTTTTATAATTTGTTATAATTTAAATGAAAACTATGACTAAAAACTCAAAAACAATCAAAGAATTAATGATTATTCCCGGAGTCGGTAAATCAATAGCCGAAGATTTGACCGATATAGGAATATTTTCGGTTAATGATTTAAAAGGCAAAAATCCTCAAGAAATTTATGAAAAATCAAATAAGTTTGCAGGAAAAGTTCAGGACAGATGTTTGCTTTATGTTTTCCGCTGCGCCGTGTATTTTGCCGAAGGCGGCCGCAACAGTGAAAAATTAAAATGGTGGAACTGGAAAGATAATAGAAAATAGCTGTTAATTTATATAAAATAATTAGATATAATTAAGTTATGTTTAAAAAATTGTTTTTGGCATTATTTTTATTAACCGTTATGTTTTCTTTATCTTCAGCAGATATCATTAAAACAAAACCTATTTTCGTTATAGGGCAGGACAGCCAGTCAATTTCAGATTTCTTCTCATCGTTAAAAGAATCCGATATTAAACCCGACGGCATAATGGTTTATACCTCAATAAATTCAATAAGCGGACTTGACGAACCTTCATATAACGGCGCCGGCGTTAATTATGCCGACGATATGATTAAAAACTATCCCGATATTAAAGTTGTTCAAATCGGACTTTATATGAAAGATATGCTTGATGAAGTTATAAACGGCTCTTTTGATGACAACATAGACAAACTCGGCGTCTGGATAAAAAATTCAAACAAAGACGTTTATCTGCGCATAGGCTATGAATGCGATAATACCGAAAACGACTATAATCCTGAAAAATATATCAATGCATACCGTTATATAGCAAACCGTTTAAAAAATAACGCTGTCACAAACGTTCATTTTGTATGGCATATTATCGCATGGAACGCTGACAGCAAAAAACCGTATAATCCTATAAGTTATTATCCGGGCGACGACTGCGTTGACATGATAGGAATTTCTTTTTTTGACGTTTCGGCCGTTAAAGAGCGCAAAATTGCAGGCGATATAGCGTTTAATAAAAAGAAACCGGTAATGATTGCGGAAAGTTCTCCTTTTAACAGATACAGCGTTGAAAACAAACTTGCATGGATCAACGCTCTTTTTAAATACATTAAAGATTATAAAATTTCGTTTATAAGTTATATCAACGTTAACTGGGACGAACTTCCGATGTTTGAGCAGCAAAAATGGGGCGACGCAAGACTGCAGCAGAATAAAAAATTAATGCAGACATGGGCTGACAACATAAAACGGTTTAAAAAATAACGGATTGTTGCCTTAACTCAAAATATTGCATATAATCAATATACGTCTCAAATTATACACGGAGGTTCTATGCATAACACGCCTTTGCCTGTATTGATATTATTTGTTATTTTATATTGCATAATTATTCTCGGCATAATAAAACCGTCCATATTTGTAAATCTTACAATCAAATATTTCAAATTATCCCTCAGATTTTACGGGCTTGAACTTGAAGGAGACATAAAACCGACCGATAAAGCAAATAATATCGCAAGATTAATTAATTTTCTTGTATTAATAGCATTAACATTTATATTGTTTTCAGAAAAATTTGCGTCTCGTTAATAAAAATTATTAAACGCGGAGCCAAACATGAACAAGCCGAAAATCATCGTCTCAAAAGACGGGCCGTACATAGTATCGGGCAATGTTCCTCTTAACAAAGAAATTGCCGAAACAGGAAAAGAAGACGAACCTGAAAAATGGACGGAAACCGAAAAATATCCAAACAAAGAAACTTATGCTTTATGCAGATGCGGCAATTCAAAAAATATGCCTTTTTGCGACGGAACGCATGTAAAAACAGGTTTTGAAGGAACCGAAACGGCAAGCGCAATACCGTTTCTTGAACAGGCAAGAACTTTTGAAGGGCACGATATAATCCTGAAAGATGCGGTAGACTTATGCTCTGTCGCCCGTTTCTGCCATCCTAAAACAGGAACATGGAAATTGGTTGTAAAATCAAAAAAGTCTGAAGCAAAACAAGAGGCAATCCGTCAGGCATGCAGCTGTCCGGCCGGCAGACTTGTAATATACGACAAAAAAACCGGACACCCTATTGAAAACAAATACGAGCCGTCAATTACCGTTACGGAAGATCCTCAGGCTGAATGCAGCGGACCGTTATGGGTAAAAGGCGGCATTGAAATTGAATCGGAATCGGGAAAAAAATATGAAGTAAGAAACCGCGTGACTTTATGCCGCTGCGGCAACTCAAACAATAAACCGTTCTGCGACGGCGCGCATCTGACGGTAAATTTTGACGACGGCGATAAATCTGTAAAAAAATAAAACGGAGATATGAAATGCCGATTATTACCGTAAAAATGGCAAAAGGAAGAAATCTTAAAACAAAACGCGAATTTGTAAAAGCAGTTACGGATTCGGCTGTAAAAATTCTTGACGTAAAAAGCGAATGGGTAACGATTTTATTTGAAGAATTTGAAAGAGAAAACTGGGCTACGGACGGTCTCTTGCACAGCGATAAATTCGGCAAAGGGTGCGGAAATAAAATCACACTTAAAAATTCGCGAAAAACATCTTGACAGCTTTTTTTTATTATATTATGATTGTGCCGTTAAGAAGCATACTCTTCTGCATAAAAAGAATTTCAAGTACTACTTATAGTAAATCAAAACAACATGAAATTTGCTAAGTAATATGCGTCATTGTAAATACTTAGTATTTGTAATATGTATATTATTTTTATTCTTCTCAATTATTTTTTAGTCATATATAAAAATAATTACTCACATTAGGGGTTCTATAGAACCTATAAAACAGGAGGAAGAATGGATTTTCATGCTAATCATTTAAAAAACAGATGCATAATAGGTATAAAAATATTACCTATCTTAGCGGTTATTATTATTACAAAAATTATTTTACATTTTTTCAATTTGGAAGTTTTATCAATGAATCCACTTTTTGCAAGTATTGTTGCCTCAACTATTTTTTTGTTAGGTTTTTTAATTTCAGGAGTATTGGCAGATTATAAAACAAGCGAATCTATCCCCGGCGATATTTCTTCGTCTTTAGCCACAATCAGCGATGAGATTATCTGTATTTATAAAGTCAAAAAATGTTCTCAGTCAATAGATTTTATGAAATATATATCCGTTTTATCAAATGACATTATTAATTGGTTTTATAAAAAGGAAAAAATGGAAATAATAATGACAAAAATAAGTGATATGAATGAATATTTCATAGCATTAGAGCCTTATACACAGCCAAATTTTTTGGCAAGACTAAAACAAGAACAAAATAATATAAGAAAATTAATTCTTCGTGCCGATTCTATCAGAGAAACTATTTTTTGCGAACCAGCATATATAATAGCAGATGCTCTTGTTTTTTGCCTGATTGTAGGATTGGTAATATTAAAAATTACACCCTTTTGGGAATCAATATTTTTTACGCTGATTATTTCCTTTATGTCTATTTATATGATTTGGCTCATTAAAGATTTAGATAACCCCTTTGATTACAGTGACCCAAATGATGAATTGAATGAAGTTCCACTAAAACCGCTATATGATATAAAAACCGTATTAAAGGATAATCTGTTAAAGTTCTAAAAATTTGAAAAATTATAATATCAATAATATTATTGTCTTGTAAAAAAATATTTTTTTACTGAAAGCATATAATGTTTTTTATTTTTCTGACACAATAGATGAATAATAAATCTTTTAAAAATAATATGCTATAATCAGACGAAATATATGAATTCAAAACAAGTTGATGCCTTATGCAGTGTTGAAAAAAAGAACGTGGCGATATCTTCGGTTATTGCCGCCGTTTTTATTACAGGCGCCAAAATTGTAGTAGGTATACTTACGGGCAGTCTCGGTATAATTTCAGAAGCTTTACATTCTGCACTGGACCTTGTTGCAGCTATAGTCACATATTTTGCAGTTCACATTGCAGACCAACCTGCAGATAAATCTCATCACTACGGACACGGCAAGGTAGAAAGTTTATCGGCGCTTATTGAAACTATTCTTCTTGTTATAACATGCGCATGGATTATTTATGAAGCAATCAACAGATTAATAACAGGAAACGTGCATCTTAAGGTTACATTTTGGAGTTATGCTGTTATTATTTTTTCAATTATTGTTGATTTTTCAAGATCACGGGCTCTTTTGAAAGTCGCAAAAAAACATAACAGTCAGGCATTGGAGGCTGATGCTTTGCATTTTTCCACCGATATTTGGAGCTCTTTAGTCGTACTGCTCGGACTTGTTTGCGCACAGATTGGTTGGCACAGAGCAGATTCAATTGCTGCCCTTTCAGTTGCGCTTATAGTATTGGGCGTTTCATACAGAATGGGAAAAAAAGCAGTTGATAACCTTTTAGACAAAGCGCCGGATGAACTGATTCCAATAATAAAAAAAATATTAAAGGAATGTCCTGAAGTTTTATCTTATCACGATTTAAGAATAAGACAGTCAGGAGCTGACACGTTTATTGAAATTTCTATTCACTTTGCTCCAAATCTTCACATAAGCAAAGTTCATACTATAACTGAAAATATTGAATATCGCATTTGCTCACACGTAAAACGATGTTCTATTCTTATACATCAGGAACCGGAAGACGGAAATCACAACTAGGATTTTAAGCAATTTAAATAATTAACGGAGCAAAAAAATGTCAGATTGGAAACTATTCGCATTAGGTTCTGCTTTTTTTGCGGGGTTAACCGCAGTCCTTGCAAAAATCGGAGTAAAAAATATTCCGTCAAATACGGCGACTTTTATAAGAACAATAGTAATATTGATATTTATCTTTTTAATTATAAACGCCAGAAAAGAATGGCAAAGTTTTTCCTCATTAAATAAAAGCAGTCTTTTATTTTTGATTCTATCCGGTATTGCTACCGGTTTATCATGGCTTTGCTATTTCAGGGCTCTGCAGACCGGGCCTGCCTCTCTCGTAGCTCCTATTGACAAATTCAGCATAATATTTGCCGTTATATTATCCATAATATTTCTTGGAGAAAGCTTATGTTTTACGCAATGGATAGGAATTATACTTATAACAAGCGGAACCATTTTAATTCTTTTTTGCAAATCATAGGAGAAAAATGTTAAAAGAAATTATACTTGCAGCAGGATGTTTTTGGGGAGTGCAGGCTGTTTTTGACAATACGCCGGGAGTCATCTCCACGCAAGCCGGATATACTGGCGGAACTCTTGAAAATCCGACGTATGAAGACGTTTGCACCGATACGACCGGACACGCCGAAGCAGTCAAAATAATTTACGACGACAAAAAAATATCAGACGGCGAACTGCTTGATATATTTTTCAGTTCTCACGACTCTACAACAAAAAACAGACAGGGTCCCGATATGGGTTCTCAATACCGTTCCGCAATTTTTTATACGATTCCCGAACAGGCAGAAACCGCAAAAGAAAAAATAAAGGAATATTCTCTTTTCTTAAAAAACCCGATAGTTACTGAAGTCGTAAAACTTGAAAAATTCTACCCTGCGGAAGAATATCACCAGAAATATTTCAAAAAACAAGGAAGACCGTCTTGCCATACAAATTTTTTTGACAAAGAAAAATTCTGGAAAGAAAAATTAAGCAAAGAAAGATATAATATTATGCGTAAAAAAGGAACTGAAAAACCTTTCAGCGGCAAATATGTAAAATTTGACGAAAAAGGCGTTTACCGCTGCGGAGCCTGCGGACAGCGGCTTTTTGCATCGGACTCAAAATTTAATACGCAATGCGGCTGGCCCGGTTTTGACAAAGCTATGCCTGAGGCGGTTAAAATAAGAAAAGATTACAGCTATAATATGATAAGAGACGAAGTTATCTGTTCAAGATGCGGCAGCCATTTAGGACATTTGTTTGACGACGGGCCGACAGAAACAGGAAAACGCTTTTGCATAAATTCGCAGGCGCTTGATTTTGAGAAAAATGAAAATATTAGATGATATTATTTTCAATTTACATAAATTATGGTTAAAAACACCTGTAATGAAAATATTTATTCCAAATTGGGATGAGTATTCTGAAATTTATACCAAACAAGATCTTACAAGTAATTACCAATCATTATTTCTTGAAGCATTAATAATCAAACAAATTGATTACTTAATAAATATACTTAATTTCTTTTGTATTGATTCTAATTATGAAATAAAACTAACAAAACAATATATTAAAGATTTAAACGAATTAATGTGGCTTAAAGAAAACGAGGAAATAAAAAAATATATAAAATTCAATATCTTCTATGGGAAATTTATAGAATTTTTAATTTCTGATTTTTTTAGATTACAAAATTATCAAATAATTAACATGCAAGCTTGGGATATTAATAGTCCTGATATAGTTATAAAAAAAGATGGGAAAATTGTTAATATTGAAGTTAAATGGGTTCCACAATACAAAGAATCATTTGAAAAACAACTTAAAGGAAAAACAAATTTTTTTCTTAATACAACATCTGCACACAGACATTTAATTCTTGATAAAATATTGCCAACAATTCATCAACTTAAAAACAAAAAAAACTTAGATGAAGATAGTGTAGCAATAATAGTTATAGATGAAAAATCTATTGCGGCTTATTTTTTAGACCAAGAAACTATGTTAAAACGAAAAACTATTTGTTATTCTATAGAAAAAGAAGTAATAAAATATCAAGAAGATATCTATAAAATATCTGAACTTGATAAAGTTATGATATTTAGCGCTGGTGCCTTAACTATAAAACATTGGTACACTTTTGATATAAAAAATAAAAGATTTTATAATATTCAAAAAACTTAATTAATATTTTTGACAATTATATTTATTTTCAGGAGTTAATAAATGAAAGTGCATTATTTTCAGCATGTGCCGTTTGAAGGGCTTGGAAGCATTGAATGTGAACTTAAACATAAATGCCATAAAATAACTTCAACAAAACTTTATAATGAAGAAATTAACGTTTCGCCGAAAGATATTGACTGGCTTATAGTTATGGGCGGACCTATGGGCATCTATGACGACGAAATCTATCCGTGGCTCAAAGAAGAAAAAAAATTTATAAAAGAGGCGATTTTATCAGGTAAAACAGTACTCGGAATATGTCTCGGGGCACAGCTTATCGCGGACGCGCTTGGAGCAAAAGTTTATAAAAACAAATACCGCGAAATAGGCTGGTTTCCGGTTATAAAAACAAAAGAAGCGAAAGATACGGTTTTATCGGACGTTATGCCGGATAAGTTTGAAGCGTTTCACTGGCACGGAGATACCTTTGACATTCCACCGAAAGCCGTACCCATAGCCGAAAGCGAGGCATGCGTAAATCAGGGATTTATTTTTGACAACAGAGTTTTGGCTTTTCAGTTTCATCTTGAAACGACTCCCGAATCGGCCGCGGCTCTTGTACAAAACTGCGCAAATGAACTTGACGGTTCCCGCTATGTCCAGTCGGAAGAGATTATATTTGAAAATCCTCAAAAGTTCTGCGCTATTAACCGAATAATGAGTTCGGTTCTGAAAGCGCTTGAAAATAATAATTTAAAATAACCGGAATTGATTTGATATTGTTAAATCTTTTGCTAAAATAATATCGGCATTCAATATAAAAGAGGCTTTAATATGTTTAAATTTTTGGTAATCGGACTCGGCGGCGGACTCGGCGCTATACTGCGTTATATAGTAAGCAACCTTGATTACCGTTTTTCAAACGGCGTTTTCCCGATAGGAACTCTTGTGGCAAATGTATCCGGTTCTTTTGCTATAGGATTTCTGTGGGTATTTTTTGACCGTTTTATATTCCCCCCCAACCTGAGACTCTTTTTATTTATAGGAGTTTTGGGCGGATACACGACTTTTTCATCTTTCAGCCTTGAAACTTTTAACCTTATACGCGACGGCGAATACAATATCGCGTTTATAAATATAATTCTTTCTTTTTCATTAACGCTTGTTGCGGTTTTTGCAGGATTTTTTCTGTCAAGAATATTATTGAACCTATATAAGTAACGGAGGGGCAAAATGAATTTACCCGAAGCAGGAATGTTATTAAGAATATTTATAGGCGAATCGGACAATTATAAAGGCAAAGCTTTATACGAACAGATCGTTTTAAAAGCAAGAGAATTAAATCTTGCCGGCGCTACCGTTATAAGAGGAATTATGGGCTTCGGCGCGGACAGCCGCGTGCATAGCGCAAAATTACTGCAGTTATCGGAAGATTTGCCTGTTATAATTGAAATTGTTGACGTTGAAGAAAAACTAAACACTATTATTCCGTTTCTTGATTCTGTTGTTACAGAAGGGCTTATCACGCTTGAAAGAGTCCGCGTAATAAAATATCGCCACAGCGATATCAAAAAAGAGGATTCTTGTGATAAAAATTAAAAATATTTACGGAAGAGAAATTTTTGATTCAAGAGGAAATCCCACGATAGAAGTCGAAATCATTCTTGACAACGGAATTTCGGCTACGGCAGGCGTGCCGTCAGGCGCTTCAACAGGCACAAAAGAAGCCGTTGAACTGCGCGACGGCGATAAAAACCGTTTTAACGGAAAAGGCGTTTTAAAGGCCGTTAAAAACATAAACGAAATCATAGCTCCAGTTCTTATAGGGAAAAATCCTGAAAACCAAAAAGAGATAGACGACGCAATGATTAATCTTGACGGTACCGAAAATAAAAGCAGGCTGGGCGCAAACGCAATTTTGGGAGTTTCAATAGCCGCTGTAAAAGCGGCGGCGCTTAACGCAGGTAAACCTGTTTTTGAATATCTTAAAAAAGAAAATGAAACAAGAATACCTCTGCCTTTTCTGAACATATTAAACGGCGGCAAACACGCTGATACCAACGTTGATTTTCAGGAATTTATGATTTGTCCGGCCGGAGCTCCGTCTTTTAAAGAAGCTTTCAGATATGCCGTTGAAACTTACCACAGTTTAAAATCAGTTCTTAAATCAAAAGGTCATTTTACGTCAGTGGGCGATGAAGGCGGATTTGCTCCCGAACTTTCTTCAAACGAAGAAGCTCTGGAACTTATAATAACCGGTATTGAAAAGGCCGGATTTAAATCCGGCAGAGATATCTTCATAGCTCTTGATCCTGCGGCAAGCGAATTTTACGAAAACGAAAAATATATTCTGAAAGCCGACAAGAAAAAACTGTCTTCACAAGAAATGATTGATTATTACAAAAAACTTGTAGCCGCTTATCCGATAGTTTCAATTGAAGATGCTCTTTCGGAAAACGACTGGGACGGCTGGAAAATTTTGACGAAAGAACTTTCGTCAAAAATACAGCTTGTCGGAGACGATCTTTTCGTTACAAATAAAAAAATACTGGCGGAAGGCATAAATAAAGGCGTCGCAAACGCGATTCTTATAAAACTTAACCAGATAGGAACGGTTACCGAAACTCTTGAAACCGTTGAGCTTGCAAAAAATAACGGATATTCCTGCATGTTTTCGCACCGTTCGGGCGAAACGGAAGATTCGTTTCTTGCCGACATCGCCGTCGCCTCAGGCTGCGGACAAATCAAAACAGGCGCGCCGGCCCGTTCGGAACGAGTGGCAAAATACAACCGCCTTTTAAAAATCGAACAGCTGACGGAACATAACTCCGTGTTTAATAACGCCAAACTTCACGTAAAAATATAAAAAGGGAAATTCAATATGAAAATAACGCAAAATATCCACGCTTTAAGAATACCGTTTAAAATCAATATTTCGCCGACGCAGACAGCCGAAAGATTCGTTTACTCTTATATAATAACCGGCGAAAAAATAAGTCTTATTGACACAGGCGTCGCGGGTTCAAAAAAAATAATTTTTGATTATATTGCAAACACAGGCAAAAAACCGCAAGACATTGAAAATATTTTTCTTACGCATTCCCATCCGGACCATATAGGTTCGGCAAAATCAATACAAGAAGAAACCGGCTGCAAAATCCATATTCACGGGGCCGAAAAAAACTGGGCGCAGGACGTTGAATTGCAGTATAAAGAAAGGCCGGTTCCTGGTTTTCATAATTTTGTTGAGGGTTCAGTAAAAATTGACAATATTTTAAACGACAATGACGAAATAAATCTCGGAAACGGCATAATATTAAAAGTATGCCATACTCCCGGACATTCAAAAGGGTCCGTATCGTATTTTTTAAAGCAGGATAATGTTTTATTCTGCGGAGACGCCGTTTTGTCTTCCGGACAGATGCCAGTCTTTGAAGATTTGCAGCAATGCATATTGTCCGTTAAAAAACTGACAAATTTTAAGAACGTAAAATTTCTTCTTTCTTCATGGGATAAATCTTATGAAGGCAATATGATCGGCATGATATTTGAAGACAGCATTGAATATCTTTTAAAGATAAAAAAAGCGGTTGATGATATTCCCGTTTCGGAAAGAAAAGAACCGTCGGAACTTTGCAGAAAAGTTATAGCGGCGTTAAATTTGCCGCCTATTATGGCAAATCCCGTAACTTTTATGTCTTTTAAATCGTTTTTAAAATAAAATATCGCACGGAGGGCTTAATGAAATTTAAAATCACATCGTTATGCGCGTTGTTTATCGGGTTATTGTTTACCGCGCAAAATTTGTACGCGTTAAAAGACGGATGGCAGCTTGAACTTAAAAAAATCGCATTCAATTTCAGTTCAACTGAAGTTCAAAACGCCGAAACATACAAAGCCGCCGGCGTTTCAAACGCAAGGCTGACATCTGACTCGCAGACATTAATTCAGGGAACATTAAATTTTGCCGCTGATTATTTCGCGCCTAAATCGTTCTGGTCAAACACGCTGCTTATGGAATACGGAAAAACTTATCTGCGTCCGGTAGGGAAAGACGAAATCACAAACGAAAATGCCGATAAAATATTAATTACTACGGATTACACATACAGGCTTTGGACCATTAAAGATTTTTTAGGCGGATTTGAAGCAGGCCCTTTTGTAAACATAGGTTACGAAACCGAATTCAGCCCGCAGGACAACACTCCTCTTAAAAAAATAATAAGAGGCATGGCGGGCGCGAAGTTGTTTGAAGGAAAATATCTTAAAAGCTTATACGTTTCGGCCGTAGGCGAAGCCGATTACACCTATGATCCGGAAACTTCAAAATTCGCGGTGGAAACCGGCTTTAAACTTGAAAATCCCATCAGAGAAGGCTTAAAAGTAGTATCATTCGGTTATTACAGAAACTACTTAAGCGAATCAACCGAACGAATAACCGATTTGCAGTACGAACTTGAATTGGATGTAAGGCTTGACGTAATGTTATATAAAAATCTTTCGCTTGCCCCTTTTATAAATTATTATGCAGCCGAAGCGAAACATTTTTCCGGCAGAGGCGAAAATCTGTATACCGGGCTGTCGCTTACATACAGCACATTCTTTAAAAAAGCAAAGGAAATTGAATGAAACTGACAATTCTTGCAGAAGGCGCGACAAAATGGCAGCGTTTCGTGAGACGATGGGGCGTATCTTTTTTGCTTGACGACGAGATTCTTTTTGACGCATTCGGAAGGGCCGATATTTTCAAGCAGAATCTTGAAAAATTTGACGTGGACATAAAAAAAATAAAAAGCGTCATCTTATCGCATGAACATTGGGATCACGTCAACGGATTCAAATATTTAACAACGGCTCAAAAAGAGCTGACAGTTTATATACCGGACGGATTCAGCCGGAAAATAAAGGAAAGCATTTCTTCGCCGAATATTAAATTCATTGAAACAAATAAAATAACCGAAATCAAAAATAATGTTTTCATATCCGAAACGCTGTGCGGTTATCTGCACGGCAATAAAATCTGCGAGCAGTCGCTTGTGGTAAAAACAGACAACGGTTTATCGGTAATATGCGGATGCGCCCATCCCGGCATAGATAATATCGTTAAAAAAATCAAACGTGATTTTAATGAAAACATTCATACTCTGATAGGCGGATTCCATCTGAAAGACAATGACGAAAATACGAACAAACTTATAATAAATAATCTTCATGAATACGGCATAAAAAGAATTATACCTATGCACTGCACCGGAAAACGCGCCGTTGAATACATAAAGGAAGTTTTCGGACAAAGTTTTGCAAATATTGACGAAGGCGATATAATAGAACTTTAAAATTTCAATACAAATAAAAAACGCTCTTTTGTTAAATTAAAAGAGCGTTTTTTATTTTTCCTGTTTATTTTTTCTTTACGTCAGCTTTTTTGTCGTCTTTTGCAGGAACGTCTTTTTTCAAACACAAAAACCAGTCTATGCATTTCATGTCTTTATCTTTGGAACTCATTCTGTCTTTTGCGGTTCCGCATGATCCGGGAGGCGGAACTATAACGTCGTCTCCGGGATTCCAATTTGCCGGAGTAGCGACGCCGTCGGCGTCAGCTTTTTGAAGAGCAAGTATAATTCTTTTGATTTCGTCAAAATTTCTTCCGGTTGACGACGGATAATAGAGTATGCAGCGTATTTTTGCCTTAGGATCTATTATAAAAACCGCTCTTACGGCCTGTGTAGTTGACGAATTAGGCTGTATCATGCCGTATTTTTTTGCGACTTCCATTTTTATATCTTCAATAAGCGGGAATTTTACCTCAATTCCTTTCATTTTTTTATATTCAATTCCCTGTATTGTTCTAAGCCATGCGATATGCGAATAAATTGAATCAATCGACAATCCTATAAGTTCGGTATTGAGCGCCTTAAATTCATCCATCATTGAAGCAAACGTCATAAATTCCGTTGTGCATACGGGCGTAAAATCGGCGGGATGAGAAAACAGAATTACCCATTTGCCCGTGTAATCGGCTGGAAAATTTATTTCCCCCTGGGTAGTTTTGGCTTTAAACGCCGGAGCATCGTCTCCGATTAAAGGCATTTTTGCAACGTCTTCGGAGTAAACAAATGTTGCCAACACAAAACAGGCAACAAATGACATCAAAATCTTTTTCATACTCTCCCCCTTCCGTCTTTTTATTGAAAAAAGCCTGCTGCCTTTTTTCATCTAAATATATTTATAAATGCTTTATTAAATTTTTTACATACCGTTCAAATGATGCCATTGAATAATATTTTTTGACAATTTTAAAATTATGGTTTGATACTTTATTCCAGATATTTTTATTTCTATATAATTCGTCTGTTTTTTTAATAAACTCATCAGGCTGTAAAGAAACCGACTGTTTTAACATACCTATAATGCCTTCGTATCCGAATTTTGTGGATATTAGAGGAGTTTTTGACGCCATTGCATCTAAAACTTTCTTTTTTACGCCGGCGCCGTATCTTAAAGGACATACAAAAACTCTGTATTTGGACAGTTCTTCATTAATATCTTTTATATTTTCTTTTGTTTTTATATTTTTATGCCTGCCGTTGAATACAGAAGCCCCTTTTCCCAAAATATAGAATTTAATTTCAGGATTATCATCCGAAAACCGCGGAAAAATATTTTTTATAAAATAGTTGACGGCGTCAGCATTCGGCTTATGTTTAAAAAAACCGAAATAACATATATCTTTTCTTTCGCAAAATCTTTTATGCGTTTTTTTTATTTCCGTACATGTCGGAACAACTATAATTTTTTTATCCGGAAAATATTTTTTCAGTTCTTTTTGTTCTTCGGCGCTTATTGCGATTAACATACCGGCCTGTTTATAAAATAATAATTCTTTTGCTTTATATATTTTATTATTTTTAATATCTTCTTTTTGCGACCACGCATCGGATTTTTTAAAACCTATTTCATGCACGTCAACAACCGATTTTTTTACAAGAGGCATATATTCACGGGTATCAAAAGGAATATCCCAGTATTTTTCCGCTATTACCGTTTCTATCTTGTTTTTATTTATAAAATCTGAAAATTTAGCGCCGGCTTTTATTGTTTTAACCGGTATTATATTTTTTAAACATTGAATATATTTTGAATCTGCCGCCCTTGTTTTTAACGGCATAAAAAAAATATTAAAATATTTAGACAGTTCACGCGTCAGCGTAAAAACGCGCCAATCGCCGGCGTTAGTATTAATTTGCGGCATTGAAGGTGAAATAATCAATAAATTTTTTTTCATTGCTTGCGGTATTGTCCCGTTTACCACATTTTTTCAAGATCTTTTTTTTCGTATTTTTTATTGATGTCTTTGAAATAGGAATGTTCTTTTTTATCAAAATATTCAGCGACTTCTTTTTTATTAAAAAACCTGTAAATAAAAGCAAGAGGGACGAGGCAAAAATAATATGCGATAAAAATAATTATTTTAGTGTTTATTTTGCCTAAAAAACCGGCAAATTTCATCCACCAAGACGCGATTAACAATGATAATTTAGGGATGAAAAGGCTTATGAAAAGAAAAGCAGCCGCAAGAACGAGAAAAATTTTGACTTTAAATATTACAAAAGCAAGAATCATTGCCAGCGCAAGCACCGACATTGTTTTTAATTCCTGTTCTTTATTCATTTAAGCCCCGTTTTGCGGCCGTTTTATATATTAGTTCAGACCCGGAATATTCATTCCGCCCATAAATTTCTTTGATTCTTCCGCCATTACTTCCTGCGATTTCTTTACCGCTTCCTGCATTGCCGATACCATCAGTTTTTCAACGTCTTTAACTGATTTTTGCATTATATCTTCCGGAAGTTTTATATCAATAACTTCGCTCTTGGCATTAATTGTAATTATAATGTTTTTATAATTAACTTCCATGACTTTTGCTTTTAACGCTCTTTCCATATCTTTGAGTTTGCTTCTCATTGACATCGCTTCTTTCGCCATCTTGAATAATTCCATTGCAGTTCTCCGGTTAAAAATTTTTATAATTTTAACAATTTACCCGTATTTTTTCAATTTTATTTTTATATAAACAAATTGCTGTTTGCTCCGTCCGACTCGGATATATATTTGGCCACGCCGGCGTATTCTATTCCGTCAATAAGCTCCTCTTTTTTTATACCCATTATATCCATTGACATCGTACATGCTATAAATTTTACACCGTTTTTCTTTGCCTGATCTATCAGCTCGTTTAAAGAAGCGACGTTTTTCTTTTTCATAACATATTTCATCATAAGAGTTCCGATACCGAACATATTAAGTTTAGACAATGCAAGTTTGTCCGCGCCTTTAGGCATCATCATTGAAAATATTTTATCAAGAAAAGATTTATCTTGTGAACAGGCTTTGGGTTTTCTTAAAACATTCAAACCCCAGAAAGTAAAAAATAAAGTCACTTCTTTGCCGCTCGCTTTTGCTCCGTTCGCTATAATCATTGAGGCAATAACCTTGTCTAAATCATTTGAAAACACGACTATAGTCTGTGCGTTAGCCTGATTTACGGACTTGTCCGGTGCAGATTTTCCCTTTCTTATTACGGCCTTAACGGTTTTTCCGTTATTTTCAACATTTATAAGAGTATTGCCAGTAGTTTGGCACCAGCCTTCTATATCCGAACCGAAACCGCAGTCGGTAGTTGATATTTCAAGATATTCCCCTTCTTTCATATTTTTTATTGCTGCCGCAAGCTTCATTACAGGACCGGGGCACTGCATTCCGCAGGCGTCTATTTTTATAATATTGCCGGCATTTTTCATTTCATCTTTTTTATCGGTTTTATTCATTGTTAAAACTCCGGTTTTATCTTTTACAGTTTCATCGTAAAGCGTCTTTCCGCCCGCATAAGAATAAACATTGTCAAATCCGTTCTGCATAAGAATCCTTGCCGCTATATAACTTGTAAACCCTTTTACGCAGAATAAAATAACTTTTCTGTCTTTCGGTATGTCGCCGAGCCTTTCTCTCAGCTGCACCGCGGGAATATTGACTGCGCCTTCAATAGTTTTCATTTCAAAAGATTCTGCAGGTCTTACGTCTATAAGATATGAGTCTTTCAAATCTTCGTAAAAAGCCGGTTTTACAAAACCTTTAAGAATATTATCGGCAGCCATACCCAAAATATTGACAGGATCTTTTGCGCTTGAATAAGGAGGCGCATAGCATAATTCACTGTCCGTAAGCTCCTGTACTTTCCCGCCGTTTCTCATTACGGAAGCTATAACGTCAATTCTTTTATCAACGCCTTCGGCTCCCGCGCCCTGGGCTCCCAATATTTTACCGCCGGCGTCAAATATAAGTTTTAAAACCAACGGCACGGCATCCGGATAATAACCGGCGTGAGAATTGCCCCATATTAAAACTTTCTTATAATCAATTTTATTCTGTTTAAGATATTTTTCATTTTTACCTGTTGAAGCGATAGTTTTATTGAAAACTTTTACTATCGCCGTACTCTGGCTGTCTTTATAAACCGACTTCAAACCTGCTATATTATCGGCAATTATTCTTCCCTGTCTGTTTGCAGGACCCGCAAGAGGAATAAGCGCAGGTTTTTTAGTAACAAAATCAACGACTTCAACGCTGTCTCCGCAGGCATAAATATTATCGTCCGACGTTTTCATTGACGAATCTGTCTTTACGGCTCCGTTTATGCCAAGTTCAAGTCCGCATTCTTTTGCAAGCTGAGTTTCCGGTTTTACTCCTATTGCAAGCACGGCTATATCATAAGATATTTTTCTCCCCGAATTTAATTCAATTTCATTATCTGAAAAACTTTTAACGCCGTCGTTTAATATCAGAGAACATCCGCGCATTCTCATCTCATTCTGGGCAAAACAGACTATATCTTCGTCAACCGGAGCAAGAATCTGCGGAAGCATCTCTATAAGAGAAGTGTCTATGCCGGCTTCAATAAAATTTTCAGCCATTTCAACGCCGATAAAGCCGCCGCCTATAACGGCCGCTTTTTTCACGTTGTTTGCCGATATGTAATTTTTTATTTTGTCTGCGTCGGATAAGGTTCTTATAGTAAATATTTTAGGATTATCTATTCCTTTTACGGGAGGCTTTACGGCAGAGGCTCCGGTTGCAAGGACAAGTTTATCATAATCAATTTCGGTTCCGTCTGACACTTTAACTTTTCTATTTTTTCTGTCTATGGAAACAACTTTTGAATTGAGTTTTACTTCAACGTTTAACAGATTTTTAAACGTCTGGGGATTTGATACAAGTATTCTTTCTCTTTCGCTTATAACTCCTGAACAGTAATACGGAAGTCCGCAGTTTGCTATTGAAATTTCATCAGTAGCTTCTAAAATTAGAATTTCCGCTTTTTCATCAAGCCTTCTTAATCTTGCCGCGCAGCTTGCTCCGCCTGCTCCGCCGCCTATTATTACCGTTTTCATAAGGCGTACCTCATTTAAATAATTTTAAAGCAAAAAAACCGCCTATAAGAAGAACCATAAATACGACCGTTAAAAGATTAAAATATTTTTCTATAAAAGTCTGTATTTTTTCTCCGTATATTCTTATAAGACCCGCGACAATAAAAAATCTTGCCGATCGTCCTATTGCAGAACCTATAAAAAGAGAAAATAACGAAATTTTAAAAAGACCTGCCGTAATGGTTATGGCTTTAAAAGGAATGGGAGTAAAAGCAGCCGTAAAAACCGTTATAAAAGCATGGGCTTCATATTTTGCTCTTAAAACATCAACAATCTGCTGCATATTGTACATTTCAACTATTTTTTTGCCTATAAGTTCAAATAATGCATAACCTATGTAATAACCGAGCATCGCTCCCAAAACCGACGCGATTGAACAGATAAGGGCCGTTCTGAACCACTTTTTTCTGTCTGAAATTACCATCGGTATCAGCAAAACGTCAGGCGGTACAGGGAAAAAAGAACTTTCGGCAAAAGATATGCAGAAAAGCGCGTATTCGGCGTATTTTGTTTTTGCCCAATGGATAGTCCAATCGTACATTTTTCTTGAAAGCGTAAAAGGATAATGCAAAATCTTTTTCATGGTTACCCTATATAAAATAATATAATAACAGCAGCAATATGCCGAAAATTATTCTGTAATAAGCAAATATTTTAAAATCATGCGACGATATAAATTTTATAAACCATTTAATAACGATAAGCGCGGATATAAAAGCCGCGATAAAACCGATAAGTATGCTTAACGCCGCCTGAGAATTTATAACATCGGAACTTTTATACAAATCATAACACGTTGCCGCAAACATTATCGGTATTGCAAGAAAGAATGAAAACTCTGCGGCGGCTTTTCTTGAAAGACCCGAACAAACTCCGCCCATTATAGTTGAAGCTGATCTTGAAACGCCCGGTATAAGAGAAAGTATCTGGGAAAGACCTACTATAAGCGCTGATTTTCTGCTTATATCAAGCGCTTCGCCCGTCGTTTCTTTTATATTTAATTTTTCAATTATTATAATTATTATTCCTCCTATAACCAAAGCAGCCGCCACAGTCATCGGATTAAACAAATACTGTTTTATAACGCCGTGAAATAAAAAGCCGACAATCGAAGCGGGTATAAAAGCGATTAAAAGATTAATGCCGAACGAAAAAGATTTCTTATCGGAAAAAATACTAAAAACAAGCTTTATTATTTTTTCTCTGTAAAGCCACACGACGGCAAGAATAGCCCCCAGTTGTATAACAACTTCAAAAAGTTTGGCAAAATCATCGTTAAATTTAAGAAGGTCTGACGCCACTATAAGATGGCCCGTTGAAGAAACCGGAATAAATTCGGTTAAGCCTTCTACAATCCCCAAAAATACCGCTTTAAAAAAAATAATCATTTCCATTTTTATTACCAGCGCAGTTTCGGATTTCTTGCGGCTTCAACTTCGTTAAGCCTTGAAACAGGCGTTTTTGAAGGAGCGTTTTTAATGATTTCCGGATTATTTTTTGATTCTTCTATTATTTCAGCCAAAACCTTTACAAACTCGTCAAGAGTCTGTTTAGATTCGGTTTCCGTGGGTTCTATCATCATAGCCTCTTCAACTATAAGAGGAAAATATATCGTCGGAGCATAATATCCGTAATCAAGAAGCCTCTTTGCGACGTCCAAAGTTCTTACTCCCTCGCCCAAACGGCCTTTTGAAGAAAGAACAAATTCATGCGTACAGACGTTTCCCGCAGGAATACTGACTTTATCTTTTAAAAGATTAAGAACGTAATTTGCGTTTATATTAGCCTGAACGGAAGCTTCTTTCAAACCGTTTCCGCCTACCGATTTAATATAAACAAAAGCCTTCAGCAATACGGGAAAGTTACCGTAAAAAGCTTTCATTTGTCCGACTGACGTCTTTTTATTTTTATAATTTAATTTAAATACTCCGCTTTCATTTACTACAGTAGGAACAGGCAGAAAATCTTTAAGAAAAGATTTTACTCCGACCGGTCCCGAACCGGGTCCGCCTCCGCCGTGCGGAGTTGAGAAAGTTTTATGCAGATTTATGTGCATAACGTCAAAACCCATATCTCCCGGTCTTGCTATGCCCATAACGGCATTAAGATTGGCGCCGTCATAATATAAAAGAGAACCGTTTGCATGCATGATTTCGGCGATTTCGGGAATATGTTTTTCAAATACGCCCAAAGTATTCGGGTTTGTCATCATGATGCATGCAATTTCGGGAGTTAAAATTTCTTTCAATTTGTCAGGCGATAAAGTTCCGTCAGGTTCGGATTTTAAAGATATAACTTCAAAACCCGAAAGATTTGCCGACGCCGGATTTGTTCCGTGCGCGGAATCGGGAACTATTATTTTTGTTCTTTTTTCTTTTTTGCTTTTAAAATATTCCGATATTATTAAAAGGCCCGTATGCTCGCCGTGCGCGCCTGCTGCCGGCTGCAGCGTAAAATTATCCATACCCGAAATTTCGCATAAAGCTTTTTCAAGTTCAAACATTACTTCAAGACTTCCCTGAACCGTGTTTTCAGGCTGCAGAGGATGTACTTCGGCAAACTTTGCGCATGAAGCTATTTTTTCGTTTATTATAGGATTATATTTCATCGTGCATGAACCGAGCGGATAAAAAGTTGTGCTTAAAGCGTAATTTTTTCTTGAAAGCGCCGTATAATGCCTGACAACGGTTCCTTCCGCAAGATCCGGGATATTCGGATTATTTTTTCTTCTGTATTTTTCATCAAGAGCAATATCATTTTCAACATCGCAGTCAAATATTTGAGTTTCTCTGTCTGAATTTATTTCATTTAAAATTTTATTCATTTTTGTCCTCTGATCCTATTTTACGTTTGCTATTATATCGGCAAGAGCGTCTATTTCGTTTTTTGTTCTTTTTTCGGTTACCGCAAACATTAAGCAGTCTTTATATTTTTTGCCGCAGAACGCAAGAGAAAGCGGACCGATTATGTTATTTTTAAGAAGCTCTTTTTCTATTTTTTTTATATTTTTCGTCGTTTTAAAAACAAACTCGTTAAAGAAAATTCCGTTTTCAAATAAAGGCGTAAAACCTTCAATATTTTTTATTTTGTTAAAAGCGTATCTTGCTTTTGAAATATTAGTTTCGGCAAGTTCTTTAAGACCGCTTTTACCTAAAACCGCCGTATATACGCAGGCCGCAAGGGCATTAAGAGCTGAATTGGTGCATATATTTGACGTGGCTTTTTCTCTTCTGATGTGCTGTTCTCTTGACTGAAGAGTCAAAACAAAACCCGTCCGTCCGTTTTTATCGGTAGTTTTTCCCACAACTCTGCCGGGCATTTTCCATTCGAGAGATTTCTTAACGGCCATAAATCCGAACGTGGAACCGCCGAAATGCATTTTATTGCCGAGAGGCTGTCCTTCTCCGACGGCGATATCGGCTCCGTATTCTCCCGGGGTTTTCAATAACCCGAGCGAAGCCGGATTTACGACTGCCGCAAAAAGAGCATTTTTTGATTTTGCGATATCGGATAACGCCTGCATATCTTCAATAACTCCGAAGAAATTCGGAGACTGAACCATTACGCATGCCGTATCAACGTCAGTTTTATTCTGCAAATCAGAAATATTAACCGCACCTGTTTTTTCGTCGGATTCAATTTTTATTATTTTAACGTTTTGTTTTTTTAGATAAGTTTCAATAACTTCTAT
Source organism: uncultured Elusimicrobiaceae bacterium (assembly GCA_964487915.1). Taxonomy (GTDB): domain Bacteria; phylum Elusimicrobiota; class Endomicrobiia; order Endomicrobiales; family Endomicrobiaceae; genus Proruminimicrobium. The sequence continues at coordinate 293,230 of CAZASN010000001.1, read as the reverse complement.
GTACTGAGGATTCAGAGTTTCCGCCACGGCTATTTTATTTTTTTTTGATGTTCTTACCGCAAGAAGAGCCGCTTCGGCCGCCGCCGTTGCGCCATCGTACATTGAAGCGTTTGAAGTATCAAGTCCCGTCAATTCGCATATAATGCTCTGGTATTCAAAAATAGCCTGAAGAGTACCCTGGCTTGCCTCTGCCTGATACGGAGTATAGGCCGTCCAGAAATCAGATCTTCCGGTTATTTCGTCAACAGCGGCAGGAACAAAATGGTCGTATATGCCGGCGCCTCTGAAACATGCCGCCGAGCTTTTGTTTTTTGAACCGTATTGTTTAAATAATTCCAAAACTTTAAGTTCGCTTATGCCGTCTGACAGATTAATTTTTGACGCTCTTACTTTTTCGGGAATCTGTTTTGAAATAAGTTCTTCTTCCGTTTTTACGCCTGTAACTTCAAGCATCTTTTGTTTATCTTGTTTGCTTACCGGTATATAATTCATTTTTTCGCCTTATTATTTTATATTGATTTTTTGTAATCTTCCGCAGAAAGTAAATCTTTCAAATCATTTTCATTTTCAAGTTCTATCGCGAAGAAAAAGCCTTTCTCGTAAGGAGACTGGTTTATAAGCTCCGGGCTTGATAAAACCGCATCGTTGACTTCAACTACGGTGCCGGAAACCGGACTGTATATGTCAAAAGCCGATTTTACCGATTCAACTACGGCGCAAGGCTGCGTTTTTTTAAATTTTTTACCCACTTCCGGAAGTTCAACGTGTACGATATCGGTTATTTCATGCTGGGCGTGATCTGTAATACCGACATATACTTTGCTGCCTTCTTTTCTGGCCCATTCATGCGTTTTTGCGTAAAACAAATTACTTGGAATGTTCATTTTTTTCTCCGTTATTTCCTATTTTTTTTATTTGAGATATTTTAAATACTTTTGATGTTCCTTCTTCAAGAAAAACAGTAGCCGTTTCTTTTATGCAGTTGATTGAATTGAGTTTCCCTTTGCCGGAAGGGGTGCTTACAACAGAGCCGACTTCAGGCAGCGACTGTTTCATTTTCGCGTATAATTCGTGTTCGTAAGCAAGACAGCACATAAGCCTGCCGCAAAGACCGGATAATTTTGAAGTATTAAGCGATAAATCCTGGTCTTTAGCCATATCTATCGTAACCGAATTAAAATCTTTAAGAAAAACTTTGCAGCAAAGCTGCTGGCCGCATGTTCCTATACCGCCTATAATTTTTGACTCGTCTCTTACTCCTATCTGAACCATCTGAATTCTTGTTTTTAAAGCGTGGCCCAAAACTTTTATGAATTCTCTGAAATCAACTCTTGTTTCGGAAGTGTAATATATAAAAAGCTTCGTTCTGTCAAAAGTATAGTTCACGCTTGTAAGCTTCATATCAAGCTTCATTTCGGATATTTTTTCATAAACCTTATCCCACGCCAAATCATTTTTATGCTCATTATTTTCAAGCCTCTTTATATCGTGCTCATTGGCTTTTCTTATAACAGTTCCGAACTTAACGTCCGCCGGCTGCGCCATTTCTTTTTCTTTTTCGCAGACAAAACCAAATTCCACGCCGTGTTCCGTTTCAACTATCACAGTCTCATTAAGTTCCAAAGTCAAATGTTTTGGCTGGGCATATATCTTTTCTTTAATTTTTCTTACAATTACTCCGACTACTCTTGGCATTGAATTCTCCGTTTAAACCGTTTTTGAATTTATATATAAAAATAAATTATCTAAAACCGCATTTGGATTTGCGTTTCTTGTTAAGTATATCTTATGTTCCGATAATTTTTCAATAATATCAATATATTTTTCGGGGTTTTCCCTGAAACTTTTCATTGCGTTTTCCGTAATTATATCCAAAACCGACAACGCCGTTTCTCTGTCTCTTGAAACCTGCCTGCTTTTTTCAAGCAAATCAGCCGCCGGCATCTTTTTGCTTATAAGTTCTTTCCATAAAGACGCATATTCGTTTTGAGTGTTCAACATCAGATATTCGGCTTTGCCAAACGAACCCTCAGCGTCTTCCGCTATTTTTGACGCCGTTTCTTCATCCAAAGAATGCTGCTGTTGTAAATATTTTATAATCTCGTCTTTAGGCAAAGGCTGAAAAAAAACGGTTTGCGTTCTTGACAATATCGTAGTAGGAATCGTCTCCCTGTGTTTTGCTATAAGAATTAAAATAGTGTGTTCCGGAGGCTCTTCCAGCGTTTTTAACAAACTGTTAAATGCGTCTATCGTAAGTTTTTCGGCCGGCTCTATGATAAAAATTTTCCATTTGCCTTCGGCGGATTTCATATAAACGTATTTCTGCATATACCTTATGAGATCTATCCCGAGCTTTGTTTTTTCACCCTCTCCGTCTGGCATTTCTTCCTGTTTTGCAAAATTTATCATATGCAAATCGGGATAAGAATCCTTGCTTATCATTTCACATGCCGCGCAGTGTCCGCACGCGCCTATATCGGTTTTTGAATAATCGTTTATCGTGCAATTCAAAATCTTTGCGAATTCCAGCGCGGTTTTTCTTTTGCCTATGCCGTCTTCGCCTATGAAAAGATAAGCGTGCGGTATTTTATTGTTTTTTATTTGTTCGGTAATGATTTTTTTTGCCTTATTCTGGGCGATTATATTTCTAAACATTCTTTTTTCTTTTGCTTAAAAATTTTTCAATTTCAGCATTTATTAAAATCCGGGTATCCTTTACCGTCGGTTCTGTTTTTATAGTTTTGATTCTTTTAGGATATTTTTTAGCAAGCGCAAGAAAACCTCTGCGCACATCATTGTGGAATTTTATATTCTCTCTTTCAATTCTGTCGCCGTTATCAAAACATTTTTTTGCTTTCGCTCTGGCAATTCCTATTTTAGGGTCTATATCAAGATATATCGTTAAATCCGGCTTAATTCCTATTGTCGCTATATCATTTAATTTTTCAATTGTTTTTATGTCTATTTTACGCCCGTATCCCTGATAGGCTATTGTAGAATCGGTAAATCTGTCGCAAATGACAATGCGTCCTTTTTCCAGATTCGGTTTGACTATATCTTCAATATGCTGGACTCTAGCCGATTCATAAAGCATAAGTTCGCATAACGGGGCAATTTTAAGTTTTGGATTTAAAAGAATATTTCTTACCTGTTCGGCGACAGTACTGCCGCCCGGCTCTCTTGTCAAAACCGCGTTAAAACCCTTGTTTTTTAAATATTTTTTTAGAAGCTTAGATTGTGTTGATTTACCGCAGCCTTCGCATCCTTCAATCGTAATAAAAAAAGCGTTAAATTTGCTTACCATAGAAGAGAATTTTATAAAAAAAAAGGTAGAGTGTCAAAGAAATACCGGCACAAACGTTTTTTAATGTAAAAATACGGCAAAATTAAGCCGCAGAAAGGACTGCTTTTGCTTTTATAATTATATCTTTCTGATCAACGGCAAGTTTTGTTATATCTATTTCAATATCGTTAGCTTCGGCAAACGGAATAAGAAATATCAGGGTATTTACAGCGCGCGCGTCAGGTTCTGTGTTTGAAAAAGCTCTCTGCGTGAGCGTTCCTATATTGTTTTTAAGATAATCAGCCAGATTCTTTTCTTTTTCATAAGAATTCGGAACGCCGGCAAGCCTTATAACTTCAGAATCCATATCATCACCGGTATCGTTGCCGATATCAAACATCATTATTTTTAAGGCTTTTGCCAGAATATCTTCATACTCGCGGTTTTTAAGACCCGTGGTTTTGCCTTCAAGAGCAAGCTGCTTTGCGGCCGCTATTCTGAAAATTATCAAATCGATAAAGACAGAAGCCGCGCCGCCGTCTGATAAAGCGTTAACGGCAAAAAATCTTTTCAAACCCGCGTTATTCATGCCCAGCAAAGCAATTATTTCGGCATACAGTTTTGCTTTAAGTTCTTCTCCGTCCGATAAATTTACATAAGTTCCGTACAATTGTTTTATCCGGTCAAACGTATTGTCGTCAAAACTTTCGGAAAGTTCTTTTACGCTAAAAGTTTTGGCAATTTTTCCCGCCGAATATTTTGATTTAGCGGCTGATATCGCATTTATTAAACGGCCCGCCGAAAAAATATCTCTTAATATGCCGGTCAAAACAGTGTCCTGTTCCGAATCAACGGCTTTTTTGATAAGACTGTTTTTAAATATAACCGGCTGCTTTGCAATATTTGCTTCCATGAATGAAATTATTTTTTGAACGCTGTCGCAATCCGAAGCAAAAGCGGCTTCTGAAGAATCTTTTGTAAAATTATCCGTAATAAAATATTTGCCGTCTGTATTTTCAACAAAACCGAACAGCAAAGAATTACCGGATATATCCGTTTTTTGCAACTCGGATGCAACAAAAACATAAACCGAAACATTTTTTGATTTTGCCTGCGACAGTATTTCATTAAATTTTTCAAGTCCTATATCCGACACAAGCTGTCTGTAAACTTCATAATCAAGAATAAGCTGACAGCTTATGTTTTTCTGGGATTCAATTATGCTTATAAAATTATTTATTCTGTCTTTTTTATCTGCCGATACGTTAAAATCGTCTATGTATCTGAAAACGCTTTCTCTTACGGCAAATCCGTATCTTGCCGCCGAATCAATATACGCGGCAGCCAGTTCTTTAATTTTTGAAGGATCAAAATTGTTAAGCGTAATTTCAACAATTCCGGCATTATTATATTTCAACGATTGCGAACCGCCTTTTAAAATTTTTATTTCTTTTATATCAAGATTTTCAGACTTTATTCTTCTTCCGTAAATTCTATTCAGACATAAAGACACCTGTTTTCTTATAAAGGCGCTTTTTTGCACCGAGGCGACGATATCATTGTAACTGCAGCCTTCTGCGTAAAGATACAATACATTTTCAACTACGGCATAATAAAGAGGCTCGGCGTTTATTTTGATGCCGGCCGGTTTTAAATTCAGTTTTTTTGAGGAATTTCCGGTTAAAGGACCTTCTATCACAAAAACCGGAGCAAATACGACGCCGTCTGATATTTCAGGCTTTGAGTTATTGTAAAAAATATTATCTGCAAATATTTTTTCATATATAACCGCCGTTTTTTGTCTATTGCCGTCTTTTGAAAAAACGGCATCAATTAAATCTTTAAAAAATCCCAACAGTCCGATAAACGCATAATTAGCGTCTGTTTTGCTTTTTGTCTTTACTTCAGGCATAGTCCCGAAAAATTCATTTACCGTTATCGCATCGGAAAAAGACTTTTCAATCTTTATCTGTGAGGCTGAAACATCGTACATCTGATTATGATGAATATATATGCTGTAAGGATGCATTACTTCTTTTGTGACGGCTTCCTGCTCTTGTTGAGGAGTAGGATTATTAAGCTGGCAGATAAGGTCAAAACCGCCTTCTGCTTTCTGCCATATAAGCCAGTTTTTAAGATCAGTCATATTGGTATGGTCAAGAATTACGTAACGGACGTTAAATCCGCTCATATCAACTGCAACTTCTTTATTTTCAACGATATCGGAAGCTGTAAAAGAAGATGCTATTTCGGCGGTTGTTTTATTATTATCTGTACCGTAAAAATCAAGTTTCCAGTCATTCGGATTTTCGCCAAGGTCAATAAGAGTTTTTCTGACAAACCATGCAAAAGTTCTCAGCTCTTCACCCGTAGCAGAACCGCATGACCAGAATCTGAAAATTCTGTCTCCTTTTGAAATTTTATCTTTTAACATATTTATGACAAAACCGTATTGTCCGTCAGGAGCGTATTTAAAAAGAGGCGCATAAACGGTGCCGCGGATATCTCTTTTAAAAAACTGTGTATAATAATGCAAATTGCCTTGTAAATCCGTAGGAAGATATTCTGCTATAAGCCCTTTTATCAATGTATACGCTTCTTCTTTTGATATGTCGTTTGACAGAAAAACCGTTTCTGTTTTTCCGAAAAGACCGTGTTTATATGAAGCGTCAAAGCCGTTTTCCGATTCTCTGAAAACAACTTTTTTAAACCTCTCAAAAAAAGCTCCCTCTTTTTCAAATTCCGAAACAATATAATTAAAATGTTTGTATTTAACGGGTTTATTTTTTCCGCCTTTTATTCCCGCAAAGAACATCCCTATAAATCCGTAAGGGAACATAGCAGCCGCGGCAGGTTTCTGTGAAGGAGCAGCCGTTGGTAAAGATACGGGCGTTTCGGTTGGAACCTGCGCAGAAATAAGACTGTCTGTTATTTCTTTTATTTTGTTCTGCCTTTGAGATTCTGAAATAACACCCGAAGCTATCTGGCTGTCTGCCACTTTTGCGGCAAATATTTCAACAACTTCTTTCATAGTCTTTTGAATATTTTCAGCCGGTTTTTCGCCTCTTGCCTGTAAAAATTCTATGATGGCATCCTGTAAAAGATTCAATGAATCTACGCCTACTTTGTTTCTCACCTCTTCAATTACTGCGTATGCCACGGTATAATTATCCGTATCATCCGTCAAATCAGTTATTTTTTTACCGCCCGTATACTGCATCATAACCGAAACTTTTTCCTCTATTCGCGCGGCTTCAAGCTCGGCATATAATTCGGAAATTTTATATCCGTCGGTATTGTCATGTATCCCGATAATATTTAAAAATCTTATATGTGCGACTTCATGGGCAGCGACAAATATAGGGCTTACAGTGCCGTCGCCGCTTATAACATAAGCAAGTCCCGCGTTTGATATCTGAGGACCGCCCGGCCTTACTACTCTTGCGTCGTGCAGTATAGACGAGTAATCCTCGCCTGATCCCGTAATAAAATTCATCATTGCGCACATCGCCTGCCACTGGAAACTGTTGTTTACATCCGCAAGACTTAAAGGATCTCTTAAAATATATTCGCCGTCAAGATAGTTAAGAATATCGTCTTTGTTAAAAAATGCGTCGGCAGAAATATGGTCTTTCGCATTTAAAAGCATAAAAGCGTAAAAACGGTAATGCATATCTTTCTGCCCGTTAATTATTTTTGTCAAAGCCTCGGAATCATCTCTTAAAGACAGTATTTCAAGATAAGAAATTTCATCAGCGCTGTAAGCCTGCAAAAGAATTTCATTTAAATTTTTATTTTTCTGTATTTCGGCAAGATTGTCCGATATCATTTCATCAAGATCCTGAACGACGTCTTTCCAAACATAAAGCGCAAAACCGGCGTCTATTGACGGTGTCAGAACGCTGCCGGTTGATGTTATTTCGGATCTTATGTATAAAAGACTCTCCAAAAATTTTTCGTATGAAGAACGGTCTATATTTGAAACGAAAAAGTCGCGCAAAGTATTTATTTCAGCTTTTTCCTGAGCCGTCAGATGCGTATTTTTAAGATATCCCGAAAAGATTATTTCAAATCTGTCCGACTGTATATTAATAATCTCCTGCTGCACCTGCGCATATTCCGTATAAGTTTGCGTGAAATAATTATTGACAACTATTGTTCCGGCGGCAAGCGTTGCAATTATAAGAACCGCCGCTATAATCTGAGACGTTTTGATTTTTGCTCCGTTGATATAAGCTTTTATAAGACCGGAATTATAAGATTTATGAATCGCCGAAGATAAAAACTGACCGGCTATAATCAAAACCGGAACCATAACAGGAAACGCGTACAAACCTATAAGAACTGGTATTACCGATGCAAGCGTAAAAATTGCTCCGTATACTCCTATTTCGGTTTTTGCATTTTTATTAGTTATAAGTCCGTGTGACTTTGTAAATATTATCCCTCTTGTAACGGAATAAATAACTGCCGATAGAGCAACTATCGGGAAAATACCGCTTAATATTCCAAATGCCGCTCCCGCAATAATTGCCAGAGACGACAAAGCGTCAAAAACAAACAACGCCGCCGGCTTTTCGGTTAAACTTATGCTTTGTTCAAAAATTTCTTTGTCCGCTATTGATTTTATTCCGTGTTTCTTTATAAAAGAAGAAATAAACGATGAAAACGGAAGATTGTAGATCCATTCCCATTTATGAGCCGTATTTTTGTATTCAATTCCTAGAATTGACGCAGGATTTTTATCCGATCTTGCAATTTCATCTATAACGGCTATTCTTTTCTGTCTTGCCGATTCTGAGATGCTTCCTGATTTTATCTCGTTGTCAACATATTTTTCAACGGCTGAAGCAGGAACTACTCCGACAGCCATAAATTCTTTCAAAAGTTCAATATTGCATCTTTTATCCGTCATATTTGCCGAATCGGAAAAATCTTCGGTCATTGCTGAAATAAAAAACAAAACCGCCGTTATATACGTATACTGCGCCTTATTTATGTTGCTTTTAAGCAATTCTTTCAAATCTCTTTTTAACGGATTTATAAACATCTCTATATCGTCTGATCTGTCCCATAATATCTGCAGATGCATAGGAAGAATTTCCTGCTTTAATTGAAGATAATCGTCAGTCGCTTTTGTTCTCTCAATAAACATTTTTTCAAGTTCTTCAAGAAGTGCCGGCGTTTTGTCATGTTTTTTTATTGTTTCAATTATAACAAGCTCTTCGGATTTTGCTTTAATTTCGGCGGGAAGAGTTTCAAATAAATATTCCTGAACTAATGAAGGAAGCCTTGCTATTACGGCCAAATCTATGCCTTTTATCTCCGTAATACCGAATTTCTCAAGGTGACGCAGTTTAAATTCCAGCCCGCCGTTTGACAAATCAAGCGACGGATATTTTTCAAATAACGCGTTTATTCCCACCCCGTTTATTTTATTTGCCGTCGGTTGAAATTTGTTTGCATCTATATCTTCGGAACTGCGCATCTGCCCGTTATAATTTAACAAAACTATCTTTCTGTCGCCTACCGTAATTTCGGTTTTTTCTTCCGTATAGTTAAGCGTAATTTTATCTTTTACAAGATATTTCATGATTTCTACGGTTTTTTCTATATTTTCTTTTGAATACTCTTTGTTCAAATATTGTATTGCCGATACGACGCCCCATTTAAACTGCATAAAATCATCCGTACATGAAGCAACCGTAAAACTCAAGGCATTTGTCTCTGCGGCAGTTTCTTCTTTGATAATTTCTTTATAAGTTTTTTCAGATTTTTCTATCTCGCCTTTAACATTCGGAGTGACCGTTATATAACTGATTTTTCTGTCGTTTAAAAGCTGAGATATTCCTTTTGTATGATAGCCGCCGGCAACAACGACTATTACGTCTTTTGCTCCGTCAAACATATTTTTATCTGCATCGTTGTTTTTATATTTAATTTCTCTTCCGGCAAGAACATTGTTGATAAAAATACCGTTTCTGTAATTATTTACGGAATAATAAGCATCCAGCATATCAAAATCAGCCTTTAAATCTACAAGCCTGTCAACTACGGCATATTTTGAATATAGTTCTTTAAATTTGCTGATTTTAGCCGAAAAATACTCATATTCGTTTGCGGTTAAAGAATTTGTCAGATATTTTTTAAAAATATCGTAGAAATCGGCCAAAAAAGACACTTCGTATTCCGTATTATTTCTAGAGAAAGCCTGTCTTAAATTATTCAGCAATACTCTTTCTTCGTTAATAAGTTCCACCGGATTTACCGACTCGGCCGAAATACTGACGTTTGCGTAAACATATAAAACAGGATATTTTTTTGCCAAATCAATTTTATAAACGCCGCTCAGCGATTGTATAAGGCTGACAAGTTTGCCTGCGTCCGAAAATCCGTCCGTATTTTTTACTATTCCGCTATATTCGGCATAAGACATTCGCGATTTAATATCGTTTAAAAACAAATTAATTTCATCGGACAGTTTTTTCCAGTTTATTTTTGCGAGATTTATATTTATATATTTATTTATATTCGGAAATTCCGCTAAATCAACGGGCATTATATTTTTGTAATCTTTCGGATTTTTATTAATTTCTTTTGCGGTTTTTAAAAGCAATTTGTAAAATTTTGCCGTATCAATAACGCCGTTATTATGCCGTGAAACTATTTTGTTCAACCTCAAATTTTTATTTGACGCCCGCGAAGCGTTTATAAAATCTATATCCGCTTTGATTTTTTGAAGTCCGGCATTATAAAATTCCTGTCTGTCCATTATCGCCGAAAGCGTTTTTAAATTATTTTTATGTACCTGCTCGTCTTCCAAACCTTTTAAAACAGTATTTCGCCCCGTTTTGTATGCAAAATATTCCGATCCCGTCAGCCTTCCGTTGGCAAGCAGAGAGTCGGCAAGATTATTTCTGTCTTTTAAATCGCGTATTTTATAAAACCACGAAATATCCACATCGCCGTAACCGCCTTCTATAAATACCTGCTTAATTTGATATTTTTTATCTATTGACGTTAAAATATTTTTTATATTCAACTGTACCGACGGATTTGAATGCAAATCCTGTATATTTACGACAAGCAAATCGCTGTTATTATCAACCGTTTCGGTGATTTTGCCGAAATCTTTTGAAAACAATTCCGCAGTCTCGGTAACGGCAGATGATTTTTCATATAAAACGGAAGCCGACAGATTGGCAGTTAATACCGATAACAAAAAACATGCGACAGTAATCAAAGATATCGTTTTTTTGCCGAAAATAAAAGAAAGCATATATAAAGCATATGCTTTCTTAAAACATTTTGATATGTAAACGACAGACCAAAAAACCCGCAATAATCCCAAATATCTAAGTAAAAAGATACAAACAAAAAACAATACAAACACAGCAGTTAAAGGAAACTTCTCGGTTTTATAATTTAAGGCTGAAAATTTTGTGCATAACACAACCGTATTGGGCGGCAATAACGCCGTTTCAGCTTCGGTAAACTGTTTTTGCAAATCAATAAAAGACATTTCATGGTTGTTTTGCGCTTTTAAACTCAAAACATCTTTAATGACAATATCACAAACGTTTATCACATTATATTTTGTTTTTTTGTATAGTTCATACTGAACTTTAAAAACATTAGAAATCCCGCAAAAAATATCATTCGCGTTTGTTTTTTGCTCAAAAGCAAATGAAATATTTATTGAAGAAAAAAATACAGCCAAGGATAATATAAATACCTGAATCCTTTTCATAATTAGATTAAGTATAATACATTTTTTTAAATTATTAAACTATTTATTGAAATTTCACGATTTTTTTACATATATAAATATTTAAAATGCTTCCAGCATCGTTACATAAAAACCCGCAGATTCGCATGAAAATCCGAAATCGGTTCTTAAATTTATTCTGGGATTATCTTTCAGCTTTATTCTTAAGCCGGCTCCCGATGCCGTTTTTATTTTCGTTACGTCTATTGATTCTAAATCATGGTAAACATTTCCGACGCCGCTGAAAAACGCAATCTGCAGACTTTCAGACACGTCCGTTTTGATTTCAGGCTGCAAAAAAATAACTATATTATCAACATATCTGCCGGAATAATATCCTCTCATTTGGTTTGCGCCTCCGAAAGTAGAAAGAATCTGAACAGGCGGATATCCGTTTAAAAATCTGCCGTAAGCCTGATACGAAAACAGCGTTTTTTTGCCGATCCGGAAATAATTTCTGAAATCCATTATTGTTTCGCAATAATCAAAAGAACTTCCTGTTTTTGAATCATATAAAAGCCATGATAATTCAAGACGGTATCCGTTTTGCGCATAAAGATTGTTGTCTCTGGTATCGTATGACGCTTTAAATCCCGCTCCGGAAATTACGCCTTCAGTATCATACTGTTCCATAAGCCCGCCTGTTTTTTTATCTTTAACCGATAAATCGCGTATATTGTACATTACTCCGACTTTTACGTTATCTTTTATTTTTCTGTGCAGCCCGAATCCGACGCCGTAAGCATAATTTTTATAGTCTTCCTCATTATCAAAATCACTTTGATTCCCTGTCCCGTAAAACTGTTTTTTAAAATCGTTGAACAATATAAAACCGTCTGCGGTATATAAAGAAGAAAGTTGTATTTCCGGCTGGACAACCAAGAGGAACTGGCTTTTCGTCGTTCCGAAAATAACGCTGTTTATTGACGAATGGTGTTTTTCGCCTTCGCTTTTAAAATAGAGAATATCCATTGCTCCCAGACCCAAACCTGTTTCATCGGCGTAAAAAACTACAGGCAAAATCACATTGCCTTTATCCGCTTTTGCCGGAAGAACGCAAAAGAACAAACAGCATATTATGAATTGTATTGTTATAAGATGTTTCATGAGAAAATTAATAACCGGAAAGAATATCCTTCATATCCCTTACTGATTTTTCAAGACCGTCAAAAATTGACTGCGCAATTATCGCAAACCCTATATTAAATTCGTTAAATCCGCCCAAAGCGCAGATATTGCGGACATTTTTATAGTCTAATCCGTGTCCGGCGTTGACGATAAGATTATTTCTTGCGGCAGTCATTGAAGCTTCTTTTATTATTTCAATTTCATTCAAAATATTTAATTTTGATTTATAAATCTGCGCATACTTGCCGGTATGCAGTTCCACGGCGTCAGCCTGTATTTCCGCGCAGGCTTCAACCTGCTCTATTTTCGGATCGATAAACATGCTGACAATTATGCCGCTGTCTTTAAGTTTTTTTACCGTTGTTTTAAGTTTCTGCTTCTGCGAAAAAACGTCCAACCCGCCTTCCGTCGTAATTTCCTGCCTTTTTTCAGGAACGATACATACCGAATACGGTTTTAAATCAAGAGCTATTTTAATTATCTCTTCGCTTGCCGCCATCTCAAAATTAAGACGCGTCCTGAGCTGGTCTTTTATCGCGTAAACGTCTTTATCCTGAATATGTCTCCTGTCTTCCCTTAAATGAGCCGTTATTGAATCGGCTCCGGCTTTTTCGCATATTGACGCCGCCGTAAGAGGGCTTGGAAAATCTTCTTTTCTGGCTTGTCTTAAAGTAGCTACATGATCAATATTAACGCCCAATTTTATCATAAGTTATCCTTGATTTCTTTTTTTGCGCATTCCGAAACGGATTTCGCCATATTTGTAATTTCAGTTTTATTTTGTCCTTCAATCATAATTCTTAGCAAATTTTCAGTGCCGGAATATCTTACCAGTATCCTTCCGTTCTCACCGAGCTTTTTCTCAATTTGTTTAATTAGAGCCGATGTTTTTGGAAGATTTTCAACGGGAATCTTCTTGTCAACTTTTTCGTTAATTAAAATCTGGGGATACTTTTTGACAAAAGAACTGATTTCCGACAAAGTTTTATTTTTTTCAACAAGAATTTTAAGCATCTGCAACGAACTTAATATGCCGTCGCCCGTATTAAGAAAATTTTTAAATATGATGTGTCCCGATTGTTCTCCGCCGAGCACCGCGTTATGTTTTATCAAATTTTCATAAACGTATCTGTCTCCGACTTTGGCGGCTACGGTAGTAATGCCGAGTTCTTCCATTGCTTTTAAAAGGCCGATGTTTGCCATAACCGTTACGACAAGAGTGTTGTTTTTCAGCTGTTTTTTCTCTTTTAAATATTTTGCCGCCACAGCCAGAAAATAATCTCCGTCTCTTATAACGCCTTTGTCGTCAACAAATATTATTCTGTCCGCGTCGCCGTCATAGGCAAAACCGCAAAACGCTTTTTTTGATTTTACGACTTCCGAAACTTTTTGAGGATGCAGCGCACCGCATTGAAGATTTATGTTTCTGCCGGTTGGCTTGTCGTTTAAAACTATCAGTTCGGCCTTAAGTTTTTTTAAAATATCCGCGGCTATTTTATGAGAGGCTCCGTTTGCGCAGTCAACAACTATTTTTTTGCCTTTAAGCATATCCGCAGGAACAGCGGACAGCAGGAATTTGTTATATTGTTTAATTATATTTTTACCGGAAAAATTTTTAATTTTTTTTGGTTCGGGCAATTTTCTTTTTTCGTTAAGAAACTTGTTGATTTCATGTTCCAGTTTATTTTCAACGGCATCCGGCAGTTTCATCCCTTTTGAATTAAAAAATTTTATGCCGTTATCATAATAAGGATTATGCGACGCGGAAATTACGATTCCTGCCTGATAAGCGTTGTTTTTTAAAAGATATGAAACCGCAGGCGTGGGCACCACTCCCAAATCGGTAACGCTGACGCCGGCCGAATTTATACCATTACGCAAAGCCTTAAATATTCTAAGACCTGATTCTCTGGTATCTCTGCCTATAAGAACACCTTTGCCTTTTGATTTAATGTTTTTTGCAAGAACATAACCTAAAAGCGAAACCGTATTGTTATCAAAAGGAAATTGACCGGCGTTTCCCCTTATGCCGTCGGTGCCGAAAAATTTCAAAATAACGCTCCCCTGGCGATAACAATAACGTGAAGCCAAAATAAAAGAGCCAAAATTAAAGCGATAATCTTTAATTTCCAATTCCTTTTTATTTTTCTTTTAATCTTTTTTATATCCATAAATCTATTCGTTTTTCCCTATATAAAACTGCATAAGTTTTTTTAACAGGTCGTCGCGTTCAGCCGACATAATTTTTCCTTCGTAAGAAATTGATATGCTGCCTGTTTCTTCCGATATAATTATTACTACAGCATCTGTAATGGCGCTTAACCCTATTGCGGCTCTGTGTCTTGTCCCGAGATGTTTGTCTTCAACATCCGAACTTATCGGAAGCACGCATCCCGCGGAATGTATTCTTTCGCTTTTTATTATTATTGCACCGTCGTGTATGGGAGATTTTGTATGAAAAATTGAAAGGATTAATTCCTGGCTTATCAAACCGTCTATGCGGGTTCCCGTTTCGGCGTAATTTTTTAAACCCATTTCCTTTTCCAAAACTATTAAACCGCCTAATTTTGACTTGCTCATCGTAACGGACGCTTCAACTATTTCAGACAAAAAATCATTGCTCGCGTTTGTGTTATTTCCATAAACGAATTTACTGCCGAGTTTTGCAAGGCCGAGCCTGATTTCATCGTTAAATACAACGGCAAGAATTACGACGGCTCCCAGCCAGAATTTATTCAACAGCCACGAAAGCGTCTCCATCCGCAGAATACCCGCGATAAGCGTTACAAATATAAGAATCAAAAGTCCGACGATTATCTGCGTCGCCCTTGTTCCTCTTATTATCAAAAGTATCCTGTAAAATATATAGGCGACTATTAAAATATCTATGATATGAACGAGATACTTTGACCAGATATCCAAAACAATTTCCATTTTAAACGCTCCTTACCGCGTCAAAAACTTTCAATGCCCGCGCTATTTCCTTAACGTTATGCACTCTTAAAATATCAGCGCCGTTAACTGCCGCAATAACGTTTGCCGATATATTTGCTGAAAACCTTTCTTTTATGTCTTCGGCGTTTATGATTTTAGACAAAAAACTTTTGTTTGACAATCCGACCGCCAGAGGCAGTCCCAAACTTTTAAATTCCGACAATTTTTTAATTATCATCAAATTATGCTCAACTGTTTTTCCGAACCCTATTCCCGGATCTATCATTATGGAATTTTCATTTATTCCGTTTTTTACCGCGAAATCAATTCTATCCGATAAAAATTTAAATATATCAAAAACGGCGTCTTCATATTTTATATTCTTCTGCATAGTTAAAGGTGTGCCGAGCATATGCATAATAATAAGACCCGTCTTATTTTTAGAAACCACATCCGCCATCTTTGCGTCATATCCGAGAGCGTAGATATCATTTATAATATCGGCTCCTTCTTCAATGGCAGCCTTGGCAACGGCCGGTTTATACGTGTCAACCGATATCGGAAGTTTTGTTTTCTTTCTGATAAGCCTGAGAAATTTTACGATTTTTTTAATTTCTTCTTTTTCCGAAACAGGCTTAGAACCGGGTCTTGTAGACTCTGCTCCGACGTCAATAATATCCGCGCCGTATTCTTTCATATTCAAAACTTTTGTCAATAAAACGGTTTCTTCTTCGGTTCCGTCGCCGTAAAAAGAATCCGGTGACAAATTAACGATGCCCATAACCAAAGTTTTTTTGCCGGTTGTTATCTTTTTTGTACCGCATACGACGATTTTATTCTGTTTTTGGATTAAAGCGTTATTAAGACTGTCCGCCAATTCTTTAAGCCCGAAAGGCTGCTCTTTAAATTTTAATATAAGTTTTTCAATCTGCGAGGCGGTTCCGAAAAGAACAACTCTTGAAACGCCGCTTTTAAACCTTGAAACTTCTTCGCTTACGGCGGCGTCCGTACCGCACGACAAAGCTTCCTGTTTAAGAATATTAGCGGCTCTGTTGTCTATTGCGTCTATAATAAAAATATGGCCGCCCGCTTTTTTAAGCAGTTTTTCATGCGCGTAATTATGACATCCTGTTGTCTTTATAATTTTTAAAACTTCACCGGCATTTTCTGCCGAAGTTTTTCTGACTATCATTAAAACCCTACCTTAAAAGAGAAAGAGCTTCCGCTCTGGTTCTGGCGTCTTTTAAAAATATTCCTCTTATAGCCGACGTAACCATTTTTGAACCGGGCTTTTTTACTCCTCTCATCGTCATGCACAGATGCTCGGCTTCCATAACAACCATTGCGCCGTTGGGCTTTGCCACCTGCATTATCGTATCCACAATCTGCTTTGACAATCTTTCCTGAAGCTGCAGCCTGTGAGAGAAAGCTTCAACGACTCTGACCAATTTTGACACTCCGACTATTCTGTCTTTTTTAGGAAGATACGCTATATGGATTTTGCCGTAAAAAGGAAGCAGATGGTGTTCGCATATTGAATATACGGGAATATCCTTTACTATTACTATTTCTTCGTGTTCTTCCGTTTCGTAATGAACCGGAATCAGGCTTTTTACGTCAACGTCATAACCAGAGAGAATTTCTTCGTAAAACTCCGCCACTCTTTCCGGAGTTCTTTTAAGCCCTTCTCTTTGAGTATCTTCGCCGAAAGCTTCAAGCATCATGCGCACGGCTTTGATAATTTTTTTACCGTCAAATTTATTTGTCTTCATTTTTTAATTCAATCCTTCAATACAATGAAATACTTTTTGTATAAATATTTCATAATTATTTAATATTATGTTTTTATCAAATAAATCACAATTAAATTTATCCGACAATTTAATATTTTTATCATTATAATATTTTTTATATTTCTTTCTATTATCAACAACACTGACATTCAATTCAGGCAATTTAACAATATAAATAAGCATTTTTGTAGGAGTATGATAATATTGAGCATTATTATCTTTTGATAAAACAACATATTTATCAATATTATGTTCTGTTATTTTCTCAACTTTTGTTATTGTACCTTTTTCATTATAGTATGGCATTTCATCCAATAAAATCAATATCTGAAAATAAGGGATTCTTGTGCATCTTATATTTGCCGTTTCGCCAAGCATACTTTCAAAATAATTATTAGAATTTTGTCCGTAATTACTCATAACAAATTTAACGCCTATCCCGGCGACAATTTCTTCTTTTTTAGAAACTACAATATCAACAACTTTATCAATATACCTGCCTTGAATATTTTGTTCCTTGCCTTTTTCATATCCTAACGCACAAACAGAATAATCATTGTCTAATTTCTCTTTTAAATTTTTTGCAAGAGCCCCATGAAGAATTTTTAGTTTTTCATTGCTTCTCGGGTGTGTCGCCAAATACTTTCTAAATGATTTAGTTATAACTTGCAAAAAGTCCAAGTTGTTCATGTTCACACTTCTCCAATTTATAAGTTAAAAATTTTTCCAATTCCAAAGAAGAAAATGTATAATAACCGCCGCTTTTATAATTTTTTAATAGTTTCAAATAATTTATAAAATCTTCTGTTTCAAGAATGGATTTTATTGTATCAAGAGAATGGTCTGTTAAAATATACAACCCGCTGTATATTCCTGTTCCAGCTGGCGATTCATTGATTTTTATGCTTTTTATATCTTTAATTATCGTATTAACTGATATTTTATATTTAGAAACGTCTTTTATCGCCTGAGTTCTTCCAAAAGCAAACCATTCTTCATTATCTATATCTCTATTTTTTAAAGAATGTTTCTTGGACAATAAATAACTGTAAATATCTAAATGTTTTGTTCTTAATTCAGATTCAGATATTTTTTTACCGTCTAAATAATAAGGGAAAATACATTTTGTTTTCTTGCCTGTTGACGCTTTTATTACATCTATTACATGTTCATCTTTTATATTAAAATCATCTATAAAAACAGTATCGGCAAGCGTCGCAAAACCATTTTTCACTACGATATTTCTTTTATTTATATTTTTATAATGTCTTTCTACTTCATATAACATCCGTAAATCTTCCGTTTTAGCCAAATAAATTTTATTATCAATAACCATATCATCATATTTTAAATTGTCTATTTTATAAGGTTTTAATTGAATTGTGTCATATAAAAAATATTCAATACTTTCATGTTTTTTATTTTCAAATAAAGTTATAACGGTATACGTTGTAGCATTAAAAGGTTGAAAATGTTCCAAATCAATTATCTTATATAAATTTTTATTCTTATATACGTATTTTCTGAGATTCATGCCCGCATTACTTTTCAAGAAAGAACTCGGCGTAATCAAACACATTTTTCCTTGACTGTTTAACATATTAAAGCCTATTTCAAAAAAAACAATATATAAATCAGTCATCCCTTGCTGGCTAAAATCAAATTTTTTGACATTATCATAATTATTTTTCAAATTGTGTACTCTGACATATGGTGGATTGCCGACGACAAAATCCATTTTATTGTTATATTGATTTACAATTAAAGCATCTTTGCATTTAATATCCCAATCAACATTGACAATACCGAAATTTTTTATAATATTATTGAGATTTTTTTTACACTCTTCAGCGATATCTTCTTGCACTTCTATTCCGTGTATATACGTCTCCAATTCTTTTTTTAGAATTTGTTTTGAATTGCTATTTTTTAAAAAACTTATACAGTATCTTTTAACAATTTCGGTTAAAAAAGCTCCATTGCCGCAACTATTATCAATAATATGTTTTTTTAATATAACTGAATCATTGTATTCAACAAAATCCAACATATTTTCAACTATATATTTCGGCGTATAAACCTGTCCTTGATTTTTTATTTTTTCTTTTTTCATAATTACAACCAAGTTTATTCTTTGTTTTCTTTCCCTATCTTGTCAAAAAGTTCGTTCTGAGAACTGTCCTGCTTATTTTTTTTGGTTTTTTTGTCCGGTTTTACTTCTTCGGCAATTATTTTCGGCTCTTCCTTAATTTCTTTTTTATCGGAATTCGGAGTTTCTTCAACAGGTTTTACCGCCTCTTTTTCCTGCTGCGTTTCAGTTTTATTTTTCTGAATTTCTTCCTTTGCCTGAAGTTTTTCGCCTTTCATTATGGCGTCAACTTCATCGCCCGTTAAAAATTCTCTTTCAATAAGCATCTCAACCATATATTTTAACTTTTCAATGTTGTCCTTAAGAATTTTTTCAGATCTTTCTTTTGCGGCCGCTATTATATTTTTTATTTCTTCGTCTATTATTTCAGCCGTTTTATCGGAATGTTTCTTATTTCTGGAAATATCCCTTCCCAAAAATATCTCTTCATTTTCCGTGCCGAGCGCAAGCGTTCCGACTTTATCGCTCATACCGAATTCCGTTACCATTTTTGTTGCTATTTCCGTCGCTCTTGCTATGTCGTTTTGAGCGCCTGTCGTTATTTCGTTAAATACCAATTCTTCGGCAGCTCTTCCTCCGAGAAGTATTGAAAGCCTTCCGTTTATCTCGGTTCTTGAAGTTAAAAATTTATCTTCCAAAGGAAGCTGCAGAGTATAACCAAGCGCAGGGCCTCTGGGAACTATTGAAACTTTATGAACCGGGTCCATACCGGGAATAACTTTTGCGACTATTGTATGTCCAGCCTCGTGATAAGCGATAATGCTTTTTTCTTTATCGGAAATAATTCTTGATTTCCTTTGAGGGCCGGCAATAATTCTGTCTATCGCTTCCTCAAAATTTTTCATTCCGACTTCGGTTAAATCTTTTCTGGCCGCAAGCAAAGCCGCCTCGTTTGTAAGGTTCGCCAAATCGGCGCCGACAAATCCGGGAGTTCTTCTTGCTATAACTTTTAAGTCAACTTCTTTTGATATTTTTATGTCTCTTACATGCACTTTTAAAATTTCTTCTCTGTCGTTTAAATCAGGGCTGGGAACAACAACCTGTCTGTCAAATCTGCCCGGTCTTAAAAGAGCAGGATCCAATACGTCAGGTCTGTTTGTCGCAGCTATTATAATAACCCCTTCTTTTGTGTCAAAACCGTCCATTTCAACCAAAAGTTGGTTTAAAGTCTGTTCTCTTTCGTCATGACCGCCGCCTAAACCTGCGCCTCTGTGCCTTCCTACCGCGTCTATTTCGTCCACAAAAAGCAGACACGGGGCGTTTTTTCTGCCCTGGTCAAACAAATCCCTTACTCTTGACGCGCCGACTCCGACGAACATTTCTACGAATTCTGAACCGCTTGAAGAGAAAAAAGGAACTCCCGCTTCACCCGCCACCGCCTTTGCAAGCAAAGTTTTACCCGTGCCCGGCGCTCCGAACAGCAAAACGCCTTTTGGTATTTTACCGCCCAGCTTTTGGAATTTTGCCGGATTTTTTAAAAACTCCACTATTTCCTGAAGCTCTTCTTTTGCTTCTCCGCAGCCTGCGACATCTTTAAATGTTTTTTTTGTTTTTTCATTGTCGGCAAGTTTTGCCTTGCTTTTGCCGAACGCCATTGCCTGTTTGCCGGCGCCGTTCATTCCTCTTATCATCCATAACCAAAAAAGAATAAGAAGAATTATCGGACCCCAGCTCATTAAAAGCGGGCCTATCCATCCGTTTTGAGGTTTGCCGGAAAATTTTGATACTTTAAAATTTTCCATATCCTCAACAAGTTTCGGATCGTCCAGCGGAATTGTTTTAAATTTTTTAGGTTTGCCGTCGGTTGATACGAATTCTCCTTCAATCTGGTCGGGAGAAACAAGAACGTTAGCGACTTTTCCTTCTTTGACGCTTTGTTTAAAAACGGAATACGGAATATCTTCCTTGGCTCCGCTTTTTCTTGAAGACTGCATAAATACCAAAAGTATTACGAACAGGACTATCCAAAAAGCAAAGCCCCATGAATTTTGTTTTTTCATAAATTAATCTCCTAACGCGCCTATATAGGGTAAGCCCCTGAATTTCTCATTAAAATCAAGACCGTAACCTACTATGAATTTATTTCCTACGGAAAATCCGCAATATTTTATTTTAACTATGCTCTTTTTTTTTATTTTCTTGTCAACCAGCACGCAAAACGCCACGCTTCTCGCTTTTTTTTCAGTCAAAAAATTTTTAAGATACGCAAGAGTTTTTCCGGTATCGTAAATATCTTCCACAATCAGCACGTCTTTATTTTCAACGTCGTAATTGAAAGGAAAATCCAACCGGATTTTGTCTGCCGATTTTTTGCCTTTATATGACGAAACCTTAATAAAATCAAGTTTAAAATTAACATCCAGCTTTCTGATTATATCGCTGCAAAAAACAACGCTTCCGGACAAAACGGACAGAACGATTAAATCTTTTTTATAATAATCTTTGTTTATGCGTTTTGCAAGTTCGCAAACTTTTTTTTGAATTTCATTCTTTGAAATTATTTTTTTTATTCCGGCGTTTTTATGTTTCATCTTTTTCACGATAGATTATAACGAAAAAAACGTGATAAATCAAGATAATTTAAATCAGGAAGATTCGGTTGGTTTTTACAGTTTAAAGGATTACAATTTTACGGTTAATTTGCTTTTATCCGATTGGGCAAGCTCAAACTCATCGGTTGTTGAAAGCGCTTTTTTGGGGCATGAAACGACGCACTGCCCGCAAAATATGCATTTTGTAAGAGACAGCGTCATTTCAAAAACTTTATCGGCGACTTTCGCAACGACAAGAGCTTTTGCGGGACAATTTCTTACGCATATATTGCAGCCTATGCATTTTTCTTTGTCAAAAGCGATTTTGCCGCTATAACTTTTGTGTATTTCTCTTTTTTTGAAAGGATACTCCGAAGTAGCGGGTTTTTTGAAAAGAGAAGAAGTAACTTCTATAA
Source organism: uncultured Elusimicrobiaceae bacterium (assembly GCA_964487915.1). Taxonomy (GTDB): domain Bacteria; phylum Elusimicrobiota; class Endomicrobiia; order Endomicrobiales; family Endomicrobiaceae; genus Proruminimicrobium. The sequence continues at coordinate 271,228 of CAZASN010000001.1, read as the reverse complement.
GCATTTTTCCTATTTTTTTACTCATTTTATAACCAAGCCTTTATAATGATATTTACGGTTATCTGCGCCAAAGCTATAGGAGCCAGATATTTCCAGCAAAAAACAAGCATTTGGTCTATTCTAAGCCTTGCAAATAAAGTTCTCATCAATGCAAGCAAAAATAATATAAACGCTATTTTTAAAATATAAATTATAAAATTGACGATTAAACAAGAACCGAAACCAAAAGGCAAAAATACTGCCGCGACAAGCGAAGCGCCCGCTATAGTCTGCATATTCATTGCAAGCCTGAAATATGCGTATAACGGACCGGTATATTCGGTAAATACGCCGGCGACAATTTCCGTTTCGGCTTCCGGTATATCAAAAGGCACTTTTTCCAATTTTCCCTGCAAAGTTATCATTGCTACTATAAAACCTAAAATATTTACAAGCCATAACCAATTATGAGTCTGATAAAACGTTATCAATTCTGAAAACGACCATGAACTTGCCAAAATAGCCGGCGCAAGAACGGCCATAAATAACGGGACTTCATAAGCGAAAAGCTGCGTTAAAACTCTCGTGGAACCCATTAAAGCGTAAGGAGATCTTGAATACCATCCCGCCAAAGCGTAAGACAATGTAGGCAAAGTAAGCATATATAACACGAAAATCATATCGCCGTTAAATGATAAAAGAGAAGTTTTTGAAAATAACGGAATATATAAATACGCGACAATAGTCGCAACGCATGCAAAAACCGGCAATATTTTAAAAATTCTCGCATCGGCGTTAAGAGGGATTATAAGTTCTTTACCCAAAAGTTTAATAAAATCGGCAACCGGCTGAAACCACGGAGGTCCGACTCTGTTTTGCATTCTGGCGTATAATTTTCTGTCATAATATTCGCCTATTAAAGAAAGTATAAACAAAAACAAAAGACCCGGAAAAATTAAAATTTTTATTAAGTATAGCGTCATATATGTTTATCCGATTTTTTTATTTTTGAAAAATCAACGCCTTTATTCTTTTTATACCAGTTTATTGAAAATTCTCTCAGCTGTTTCCATGTCATTCTGTTTTCTTTTTCAGACAATACGTCATTTGCCGCGACTATCATTCTATCGGTGCATGAAAAACACGGGTCTATAGCCGCAACGACTATCGGAACATCGGCGAAATTTCCGTTTTCAAGCATTTTTGCGACAGCCTGAACATTGGCAAGAGTCGGAGCTCTTAATTTTACTCTGTCCGGTTTATCAGTTCCGTTTGATTTAACGTAATGGATATCTTCGCCTCTCGGGGCTTCGTATCTTGAAACGGCTTCGCCCGCCGGAATATTTTTCGGAACGTTTACAGATAAAGGAGTCTGCGGAAGTTTTTTTATAAGCTGTCTGATTATAGAATAGGATTGTAAAAGTTCCTTAACTCTTACTACCGCTCTTCCGTAAACATCGCAGTGGTCGTCGGTTATAATATCAAAATCAATTTCCTCGTAAGCCGCATAAGGATCGTCTTTTCTGACGTCTCTTTTTATGCCTGAAGCTCTTCCGGTAGGGCCTACCGCGCCGAGTCTCAACGCGTCTTCATAAGAGATATATCCCACTTTTGAAAGCCTTTCTATAAAAGTAACTTCTTCCGTGGCGACCTGAACATAATATTTTGTTCTTTCTTCAAGTATGTCAACCGCTTTTAAAATCTGGCCTTTTTCTTCTTCCGTAATATCTTTTCTTACGCCGCCTATAACGTTAACCGTATAATTTACCCTGTTGCCGGCAAGCAGGGCAAGAAGATCCATCACAACTTCTCTGTCTCTCCATGAGTACATAAGAAGAGTATCAAAACCTATTTCATGAGCCGCTACGCCGAGCCACAAAAGATGGCTGTGTATTCTTTCAAGTTCTCCGAACAATGCTCTTATATAAGAAGCTTTTTCCGGAATTTTAACATTTGCAAGTTCTTCAACAGCCTGAATAAAACATGTTGAATGAGAGTGAGAACATATCCCGCAGACTCTTTCCAAAAGATAAACGCAGTGAAGATAAGGTCTGCCCTCGCAGCCTTTTTCTATTCCTCTGTGGTTATAACCTACTTTAACTAAAATATCGGCTACGCGTTCGCCTTTTAAAGTAACGTCAAAACTTGCCGGCTCTTTGAGCGCAGGATGCTGCGGTCCTACTGGTATTACAATTCTTTTAGTCATTTTTATCACCGGATTTTTCTATTTTTTTATCTAAAACCGACGGATCCCAGTCTTTTCTGAGAGGGTATTGTCCCTGAGGCCAGTTATCCGGCAGAGGGTATCTTCTTCCCTCGGGAAGTCCTTCAACTTTTATTCCGAGCAAATCCATAAGTTCTCTTTCGGACAATTCGGCCGCGGGAAACAAATCCGTAATCGTTGAAACTACAGGGTTATCTCTGTCTATTGAAATTTTTATATTGAGAACTCTGCCTTCTTTATCCGACATATGATAAATTACTTCATATTTTTCGCCGGTATCAAGACCCGTAATCGTAACAAGTATTTCAAATCCGTCTTCTTTTATAAGTCTTTCAAAACATTTTCTAAAATCACCGGTAACAAGTTCAAGCCAGAGTCTTCTTTCTCTCTGCACGTTAATGCCGACTACGGAAGAAGAATATTTGTTTTTTATCTGAAGAGCTATGTCTGTCGCATGCATCATTTCTTATCCTTTACGCTTTCTTCGTATTCTTTTAAAAGTTTAACTACTCCGTCTATTATAGCATCCGGGCTTGCCGGACATCCCGGTATATACATTGAAACCGGTATCGCTTCGTCAATACCTGAAAGCATGCTGTAGCAGCCGTTAAAAACTCCGCCGGAACACGCGCAGGTTCCTACGGCAACAACAAACTTAGGTTCGGGCATCTGCTCGTAAATTCTTACAAGCCTGTCTTTTAATTGTCTTGTGACTGGACCCGAACACAGCAAAACATCGGCGTGCCTCGGCGTTCCCTTCAATAACGAACCGAATCTCTCAATATCGTAAGTCGGAGTAAGCGAAGCGACTATTTCAATGTCGCATGCGTTGCACGCGCCCGTATTAAAATGAATTACCCACGGTGATTTTAATCTTGCCCAATTAACTATTCTGTCCACTATTTTCATTTAATCTTCTTCCCTGAATAAAATCGGAATGCTTATAAAAGATATAACTATAAATAAAAGAATAAAACCCAGACTGCTTTTAATATTAACAGGAACAGTCGCTATAAGCAAAACAACAACGTGCATAATTGTAAAGAAAAAAGCAAATGGAAAAAATCTTGTATAACTTGGTTTTCTTCTCTCTTCAACCGGTTCTTCTCCGCACGAATAAGCTTTGAATTTTCCTTTAGGGTTATTGCCGCTTTTATAAGATAATTTTGACAATAATAAAAAAACAACCGTTACTATTACCGCTATAAAAACCACAATTACCGGAGGCGTAATAAAAATATTTTGCATTTTATCCTTTCAGATTCCTTATATTTTTAGTGCTGAGCGAATCATATTTTCTTACTATATTTACGATCAGCCCCGACGCTATAGTAAGTATGACTACTTCTATAATAATCATAACTATAATAAAATTCTGGGCTATTTCCGGTTTACCGCCGAAATAACCGCTTGCCGCAAGAAGAAGCGTAACGCCTTTTGTCATTATTTCAATGCCGATTATAATTGCTACGATATTTTTTGCGGTCATAACGGCAAAGATGCCTATAATAAACAATATCGGCATTATCATAATATACAATTTAAAAAGTATTAAAGATTCGGCGTTCATTTTTCTTCCTTGCCTTTTTTAAATAATACCACAACGGCAAATATGCCCGTTAAAAGTATTAAAGCCTGACCTATTAAATCAACATGTCTGAGATTCCATAAGCTGTCTTTTGTCGTAACCGTTTTTTGCGCGTCATTCATAACCGGAATCCAGCTTATATTTTTTTCGTCAAACAAATATATGCAAAATCCGCATATTGCGACTATTAAAAACAGTATTATGATTTTTTTTGCCATTGATATTTCATTTGTTTTTTTCTGTCCGGCATAGACCGGATTTGTCAAACTTATAACGCTTATAAAAATAACGGTAATAAGTCCGGTGCACACCGACAATTCAAACATTGCCGCAATGGGAGCTTTAAGCATAAAAAGAGATACTGAAACCAAAAAGCTCACAGCTCCGAGCAAAATGGCTCCTCTTATAATACGGTAATGCGAAACGGCAAAAACCGATATTATGACTATCAGCGCCAACAAAAAAATGTGAATGTACAAGTTTTCCAAAATATCCTCTCTTAAAAACTAAATAAAAAAGCCATAAAATTTAAAACAATCGGAAAAAACAGACCAGTTAAAATCGTAATCGCGCATAAAAACAAAGACGCCAGTCTTATCGTAAAACGAGCTTCTTTTATTGTATTAAATTTTTCTTTCAATTGTCCGAAAAATATTTTCTTTTGCATAATCAAAAAATATGTTATCGTAAAAATGCTGGCAAGCAACGCCAAAACGGCAAATTCTTTTTTACCTGAAAACCATAACGCCAAAACAATCAGCAGTTTACTCCAAAAACCGGCAAGAGGCGGAATTCCGGCAGTAGATAAAAAGGCAATGACGGAAGTCGTAGACGTTACAGGCATACGCGACGCCAGACCCGACATATTATGTATTTGATTTGTATTGACTCGGCTTTCAAGAGCCGAAGCATTTACAAATAACAAAGATTTAAAGACCGAATGATTGAATAAATGGAACATTCCGGCAAAAACCCCCAAAATAGTTCCGGAACCGAATGCCAAAACTATATAGCCAACCTGGCTTATGCTTGAATACGCCAGCATTCTTTTAAAATTATCCTGGTTTATCGCTCCAATAGCCGCAACAACTATTGATAAAGAACCGAAAACTAAAAAAACAAGCTGCATACTGTAATTAAAATCAAAAATAGCGTAAAGTCTGACAAGCGTATATATGCCCGTCGTTTTGGTAACTATACCGGCCAAAAATACCGAAGTCGGATTAGGAGACGCAGAATATGCGTCAGGCAGCCATCCGTGAAACGGCATAACCCCGCCTTTTATAAATAAGCCCACTATAAAAAATACGCTTGCGACCACGACTAAAGGATTTGCCCCGTATTCTTTGTACATCTGCGCGACTTTTACAAAATCGGTTGAGCCTGCCGCCATAAACAATATTGCGACAGCGCTTAACATCATCACCGTGGCAACCGAAGAAATAACAAGATATTTAAAACTTGCTTCCAGAGATTTTTTTGTTTTATCCAAAGCTATCAAAACATACGACGTTGCTGCTATTATTTCTATAAAAACATAAATTGAAAAAATATCTCTGACGAAAACAAGTCCGTTCATACCGGCAAGAGCCAGCAAAACAAGATTTACAAAATGAAATTTTTTCCCTGAAGCTATCGTTTCGCTTGCGTATAAAACGCATATTGCGGCAAAAGAAACTATCGCTATGGAAAATAACATTATCCATGAAATACCGTCGCATTCAAATCTTAAAGACAATAAATCTACAAGACCGGTACTGAAAAATTTCGGAGAAAAAATAAAAAACATCTGGAATAATGAAAAAAGACCGGCAATAAGAATCGCCGCCTTATAGTTAACCTTATAAAGGTTAAGATTTAATAATAACACCAAAAACAACGGAATTAAAACCAGCAAAAGAAACATTAGTACCCGCCTAAAAAATTATAAAAATACAAACTATTCCTATAAGAACCCACAACAGATAAACTGACATATTTCCGTTATGCGCTTTTCTGGTATTTCTTGCCATTTCCCCTATCCCGGTAGGAATAACCAGATCATAAAAATAATTTAACGCCTTATCTGCGACAAATAAAACTTTTGACAGTCTTTTTATAAAACCTATAAACATGTTGTAAGGATCCAGATTTTCATTTAAATTAAGTTTGTCAATTTTTAAAAATTTCGCTGCCGGCAAAGCATATCCGAGATAATCGGCTTTTTTCTTATAAGCTTTTATAAAATTCAAAACGGCCAAAATAAATAATATAAGCGAAATTAAAATTAAAACAACGGCTAAAATATTTGAATGCGTTTCGGGAAGATTTAAATTTAAAACAACAGAAATTATTTTAAGCGGAACCTGATGAAATAAACCCAGCAAAGCGCATGCCAGCGCAAATATAATAGTAGGGATAAACATCCATGTTGACGCTTCTTTGTCTTCAAAAGCGTCGTTATTCTGAACATTAAAAAATAATCTGGCGCCCCAGTTTATTATGGTTATAATGGCAATCAGCGAACATACTAAAAGCCCCGCGTAAAATATCCAATGAACCGATAATGCGCTTTCATAAATCATTTCTTTTGAATAAAAAGCGTAAAAAAACGGAACTCCGGCAAACGCCGCGGCCGATAATAAAAAGGCGACAAACGTATAAGGCATACTTTTTCTCAGACCGCCTTTTATAACATTTATATCCGTTGAGCCTTCCGCTTTTTCAATATTTCCGGAAACAAAGAACAAGCCGCTTTTATAAATAACGTGAGCATGCATATGAATTAAGGCGGCAACCGTGCCTATTACCGACATCGTTGATACGGCCACTATCATAAAACCGGCTTGGCCTATGCTTGCATAAGACAGCATCTTTTTAAAATCCGTTTGAACCATTGCAAGCGCGTTTGCGACAAGCGCCGTAATTATTCCGAAAGTCATCGCCGAAACGCTTATAAACGACGATTGTTCTATAATAAAAAAATCATTTGTTATTCTGATTAATAAATATACGCCTAAAATCTTTTCAACCGCCGTTACCATAAAAACCATAAATGCCACCGGAGCTTTTGTTGAAGCTTCCGGAATCCAGCTGTGAAACGGCATCGCGCCTAATTTTGCGGCCGCACCTATAAACAGCATAATAAAAGCCGTTGTCGTAAACAGTCCGTAAGTACCGGGGACAACAGCTTTTAATTCGCATATTCCTTTTGAAATACTGAACGAATCTCCCGCCACGCAAACCAGCATAACGCCGAACATCAGGCATAAATCGGCTACAGCGGATATAGTGAAAGCTTTTATCGCGGTAGGGACAGGTTTGTTTTCTCCCGAAGCTATCATCAGAAACATGGGAATCATCAACGCTTCCCAGAAAAATAAGAAAAATATAAAGTTATCAGAGAATAAAACTCCGTTAACGAATGAAAGAGCCAACAGCATTGACCCGTAAAACACTTGCGTTTTCTTATCCTGCTTCATAAAAGCAACGGCGTATATTGAAGTTATAAGAGTTACCGCGGCTAAAAACGCAGCCATAAACGAACTCAGTTCGTAATTTCTGAAAAATAAATTAACAAGATATTCCGACGCGTCACATATACAAATAATTTTACCGTAAAAAACAACGGCAATCAAAAAGTTTAATGCGGCTGCAGCCAAAAATAAAACATTTTTTGTTTTATTAAACTTTGAAGGCAACAGATATATTAAAACGCCTGCCGCCAACGGAATAATAATGCTTAAAATTATATTCATTTAAAAACCTTATCCTTTAATTGTCTGGGCCGCCAAATTTGCTATGTAAAATAAATATCCAAACGAAAAAGTGAGAATTAAAGACAAAAGCGCCAATGATACCACGCTTAAAACCATAGGCGAATTCCAATTTTCTTTTTCTATATGAGGATATTCCTTTTGACTGCCGAGAAAAACTTTCCAAAAAAGTCTTACCGTATACAAAACCGTAAGACCGGCGCATATTATAAAAATAAGAGCAGCAATAATATTTTGGTCGTAAACAGTGCCGAAAATTACCAAAAATTTACTGAAAAAACCGGCAAACGGGGGTATTCCCATAACTGATAACGCGCATCCGGCAAAGGCAAAAGCCGTTATCGGCATATATCTGAATAAACCGCCCATCATATCAAGCTGTTTTGTATGTATTTTATGTTCTATTATTCCGGCCGATAAAAAAAGACCAGCTTTTGCAAGTCCGTGCATTAAAATAAACAGCATCGCTCCGATAAAAGCAAATTTGCCGCCCGAAATAAATCCCAAAAATATAAAAGCTATCTGGCTGATCGTTGAAAAAGCAATGACTCTTTTAATATCCTTTTCAACAAACGCTACCGCGCCCGATAAAAATGCGCTGACGGATACTATACTAAATAAAACTATTCTTATTTCTTCGGAAGGAACTATCGTAAAATTAAAAAGTCTGGCGTAAACATAAACTCCTATTTTAACCAAAACAGCGGCATGAAGAAGCGCGGTTACCGGCGAAGGCGCGATACCGGCATCGGCAAGCCATGAATGAAGAGGAAATGTCGCAGATTTTGAAAAAATGCCCAAAATAATAAGTATAATCGCCAAATCAACAGCCGATCCCTGCAAATTCGCGGCCGAAATAACGTCTAAGTCAAACGAACCGGCCTGTTCGGCAATCATTAAAAAACCGATTAACATGCACAAAGCGCCGGCTGCCGTCATTATAAAAGTTTTATTTGCCCTTCTTACATATTCTTTTTCTCTGAAATAACCGATTAATCTCCATGACGCAAGAGCAGTCATTTCCCAGAAGAAATAAATGAATATCAGGTTTGCCGAAAAAACTATTCCCATCATTGAACCGACAAACAGCACGACTATAAAAAAATATTCGTTCTGATTATCATAAGATTTTATGTATTCAAACGAATATATTAAAACTATTATGCTTACAAGAACCGAAGCCATAGCCACGAAAACCGAAAATATGTCGGCCTGAAGAATGAAATTTATTTCCAATATGGGAAATTCATAAACGAAGTCTACCGGAATACCGGCTTGGACGGCTTGAAAAATTATTATTAAAAGGAAAAACGGAATCAGCATCAGCACTAAAGCAAAAAAGTTTCTGATAAAAACAGAAACTTTTCCAAAAAGCGGAATAAGCGCCGAAAATAAAACCGGAATTGCCACAACAAGCAGCAACATTATATCATATGACATTTATACTCTCTGTTTTTTTAAATAACTGCGGCGTTTATTTTAACCAATTTTATCAGCTTTGTCAAATAAACAAGCCGTGCTCAAAACTAATAATTGATAAAAATTTGCCTGCCTGATTTTAGGCAAATCTAAAAGATAATCCTACAAAGTGTGATCCGAAAGTTTCCTGAACTTGCGTGGGTATTTCTAACGCATAGTCAAATATCAGCTTTGTTCCGTCCTGAAATTCATGTTCGTAACCAAAACCAAAGCTGAAAGCTTCTTCCCTGCCGCCGGCTCTTAAGGCAAGTTTTCCTTCTATTACATAACTTTCCAAACCGAACTTTACCGTTGTTTCGTTATTTCTTAAAAGAACATCCATCGCTACCGTAAAAAAAGGTATCTTAAGAAACGGAACTTCTTCATTAAAGTATGAAACGCCTATAACATTGGTATTATAAACGATATTTTCCGTTACATAGCCGACATCCGGACTTGTAAGGTATTTGCTGCTCAAACCTAAACTTATTCCGTTTGTAAACTGCGCCAGTACGCCCAAATCGCATGTCGGAGCGCCTTTTGATGAGGGCAAATCTCTGTCCTCTTCGTCAAAATTCGCTTCCTGCATTAAATATTTTAAATTCAAACCGGCCGTTAAATTAATTATGTTGGTATCAAGATTAAAAACATCGTTTAACTGTCTTGCATAACCTAGATTAAAAATATCTTCTCTCCATACAGACGTAGCCGATACTGACGACCACGCAAGAGATATCGCTCCGTATTTCTGTGAAAATACAGGATAAACAAAAGCAAGATAATTGGCTCCTATATCGACGCCTTCAATTCCAGTAAACAACCTTGAACCCATAAACGTAAATTCCTGTCTGGCTATATTGGCTATTCCGGCAATATTATATAAAGGCGCGTTTGCGTCGTTTGCGACTGCCGTAAAAGCTCCGCCCATCGCAAGAGGCCTTGCGCCCCAATACGTATTTTCAAACGAAGCGCTGACGCTTGATAGAGCAGTCATTATTAGAAAAGATATTGCAAATATTTTTTTAATCATTTTTTATCCTATCTGACGAATGCTATTGTTCCGCTTATTAAACTGCTTTTTGAAGCAACTTTAATCTGATATATATAAGCGCCGCTTTCGGCGTAACTGCCGTCATCTTTTTTTCCGTCCCATTTGAATCCGCTTGAATCGCCGCTTGTTATTTCTCTTATTTTTTTACCGTTGACATTAAATATTTTTACGACGTCTCCGTCCATTAAATTATTAAATTCAACTTCAGCCCTGCCGAAAACTACAACTCTTTTTTTAGGTCTGTACTCGCTGTCCGGCAACGAGCCTGAACCGGCAAATGTCGCATAACGTCCAAGCTCGGTAATCTCAACAGACACCGTTCTGCTTGAACTGTTTACAACAGGAGCTTTGGCAGAAACAGACTTTGCCAAAGAAACGGTAGAACCCGAATCAACGTCAACCCAGCTGCTTCCGTTAAATCTTTTTATCGTTATATTCTGCGAGGTTGTTTTTGAACCGTAATATAAAGTCAACACCGCCGAACCGGTAAGAGTCATATCCGGCGTTATCTCAAAACACGTTAACATCATTTCCTGAGCTGCGGCTTTTTTTAACGCTCCGCTTGCGTCTATCGTCTGGTCGGTATTAAGTTCTGTTATTGTAATATCCTGAGAACTCGGTAACGCTCCCGACGGCAATACCAGTTTCGTGTTTCCGTAGAGCTGATTGCCCGATTCCAAAGTTACCGTTCCGCCCGAAGCGCTTATGTTAGCGGTAACGCTTGCGGATATAACGGCGTAAAATTTTGAAGTTTCGGTGCTTACAGAAACGCCTTTAACGGCCGTCGCTTTTATTTTATATTCAATCTGTCCAGATTCCTGTGAGAAAGCTATTCTTTTTGAAAACGTTACGTTGCCCAAATTACTTGCAAAGCTTATGTCTTCGGTTGTTTCAGAACCGCCGGGCAATGTATAAACCAGTTTTAATTCGGATAAATAATTCGGAGAACTTCCGACGTCAACGCTGCCTACTACAACCATTTCTTTCGCTACAGGCGAAACTTTTTGAACCTGAGAATGAATTATAACCAATTCAGGCTCGGTTATTACGGCTCTTGCCCTGAATACCGTTGACGTTGAAACGGTTACGGCATAAAGATGCGATGCGCAAAAAACGCCTGCCGAAACTAAAACAAATAATATAAAATTTTTCTTCATTTTATTCATATATTAACTCTATAGTAAGCATATTTGTTGAATACGAATGATTCCTTAAAACTTTTGTAGATGACGAAAAATCGGCGCCTATATATAAATATACTGGAAACATCGGAGTTCTGCCGTCTTCTAAACTTGAAGAATATCCGGCAAACTTATCTTCCTGATATTGAACACCTCTTCCGTTTGCCGTATCTGTTTCGGCTATTGTTCCGTGTTTCCAAATTCTTGCATACATATTGGTAACCGGATCAAATCCTACCGTAGCGAGATCCTGCATCCACAAATAACATTTATATCCGCCGCCGGGAGTGTTTGTCAATATGCCGCCATTCTGATATATAACAAGTTCTTCTGAAGATAAAGGTTCTCTCGGATTAACGCGCCAGCACATCGGCAAAACAACCGTAGTTGTAGACTCATCAACAAGACCTGCCGGACTGTTTTCAGCATCTATTATTCCGGTATATCGGGGATTGGCCGAAGCGTTTGTATTATCCGTATAAATTTGAATCCATCCGTTTGCCGTAGCCGATGAAGACATAGGCAAATCATTTAACATAACTTCAAAATACTGATCGGCAACCTGCCATTTTGTAACGCCGCGTTCTACGGTAAACGATAAATCGCCCGTATAAGAACCGCCTTCTCTGTCTTTCATTTTCACTTCAAGAGTAGGTATAGATTGTTTTTCCCATCTGATATTGTCAATATCAACTTTTACGTCTGAAGATACGTTTGAAGTATAAATAACCATAAATATAAAATCTGTTTTTTGAAGATTTGAAAGCGTAATATTGCCGCCGCTTAGCGGGAATGACAATTGTTGCCAATTTCCGTTAGCGACAAAACCGAGTTCCGTCAATGTTTTTCCTACTTCATATCCGTTAACTTTCACGCGGACAGACATATTGCCGGCGGCCGTACTTGTTGATCTTACTACAAATTTTAATTTTCCCTGATAATAAGCCGACATATCTCTCTGCATAGCCGCATCTGCCGTTGTTGTAAAAGATATTCCCCAGCCGCTCCAGCCGAGAGTAACTCCGGGTTTTGTATACGTCCTTATAAATTTCATTCCTTCCGGGGTAGGTATTGTCGTTGAACTGCCGTAAACGTCATCAATTATAAATGAGTCCGAAAAGATAAACATTTTTACATAATCGTCAGGGCTTGTTGTTACATAACTGGTGCCGGAAAAATTTTCGGACAAAACGCCGTATGTGTTTTTACCTATATTGCCGGCGCAAACCACGGCGGGAAAGAGAAGAATCGCAGACGAAAAAACAAATAATATTTTTTTTATTTTCATATTTTTTATAATCCAAAAAATTACCGCTTTGAGAATTATACTAAAAATTAAAAGAAATTCCAAAAAAATGAGAACCGTAAGACTCTTCAACCTGTAAAGGAATCTCCAAAGCGTAATCTATAATAAGTTTTTTATTATTTGAAAATGAAAATTCATAACCGAACCCTATGTCAAACGCTTCCTGTCTGCCACCGGTTCTTAAGGCAAGTTTTCCGTCAATAACATAACTTTCCAATCCGAATCTTAAAGATGTTTCGTTATTTCTGAATATTACATCCATCGCGGCCGTAAAATACGGAATACGCAGCCTCGGCAAAAGGTCGTTATAATACGCCAAACCGATGACGTTTATATTGCTTACTTTATCTTCATACACAAAACCTATATCGGGAGACGTTAAATATTTACTGCTGTAGCCGACGCTTATTCCGTTTGTAAATTGCGCAAACATTCCTATATCAGCCGTTAATCCTCCTTTTGAAGAGGGAAGACCGGTGCTGTTGCTCAAAGAAAAATTATATTCGTGTCTCAAATACTTTAAATTTAATCCTGCCGTTAAATTTACTATATTTGTATCAAGATTAAAAACATCGTTTAAATATCTGGCATATCCTATATTAAAAGTATCTTCTCTGCTAAGACCCGGACTTGATAAACTTGCCCAGGCAAAAGACATTACTCCGTACATATTTGTTTTCATTGACAAAGGCTGAGTATATTCAAAATAATTAGTTCCTATTTCAACTCCTTCTAATCCGGTAAACAATCTTGCCGCCGTTAAAGACACCTGCCTCTGCGTAAGATTTGCTATTCCGGCAATATTGTACAAAGGAGCATTGGCGTCGTTTGCAACGGCGGTAAATGCTCCGCCCATAGCAAGAGGTCTTACTCCCCAGTACATACTCTCAAAAGAACCGTCAACTCTTGCAAGAGCCGTTACTATTATTAAAAGTGATAACGCCGTTATTCTTTTTATCATCTTAATTTCCTATTTTACAAAAGCTATTGTACCGCTTATAAGTTTACCTTTACCCTGAATATTCAACTGGTAAATATACGTTCCGCTTTCAGCCCAGCCGCCGTCATCTTTTCTTCCGTCCCATTCAAAGCCGGTCGCATATCCGCCTCTGGACGTTATTTCTCTTATTTTTTTACCGTTGACGTTAAATATTTTCAATTTATCGCCGTCAGTCATATTTTCAAATTTAAACGTATCCTGACCCATTATAACGACTCTCTTTACCGGTCTGTAATCGTTATCAGGCGTTACGCCCTGAGTTGATACCGCATAATATCCCAATCTGCCTATTCTGGCTGAAATTGTTTTCATATTTGTATCTATTACAACATTATCGGTAATAGTTATCCATTTTCCGGTATCGGGATCTCTGTATTTCATAAACAATCTTGAAACATTAGCATTTCCGTAATATAATGTGAGCGTAGCTTTAGGATTTATTTCCAATCCTTCAGGACTTATTAAATACAAAGCTACGAAATAATCCGTTTCGGAAGCTTTACCTGCAACACCGGTACCTGTAAACGACGGCGGATTATTCGGATCTAACTGCGTAATAATAATATTTTGAACTCCGGTAAACGAACCGTTTACAAACACTATGGAGGTATTTCCGGCTGTTTGATTTCCGGATTCTAGAACAACAGGAACCGGATTTGCAGGATCAACGTTTTGAGATGCAACTGCGGTTACGGTAGTCACATATAATGCCGTTGCCGTGCTTACCGACATGCCGCTTAACTGACCCGATGCCGAAAACAAATAGCTGATATTACCGCTTGTTTGTTCTATTTCTATAGCTTTAACAAATCTGTAAGACGTAGCAGATATAGGCACTATATTAGTTACAGACTCTGTAACGGCTGAACTTCCCTGTAATGTATACGTAAAATCCAGACTGTTTAAATTTCCGCTTTCTGAAAACGTTACGGTACCGACGACAACCATTTCTTTATTTATAGGCGGAACATGTTCAGGCGCAGTATGTAGTATAGTGATTGTCGGCGTTCCTATGGTAACGACGGCATCATATGTATAAATAGCCGCAAACATACAAACAGGAGTTAATACGGCTAATGCTAAAATTAATAATGAATTTTTAATTTTTTTATTCATAAGCAAACTCTGCCGTTATAGTCGCGCTGTATCTCTGCCCGCCTACAACGTTTAAAAATTTTGCTCCCAGATATATTCTGGGAAATATTCCCAAAGTCTGATTCATTCCGTAAAAATCTCCGGCATTTTCAGCGCCCTGAAATCCTCTGTTATCCCATATTACGTTATAATCTGCAGTATGGTTTTCCGCTTTATCCAGCATCCAAAACCAACACCAGTAATCTGCGCTTGCAGGATTTGACACCGCGCCCGCATCATATAATTTTGCGGTAACGCTGCTTACCGCTACTTCGCCTATTGTTAAAGTTCTTGTATCTCCTCCGACTGCATAAGGAAGCTTATAATCGCTTGCTCTCCAGCAAAGAGGTATTTTATGATTTAACGACGGCGACATCAAACCGTTTCTGTCTGTCGCGCCGTTATCCGTATATATTCTTACATCCCAAACTTTGTTTGTAACATACATATCTAAATCAAGTTCAATATACTGGTCTGACGCTGTCCATCCAGCATTGCCGGATATTGCGGAACTTCCGTTCCATGTTATTGTCGTAACGGCGACATCGTCCGAAATTCTTTTTAAAGAAGGCGTAAACGAACCGGTACCGCTTTTTACCCATACTATATTATCTATATCAATTGCATGTCCTATGGTAAGAGCTGCACCGCTATTGCTAATCATAAATAATTGTGTAATATTTGCTAAATTTGCAGATGTTAAATTTGCATTTGTGGCAGTATTGAGAGGGACTGAAATTTCATGCCAGTTACCGTCGGCAGAAAAACCATAACTGTTTAAACTGAACCATACTTCAGTAGAGGTTCCTATTTTTAATCCAACTTTATAAGTTGCAACTATGGAATTACTTGAACGGGCATAGAATTTTAAATATCCGTTGTAATATGACGACATATTCTTGGAACCGCCTGTATTTTGGCAACTGATACCGGCTCCGACCCATCCGGTAGTGTTTATTGCAAATCTCATGTATTTGCTTCCTTCCGGAATAGGAGAATCCGTTCTGTCGCTTATAACAAAACCGTTCCAATTATCCAGAGAGACGGCGTCTGCGTCCGTAGCGGCTACTCCGTACTTTGCGCCGTTATAAGTTTCAGTCCAAATACCGTATACGTTTCTGCCTATATTTGATGAAAAAGCGGAAGGAACTGCAACAACGCCTATAAGAAAAACAATAACAGTTGATAATGTTTTCTGTATTCTCATTATATTCCTAAAAAAATAAATTGCAGTCAATCAAAATGTTTCTATTCAAAACAACTTAACAAACAACAATCTTTTAAATTTTAACGCTGCCGTCTTTTAAAACTTTAAATTTTTTTAAAAAAACAAACTCTTTGTCAAAAGATTTTAAACGTATCTCTGCAAAATACTTTCCTTTCGGCAAAATACTGCTGAACTGCGTTTTGTAATTTCTCTTTGAACCTGTGTATACGGGAACCGTTTCTCCTAAATTAACGCTCTGAATTAATTTTTTCTTTTTATTAAGAATGCTCATCTGCATACCCTGCGGACGAACATGTACGTTTCCCAAATTTTCAAGACTTATGTCAAAACTGACGGCGCTTGTGCTGCTCTGAAATACTTTTAAATTATCAAGTTTTATATCCGGTTTTTCTGTTCCCTTGATGACAAGATAAACCGGCACGCTTATCATAACATTCAAAGATTCTCCTTCTCTCTGAACGGAAAATGACAGCATCCCTGACAAAGATCCGGTCATTGTTTCTTTAGGCGCTACTTTAAAATGAACTTTACCTGGTTTGTCCGGAGAAAGTTCAATTTTATCAACATCAACTGTAAGCCAATCTTTTACAGTGATACCGTTGTTCCCGCTGTAATTTTTCCAGTCTTTTGTGGAAACTTTGGCGGAAACAACAGTATCATAAGTACTTGTTACATCTATTGACGCCTCATAAATTTCATCTGCAGGCATCACAATTTCAAACTTTGAAGGGTCAACTCCCAGTCCCGCGTAAACAACGCTGCCGAACAATAATAGAATTAACCCTGCAAAGATTTTCCGCATTATTCGTTAAACGACTCCAGTGTTATAGTTTGTGTTGCATAGTTGCCGGCAAAAGCATCTCTGAAATTTGCACCGAAGTGAATATACAATGTTCCGCTTGTAAACGGTTCAAATCCGCCTGCTGTGCCGTTCATATAAGTAAGATAACCCTGATCCGAAAGTATTGTATAATACGCTGCATCTGCTACAAATCCCGTATCACTCTTATCTTTCAAGTAGAAACCGCCTGTCTGATTTTCAGGAACAGGAGCTACTGTTACATTTGTTGTTGTAGAAACTTTCATACCCAATACAAATCTCTGGGCTCCGGACGAATTTTGTCTTATCAAACCTGCATAAGATTTACTTCCGCCGCCTAAATCGTAGCCGATTGTGTTTTTATAACCGGTAGCGTTATTGGCGTTATCCTGATACAACTGAACGGTTACGCCTGCTTTCTGATTTGTTACCGCAATTTTGATTGCCGCACTTGCATTCTTCCAGTTATCCGCGCTTGCAAAAGCTCCGCTGTAATCTGACCATGTAATTGTGCCTACCGCCGTTGTATAATTGCTTGTTGCAACAAGTGACGGTACAAAACTGAAACTGCCGCTTACATCTACTTGTGCCGTATATGTTCCCTTAATAGCAGCTGATGCAATTTGGCTGAACAATACTACACAACCCAAAACCAACACCAAAGAAAAAAATTTCTTCATCTTCTACTTCCTCCCTTTTTATTTTACTGCAAAGACTTCCGACTCTTAACTAGTATAGAGTTTAATAAATTACTCGTATTTTGTCAAACAATATGCCCGAATTTTACAAATATTTCACAATTTATTTAATGGTCTGCAAGCACTTTCATTGCTTCTCTTGCAATCATAAGTTCTTCATTTGTCGGAATTACCATAATTTTAACTTTTGAACCGTCAGCCGATATAAATCTCTCATCCTGCCCTGGAGTATTATTTTTTTCTATGTCAAGTTCAATATTTAAATTTTGTAAATTTTCACAAGCTTTTTCTCTTACGCTGGGCACATTTTCGCCTATTCCGGCCGTAAACGCTATACCGTCTATGCCGTTAAGAACACCGTAATACATGCAAATATATTTTTTGGCGCTGTAGCAAAGCATGTCAAACGCCAATTTTGCTCTTTTATTGCCGGCCTGTATCGCCTTAACTATTGTTCTCATATCACCGGATAAACCGGAAATTCCACGGAGGCCGCTTTCTTTATTTAGAAGATCATTCATTTCGTCTGATGTTATCTTAGGATTTTCAGCCATTATATGAACCAAGACCGCAGGATCAATATCTCCGCATCTTGTTCCCATAACAAGCCCGGCAAGAGGCGTAAAACCCATAGAAGTATCTATAACTTTACCGTTTTTTATCGCGGTAATACTGCTTCCGTTGCCTAAGTGGCATGTAATTAAATTTATATCTTCCGGATTTTTTCCAAGCATAGCCGCGGCTCTCTGCATTACATATTTATGAGAAGTGCCGTGCATTCCGTATCTTCTTACGTGATCTCTTTTATAATATTCGTAAGGAACGGCATACATATAAGCATAATCCGGCATAGTTTGGTGAAATGCGGTATCAAACACCAATATAGAAGGTATGCCCGGAAGCATTTTTTCAACCGCTTCAATACCGGCATAATGATGGGGCGTATGCAGAGGAGCTATTGAAAAACATTCTTTAAGACCGGCTTTAACGTTTTCATCCACAAGAACCGAGTCGGAAAATTTATCTCCTCCGTGAACTATTCTGTGCCCTATAGCATATATCTCGTCAACATTTTTTATGCTTCCTTTTTCAGGGTCAAGAAGGTGGCTTATTATCAATTCAACAGCTTCAAAATGATTTGAAACTTTACATAAAGTTTTTTCTTCCTCCTGTCCGACCGACTGCCTTTTGAAATAAGCTTCCGGAAGACCTATGCATTCAACCAGACCGCAGGCAATCTTTTTTTCGTGCGTCATTGAAAACAAAGCATATTTTACAGATGATGAACCGCAATTGACAACTAGAACTTTCATTGTTTTATCCTTTATATTTTATTAATTAAAATTTATATTAACATTAAAAAGACCGTTATTTGCTTATCCAAGCGTCATAATTATAATTTAAAATTTCTTCCGGTTTAAAGAAAAAAGATATTTCTTTTTCGGCATTTTCCAAAGAATCCGACGCATGAACGGCATTTTTTCTGTTATTGGTTCCGAACAAATTTCTTATTGTGCCTTTTTCGGCTTTCTGCGAGTCCGTTGCGCCTATAAAATTCCTGACTTTTGAAACGACATTTTCCGACTCCCACACACAAACTACTATCGGAGCGCAATCCATAAATTCAACCAACGGCTGAAAAAACGGTTTCCCTTTGTGTATTGAATAGAACTCCTCTATGACGTTTCTTGAAGGTTTGATCATTTTTAAGGCGGCTAATTTTAGTCCGAAATCATCAAAAGCTTTTATTATACTGCCTACTGCTTTTTTACCTACCGCGTCAGGTTTTATTATTACAAGCGTTTTTTCCATTTTCATCTCTTATTTTAATTTATTAATTATAGCCTGACCCATTTCTTTTGTGCCGGCATTTCCGCCCAAATCATAAGTAACCTGTTTTTTCTCCGATATTACTTCGGAAACGGCTTTTTCAAGCCTTTTTGCGGCTTCGGTTTCTCCTATATATTCAAGCATCAGTTTAGCCGAAAGAATAAGAGCCGTAGGATTAACCTTATTAAGCCCTTTATATTTAGGCGCCGAACCGTGAACAGCTTCAAATACGGCGCAGTCTTTGCCGTGATTTGCGCCCGGAGCTACGCCGAGCCCTCCGACAAGACCGGCGCATAAATCGGACAATATGTCTCCGTAAAGATTAGGCAAAACTATAACATCGTATAATTCCGGTTTTTGAACAAGCTGCATGCACATATTGTCTATCAGCCTTTCTTCATATTCTACTTTGCCTTCAAATTCTTTTGCGACTTCTCTTGCGACTTTATAAAAAAGCCCGTCGGTACATTTCATGATATTGGCTTTTGTAACCGCGGTAACTTTTTTTCTGTTGTGTTTAACCGCGTGGTCAAACGCAAATCTCACTATTCTCTCGCAGCCGAAAACAGACATCGGTTTTATTGAAATAGCGGACTCTTTTCTTATTTTGCCTTTTGAAATATCTATTATTTTGTTTGCTTCTTCTGAATTTTCGTAATATTCAACGCCTGCGTATAAATCTTCGGTATTTTCTCTGACTACCACCAAATCAATGTCGCTGTATTTTGATTTGACTCCGGCATAGGTTTTACAAGGTCTCAAACATGAATACAAATCAAGTTCTTTTCTTATTGCTACGTTGACCGAACGGAAACCCGTTCCTATCGGAGTAGTAATAGGCCCTTTTAACGCAACTTTATTTTTTGCTATTGATTTTAATGTGCTTTCTGGAAGAGGAGTCCCTTCTTTTTCCATTATATCAACGCCCGCATGCGCTATTTCCCATTCAATTTTTACGCCTGTAGCTTCAACGACTTTTGCCGTAACCTCGGCCAGTTCGGGTCCTGTTCCGTCACCCGGGATCAGAGTAATTTTGTACGTCATTTTTTAATCTCCTTATTTTTTATATTAAACATTTCAAAATTTTTAAGTTTTAATTTAAACAATACATATTTAACCAAAACAGCTAAAATACCGAGCCCGTATTCAACGCTTCTTCTGAAATTTATTGAAGACGCTTCGTCAAAATATTTTGCGGCGACCGGAATTTCTCCTATTCTGAAACCCGCTACGGCGATCTGCACTATTATATGCTGGTCAAAAACAAAATCATCGGAATTTTTTTCAAAATCTATAGTTTCCAAAACTTTCTTTGAAAAAGCCCTGTAACCCGTATGATATTCTCCCAAATTAAGCCCTAAAATTATATTTTCCGTTATAGTAAGACATCTGTTAAAAAAATATTTATAAAAAGGCATGCCGCCTTTTAAAGCCTCTTGTCTTGTTCTGATTCTGTTGGCCATCATAACGTCGCATATGTCGTTTTCTATAAGTCCGGCCAAAAACGGAACAAGTCTCGGATCGTATTGATAATCGGGATGAAGCATAACTACTATATCGGCCCCCATTTCCAAAGCCGTTCTGTAACAAGTTTTTTGATTCCCGCCGTATCCCATATTTTTATCGTGCTTTATGACTTTTAATCCAAATTCTTTGGCTTTTTCAACGGTATCGTCTTTTGAATTATCATCAACAAGCAGAATATCGCTGAAAGAACCTTCCGGTATGGCGTCTATCGTTTGTTTCAATGTTTTTGAAGCATTATAAGCCGGCATCACAACTATAACTTTACTTTTCATTTTTAACCTCTGAATTATTTTCTTCTATAGTCGCAAACTTGAATAAATCCAAAAAAGATATTTTTTCTTTGGCAATTCCCATAAATCCAAGAACATATAATGCCATCATGTCGGCAAAATGAAGCGAAGCTATACAAGCAAAAGCGACTGATTCTTCTATTCCGAAAATCCCCAATGCAACCACTCCCATAAATTCAATCGCTCCGATAAATCCGGGCGCCGTAGGAACAATTACCCCGACTCCGATTACAACTATTACAAAAATAGCCTCCATAATGGATATCTCAACCCCGAAAGCTTTAAAAAAATAAATATATGAATATGCTTCAACAAACCAAACAAAAAATGAAAAAACAAACACTTTTAAAGCCAGCTTCCAGTTAGTAAAAAAACTTAATCCGGTAGCAAATTTTGAAAACAAAGACATTATCATATTTGTTATTTTATCGGAAAGTTTAATTTTTGATATAAGCCTTAAAAACGTATCTTTGCTTTTTGATATAAAAAACAAAACAACCGTGAACCCACCGAAAATAACGGCGCATAATAAAAAAGTATTTTTCAGCCATTGCGGAATATCCACAAAAACGGCAATCAGAAAAAAACATATAATAAAAATTATTATATCCATCAGCCTTTCAATAACAACCGTCGCAAATACGCTGCTTCTTGAAATTTTAAATCTTTCGCCGGCAACTTTTGCGCGCACAAATTCTCCCAACCTGAGCGGGAGAATATTATTCATAAAGAAACCGAAAATCAAAAAATAAAAACTTCTCAAAACCCCTATTTTTTTTAAAGGCAAAAGTAAAAAATACCATCTTACGGTCCTGACGATATAAGAAAATACAAAAAATGCCATTGCAACGGCTATCCAATAAAGGTTCGCGTTTTTTATCAGCTCAAAAGAATGTTTAAAATCAACATTGCGTACGCTCAGATACACCAATATTATGCTTATAACCGCTCCTAAAATAATTTTTAAAATATGTTTTCTAATAAATTTGTCCTTACAGCGAATTTTTAATTTTTTCAGCCTGTTCTTCTATATAAAAATTAAATTTATCATATTTTTTGGCTTCGTTTACGTATTTAACGGCATTTTCTTTATCTCCGTCAATCCAATACATTGAAGCCAGACTCATCTTCAACTGAGCGCTGCTTTTGTAAAGATTTACCGCCTGTTTCGTATAATCTATCGCTTTTTCAATATACTGTCTTCCGTTTTCTCTGTCGGAATCATAAACGGCAAAATTAACATTGGCAAGCTGATAATAATATTCGGGATTTTTTTTATCAAATTTCACAGCCTCATCAAAGTTTTTAATTGCAAACTTATACTGTTTTGAAAGATAAAAATCAAGGCCTTTTTTATAATATCTGTCAGCTATAACCGGTTTAAACGTAAAAAATAATAAAACCAAAAAAAACAACGTAACAAAATACGTATTTATTCTCTCTTTCGGCAACTTTTTTATATCCGGAAAAAAAACGGAGCAAAAAATAACAAAAAAAACCAGCATATTCGCAGGCACAAAAAAAGCATAATCAATCAGATTGAGCAACAAAAAAAAAGTTATGCTTATAAATATAACTTTATAATATAATTTATCTCCGCCGTATTTTATTTCATATACGACTTTTTTGTAAAACGAAACTAAAAGCCATAAAAATGATGCGACGCCTATTATACCAATATCGGCTAAAATTTGCATAAAAATATTATGCGCGTACAACGTATTAAGAACAAATTCGGGTCTGAAGGTTCTGAATAAAACTGAAAAATTGCCGAATCCGCTTCCGAAAAATATATTTTCTTTAAAAATTAAATATGCGGTCTTCCACCAGATTATTCTTTCAGCTATGCTGTTTCCGTTATAATTTTTTAATGCCGAAATATATACCGTCACCCCTATAAAAACCAACAAAATCAACAATATAAGAATTTTTGCATAAATTTTTCTTCTTTCTTCAAATAAAAAAATCAATGTTATAAACAGCGACAAAGCTATTGCTATTCTTGCTTTTGTAATAAATATTGCAGCCAAAAATACTACAGCCATAACGATATATACTTTTGAAATAGTTTTTTCGCTGTCTTTTATAAGCAAAAAAAGCAAAGGATAAACAAGAAGCAAAAAACCGGCTATAACATTAACATTTAAAGCAATACCTTCGTAAAAAGAAACATTTCCGGAAAAAAAATCATGCGGAACCGATATAAATCTTGAAAGAACTATCATTGAAAGCCATAAACCTACAAAAACCGGAACCGCAAATAATTTTTTTCTTACGTTTATTGAAAGAAACGTAACGTGAAAACCTGCCGCCAGCGCCGAAACCAAAACTAAAATATTATCTCTTACATTTACCTGATAATCGGCATTTACGTAAGACAAACAGGCTGCACACGCCAGAAGCAAAGCCGGCAAAATATAATTAATATTTTTATATGCATAATTATTAATTAAAAACAGCAGCGACGCGGTAAAAATCAAAAATATCGCAACCTGAACCGATATCAGAAAAGAAAAACGGGATACTATTGAAAGAATTATTACCAGCGACAACAAAAGAAACACAAAACTGAAATTGATTTCATTAGATTTTTGCATTTATTATCTCTACTTTATCGTAAAAAAAGTTTAAACAGCAATTGTTCTTCAAAAATAAGGATTGTATTAAGTATAACTGCCGGAGGCGGTAAAAACAAAGTCAGCATTGAGCCGACCGCCAGATGAGGACCGAAGGCTATTGCTTCTTTTCTCATGATTTTTTTCAATAAAATCAGAGTAAAACCGACAATGCTTCCAAGCAAAGATGCTATAAATATGGCAAATAATACTTTTTCCCAACCTATAAATGTGCCGACCCCGGCCATAAGTTTTATATCGCCGCCGCCCATAGCTTCCTGTTTCAATACCCACTTGCCGACTACGGCAATTATATATAATGATCCGCCGCCAACAATAAATCCCAGAAAAGACTGGAGTAATCTTTGCAAAACCGTATCGGCCAAAGTATAATTTAAAAAACTTGTTCCAAAACCGACTACTATAAGCAGTAAAGAAAGCTCGTCGGGAATAATCTGAAATTTAAAATCTATCGCCGTTATAACCAGCAGCGAAAAAGAAAATATACAAAATACCGGCAATAAATAAGAAAAACCGAATAAATAATACATCAATAAAAATAAAACGGCGCAAATAATTTCTATAAACGGATAAATAATTGAAATTTTTGAACCGCAGCCTCTGCACTTGCCTTTTAAAAATATATAACTTAAAACCGGAATATTATCATACCAGTTTATCTGTTTATTGCATTGCGTACAGTGCGATCTGGGTTTTATGACAGAAAGGTCTCTGGGCATTCTGTAAATGCATACATTGGCAAAACTGCCGAAAAACAATCCGCATAAAAAAACTATTATAATTTCAAATACAATTTCAAACATACCAATGCTCCGAATTAATATTCACTCCAAACAACTCCGTTCGTGTCTTTATGGCTGCAATCAACCCAAAATTCCCCTTGCTGCCGCGTTTCGCTGTCTTTCGTTTGATACGCCCATTTTCCGGAATCTCCGGTAGGCTCGGTTGTAATCTGATTATTCTTATCGTGATAAGGCGGACAGTAAACATCTGGAATAAACTTTACATACTTGCCGTCTTTTGTCAGCGCTTCGGCAAGATTTTCAGGAAAACTGCCGTTATTGTCTCCGTAGTATACGGCTATTGCCGTTCTTAAAGCCGTCAAATTTGCTCTGGTTGTGGCTTCATGCGACTTTCTGACTATACTTACAAATTTCGGATATAAAATCATGGTAAGGAATAAAACAACGGCTATTCCTATCAATATTTCAACGATAAAAGAATTCTTTTTCATATCCATTGTTTAATTATCTCCCTTTAACCATACTGGTTAATAATCTTTCCAATTCCTCTTTTTTAGTAGAGTAATTATATGCCACATCTCTTGAAATCCTGTTAGATATAACAGCCTCGTAAATAGACTGGTTCATTGTGTGCATTCCCCACTGTTTGCCCGTTTGTATAACCGAATAAATTTGTTCAATTTTTGAATCTCTGATTATACTCTTAACGCTGTCATGTATAATGAGGACTTCAGAAATAAGAACCATTCCTTTTCCCGTAAAATGAGGAAGAAGCTGCTGTGAAATTACGGCTTTCAACGTCATTGAAAGCTGCGTCCTTATCTGCGGCTGCTGGTGAGCCGGGAAAGAGTCTATGATTCTGTTTATTGAGGACGTTGCATCCATGGTATGAAGAGTTGCAAATACAAGATGTCCCGTTTCTGCCAGAGTTACGGCCGCTGCCATTGTTTCGTAATCTCTCATTTCTCCGATAAGTATTATATCCGGATCCTGTCTTAAAACATATTTTAAAGCGCCGGCAAAAGATTCCGTATCGGAACCGACTTCTCTCTGGGTAACAATGCAGTTTTTATGCTGATGCAGATATTCTATCGGGTCTTCAATTGTTATTATATGCCCGTTTCTGTTTTCGTTTATATAATTTATCATTGAAGCAAGCGACGTGGTTTTTCCCGAACCTGTCGCTCCGGTAATTAAAACCAATCCTTTAGGCAAATCAACTATATCATAAATAATTTTAGGAAGTCCCAAATCTTCAAACGTCTTAGTGGTATTTGGCAAAAATCTCATCGCTGCGCCTATTGATCCTCTCTGCCTGAAAACATTTAACCTGACTCTTCCGACGTTTTTTACCGGAAACGACGCGTCAAGTTCATGCTGTTTTTCAAATCTTTCAATCTGTTCGTTGCTCAATACGGAATAAATTATTTCTTCCGCCATTTCTTTCGTCAAAACAGTCTCTCCCATCGGACGGATAACCGTGTCAACTCTCATCATGGGAGGAATACCTACGCCTATGTGCAAATCGGAAGCCAAATTGTCGCATATTTCCTCTAAAAGCTCGTTCAAATCGTAGTTTTTCATTCTTTTATATCCTTTGTTTGTTTTTTAATTTTTTATACACGGGCAAAGGAACCAGCTTTTTAAAATCCCCGTCAAGAATCGCTATTTCTTTTACCATGCTTGAGGACAAAAACGTATATTCCTGGCCCGGCATCAGAAAAACAGTCTCAATTTTTTTATTAAGAGTTCTGTTCATCAGCGCCATCTGAAACTCATATTCAAAATCCGATAAAGCCCTAAGGCCTCTTATAACTACAAAACCGCCTATTTTATCAAGATAATTGACTAAAAGCCCCGAAAAGGAATCCACTTTTATATTTTTTAAAAAACTTGTTGATTCTTTCATCATTTCCACTCTTTCTTCCAAAGAAAAAAGATGGTCTTTACTGTGATTATGCGTTATTGCGACTACAACTTTCGGAAATATTACGGACGCTCTTGCTATTATATCAATATGTCCGTTCGTAGGAGGGTCAAAACTGCCGGGATAAACGGCAATTAAATTATTATTCATTGCGATTTTATACCAAATTTCAAGTTTTTTATCAACATTTTCAAACGGAATACTGTTATTATTTGTTTTTTTTTGATAAAATCACGGTAGTTTAAATTTATAAGCGAGGACTATGATGAAAAGAAGTTGTTATTGCGGAAAAGTTGATGAAAGTTTTTTGGGCAAAGAAATTACCGTAAGCGGATGGGTCCATTCAAGAAGAGATCACGGCGGAGTCGTTTTTATTGATCTCAGAGACAGAGAAGGGATCGTTCAGATTGTATTCCAGCCTGAAAATAAAGAAATTTTTTCCGGAGCCGAAAAACTCAGAAGCGAATTCGTTATTTCTGTAAAAGGCGCGGTCAGAAACAGACCGGAAGGAACAATAAATCCCAATATGTTTACAGGTAAAATTGAAATTGTCGCGCAGAAACTTGAAATAATAAATATTTGCCCCGCGCTTCCTCTTGAAGTTGACGATTATAAAGAAACTTCGGAAGAAGTAAGATTAAAATACAGATATCTTGATTTAAGAAGGCCTTCTTTTCAGAAGAATTTTATTATAAGACATAAAATGCAGCAGGAAATAAGAAATTATTTAAACTCCGAAGGTTTTTTGGAAATTGAAACTCCTTTCTTGACAAAATCCACTCCGGAAGGAGCCAGGGATTTTTTAGTTCCGGCAAGAATGTCGCACGGAAGTTTTTACGCTCTTCCGCAGTCTCCTCAGATTTTTAAACAAATACTGATGGTCTCAGGATTTGATAAATATTATCAGGTAGCCAGATGTTTCAGAGACGAAGATTTAAGAGCCGACAGACAGCTTGAATTTACGCAGATAGACATGGAAATGTCTTTTATTGACGAGACGGATATTATGTCGGTTGTTGAAAATATGCTGGCAAAAGTTTTTAAATCGGCTTTAAATATTGAAATCAAAACGCCTTTTGAAAAAATGCCTTATGATACAGCGATGCTGAAATACGGTTCTGATAAGCCCGACACAAGATTTGAAATGTTTATAGAAGATTTTTCATCAGAACTTGCAAACTGCGGATTCGGAGTATTCAGCGGAGCCGTTGCCAAAGGCGGCGCCGTAAGAGGTCTTTGCATACCCTCAGGAGCAAAATTTTCAAGATCGGAAATAGACGGGTTGACAAAATTCGTATCCGAATACGGAGCTAAAGGTCTTGCATGGATGAAAGTTACATCCGGCGGAGCGGAATCCAATATCGTTAAATTTTTTAAACCTGAAGAAATAACAATAATTATAAATAAATTTAACGCAAAAGAAGGAGATTTGCTCGTGTTTCTTGCCGACGAAGAAGAAACAGTAGCTCAGGGTCTGGGAGCTCTCAGACTGAAAATGGGCAAAGAACTCGGTCTCATAGATAAAAACAAATATAATTTCTTATGGGTTGTTGATTTCCCTATGTTCTCATGGGATAAAGACGAAAAAAGATGGTCCGCGATACACCATCCGTTTACATCAGCCAAAGAGGAAGACAAAGATAAACTCACATTTGAAGATGCCGGCAAAGCAAAAGCCAGAGCTTATGACGTCGTATTAAACGGAGTAGAGTTAGGCGGCGGCTCAATAAGAATACACAAACCTGAAATGCAGGCAAAAGTATTTGACCTTTTAAACATATCTCAAGAATCGGCAAAGGAAAAATTCGGATTTTTGCTTGACGCTCTCGCTTACGGAGCTCCTCCTCACGGCGGTCTTGCGATCGGCTTTGACAGATTATGCGCATTACTGGTCGGAGAAGAGTCCATAAGAGAAGTTATCGCGTTTCCAAAAACTCAAAAAGCGATATGTCCTCTGTCAAATGCTCCGTCTCCTGTTGCCGAGAAACAATTGAAAGAACTGGGAATAAAAATCATAACGAAAGCAAACACTCTAAAACAAGAGGATTCAAAGTAAACAGTGAACAAATTAAACGACTGGATGAAATTAAAACTAAAAAACTGGCTGTTATTTCTTGTCAGAAGATTGGATGAAAAATATCAAAATGTTCCCAGTATCAGGCTTTCTTCAAACAGTTCTTTTAACCGTAAGTTAAAAATTCCTTTATTATTTATTTTATCGGTAACTTACTTGATTTTATATTTCATGCTGCTGATGCAAATAGGAATAAGTTTAAAAAACGGCATAGCCGTTTTTTTTGTATTGTCTATTATTTTCTTTTTTATTCTTTTCTACATAAGCAAACAGATAAAGTTTTCAAAGATAGACACGGACACCGCCATACTGGCGAGTTTTGTATTAATCGTGTCTCTTTTATTGTTCCAAATATTTGACAAATCGCTGTCTCCTATAGCTTTTCCCATGACGGCATTTTCAATCATGTTATGCATTTTGGTTTCTCTGCGGGTAAGTTTTATTTATATTTTCGTTATGTCTGTTTTTATATCCGTAACAAATAATTTCAGCAACATAATACCAATGATACATCTTGTCGGATGCCTTACTTCGATTATAGGTCTTAAAGAAATAAGGAACAGATCACAGTTTGTAAAAGTAGGCATAAAAGTATCTTTATCAATGATACTTTTTGTAATAGTTTTGTATCTCTTTAACATATATTCGCTTGAAGAAGTAAAATATAACATATGGTTTTCTTTAATGAGCGGATTTTTATCGGTTTTGATCGTTTTGGCCGCGCTGCCCGTTATGGAAACATTATTTTCAAGGACCACAAACATAAAATTGATTGAACTTGTGGATTTTAACAATATTCTTCTCAAAAGGCTGATGGTAGAAGCGCCGGGAACATATCACCACTCGCTTCTTACGGCATCTCTTGCCGAACAAGCCGCAACCGCGATAGGAGATAATTCTCTTCTTGCAAGAGCATGCGCATATTACCACGATATAGGAAAATTAAAAAATCCCGAATATTTTATAGAAAACCAAAATACTAAAAAAAATCCGCACGACGAACTGTCGCCGTCTTTATCGGGTCTTGTTCTTATATCCCACGTAAAAGACGGAATCGCCCTTGCAAAAAAATATAATATTGACGACGTAATTATTCAGGCGATCAACGAACATCACGGAACGTCAATAATACAGTATTTTTACAACCGCGCGCTTGAACAAAATAAAGAACTCAACGAACAGGATTTCAGATATCCGTGCCAAAAACCGACGACAAAAGTAACCGCTATTCTTATGATAGCCGATTCCGTTGAAGCAATTTCAAGAGTACTTCCGGATAAAAACGCCGGAAAACTCAGAGAAGTCGTTGAAAAAGTTATAAACAATAAATTTACAGACGGACAGTTCTCAGAATGTCCGATTACCCTTGCGGATTTGGTCAAAATAGCCGAAAATATGACAACAACATTATGCGGAATATATCATGCGAGAATTGAATATAAAGACATTGAAAAAAAATAATTTGACATCCGGATTATTTTTCACCGGTTTTGATAAAAAGGTTGTTCCTCTTTTGAGAAGAACCGCTCTTTTTACGCTGAAAACGGAAAATATACAAAAGTATCACATAAGTTTTACAATGATTTCTGATTCAGATATAAAAAAAATGAACCGGAAGTTCAGAAAAGTCAACAGAATCACGGACGTAATTTCATTTTTAGTTTCCGAAGAATATTTTATGGGCGATATTTATATATCTTCAAACAGACCCAAAATAAACGCAAAAAAATATTCAATGTCTTTTGAAAAAGAATTGTGTTATCTTGTTATCCACGGAATATTGCATCTTGAAGGATTTACGGACTATGACGTTAAAAATAAAACATTAATGTTTTCCAAACAGGATAAAATTTTTAAATGTTTATTTTCTTAGGTTTAATATTCTTAGTGCTTTTTTTCATATTTTCCGCTTTCTGGTCTGCTGCGGAAATAGCATTAAATCATCTGTCAAAATACAGAATTAAAAAATTGATCGTATCTCATAAATCCATTGCGATTCCTTTAATCAAATGGCTTGACAGCCCTTATTATCTGTTAACCCTTATTCTCACGGGCAACGTTGTCTGCGATATGATATTAAGCTTTTTGGCGACATCCGTTTCCGTCGCGATTTTTACAATGGTAGAAAGGCATATCGTTGAATTTTTTACATGGATAGTAATTACGTTTCTCGTACTTTTAATAGGAGAAATCACTCCCAAGATATACAGCAACGCAAACGCCCAGAAAGTTACAGTGGCAACAATGCCGATTCTTACAAAGATTGAATATTTGACAAAACCTCTGCTGTGGCCCGTATATAAAATATTTGACATAATTTTCAGTAAAAACGGCAATAATCCGATCCGCCCCACTTTAAGCAGCGATGAAATAAAATCATTGATAGCCGAAGCCGATAAAGACGGAGTTTTTGATAAAGAAATAAGCATCATGATAGGGAGATCCGTTAATTTTACAGAAACTTCCGCTTCAAGAATAATGACGCCGTTTGAAAATATAGAATCCGTTAATTTAAATGAAAATAATGAGAAATTTATTGATATGATCGTTGAAACCGGAAGAACAAGAGTTCCGATTTATGACGGAGTCAAGACAAATATAATCGGTTATATTCATATAAATGACGTTTTGCAAATTTTAAAAGAAAAAAATGAAAACTCAATAAAAGATGTCGTAAAACCGGCATATTTTGTGCCGGAAGATAAAAAAATAAACGAACTGCTGAAAGAACTTCAGTCGGGAAGAACGCACATCGCATTTATAAAGGATTCTAAAAATAAAATTTTAGGAATGGTCGCTCTTGAAGATATCGTGGAAGAAATAGTAGGAGAAATTTTAGACGAGTACGAATTATGATATTAATTATAATTAAATTGCTGGTTTTTATTATTCTTTTAACGTTTGTAGCGTTTTTTTCGGCCGTTGAAACGGCATTAACAAGTCTTTCCCATTCTCACGTAAGAAGATTAAAGGAAAAATACAATAAATTTCATAAATATATTTACGTTTGGGAAAAAAATCCCGAAGATATCATTACTACTATTTTAGTATGCATGAATATGTCGGTTGTCGCCGTCGGGGTCGTTACTACATCGCTTGGTTTAAGCTTAATAGAATATTTTACGTTAAATAAAACCGTTTGGGTCGCAGTTTTTACAATATTGTCTATTATAATAGTTTTAATCTTCGGATCAATTATTCCAAAAACAATCGCCAGATATAATGTGGAAATGTTATCTTTAAAAACTTTGCCGGTTCTTGTCAGATTATCGGCGTTTACATCAAAGTTAAATACTTTTCTCGTTTCCATATCAACTTCAATGCTTAATTTTTTCGGCAAAAACACTGCAGAACCCACGTCCATTGAAGCCGATGAAATTGATTTTTTATTGTCAAACGCGGAAGTTTCTCCGTTATCTCCCGCGTCAAGAAAAATTATAAAAAGAATTATTGAATTCCGTAAAACAAAAGTGACGCAGGTAATGGTGCCAAGGTCTGAAATTCTTGCGGTTGACATTAACCAGCCTCAGGATAAAGTCATTGAAGATATTATCGCAACCCAATTTACCAGAGTTCCGATATATAAAGAATCCATGAACAATATAATAGGAATAATACATATAAAAGACTTGGCAATGACATGGAGAAGCGGAGGCGTTTTAAGGGTTGAGGATATCATTAAACCGGTTTATTACGTGCCGGAAACGGCTCATATAAAACAATTATTTATAAACTTTCAAAAAAACCACCAGCATATCGCCATAATTGTAGACGAATTCGGTTCTACGATAGGACTTGTTACGATAGAAGATATTCTTGAAGAAATAATAGGCGAAGTATGGGACGAATATGATATACAGGAAAGAAATATTGTAAAATTAAAAGAAAATGAATATATTATAAACGCGTCGGAATCCATCGCAAACGTAAATGACGAATTAAAAATGTCCATTCCTGAAGAACATTTTTCAACTATAAACGGATGGGTGCTTGAATGTTTCGGATATATACCGAGAGTTTACGAAAAAACAATGTGGAAAAATTATGAAATAGAGATAGACAGCGCGACTTCAAAAAAAATTAAAAGGATAATTCTGAGAAAAAAAGAAAATGTATTATAATCTTAACGCTTTGATATTAAACACTTCAATTTCTTCCGAAGCGGATAAAACAATAACCGTTTACACATGTAAATGGGGTAAAATACGGGCCGTTGTTCCGAGCGCGAAAAAAATAATGGCAAAACTTGCTCCGGCAACCGAACCGGTGACGGAAAGCGAAATAACGATTTACCAGCCCGGCATAAACGCAAAACCGACCGTCACAGGCGCCAGAATATTAAATAACAACTCCGATTTAAAAAGCGATTTCAACAGATATTCTCTGGCTCTTTACGTAAGCGAACTGAGCGATAAATTTGCTCCTATAAATGTGCCAAATGAAAAAAAATATGATTTAATATCCAGAACCTGGCAGTTATTGGGTTCTTCGCCTGTTCCTTTAAGAGTTTTGACAGCTTTTTCTTTGAGACTTTTAAAAATATCAGGTTACAGCATGACCGATTATATTATAAGAGAATCTGCAATGAAAAAAACAGACTTTTTTTGTCTGCAGAAAATATCAAACTGTTCCGGCGAAGAACTTGAAATGCTTGAAGGTTTTGACAACGGCAAAGACAAGATTATGTGGAGTTACGTTGAAAATTACATAAAAACCCACGTTCCGCAGCTTTCCGTAGGCATATTCTTAAAAAAAATTAAATTTATAAATTAGGGGATAAAATGAATTTTCAGGAAATTATTATGAAGCTCCATAAGTTTTGGGCAAAAGAAGGATGTTTGATTTGGCAGCCTTACGATTTGGAAAAGGGAGCAGGGACATTTAATCCGGCCACGTTTTTAAAATGTCTGGGTTCAAAACCGTGGAGTGTCGCTTATGTTGAACCTTCAAGAAGACCGACCGACGGAAGATACGGCGAAAACCCGAACAGACTTCAGCATTATTACCAGTTTCAGGTTATCATGAAGCCCGCGCCGGCAAATATACAGCAGATGTATTTAAAAAGCCTTGAAGCAATCGGACTTGATCCGAAAGAACACGATATAAGATTTGTGGAAGACGACTGGGAATCTCCCACGTTAGGCGCATGGGGTCTTGGCTGGGAGGTATGGATAGACGGAATGGAAGCGACTCAATTCACTTACTTCCAGCAAATCGGAGGCATTGAACTTAATCCGATATCCGTCGAAATAACTTACGGTCTTGAAAGGCTGGCTATGTATTCGCAAAAAAAAGACAACGTATACGATTTAATGTGGACCGACGAGGTAACTTACGGAGACGTTCATCTTGAAGATGAAAAACAATGGTCAAAATATAATTTTGAAATCGCAAATACCGAAATGCTTTTGAAACATTTTAACGACTGGGAAGCGGAAGCAAAAAAACTTGTAGGTTTAAATTTGGTTTTACCGGCTTATGACGCAGTCATGAAATGCTCGCATTTATTCAATATGCTTGACGCAAGAAGCGCAATATCGGTTTCCGAAAGAGTAAATTATGTTTTAAGGGTAAGGACTTTGGCGAAGATGGTGGCTGAGGGATACATGAAATTTCTCGGCGAAGATAAAAAATAAATATTTAATATAAGGATAAAAAAATGGCAAAAAA
Organism: uncultured Elusimicrobiaceae bacterium; assembly: GCA_964487915.1. Taxonomy (GTDB): domain Bacteria; phylum Elusimicrobiota; class Endomicrobiia; order Endomicrobiales; family Endomicrobiaceae; genus Proruminimicrobium. Next base: position 237,109 of record CAZASN010000001.1, on the reverse strand, counting down.
CGCATTACTTGAAATAGGAACCGAAGAAATACCGGCGTCATATATTGCGCCGGCTCTTGAACAAATGAAAAAAAACGCGTCTGAAATGCTAAATGCCGTCGGATTAAAATTTGACGCAATAACCACATATTCAACTCCGAGAAGACTGATTCTGATAATAAATAACGTTGATGAAAAAAGCGAAGATAAAAATCAGGAATTTAACGGCCCGTCGGTTAAAGCAGGAAAAGACGCAAACGGCAATTGGACACAGGCTGTTTTGGGTTTTTCAAAAAAACATAATATAAATCCCGAACAACTTCAAATTAAAGAAACCGAAAAAGGACAGTATTACTGCCACGTGCAAAAAATAAAAGGAATTAAAACGGAAAAAGCCTTATCGGATATTTTTCCGGAAATAATAAAAAAAATATATTTTCCAAAAACTATGGTTTGGGAAAGTTCGCTTATGAAATTTGCAAGACCCGTAAGGACAATAGCCGCCATGTACGGAGATAAAACGATAAAATTTTCAATGGCAAACGGCGTTCTTTCTTCCTCAAATAAAACCATAGGACTTCATACCCTTACCGCAAAACCGATAGCAATAGACAGCGTTGACAATTATAAAACGATTCTCAAAAACAACTGCGTTCTCGCAGATCAGGCGGAAAGAAAAGAAAGAATAATAAATTCAATAAATGACGCCGTAAAAACGATATCGTGCAAAGCAATTCTTGACGAAGATCTTATTGACGAAGTAAACCAGCTTGTTGAATATCCGACGGCTGTTCTGTGCAAATTTGACGAAAAATATCTTAAGCTTCCGGAAGAAGTTTTGATTACATGCATGAAGAAAAAACAAAAATGCTTTGCGGTAAAAGACGAAAAAGGAAAACTCACAAACTATTTCATCGGAATAAGGAACGGCAACTCGGAACATCTTGACATCGTAAGAGAAGGTTATCAAAAAGTCGTAATAGCAAGACTTGCCGATTCAGAATTTTTTTATGAAAATGATTTGAAAAAAACTACGGAAAGCTCCCTTGAAAGGCTTAAAGGCCTTATATTTCAAAAAGAAATCGGGACAGTATATGAAAAACTTTCAAGAATAAAAACTCTGGCGCAATTTATAGTTAAAGAAAATAATCTGCCATGCGACATAAATAAAATCAACAAAATCGTTGATTTGTCAAAAACCGATTTGGTAAGCGAAATGGTTTTTGAATATCCTGAATTACAGGGAATAATGGGACGAATTTATGCGGCAGCATCCGGTCAGTCTGAAGACGTTGCGCAAACAGTAGAACAGCATTACTGGCCGTTAAGCGCTTCCGGAAAATTGCCGGAAACGATACAATCTGCGGTAATATCTCTGTCGGACAAAATTGATACGGTATGCGCCGATTTTGCCATAGGGCTTGAGCCTTCGGGTTCAGCCGACCCTTACGGGCTCAGAAGAATGACAATCGGAATAATAAGAATGATTACGGATTTTATTCCAAACGCGAATGTTGAACGAATTATAGACGAATCTTTAAAAAATATGCCTGAAAAAATAAAACAGCTTGAAACTTTTAAGAATTCAAAAGAAAGAATCATCAAATTTTTATGGAACAGAATAGAAAATATTTACGAAAACGACGGATATAAGTTTGACGAGGTAAAATCCGTTATTTTGCCGGCCCAGAAAAACGGTTTTAACGGCATAGGCGACATAAAAATTAAATTGTCGTTCCTTCAGCAGGCCAGAAAACAAGCTTCTTTTGAACAGATTATTACCATATTTAAAAGAGCAAATAATATTATTCAGCAGGCAAAAAAACAAAATTTGCAAATATCAGAAACCGTAACGGCAGATCTTTTAAAAGAAGAAGCGGAATTAAAATTATACGAACGGCATCTGACTGTAACAAAACAATTAAAAGAACTGCTGGCCGATAAAAATTACGCTCAGGCATTAAATAAATTGAACGACATAAAACCGCATCTTGATAATTTTTTTGAAAATGTCATGGTAATGTGCGATGACGATAAAATTAAACTGAACAGAATTTCTTTAATAGCCGGCATTATCAGAGGGTTTGATTCTTTCGTTGATTTATCCGTATTGCAGTAAAAATTACGCAAACCGATAATCTCTTATGAAAAAAATTTGGAAAAGCAATTTAGCTTTTTTTATAATTTTAACCGCCGTTGTTTTTATAATTTACGGAAAAACCATAAATTATCAGTTTACCAAATACGACGATGACACTCTAATTTCAAGAAATATTAATTTTATATCTGATTTTAAAAATATTCCTGAACTTTTTACCACATCATGTTTTTACGTAAATGACTTTTCATATTACAGGCCGTGTCTTACTCTTTCTTTCGCGCTGGAATCTGTTTTTTCCGGAAAGAACATTAAACTTTATCATCTAACAAACATAATATTATTTATTTTGAGCATTTATCTTATGTATATCTTTCTTATTCGGTTGAACCAAAATAAATTAATATTGAAATTCATCTGCCTCATTATCGCGGTTCATCCGGCATTTTCTTCATGCATAGCATGGATACCGGCCAGAAATGACACTATACTGGCTATATTTATATTTTTATCTTTCATATCTTTAACCGATTATATTAACAGCGGTAAAAATACAAATCTGCTGGCATTTTTACTGTATTTTGCAATTGCATTGTTTACAAAAGAAACATCTTTAATATTAATTCCGGCATATGTCTTTTTCATATATATATTCAAATTGCCGCTAAAAAAACAGTATACGTTAAAAATATTACCCGGCATGTTTTTTATAATCGCCGTATACTTATATTTAAGATCAATTTCAACGTCAGGATTAAACATAAATATTTCGGACTGGCAGCAGTATTCAGCCGATATTTTAAACGGGACGATGATATATTTATATAAATTCTTAATTCCGGATCACATTCCGGTAATGCTGTATAATATTCAAATAAATCCGTCCGTATTAACCGCGAATATAATTTTTTTATCGTTTTTATTATTAAATTATTATAAGAAATTTATACGAATAGAATATATTATATTCGGCTTAATTTGGCTGCTGTTTTGGTTACTGCCGACGTTTTTAATGAACGATTATGTGCTGCTTTTCCACAGATTTTTATTGCCTTCAGCCGGTTTGGCGCTTTTATTTTCAGAATTTATTAATAATATAATTCTGAAATACGGCATGTCAAAAAAATACTTCATTACGGTTTTTATAATATTATTCGGAACATATTCGTATGCTTCTTACATACAGGCTGACAAATATAAAAATTCCGCGGTGTACTGGGCTAACGCTTATTCAGACGCTCCGGCTTATCACGTTGCGTGCCACGGAATAGCAAAAGAATATATGGAAATTAAAAATTACGAAAAAGCTCTTGAATTTCTCTCTGCGGCCGAAAAATATTCGCCTAACAGATATTTACTTGATATCGCCGCAGTCTTTTTATACCAGCAAAAATTGGACGAAGCCGAAAAACTTTTATTAAAATCAATCAAATCAAATCCTTTTACAAAAGATCTTGCTTACGGCAATTTAAGCAAATTATATCTTCAGAAAAACGACGTAAAAAAAGCCCTTTACTATGCGCAAGCCGGATATGACTTAAATAAAAATGACATTGAGTTTTCAAAACTATTAATTACGGTGTATAAAATGAACAATGAATTTGAAAAAGCTCTCAATATTTGTTTTGAGTTATTGAAACACGACAAGACAAACGCTCAATATTATTATACCATAGGCGTATTATATGAAGCCCTCGCCGATTATAAAAACGCCTTAAAGTTCATTAATGAAGGCTTAAAATTTGCCCCTGAAAATATACAGCTTATCGAAAAAAACGAGTATCTTAAAAATTTACAAAAATGATTCTATTTAAAAGACCTGTTATAACTATTCTTTTTTTATATGCTCTTATTATAATCTTCCTTGATTATTCCGGCCACTTTTCCGCCGCAAATAAAAGCAAATTAATAGGATATGCGGATAACATACAGCTTTCATTAACCGGAAAAATAATAAATGAACCGGTTGTAAAAAACAACCGCCAGCAGTTTGTGATGGAAACGACAAAATTAAACGATATACCTTTAAAAGAAAAAACTTTTGTTTACGCTCCGCTGACAAACGACTTAAAATACGGCGACGTTATAGAATTATCCGGAAAACTGCAAATTCCGCCGGAAGCGTCTTTCCCGGGAAATTTTGATTACGGCAAATATCTTAACAGACAAAATATTTATACATTGTTTTTTTCGTCAGATTTTGAATTTCTTGAAAAAAAACCGTCGTTAATAAAATCTTTTGCCTTAAAATCAAAAAATGACATTTCAGACAGGTTCAAAAAATTCTTCAAACAGCCTTATGCCGCCGTCATTGAAGCGATGATGATAGGAGAAAAATCATCAATAGATAATGACACGAAAAATATTTTTATAAATACGGGATTAATACACATTCTTGTAGTAAGCGGAATGAATGTCGGATTCTGCGTCATAATATTTATATTTTTATTCAAATTGTTTAATCTGAAGCTTAAATACGTCTATCTTCTTACAATACCGGCAATATTTTTTTATATGATTCTCACAGGTGCAAATCCGCCCGTAGTAAGAGCGTCCGTAATGGCATTCTGCATACTGATTTCTCTGATTATTGACAGAGAACCTCTTGTATACAACGCAATCGCCTTATCGGCTCTTATAATACTTATTTTTAATCCTCAGGAACTTTTTACGGCAAGTTTTCAAATGTCTTTTACCGCGACTCTCGGAATAATATATCTTTATCCTAAAATAAATTCGTCTTTAGGCGGGATTAAAAATAAATATTTAAGATGGTTATGGAACGTCATAAGCGTAACGCTTGCCGCGCAGATCGGTATTTTGCCGGTTCTTATGTTTTATTTCGGAAAACTGTCGCTGATATCTTTTTTGGCAAATATTTTGATAGTTCCGGCAGTAGGTTTTATAGTCGCTGTTTCTTTCATTTTTTATGCGGCTACTTTTATTTCATCATGGGCCGCGGTTTTATGCGCGGCTTTATTATCATTCGTCGTAAATATTATTCTTTCTGTAATAAGATTTATGGCGGATTTTAATTTTTCAATTATTTACGTAAAAATACCTTCGGTTGCAGCCGTTATATTCTATTATTTTGCGCTGATAACAATGCTTGAATTCAGCCGCAGCAGAAAAATGCTCGCCGGGCTTTGCATTCTTATTGCGGCTGCTTGCGTATTATCTTTCCGCAATCCGGATTTTACTAAAACTTTTGAAACAAAAAAAAACATAACGACTCACATAAAACAAAAAAATACCAATATCATAATTTTTAAACAGCTTAGGAAAGACAAATATTATTTTTCAAATTTAAACCAATACCTGCACGGCAGAGGAATAGGTAAAATAGACCAGTTCTGCACAAACAGCAAAGAAGACATAAGAACGAATATGCCCGATATGGAAATAACCGAAGTGTTATACGCGGATTAATTTTATTTTTTAAAAACCTGCCGTAAAACAGCGTCTTTATCAATAAAATCCAAAGCCTTTTTAAAACTGTCTTCTTCCGATAAAATCGTGTAGTAATTTTCTTTTATAGACGGCGCCTGTTTTATCGCTTCGATAAATTCTTTTTTATCAAAACTTTCCGAAACAAAATTTATAAAACCGGTTTTAAGAAGAAAATCTTTTACAAGCTCGGCTTTATTATTTTGCAAAAGAGCGCACAGATATGTCGCGACTCCGACCTGAAGCCCGTGCATTTTCGGGCATTTTGAAACATTATCAAGAGCATGCGAAATAAGATGTTCGCTGCCGCTTGCCGGTCTTGAATATCCCGCTATTTCCATCGCTATCCCGCTTAAAACAAGCGAATTTACAAGCCTGTATTGAAATTCATTATCCTTTGGATTATGCAGATTATCGCATGTGAGAATATCAAGAGAATTGTTTGATATCAAAGCCGCAAAATCGCTGTAATCGTCTTTCTTTTTCAAAAAAGCCTGTTTCCAGTCCCAAAGAGCCGTAATTTTTGAAATAATGTCTCCTACGCCGGAATATAAAGTCATCTCCGGAGCCTTGCTGATTATATCAAGATCGGCGACTATTCCGTACGGCATGGTTGATTTTACGCTTTTTCTTTTTCCTGAAACCAAAAGAGAAGCGTTCGGACTGCAAAAACCGTCGTTTGAAACCGAAGTAGGAACGCTTATAAAAGGCAGTTTTAAAACATGCGCGCAGTATTTGCTGTAATCCAGAGCCTTTCCCCCTCCTATCCCCAAAAGAACATTTGTGTCCGAAGGTATTTTAAAAGCGGTATGAATTATATTTTCTATTCCTATATCGTTTATCGTATCCTTGCATACAACCTGAATGTCAAAAAGCTCAAATCCCGAATAAAGATTATCGGCGACAAGCGATTCTATGCCGTCGCTGAAAAAAATTGCGACTTTCATATATTTTCTGTCAAAAAGATATTTGCCTATTTTATGTATTTTGCCGTGCCCTATCTTCAAAAGAGAGGGAATATTGATAACTTTAGCCTGCGTCATAAAACCTCCTCAAATAAGTCAATATATCTTTAAAATTTTCAAATTTTTCAGTTTTTATTTTTTCTTTTCTGCACATATCAAGAAGAATGCTTTTTGCAAATACGGTTTTTGCTTTTTTTGAAGGAAGAAGATCAGGCCTTCCGTCGCCCGCATAAACCGTAAAATAACCTTCTTTATTTAATTTTTCAACCAAAGCCTCTTTTGATATTCCGGTATTTTCGTCGTAAAACGGATCGTTTTTATCCGGAGATATAAGGCGCAGGCCTTTTTCGGGCGAATATACGGCGTCGTTTGAAACAAGTTTGATTCCGTATTTTTTTATTTCGCCGCCTATTTTTTTCTCAATATAATATTTTGTGCCGGCGCTGCATATGTATACCGGTATCTTATGTTTTGCGCAAAAATCCATAACGTCGTAAAAATGTTTATCAATATGTATTGTGTCAATAAATTTATCCAGCTCATCCTGAGACAGACGTATCTGCGAAAAAATACCGGTAAGCGCGTCAATATGCGTTATTTTGCCTGAAACATAATCATGCCACGGTTTAAGAGCTTCGGGCGATAAAAGTTTGTCTACCGCCATATTAAAAAAATCTTCTTTTGTTATAGTGCCGTCAAAGTCGCTTATTAAAGCAATTTTTTTATCAGTCATTTTAGTACCCGTTTTTTTACCTTTAATGTTATTGAAAAATAACCCGATTGTCAAACGGGCGGAAAATCATTTCTCTTGTCAAACTTAAATATAAATGTTTTAATATACGAAATTTATTATTTTTACGGAGAATTCTATGGATACAAAAAAATTGACGAATGAGTATTTGATGCAAACATATAAAAAATCGGATATTGCGGTCAGAAAAGCAAAAGGCCAGTATTTATGGGACGAAAACGGCAAAAAATATACCGATTTCTTTTCAGGGATCAGCGTATGTAATCTCGGACACTGCGATAAAACGGTAATCGCCGCGATAAAAAAACAGCTTGACTGTTTTTTGCATATTTCAAATCTTTACTACGCAAAACCACAGGCTGAACTTGCAAAAGAACTTGCCTTAAAATCGTTCGGCAAAGGCGCGAAAGTTTTTCTTGCAAATTCCGGAGCCGAAGCAAATGAAGGCGCAATAAAGATGGCAAGGAAATACGGAAAAGTAAATAAATCCAAAAACAATAAGGAAAGATTTGAAATAATAACTTTTAAAAATTCATTTCACGGAAGGACTTTGGCGACTCTTTCGGCCACAGGGCAGGAAAAGTTTCATAAAATAATCACGCCGCTGGTTGATAAATTCGTATATGCGGATTTCAATGATATTGATTCCGTAAAAAAATTGATAAATTCAAATACCGTTGCGGTAATGATTGAACCTTTCCAATGCGAAGGCGGAATGATACCGGCCAAAAAAGATTTTTTAAAACAATTAAGGCAGCTGTGCGATAAAAATGATCTTCTTTTAATATTTGACGAAGTACAGTGCGGTATGGGAAGGACCGGAAAACTTTTCGCATGGCAGCATTACGGAGTAAAACCGGATGTTTTTACGCTTGCCAAATCAATTGCAAACGGTCTGCCGCTGGGAGCGGTTATATCCGATAAAAAAACGGCAAATCTTTTTGTTTTAGGAGATCACGGCTCAACTTTCGGAGGAAATCCCGTCGCATGCGCGGCTGCTTCTGCGGTTTTAAAACAGATGACTCCGAAACTGCTTAAAGAAGTATCGGCAAAAGCGGATTATTTTGTGAAAAAATTAAATGAGTTGAAGAAAAAATACCCTTCCGTTAAGGAAATCAGGAATATCGGTCTTCTTATCGGAGTAGAGCTTGATTTTGCCGCCAAAGATATAGTAGAATTTTGTCTCGACAAAGGCCTGATAATAAACAGTCCTAAAGAAAACGTTCTAAGGTTTCTGCCGCCTTTTGTCATAACTAAAAAAGATATAGATTTTGCAATCAAAATACTGGGGGATGCGTTAAAATGTCAGACATCAAAAAAGTAGTAGTAGCCTATTCGGGCGGGTTGGACACGTCAATTATTTTATCGTGGATTAAGGAACATTACAATGCCGAAGTTATAGCATGCTGCGTAAACGTCGGACAGGACAAAGAACTCACAGGTCTTAAAGAAAAAGCAATAAAAACAGGCGCTTCAAAAGCCTATATCATAGACGCACAGCATGAATTTGTAACAGATTATATATTTCCGGCAGTCAAAGCAAACGCGCTTTATGAGAACAGATATCTTCTCGGAACTTCGCTTGCAAGGCCGATAATAGCAAAAAAAATCGTTGAAGTCGCAAAAAAAGAAAAAGCGGACGCAATCTGCCACGGAGCAACCGGAAAAGGCAACGACCAGGTAAGATTTGAACTGGCATTTAAAGCCTTAATGCCTGAAGCAAAAATAATAGCCCCTTGGAGAGAATGGGAAATAAAATCAAGAAATGACGCGATAGATTACGCAAAAAAAAGAAATATTCCCGTTCCGGTAACTAAAGCGAAACCTTATTCTTCAGACGCCAACTTATGGCATATATCTTATGAAGGCGGAATTCTTGAAAATCTTGAAAATGAATATGACGACTCAATGTTTCAGATGACGGTTTCGCCAAAAGAAGCGCCTAACAAACCGACTTATGTTAAAATAGATTTTGTTAAAGGCACTCCTGTGGCTATAAACGGAAAATCTTTCAAACCCGTTGAACTTATAAAAAAACTCAATCAGGTTGCAGGCGCAAACGCGATAGGAAGAATTGACATAGTTGAAAACAGACTCGTCGGAATGAAATCAAGAGGAGTATACGAAGCTCCCGCGGCGACTCTTTTGTATTTTGCGCATAACGAACTTGAATCTTTAACGGTTGACAGAGATACCGCCCATTACAAAGAAATATTGTCTCATAAATATGCGGAACTTGCTTATAACGGCGTATGGTTTGCCCCTATAAGAGAAGCTCTTGACGCGTTTATAAACGTTACTCAGAAATATGTAACAGGTTCCGTTACGGTAAGTCTTTATAAAGGCAATATAAAAGTAGTATCAAGAAAAGCAAAACATCCTCTTTACTGGGAAGAACTTGCCACATTTGACAAGGATGCCGTTTACAACCAGAAAGACGCCGAAGGTTTTATAAATCTGTTCGGACTGCCTACGAAAGTACAGGCAATTTTAAGAAAGGAATATAAATGAAAAACTTTGAACAGTTTATAGGTTCTTTTTCTTTTGACTGGCGGCTTGCAAAAGCAGACATTGAAGGTTCCGTCGCTCATGTAAAAATGCTTGTAAAAACCAAAATTTTAACCGCTTCAGACGGAGCAAAAATAATCAAAGGGCTTTCTTCAATATTAAAAGACATTGAAAAAGGCCGGCAGCTACCGAAAGAAGAAGATATTCATTACGCTATAGAAAAAGAACTTATAAAAAGAATAGGACCTGTCGGCGGCAAAATGCACACGGCAAGAAGCAGAAACGACCAGGTCGCAACCGATTTAAGAATTTATTTAAGAACAGAAATACTTTCAACAATAAAAATGATTTCCGCTTTACAGTCGGTTCTTGCGGATAAAGCCGGAAAATCAGTTGACGTGATAATGCCGGGGTACACTCATCTTCAGCCTGCGCAGCCGGTTTTGGGAGCGCATTATCTTTTGGCCTACGCTTGGATGCTTCAAAGAGATAAAGAAAGACTTGAAGACTGTTTAAAAAGAGTAAACGTTCTTCCTCTGGGAAGCGCGGCGCTTGCCGGAACGTCTTTTAAAATAGACAGAAATTATACCGCAAAACTTTTAAATTTTGATTCAATAACGCAAAATTCGCTTGACGCCGTAAGCGACAGGGATTTTGCCTGCGAATATGTTTTTGATCTTTCTCTTATAGCGGCGCATTTGTCAAAATTTGCCGAAGAAATAATAATATGGTCCTCGGCGGAATTCGGATTTATAAAAATCGGAGATATCTTTACGTCAGGTTCTTCAATAATGCCCCAGAAAAGAAATCCGGACTGCGCTGAAATCATAAGAGGAAAATCAGGCCGCGTATTCGGAGATTTAACAGCTCTTCTTACCATAGTAAAAGCCCTTCCTCTTGCCTACAACAGAGATTTGCAGGAAGATAAACCGCCGGTATTTGACGCAACTGATACCGTTAAGCTGTGTCTTGAAGTTATGACCGATATGATGAATTCATTTTCATTTAACGGCGAAAAAACATTAAAAAGCACTCAAAAAGGCTTTATTCAGGCAACAGAAATCGCAGATTATCTTGCCAGAAAAAATATTCCTTTCAGAACCGCCCATGCGACGGTAAAAAATATTGTAAATTACTGCGTAAAAAAAGAAAAAACTCTCAATGAACTTTCAATAGAAGAATATAAAACTTTTTCAAAAGAAATAGAAAAAGACATTTTCAAATTTATCAATATAGAAAATATAATAAACGCAAAAAATTCTTACGGCGGAACTTCAAAAAAATCCGTCTTAAAACAAATAGCGGATATAAAAAAATGCATAAAATAAAATTATTTGCCGTTTTATCTTTGCTTCTTGTATTCGGGCCGAATGTTTTTTCGCAGTATCCGGAAAGGATTCTTACTCTTGACGCCAGCATAAGACAGGCTTTAAATATCAACCACGACATACTGATCAACAAACAATCTGTTTTGTTTGCCGAACAAAGAATTAAAAAAACACAAACTTTGTATTATCCGGTTATAAACTTCAATCTTAACGTTTCTAAATTTTCAAACGATATCCCGACCGTCATTAATTCCGAATCTCTTCCAAGCGTCACATATCTTCCAAGCGGGACTCAGGATTTGTATTATTCAAACAGATTGTCTTTATGGCAGACAATATACAACGGGGGCAGGACTTCCGCCACAAACGAACTTGCAAAAGTATCTTTATCACAGGTAAAAAACAAATCGGATATAAAAACTAACGAAGTGATCGCGGAAGTAAAAACAAGCTTTTATAAAATTATTCTTATTCAGGAAAAAATCAAGCTTTACAGACAAACCATAGAAACTTTGTCAAAAAATAAAAGACTGCAGGACGATTTGGATAATTTACAAGATAAGCTTGAAATATGCGAATACGAATACGGAATCCAGATGCTTGATTTTTTAAATTTAATAGGTTTGGGGCTGGATACAGTCATTGAATTATCCGGGTCCATAGAAATTGAAAATTTGGATTTAAACATAGATCAGTGTATTTTATGGGCTTACCAGTTCAGACCTGAAATGAAAAACACTCAATATCAGGAAACCATTGACGGAATAGAAGTAAATCTGCTTACTATGGAAAAATATCCGACAATTATGTTCGGAACTTCTTACGACTGGCTTATGGGAGATTCCAGAGGCATTGAAAAAGACTGGTACATTTCATTAAACCTCAACGTTCCCATATTTGACGGAGGTTCTTTATTCGCAAAGATAAAAGAAAAAAAGATACAGGCGCGGCAGGCAACGCTTGAAAGATCAAAAGAAGAAGAAAAAATAAAACTGCAGGTAAGAAAAGCTTTTGCCAAATATTCTTTCTGGTATGAAAAAGCCTCAAAAAACGCCGAACCGGCAAAACAAAAAGACATAATAAAAAATCTTGAAGAAAAAATATATAAAATGGAAGTTAAGTATAACTATCTTAAAAGCCTGTTTGAACTTGAATTATCCCTTGGCAGACAAATATCCGAACTAAACCTTAAACTTGCAGAATAATATGAAAAAAAACATTCCTGTTATATTAATCATTACAGCCGTATTATTTTTAAATAATATGGCTTTTTGTTTTGATCAGGAAGCTTTTCTTCAAAATTATCTTTGGGATAAAGTTTCAAGTCTGCCGGCTTCAAAAAGACCGAAAATTATTCTGGTGCTGGGCGGAGGCGGAGCCAGAGGTTTGGCCCATATAGGAGTAATCAAAGCTCTTGAAGAAGAAAATATACCGTTTGATATGATTGTAGGAACCAGTATCGGAGCGCTCGTAGGCTCTCTCTACTGCTCGGGAGTATCAACAAATGAACTGCAAAATCTTGCCAACAATATACGCTGGAAAGATATAAGCAATTTAAACACTATCTCAATGCTGACTCTTATTCTGTCCGAAAAACTTCTCTCAACAAAAAAACTTGAGAATTATTTAAGAAAAACTTTGGGAGACAAGCAATTTTTTCAGCTGGATATTCCTTTTGCGTGCATAGCAACCGATATATCAACCGGAGAACGAATTATTTTAAAAGAAGGCGATGTCGCATTGGCTACAAGGGCAAGTTCAACGATTCCCGGAATATTTGCTCCCGTAGAATACGGGCAAAGATATCTCGTTGACGGCGGTCTTGTTGAAAATATTCCCGTATCGGTAGCGAAATTATTTGAACCGGATATTATCATTACGGTCAGCGTAGCAGCAGATATCACAAAAAACTCATTCTCAAACGTTATGTCAACTTTGTATCAGGCAATATACATACAGGGACAGCAAAAAGACGAGATGAATCTTGCAATGTCAGATATTGTCATAAGACCTGATGTTAAAGATATCAGCGTTCTTGATTTAAACAAAGCGGAAAACTGCATACAATCCGGCTTTGTAGCGGGTAAAAACAACGTAAATAAAATCAAAGAAATTATCATTAAAAAAATTTATGAAAAACATAATGACTGATTATAAAAACTATAGCAATAAAAAAATCATATTTTTTCTAATTTATATATCTATATTTTTTTTTACTTTCTTTCTATATCATAAAACATTATCTTACGATATATCAGGCATTGATGATGATACTTTTATAACGATGACTTTTAGCAACATATCAATTATTGATATTTTTACAAACACATTTTTTTTAAATAATCTCTCATCATACTTCAGACCGATTCTATCTTTATCTGTTATGCTTGACAATTTAATATCCAACTCTTCGCCTTATGCGTTTCATACGACAAATGTAATGCTCCACATAATAGCATCTATGCTGCTATTCTTTTTTTTAAAACGTTACTATTTTGATTTTTTAATATCTTTTCTTGCCGCATTGGTATTTGCGGCTCACCCTATAAATATTTTTTCAGTTGCTTGGATTCCCGGCAGGAATGATTTATTGCTTTTTATTTTTTTATTATCATCCGTTATATTTTTATTAGAATATCTAAAAACTCAAAAAAAATATTTATTATTAATACATTATATTTTATTTATAATGTCTCTATTTACAAAAGAAATTGCACTGATTATCACGCTTGTATATGTTTGCATTATTATCCATAAAAAGTTGTCAAGAATAAAAACCTTAAAATTTATTTTATTGTGGTCACTTGTATCGCTATTGTTTTTACTTCTACATATGCATATATCATCAAAAGAATTCACAATAATCCACTATTTGAATAATTTATTCGCGAGTTATAAAGTTTTTTTTGATTATTATTGCGGGGCATATTTTTTAAAAATACATTTTTCCGGATATGTCACGGACTCCTCTTTTTATTTAGGAATACTTGCATTTTGTATAAGTTTATTATTTGCGATTTTTTGTAAATTGACAATATATGAAAAAATTCTTTATTTTACACTGCCCATAATAATTATTTCTGTTAATTTATTGGCCGGACAATTATTTTATCAGGCAAGCAGAATGTATATACCATTAGCCTGTATTCTTATTCCTTTCTGTTCATTTTTACAACAAATTAAAAACAAAAAAATAATATGCGTTATTTTTGCAGTCATAATATCAATATCATTTTTTTTAACAATAAAACAATCAAAGTATTTTGAAAACCCTTTAACATTTTTACAAAAAGTAGATTCAGAAAAACCAAATTATAATACGGTTTTTGCAAATCTGTATTCTTATCATCTATTGAAAAATGGGAATACCCATAAAGCTGCCGAGAAAATTAAAGAAATCGCCGAAATAACAGGCTATAAAAACGCGTATAATCTTTATCTTTTGGCCGTAATCAATATATATGAAGGAAACTATCAGCAGGCAATAAATATTCTTGAGCCTATTATCAATTTTGACAAAAAGGATATTTTGATTAAATTATTTATATGCTATAAATACGTTGGAAACGCGGATAAAAGCGCTTATTATTACAATCAGGCTGTTGAGTTTACCGGAAACCGCGAAATAACGGATAATTTAATATCCCGGCAAGAGGAAGATTTGAAAAATGTCAAAATATAAATTTCTTATATTATTAATTTTAATATTTTTATTGCCGTCGTATTCATTTGCCGGCAATTTGATAGAGGAAAAAATTTTACTTGAAAAAGCGGATACGGCTAAAAACAAAAAAGAAGAAGTCGCGGCAAAACAAAATCTTATAAAATTTTATATTACAAACGAAAGATACGACGAATCAAAAGAACTTTGCTTAAAACTGATTGAACCCGATTCCAAATTGACGAAAAAACAAAAATTTCAGATTTATATTTATCTTATAGACACTTACAAACTTATAAACAATTACAATTCCGCGATTGACGTTTGCAAAGAAGCCGAGTTTTTATATCCTAAAAACATTTTGCCGAAAATAATATTGGCCGATATTTACATGCAGAATATATTGTATGAAAATGCAAAAAGCAAGTACCAGGAAGCCCTTTTAATTGATAAGAACTCAAGACATGCAAACGTAAAAATAGCCGACATATACGCCATGCAGGGCGCTTTTGATCTGGCATACAAACACTATGAAGCGGCGCAAAAAATCCAGCAAGACGTATCTACTTCAATAAAAATGGCAAAAGCGGCGATAGAACTCGGTTTTGTAGATAAAGCGATAAATATGCTGGAACAGGTTTACTGCACGCAAATACATAATGACGTCGCCTTAACGCTTGCAAAACTTTATAAAGAACACGGAAGATTTAAAGATGCGGAAAAAACGCTTTTACTGGCTTTGGAAACTAACGGATATGATTTGGACGTATCGTTAAATCTGGCTTCACTTTATATTTTATTTCAACGTTATGAAAAAGCAAAAAATCTGCTTTTATCTCTAAAAAACAAATTCCCTGACATAGAAGTAATTGATTTTCTGCTTGCCGAAACATATTATTATTTATCCGATAAAAATACGGCTCGCAATACACTAAATAAACTTATTGCGTCGACAAAATCCGAATACATAAGGAAACATTCTGAAAATATGCTAAATACGTACAAATAAAAAAGACGCCTGTTTTTTGTTTTCAACAGACGTCTTTTTTATTTATATATTATTTTATTTGCTTTCTTTTCCTTTCTCTTTAAACAATTCAGCAATTCCGGCAACAGACCCCATCACTCCGGATGTTTCCAAAGGCAAAAATATTTTTGTCGCGTTTCCGTCGGCGACTTTTGTAAGGGCTTCCATATATTTTATAGCCAACAGGTCATTTGTAGGTTTACCGGCATGAATCGCGTTATATATTGTGTCAATTTCATATTTTTGGGCATCAGCGACTCTTTTTATCGCTTCGGCCTGACCTTCAGCTTCAAGAATAGACTGCTGCCTTTTAGCCTCGGCTTCCAAAATAACCGCCTGTCTTGCGCCTTCGGCTTTTAAAATAGCCGCTTGTCTGAAACCTTCCGCATCCAATATATTGGCTCTTTTTTCTCTTTCGGCTTTCATCTGCTTTGACATTGAATCAGTAATATCTTTAGGAGGATCTATTTTTTGTATTTCAACTCTTGTAATTTTGACGCCCCATTTATCTGTAGCCTCATCCATTACCGTTCTGAGCTGCGTGTTTATCTTTTCTCTTGAAGTAAGAGTAGTATCAAGTTCCATGTCTCCTATAACGTTTCTAAGATTGGTCTGAGCAAGTTTTAACGCAGCCATTGCGAAATTTGCGACGTTATAAACTACTTTTACCGGATCGGTTATCTGAAAGTATATTATGGCGTCAACCGTAACGGTAACGTTATCTTTTGTGATAACATTTTGAGGAGCGACGTCCATTACCTGTTCTCTCATATCAATTTTTCTCAAATTTTGAAATAACGGTATTATAATATTTACGCCGGCATCAACGGTAGACGAATATTTACCTAAAGTTTCCACAAGCCCTTTTTCATACTGTTGTACGATCCTGACCGTATTTGCGATAAATATGATAACCACCACTATTGCGACAATCCATAAAATCATTTTCAGCCTCCTTAAATATTTTTCTTAACTATAAGTTTCGTGCCGTCAACCGACTCAACAAAAACTTTTTCTCCGACTCCTACGCTTTCATCGCAGACAGCCAGCCAAATTTCTCCGGCAATTTTTATTTTGCCGTATTTGCCGTCTTTAATTTCTTCAACGACATCCGCCTGAGCTCCTATCAACGCGTCTACATTTGTTTTAATTTTTCTCTTATCTATGTATTTCTTTAAAAGAGGTCTGATAAACAGTATTGATGCAAGCGAAACGGCGCAAAAAACAATCAGTTCCACATTGAAAGAAGCCCCCAACAGTGAAAAAAGCATGGCAAACAACGCGCCCGTTGAAAGACATAAAAAATAAAAAACTCCGGTCGTAATAATTTCAACGCCCAAAAATATTAAAAACAAAAACAGCCAAATATACCATGACATCATAATTAATCCTCCTATGAAATAATTCTTATTCTTTTTAAAGGCCAATAAACTATTAAAGCCCGGCCTTTCAAATATTTATCCGGCAAAGGACCCCAATATCTTGAATCAAACGAAGCGTCTCTGTTGTCTCCGAGCATCATATAATGACCTTCAGGAATTATTACCGGACCAAAATTATCTCTTACAAAAGCCGGCGGCAGCGTTGCGAATTTACCCTTTTCCCATGCTTTCTGGTATTCTTCGCGAGTTTCAAACAAATTAAAATTTTTATAAATTTCAGTGTCTATGTGCTGAACATACGGCTCTTCGATTTTCTTATCGTTTATATAAAGGTCCTTATCTTTTATTTCAACCTTATCTCCCGCAAAAGCCATACATCTTTTTATATAATCTTTTTTAACTCCCTGCATATTTTCAATTGTGCTTAACGCCTGAGGCGGACATTCAAAAATAACTATATCGCCCTGTTTTACCTTTTTCATAGGCCATATTCTTTTTCCGTCGCTAAACGGTATTCTGAATCCGTATACGAATTTTGTAGCAAAAAGATGGTCTTTTTCAAGCAAAGTGGATCTCATGCTGCCTGTGGGTATTTTAAAAGCCTGTATAATGAAATACATTATTATTGAAGCTATTATAAGCGCCGTCCATCCGGTATCAACCCATGAATATACGTTTTCAAAAGTTTTTTGCGCTTTTTCCGTTTTAACAAATTTTTTCTTAACGGCAAGCATAATCATCGCCAGCACAAACAAAATACATCCGATAATAAACAATTTTATTTCCATTTCTTTTCCTTTTTAACAAATCCTTTTATTGCTAATCGTCAATCTGCAAAACAGCAACGAATGCTTCCGGGGGCAGTTCAACTCTGCCGAATTGCCTCATTTTCTTTTTACCTTCTTTCTGTTTTTCAAGAAGTTTTCTCTTTCTTGTTATATCGCCTCCGTAACATTTCGCCAAAACGTCTTTTCTCATGGCGGATATCGTTTCTCTGGCTATAATTTTATTATTAACTCTTGCCTGTATGGGAATCTCAAACATATGCCTCGGTATTATGTCTTTTAATTTCTCCGTGAGAAAATGAGCGGCAGTCTGTGCTTTGTCTTTATGAGTTATTACGGAAAAAGCGTCAACCACTTCAGAATTTACAAGTATTTCAAGTTTGACAAGATCGCCTAACTGCGGAGCGATATGCTCATAATCAAACGATGCATAGCCTTTTGAAATTGATTTTAAAGAATCATAAAAACCGACTATTATTTCAGCAAGCGGCAGTTCGTATTTCAATATGACTATTCTCATATCAAGATACTTCATATCTATTTGTTTTCCTCTTCTTTTCTGGCACAAATCCATAACTGCCCCGATATATTCGTTAGGGCATATAACCGTAGCTTTTACGTAAGGTTCCCATATCTCCTGAATATCCGCATTTAAAGGGAATTTTGCGGGATTATCAATCGTAATATATTTATCTTTTACTTTTATCTTATATATAACGTTCGGAGCGGTAACAAGAAGATTCAAGTCAAATTCTCTTGAAAGCCTTTCTTTGACAATATCCAAATGAAGATGGCCTAAAAATCCGCATCTGTATCCGAATCCCAAAGCTACGGAAGTTTCCGGCACATACACAAGCGACGAATCTGACAACTGAAGTTTTTCAAGCGCCATTTTTAAACCGTCGTAATCAGATGAACTGTAAGGATAAAGACCTGCGAAAACAAAAGGATTGATTTCTTTATAACCTTCGTGAGGATGCTGCGTCGGCCTTACTAATTCGGTAATGGTATCGCCTATTTTTATGTCTCTTATGGTTTTAATTCCGGCGACTACATATCCGACTTCTCCCGCCGAAAGCTCATTTGATTCAAGCATTTTAGGCTTCAAATATCCGACTTCCAAAACTTCATGTTCGGCATTTGACGCCATGAATCTTATTTTCATTCCTTTTTTAATCTTACCGTCAAATATTCTGATTATGGTTATAACTCCTCTGTAAGAATCATAAAAAGAATCAAAAATCAAAGCCGAAAGAGGCTCTTCTTCCTGACCCTGAGGAGCCGGAATATTTGCTATAACGGAATCTATTATTTCAGATATGCCTATGCCTTCTTTTGCGCTTGCAAGAATAGGTTCGGCATCAACGGACAACCCTTCTTTCATTTGTTGGTATGCCGCATCAACGTCGGCCGTAGGCAAATCAATTTTATTTATAACGGGAATTATTTTAAGATTTGCGTTTTTGGCAAGCATAGTGTTTGCAAGAGTCTGAGCCTCAACGCCCTGCGAAGCGTCAATTATAAGCAAAGCTCCTTCGCATGCTTCCAACGCTCTTGAAACCTCGTATGTAAAATCAACGTGTCCGGGAGTATCAACAAGATTTAAAATATATTCTTTGCCGTCTTTGTCCTTATAGTTCATTCTTACGGCTTTGGCTTTTATCGTTATTCCTCTTTCTCTTTCAAGCTCCATTGCGTCAAGAATTTGGTCTTTCATTTCTCTTTTTGATATGGTTCCCGTATACTCCAGCAGCCTGTCGGCCAAAGTGCTTTTTCCGTGGTCTATGTGCGCTATGATGCAAAAATTTCTTATGTTATTCATTTTTATATTCTGCCCTGTTTAAAATTATTAATTTGATATTATACAAGAAGTGGGGATTTTTATCAATTAAGTGTTTAAAATGATATAATAATAGAATGCATAATTTAAACAAACTATCTGCAATATGCGCCGGCAAATCTGTTTTAATAACAAATCCTAAAGACCTTTATTATCTGACCGGAGCCGCTTTTGACGGATTTTGGCTGTTAATCCATAATAAAAAATTATCGGTTATAACTTCTTCAATGGTAAAAGGGCAGGTCATAAAACATTTCGCAAGAAACGCCAAAATAACCGTTACGCCGCTGTTTACCGAAGGGCTTATAGAACTATGTAAAAAAAATAACATAATCAATCTCGGATTGGACGCGGCCAATATAAGCGCATCGGTTTTTGACGCCATATCAAAAAAACTTAAAAAAAATAACATCAAGCCTTTTAAAATTTTAAATATAACAAAAGATCTAAGAGCAGTTAAATCAAAAACAGAAATTAAAAATATCCAAACAGCATGCGATATAACGTCAAAAATATACGCGGAAATAAAAAATAAAATTAAACCCGGTATGACGGAATCTGATATATACTTTGAAATAGAAAAACTGTTTGCAAAATATAAAGTTGAGCCTTCTTTTAAAACAATAGTGGCAAGCGGGCCGAACTCGGCAAACCCCCACCATGTAAGCACAAGCCGTAAAATATTAAAAAACGATATAATTTTAATTGATATGGGATGTGTTTATAAAGGCTATTGCAGCGATTTGACACGTGTTGTATTTTTAGGTAAAATCAACGTTCAAACTAAAAAGATATGGACATTGGTTAAAAATGCCCATGCTGTTTCTTTGAAAACTGTTAAGAACGGGCAAAAATGCCGTTTTGTTGACGAATCTGCAAGACTTGAGATAAAAAAAGCTGGATTTGCGGATAATTTCATACACGGCACCGGACACGGAGTCGGGCTTGATATTCACGAATATCCTTCGGTTTCACAAAAATCAAAAGATATTTTAAAACAAAATATGGTAATAACGATAGAACCCGGCATTTATTTTAACGGCAAGTTTGGCATAAGAATAGAAGACACTGTATTAGTCACAAAAAACGGATATAAAATCCTGACTAATGCGCAATATTAAGGAGAAAACGTAATGGTTTCAACATCTGACTTTAAAAACGGATTGGTAATTGTAGTTGATAATGAACCTTATCAGATAACATGGTTCCAAAATCACAAGCCCGGAAAAGGCGGCGCGGTGATGAGAGTCAAGCTAAGACACGTAAAAAAAGGCGGAACTATTGACAGAACTTTCAAATCAGGCGAAAAATTTGAAGCATTGAGCGTATCCAGACAAAAAAAACAGTTTTTATACGCCGACGGCGAAAATTATAATTTCATGGATATGAATTCTTACGAACAAATCTCCATTCCGAAAGACAAACTTGACGGAAAAGAAATTTATTTAAAAGAAAACCAGGAAGTTGACGCGATATATCTTGAAGAAGACTTAATAGGCATAGACATGCCTCTTATAATAGAGATGTCGATAATAGAAGCAGAACCCGGAATTAAGGGCGATTCCGTAACAAATTTAACAAAATTCGCGAAAATAGAAAGCGGAGCCGAAATAAAAGTTCCTTTGTTCATTAAAGTAGGAGACAAAATAAAAGTTGACACCAGAACCGGCGAATACGTTGAAAGAGTATCGCAGTAGTTTTGATTTAATAAGAAAGAGGTTTTTATGAATTCAAATGAAATAAAAAAATTTTTGGAATCAATCAGGGAAACTGATATTGAAGAAATGGAATTTGAATCCGGAGATACGTCGGTTTATTTAAAAAAAAGCGAAGTAATGAAAAAAGTTATTCCGGAAGCTCCTAAAAAAGCCGTTGAAAAGTCACCGATAGTTCCGATAAAATCAACAATGGTAGGAACTTTTCACAGTTCGCCGGCTCAGGACAGACCGCCGTTTGTCGTTGAAGGAAATCATATAGAAGTCGGACAGAAAATCGGAACGATAGTCGCGATGAGAGTCAATAAAGACGTCATGGCTACTACAAAAGGAAAAGTTACAGAGGTAAAAGTTAAAGACGGCCAGTCCGTAGAATACGGGCAGGAATTATTTTTGGTTGACACATCGGATATCGTATAGTTAATATAGGAGATATTAAATGTTTAAAAAAATATTGATCGCAAACAGAGGCGAAATAGCATGCAGAGTAATCCGAGCTTCAAGAGAACTCGGCATTAAGACGGTTGCAATTCATTCCGAAGCCGACAAAACTTCAATGCACGTTAAAATGGCCGACGAAGCCGTTTGCGTAGGTCCTGCTTCGGCAAGCGAAAGTTATTTGAATATCCCGAGCATAATATCGGCTGCTGAAATTACCGGCGCGGATGCAATTCATCCCGGATACGGTTTTTTAGCGGAAAACACTTATTTTGCCGAAGTCTGCGAAACATGCGGCATTACTTTTATAGGTCCTAAAAAAACTTCTATTGAAAGAATGGGCGATAAAATTGAAGCAAGAAAACTGATGATAAAATCAAAGGTTCCGGTTGTTCCGGGTTCCGACGGTCCGGTATCAGCCGAAGATCCTAAAATATTTGAATTGGCAAAAAAAATAGGTTATCCGGTAATAATAAAAGCAACTGCAGGCGGCGGCGGAAAAGGAATGAGAATAGTAGTAAGCGAAGAAGCTCTTAAAAATGCGATAATAATGGCTCAGACCGAAGCGAAAGCCGCTTTTGGAAATCCTGACGTTTACATGGAAAAATACGTTGAAGAGCCTCATCATATAGAATTTCAGATTCTCGGAGACGCGCACGGAAAAGTAGTTTATCTTCCCGAAAGAGACTGCTCCATACAGAGAAGACATCAGAAATTAGTTGAAGAAAGCCCTTCTCCTTTCATAAGCGATTCTCTGAGAAAAAAAATGGGTAAAGCCGCAAAAAGCGCGGCCGAAGCCGTAGGCTACATAACAGTCGGAACCGTTGAATTTTTAGTTGATAAGCATATGAATTTTTATTTTATGGAAATGAACACAAGAATACAGGTTGAACATCCCGTTACCGAAACAATAACGGGCATTGACCTTGTGAAAGAACAAATAAGGCTTGCGGCAGGCGAAAAGCTTTCTTTTGATTCAAGCGATATAAAGATAAACGGTCATTCCATAGAATGCCGAATCAACGCTGAAGATCCGGATAAAGATTTTATACCTTCACCCGGTAAAATCGGACATTTATATTTACCCGGAGGTCCCGGAATCAGAGTTGACACCCATGTATATTCCGGTTATACAATTCCTCCTTTCTACGACAGTTTAATAGCAAAAATAATAGCTCACGGAGAAACAAGACAGGAAGCGATCGTAAGAATGTCCAGAGCTCTTAAAGAAACTCAGATTGAAGGAATAAGAAATACTGCTTCCCTCCATTCAAAGATAATGGAAAACGAGCAGTTTCATAACGGAATCGTAGCGACCGACTTTTTGGCAAAACACGTTTTCAATAAGTAAACGGTAAGCAGAAAAAATATAAAAACTCAAAGCTCACCGTATAAAAAGGTGGGCTTTAGTTATTTTAGGAGAGACTATAATGGAAACGAAACAGATTATACAGACTTTCATAAATGACAGTATTGAAGCCAAGAAAAAAATGCTTTCCGAAGTACAGATTGTTTACATACAATCTATAGCCAACAAAATAATAGAAGCATACCAGAACAATAAAAAACTCATAATATTCGGAAACGGCGGCTCAGCCAGCGACGCTCTTCATTTTGCCGCCGAAATAGTATGCAGATTTGAAAAAAACAGAAAAGCGATTCCGGCGATTGCATTAACCGAAAATATATCGTCAATCACGGCAATAGGAAACGATTTCGGATATGACCAGGTTTTTTCAAGACAGCTTGAGGCTTTTGCGCAGAAAGGCGATATTGCGATAGCCATAACGACTTCGGGAAATTCAATAAACGTCATAAAAGCGGTGGAAGTTGCAAAAAAAAAGGATATGTTTGTAATCGGTTTAACGGGTGCGGACGGCGGACAGCTTAAAATAATGTCAGACATGTGCTACTGCGCTCCGTCAAAAAACACGGGCAGAATTCAGGAGTGCCATATTCTTCTGATACATATAATTTCAAAACTCATAGAGGAGAAATTGTTTGCTTAAAAACCAAAAATTTCATTCGGCCAAAAAAACCGCCGAAATAATTAAGAAACTTAAAAAACAAGGCAAAAAAATTGTTTTTACCAACGGCTGTTTTGATTTGATACACGTCGGGCACGTCAGCCTGTTTCAAAAAGCAAAAACTCTTGGAGACGTTTTGATAGTCGCGATAAATTCGGATAAATCTCTTGCCGGGCTTAAAGGGCCGAAAAGACCTCTTGTTTGCCAAACGGACAGAGTTAAGCTGTTATCTGCTATAGACGTTATAGATTATATAGTAATTTTCTCGGAACAGACTCCTTACAATCTTTTAAAAAAATTAACGCCCGACGTTCTTGTAAAAGGCGGCGATTATAAAATAGAAGATATCGTGGGAAGAGAGTTTGTAAAAAAAGTTTACCGGTATCCTCTTGTAAAAGGCAAATCAACCAGCAATTTAATAAAACTTATAGTTGAAAGATATGGATAAAAAATTCATACGGATTTTAGACACAAACCTAAACAGATGCAAAGAAGGATTAAGGGTAATAGAAGACACCGCGAGATTTGTTTTTAACGACGAACAGATTTACAAAAAAACAAGACTCATACGCCACAGCACTACAAAATATCTTGACGGCTATTACGGCAAAATGCTTTCGTCAAGAGACAGCGTTAGGGATTCCGGCAGAAAAGTTTCCGAACAGCCCAGAATAAATATTGAAAACATAACTGCCGCAAATTTTAAAAGAGTTCAGGAATCTTTAAGAGTTCTTGAGGAATATTCAAAAATAATAAATTTTGATACCGCATTAAAATTTAAAGCTTTAAGATACAAAATTTATACAATTGAAAAAACAATGATGCTTAAATATTTTAAAAAATGAAAAAAGAAGAATTTAAAAAATTATTATCCGAAAAAATATTAATTCTTGACGGAGCCACGGGAACGCAGCTTCAAAAACTCGGCTATATGCAGGACGTCGCGACAGCCGAAGAACTTAACATAAAATATCCCGAAAGAATAAGCGCCGTACACGCCTCATATATTGAAGCGGGATCTGACATAATATTTTCAAACACTTTCGGAGCAAACAAATTAAAACTGGCTCATTACTCTCTTGAGAATAAAATTGAAGAAATTATAGAAAAAGGCGTTCTTATAGCAAAAAATGAAGCAAAAAAAACAAATGCTCTTGTCGCCGGCGACATATCGTCGGTAGGTTCATATCTGCAGCCATTGGGCCCCGTATCAATAGACGATGCGTTTGATGCTTTCAGGCAGCAGGCTTTTCTTTTAAAAAACGCAGGCGTTGACCTTATAGTTATTGAAACAATGACCGAAATTAAAGAACTTAAAGCCGCAATTCTTGCCGCAAAAGACGTATACGACGGACCGATAATGGTTCAAATGACTTTTTCTTACGACGGTTCATCCGTAACGGGAACGGATATTTTAAGTTTTATAGCAATGGCCGAAAGCCTTAAAGCCGACGCAATCGGAATGAATTGTTCGGTAGGTCCCGAAGAACTTTTAAAACTTGCAAAAATCATGACCGCAAATACTAATCTTCCGGTTTCTTTTAAACCTAACGCCGGAATGCCGCAGCTTATAAACAGAGAAACCGTTTTCCCGGGGACAAAAGAAGAATTCGTATCGGTTGCCGTTGAAGCTTATCAAGCCGGAGTAAACATGTTAGGCGGATGCTGCGGAACCGATCCTCAATACATAAAACTTCTTTCGTCTCAGCTAAAAAACAAAAAACCGGCATACAGAAATGAAGTCTCTCATCATCTTCTTTCAACAAGAACAAAAGCCGTTGACCTTGACTCGCTTAAAAGACCCGTAATAATAGGAGAACGCATAAACCCGACGGGAAGAAAAATATTTCAGGAAGAACTTTCAAGAAACGTTTTTTCTCTTGTAAAACACGAAGCTAAAACTCAGGCAAACGCCGGGGCAAATATTCTTGACGTAAATATGGGCGTTCCCGGAGCGGACGAAACATCCCTTTTAATACAGGCCGTAAACGAAGTGCAGGAAATAGTAAATATTCCTTTATGCATAGATTCCAGCTTTGAAAACGCGCTGTCGTCGGCATGCAGACACTGCGCCGGAAAACCGCTTGTAAATTCCGTAAACGGCGAAACTGAAAAATTAAAATCGGTTCTGCCTATCGTAAAAAAATACGGAACTTCCGTAATAGCTTTAACCGTTGACGAGGATGGAATTCCCTCAACATGGCAGAAAAGAATTGAAATAGCCGAAAAAATACTGTCGTTTGCGGATCAATATAAAATTCCGCATAAAGAAATTATTTTTGATTATCTTACTTTGGCCGCTAGTTCGTCTCCGGAACAGGTTTGGCATACTCTTACGGCTATAAAAGAGTCAAAAAAAAGATTTCCTTTATGTAAAACGGTTCTCGGAGTTTCAAATGTTTCTTTCGGACTTCCTTCAAGACAGACTATAAATTCAACTTTCTTAAAAATGGCTTTAAAAGCAGGACTTGACGTTGCGATATGCAATCCGTCCGAAAACTGGACCATTGACGACGAATACGCAAAAGCTCTTCTTGAAAACCGCGATCCTAACGCAAAAAATTACGTTTTAAAACATTCAAACGCCGAAAAGAAAAAACAGGCTCAAAATAAAGTTTTTTCGCCCGAAGAAAAACTTTTTAACGCAATAATAGACGGAGACAAAGACTATGTGGTGCCGATAACCAGAGAAGTCATTAAAGAAATAAAAGACCCTATGTTTATTTCAAACGAAATCATACTTAAAGCGTTAAATACAGTAGGCGAAAAATTTAATTCAAAAGAATTTTTTCTGCCGCAGGTAATACTATCGGCCGAAGTCGCACAAACAGCCTTTGCTTTGATAAAACCCATGATAAAAAACAACTCGCAGAATAAAACATGCAAAATAGTAATGGCAACGGTAAAAGGAGACGTGCATGATATAGGCAAAAACATAGTTTCGGCCGTGCTTGAAAGCTTCGGCTTTGAAGTTACGGATCTCGGAAAAAACGTTGAAGCCGAAACTATTATTGAAAAGGCAAAAGAAATTGACGCGGATATAATAGGATTGTCGGCCCTTATGACTACCACAATGATAGAAATGGAAAAAATTATTGAATTGAAAAATATTGCCAACCTGAAAGCAAAAGTTATAATAGGCGGAGCGCCTGTTACGCAATCTTTTGCCGACAGCATTAAAGCCGAAGGCTATTCCAAAGATGCGATTGAAGCGGCCAACCTTATTAAAAATCTTTTAAGATAAAATTTATTTTACTTTCGGTATTACGGGCTTCCATTCCGTCGTATCGGGCGCGGTAAAATCCGGCGGGAAATTATTAACGTCAAACGGCTTCCATGTCTGGTTTTTGCCGAGGAAAGCGATTTTACCTCTTACGATTAAGTCGCCGTTCTCAGCTCTCCACATTTCGGAATTGTATATTTTGCCTTTCGGCGGATTTAAAATTTTTCCGCTTTTATATTTTTCTCCGTCTTTTTGCATATCCCAAATTATATCCAAACCGCATACAGGAGGATTCCCTTCAATTTTATCGGCTTTATATTTTTGCAGATAAATTGTATCTTTTACCGTAACGCCGTCAGTTTCATAAGTCATTATAATTCTTCCGAAAACTTTATTATTGTATTCGTAAACTGACACAACGCTTTTGGGTTTATCGGTCTCGTCGTCTATTGTCTGCCAGATGCCGACAACGTTTTTTGCAAAAATATTTGAACAGAAAAACAACGCCGAAACGGTTATTAATAATATCTTTTTCATTTAATCGCCTTTAAATTTTAGCGGACGTTATTGTTTTCTGAGCCTGATATTTGCCGGCTCTGTCTGCGTAAGAAATTTCGCATGCCCCGTCGGTTCCCAAAAACAACAATTGTCCTATCCCTTCGTTTGCGTATATTTTGACCGGAAGAGAACTTATATTTGAAATAGCAAGAGTGGCATATCCCTCCCATTCGGGTTCAAAAGGCGTGATATTTACTATAATGCCGCACCTTGCGTATGTTGATTTTCCGAAAGCTATCGTTATAATGTCTCTGGGAATTCTGAAATATTCAACGGTTTTTGCAAGAGCGACCGTCTGCGGCTGTAATATTATAAAATCATCAACATGAACCGGTAAAAATAAATTTTCGTCAACTTTTTTGGGATCAATAAAAGAACCGTCTGTTTTTTTCTGCATTATTTTAAATTCGCCTGAAATCCGCATATCGTATCCGTAAGAAGAAGTTCCGTAAGATATATTATTTTTTCTTACCTGTTCTTCTGCGAAAGGCTCTATCATCTTTTTTTCAAGAGCCATTTTTTTTATCCATTTATCCGATTTAACCAATTTAGACTCCCTTTACTACCATAGCGACCGATATTTTTTCTTTGTCTTTCAAGACTTCAAAATTATTAGCGAATTGAAGAATTTTCAAGTTGATGTGTACAGAAGTGAAACGGTACATGAGACTTGAAAATTCAAAAATGCAGCAATAAATTTGAAACAGTTATACAATTAAGAGCATTTAGAATAACCGCATACGCAGCTTAAACAGCCTTCTCTGAACATCAGTTTGTCGCCGCATTCCGGACAACGCATATTCTGCATTTCATCTTCGGTATTAATATCCGCCACAGTATTTTTTTTAACCGCAGGTTCGGAATATTTGTTGTTTTCAGACGTTAGAGTTTTTTTTTCCGTAAATAAATCGGGATCCGTTTTTTCAGCCAAATAAGATTCTAATGCTTTGGCAATTGCGTCAGGACACGATAAAATTGCGCCGTCTTCTCCGAAAGTAGGGCTGTCGCACCTTATACTTTTAAGCTGAGTAATAACTTCCTGAATAGCGACTCTTGATCTTAAAGCAAGAGAAACAAGCCTGCTTATCGCTTCCGCCTGCGCCGACTTGCATCCGCCTGATTTGCCGAGCTGCGCAAAAACTTCAAACGCGCATTCATTATCTTCATTAATAGTAATATACATATGTCCGCAGCTTGTGCGTATCAAACGCGTTGAGCCTTTAACCGTGCTCGGTCTTCTTCTCGGTTTTCTTTCAGTAGGCTGCACCTGTACTATCTCGGCGGCATCTTTTTTATCTCCCACATTCAAAACCTGCATAGAACGGCTTCCGTCTCTGTAAACAGTTACGCCCTTGCAGCCGAGTTTATAAGAAAGCATATATGCTTTGTCAACATCGTCTTTTGTAGCCGAATTAGGAAAATTAACGGTCTTTGAAACGGCATTATCAACAAATTTTTGAAAAGCGGCCTGCATCCTTATATGATCTTCCGGAGATATGTCATGTGATGTAACAAAAACTCTTCTTATTTTTTCCGGAATTTCTTTCATACCGTGGATCGTGCCTTTCTGGGCAATTTTATCCATAAGTTCTTTTGAATAAAACCCTAAATCCTTTGCAATTTTTTCAAAATAAGGATTAACTATAAACATTTCGTTATTATCAAGACAATTTGCTCTTTTATATACCAAGGCAAAAAGAGGTTCTATTCCGCCGGACGCGTCCGCTATTATTCCTATCGTTCCCGTAGGCGCTATAGTTGTGGTAGTCGCGTTTCTTATCGGATTGCCTTTCTTATAAATGCTGTATTTAAAGTTCGGGAAAGTTCCTCTCTTAAGAGCCATTTCCTCAGAAAACTCGTGCGATTTGTTTTGTACAAACGAAGCGATTTTCTCGGCAAGAATTATAGCTTCCGGAGAATTGTAAGGTATTCCCATCTGAACAAGCATATCAGCCCAACCCATAACGCCGAGCCCTATTTTTCTGTTTGATCTTGTGGTTTCTCCGATTTTTGCAATAGGATAATTATTCATATCTATAACGTTATCAAGAAAATGAACCGCTATTTTTACGACTTTTTCAAGTTTATCCCAGTCCACTTCCTCATCTTTTACAAAACATGACAGGTTGATTGAACCCAGATTGCATGATTCATAAGGCAAAAGAGGCTGTTCTCCGCACGGGTTTGTTGATTCAATTTCCCCTACTTCTATAGTGGGATTTGCAGCATTCATTTTATCTATAAATACAATTCCCGGTTCTCCGTTTTTCCATGCCTGTTCCACTATCTTATTATAGACTTCCCTTGCTTTTAATTTCCCTGCTATTTCTTTTGTTCTCGGATTATAGAGATTGTAGTCTTCGTCATCTTCAACGGCGGACATAAATTCATTTGTTATTGCAACCGAAATATTAAAATTATTCAAACTGTCGCTTTTGTCTTTGCATACTATAAAATTCATTATATCGGGATGATCCACTCTTAAAATTCCCATATTTGCGCCGCGTCTGGTTCCGCCCTGTTTAATAGCCTCGGTTGCGGAATTAAAAACCTGCATAAAAGAAACAGGCCCTGATGAAACTCCGTTCGTTGATTTTACGCTGTCGTTTGAAGGTCTTAATCTTGAAAAAGAAAAACCCGTTCCTCCGCCTGATTTATGTATAAGCGCCGTATTTTTTAAAGTTTCAAATATTGAATCCATTGAATCTTCAACGGGAAGAACAAAACACGCGGCAAGCTGCTGTAAAGGTCTTCCGGCGTTCATTAAAGTAGGAGAATTCGGCAAAAAATAGAGATTTGCCATAACCGTATAAAAATCTTTTATAGTTTCGTCTAAATTTGCGTCTTTATCGTATATTTTATCTGCCTGGGCGATATTTTCCGCTACTCTCCAGAACAGTTCTTTTTCATCTTCCACAGGTTTGCCGTCGGCATCCTTTTTCAAATATCTTTTAGCTAAAACGGTTTTACCGTTTTCCGACATCGCCAACCCGATTTTTTCAAACAATTCCTCTTTCAACTGCGTCATTTTCGTACCCCCTGTATATAACCGTCTCTATTTATTTTGATTTTTTATCGTTTTCTTTTTCAAGCTTTTTAATTCCTGCATAAAGTGGTCTATATCTGCAAATTTTCTGTAAACTGACGCAAATCTCACATAGGCAACGGCGTCAATATCCCATAATTTTTTTAAAACTTTTTCGCCTATTACCGACGACTGTACTTCCATAAGATAATCGCTTATCTCATTTTCAACTTCGCTGACGATTTTATCTATTGTTTCCGAAGATACCGGTCTTTTTTCACAGGCTCTTGCGATGCCTTCCCAAAGTTTTTTTCTGTCAAAATGCTCTCTTCTGCTGTCTGATTTTATAACCATCAAAGAAATTTCTTCGGGTCTTTCGTAGGTTGTGTATCTTTTTCCGCACTTATTGCATTTTCTTCTTCTTTTAATCGCAGATGTATGTTCTATCGGTCTTGAATCTAAAACCTGGTCATCAAAACTGCCGCAAAACGGACATTTCATAGACAGTTATCCCTTTAATTAAAATTTAAGAACATTATTGTTTATCTTTAGAATTTATGCTTCAGAAACATCTCTACATATTGTGTTTTGTGAAATACTACAACATACCTATTGATTTGTCAAGATTTTTTTTACATTTATAAGAAACACAATATATCGTATGGCAAGAAATAATACAACATACCTATTGATTTGTCAATAAATATCAAAAATAAATTTTTTTGGAGAATTTTATAAAAGTTTTTGAGGAATTTTAAACACGCATTTTTTTACGGATGTTTTACCGCATAAAGGAGCATGCGCGTCCTGAGGAAAAAAGACGGCAAATTCTCCCTTTTTAACGGTTATAAAAAAATCCGGAGAATTTTTAAAAAAAGTTATGTCTTTTTTAGCGTCATATTTATTTACCGGTTTAAAAGTTTTATCATAAAATTTCCAGCCTATTTTATCGCTTCCGGAGATAATATACTGAAGGTCAACGTATTTTTTATGAGTTTCAAGAAGCCTTTCTTTTTCGGGCTTTGGCATTGAGTTTTGTATAACGGCATAAATCCCTCCGTTAAGTTCGTATCTGCCTTCTTTGACCGAAGTTTTGAGATTGTTTTTGATAAATTCAAATACAGGTTTTAAAACCGGCATGTACTCAAGTATTTTTCTTTTCTTTTTAAAAGATGATATTATCATTGTTTCAGATCCAAAAGTTCGCTTACGGTAACAAGTTCATACCCGTCTTTTTTTATGTCATCTATAAGCTGCGGCAGAAAGTTAGCGACTTTTTTACTTTTGATTTTGTCATGCATAAGAAATATCGCTCCGGCTTTTATATTCTTTTTATAAGACTCGTACATCTGTTCCTGCGTAAGTTTCGTATTCCAATCGCATCCGAAAGACCAGTTTACCAGCACATACCCCAGATCTCCGGCAACTTTTTTGGCCGGCGGCCTTGAAAATCCGTTAGGAATTCTCAGAAGCTTCGTTTTATACCCGGTAATTTCATATATGAGTTTTTCATTTTTAATTATCTCGGACTTCATCTTATCTTCAATATCGTCTTTTTTATATTTAAAAAAGTTTACGTGCGAATATGTGTGATTGGCAATTTCGTTGCCCGAATCAAAAATTTGTTTTATTTTTTCTTTGTTCCCGACAGCGGAAAAACCGGATATAAAAAAGGTGGCTTTTATGTTTTTTTCTTTGAGTATCATCAGTATTTCCGACGTATTTATGCCGGGCCCGTCGTCAAAAGTCAAAGCGATTTGTTTTTTTTTGCCGTCACCGTTAGCATAAAATACATCGGCAAAAGACGACGCGGCGGTAAAAGACAAAAAAAACATAATTAAAAAATACAATATTTTTTTCATTACAGCACCTTTGATAAAAACGTCAGAATTCCGGCATTTAATATCTGCATCCAAAAATTATCGTTTAACGGCCACGGTATAGTTTCTATAAACGCAGCTATTAAAGCTCCGGCAAAAGCAAACTGCCAAGAAGGAAGTATAAACAAACCTATAACAAAACAAACGATGAAGCACGCAAAAGTTCCTTCAAGCGATTTACCGGCATATATTTTATGTTTTCCCCACGCTTTTCCGGCAAGAGCCGCGACCGCGTCTCCGAAAGCCAAATATAAAAAACTGGCAAGAACAAAATTTTTATTTTCAAATAAAAACATCGTAAAAAAAGCGCCGGACAATGTCCACGGCAATCCGCTTATCTTATGGGTTTCCGATTCTCTGTGGACTCCGCCCAGTATTTTTAATATGAAAATATTAAATTTTTCATTTTTTGCGCGTATAATTTCTCCGGCAAGAACGGCAAGTATTATTAAAAACATACCCCAAAGAACAATATTTAAAGGCATATACCAGTAAGCCAAAACATAGAGCAAAGTCAATATGTGAAAAGTTTTTCTTTTTATCTCATCGTTGATGCATTGTTTGTCCATTTTTTAAAATCCTGCGCTTATGCTCAAAGTATAATTTGGAATCATATCATACCATGTTACGCTCACATCGGCGTTTATCATCAAAATATTTGCAGCCATACCGAGAGTATATCCCATAGTCGTATCCGTACCGGTTATATTCTGTCTGTTTGAAGATTTGGGAGTAAGCGACGTTTTACTCCATCCTATTCCGGCATAAGGCATTACAAAAGGCAGCTGGTCAAAAGTCGCAACCGTGGACAAACTTATATTATTTGCGTCAAAATCATTACCGTTTGAACGCGTGGCCATCATACTGTAAAGTCCCTGAACCGAAACGGAAGGAATCACTATTAGCTGACTCTCATACAATCCGTATCTGGCTCCCAATCCGTAAATATTTGAATCATATCCGAATCCGTATCGTCCTATCAGGTCTATTCTGTAAGGCAGTCCGAATTCGGCGTGTATTATAGGCATATATAATATCTCACTGTCGCTTGCTCTCATTATTTCGCTGCCCATGCGTGTTCCGGATACTTTTAAATTAAATCTTATTTTTGAAAGTCCCAGACTTGCCGAAACGCCTATATTTCCGCCAAGCATCAAAGACCCCATATCGGAAGAAAGATTATTCAACAACTGTTCGGCAACAGCATCTGTCGGAGCAGCATTAAGCATTGTATTAAAAGCGTCAAAAGATGAAGCGAAAGAAGAAGATGTTAAGGCAAAAAACAATATTAAAACTATAATAATTTTTTTCATAAAAACTCCTTTATTTTTTGTTTTGGTATATTATTCTTATACCTTCCAATGTTAATTCCGGCACAATATGTTTGATTTCGGGTATTTCTTTAACAATCAAAGTTGCAAGTCCGCCGGTAGCTATAATATTAACTTTAGGTTCAAGATTCTTTTTAAGCCTTAAAATAATTTCTTTTACCAATCCTATATATCCGTAATATAAACCCGATTGTATGCACTCCACCGTTGATTTTCCTATCGCATTTTCCGGGGGTTCTATGTTTACGAGCGGAAGTTTTGCGGTTCTTTGCGCCAAAGATTCCGCCGATATTGCAGGGCCCGGAGCTATTGCTCCGCCGAGATATCTTCCTTTGGAATCTATGCAGTCAAAAGTCGTCGCCGTTCCGAAATCTATTACTATATCCGGACCTCCGTAAATTTTATAAGCCGCAACCGCGTCTGCAATTCTGTCGGCTCCCACGTCTTCGGGATTTCCGTACGGAATTTGTAAACCGCCTGAATTTTTACTGTTGATAAAAAACGCCTTTTTCCCGAAATAAACCTGAGTCAATTCGGCAAAAACATTATCCAAAAGAGGCACTACGCTTGCAATCGCTATCGCGGAAACTTTTTTTTCGTCTATGCCGGAATAATGAAAAATATCAAGAATTGTAACCGCATATTCATCCACGGTTTTTTTCTTAGAAGTCGCTATACGCCATATTTTAACGATATCGCTTCCCATTTTGCCGTATAAACCAAGCGTGATATTTGTATTTCCTATGTCTATTGCCAAAAACATTTAATCCCTCTCAAATATATTTCCGCCTTTAGCGTCAATGCCTACCGTAAGCGGAAAATCTTCAACATCCAGTCTGTAAACGGCTTCCGGCCCTAAATCTTCAAAAGCGACCAGTTTTGCGGATTTAACTTTTTTTGAAATCAACGCTCCCGCTCCGCCTGTGGCAAGAAGATATAAAGCTTTATTTTTTATTAAAGACGATTTAACATCGCCGTTTCTGTTCCCTTTGCCTATCAATATTTTTACGCCCGCATCAAGAATCGCAGGAGTAAAAACATCCATTCTGGAAGATGTCGTAGGTCCGCACGAGCCTATTATTTTACCAGGACAGCTCGGACACGGCCCGCAATAATATATGCACGCATTTTTTAAATCTATAGGCAGTTCTTTTTTATCTTTGATTAAGCCGACAAGCCTTTTGTGCGCCTGATCTCTTGCCGTATAAACAGTGCCCGTTAATTCAAGCCTCATACCTGCCGTATAATTTTCAATATCGGTTAATAATTCTTTTATTGTTATTTTCATAGTATTATCGTTTTTTTTCTGTGGGAATGACATTGCATATTTACCGCAACCGGCAGCGAAGCTATATGACATGGTTTTGTTTCAATAAATAAGGCTAGAGCCGTACATTCCCCTCCTAATCCCATCGGTCCTATTTTTAAAGCGTTAATTTCGGATAAAAGTTCTTTTTCTCTTTCATCGTATTTTTTATCTTTATTCTTTGAACCTATATCTCTCAGCAACGATTTCTTTGCAAGCAACCCGACCGAAGCAAAATCCCCGCCGATACCCACGCCTATTATTAACGGCGGACAGGCATTTGCCCCTTTCTGTTTAACGGAATCTATAATAAAATCTTTTATTCCGTTCCAGCCGGCGGCAGGAGTCAACATTTTTAACGCGCTTGCGTTTTCGCTTCCTCCGCCTTTTGCAATCATTGTTATTTCTATTTTATCGCCTTCAACAAAATCAACATAAATATTTGCAGGAGTGTTTGTACCGGTATTTATTCTGTCAATCGGATCGGCGACGATTGATTTTCTAAGACAATATTTTTTATAACCGTTTTTAACGCCCTCGTCAATAATTGAATATATATCCGAGTTCTCTTCAAAAAATATATTTTTACCGCATCTTACAAAAAAATTCGCCGTTCCGGTATCCTGACAAAGAGCAATTTTTTCATTTTTTGCGATTTGGGCGTTTTCAACAATCTCTTTTAAAACAGCGTCTGAAAGAGAGCCGTTATTTCGTATATTTTTATTTACGGCAGCCAAAACGTCGTCTGATAAATTATAATTTATATCAGCGCATAAATTTTCAATCTTTTGTAAAATATCGTCTTTTCTTATATGCCGCATCTTTTAATCTTTATGTAAAGACAATGACACTTCTTTTACGGCTTCCTCTTCTCTATTTAAAGTTGTTATATTATTTTTGTATTCCTGATTATTAGGTTCTATTTCCAAAGCTTTTTCAAAAAGTTTTATTGCTTCTTTTCTGTTTCCCGATTCCCTTTCAAGCCTTGCCATATTTGCATAGACATACATATGATTCGGACTTAATTCAACGGCTTTTTTATAGGCAGTCAAAGCTCCTTTACGGTCGCCGAAATTCCTTTTGGCATTACCCAGAAGGTCATACGCATCAGCCGAATTCGGATTTAATTTAGTAATTTTTTCAAATGCGGCTACAGCTTCTTTATAATTACCGTCTCTTACGTCTATTGTAAATCCTTTGCTCCTGTAAGCTTCTATATTGACCGGATTAATAGCGATTGCTTTATCAAAATCCGCAAGAGCTCCTTTTTTATCTCCTATTCTGTTTTTCAAATTTCCTCTTGAAAAGAAAGCCTCATCACTATTAGGATTTAATTTTATAGCCATCGTAAAATCTTCAAGAGCTCCTTCATAATTACCCATTTTTTCTTTTACTCGTCCTCGGTCACTGTAAGCTCTGAAATTCTTAGGCGATATTTCTATTACTTTATCAAAACTCTGCAATGACTCTTTAAAATAGGCTAAATTATTTTCCAACATAGCTTTGCTATAGTATAATTGGTAATTTTTATCATCAAATTCTATTGCTTTTTTTAAATCTTCAAGAGAACCGTTATAATCCCCTATCCTTTCCCTTATTTCTGCCCTTTGCCTGTATGCTTCGGAATTTGACGGATTTTCATCAATTTGTCTGCTGTAATTATTAAACTCATTCTGAAATTTTTTAGCATAATCGGATAAAAAATAATTTTCATTTGTTTGTTTTCCGCACGAACTAATAACAACCGACAGAACAAACATAACAAATAATCCTAAAATTTTTTTCATAAAACCTCCGCTTGAAGCTTTTACTTTGCTTTCTTTATAAAACCTTTTTTCATCATATCCGAAGTAATAGCCCTGCTTCTTTTTATCATAGCCATCGCTTGATTATATAACTGGTCATATGACATTTTTCTGTCGGCAACTTTTTCTTTTATCGCTTTTACTCCTACGGCGGCGGCAACTTTCGGATAAACGTGCCAGTCGTCCATAGTCGGCAATATTTTATTCGGTTTTATTTTATTGTCGGCTATACATGCGGCCAGTTCCGATGCGGCCGTTATACACATATTGTCAGTTATTGTTTTAGCCCTGACATCTAAAGTCCCTCTGAATACGCCCGGAAAACCAAGTGAATTATTAACCTGATTTTCAAAATCGCTTCTTCCGGTCGCCACAACTGCGGCTCCGGCCTCTTTTGCTTCCCACGGCCATATTTCAGGCACAGGATTTGCGCATACAAAAACTATAGGATTTTTTGCCATGCCATTTACCCATTCTTTTTTTATTATATCCGGTCCCGGCGTTGATAACGCTATAACAACGTCTGCATTTTCCATAGCTTCTTTTGCTCCGCCTTGTATTCCAAGACCATTTGTATCAACGCACATAGCCCACTTTTCGGGATGTGATAATTTCAATTCTGTTCTGCCTTTATGCAATGTATCTTTTGAATCTGTCATAATAATATTGGCAGGATTTGCTCCATACAACATTATCAATCTTGCAATACATATATTAGCAGAACCCGCTCCTATAAGGGCAATTTTAACTTTAGAGATTTTTTTATTAACAACTTTTAATGCGTTTATTAATCCTGCTAACGTAACCAATGCCGTACCCTGCTGGTCATCATGCCAAACGGGAATGTTGCATTCCTTTCTTAAAGTATGCAATATCGGGAAACATTTCGGCTGCGATATATCCTCAAGATTTACTCCGCCGAAAGAAGGCTGAAGAATTTTTACAGTATTTATTATTTCCTGCTGGTCTTTCGTACCCAGACATACCGGAAACGCGTCTACTCCGCCGAGATATTTATACAACAAAGCTTTTCCTTCCATAACAGGCATTGAAGCTTCGGGTCCTATATCTCCGAGCCCTAAAACTCTGGTCCCGTCGCTTATAACGGCGACTGTATTCCATTTGTTTGTATATTCGTATACCATTTCTGTATTTTTGTGTATGTCCATGCATACCGATGCGACTCCGGGACTGTACCATATTGCAAAATCATTAAAATCTCTTACTCTGCACTTTGGAACAATTTCAATTTTACCCTTGTAAAAAGGATGAAGTCTTCTTGCGTCCTGCGATGGTTTTTCTGCCGCTTTTAAAAGTTTTTTTGTATCTGTTTTTTTCATATTTTTTCCCTTTCCATAACGATGATACAGCTTGTTTAATTATATAAAAAATTAATTTAAATGTACATTAACCTCTCTGTTGCTTGAAGATAAAAAAAATAGTATAATGCACTGCATTAATTTGTCAAAGGAAGGATGGCCGAGTTGGTTTATGGCGCTAGTCTTGAAAACTAGAGTAGGGTTTCCCTACCGGGGGTTCGAATCCCTCTCCTTCCGTTTTTTATTTGTCTTTTTTGTTTCTGCGTTGTTGTTTCGGTGTTCAGGTACTTCCGGCTCCGCCTGTTCACAGTACACATTCACACCTCAACGCCTAGCAGAAACACAAAAATACTGCATAAATTTTGCAAGTTAAAAGTTTTCACTTCATGCCTCGTCTAAAATCAAAATACTGTGTAAATATTACCACTTTAATTTCATATATCAGCTCGCTACCGCCCACTGGCGCGATAGTCTGCACAAGCTCAGGCTTCGCAAATCCGCACAACTACACACATCCTCTCTTCTAGCCTAAACTCAAAATACCGCATAAAATTTTCTAAAGTCGAATTAGCAATAAAGTTTTATCCGTAACATCTACACTTTTTAATTTTTAAATTTGTTTTCTGCATTGACCAACAAACAATAATTTACTATACTGAATATAGTCATAATATTTGAGGAAGGTATTTATTAATAGTGTCAGGAAAATATTTATGACCGTTTCAAAAAAACAAACTATTCTTATGACAAAGAAATCGTTTGTTTTAATTTAAAAAATTGCTTTTGAAATTACTTACAGATTCTCAACTTACAACATTAATTAAATATATATCGAAAAATTCAAGTTTTATACTGTTTTTTATTTTTGAAGTGAGGGTTAAGTGAAAACAAAGATATATTGTAGGTTGCTAACATGCAGAGCAGTTGTTTTACTTTTATCCGTTTATTTTATTTCTTCAGCGGTATATGCCGAAACCAATCAAAATACATTTCTTACTACTCTTATAAACGAAGCGTTATCTTCAAATTCAGAGATTATTTATGCAAAAAATGCTTTTGAATCCGCAAATGCACGCATTCGGCAAGCATCAAGTTTAAATGATCTTGAACTTGGATTTGAATACGACCGTATAACTGCTGACAGAATGTTGACCGGAGAACCAATGAATATTTTATCTGTTTCCCAAAATATTCCTTTCCCGACTAAATTATATTTGCGTGCAAAGATTGCATCAAAATTTGCAAAGATGGCATATGAAAATTATAAATTAAAAAAACTTGAAATAATATCACGTGTTAAAATTACCTACTCAGAACTTGTTTTTATTTACAAATCAATTGAATTAAATAAAGAAAATAAAACCATTTTAGACAATCTTTCAAAGACAGCAACTATGCGTTATGCTACTGCAAAAGGATCTCAGACTGATGCACTAAAAGCCCAGGTTGAACTGGCTAAAGCTGATAATGAACTGATTATTCTTGAACAAAAACGTTTAACAACACAGTCAAAATTAAATATATTACTTAATAAAAATCCTACGAATGACATTGGAGTTCCTTCGGACGAACCGCCGATTAAATTTAATCATACATTAGATGAATTTATCAGTATGGCTAAAGCCGATAATCCTGAACTTAAAGTTTACCAATATGCAGTTGAAAGAGGACAATCATCATATAAGCTTTCATATAATGAATATCTGCCTGATTTCTCTGTCAAATTTAAACAAATGCTTTCCAACGGCAGTTTGGAAAGTGATGAATGGTCCGGAATGATAGGAGTTACCGTTCCTCTGTGGTTTTTTACAAAACAAGCTTTTGGCGTTAAAGAAATGCAGTCTGAACTTGAAATGTTAAAAGCCGAATACACAGGAAAAGAAAATTCAATTCTTTTTGAAATCAATGACGCTTATGCCAGAGCATCGGCAAACAAAAAACTCATACAATTATATGAAACCACTTTTATTCCTCAGGCAAAGGAAGCAGTAAATGTTTCAATAAAAGCTTATGCATCCAATAAATCGGATTTTTTAACTGTTCTTGACAGCCAGCGTATGTTAATAAATTTCAAATTAGAATATTTAAATGTAATACTGCAATTTAGAACAGCTTTAGCAGATATTGAAAGACTTGTCGGGTCTGAAATAAATTTTTAAAGAGGTTATTATGAAAATATATAAACATTTTTTCCCGGTCAGTGGCATAGTTTTAATAATACTTGGATTTTTTTTATTTTCCGGATGCGGTAATACTAAAGATCAAAATATTATTGCACAAAATAAGATTATGTATCATTGTCCGATGCATACTGATTATACTTCCGATAAACCCGGCGATTGCCCTATTTGCGGAATGAAACTGGTTAAAATAGAAAATCAATCTTCCAAACAAGATAACATGTCGGCAATGTCTGATGAAAAAACAGCGGAAGAAGTTTGTATTGAACATAAGTGTACTATGAAAAATTGTCCTATGACGATTAATTCTTATGTAAAACCCGGTGAGAGGATTGTTTGTCCTGTGTGCGGAGAAGTTATAGGTACAACAAACGGAAAAGTAGTAGAAATTATCAGCAACAAAAATCCTAAGGAATCTGCTTCTGTTGAAACTGAAAACAAAAGAAAACTTCTTTATTACAGAAATCCGATGAATCCGCAGGAAACATCGCCTGTGGCTATGAAAGATTCTATGGGCATGGATTATGTGCCTGTATATGACGATCAACCATCATCAACCGACGGCGTAATGATAAGCCCGGAAAGACAGCAAATGATAGGCGTTAAAACCGAAATCGTTAAAGTCAGACCTTTAACTAAAGTTTTGCGTGTTGCCGGAAAAATTGCCTATGACCCTGAATTGGCTATAACACAAGATGAGTTTATTCAATCTTTGAATGCTCAGGATAATGTAAAAGATTCCCCTCTAGTTGATGTTATAAATAATGCAAAAAGTTTGACGGATGCCTCACGCAATAAATTAAAACTGTTAGGTATGACTGACAGACAAATTGAAAATCTTAAAAAAACAAGAAAAAGTGAAACTAATCTTTATCTTCCTCAAGACGGCGATACCATTTGGGCATATTTATCAGTATATGAATACGAGATAAGTTCTGTTAAAACCGGAGAATCGGTAACTATTGAAGCTGTTGCATATCCCGGAGAAAAATTTTCCGGAAAAGTTGTTTCGGTTAATCCCGTATTGGATTCCGTTACACGGACAAATCAGGTTCGTGTTAAAGTTGTAAACCCAAACAACAAACTTAAACCGGAGATGTTTATTAATGCCGTCATTAATGAAAATTTAGGTGCTAAATTAGCGGTTCCAGAATCTGCCGTGCTTGATACCGGATTAAGAAAGATAGTTTATCTTTCAAAACCAAACAATATTCTTGAATCTCATGAAGTAACACTCGGAAAAAAAGCAGAGAATTATTATGAAGTTTTGAACGGTCTCAAAAACGGAGATGTTGTTGTAACAAGCGGCAACTTTCTTGTTGATTCAGAATCAAAGTTAAAAAATCCTTCTCAGGAAAAATAATATGATTGAAAAAATAATAGAATTTTCTGCAAAAAACAAATATATTGTTATTATATTTGTTGTAGCAGCTATGATAGCTGCACTGTATTGCATAAAAAATATTCCTTTAGATGCCATTCCCGATCTTTCTGACACACAGGTTATTATTTATTCCAAATGGGACAGATCGCCGGATATCATTGAAGATCAGGTAACATATCCGATAATAAGTGCCATGCTGGGAGCTCCGAATGTAAAAGCAATCCGCGGATTTTCCGATTTTGGATTTTCTTATGTTTACGTTATATTTAAAGACGGTACGGATATTTATTGGGCTCGAAGCCGTACTCTTGAATATCTCAGCAAGATAACTTCCAAACTCCCCGAAGGCGTCAAAACAGAGATTGGCCCTGATGCAAGTTCTGTCGGATGGGTATACCAATATGCCCTTGTAGATAAAACCGGCAAAAATGATTTGGCTAAACTCAGAGGTTTTCAGGATTGGTATCTGAGAAATTGGCTTCAAGGTATTTCCGGCGTAGCCGAAGTTGCTTCCATAGGCGGATTTCAAAAACAATATCAGGTAAATATTGATCCAAATGCGTTACTATCATATAAAATACCGCTTAATAAAGTAGTGGATGCAGTTCGTGACAGCAATAATGATGTCGGTGGACGTCTTGTAGAATTTTCCGGTGCAGAATATATGATACGCGGAAGAGGCTATGCAAAATCTGTTCAGGATATAGAAAATATCGTTATCGGCGTTGACTCATCCGGAATTCCTATACTGGTAAATAATGTAGCTAAAGTTTCTTTAGGCACGGATATGCGCAGAGGTATTGCCGATCTTGACGGACAGGGTGATACAGTCGGCGGTATTGTTATTATGCGTTACGGTGAAAATGCTTTGAATGTAATTAACCGCGTAAAAGAAAAAATTGAAGAAATTAAACCATCACTTCCGGAAGGAGTTGAGCTTGTTACTACTTATGACCGTTCTGAACTTATAAAACGTTCAATTGCTACGCTCAAAAATCAGCTGATTGAAGAAATGATTATTGTAAGTATTGTTATTCTCGTATTCCTGTGGCATTTTCCGTCGGCAATTATTCCTATTGTTACGATACCGATAGCAGTTTTTCTTTCTTTTATCCCTCTGTTCGGAATGAATATAACTTCAAATATTATGAGTCTTGCCGGTATTGCAATATCAATAGGAGTACTGATTGACGGTGCTATTGTTGAAGTTGAAAATGCATATAAACGGCTACAGGTTTGGGAATCTGAAGGACGAAAAGGTGATTTCCATATTATAAGACTCAATGCACTTAAAGAAGTCGGACCGTCAGTGTTTTTTTCTCTTCTTGTTATTGCAGTTGCTTTCCTTCCGGTTTTTACGCTTGTTGATCAGGAAGGACGCTTATTTAAACCGTTGGCTTACAGCAAAACTCTTGCTATGGCAATTGCTGCAATACTTGCAATAACACTTGATCCTGCTCTGCGTATGCTGTTTACCCGAATGGATTATAAACATTTTAAACCCGTCTGGTTTTCAAATTTATTTAACAAAGTTACTGTCGGTAAATATTATCCGGAAGAAAAACATCCTATAAGCAAGGTTCTTTTCCGCGTTTATGAACCTGTTTGCAGATTTGTTCTAAAATACCGCAAGACAACTATTATTTCGGCTTTGGTATTAATGCTTTCTGCTGTTCCTGTATATTTAAAACTTGGAAAAGAATTTATGCCTCCGCTTAATGAAGGAACTATCCTTTACATGCCGACAACTTTGCCCGGTATTTCTGTTACCGAAACACAAAAATTACTTCAATCAATGGACAAAATTCTCAAAGATACGCCTGAAGTTGAAAGAGTGTTCGGTAAAGCAGGCCGTGCGGAAACGTCCACTGATCCTGCTCCGTTTTCCATGATGGAAACAACAATTATTTTAAAACCCGAAAATGAATGGCGAAAAGTTCATCGTTGGTATTCATGGATGCCAGAATTTATACAAATTCCTTTTCAACATATTTGGCGGGATAGAATTACATATGAAGATTTAATAAATGATTTAGATCAAAAGATGAAATTTCCCGGAGTATCAAATGCGTGGACAATGCCTATTAAAGCAAGGATTGATATGTTATCTACCGGAGTCCGTACGCCTGTAGGAATAAAAATATACGGTGCCGATCTTAAAGAAATTGAAAAGATAGGAATAAGTATTGAATCAACAATGAAAGATATAAAAGGAACCCGCTCCGTTTTTGCCGAAAGAGTTACAGGCGGATATTTTATAGATTTTAATATAAAGAGAGAACAGCTTGCACGATACGGTTTAACCGTAAAAGATGCAGAAATGATTATAGGTTCGGCAATTGGCGGAGAACCTGTTACCACAACAATTGAAGGCAGAGAAAGATATACAGTTAATGTGCGTTACGCCAGAGATTTCCGCGATGATTTGGATAA
Source organism: uncultured Elusimicrobiaceae bacterium (assembly GCA_964487915.1). Classification (GTDB taxonomy): domain Bacteria; phylum Elusimicrobiota; class Endomicrobiia; order Endomicrobiales; family Endomicrobiaceae; genus Proruminimicrobium. Next base: position 192,714 of record CAZASN010000001.1, on the reverse strand, counting down.
ACTAAAAAGAGTGCTTGTTCCTGCAATGTCAGGTGCTCAAATACCTCTCGGAGAATTAGCAGATATTAACATATCTCTTGGACCCGCAATGATACGTGATGAAAACGGAATGCTTTCAGGTTACGTATATGTGGATATAGCAGGACGTGATGTCGGAAGTTATGTTTCAGAAGCACAGAAAATTGTACGCGAAAAAATTCAGCTTCCTGCCGGTTATACAATTCAGTGGAGCGGACAATACGAGAATATGCTTCGTGTTAAAGAAAGATTAAAACTTGTAATTCCTATTACTATTTTCTTGATATTCATTTTACTTTATATGAATACAAAATCTTCTGTTAAAGCCGGAATTGTTATGTTAGCAGTACCTTTTTCTTTGGTTGGTGCCATATGGTTTTTGTATATTTTGAATTACAATGTTTCAATCGCAGTTTGGGTCGGAATGATTGCTTTAATGGGACTTGATGCCGAGACGGGTGTTTTTATGCTTTTATTCTTGGATTTATCTTATAATGACATGGTCAGACAAGGCAAAATGAATACAAGAAAAGATCTTGATGAAGCGATAGTACACGGTGCCGTTAAACGCATACGTCCAAAGATGATGACGGTTATGGCTATGTTTATGGGTCTTATTCCAATTATGTATGCTATGGGGGCCGGCAGTGATATGATGAAGAGAATTGCCGCACCTATTATCGGTGGTCTCTTTACCAGTTTTATTATGGAACTGTTGGTATATCCTCCTGTTTATTCGATATGGAAATGGCATTATGAAATGAAACAGGGCAGTGTTGACGTCAGCAAATTATCTGCTAATGAATCAGAAAAAAATTAAAGGGAGAAATCAAATGAAAAAAGTGTACATTATTGTTGCAGTATTGTTTTTTGCAGTATTGGTAAACAATCAAGTAATTTATTCAGAAGATGTATCAACAGTTAAAAATGTAAATACTGAAGTTGTAAAACCTGTAGATGTTGGTAATAAAATATGCCCGGTAACAGGTAACACAATAGATGAAAGTACAAAAGCAACATATGAATATGAGGGCAAAATATATAATTTCTGTTGTCCAATGTGTATTAATACATTCAAAGGTGATCCACAGAAATATATCAAAAAAATAGAAAACCAAAATAAAACGAAAAAAATTAAGGAATAAAATTATCAGTAATCTTTGCTGATTGTTTTGAAAAAATCAGCAAAGATCAATAATATGTAAATCATATGCCCAATTAAAAGAGAAAAAAGAATGAAGCCTAGAATCCTCACGTATTAAATTCAAGTCCAAAAGGCATCATGAAAATAATTTAGTTCTAAATATTTTTTAGTTTATTTTCTTTATAGCCCTTGAAGCATTGATTATTGCTATAAGAGTTACCCCTACATCGGCAAAAACGGCTTCCCACATAGTTGCTATTCCTGTTGCTCCCAAAGCAAGAATTATTCCCTTTACCCCTAATGCAAATATTATATTCTGCCATACTATATTTCTTGTATTTTTGGCAATTTTAATTGCCGTAACAACTTTTGAAGGATCGTCAGTCATTAAAACTATGTCTGCAGCTTCTATTGCCGCATCAGAACCTAATGCCCCCATAGCTATTCCTATATCACTGCGTGCAATAACTGGCGCATCATTAATTCCGTCACCTACAAATACAAGTTTGCCGTTTGTAATTTTTTCTTTTTCCAGTGCTTCAAGTTTTTCTACTTTTTGATGAGGCAGTAATTCAGAATAAACATTGTCTATTCCCAAATCACTGGCAATTTTTTCAGCCACAGTTTTATTGTCACCAGTAAACATTATAATATTTTTTATGCCTATATTTTTTAAATCAATTATCGTCTGTTTTGAGTCTGGTTTTAATTCGTCTGATATTGTAATGTATCCTGCAAACTTTTTGTTTATGGCTACATAAACAACAGTTCCGACAGAGTCAATTTTCTTATAAGTTATATTTTCGTTATCAAGCAATTTATGATTCCCTGCCAAAATTAATTTATTTTCAATAGTTATTTTAACGCCTAAACCTGCCAGTTCTTCGTATGTTTTTATTTTTTCAGAATCAATTTTTTTCCTATATGCTTTTTGTATTGATAACGCTATAGGATGTAAAGAATATATTTCGGCATAAGCTGCAAAAAACAGAATATCGTCCTGATTAAATTCGCTTGAGCTTTTTACTTCCGTTACTTTAAAACTTCCTTTTGTGAGGGTACCTGTTTTATCAAAAACTATAGTATCAATATTATTTAAAGCTTCAAGATAATTGCTACCTTTAATTAAAATCCCATTTTTAGAAGCTCCGCCTATTCCTCCAAAAAAACTGAGAGGAATTGATATTACTAATGCGCAAGGACATGAAATAACTAAAAATATAAGTGCTCTGTTAATCCAGTCGGTAAACAGTGCTCCTTCTATCAGCAAAAGCGGAATAACAGCCATAAAAAGAGCCGTAAAAACTACTATAGGAGTATAGTATTTGGCAAATTTAGTGATAAAATTTTCGGCATATGCTTTTTTTGCATTTGCATTTTGAACAAGATCAAGTATTTTTGATACTGTTGAATTTTCAAACTTGTTTGTTACTTTTAAATGTAAAAAACCGTGTTTATTAACAGAGCCTGAAAGAACTGCGCTGCCTTTGTTTATATTTAACAGCAATGATTCTCCTGTTAATGCGGACATATCTAAAGCTGAAGAGCCTTCTATAACAATCGCATCAAGCGGAACTTTTTCACCGGGTTTTACAACTATTATGTCACCTATTGCAACTTCTTCTGGAGAAACTTTTTTTATTCCTTCTTTTGTCTTTAAGTTTGCATAATCGGGACGTATATCCATAAGCTCCGATATTGATTTTCTGGAACGGTTAACTGCAATATTCTGAAATATTTCTCCGACCTGATAAAATAACATAACCGCAACACCCTCAGGATATTCTCCTATTGCAAATGCGCCTATTGTAGCTATACTCATTAAAAAGTTTTCATCAAAAACATTTCCTTTGCGAATATTATTAACAGATTTGAGCAAAACATCGCAACCAGCCAGCAAATAACTTATAACAAACAAACTGAATTCCAGATATCCCGGCAAATTAAGTATGAGCGCGCTTAAAAATAACACTAAACTTAATACGATGCGAATTTTAATATTTTTATTTATAGGTTTTGAGCTTTTTTTGTTTTTATTTAAATCTATGAAAGAAACCGTAACGCCAGGTTCGATATCATTTATCATGCGGACAACTTCTTTTAATACTGACGGCATGTTTTTTTCATATATTTCAATAAAAAGTTTTTGCGATACAAAATCAATATTTGCATTTTTTATATCTTTTATCTCCTTGACTTTATTTTCAATCTTCTTTGAACATTCTGCACATGAAAGATTCCCGAGATAAATAACTTTATGCTCGCCAAAATAAATAATTTCCTTCACATTAATATCAGGTTCATATTTTGCTATTATTTGTTTTATATTCTTTTCTGTTGTTTCCTTATAGTTTTGCATTTCTATAAAAAGTTTTTGCGATACAAAATCAATATTTGCACTGATTATGTCGGGCAGTTTAACTATTTCTGCCTCTATTTTGCCTACACAGTTTACGCAATCAATACCTTCAAGCATATATTGTTTCTTTGTTATTTGCATATAAAATTCCCCATTATGATTATTTTACAATTGAATAACTGTTCAATTATTCAATTGTAAAAAACAAAAAAATATTTACTATTCCCTGATGTGTTTTAAACCGTCGGAAAAAATAGTTTTAACATGATCGTCAGCCAACGAATAATAAACAACTTTTCCTTCTTTTCTGTTTTTTATAAGTCTGCTTTGTCTTAATGTTTTGAGCTGATGCGATATTGCCGACTTTGTCATACCTAGCAAATATGAAATATCACAAACGCACATTTCCGATTTTTGTAATGCGCAAAGAATTTTTACTCTTGTAGAATCGCCGAATACTTTAAACAAATCGGCTAAATCCAATAAATATTCCTCTTTCGGCATCATACGCGATACTTTTTCAATTATGCCTTTATGTATTACATTGCAACTACAGTTATATTTATCCTTATTTTTCATATACACTCCAAAACAACACATATGAACAACTGTTCAACTGTATTATATGTTCTATTTTTATTTTTGTCAATATGTTTGTTATTAAAGTTTTTTTAATCGTTTTTTTGTTCTTTAGCTTGTTGTTGTCAAATAATATTATTTCTGCCAATCTTTTTTATGACGAACTATTTTAAAATATTTATAACATTCTGTTCTCACTTCTTTTATTATTAATGTTCCGTGTAATATCCATATATTCTCGTTTACTAAGAGGAAGCAAACCTAATTTTTTGATGAAATTTTGTGGCAACTAATCGATAGTTAAGGAAATTTGACAATGAAAAATTTTATGTTAATGTCTTTCCAAAGTTTTTTAAACTAAAAGTAAAGGAAGCCAGCAGGTTTAACAATATTAAACTAATCTGGCATTGCCCCGCAACGGCAGTTTAATACATCTGTATTAATAAATCCGGTCTATTATTTTATTATGCAATATTCGGCAGTAACTGAATGTTCTGAGGGAAAAGCAAAATTATATATATTATTTTATAACGCATCCTGTTTTTTAATATAGAAGTATATTTGTAAATTATTTCTATTACAATTATTAGAACAATATGACAGGTTTGAATAGATACTTTATTAATTACGATTGTAATTTATTATTTATCAGCAGTTACTTTTATTATTAAACCAATTACAGGTTAATATCTTTGTAGAAAAAATCGTTTCATCCAAACAAGACATCATTGTTTTTTGACTTATGACTTCATCTTACATCAAAGGACGGAAATATTTATATACAATAATTTTTACAACCGGAGTAATTTATCAACAAATATTTTGTGTGAGATATTCATTATTCACTTATATATTTTTTTTTGGTATCATTATTAAAATAATTTTTACAGGGGTAAGTTTATGAAATTATCACCGGCTAATATTTTAGTTTTATTTTCATACGTAATATTTTTTACATTTACGTTTGAAATTCCGGCATCTGCAGCCATCGATGATATTATGTCCGCGGCGGCAAACGGATACACTTATATGATTGCAGATTACATAAAAAATAAAGAAGACGTAAATAAACAAGATTCTTTAGAAAATACTCCTCTTATTTTAGCTGTGGCAAATGAACATCCCGAAACGGTAAAATTACTGCTTGATACAAAAAAAACAAAAATAAACGCTGTTAATTCTTACGGCAATTCCGCATTATTTACGGCTTGCGGCACCGGTAATTTTGAACTCGTAAGAATGTTAACCGAAAAAAAAGCGTCAGTTAATCTTGCAAATAACGATAAACTTACGCCTCTTATGGTCGCGTCATCAAACGGCAACGAACAAATAGTAAAATTTTTGCTGCAAAACGGAGCAAATCCAAACGCCAAAGATAAAACGGGTTTTACCGCGCTTATGTATGCGTCACTAAAAAACAACTTATCGATAGTAAAACTTTTGGTTGAAAATAAAGCCTCGGTAAATCTTTTGAACTCAAATAAAGATTCGGCTTTCCTTTTGGCGGCATCAGCCGGAAACCTTGATACGGTTAAATATTTGATATCGGCGGGAGCAAATACAACGCAGGTAAATTCAGCGGGAATAAACGCCCTCATTGACGCTTCAGCTGTCGGCAATATGGAAACAATCCAGTATTTAATTGAAGAAATAGGCTTTAATATAAACTATCAGGATAATAACGGCAATACCGCGCTTATGGCGGCCGTCGCTTTTATACAGTCAGACTTTATCAGACAGATTATTCTGCAATTGAACGATCCGCTTATAAATAATGAAAAAGATATGGTAATTTTCCTGCAGGAAAGAAAAAAAGATAATTTATCCGTAATCAAATATTTGCTGGGATGCGGAGCCAACGTCAATACGGTAAATAAAAACGGATTTTCGGCTTTTTTAATATCAATAATAGAAAATGACATACAGGTTGCCGATTATCTGCTTTCAAAAGACGCAGACGTAAATCAGATTACCTATGACGGCGATAATGCTTTATTATTATCCGTCGCAAATTCCAATCTTAACACGCTGTTATTTGTTATAAACGCCAACATAAACATTAATCTGCAGAATAAAAACGGCAAAACCGCTTTAATGCTGGCGATTGAATCCGGGAATTTTGATATTATAAACGCAATAATGTCAAAAAACCAACTTGATGCCGCTATAACCGACAATGAAGGTAAAAACGCTCTTATGTATGCCGTTGAATACGGATATAATAAAATTGCTGAAAATCTTGTAAAATTCAACAAAATAAATATTAATTCAACCGATAAAAAAGGAAGAACCCCTCTAATGTATGCCGTTGAAACAAAAAATATTGCAACCGTTGAATTAATGGTTTCATTAAAGTCAGATGTCAGTATAAAAAATTCATCCGGTAAAACGGCAAGAGACATCGCAGAAGCGGCCGGTTTTACGTATGCCGCAAATTATCTTGAAAATCTTGAAACAATAAAATAATAATACCATTAAAAAAAAACAGTGCGTGATTAGCAGCACTGTTTTTTTTAATTTTTAGTTGGATTTTACTACTTTTAGTTTGTTTATTTTTGATTTTAATTCGTTAGCCGTTGAATCCTGTTTGTATTTATTGATAGCTATATTCCATCTGTGGTAATCGCTGGAATAAACATACGGTTCTTTTGATATAAGATAAAATACTCTTATTGAGTTTAAAGCTTCGGAAAAATTTCCGTTCATTATAAACGCATCGGTCAATTTATAACGAGAATCTACATTATTTTTATCATAATCAACAACATTTCTGTAAGCTTCTACGGCTTTATCGTAATTTTCAAAATGCATTTCCAAATTACCTATTTTACGAAGAGCGTCATAAGTCAGTTTAGGCCAAAATTTCATTGCTTTATTGTAATCGCTCAAAGCATCGTAATATTTTTCAAGTTTCAGCCTTGCGTCTCCTCTTGCGATATAAGCGGGTCCGTATGAAGGTATTATATTTATGGCTTTAGTAAAATCCTGATCCGCACCGTCGTAGTCGTATAAATCTATTTTAATCTTTCCCTGCTGCATATGAAAAGTTACGTTTTTTATATCCGTATCGTTTGCTTCCTGAATTCTGTTGCTCTTTACGTTTCGTACCTGTATCGCCTTTTCATAATCCGCCGCAGCGCCGTCAAAATCATTGATTTTGTCTTTTATTAAAGCTCTGGCATTATAGGCTTCGGCATAATAAGGATCCAGTTTTATCGCCTTGTCATAATCGGCAATGGCGTCAAGATCTCTTCCTTTCTTAGCTTTAAGAGTTCCGCTCATATAATAATCTTTTGCAGTTTTACCGGATATCTGCTGAGCAGATTTTACCCGTTTTTTTACGGGTTCGGGCTGTTTAACAACGGTATTGGTTGAGACTTTAACTTCCTCAACCGGAGGCGGCGCAACAGGTTCTGTAACTTCGGTAGACGTAGAAACGGTAACAGTATTCGTAGACACTTTAACGTCGTCGTTGATTATACTGTCAATTTTATCACAGGCAGTCAGAAAAAAAACCGCCGTCAATCCAAAAACAACAACTATATTCCTCATAGTTCCCCCGTTCTAGGCCGCCGATAACAGTTTATTTATTATATCAAATGATAAATTTTTGTCAAAATCCGCAAAAGGAATTTCTTTTCTTATATCATAAATAACAGGCATATTGTTAAAAGACTTATCCATAATTTTTTTTAATAATATACTGCATTTATCTGTTTTTATCTGTTCATATCTGTATGCATCATTGTTTTTTTCGGGAGAAACTGCCATTAAAACATTCTTTTTTCTGCCGGTATACTTTAAATATTTATTGTTTTTCCTTTCGGTTATTTGTTTTATGATATACCGGACAATCGTATCCTCGGAAATGTTGTTCTTATCGTAATCCAATGTCAACACTTTCAGGGTATTATCGCCGATTCTGATACTTACAAAGCCTATTTTTACTTTTACGCCGCTTATAATAACTGTTTCTATTTCCTTTTCTTTTACAGCCCCTTCTCTAACGACAGGCTCTATTGATTTCAAAATATTTTTTTCAAAATCGGCTCTTTCAACTATACCTATGCAGTTTAATCCGTTGTAATTTAATCTTTCTATAATATCCTTGTCGCTTGTTATTTTATTGACAATTTGAAGAATTGTCGTATTAGTGACTTTAGTTAACTTAAAATTAAATATCTCATTTAATTTTTTCAACGAATTAACTATTTTTAACGAAATTTTAACTATAGAATTTAACAATCTAAATGATCTTATAATATTTGCAAGTATCGCGTTTATTACATCGTTTTCGCTTATTTTTGCTTCCAAACCTACGGTAACGGTTGATTCTCCGGAAGGAAATCCTATTGAAAAAATACCCTGAGGCGAAATTTCAACATAAGAACCGGCTCCTCTGGTTTTTGCATAAGCCGGAGACATATTGCCGTCTACAAAAATAGCCACGGGCCTTCCTTCCTGATCCAAAGCAAAAGCGGTTATTCCGTTTCTGGCAAGTTTATCTTTCGGATTATGTCCCTGTATAACGGTTCCGATATCTATAGCCTGGTTCATTTTGCTCATTGTAAAATTAATATTGTATTTTGCTATATATTCCGGTTTGATTCTTGTAGTATTGTCCGCATAAATAGCATTTAAAAGAGCCAGCGCTTCAAATATCTTTTCCGGACCGTCTTTTTCTATATCATACTCTTTTATATCTTTTGCTATTTCCGAAAAACCCTCCCATATTTTTTTGCCGGTATAATGCACTCCCTTATAATAAAAACCTTTAATTCTTTTGCCTTTTGAATCAAACTCTTCAAATCTTCCGTCTTCCGTTATGCGCCCTATAGCCACATCACCGTATTCGTCATAAGGAAGCGGGGCGTGCATATAATAAAATCCGTATTCGTCCACTCTGTATAACGCAAAATTATTTTTAAAGAAATTTAATATTGATCTCATCTCTTCATTATTAAAATATGAAACGTCATCTATTAAATTAAGTTTGTGTTTTTGCGATTTTTCGGATTCCGTAAGAGGCAGCGCTTTTAATCTTGTGCTAAGTTCGTCTATTATGGACTGCGGCACTTTTTTCTCTTCCAATTCAAGGACAAACATCCACATCATCGCTTTAGCGGAATCTTTCTCGGCCTCAGTCAAATCATTATACGTTTTTATTGTCTCGTTAATAAAATCTATGTCGGCCTTTGTATCATACAATACTATTTTAACTTTTTCGGATAAATAATTTATAAGAGACTGCGATACGTTTAATTCTTTAAGAGCTTCTATTGTCTCTCTCATTTTAATTTCAGACAGCATTTTTTTCTTTGAGTCCAAATCAGAGTAATTAACAAGTTCTCTCATCAGAAAATTTATGTATTCTCCTATCAATGTCTGTCTCTTTTCGCGTCCGTCATCGCGCAAAGCAAGCACCTTTTTCAGCAAATCTTCAATTATGCTCTGCGGTACTCCCAAAGAATCCAATTGTATAATCAAATCGCAAAGCTGGTGTTTTGCCGAAACTCTCTCCGTGTCTTTCAGTTTATTATATTTTGATATTTTTTCATTTATTAGATTTTGTATTCTTTCTATTTCTTTAATTTGCTGTAATTTCTCCGCATTTTCAAGTTTTTTAGTAAGATAATTAATATACGACCTGGGCATGCCTATTTCTTCCATTTGTATTATAACGTTCATTATTCCGGCTTTATCGGCGCTTGCGCCGAATAAAAATTTAGTAAATTTATCAGTAAATTTTTTATTTAATTCAGATGTGCGTTTCAAGGACAAATATGAATTAATCTGGCTTAATAACGCTTCTCCCCATCCTTTATGTTTTATATAGTCATATGCATACCATTCCATGCTTTCGTAAACCCTGTACATCATTGCGTCAACTGCTGCCCATCCCCAGTTTCCGCCGCTTATTTCCTGTCTGTATTTATTTTTTTGTTCTTCTACAATCTTTTCTATGAGAGCGATGATATGGTCCCAATATTCTTCATGACCTTTATATTTATTTTTTAATTCTTTCGCTTCTGCCAGCTTATCCAGCCACCAGTTAACCGCCATTTGTTCCACGTCTCTCATACCGGTTGATATTTCAGTGTCAAATTTTATTCCGAAGAAAGCTTTGCTGAATTCCAAAAGTTCTTTATTTTCATCAAGACCGAAAATATTTCTATCCGTATTTGAGAGAATGTCTTTAATACCGGCGCTTTCGGCCAGACCGAAACTTTTTTTAAACTCGGCGCTTATTTTTGCCAATTCTTTGCTCCATATTTCACTCTGCCGTTTTTTTGAATATTCGGTGCGCTGCGAAAAGACCTGAAGCCAATACAACGAATCCTTTGCTCTTGAAATATCTCTCATATCCGAAACCCTGCGGTACCATTCTTCGTATATGTTTAGTTTATCCTTGCCTATATAGCCTGCCGGAATTTCATAATTTCTTGGAATTCCTTTGAATTTATTGTTAACAGGCAAATGCATTCCGAATAAATTCATTGCGGCAAATAAATCATGGTTGCCTACGACGTATTTAACCCTGCCGGATTCGGATAATTTTTTTATAAACATAAAAGTTTCAATCTGCTTCGGACCTCTGTCAAGAATATCTCCCAAAACATAAAGAGTGCTTTTGTTGCCTTTTACGTTCCACATATTTAATATCGCGTTTTCTATTTCGGTTTGCATTCTGGATATTTCGTCTTTAGTTATTTCATATCCGTTTTGGTCTTTGCCGTTATGCAATAATTCAAAATAGTTTGAAATTTTCGGATCTCTGACCGATGCAAGCATTTGATACATCAATTCCAAAAATCTCGTATAACCCCCGTGTATGTCCGAAAACACGATATTCCTGTTAAAATACATTTCTTTTTTTAATATTTTGTATTTTATTATCTGCCATAAAATTTTCATTTTTGTTTTAAACGTAAATAAAGATTCTTTCTCTTCCGCTTTAGAAACAGCCGGCTCTTTATTATATCCGTCAAACTCCACCGATAAAACCTCATCTACTATCTTTATGGCGTCATCAACGTCGGCATCGGTGTATTGTCTGCCTGATTTGTCATATTTTGTTTTAATAAATTCTCTCTGTTCTTCCAAAAATTTTCTTACCACATACATATCGTCAAATCTTGTTTTTATAATAGATGCTCCGCCTGTTGTTTTATATCTTGCCGGATCTGATCTTAAGTAATGCCTGAGCAAGTCGTTTATACAGTCGCATCCGTCCTGATACAAATATAATCCCATTTTTATTTTACTTATTCTCTCATTTGTTGAAAGACTTCTGTCTATAAAAAAATTATCCTGATTAAGCCAGATATTTAAAATTCTCTTCAAATTCAAAGTCGCCGATAACGAATCCGCATCATGCAAAATACAACCTATTGCAGAACGTTCCATTTCAATTTTTTTATGACCAAGACAATTATTGTATATCCTTTCTATCATGGCGGCATCTGTCGTAACATCACCCTTCAATATTGCTTTTGCCCAAACAGCGGAATTTTTTTCATGGTTATCTCTAAAAAATACGCATGAAAGATCATGCATAAAAACAGAATATACAAGTTCTTTTATGTCTATTTTTTCATCTTCCGAAGCTGATGGTATGAGCTTATTGACGTCTCCGCTTCTTCCTATTATTTTAATTGAATATGCAAGAACGTCCAGACAATGGCTTAATCCGTGTTCTTCTACCGCAGTATGATCCGTAAAAAACCTTTTAAACGCATATCTGGGCATTTTTTTATACAATAATTCCAGACACGTATATATATTTCGCGTAAATTCATCCATAATTTCTTCCTGATCAGATTCCGAAACCCCTGCTGATTGCAATATTTGACGCAGAGATTCAACAAAACTGTCGTCAGTTGCGGATTGTTCGTCCGGCATATCGGTTCCAAACAGCAGTTTTTGTATTTTTGCGTCAACTTCAGCCGTATTTGCCTTACCTTCACGCTGGCTGAGAAAATCTTCCATATCAATATCTCTGCTGTTATCCTTGTGCACTAAAAGAGAAAAAAACTTTTCCTGATTATCAGGATTATTTCTGAGATATTCCTGATATGCATGCTGCCATTGTCCGTATTTGCCGCTGTCTTTCTCGGTAAGATAACCTTTGTCATTTCTGTTAAAAATACCGGCAATATCTTCTATGCTGTGTTTGTAATTCCTTATTTTATTGAAAAAACGCGATTTTAACGGGAAAATTTTTATGGTTGAGGAAATAATGGTTCTGACAACCTGTTCGTTGAAAGAATCAGGATAATGTTCTTCCGAAATGCCGGGATCAAGCATTTGCGCCACATAATGCCTGATATATTTTACGTCATTTAACAGCAATTCTTCTTCCGAAACTTTTTTAGGCAAAAATTCGTGTGAAAATTCGTGGATCAATCCGGCCTGTAAAAAAATCTTCAAAATATCAACGTCGGTTATATCAAATATCGCGCGATTGACTCCGACAAATCCGCTGTTTACGTGGTCGGCAAATAAAGTTTGCGATTTGGAAAGCACCCCTATTACTATGGTATCTCTTATATTTGACGCGTCGTTTGGATCGGCGTCTTTCATAATCATGTCAAATATGCTCTGCAGCAGTTCTTTTGTTATGTATTTATTTAAATCCCCTTCAACTATAATATCTATTTTCTTTAATACTTTTATTTTACCGCCGTCGGCAACAACTTTTCCTTCACTGTTAAATTTTCTAACTTCTATTCCTTCATATTTTTTCGCGGAGCCTCTTCCGAGCAATGTGCTGCCGAAATCCAATATGTGCTTATATACGGCGTCTTTTCTTTTTAATAAATTATATATCTGCGCCAATCTGAATGAGGCGTTTCCGTCGGCTCTTGTAGAAAAGTAACTTTTATATTTAGGATTTAACTCCATAAATAAAGACTGTTCTATGTTAAAAAACTTCTTTATTGACGCAATTATTTTGGATTTCAGGGAAATATTGTTAGATCCTTCGTACTGAGAATCGCGTATATCTATACTTCCGTTGTTTATTTTGAATGTATGTTTATTTTTATCAACAAAAACGGTAAACTCCGATTCCGTATATGAGACTTCTATCTGTATTCCGTATTTTTCGGAAATAGAAAACAGTATTTTACTGATTTTTTCGGGATTATCCGTTTTGTGGGTTTTTATAAGATTTGACAGCAGTTTTTTTGAAAAAAAGTATTTTGTCTGCTGGGGGACAAGCGGATTTTTCATCAATATAAAAAGCATATTGGCTAAAGCCTGGTTTTCAAATCCGTTGTCTATGCTGCTTAAAATAATTTTATCGTAATTATAATTGCCGGCGTATTCCGAAACTTCGGGCGTTATCACAACGCACGATATGTTGCTGTTTCTTAAGTATTCCGACAGAGAACTGTGGAAGCCGCCCGAAACGACGACCGTTATTTTTTTTGAATTATCGTTTTTTTCAAGAGATGAAAGTATATTCTCAAAAAATATTTTTGTTCTGACGATATTTGTTTCATGATATTTAAAAATATCGTTTACGTCAAAAATTTCGTCGTATTTTGCCTGAATCCCGGGGATTTGCCCGTCAATCAAATATGCGTATTTTTCGTAATTTTCCGTAAAAAACGCATATTCCCGTTCCGATATATCCAAATTTAAAAATGATTTAAACAGTCTTGTCATTTTTAAAACAAATAATTCGTTATATTCCGATTTATTGTCTTTTAAAGAATCAAGATAATCTTCAAAATATCTGTCTTTTTGGTTTATTGTGCCTATTTTATTTATATTTTTTTGCGCCGAGTAATATCTCAAAAAACGAAACAGATCGTTATACTTTAATTTAAGTTCTTTATTATCGGCTATATAACCGCTTAATTGCGCGTAATATTCATAATAATCCGATTTGCCTAACTTTGCAATTAAATTTCTGTAACTGTCAAACGGCAGAGTGTTTTTTAAATCTTTCAGGCACTGTTCAAGCTGTTTTTGAATTTTATTTTTGTCTATTTCTTTCATCTGCTGCGAAAGTTCAATATAATTGTACAGCGAGTCATATTTAAGAACGGGCTGTTTCAATTCTCCAAGCAGAACAGGATTTGTAACGTCAAAGCCGACATAAGTCAGCAATTTTTTTGATTTTTTGAATTTTGAATAAATTTCTTTTTCAAATTCGTCAAAAACTTTTTGTTTATTCTCTTTCTCAATCAATATATTAGCCGCTCTTCTGGCATTCGGCAAATACGTATCCCAATCTTCCAATCCGTAAACCGGAATATTTTTATTATAATTTGCCAAATAATATTCCGTACCGCTTAAAATTCCTTCGTTTAACAATAAATTCGACAGATTATATTCTTTCAGCAAATCTATCATTCCGGTATCTAAAGCGGCAAACGGAGCGCCTTCAACCAATATCTTATCAACGCCGTAATTCTTATCCAGATCGGAAATAATTTCGGCTATATTTTTTTGGACCGAAGGATTGGCGTGTAAATCCTGGATATAAACTATCAGTTTATCCTGATTTTCATTAATAAAACTGTTTGAGATTGTTCCGGCTGACGGATTTATATTTAAAATATTAGGATATGATGTCTGAATTCCCGAATAACTGTATGCTTTAACGGCATCCGCCGCAGAAAATGAATAAAAAATACACGCCGAAATTAAAATAGATAAAAATTTTTTCATATGGAGCCTCCAAGTAAAATACAGCCAACGAATATTTTAATTTTTAATACTTTCAAATTCATTTTTATAATAATTCTCTTTTTTCTCAAATTCTTCGGTATGTTCGAGTAATTTCTCGTAAAGCGTTTCAAGCTGTTCTTTTATCCGTTTGCTTTGTTTAGGTCCGTCAGCCAAAAAAGTTACATTTTTTTCTTCACACGCTTTAACAAGAAGTTTTGTTATTTCTTCTATTTGTTTTTCTTTTTTTAATATTTCATGTTCTAGCTCTTTTATTTTTATTTCAAGAGGTTTTAACGCTTTTGACTTTTCCTGTATAAGAGAAGCTCTTATTTTTTTAATGTCATCCTTTGTGTAAATCTTTTTTGAATTGTCGCTTTTTTCTCTTATTTCCGAACTTTCGTCTTCCCATCCGCGCATATCCAAAAATTCGGCATAGGTTCCGTTAAAAAAAGAAACTTTATCCCTGTCAAAAATTATAAGCTTCTTTGCCACGGCATGAAGAAGCTGTTCGTTATGCGTTACGACTATGACGGAACCTTTAAATTCCGTTATCGCGTCTATCAGCGCGTCGGTTGATTCAAGATCCAGATGATTGGTCGGTTCGTCAAGCAAAAGAAGATGGGCCGGTTTTACCAGAATCTTCCCGAGTAAAACCCTGCTTTTTTCCCCTCCGGAAAGAACCGATATTTTTTTCAAAGCGTCGTCTCCGCCAAACATCATAGCACCGCAAATATTTCTTGCTCTTTGCGGAAGACAGTCTGACGATGAAGACATTATTGTTTCGTAAATTGTCTGTCCGGGATTTAAATCGGCCGAATCAGACTGGACAAAATAAGATATTTTAAGCTCAGGATGATCTTTTATATTTCCGCTTAAAGGCTTTATTCTGCCCGATAATAACTTTAACAAAGTTGATTTTCCTTTGCCGTTTTTGCCTATTACGCAAATTCTTTCATTTTTTAATATTTCAAGGTCCAGATCGTCTATAAGTATTTTATCCGGTTCATATCCGAACTTCAAAGAATATATTCCCATCATTTTGCCGGCTTCAAACGGCATATCGGTAAAAGAAAAATCAAGAGTCTCTATTTCCGTTAACCCTTCCATATTTTCCTGTTTTTCAAGGCATTTGATTCTTGACTGCACCATGCCGGCAAGTCTTGCTTTAGCCCGAAATCTTCTGATAAAAAGCTCGGTTTTTTTTCTTTTCTTTTCCTGATTGAGCCTTGTTTTTTCGTATATTTCCTCTTCTTTGGCTATTTGTTCGTATAATTTTGAAGTATTGCCTTCTATTTTTTTTGCTTTACTTCTGTGAATCGCAACGGTGTGCGTGATAATATGATCCATGAAATATCGGTCATGGGTTATTAAAATAAGTTCGCCTTTCCAAGACTGTAGAAATTTCACAAGCCATCTCATTGCCACTATGTCAAGATAATTATTAGGTTCGTCCAAAAGAAGCATATCGGAATCCGATAAAAGTATTTTTGCCAGATTTATTCTTATTTTATATCCTCCGGAAAATTCCAAAGGATTTCTTGTAAAATCTTCTTTTGAAAAACCGAGACCCGAAAGAATTTTTTCCGCTTTCCATTTGGTATCATGTTCGCTTTTAGGCATAACTGAGGCGACTTCTTCTATTGCCGTCGCATACTTAAAATTTATATGCTGTTCAAGGTATCCTATTTTATAGTCTTTCGGTATCTGTATTTCCCCCGAATCGTATTCTTCATACCCCATTATCATTTTTAAAAGCGTGGTTTTGCCGTGCCCGTTTCTTCCGACAAGACCTATTTTCTCGTTTTTACCGACGCTGAAACTCAGGTTACTGAACAAAACCCTTGTTCCGTATGATTTAGATAACGAATTTACCGATATCATTGTTCTTTCCTTTTAAAAAATTAAGCCGCCGCCAACATTTTTCTGTAAGAATCAGTTCTGTTAATATCATTCATTTCTTTTATTTCTTTATCACCGTACTCTTCGCAATATATAACGATTAATTCTATCATAGTATTTATAATACGGGGATCATTATCCGCCGCAAACTGCCCGTATAACTCATTAATTTTACGCTGCATATCCGATTCGCTGCCTTTGAACGAGTCAATTTCAGGCAAAAGAGTCGTCTTATCGGCGTTCCCATACCGTAAAAATAAAAGTTTACCCAACAATATTTCCATTTTTTTATCTTTCAGCCCGTTTGGTTTATTGCTTTCCGATAATTTTGTTTTAGCCAAAATCCTTTCTTTTATTATATTGAAAAAAACTTTTTTTACATCTTCGTTTATTTTAGGATCTTCCAATATAATGCGTATAATATTATCTTTCTCCAAACCGAAAATATCTGAAAAATTACCGATATCCGCGTTAAACAAAATTTCGCCTTCGCTTACGGCGGGCAAATCTGAAAAATCTATTGAATAAGCAAAACTTTCCATATCTTTAATCTTTATGTCTTTTAATCCGAACTTTATTTTAATACTGCCGATTAATGACTGTAATCCGTTATATGCCGCCGTTATATCTTTTGTCGTTCTGAATATTTCTTTAAGCAAATTCATTTCTATAATTAACGGCTTATCGGAATTTATTATTTTATTCTCAAGCTGTTGCAAAGATATTTTTTCTTTTATCAGTTCTATTTCAAACGTTTCGCGCGAATAATAATCGTAAACCGCGCTGTCTATAACCTGTCCTGATATTCCGAAATTTTTATATTGTTCGTCAACGGCTGTGTCTGAGATGTATATTTCTATACCGCGTTTTCTAAGTTCAACTATTTCGCGTAATATATCTTTGCCGGACTTTTCAAATTCTTTCTTTAAATATTCAAACTGAGCGACAGTTATTACTTTTCTTAAAGCCCCGTTGCTTAAAGCCGAATACAAATCATTGTCCGAAATATTAACAAGCGATATTATCGTTTTTTGCGCATACATAACCGATATTGAATCAAGTATTTTGTTAACGGTTTTTGCATATTGGACAGTATTTATTACGGCCGTTCTGCCGTAAAAAAACATTTCGTCCGAATCCTCGTCAACAATAACCGAATTTATGTTCAACCTGACTTTTTTCTTTAAATGTAAAAGCTTTTTTATTTTTTTCTCAAGAATTTTACTGCCGTTTAAAGCCTGTGCAGCTTCCTGTATATTAACCCCTTCGGCTCCGAACACAAGCATACCGTCAATATCTATCTGCCATATTGTTTTTCCGTTAACTTTGATACCCGTATTTATAAATTTATATTTATTTTCAAATTCGGACATATCGTTTACAATCAAAACAGTCTGTTCGCTTATACCGGCTTCCGTCCTTTTATCCGAGAAACGATCGGATTTATTGTAAATTTTAAAGCAAAGATTGATATGCTCTGTTTTTTCATCAAATACGGTTTTTAAGGCTTTAAACAAAAACGGGCTGAATATGATTGAAGCAAAAGAAAAAGCCGTTATATAAAAAAGAGAACCTATAAAAGCGGCATTAACAACCGGTTTTACGGCAAAAGCTATCAATCCCCACAAAACCAACAGTAAAAACGCCGATTTATTTTTGTTAAAATGTTCTTTAATTAAATCAAAAGCCTGCTTAAAATTATAATTTTCCTCATCTACATTTGTCGTCTGGAATCCTGATTCTTTTTTGGAAATAAATTTCCGCAGCCCTTTCAGAACGGAATATGAAAAAGAAACAAACATTACGGATATTGAAACAATATTTAACACTATCTTAAAAAAAACATTAAAGACATTGTCTTTTTTCTGATCCGGCATACGGTTTTCTTTATAAATTTTATACATCACAAGCGCAAACGGGATCGTAAATATCAAAAACAATAAAGAAAACTGTGAGATAACAATCTTTTTAAAAACCAAAGCTATAAGCGTCATAGGTATAACCGACATAAGATTTACATATGACAACGGATATATAAAGAAATTTATTTTTTGATGCCATCTGACGTTGCCGGAATTTAAAAAATCTTTCATCCAATCAGTCAAAACGCCTTTTTGTACGCCCTTATTTTTATTAATCAAATGTCTGTTAAATATCAGTTCCAACAATCCGAAAACATACCTTAAAATTTTATTTACTTCTTCTATATAAGAACGGCTTACAATTTCTTTAAATTCATATCCTTTGAACGACAAATACATGCCGCGATACCCCAGCGTTTGAAATTTAATTGAGGTATAAAAATCTTCGGAAACCCTGTCTTCCGGCCAATTTCCGATTTCCTCCAAGCATTTTTTCCTTATAAATCCGTTATGACCCACAAACGGAACCAATCCGCCTGATATGGCGTTGGCGGCAAAAATATGCTGGAATAAAAACGTAGTAAACGGAGCCATGAATCTTGTAAAATAATTGTCATTTTCATTTGAAGGCAATGTTGAGTTTTGCGTAAACGCCAGATTTTCGTCTTTAATAAATTTAGGAACTGTTACCGATATAACATCTTCGTGCAATTGGCTGTCTTTATCAAGGAGCAGTATAATATCGCCTATAAACAAGCTGTCCCCTTCATAATAAGTGCCGTCTTCTATTATGCCTGCGTTTTCAAGAGAATTAATCAATCTGTAAGTATGGTTAAGGTTGCTTGCTTTTTTAAATAAACCGGCCCTCGGTTTCTCAGGTCTTGCGACAAAAGAAATATTATTGGCTCTGTAAAATCTTATTCTTTCAACGGCTTGTTTCTGATCATCGGTAAGCATTACGCTTTCTGTTTGCAATAAATATTCTATATCTTCTTTTGATATCTTTCCTTTAAGCAAAACTGCCAATCCGTCGTCGCTTATAACAATATTTGCGCGGGCTCCGGATTTTTGGCTGTACTTTTGGCAAGCTTTTATACTTTGCATTATTGTGTTGAAAATAACATTATTAGATTCTTTAAAAACAGGAATTTGTACGGTAACATCCTTAGCTGGAGCCTGCGAATAGTCATAATCCGTTTCAGGTATGTTTGAAAAATATTCGCTTTCATATTTTTCCTTACCGTAAATTTTGTCCGATTGGGGTTTTAACAACGACCATCCCAGAGTAAAAAAACTTGTTACGGGAAATATCATAAAAACAAAAGAAAGCAAACTGAAATGAAAAACAACCGTTATTAATAAAGCCGTTGATATTGATAAAATTAATATCCACTTTATACTTTCAGTTTTAGCAGGCAACTTTTGTTCCGCCGGTTTGTCCGCTGCTTCATTTAATTTTAGATGTTCTTCCATATTGGAAGTTTTAATTGTTTTGTTTGCCAATATTTTTGACAAAATTGCCAGTTTTCTAATAAAACTCAAAGAACTTATATCGCTGATTTCTATTTTTAAAATATTTTTAATTTTTTCAAGCGTAGTTGCCTCAAGTTGCGTCAGCCTGATTTCAATTTGAGAGATATCGCCGGCTTTGTGTTTATTTAAGAACCAGTTCCTGATTTTGGGGAAGAACATTCCCAATATGATTATCGGATATTCTACAGCCGCTACGATTTTTTGCCTTTCATTAAAATCAGTCTTCCCGAATGATAACAGTAAATTATCCAGCCAAGTCATCGTTAACCGGCTGTTTGCGCCGCTTATCCTGTTTTTCATATATGACTGAACATACCTGTAATCCGACAGATTGAAAGTATTATAATGCCTATGGAAAGGATCATTCCCTACTGTTCTGATTATATCGTTTAAAATACCGCTTATTCCGGATTCAAGCTCGGCTCTTGAATTATACATTACAGCCGTATTATTCAATAAAAATTCTAATTTAATAAGATTTTCAAAATCATATTTTGACAATTCTTTTTTGCTCAGAATTTGGTTAATGACCAGTTTTAAAACATAATTAATTCTCTTTGGCTGGCTGAATACGAGTTTTGTTATAATATCTTTATCATCTTTGTATTGCGGTTTAATTCCCAAAATTTCTTTGAATATATCCGCAATTTCTTTTATTTTTGATTTACTGTATAAAATTCTTGGTATAAATCCCTTCATATAAGATTTCTGCCGTTTCATTTTTCTCTGCAAAACATTTAAAATATTTTCATAAAGTCCTGAATCTTTAATTTTTATATCATCAAGTATTTCCGCAACGACATTCTCGCCGCTGGTAATTCTCTGGGCGGCATTAAACATATTTTTCAAATCATCAGCCGTATATTGTCTTTTTTTATAAAGGCTTTCCAGATATGCAAGAAAAATATTTTTTAAATTTTTACTCTGGCTGTTTTCAATGATGTTGCCGGATGGCCGTTTTGTATAAGAAACAATTGCGTTTGCAAGGACATCCCATCTGACGCTTCTGCCGGTCTGGGCGCTTACTTTTCTTAAAAGTTCTATAAATCCCATTGACGCCCTGTGTTCATTCTGAAAAACATCGTCATAATTTACCGAATTGTCAAACAATCTGTACAAAACATCGCTGTATTCTTTTTCTTTCAAACCCGTAATTTTGGCAAATAAATTTGCTGTTATTTCGGCAAATAATTCATGAATAGTTATATCTTCAAGAGAGCTTTCGGAAGCATAAGCAAGTATCCTGTGCCCCAATTCATGAGCCATAGTCAGCGGATTGACCGATACAAAAGTCATATTTGCTCTGGCTCCTATAGCCTCTTTTCCCCTTCTGAGAACGACTGCTTTTGAAATTAATTCATAAAGCTCTATTTCCTGTTTTGAATCTGTGTACTGTCTTGAAAAATTTTCCAATAAAAGATATACGCCCGTCAAAACAGCCCTTAAATCAAAATTATTGTTTACCGAAATGCTGTTTTTATTAATTGCTTCCGCAAATTTTCTTTTAATATCGTTTATAACATTCTTGTCGTCAATATCGTAGCCTCTGCTTCTTAAATACATCAACGCGAATAATCTGTATTTCACCCATGCCCTGTCGTTGTTAATAATCGTTAAAAGATATTTATTTTGAGCTTTATTTCTTACTATATTTAAATAATTTTCCACGTCTTTTTTAAATCTCGGCCTTTTTTTTGCTGCGGCGAGTTTTTTTACGGTAAAATCAAAAAGTTTTCTGTAAAGAGTCGTAATGCCGGCAAGCATAAAGAAAGTGTCTATTGACGGAACAAAAGAAGGGAGCGATTCGGCGTATCTATATCCGTCTTCTTTGGTTGTTTCCTGCCTGTAATAATTATTTTTAAAATAATCTTTTTTGGCGGAATTTCTTTCTTCAAAACTGCGAGGGAAAAAATTTTTGATAAGGATATATTCTTCCAAAGCATATATTCTTATTCTTTCATAATCAATCTCCGACGCCCCGTATTCCGTTTTATCGGAAAAAAACTTATCTACAAGATTCTGTATCAATCTGTCAAGCTGATATTTGGACAACTGTTTTATTTGAGGCAGAGATACCAGAAGATCGGCAAAAAGCAGCTTTGCGATCTGAGGTCTCAACAGATAATCGCTTTTGCTTAACTCTTCCTTAACTATCTGCATAATAATATTTATCTTATCCGGCTGAGACATTATAATATTGTTTATAACCACAAGGTCGTCGCGGTAATCAATTTCCAATAATCCGTGTCTGTAAGATTCGGGCTGAACGACGTCAAATCTCATTCTGCTCATAAGAGAGTTATACCTTTCTCCGTAATAATCCCATCTAGAACTTGTGTTTTTTAAATTCATAAACAATTCAAGAACTTTACTCTTCCAGGATTCTTCTTTTAATATCTTTTCAAATTGTTCAATTTCGGCCTGAGTATAACCGTCTTTAAACATCAAAACTTTCATATATTCGTAAATAACGTCTATTATGGCGTCAGACTGCCTTTCGGGCAAACCTTTTTTTGATTTTAATAAATTGAGAATCGCATCCGCCAGAAATTCAAATTTGACGGTTTTTCCCATTCTCTTGGCAATTTCCGCAACCGTATAAAGTAATCCGCTTGATGCTCTGTGTTCTTCCTGCAGGACATAATCATATTTCATTCTTTCGTTAAATAATTCATATAATGCGTCTTGATAATATTTTCCGCCGATTCCAGATTGTTCGGCAAAAACAGCCGATATAACGCCGGCAAATATTTCATGTATTGTGGAATATGCGACACCCTTACTTGAATCCGTATAAAATAACAGTACGCGATGACCTATCTCATGCGCCATAGTCAGAGGGTCGGGCGACGTGAAAAACATTCCCGAATTTGCCGAAGAATTATAAAAATCGCTTCTTTCTACAAATGTTGAGTAAGATATATTATCATAAAGGTTTTTTTCCTGTTGTTCGTTTATATAATGATTATCTGTAAGATAGCGGCTCAAAATAAGCAAAATTCCGGCGCCTAACACGCTCAAATCAAAATTCGTATCTATTTTAAAACTGTTAAGCTTTAATTCAATAAGAAAATTTGCTTTCAGTATTTCAAGAACACTGTCGCTGAAATCGTTTACGCCGTTGCTTCTTAAATACATAAACGCCAGCAGTCTGTATTTAATATTTAATCCGCCGTTATAAACTACTGCTCTAAGGCTTTCATTGTCTTTTAATCTCTTAAACTTTAAGATTTGCAGATATTTTACAAGCCTTAATTTATCCTCGTCATTTTTATAAAACTCTTCCATTTGATTTAAATCAAGCGTATCGGCCAATTCAAAAGATAATTTTTGGAGTTTCAATTTATATTCATAATTTCCCGAATCGCCTATGACGGGTTTTTTTGCGCTGTTTCTTTGGATAAGTTCAAAAAATCTTTCAAATTCAATATTGTCGGCGGGAATACTTTGTTCCGCCGGCAATTCGCTTTGAATCTGTTCTTCATTCCGCTGCGCAAGCGGATAAGAAATATCGGTTTCGGCGCTTTCTTCGGGCTGAGAATCAGAAATATGTATATCCGGGTAGTTTGAACATATATAAAATTTGCCGTTTTCTTCCGCTATTTCAAGTTTATCTTCAAGAGGAATCTGCCATTGCGGCGGGATATACCATTTTAATTTATTTTCTTTTTTGCTGACATTGCTTATTATATACTTTCCGCCTTTTTTACTTACAGTAAAGCTTATCCAGTCTCCGCTGTATTCGGCTTCGCCGTCTTTCGTAAAATTTGTCGCGACAACAGATTCGCCTTCTTCTAAAACCGGAAGCGCCGTATAAGAATACCGGCGTTCTATCTTTTTTGTTTCAATTGTATTCCATATCGCAGAAAAATTAATTTTTTTCAATACTTTATCAAGAAGGGTTTCTTTTAATTGCTGATATTTTTTAAAAGAGAGATAAGCTATGTATACTTCTTTTTCCGTTCCGTCCGGCATAAGCAAACCGGTAACGGAATATCTTGCATTATTTACCGATTCCGCTGATTTTATGCCGGTTCCAAAACCGTACAGATATAATTTAGTGGCTAGAGCCGACGCTTCAATCGTCGTATTCTGCGGAGTATTTGAATTTATTATGAGGGCATCCCTGTCATTTCCGAAATAAATAAATATCTTTTTGCTTAATGATAAATTATTGCCGTGTACAAAAGCATTTTCCAGCATATCTTCAAAATACGTCATTCCGGCGCTGCCCGCGATTCTATCCGCAAAAATTTCATTAAATTCATCCGATAAAAGCGATATTATTCGGGCTGCCGTTTTGATTTTATTTTCATCAAGTCCGGCGTCAGGCGAATTGGAAAATGTTATTGTAATCAAACTGTTTTTTAAATCTTTTCCGGCAATAGCGGATTTAACATATTCACGAACGGCGGCGATATCCGCGCTTCCTGTTTGTCCGTCTATAAAACGTGAAAAATCAAAATCAATTGCGTTATCGGGGTTAATTTTATCCGTTAATGCATTTTGAATTTCTTCTTCGCCGTTGTCTTTTACGGGCTCTTCAGATTTGCCCGAAATTATTTCGGTTTTTTCTTCCGATTTTACCGGAACCTGACTGTAGAAAAGCGTAATATTGTTTTTTTGTTCCTGCGTAAGCGGATATTTTTCTAATTTATTCTTATATAATTCTTTTATGTTTACGGTACCGTTCTTGGCAACCGTAACTCTCACGGTATTTGCATATATTCTGTTTCTAAATTTTGCTTTTTGCGGATTTTTGGCTGTATATTCTTCCCAAAATTTCTTCAGTTCCAAACTGCTTCTTGTTATAAGAAGCGTATCGTTTGAAAAGTATGTTATAAGTATTTCGTCTCCGGCTTTTATTCCCAATGCCTCTACCGGCAGCTTAATGTCAAAATTATCTTTTAATTTTATATTTTTAAAATAACCCAATATGGATAGTTTATCGTTAAATAAAGAATGCACTATCATGGCCGATACGGCTGCCATAGGCCAAAATACGGGATTAATAATTATTGCCAGAATATAAGGGATTGATACTGCCAGCGTAGGAAGAGAGAGGTTTCTAAAATCATCTTTCAAAATACCCGCAAAATCAAGTCTGTGTCCGGCTGAGTCTCTGTATACAAGCCATTTAACTATCGTATGCGAAAATAAAAATACTATCTGAGAAACCGCAAATAATGCTATGCCTAAAACAGGATTAAATATTGTAACCGCAGACGGAATTACTCTGAAGATTATTTCTTCCCAGACAGGCGCGGTTTTTGCCAAAAACGCAAATATTGAATTTTTATTTTTCAATACGTTAAATATTGATAATTCCAAAGAAGATGAATGTATTTCAGGAATTTTTTGCGACTGCTGCGCGGCATCCAGAGACATTCTTGGCCCTGTTCTTATCAATAATGACGCTTCGTCTTCTCTTTCTCCTGCGGCGGTTTCATGATTTATATTATTTATCTGAGCAACCGCTCTTTCAATTATTGCTCTTACGTCTTCCGTAATAGGTATTGATATCGTAGGATTAGAATAGTGAATATCATTTTGCGCAAGTATAAAATCTCCAAGCAGCAGATTTTTATCGGCTGAATCGGCATTGGATGAACTTTCAAACAAATTAAAAATACTGAATTCAAGATTTGACACAAGCATCTTGTTGCCGTCATGTTCCACAATATCCGTATAACCGAGCTCCGTTTCATGACCGGCTACGGTAATAATAACGGGAGAATCTTTAACGCCTCTTTGTTCAAGCATAGTAAGAATCTTATCTTTAAAATCGCCCGAATGGCATGAATTAAAAACAAGCGTAAGCTGTTTTAAATCTACGCCGTTATCATAGGCGACATGCAAAGCGTCCGCTATTTCTTCAAAATATATATGTTCTTTTTCCGTAATTGAAAAACCGTATTTGGCCCCGTGACCGTCAAACCAAAACAAACTTTTTACTCCGTTTTTAGGAGCGTTAATTATACGGTCAAGTATTTTAAATTTTACTCCGGGATCTTTTGATCTCTGTAAAATTTGAACATTATCGCCGTTGTCGGGATCAATGCCTATTTTATTTAAAAACTGTTTTAGAATTTCCGGATTAAATCTGTCTCCGAGCATATCTTTAAAAACTATATCGGCGCTTTCGTCATGGAATATAGCCGTAACGAAAGAATCTTTACCGGTAAGCTGTTTATCAAACCACTGTCTGAGTATTGCAAAATAAGCATTTGCGGATATTTTTACGATTTCATCAAAATTTTCAGGAGTTACAAGCGATTCTCTGCCGTTTAGCAGTTTTGTCATAAATATGCTTACGGCTATAGCTCTTCTGTATTTTTGAATCGTATTATCAATATTTTTAAACTTCTCTTTTGAAACCTGACTATTAAAAACGTCGGCAAAAGCCGGACTCAAAAAAACTCTGAGCGCAAGATTGTTGTTATTAACCGCAAGATCCGCAATATTCAAATTGCTCATTTCTTCCAACAATTTTATAATCTGATCGCACCGGCTGTCGCTTAAATAAATATTTGCAGTCGTCAAATCAGCAAGAAGCGGAGTTAAAATATATTCTTTATTTTCATATTTCAATATTGCTTTTAAATTTTGTATGAAAATATCTTCATTTAACTTCTCGGTTAACTTGTCCGTTTCAATAATATTTCCTTTATCAAAACAGTATTTTGCGAGGAAACGCACACTGTCTTTATCTTCGGGTTTTATACCAAGCATTTCTTTCAATTCCGAAAATAATCTGAAATTCTGTAATTTTGTTTTATTTTCGTTATAAACGAGCATTTCCGTTATAGCGGAGTCCTCAATACCCGAAAATCCGAGTATTTCGCCGGCATCATCTTCAAAACCGTTATCAAAACTGATTTGCAGCAATCTCAGTTTATCGGAACTTTTTGTCAAATTATTTTCTGCGGTTAATCTGAAAAATTTGTCAAAATCAAAACCGTCCGGATAAAAAAGTTTATTGAATAAATACTGGATAGTATCTATATTCATTTCCGGGCCGAATATACGCAGAATACGTTCAATTCCTGTTAAGACGGTATTATCTAAATACTGCATTCTGGGATCGTCTCGCACTATATTCGCAAGCCAAATATTTGAAAACTCTTCATTTTTAATTCCGGCGCTGTTTCTTAATTTGAAGAAAAGATTAAAATTATAAGCGTCAAAACCAATGCTTCTAACATATTCCAATAACGCATCGCTCGCCTCAAAAACATCAAATACATATTCGGGTTCTTCCATTGCGTTTATTATTGCCGGATCAACATATTTTATTTTATTTATCAGATTAACCGCCGTCTGCTGCGGATCTGAAGATTGGGACATAACCGAATAGAGTAAATCATTGTCAAGAAATTTTATTTTATCTATTGTTTCTTTGCCGGCTTGCATCATATTTGCATACATTATCATTCTTTCTTTAATATTTTCAGAAGCCGCATTTTTCAATAAAGCAAGAATAAGCATAGGATTGCCGGGATTATTTTTATTGTAAAAATAATGAATGGCCATGGACGCAACAGTAATGACCGGAAGAATAAAAATCGGAGCGCCTGCGGTAAGAATATAAGGAAGCGCTACGGTTAAAGCCGGTATTGACAGATTTTTGAAATCATGTTTTAAAATACCAATAAAATCAAGCCTGTTTCCCGCAGAGTCTCTGTATACAAGCCATTTTACTATAGTATGCGAAAATAAAAATACTATCTGCGAAACTCCAAACAACGCAATTCCCGCAACAGGGTTGAATATAATTACAAAAGACGGTATCGCTCTGAATATTATTTCTTCCCAGACAGGCGCGGTTTTTGCCAAAAACGCAAATATTGAATTTTTATTTTTCAATACGTCAAATATGGATAATTTATTTTTTAAATCACGGTTTTTCTGAACATTAAGCAACGCTCTCTGAAGGCCGTCAAACATTCTTGAATATGTTTCCGCCGGAATGCCGAGCAAATCTTTATCTTTATATTCCGACGAATCTATTTCATATACCGGTCCGTTTTCAAAATAAAAACCCATATCATAAAGTTTAAGGCTCATTTTTGTTAAAATATCGTCTATGTCCGGATTAAAAATATCTTTCCCCGCATTTAAAGGCAATGAAGAAACCAATGCCGAAACGGTTGCCTGTATCAAATCTTTTACGGCCGATTTTTTTTGTTCGTCAAATTCAGCGGTCTCTATTTTTGAAATATCAAAATCATTTCCAGCAAGCTTTCTTATCTGATCTATATTTTCTTTGCCGTAAATCTCAACGGCGACTCTTGCCATTAAATTTCTCTGCTCTTCATCCGGCAGACAAGACGCAAGCCTAAAAGCAAGAGCGCTTGACTGCATTGAAGCCTGTTCTTTTATTATGCCGTCATATCTCTTGTTTGCGCTTTTTATATCGCCGGTTACGTTAGGCGTTATAACTATATCGTTGACTTTTTTTTCGGAAAAAATTGATTCCAAATCTTGGCTGTGATACCCGCCTGTAATTACGACTATTACCTCTTTTGACTGCTTTAATACCTGTTCTGACGTCCTTAAAGAACCCGATGTCTGAAGAGGCGTTTCGCCGTTTAAAATATTGGCTGTAAAAATATTGTTTCTGTAATCGTTTGTATCGTAATACTGATTTATAAAATCTATGTCGGAAGATATGTCCTTAATCCTGTCAACAACCGCGTATTTCGCATAAAGCGTTCTGAATTTGTCAAAATTTTGTCTAACGTATTTCCAATCGGCGGACGTAAGCGCATATTTAAAATAATCATTAAAATATTTTGCAAAATCGTTTATATAAGAAATTTCATACTCGGTATCATCATAAGATAACGCCATTCTGATTTGGTCTATCAGGATTTTTTCTTCATTTACAAGTTCAAGCGGATTTATTCTTTGGTTTAATCTGCTTACCTCAAAAAACTTATCAAGTTCTTTAAAATCTTTTGATAAATCTATTTCGTTCTGTTCGCAGAATTTGATAAGAAACTCAGCCAGTTTTCCGGTATCGTTAAAATTATTCGTTACGCTCAAAAGTCTTTGATAAGAGCCGTAAGGTATTTTATTTTTAACGACATTTACCAATGCCTGAAGCTCTATGCCGACCTGTCTGGGATTTATATCTTTTGACATGCTTGAAATATTAAGATATTTTGATATATTAGGATAATCCTGCATATTTATTGCGGTAATATTGTTATATTGCCCGGGAGATTGGCGTATCTTTTCAACGTACTTATGCAAAAGCCTGTAAAACTTTAACGTATCGGTCTTTCCGCTTTCGTATTCGTTTATTTTTCTGGTAAATCTTTTATTTCTTTCGTTTAAATAAATACCGCTCAATACTTCAGTTTCTTTATTGATTTTTGAAATAACCGAATCGTATTCAGGCTGTTTTTCCATTATCTTTGAAAGTCTGTTCAAATTTGCCTGATGAATATCTTTTTCTTCTATTCCCTTCAACAGATCATATCTGGAATTTTTAATCGCATAATATTCCGCGCCCGTCAGATACCCGTCCTGAAGCATTTTTTCAATTACGGCACTTTTTATTTTTTCATCTTGTATTTTATTTATCCATGATACGTCTATCTGCCCGTATCCGCCTTCTATAAAAACCGATTTCAACGAATAGTTTTTGTCTAATGTTTTTATAATTTCGCTTATATTTCTCTGTGTTTGCTCGTGGCAGTGTAAATCCTGAATATTCACAACCGTAATATCGCTTGAATTGTCGCTTACGGAAGTGATCTTGCCGTATTCCTGCCTGATGACATTCATACCGTCAAATATATCATTATACGGCGAATCCGTCTGATAAGCTCCGTAAGCGGATAAACTGCTTCCTGTCGCAGTAAGCAAAAGACAGGCGGCCGTAATAACCGAACAAACTTTTAAATAATTAATTTTTACGAACTTCCTTTTCATTTTTACTCCAAAATAAAACTCTGCCTTTAAAACACTAAAGGCAGAGCTTTACTGTCAACTCATTTTTATTTATGCAAAATGAATCATTAAATACTCTAAGCAGTCCTATATACCCTATAAGGTAAAAGATTAAAATCACCATAAACAAATAGAATATGATTGACCCTTGTGAAATATTGATGCCGCCGTTTGTAAAAACTCTTTCCGTCATTTTTGCGGTTTTGAATTTAAAACCCGAAGTCATTAATAAAAATTCATCGGTAAAATTCTTTAAATTTTTATCGGCGGTTATATTTGACGATTTTTCCCGTATGATATTGAATAAACCCGCTTCTTTGCTTATATTTACGCACAAATTCACAAAATCCTTGGGAGCGTTTTTTACAAAATTATACTGCGAACCTATGCTTACGCCTTGAAAGTTTATATCCGAATTTTGAAATATAAACGAAACTGCCGACGCCAAACCTGAAAAAAGATTTGACATCAACATAAAAAAAATTATAGTCATTACGTAAAATTTTCTGACTAACATAAAAAACCTCTTTTTATCTATTGTAATTCTAGTATAAACTCATTATTTTTTCAATGTTTTTTTATAATAATTTGTGAAAAATTTGTGAAAAATAAAACGTTATATTTTTGAGTATTTTATTTTTTGTTTGAACAATATCAAGAAATTTGATAATTTATGTAAAATTATCAAAAGGATTTTATGACATATTACCATAAATTATTCTGGTTTTTAACATCGTTTACGACTTTTATAAGACTTCTTGTAATCGGCAAAGTAGGAATAACCGTTGATGAAGCTCATTATTGGGTATATTCAAAATTTTTAGATTTATCATATTATGACCATCCTCCAATTATAGGATACATAATAAAAGCCTTTACGGAATTATTAGGCGTCAACACTTTCGCCGTAAGACTTCCTTCCGTAATTATATTTGTACTTACTTCATGGATATTTTTCATTGCGGCAAGAAAACTTTTCAGCGAAAAAACGGCTTTTACGGCAGTAATCCTTTTGAACATTCTGCCCGTTTTTTCATTTTTAGGAGCGGTAATCACAATACCGGATTCTCCGCTGTCTCTTTTCTGGATACTTTCTTTTTATTTGTTTATACGGCTTATAGAAACTTCTCAAAAGAAATACTGGTATTTTTTAGGTTTTTCGGTAGGGTTTGCCCTGCTTTCAAAATACACAGCCGTAATGTTATTCCCGTCTATAGTTATTTTTCTGCTGTTCTCAAAAAATCACAGATTCTGGCTTTTAAAAAAAGAATTTTATATCTCTATTCTAATTTCGTTTGTTTGTTTTTTACCGGTAATTTTATGGAACATACAGAATAACTGGGCAAGTTTCGGATTTCAGCTTCAGCACGGATTCGGGAAAACTCTGCCGCAGTTGTCGGCAACTTTGTTCTTCAGGTCAATCGGAGCGCAGGCGGGATACGTTTCCCCGTTATTATTCGCCTTTTACTGTTTTGCATTATATTCGTGCGCAAAAGAAGGTTTTGTCAAAAAAGACAAATACGCTTTATTTGTCGCTTCTTTTTCACTGCCGGTTTTACTGTTTTTTAATTCTATAGCTTCTTTCAATGAAATACTTCCGCATTGGCCTGCTATGGGATATTTGGTCGCAACAATATACGTGTCCCATTTAATCCTAAAATTTTGGGAAACAAAATGGGTCAGAAATTACGTAATAACGGCCTGTTCTTTGGCAATGGCGATGAATATTCTTGTACCGCTGCATGCGATATATAAAATTGTTCCTCTTGAAAAATTCACGTCGGCGAAAGAGCCTTTTAAAATTGAAATATGCGTTCCGGCGACAAAATTTATTAACCCGACTAATGATTTATACGGATTTGCGAATCTTCCTGAAATAGTACACAAAATGAGAGGAATGTGTCTTCCGGAACAAAGAATAACAAATTTCGCCCATATAAGTTATTGGGGCAACAGACCTTATTTTTATATAGCCGATATACACGATTGCTGTTTAAGAAATATAAACAATTTCGGCATTTCGCAATCCGAAATTATTGATCCGACGAACGATTTATACGGATGGAGCGAACTCGCAAAAGCCGTATATAACATTTACAATTCATACCCGGAATCCGGAAAACCTTTTCTGTTCACGCACAAAAGTTATCTCGCAAGCCAGATATATTTTTCCATACCGGACATACGCGTATATTGTTTCAGCGGCAAAATAGACGCCTATGACCTGTGGCAGAGAGACATTTCAAATCTTAAAAATAAAGACGCAGTTTTCATAACAAGCAATATTTTTGATTTTTTCAACCACGAATATATTTTCCCGTTTGAAAAATTTGAAACGCCCGTTGAAATCCCCGTTTACAGAAACGGTAAAGTAGTAAAAAAATTCTGGTTAACGGTATGCAGGAATTTTAATCCGGACGGACTGTCCGTAAATTTTAACGCAAGCATTGTCGGCCCCAAAAAAACAATAGCCGGCGGATTGCTGGATATGGATGTTTTCGTTTTTAAATTCGTAAATTTTAAAACAAAAAACGCTCTGTTTGACTGGTTCATTTCAAAAATCTCGTATTTTGACGCAAAAGGGATAAATATTCCTTTGATTCTAATGTCGCTTTTTTCAATATTTATTATACTGCGGTATGAGAGAAAGAATTTCTGGATATTTTTTGCCCTTGTACTTTGCATTATCATAACATCAACGATAGTCAATTCTTTTTTTAAGGATATTTTTGAAAGAGCAAGGCCTCTGGCCTTTTTCGGAGACGGAAATATCAATGTATTTTCAGAAAAACTGTATGCAAGATCATTCCCTTCCGGGCACACGCAATTTGCTTTTACGATCGGCACGGCAATGATTCTTCTTATGCGGAAATATTGGTATGTATACGTAATTTACGCTTTTGCAACGGCTTTTGAAAGAATTTACGCCGGCTGTCATTTTCCGTCAGACGTATTTGCCGGAGCCGTTCTCGGTTTTGCGACGGCGGCTTGTCTTGTTTATTTTTTCAGAAAAATAAAGAAAAATTTATAAAACATACTTATTTGCAAAATTTAACGTTATGTGATATAATAACGAGATATGGATACGGTAATTTTAATATGTGTCATTGTCGTAACGGTCGCTGTTGTCGTTGCCACTGTATATTTTGTGTTGACCATGATACAATTAAGTAAAACCGCAAAAAGACTTGATGAAACTATCGCCCAGCTTGATTCTGACATGAAGTCTATCAGAAATATTTTGGGATACGTTTCTAATTTTAACGGCTTGGTTTCCGGGATTTGGATAAAAATCATATCGTCTTTTGTGCCGAAACTTTTTTCGGCGTTTTTTAAAAACAAAAAATGTAAGGAGCCAAATCATGAGCAATAAAGATTCTTTTTTTGCACTTTTGACAGGCGTAATTATCGGAGCAGCCGTAGGTATTTTGTTCGCTCCTAAATCCGGAAAAGAAACAAGAGAGGATTTGAAAAAATTCGGACTTGATCTTAAAGAAAAAAGCAAAGATTTTATAGAAGAAAGCAAAACGAAAGTAGCAGACGTTATTGAAAAGAAAAAAGCCGAATATTTCGGTTCAAAAGAAAAATAATCAATAATACGGCAGTTAAGTGCTGAGGTAGCTCAGTCGGTAGAGCAAAGGTCTGAAAAACCTTGTGTCGGCGGTTCGATTCCGCCCCTCAGCACTTTTTATTTTGCAATTATAATTTAATTATATTTTGATATTTTTAAACAATTCAGACATGTCTTTCGGAATATCCGCGGTAAATTCAACCATTTTCCCTTTTGCAGGATGAGAAAATTTTATTCTGTACGAATGAAGCATCTGCCTTTTAAACTCAATATTATTTATGCTCGCGCTGCCGCCGTAAGCCTCATCGCCAAGCACCGGGTGCCCTATGTATTTCATATGGCTTCTGATTTGATGGGTTCTTCCGGTAATAATTCTGACTTCCAAAAGAGTAAATTGTTTTGTTCTTGAAAGAACTTTAAATTCGGTAATAGCCATTCTTTTTGCAAACGGGCCGACTTCTATTATTTTTCTGTCGGTTCTTGATCTTCCAAGCGGGGCTTCTATTCTTCCTCTTTCTTCGGCTATAATTCCGCCGACCGCAGTTATATACGTTTTGCTTACCGCTCTTTTTTGGAATTGTTTTGACAAAGATACTTTTGCTTTCTGGGTTTTAGCAAAAATTATCGCGCCTGTCGTGTCTTTATCAAGCCTGTGAACCATAAAAGGTTTGATTTTTCCTTTAAAATGCCACATTAAAGCATTTAATAATGTTCCCGATTCATGCCCGAACGACTGATGAACCACAATATCAGGCTGTTTGTTGATTAATATAATATCGTCGTCTTCATATATTATTTTTAAAGGAATTTTTTCGGGTTTCAGGGAAATTGATGTTTCCTGTTCTTCAAAAGAATAAGAAATCTCATCTCCTTTTTTAAGGTTATGACTTGGCAAAACCTGTTTGCCGTTTACATAGACATGTCCGCTTTTTATAAGTTTTTGAAAATATGTTCTTGAATATTCAGAATGTTTTTCATTCATAAAATAATCAATTCTTTCAGGTATGTCCAAATCATAAATCAATTTATTTATTTTCACGTTTATATCCGTATTTAAAAATCACTATCAGTATCGCCGCCGCCATTATTACAAGCGACATTATCTGCCCTACAGAAAGTCCGAGAATAAACATTCCTCTGTCGTCTCCCCTGAAAAACTCAATCGTAAATCTCACCGCGGGATAAATAATAAGATACAAAAGAAACGTAAGACCGGGTTTATGTTCTCTTTTATTAAACTTATGAAGAATAAAAAATATAGCCAAATTGGAAAACGCTTCAAAAAGCTGAGTCGGATACTTATTGTTGATTGCAATAAACCAGCCGCATTCTCTGCCGTAACAGCAGCCTGCAAAAAAACAGCCTATTCTTCCGAAGAAATGCCCAAGCGCAACCGCAGGCGCAAAAATATCGGCTGTTTTAGGCATTGATATTTTCTTAAAATTTAAATATGCCAGCGCAAACAAAACAGCTGCGACAAAACCTCCGTAATAAACGAGCCCCCCCTTCCATAACTGAACCGATTCAAGAGGATGAGCCAGAAAATATTTAAAATTAATCAGCACATACATCAGTCTGGCGCCGGCGATTCCGGCTATAATTATATAAAACAAAAAATCATACGCCTGATTTTTTGTAATTCCGGTATTAACCGAATGTTTGATTATATACTGCATTGCGACAAAAAAACCAACGGCTATGCAAACGCCGTAAGTGTAAATCGTAAAACCGCCGATACTAAATAATTGTGGATACATGTTTTTATTATACTAAAATCGGCCGGATTAATAAATCTATGCCGTTTATCCCGCTATGTACTTATAATTTTATTTGCTAAAATGTCCGCTGTGAACAAAATCAAAATATCAATAATAATTCCGGTATATAACGCCGAACTTTATCTGCCGCAATGTTTGGACAGCATAACGAGCCAGACGTTTACGGATTTTGAATGTATCTGCATTAACGACGGATCAACAGACTCTTCTCTTAACATTCTGACAAAGCACTCTGAAAAAGACAAAAGGTTTAAAATAATTTCACGGCAAAACGGCGGCGTTTCGCAAGCAAGAAACACAGGCATAAAAACAGCCTGCGGCAAATATATTGTTTTTGCCGATCCCGACGATTGGCTAAGCGAAAGTCATCTTGAAGTTTTATACGATACGATTGAAAAACACGGATGCGACGTTATAGCGTCAGAAAATTTTTTTTATGACGCGAAAACTAAAAAAACGCACATAAAAAGACTGCCTGAAAAATTTTACGGGCAAGAATTTAAATCAACGGATTCAAAGAAAAAACTTATTCCCGTACTTCACATATGTCCGTGCTGGGGAAAAATATATAACGCCGATTTTTTAAAATCAAACGGAATATATTTTCAAAAATGCCCCATGGAAGACGTTATATTTACTTATGACATTTTAACTTCGGACTGTTCAATAATGTTTATAAAAGACGCACTTTATTTTTACAGAAAAAATATTGAAGGTTCCGCAACGTATAATTTGCCTAAAAGAATTTATGATACGGTTGAATGTTTCTTATTTTTAAAAAAACGGCTCAATGAAAAAAAATTATACGGCGATTTTAAAAATGCCTTTTTGGCTCATGCCGCAAAATGTTTCGCCTTTGAATTTGAGGAATCAAACCTGCCTTTAAAAGCTTTAAAACCTATTTTTTCAGATATCAAAAACAATTTCTTCACAAACGGCGAATTCCTTTTGTATCCTGACAATATTTTTTACAAAGCAAGAATTTTATTGTTTCAATTTTGTTTAAAATACAACATAAATTACGCGGTCTTCGGAAAAACATTAAAGAAAACTTATTATTTTTTATCCGGAAAAACAAAATGACAAATCAATCAGTATCAATAATTATACCGGTCTACAACATAGCCCCATATCTGGAGAATTGTCTTGACAGCATAATATCGCAGACATTTAAAAATCTGGAAATAATAATCATAAACGATTGTTCAACAGACGGAAGCGGCGATATAATAAAAAAATATTCGGAGAAAGACAACAGGTTAAAAATCATAAATTTTGAAAAAAATATGGGACTCGGCAACGCAAGAAACGCCGGTTTAAAAGCCGCTTGCGGGAAATATGTCGTTTTTATAGACGCTGACGACTGGATAGGTAAAAATCACATTGAAATTCTGCACAATGCTATTGAAAAAAACGGCTGTGATCTAATAATGGCAACCCATTATACTTTTGACAATTCGACCAAAAAAATCAAATTGTTTAAACAAAAAAAAGAATTTTATAATCTGCCGATCGATTCGGTTTCAAAAAAACAAAAAGTCCTGACTCTGCGCATGATATGGTCTGTCTGGAATAAAATATACGACAGAAATTTTCTTTTAAAAAACGATATTTATTTTAAAACGGATAAAATGGAAGATATTCTCTTTATTTATGAGGTTATCTTAAAATCTGCCGGATTTATGTTTATCAAAGACGCGACTTATTATTACAGGATAAACAGAAAAAATTCAATAATGTATAATAAAACCGACAGAATTTATAATTGCATAAAAGCGGCTTCGGAGGTAAAAAAATTCCTAAAATCCCAAAATTTATTTGAAACGTATAAAAAATCTTTTTATCCTTATATCGCCCTTCTTTTTGCGGCCGAATTTGAAGTATCTTCCCTTCCCTCTAATCAGCTTGAAAAAATATCGCTTATTTTAAAACGCGTATTTTTTAACGCAATGAATATACCGTTTTATAAAACATACGATAAATTTTCTTATAAAATAAGACTTCTCTGTTTTTATCTTTGTTTAAAATACGGCATAAATTACGCCGTTATCGGAAGAGTTCTGAGAAAAACTTACAATTTTACCGCGGAGTCTTTTACTTTTTGGAAGGAAAAATCTTCAGATCTAAAATATTAAACAACGAAAATTTAATCCATCCGTCGGAACGGTATATTATAAACGCCGGAAAAAATACGAATTTAAACGCTTCACGGCATCTTAAAACGAAATATTTAAACTGTTTAAAAAAAACTTCCGAATTTTTATATTTGAAAGGCGTCATCTGCCTGTATTTTATGTACAAATGCCCGAAAGGAACGTCGCAGTTCCACGGTTTGCATTTTGTAATATAATGAATTATTGAAGGACGTCTTACCGCTTCTATAATTTCATCTTTTAAAGGATGAAACACGACATTATTATAAACATGAAAGGCCGGAAAAGACTGGACATTCCATTTAAAGTTCAGTCTTTTGCATGTTAAAGTTTTATTTATAACATCCTGATCTCCGAAAACAAGTTCTTCTTTCGTTTCAACGGCAAATTTGATCAATTTTTTCCCCAGACCGTCTCTGCGCCACATTGCAAGATTAAGAACCATAACGCCGGAATTTATCTGTAGTTTTTCAAATTCCGGTTTTAAGACAAGATGATTATAATACGAACCTATATCCTCAATTGCGGCTATATAATAATCCGAAACATCTTCGGAAAAAAGTTCTTTCAGACTTGAACATACCACAAGATCGCAGTCCAGATATATAACTTTATCAATTTCCGGAAGCAAATCGGCCGCCATAAACCTGTAATATATCGCTGTCGTAAAATGATTAAGCACTATCGGCAGGCTGTCTAAAACAGATGTGTCAAGTTTAACGTATTTGACGTTAAACTTTTTAATTTTTTGAAGTTCCGATATTTTATTCTTGTTTGAGTCCGATATTCCGCTGTCAAGAACGTAAAAAGAAAACTCGTCGTCAAATGCGGCATTTTTTAAAATTGAAGCAATTACGACCGCCATATGCTGAGCGTAATTATCCGAAGGAGTAAAACAGATGTTAATATTCATTTTATTTATTTCCTTTTTAACGGTTCGCCTATTATATAAAATTATTTGATATAATTGTCAGGCATTAATATGAAAAAGTTAAAAGTTTTTTTAAAAAACAAATTCCCCTTTCTTGCCGATATAAAGCCTTTTCTGGCAAATCTGGCATACGGGCCGATTCTTGACCATCTTGAATTCCACGTAACCGAGCACTGCAATTTAAACTGTAAAGGATGCACTCATTTTTCAAACATATCCGGCGAAAAATTTACGGACTGCCTTCATATACAAAAACGCCTTGAACGCCTTAATAAAATTTTCGGCAAAATCAAAAAGATTAAAATACTGGGCGGAGAACCTCTTTTACATCCGGAAATTGGAGAGATTTTAAAAATAACAAGAAAAACCGTTCCTTTTACGGACATAATTGTCATAACAAACGGAACTCTGCTGCCGTCAATGCCGGATATTTTTTTCAAAATCTGCCGCCAAAACGATATAACGATTGAAATTACCGTTTATCCGCCGTTATTCAACAATATTGAGAAAATAACCAAAAATCTTGATTTATTTCAAGTCAAATACGTTTTATCAAACAGAATATTTTCTTTTTGCGGCGTATTAAACGAAGCCGGCACTTCCGACAAACAAAAAACTTTTTCAAACTGCACCGGCAAATTCTGTTCCATTTTAAAAGACGACAATGTTTATATGTGCGCCATAGCCGCTTATATCGGATATTTCAATAAGAAATTTAACGCTTCCATAGCGGAAGGCAAAGGAATCAACATCTACACCCATACGGGCAGAGAAATTTTATCCTATCTGAAAAAACCCGAAGAAACATGCAGGTTCTGCACAAATAATTTTAATTATTTTAAGTGGGAAACTTCGGATAATCCGCAGCCGCTCGACTGGTCCGGGAAAATATAAAAATATTTTATTTTGTTTTACAAAGAATAAATTCAAAAAAATTAAATATTTTAATTTTTATTTTTTTATCGTCGGTTCTGTACCCTTTTATTAAAGGCGACAAAATAAATCTCACAACATAAACGAATGTTTTGAGATTGTACGCAAGCCCCTGCAATCCTATTCTAACTTTATCCTTAACTTTAAAATTTACCGTAAAATCAGTATATCCCAAATAATAAAAATATAAATTACTTACAGGAACATATGAATGCCAAGGCTTCTTATTGGAAATATAATGAATAATTTTATAATTTCTTTTTGCTTTTATTATTTCTTTGCATAACGGATGATGAATTACATTATTAAATTCAAAAAAAGAAAGCTGCGTATTCCACTTTAGGTCTAAACGTTTCATTTTATCTTTTAAAACCACATTTATTATATCCTGATCGCCAAAAGCAAGTTTGTCGGTTGTTTCCAATCCGAATTTAATTAATTTTTCACCCAGCAAATCTTTTCGCCATAAATTTAGATTTACAACCATTACTCCGGTATTGATATAAAATTTTTCAATTTTTCTGCCAAGCGCTTTACGAGCCCATAAAAACCCGATATCTTCTGTTGCGGCAAGATAATAACCGGTTACATCAACATCAAATAGTTCTTTTAAACTTGAACATACGACAGTATCGCAGTCAAGATATATTATTTTATCAATATCCCGAAGTAAATCTGCCATCATAAGCCTGTAATAAACAGCAGGAGTAAAATAATTCTGCACTAACTGAAATTTTTTAAATATAGAAATATCAACTTTAATATATTTTATATGGAATTCTTTTATTCTGTTCAGTCTTGCGATTTTATCTTTTTTTTCATCAGATACGCCGCCATCTAAAACATAAACGAATATTTTATCTTCTTCGGCTGCATTTTTAAGAATTGAAGCTATTGAAACAGCCATATGCTGCGCATAATTATCATCGGCAGTAAAACATACTTTTATATCCATATAAACTCTCTGAAGTTAAATTTTGGTTATTATACCAAATATTGGAATCGGACAAAGAATATCAGAACAAAACGGTAATTAAAAAAAATGTATTTTTCAACACGGGAACTCTTCCGTTTTTGTTATTTTAAATTTTTCTAATTTTAGAAAAAAGAACATAAAAAGCCTTATGCCGAAACTGTCTTTAAATCTTCTGACCGCAATGACAGGCGATATTAAATGTCTTGCCGTATAATACATTCTCTTTATAAAATCACGGTGAAATTCATTAAAAGGTTTTTGCTGATTTATTAACGCGATATAACTTTCTTGAAACGGCGTGTATTTTAAATATTTCAAATATAAACCGCCCTTCGGCATATACGGCTTATCCCATGGTTTTATGAGGCCGGTATAATGTATTATTGACGGAAACCGCCAAGCCTTTTTAATATCTTTTTTCAACGGATGAATTTCCATATGATTTGCGACTCTAAAAAAACAATCCATAACATTCCACTTAAGATTAAGAGGCTTTGTTGTTTTATTTAAAACGATATTTATAATATCCTGATCACGATGCACCAACTCCGTTGCTGCCGTTTTGGGAACAGCCAATAATTTTTCTTCTATATCATCTCTTCTCCATTTATTTAAATTTATAAGCATCACGCCGCTGTTGGCATAAAAGCTTTCCGTATCTCTTTTAAGAGCCCTTCTGGAATGGTAATAATATATATCCTCAACAGCGGCCAAATGATAATCGTCAATATTTTCGTTAAACAATTCCTCTAAACTGCCGCATACAACTAAATCGCAGTCAAGATAAATAACCTTGTCTGTTTTTTTTAACAATGATGAAATCAAAAGCCTCGCATATGAAGCGGCCGATATATAAGTTGAATTATCCGGGAAAGTTTTAAACAACGACATATCAATATTTATATATTCTATTTGAAAATCTTTAATCTTTTTAAGCTCGGAAATTTTATTTTTATTTTCGCCTGTTATCCCGGCATCAAGAACAAAAAATGAAAATTCATCCGTTTTACCGGAGTTTTTCAGTACGGATACCAGCGCAACCGCAAGATGCTGCGCATAATTATTATCTGAACAAAAACATATTGGTATATTCATGCCGGCTCTCTTTAAGCCAATTTAAC
Source organism: uncultured Elusimicrobiaceae bacterium (assembly GCA_964487915.1). Classification (GTDB taxonomy): domain Bacteria; phylum Elusimicrobiota; class Endomicrobiia; order Endomicrobiales; family Endomicrobiaceae; genus Proruminimicrobium. The sequence continues at coordinate 151,214 of CAZASN010000001.1, read as the reverse complement.
TCAGATCGGCAAATATTATTATACCAAACTGCGCTTATCATAGAAATGATGCCATTTAATTGTACGAACCGGACTTTTCAAAACACAAAGATAGTTGTTATAATTATACGGGTTAGGCAAAATAAATAAATTTTTAGTTTTATTAAAGTCTTCGGAGAAAGATATGGATGTTTCGGTAATCATTCCGGTATATAATGCGGAGCCCTATTTAAAACAGTGTTTAGACAGCGTTTTAGCGCAAACATTCAAAAATATTGAAATAATTATAATAAATGACTGTTCTAACGACAACAGTTTCCAAATAATAGAAGAATACCGCAAAACAGACAGCAGAATTATAAGCATATCTCTGAAAAAAACCGCCGGACCGGGCAACGCAAGAAACGAAGGAATAAAAGCCGCTACAGGGAAATATATAGTTTTTATAGATTCCGACGATTGGATAACCGAAGATTACGTTGAAATTCTGTATAACAACATTGAAAAATACAATTGCGATATGGTATCGGCAAATTTTTATATTTATGACGATAAAACGGGACGGCTGAAAACTGATAAAAACCCAAAAGATTTGTATAACGCCGATTTCAATATTTCAAAAAAAAAGCAATATTTCTTATTGTTGAACAACAATTACATATGGATAAGGATCTACAGAAAAGATTTTTTGAAAGCAAATAATATCTATTTTAAATTGAATAAATTGGAAGATTCGCTGTTTCTGTGGGAAACGGTCATTTTTTCCGATAATTTTATTTTTATAGATAAAACCATATACTATTACAGAGTTAACAGGACCGGTTCTTTAACAACAACGGATTATGCCGAAGCTTATATTGAAGGACTGCGGGAAATTAAAAAAATATTAATGAATAAAAATTTATACGCTCGGTACAAACAACCGTTTTTTTTATTTGCAATGTCAGGCATTGCAAATTCATTTGAAAGTTCAAAATTGCCGTATAAACAATTAAAAGATATTTTTATCAAACTGAAATCTGAATTTTTAAACGATAAAGACATACAATTTCATAAAGGAAAAAGTTTTCTTTTATCGGCAAGACTGTATTTATTATACTTTTGTTTGAAATATAATATTAATTATGCAAGAATTATAAAAATATGTAAATTTTTCCGTTTCGGAAAACTTTTAAGAAAAATTTATAATTTAAGGAAGCTTTTTAAAAAAAATGTCAAATAAAAAATCAATATGCGCGGTTATCGTAAGTTATGAACCCGACGAATCAATAACGCATTTATACGAATCAATCCAAAATCAGGTTGATGAAATTATAATCATAGACAATTCAAGCCGCAATAAAAATTCAAAGGAAATTCTTTTAAATTTATCAAAAAAAATAAAAATAATTTACAATGACAAAAATTACGGAGTGGCAAAAGCTCTTAACCAGGGCGCGCTCTACGCTATAGAAAACAATTATAAATGGCTTTTGACTTTAGATCAGGACAGCAAATTTTTTCAAGGCACTTACGATTTGCTTATTAAATCCTACGAGACACTGCCTGACAAAGAAAAAATTATGCTGATCGCCCCGCAGTATAAAGAAAAAATATATTCCGAAGCGAAAAACCATCCTGCAATTTCAGAGGCAAAAAATATAATATGGAAAAAACGAAATTCCATAATAACTTCGGGAAGCCTTATAAAAACAGAAGTTTTTGCCGCCGCGGGATTTTTTGAAGAAAAGCTTTTCATAGATAAAGTAGACTTTGATTTCTGTCTGAAAATTGAGCAAAAGGGATTCCTGTGTCTCATCGCGTCAAATGTCTGTTTTTCGCACCGGCTGTCAAACCCGTCAATAAAATCAGGAATTAAAATTTTCAATTATCCGCCGGTTAGAAGATATTATATAGCAAGAAATTCGGTTTTTCTGTTTAAGAAGTATTTTTTTTATTCTCCTTTCAGCATGACAATGACTCTTGTCCGCAGCGGAATATTTTTTGCCGCGTTAAAAATTTTGCTGTTGGAAAACAATAAATTTGAAAAGATAAAAAATATTTACAAAGGTTTTTTAGACGGCATTTTAAATAAATATTAAAAAAATGAATAACACTTTAAAACACACAAATATCATATTTTTTACAGCCGCCGGCATCGGAGATTTTATATGGGCATCCTCGGCATTGTCTCTCATAAAAAACTATAATCCCGCCATAAAAATTTTACTTGTCGCATTTGACTCAAATATACATATTGCCGATAAAAAACTCGGATATGACGAATTAATTTTAATAAACAAAAAATATTTTTCTTCAAAAAACATTTTAATAAGATACGTTTATAAAATTCTTTTCTGTATTATAAATTACAAAAAATTCCGAAAATATGAGACCATATTGTTCATGGATCAATTATCGTGGTTTTCTTTTATCACAAAATACTTTTTCAGAATTAAAAATATTATAGGACCCGATCTGACATGGTTCGGTTATAATATAAAAAATCCAGACGCAAAGTATTATACGCAAACCATACCCATGCCTGCAGATTCAAACAGAGTTCATATGTCCGTCCGATACCAGATTCTTATACGGACGTTGTTTAACACATATAATCTGTCAATGCCTGTATTTCCGGATACTTCCGGACTGTCGGATAAAATAAAAAACATTACAGGCCCGACGAAAAAACATAAAATCGTTTTTTGCATGAAAGGTTCCGTTGAATGGAGATACTGGGATTTGAATTATTTTAAAAAAGTCATTGAAAAGTTAGATCAAACAATTGACGTTACTTTTTTTATCGCAGGCGGTAACGAACAGCGCAAAGAAGCTGAAAAATTAAAAGCCGGCCTGCCAAACGCCGATATAAGAAATTTTTGCGGGCAAACATCTTTAACAGAATTACACGAGTTTTTTAAATCAACCGATTTATTGATATCCGTTGATACTGGCTGTATTCATATAGCAAGCCTTGCTAAAATCCCGGTTATTTCGCTGCACGGAACCACTTTGCCGGAACAGTCGCGTCCTATGAACCATAGGGCGGTTCCGTTATGTTCTTACAGAGACTGTTCTCCGTGCAACGAAAAAATAGCTCTAACCGGAAAAATTTGCAATAATATACAATGTATGCATGATATTACTCCCGAAATTGTTTTTGAAGAAGCAAAAAAAATATTGCTAAAAGAAGATACAAAATGACGGAAGCCGCAAATAAAACGATATGCGCCGTAATAATAAGTTATGAACCCGACGAAGCGCTTGTCAGATTATATGATTCGGTAAAAAAACAGGCTGACGAAATTATAATTATAGACAACGCAAGCCGCAGTGAAAAATCAAAAGAGATTTTACTAGGTTTGTCCGGAAAAACAAAAGTTATATTCAATGAGCAGAACTACGGCATAGCAAAAGCTCTTAATCAGGGAGCCGGTTACGCCATTGAAAATAATTATAAATGGCTTTTGACTCTTGACCAGGACAGCGAATTTCTTCAGGGAACGTACGATTTGCTGCTTAAAGCCTATAAAACTCTGCCCGATAAAGAAAAAACAGTATTGATTGCTCCGTCTTATATTGAAAAAATAGATATTGAAACAAATGAAGCATTTTCGCTTCCGGCGATTGAACAAATAAAATGGAAAGATAAAACTCTGGTTATAACATCCGGCAGCCTTATAAAAACCGAAGCGTTTGCATCGATCGGTTTTTTTGAAGAAAAACTTTTTATAGATAAAGTGGATTTGGACTTTTGTTTTAAATTAAGAAAAAACGGGTTTAAATGCAAAACAGCCGAAAACATAAATTTTATGCATGAAATAGGCAAACCCGTTTATAAGTTATTTTTTAAAATAGCCAATTTATCCGCGCAAAGAAGATATTACAGTTCAAAAAACGCGGTATATATGTTAAAAACTTATTTCGGCTATGCGCCTTTTTCAATGATATTTTTGCTGCTGAAAAGCTCCGTTTTATTGGCTCCTTTAAAAATATTATTATTTGAAAAACAAAAATTTATAAAGATTAAAAATATATATAAAGGTCTTATAGACGGGATATTGAACCGTTAATGATAAAAAAATGAATACCAAATTTATATACAAATCCGCTGATTTTCTGTTTCTATTGATACCGTTTCTTGATTTTACGCTGTATATAGACTGCAAATTTGCGGATATCAGATTTACATATTTAATTTATATTTTTTATTTTTTAATACATATCAAAAGTTTTATATCATCCGTTAATTTTTTTGATTTAGTTAAAAAACACAGGTTCATTGCGGCTGCGGCCGCGCTTATCGCCGCCGTATCGCTTTATAACATATCGGCCGGGAACAACACCCTTTTCTTATTTTTAAAACAGGGGCTTATTATTTCGGCTACGGCTTTTATTTCTTTTATGTTCGTTTTTAACAATAAAAATAATCTTGAATATATCGTAAATCTTTATATAAAAATATGCTTTATATTTGCCGCCGTGGGAGTTTTTCAGGAATATTCGCATTTTGTAAATTTTAAATACGGATATTTCTACGATTACATACATCTTAATAACCAATTGAGTTTTTCCGGAAACATGCTGCGCGTAACAAGCCTGACAAATGAACCGTCGTTTTTAATTTATGCCATGATGCCGGCTTTTTATATAGCCTTAACGTCGTTTTTAACAAAAGCGCGTCAGTCTCTTATCGTACAATTGAGAAATATAACGATTATTTTATGCGTATTTTTAACTTATTCGTCTTTAGGTTACACCGGTATTTTTCTCTCTTTTGCATCAATATTGTTTTGGAATATCCGGCAAATAAAATTTTCAAGAATGTTATTATTCATAATCACAGGACTGTTTCTGTTTTGCTTAGGCAAAAACGCCGTGTCTGAAAGATTTTTTTACACATACAAACAACTTACTCATTCCGTAAATCTTAAAAACAAAGAAACCAAAGAATATGTAAACATGTCATCTTATTATCTGGCGCTTCATGCGAAAAGAGCGTTTGACGATTTTAAACATAAACCTTTTTTCGGAACAGGCCTCGGTTCTTACACATATCCCGAACACGCCCTTGAAATTTATAAGAAATTTCATTATAAAAAGTTCTTTCAGATTTCAAGCGAAGACGTTGTAAATACTTCATTTCGAATATTATCCGAACTCGGTCTTTTCGGCATTACGCTTTTACTGATATTTTTATTTTACAATTATATTTTTGATTTATCTTTTCAGAATAAAACAAATTATTTTATAATTATTAATAATGCGTGCTTGATATACATATTATTAAGGCTGTTACGAAACGGTTCGTATTATTCTGACGGATTATGGATATTTATCTTTATGTACTATTATTCAAAAAAACTGTTTTTGGAACAAAATAAAAATGAAAACGCTTGAAATTATAATTGTCAGTTATAATTCTTTTGAATGGTTAAAGAAAACATTAAACTCTTTAAAACGGTTTTATATGCCGTATTCAAAACATAATATCATAATTACGGTTGTAGATAACGCAAGCACCGATAATACGGTTGATTTTTTGAAAACGGAATATCCTCAAATAAATCTTATCAAAGCCGAAAAAAATCTTGGTTTTTCAAGAGGCAATAATCTGGCTTTAAAAGAATCAAAAGCCGATTATATAATGCTGTTGAATTCCGATATGGAACTTACCGAAAAATCAAAAACTATTGACAGCCTTATCCTGCATCTTGAAGACAACCCTGAAACCGGCATAATAACGCCTAAACTTATGCTCGGCAACGGACAAATTGATCCGGCATGCCACAGAGGCGAACCGTCTCTTTTGGATGTTTTCTTTTATTTTTCCGGATTTGAGAAATTATTCCCAAAAATTAAATTTTTTACAAAATACCATATGCTTTATAAAGATTTTTCAACAATGCACGAAGTTGACGCAGTTACCGGAGCGTGCATGCTGATGAAAAATGATATTTTAAAAAAAATCGGATATTTTGACGAACGTTTTTTTATGTATTCGGAGGACATGGACTTATGCAGGCGTTTCAGGCTGGCAGGCTATAAAATAATATATTATCCGGATGTTGAAATAATACATCATAAATATAAATCGGGGCTTTCAAGTTCAAATTCACAAACCCAAAAAAACATATCAAACCATTTTTACGACTCTTTTCTTATCTATTACGATAAATACTACAAAAACGCATGGTATTATAAAATAGCAAGGTTTTTTGTGCTTATTTTCGTATATATAAAAACTAAAAAGTAATTTATTGCTATAATATAACGGTTATGAGAATTTCCAAGAAAAAAATTTCATTATTTTTTTTATTTCTTATTTCGGATACAATTACGCTTGTTTTAGCGTCTTTATCCGCATTTTATCTCCGATTTTTTATTTTTGACGGTTTTTTCATACAACAGCCAGTTGACGGTATTTTCATATATAAATATCTGTCTGCAATGAAATTCATAATACCTTTATGGCTGATAATCATTAACGTATCAAAAAATTACAAATATTTTTTTGCCGTTCCTATGGACGAATTGGCAAGAAGCATCAAAGCCGTTTCAATATTTATTCTATCCTGCATAGTTTTTTCATTTCTCGTAAAAGTAGATTATTCAAGATCAATTTTTATTTTTCTGTGGATTAATCTGGCCTTTTTTATGGTCTTGTCCAGACAGCTTTTGCAAACTCTTATCGGGTATATTTTTAAACTGTTGAACAAAAGGAATCCCATCTTAATGATAGGGAAACATACAAAAAAATACAGAGACATATTTAAAAATAATCCGATAAATAAAGTTTTTTACTTCCCTTTTATTCTAAAATTACAGGATTTGGGAAAGGTAAAAGATCTTATACTTAAAAAACAAATAAAACAGATAATAATAGTAGATCACGCAATGTCGGACGCTGATATATTGTCTTTTTATGACTGGGCCGAATATAACGACGTCATATTTAAAGTTTTGCCAAGCGAGATTCAAATTTGCAGAGGAGAAATTTCAGTTGATTCGGCGTTAGGAATACCGGTTTTTCAGTTTATTTCAAATTCGCTGACCGGAATTGAATATTTTTTTAAGAGATTTATTGATGTTATCATTTCTATTTCAGCGCTTATATTATTGTCGCCCTTTTTGCTGCTGTTGATTGTTTTAATCAAACTGGAAAGCAAAGGCAATATTATTTATACGCAGACAAGACAGGGATACAGAGGCAAACATTTTAAGTTTTATAAATTCCGTTCTATGATCGCCGATGCCGATAAACAACTTGAAGACATTAAAAGCGATAATGATTCAAAAGAAGGCGTTTTTTTTAAGGTAAAAAAAGATCCCAGAATAACAAAAGTCGGAGCTTTTATAAGAAAATACAGCATAGACGAAATACCTCAGTTGTTTAATGTTTTAAAAGGCGATATGAGCCTTGTGGGTCCAAGACCTCTTGTTTTATGGGAAGCTAAACAGGTGGAAGAAGCATTTTACGGCAAATCAAAAAAAAGACTCAGAGTTTTGCCGGGAATAACCGGGCTTTGGCAGGTTTCAGGAAGATCTTTATTAAGCGATGAAAAAAGAATAGAACTTGACGTTTTTTACGTAGAACACTGGAGTTTCGGGCTGGATTTGAAAATATTGTTTAAAACTATTTGGATTGTACTGTTTCCGAAAGGCTCTTATTAGAAGCTGAGAAGCTAGGCAGCTTGGAAGCTTGGCAACAACTTTAACAACCGAAGATGGGAAGATGGGAAGTTGGGCAGCTTGGAAGCTTGGCAACAACTTTAACAACAGAAGCTGAGAAGCTGGGGCAACAATAACCGCAGAAAAGAATAAAAGCAGTAAATTTAATCCTATTTTTTTAACAAACACATTCTTAATGCATTAATTCTCTTATTTAGCACTTCAATATCAGCGTTTATATTATTACTCTCTTTCAAAAAATCAAGTTCAACACATATTCTTAATATAGCAGAAGTTTCAGACAGTGAACCTGAAGCTATACTTAAAAAATTGGCAAAATCTTTTGCTGATTTTCTATTTTTACCTTCGGCAATATTTAAAGCAACAGAAATAATTGCTCTCTTCAGTTGTTGTTTCAAATTATATTCTTCAGATTTTGGCAATTCATTTGCAATTAAATATATTTTTTTTATTAACGATATAGATTCTTTCCAAATTTCTAAATCTCTGTACACAAAATCTCCAAGAATTTTATTATAGTTAGTCCTCAGCTTATTCTGAGTTTGTTTTTTGCTAAGCTTCTCAGCCTCTAAACTTCCCAACTTCTTAGCTTCTTTTGTTTTTGCCGTTGTCTTTGCTAAGCTTCTCAGCTTCTAAGCTGCCAAGCTTCCAACATGTGCCTCCGAGAATAAGCCCCGTAATCCAAAAATAATCCATTGCGACTCTCGGTCCTCTGAGAATAGTATCAAAATTTTCGCCTATTAAAAGAGACATCCACGCAAATATCATCGCAAGCGCAAATAATGAGTTTTCCCGACTATATACATCATATAATCTCTTAAGTATTTGGAATATCAAGTACCCGAATAAGGCAAAACCTATTAAACCGAATTGGGTAATAAGATTAAGATACAAGCTGTGCAAATGTCTTGAGGCAACAAGATTGGAATTTTGAATTTCATTCCGGTTAACAGTCTGCATCGGTCCGACTCCGAACAACGGAGCTTTTTTAAATATTTCAAATGCTATCGGGTATGCGCTTAATCTGTAAGTAACGCTGCTTTCAGAATTTAAACTTGTATTTTTCAGTCTTTGCCGTATATACGGGTTCGTAAAATAAATTATTCCCGCCAATATGATTGAAACGCTTATAACCGCCAGAGGTATTTTTATTTTTTTAAATTTATAAATATAATAAATAAAAATCATGCAGTAAGTAATAAAACCCGCTATATAATAACCTCTGGAACCTGTCAATACTAATACTATTATCCAAAAAATAGAAAATATTGATAACAATATTTGTTTTTTATTGCTTAAATCCGGTTTAAACAACAAAAATATCAATGATATTCCCGAAATCATCACGCATATTGCCCCCAATGATATATGCCAAATTAATGCGTTTACATGGCCGTACAAACCTTCGCCGGCAAAATGCCCGTTGAAAATCTGCTTATAAAATAATCCGTAATACGCTAAAACCGACAATACTGCAACAATTGTAAACACGGCAAAATAAAGCATCAACACTTTATATTTTGAAATTTTATCGGTAATATAATAACCTAATACAAACGGAGGAACCCAACTTGCAAAATAATTAAACATTTCGGAAAAAGCGCTTGTTTTATCTTCCGCAAAAAAAGCTAAAACAAATCCGTATCCTAAAAATAAACACATCGCGGTAAAAATCTTTTCTTGTTTTAACCGTTCCCGATTTTTATAAAAAAACAATAATGACGCAAAAGAAAGAATATAGCCCGCAATATGCGTAAATATAATGCCAGTTGCGAATAAATAATTTAATTTCAAAAGAAAATTTATCATATTTAATTTAACTTTTTTTATTTTTTTCCAACTGCCATAACTTTATATATTTGACAAAAACATAGAATGTTCCTAAAACAGCCCAAACAAAACCTTCCAACCCGTCCAAAAAACCAAGTCTGAAAACATATCTTTTAAAAAATTCAAGAATCGGCCTGAATGCAACATGCACAATATGAAATTTTTTATTTCTTTCATACATTTTCATTGCGCCAAGCGTAGTATATTGGTCAAATTTTGTAAAAAAATTATCAAGCGTCGGATAAGGATGATGCTCAAACGCATTTTTCATATATCCGGTTTTGCCGTTAACTACAAGCTCTTCGTGTATTAACCCGCCAGTGTATTTTGACAAACTTTTTTTTGCAAGCCTCAATCTTTTTTCACCGGCAAGTCCCGCATATTTCATACGTCTGCCGAGAAAAAAATTATTTCTTGTCAGATAAAAAGCGTCATATCCGGTATTTTCCAAAGTCTGTTTTATTTCTTCTTTCAAATCTGAAGAAACAAACTCATCAGCGTCAAGATGCAGAACCCACTCGTTTGCCGCAAGAGAAAGGGCATAGTTTTTTTGGTTTGTAAAAGAATCAAAAACTCTTTCTTTTATGACGGCGCCGAATTGTTTTGCGATTTCAATCGTTTTGTCATCGGAACCGCTGTCAACGATTATGATTTCATCAACCAAATCAATAACGCTTAAAAGAGATTTTTTTATATTCTGCTCTTCATTTTTTGTTATCATTACAAGAGATATTTTCATTTTAATCACCTATAATTTTTTTTATAACTAAATTCTCAAATTTATTTCTGTTTTTAGCAAAATACTTTAAAAGAGACCGGTTATACATTTTCTTTTTATCAAAAGTCATTTTATCATCGCTTCCGAGTCCTCCGTAATGATAAACTTTTGAATCGGGGAAATAACATATTTTTTTACCGTTAAGCCTTATTCTTCTGAACAAATCAGTTTCTTCAAGATAGAAAAAATATTGTTCATCAAATAGCCCCGCAGCATTAACGGTTTCCCTGCTTACCATAAAACAGGCTCCTCTCAATGACCGGACGGTATTTGGTTTGTTTAAAGAGTAAAAATTTTCTTTTATTGAAACATAAAGTTTGACTATCGGTTTAAAAATTTCAGTAAACAACGTCGCTTCGGGATATGCGGATTTTTGAATCGTACCGTTTTTTCTTATTAAACGAGGACCAACAACTCCTATAGCCGTATCACCGGTTATACAATCATATAATTTTGATATAGCGTTTTGTTGTATCTCCGTATCCGTGTTGATAAATAACAGATATTCGGATGTTGAAATTTTAATCCCCTGATTACAGGCTTTGGCAAAACCAAGATTTTCATTGTTTTTTATAATTTTGACATCGGGATATATCTTATTTACTTCTTCTATTGAACCGTCTGAACTTGCATTATCAACAATAATCCATTCGGCATTTTTATATGACGATAAGATATCGTTATTATCTAAACTTTTTAAACAATTAAATAACACTGATTTTGAATTTCTTGTCACTAAAATTACCGAAATTTTTGTTTTTATCAATTTTAGACTCTCAAATTATATTTTTCAACATTCTAAATATTACAAAACTTTTTATACCGAATTTATTAATCATATATAAAATAAATTTCACTTTTAATTTATAAAACATATTTATATTCTTTGCAACTTCTTTCAGATATAACATATGCTCAAAAACCAACGGCATTAATTTCTGCTTTTCGTTCTCAGGAACATCTTTTGCCAATTTGCCTATCTTATAAATAAATGTATTTATTAAAAACTTGTTTATATTTTTGCCATTAATTTTTCTATTATCAAGTTCTTTTGTTAATGTAATACAATTTTCAAAAGCATCTATATATGATTTTTGACTATTGTTTGTTAAACTTATTATTTGTTTTCTGTGTAAATATAATTCATCATAAATAAAAACAAATTTATTTATATACAAATAAACTAATCCAGAAAAGGGGCCATCTTCAGAAATTCTGCCTTCATAAAAACAAATATTATTATCTTTAATAATGTTTGTTTTATATAATTTACGCCAAACATAAGCGCCGTGATAGCCTTTATATAATTTTTTGGCATTATCATCTTTGTCATTTATAATATCCAGTTGTCTTACTCTTGCAGTTTCAAATTTATTTTTGCTATTAAAATAAAATTTCCAATTACATGATACGATATCTGCCTTTTCAACTACCGCTACTGAATACAATCTTTCTAATAAATTATTTTCAACCCAATCATCGGAATCTATAAATGTTATATATTCCCCAAAAGCATTTTCAATACCGGTATTACGAGCAATTGAAACGCCTTCATTTTTTTTATCAATAATCTTAAATCTTTTATCTTTGTTTGCATATTCTTGTAAAATTGACAATGATTTATCAGTGGAACCGTCATTAATGCAAATACATTCAAAATCCGGAAAAGTCTGATTTAAAACGCTGTCTAAACATTGTTTTAAATATTTTTCAGAATTATATACGGGAATTATGATTGAAATTATCGGCATATTTTATTTTACTCTCATAATATAATATAGAGCATAATATGGTGGCATATTATTATGTGGATGAGAACTACCAGTATTTTCTATTGTTTTTGCGCCTATCCATTCATCTGAATATTGACCTGTTTGAGCACTATAATTAGTCCCAGATCCATCACCATAAGAACCTCCTGTTTCTTTTCTCCAAAATCTATGACTATGACTAGGCATTTCATCTATTGTTAATGTATGTGTTGCTTCTCCGCCCGTAGCATTTAAATTATAACTGCTGCCGGCTCCTACTACAAATCTGTCTCTTAAATCCGGCGTTTGAACGCCGTTATGCACTTGTCCGTCGCATAACGCCCAGCCGTCTGGAATTGCAGATTCTTCTCCGTACCACATTATAATCATCCCTTTAACAAGACCGTTATCGGCATGAATTGCATAGGGAACCGACGTAAGTTTTTCTCTGGGAGTCATTACCTTCCCATCTATTACGACTTCAAGATAACAATCTTTAACCTGCCAATTCACGTTTGACGGCTGCATTACATAAGAAAAAATACCGCTTGAGACAGATACGGATTGACTGCCGGACTGCCACAATAACGCACCGCCCGTTAAACCGTCAAAAATCAAAAAATTCATATTTTTTGAGCCGTTTGCATCGCTGCCGTATGTTTTAAGTTTGCCGTTATATCTTATTTCATAAGGAGCCCCCGCATAAACGGAAACGGCGCATGTTATAACAAACATTAAAATTAAAATTCTTTTAAAATTTAACATTTATTTTTACCCCCTATACATTCATATTTAAAATTATGTTTTTTAACTTTTTTTAAATCCAGTATATTTCGGCAGTCAAAAATATTTTTATGTTTCATAAGTTTTGAAACTTTTTTTAAATCCATTTCTTTAAACTGTTCCCATTCCGTCAATATAACGGCAATATCGGCGTTTTTAACCGCATCATAAAGCGTACCGGCATACTGAATTTTATCGCCCAATATTTTACGGCATGTATTTGCGGCCTGCGGGTCATAAGCGCTTATGCTGACGTTATATTTTAATAATTCATCAATAATATCTATAGCCGGACTTTCACGGCAGTCGTCGGTACCTGCTTTAAAAGCAAGCCCTAAAATCGCTATTTTCGGATTTTTAATATTTTTTACCGATTCCAAAATTCTCATGCTTATCTGTTTTTTACGGCCGGCGTTTTCTCTGATAACGGTTTTTATCAAAGGCATATCAAGATTAAACGTATTCGCCATAGCCGCCAAAGATTTTGTATCTTTCGGAAAACAGCTTCCGCCGTAGCCGGGACCCGGATTTAAAAATTTACCGCCTATTCGGCTGTCCAATCCTATTCCGCGTGAAACTTCATTTATATCCGCGTTTGTTTTTTCGCAAAAATTGGCTATTTCATTGATAAAAGCAACTTTTACCGCCAAAAAGGAATTAGATGCATATTTTATCAATTCGCTTGATTGTCTGTTAACAAATAAAATCTTGGTTTTATTTAAAAGAGGTTTATACAGTTTTGTTATAATTTTTTTTGCTTTTGAACTTCCGACGCCGGCAATTATGCGGTCAGGATTGAAAAAATCTGCGACGGCAAACCCTTCCCGTAAAAATTCGGGAAGCGAAACGATATCAAAATCGGCCTTACGATTTAATTTTTTTATTAAATTTTCGGCCTTATCGCATGTTCCTACGGCAACGGTAGATTTTAGGGCTATTAATTTATATTTATTCAAATAAAGAGCCGTTTTTTTTATAACATCAAAAACATCTCTCATATCCGACATATTTATATCGGCGTCAACGATAGGAGTTCCCACCGCTATTATTATCACATCCGATTTCTTTATGCATTCTTCAATGGAAGCCGTAAAACGTATTCTTTTTGATTTTATATTTTTAAGAAGAAGGTTTTGCGAATTTTTTTCGTACAGAGTAATTTTACCCTGATTAAGCATATTTACTTTGATTTCATTCTTATCCGCGCATATTACGTTATGTCCCAATTCCGCAAGACCTAACCCCGTAGGCAAACCTACATATCCAGTTCCTATAATCCCGACTCGCATTTATTATTTTTTCCTTTTTTCAGATATTATACATATTTACAGAAGATTTTTGGCGTTTGATATAACGTCAACTTTGCCGTTCTCTATGTTTATAACATGAAATCCGTAAGTGTTTACCACAAGAGTTTCGTCAAATCTGGTAATTTGGGCGTTTCTCTGGTCGTTAAAATGTATGTGCCCGTGAAGCCAGACAATAGGTTTGAATTTATTTAAAAAATTTTTAAATCTTGCAAAACCCTGATGGCATAAATCTTTCTGGTCGTGTATTCCCGCTAACGGAGCATGCGACACAACTATAATTTTTCTTTTTTTTCTTCTCAAAATCAAATCTTTCATCTGCATAAAATATATTGTGTTTTCCATTTTTTTTACTATTTTCGTCATTTCGTGCTGGGTATACTGGAAAGACCCTTTATTATATTTCATTGAGCCTTCAAATCCTATAAAAATATAATCTTTGAATATTTCAGCCCTTGCGTGAAGATTAATCCCGCCGAAATTAAAATGTTTATCCGTATCATATATATCGGAAATAAATTTTTCAAGATAGCCTTTATGATCCGAAGGATAGAACGTCTGGTGGTTCCCTCTGACGAAAAACAGCGGCTTTTTTAAACTGTCAACAAGAAATTCAAGATATTGGCTGGAAATATCGCCGCACGATACAATAACGTCTATATCCTGCAAAAATTTCATATTTTGAAGGATACAAGCCTGCAGTTTTGAATCATCTTTGTCAGAAACAGCAAGAATTTTCATACAAACCCTTTAAGCGGAAACTTTTAAGAATAACACGGCAAACGAAAACCGCAAATCCAAGCAATACTTATTTAACAAGATGTTTTAAAATATCGGTAAATATTGACGGGAAAATATCAAAAAATTTTTTATTTTTAAATTTTTCGGTAAAATCCTGCGCGGTAAAATCAAAACCTACGTCGTATCCGGCTTCCTGGCTTAAATAATATTTATGTTTTTGAATCCAAACGTACAAATCGGCGTAAGTTCTGTCGTGGAATTTTGACAGTATTTTTGCTTCTTCCATAATTTTTACCGCCGGAAGAAATCTTTGGGCATACCATTTTAAAGAAGAAAACACTATATGCTTTTTTGCAAGCTCGCCTTTATTATGGGTTTTTTGAAATTCTATTATTTCTTCGTTAAGCCTTGTATAACTTTTTAATTCGGTAACTTTTATAGGCTGTATGAGTATATCATTATTCAATAAAGTAGACTTTTGAAAAGCGTCTTCTTCAAGCTTGATTAAAAATTGTTTAGTGTGTTCCGTGTCAAACGTATATTTTTTATCGCTTGAAAGCTCAAATTTAAACCTTACTTCTATAACTTCAGCGTCTATGTATTTGGCTTTTAGTTCATTTTTTGCGACGGCAAGCCTGTGGTGCCCGTCTATAACAAAATAATTATCAAGAACCTGATAAACCTGAATCGGAGGCAGTATGCCTCCGCTTTCCATTATGCTTTTAATATCGTTGTATCTGGCGGTTACGGAATCTCTTTTCGGCAGCAGATTTTCGGTAAAATCAAAATATCTGCCCAAACTGCCGACTATTTTATCTATTTCAATGGCATGCACGCCTTTATTTTTCAGCGTATACGCGTTGAAGTTTTTTTCTATTGAAGAAAAATCAACTAAATTATTATTTTTCATTTTTATCCTTTTAATATATTAAATAATATTTTTTTGTCTGACAACAACCTATTTATTAAATCTTTTTCTTGTATCATATGATAACATTAATTTGCATTCATAAATAGACCGCCCGCACTCGGAGTTAAGCATTTTAGTTCTGTATTTTTGCATTTCCGCATTATTCCACAAATCATCAATATTATCACAATCATCAACATTTATAAAAGGAGACCCCTGCACGCAACCGCAATGAGGTTTTACAGTATTGTCTTCCTGTATCAGCAGTTCATACCACGGCAAATGGCAAAATAATCCTTTCTTCTCTTTATCTGAGCTTTCAATATAACTTTTAACCTTATCTTCACAGGTATTATCATTAAATTCTGAAAATGTATTAGTAACTATAATATTATATTTATCGGCTTTTTCTTTTGCCAGTTTTATATACGATTCAACGTCTTCTTCATATTCTTTTGTTATTTTAATATTTTCATCTTCAGTCACACATCTTAAAAAAGCAACCATTATGAAATTATATCTGTATGCAAAATCTATTATACCGGGTATCTCTTTGTAATTGTCTTTCATTATTACAAAATTAATACGCAAACTGACTTTATTACCGTATTGAATTATGTTTTCTTTTAGTTTTTCTAAATTTTTTTCAAGTTTGTCAAAACTGGCCCCGACTCTTATTTTTTCATATGTTTCTTTTGTCGTCCCGTCAACAGATACTATTAATTCTATTTTATTTCTTGCGATCAATTCTATTATTTCATCGCTGACGTTTTGAAAATTGGTAATTATTACCTGATGTATATTCGGATAATTTATTGTTTTTTTCAATATGTTTTTAAAATAAGGCAATATCAAAACTTCTCCGCCCTGCCATATTAATTTTTCAAAATATTTTAAATTATCCAAGACTATATTAACAAGTTTTTCGCTGATATTTTTAATATTTCGCCTGTCCTGATAACACATGATACAGTTCAAATCACACGTATTCGTAAGAACTATCATTATACTTCTGGGCTTGCTTTCCAATAAAATTTTATGAGTCGCAAGTTCATATTCATTTAACATTTTATTAGACAAAAATATATCTTTAGAAAAAATACTGCTGTATTTATTATATATTTTGATTGTTTCATCATAATCACAGTTATAATTATGAATTTGCATAGAATCTATAATGTATTTTGCTTCTTGGAGATTGAGATTCAAAACATCGCAGTTTAGTTTTTCTTCTGATGTAAAAACCGGTTTATTTTTTTTCATGCTATCTGCTAATTAAAATTTTACCAAAAAAACAATGGGTAGAGAGGGAATCGAACCCTCACGGCTCTTGCGAGCCTCAGGATTTTAAGTCCTGTGCGTCTGCCAGTTCCGCCATCCACCCATTTCCATGAACATACCGGACAGTATGTATTATAAATGCTCGGCAATTATACCATATTATGGTAAAACCGCGCAACTAACTAAGTTTAATTTGATCTGTTATTATGTCTTATATCTTTGCCGTTAACCATAAATATTACGTCTTCGCATATATTTGTGGCATGATCTCCGAGTCTTTCAAGCCTTCTTGCAATAAATATCAAATCCATCGCTCTGATAATTGTCGTTCTGTCGCTTGTGCAAATCATATATTCCATTAAATCTTTAAATATCGTTCTTTTTATTTCATCAACAGCGTCATCTTTTTCCAAAACTTTTTGCGCAAGTTCAGCATCGCTTAAATTAAAAGATTCTATGCTTTCTTTAACCATTTCCGTAACAAGCACTACCATTTTAGGTATGTCAATCAACGGTTTTAGTTCGGGATATTCCAACAATTCAAGCCCGGTTTCGCATATATTAACCGCTTCATCGCCCATTCTTTCCAAATCGCTGTTAATTCTCATAGCCGAAGTAATAAATCTTAAATCCGAACCTACCGGCTGGTTTAACGCTATCAGTTTTAAACACGTATCGTCTATAACTATTTCGTCAAGATTAACTTCCCTTTCAATAGAGAAAACCTCTTTTGACAATTCTTTGTCTCTTTTGACGACAACGTCTATAGAAATTTTTATCATCTGCTGGACTGAACTCGCCATATCAACAAGTTTTTTCTTTAATTCCGTCATTTCCATATCAAAATGTCTCATTTCTCCCCCTAAAACAGCTATCTTATAAAAACGTCATTATTGTAGCATTTCGCATAAATTCAAACAACATTTATGTTTAAATTCATTTATTAAAATTTTTTCTGTAATCAGACGACATCAGTCTGCATATATCTATACATTTGCCGTTGTCCGATTTAAGAATCTGTTTTCTGTATTCCTGCATTACTTCATTATTCCAAATATCATAAATATTGTTATATTTATCCGTATTTGTTAAACGCGCATATCCGCATGTACAGTGAGGTTTAACCGCATTGTCCTCCTGTACGGTCATTTCATACCAAGGCAAATGGCAAAACAATCCTTTATCGGCGGCTGTTTGTTTATTTTCTGTTTCTCGGCCGTTACAGACAGCATCGTTAAATTCAGAAAACACGTCTATTATTTTAATATTATATTTCCGGGCTTTAATATCGGCCTGCTTTATATAATTTTCAATGTCTTTTTCATATTCTTCCGTGATTTTAAGATTTTCGTTATCCGTGACGCATCTTAAAAAAACAACAATTGAAAATTTATATTTGTACGCAAAATCAACAATATCCGGTATTTCCTTATAATTGCTTTTCATTACCAAAAAATTTATCTGCAAACTCATCTTGCTTTTGTATTTCATTATGTAATTATTTATTTTTTTGAGATTCTTTTCCAAATTGTCAAAACTTGCGCCGATTCTTATTCTCTCATATGTTTCTTTGGCGGCTCCGTCTATTGAAACTATAAGGTGTATATTGTTTTTTGTCATAAGCTCTATTATTTCTTCGCCTGCGTTCTGAAAATTTGTGGTTATTATCTGATGAATCTTCGGGAATTCAATCGTTTTCAATAAAATTTCTCTAAAATACGGAAGTATTAATACTTCGCCGCCCTGCCATACAATTTTTTCCAAATACTGCAAATTATCAAGAACAATATCAACCACTTTTTTATCAATATTTTTTACTGTTTTTTTATCCTGGTAACACATAATACAATCCAAATCGCAGGAATTTGTTAAAACCAGCATTATGCTTCTTGGCTTGCTTTCCAAAACGATTTTATGAGCCGCCAATTCATAGGCATTTAACATTTTATTTGAAAAAAAAGCGTCATTTGAAAATCTGCCGTGATATTTATTATATAAAACCGACGCATTATCATATTGTCCGTGAAAATTATATTCCTCCATACTTTTTACTATTGAATCGCATAAATCTTCCGCAATCCCTCTGCAATCAATAAACGAACAATATTTATCTAAAATTTGCGCAGTATATTCATAATTACCGGCGGCATTTGATTTTTTGCATTCTTCTTTTATTTTTCGGTTTAAATCATCAATAAATTCAGAGACATCAAAATTTTTATTTTGCTTCACTGACGGCAAAATATCCAACGCTTCGGCATACTGCCCCAAATAAAAATAACATTTGGCCAAATGAAAAATAATATTTTCATCATCCGGAAATTTATTGCGCAATCCCGTCAGCAACTCCAAAGCTTCGGAATACATTTTTTTCGATATTTTTTCTTTGGCAAGTTCCAAATCAACCATTTAGATACTCCGTGAATATCCGTTAAAAGAATTATCCAAAACGGCCTGAGACATAATCTTCGGTTTCTTTTTGCGAAGGATTTGTAAATATTTTTTCGGTTTTATCAAACTCTATCAGTTTTCCTAGCAGCATATAACCGGTTTCTTTGGAAATTCTGGCGGCCTGCTGCATATTATGCGTTACTATGACTATCGTATATTTTTCTTTCAATTCCTGCATCAGTTCCTCAATATGCGCCGTAGCCATAGGATCTAGCGACGAACACGGCTCGTCAAGAAGAATAACCTGCGGTTTTACCGCGACGACTCTGGCTATGCATAATCTCTGCTGCTGTTCAAGAGACAAACTTAAAGCGTTATTTTTTAATTTATCTTTTAAATCGTCCCAAAGCTGGACGTCTTCAAGGCTTTCTTTTACAATTTGATCCGTTTCCGATTTGCTTTTTACTATTCTGTTAATCTGCAGTCCGAAAGCGACATTGTCGTAGACCGATAAAGGAAACGGGTTCGGACGCTGAAAAACCATACCGACGTTTCTTCTTATTCTGTCAACGTCGGCGTCTTCGGCATATATATTTTTACCGTAAATTACAACTTCGCCCGTAATTTTTACGCCTTCAATTGTATCGTTAATTCTGTTTAACGTTCTGAGAAGCGTTGATTTACCGCAGCCCGACGGGCCTATCAGCGCCGTTATCTGGTTGCTTTTAAATTCCACACTCACATCCTTTATAGCCTGGAATTTCGTATAGTATAAATCAAGATTTTTAACTTTTATTGCCGCTGTATTTTCCATAATATTATCCGAATCTGCCGGTTATATAATCCTCTGTTCTTTTATCCTGCGCCGCTACGAACATTTTCGCCGTTTCGCTGAGTTCAACCAATTCCCCCATAAGAAAAAACGCCGTTCTGTCTCCGACTCTGGACGCCTGCTTTACGTTATTGGTTACTAAAATTATCGTATATTTTTGTTTTAATCTTATCATCGCTTCTTCAACTTTTGACGTCGAAATAGGATCAAGCCCCGAACACGGTTCGTCAAATAAAATAACTTCCGGTTCTATCGCCAAAATTCTAGCTATGCAAAGTCTCTGCTGCTGCCCTCCGGAAAGTTTTATGGCCGAATGGTCAAGCCTGTCTTTCACCTCATCCCATAAAGACGCGTCTTTGAGCGCTTTTTCAACAACGGCGTCTATTTCGCTTTTTTTTGACAGCAAACCTATTCTTTTAGGCGCGTATGCAATATTTTCATATATTGACATCGGCAGCGGAATCGGCATCGCAAAAAGCATTCCGACTCTTGTTCTTAAAACTTCCTGATTCATTTTAAATATATTTTTATCGTCAATAAAAACTTCGCCGCTTCTTGAATAATTTACGTTATTGTCATTCATTCTGTTTAATGTTCTTAAAAAAGACGTCTTACCGCTGTTTGAAGGGCCTATAATCGTAAGAATTTCATTTTTAACGACGTTGATATTAAGAGATTTCAAAACCTCTTTGCCGTTATAAAAACAACTTAAATTTTTAACTTTTATTTTGTCTACCATTTTCTGGTTTTCCTGAAATATATTCTTGCTACGATAGCTATTAAACTCATTGAAAGCACAAGCATCAGAAGAACTAAAGCCGTGCCGAAAATTATATTTTTAGGCATATTCGGAATCTGAGTTGAAATAATATACAAATGATACGGCAGAGCCATTACCTGGTCAAACATTGAATTAGGAAGATGCGGAACGTAGAAAGCCGCGGCCGTAAATAAAATCGGAGCCGTTTCTCCGGATATTCTCGCTATGCTTAAAATTGCGCCTGTCATAATGCCCGGCAAAGCATTCGGCAGAACGACATATCTTATCGTCTGCCAGCGGCTGACTCCCAAAGACCAGCTGGCTTCTCTGAAAGGATAAGGAACGCTGTTTAAAGCCGCGCGAGCCGTTGTTATTATAACGGGAAGCTCCATAATTGAAAGCGTAAGCGCGCCTGCAAGAATTGAAACTCCGCAGCCTAAAAGCATAACAAAGATGCCAAGTCCGAAAAGACCGTAAACAACCGAGGGAACTCCGGCGAGATTTACTATCGCCAGTTTGATGATTCTTGTAAGCATATTATCTTTTGCGTATTCGTTTAAATAAATCGCCGCCAACACTCCTATCGGAAGAGTAATTGCTATTGCGGCCAAAACTATTGAAAGAGTTCCTATGATGGCTGGAAATATTCCGCCGGCTCTCATACCGTCTTTCGGCATTGAAAATAAAAATTCCCAAGAAATAGCCGAATAACCGTTTTTAACTATGTTAAAAATAATTATTATAACCGGGAGAATAACGAATACCGTGGCTAAAAATAAAACTGAAAACGCCAGTTTCTGAGATAATTTAGGGTTTAATTTTAAATTCATTATTTCCTGTTTTTATTTAAAAATAAATCAGCTATAAAATTTATGATAAACGTTATCGCAAACAATACCAATCCTATCGCAAAAAGCGCTCTGTAATGAAGACCGCCTTTTACCGTTTCGCCCATTTCGGCCGCGATTGTTGCGGTTAAAGTTCTGACGGGTTCAAATATTGAAGACGGTATGTGCGCGGCATTTCCGGTTATCATCATAACGGCCATAGTTTCTCCGATAACCCTGCCTATGCCAAGCATAACCGCCGCGATAATTCCCGGCATTGCCGTTTTTAAAACTATTCTTCTTATTGTCTGCCATTTTGTAGCGCCTAAAGCATAGGCGCCTTCTTTATAAGACCACGGAACCGACCTTATAGCGTCCTCCGAAATTGAAACTATCGTAGGCATAGCCATAAAAGCAAGCATTATTGACCCTGAAAAAGCGGTAAGACCGGTAGGAATATCAAACAAAGTTCTTACCATAGGAACAAGCGTAACCATTCCGACAAATCCTATAACGACAGACGGAATAGCGGCCATAAGTTCAACGCCCGATTTTAAAACGTCTCTTATCCATGCCGGCGCTATTTCGGCAATATACAACGCAGCCATAATTCCCAGCGGAACCGCTATCGCTATTGCCCCCAAAGTTACAAGAAGCGAACCGACTATCAAAGACAAAACGCCGTACATCGCCGGATTTGACGTAGGATACCATAATTTACCGGTTAAAAAATTAAAAATTCCGTACTCTTTAAAAAAAGAAAAACCTTCTTTAAATAAAAAACCAAATATTAAAATGACAAATACTATCGTCAGTATTCCGCATATAAAAACAACTTTTTCCATTATTGAATCTGTTGCGTTTCTAAACATTATTATTTCCTGATAGGGACAAAATCCGTTTCAGCGACAATCTTCTGCCCTCTTTCCGATAATGAAAAATCTATAAAATCTTTCGCCGTTTTATTAGGCTGTCCGTTTGTGTATAAAAATAAAGGTCTTGATATCGGATACATTCCCGACTTTACGTTTTCAAGACTCGGATACACAAATACCGCCGAATTCCAGTTTGATATTGATAAAGCTTTAACGTTATCGTTTATAAAACCCATACCGGTATATCCCAAAGCGTTGGGATTCTGGTATATCTCGTCAAAAATAGCCTGCGAAGACGGCATAAGAAGAGCGCTCGGCGAAAACTCATCTTTGTTTTTTTTATCTCCGCGCCTTATAACATGCTCTTTAAAAAACATATGCGTGCCGGAATTGCTTTCTCTTGAAAGAATGACAATTTTTCTGTCTTCTCCGCCGACTTCTTTCCAGTTCGTAATTTTAGCCATAAAAATATCCCGCAACTGGTTCATCGTAAGATGATTCACGGGATTATTTTTATTAACTAAAACTGCAAGTCCGTCCAGACCGACTATAAATTCTTTATATTCTATATTTTTTGCTTTTGCCAGTTCTATTTCTCTGTCTTCAGCCTGCCTTGAAGCCATCGCAATATCGCAGGTGCTGTTTAAAAGAGCGGCAAAACCTGTTCCGCTTCCTCCGCCCGTAACGCCTATATTGCATTCATTATGCAATTTAACGTACTCTTCCGCCCAAACCTGAACGAGATTTACAATTGTGTCCGAACCTTTTATCTGCATTGCAACGCCGGAAGAAGCATCTTGTCCTCTGGAACAGGATGCAAAAAACAACACCAACAGAAACAATACCTCTCCGTATTTTTTCAAGCAATAGACCTGTTTAAATTATTTGCACATACCGATTCTTTGCGCTCTCTGAAACAACTTGCCTTCCGATTTTATATCCGGAGCTATTATAAGTTCCGCCATCTGCATTTCTTTTATCGTCATAGCTCCTACCGTTCCCATACATGTTCTGAGCGCTCCGACCAAATTTTGGGTTCCGTCGTCGAGACTTGCAGGTCCGTAAAGAATTTCTTCAAGAGATCCCGTTACGCCTACTCTGACTCTTGTTCCTCTGGGCAAATTATGATGAGGCGTAGCCATACCCCAGTGATAACCTCTGCCGGGCGCTTCATGCGTTCTTGCAAAAGCAGATCCGACCATAACCGCATCGGCTCCGGAAGCAAAAGCTTTGCATATATCTCCGCCGGAATTCATTCCGCCGTCGGTAATTATTGAAACGTATTTTCCTGTTTTCTTAAAGTAAAAATCTCTTGCGTTTGCGCAGTCAACCGTTGAGGTAACCTGCGGAACTCCTATTCCCAAAACGCCTCTTGAAGTACATGCGGCTCCCGGTCCGACGCCTACAAGTATCGCGGCGCATCCCGTTTCCATAAGTTCAAGCGCAGCCTGATATGATACGACGTTTCCGAGTATTACGGGAATATTCATTGTTTTCTGGCAGAATTTAGCCAAATCTATCGGCGTATACTGCGTCGCTTTATGTTTAACCGTTATAACCGTACCCTGAGCTACGAATATGTCGGCTCCGGCATCCTGGGCAATTTTTCCGAATTTTTCGGCATTTGCCGGTATGCATGAAACTGCGGCTTTTACGCCGGCAGCTTTTATTTGTTTTACTCTTTCCGTTATTAATTCCGTTTTTATAGGCTCTTTATAAACGCTCTGAACAAGCGCCGTGGCTTCTTCGGGACTTGCAGAGGCTATTTTATCAAGCACTGCCGCCGGATCTTTATATTTTGTCTGAACTCCGTCAAGATTTAAAACCGCAAGACCGCCCAGTTTTCCCATGGCTATAGCAAAATTTACGTCAACTACTCCGTCCATTGCGCTTGCCAAAAAAGGAATTTCAAGTTTAAGAGGACCGACTGAAGTGTTTACGTCAACTTCTTCCGGATTTGCAGTCTCGGTGCCGGGAACTATCGCCACTTCGTCAAAGCCGTATGCTCTTCTTGCTTCTCTGTCTCTTCCAATGTAAAAACCCATTTTAAATACCACCTGTTTTAATTTATTATTTTAACTATTTTAATATTTTTAAAAATAAACTGTCAACGAATAAAAACGGTATTTATTCCAAATATTCTTTTAAAGATTTGCATCTGCTTGGATGCCTTAATTTTCTTATCGCTTTTGCCTCTATCTGTCTGACTCTTTCTCTGGTAACTCCGAATTTTTTGCCCACTTCCTCAAGAGTTGAAGGATATCCTACTCCTATTCCGTATCTTAACCTTATTATTTCGGCTTCTCTGGGAGTCAAAGAATTTAAAACTTTTTCAAGTTCTATCTGCAGTCTGTACTGATGAGTTTTCGTAACCGGATTAGGACTGTTTTGATCTTCTATAAAATCTTCCAGCTTTGAATCTTCTTCTTCGCCTACGGGCGTAGCAAGAGATACCGGTTCCTGCATCATTTTCAGTATTTTTCTCACTCTGTCGGTTGACATTCTGAGTATTTTGCCGTATTCTTCGGTAGTCGGTTCTCTTCCCTGATCCTGCTGGAATTTCTTTTTTAGTTTCGTTAATTTTGAAATAAGCTCTTTCATGTGGACGGGAATTCTTATGGTTCTTGCCTGATCGGCTATAGCTCTGTTTATGGACTGTCTTATCCACCACGTTGCGTACGTTGAAAATTTAAAACCTCTTTTCCATTCAAATTTTTCAACGGCTTTTGAAAGTCCTAAATTTCCTTCCTGTATCAAATCCGACAATTCAAGGCTGCTGATGCCGACGTGTTTCTTTGCTATTGAAACGACCAGCCTGAAATTCGCCTCTATAAGTTTCATCTTGTCTCTGTGTATGACTTCTTCAAGTTCTCTTATTTTTCTGTCGGTTTCAAGAAGCTCCGCCGTGGTAATTGAAAAACCTTCTTTTATATTGGTTTGTTTTGCAAGAAGCGACTCTATATTTGAAATATCTTCGGCCGTCTCAACCGCTACAAAATTTCCGGATTGTTTTTTAAAAGCGGCCGCGGTAATTTTACCCGTGGAAAACTGTTTATATAAAGCCTGCAGTTTTGCAACCGGCATTTTATATTTTCTTTCTATTTTTTCCAATTCCAAAGTTATAGAGTTAAGTTTGCTTGCGGTAATTTTTATTTTATTGATTAATCTCTTTACTTTATCCTGATTAAGATTAAGGCCTATTATAAGCGAAATTACTTCTCCCCTTAAAGCGGTCTTTTTCTCGGTAAGTTTCGCTTTTTCTTTTTCCGACAATCCTTTTTGTTTAAGTTTTGCCGAAACAGTTTCTATATTTTTTTCCAGCTGCCCTATTTTTTTTACGGTTTCCTTAACCTTAATTCTCATATTTCTGAGCTGCGCCGTAGATTTTCTGCCTCTGGGCATAAGCTCCTTGGGAGTCATCTCGTCCTGCTCTATCAAAGTATCCCAGCTTTTCACTTCTTTTATGATAAGAGGCGATTCCAAAACTATATAAGTTAATTTCTTTTCGTTTTCTCTTACGTTTTTTGCCAGTTCAACTTCCACGTTTCTCTGCAGCAGCGGAACTTTCGCCATTTCCGTCAGATACATTCTTACTGGATTCATTTCGTCGTCATCGCTTGTTTTTACGACTATATCCGACGTTTCGGCTACATTATTTTTCGCTTTTTTGGTTGACGTCTGCTGTTTGTCTACTATATTTATTCCGAGTTCGCTGAATTTTATAAAAAGATTGTCAATCTTGTCGGAAGTCATGTCGTTTTCCGAAATATGCTTGTTTATTTCATCGTAAGTGACATACCCCTGTTCCTTGCCGATTTCAATCAAACTTTTAAAAAGATCTTTTTTTGTCATTTGTTTTTCCCCGAACCTTTTATTTTAGAGGTTAATAAATTATATTCCTTAATTTTTTCAGCGTCTACCGGAATTTTTCCGTCAGTCATAAGCAATATTTCTTTTTCAAGCCTTTTTCTCGCGTTTTTGAGTTTCTCGGACTGAATATCCCTGTAT
Source organism: uncultured Elusimicrobiaceae bacterium (assembly GCA_964487915.1). GTDB lineage: Bacteria > Elusimicrobiota > Endomicrobiia > Endomicrobiales > Endomicrobiaceae > Proruminimicrobium. Next base: position 124,487 of record CAZASN010000001.1, on the reverse strand, counting down.
AAAGAATCAAAAATTTCCTGCAAATCGCCCGTCTTTGCTGTCGCTTCAATCGCCAAACCGGAAAACCATCTCGCGTCATCATCTTCAAGTTTGGATAATATTTCCGCAGCCGCGACGTCTTTTTTTTCTTTTAAAAACCCGTGTATTTTCCGGCATTTTTCGGACGTCCAAAACTCACCGTCCAATTTGTCGGCAAAATTCCTGCAATCTTGCGACAGAAGAAATTTTATCATTTCTTCTTCCAAAGTTTTTTCTTCTTTGTCTTTTTTATCTTTAATTAACAAATCCTGCTTTGTTATATTTTCAGTCTTAAAAATTTTTCTTTTTTTAAATTCCTGCCAGAGTATTTCTTCTTCAAGATTCAATCTCTGGGATATTTCTCTTATATATTCTCTCTGCGTTATCGTATTTTTATTTTTTACGACAAAATCAAGCAGCGCAGAAGCAGCTTTTGCTTTGCCGCCTGATTTTTTTAAATCGTTAAAACCCGTAATTCTGTCGGTCATAAAATCTATCGCCGATTTTGATTTTTTGTTAATCAAATCGTCAAAAGATTTTTCCCCGTGTTCAAGAAGATATTCGTCCGGATCAATACCTTCCGGTAAAGAAACTGTTCTGGAAGTTATGTCGTTCTCGGCAAAAATTTCCAGAGCTCTCTGAGTAGCCATTCTTCCGGCATCGTCTGAATCAAAAAGAACAATTATATCTTCCGCATATCTTGCGATTAATTTTGCCTGCTGCGCCGTAAAAGATGTGCCCAGCGAAGCAACCGCGCCGCTTATTCCGTACTGCTGCGTCATAACAACATCCATATATCCTTCAAGCAATATGATTCTCTTATCTTTCTTTAAATCAGGCAATGTCTGGAATAATCCGTATAAATTTGCCGACTTTGAATACACGGCAGTCTCGGGAGTATTTAAATATTTTGTCTTCTGATTCGTTAAAGTTCTGCCTCCGAAAGCGACAACTCTGCCCTGAATATCAAGTATCGGAAACACAAGCCTGTCCGACATATATTCAAAGAACATACCCGATTCGGTTTTTGTCACAAGTCCGGCTTTAACCAATTCCTCATAAGAATAGCCCTTTTTCAAAGCAGATTCAAGTAGTTTTCCTTTCGGGGCGTATCCTATCATGAATTTTTGTATTGTTTCCTGGCTCAAGCCTCTTTCTTTTGAATAGTCTCTTGCAATCTGCGCAGACTTGCTTTCAATAAAACATCTGTGATAAAACCTTGCGGCATTTTCAAGCAATTCAAAAATTTTCGCTTTTTCCGAAAGAGCAATTTTGTCTTCTTTTCTTTCTTCTATGGTTATGCCGCTTTTTTGAGCCAGTTTTCTGACGGCTTCAATCCACGGAATATTTTCAATGAGCATAACAAACTTAAAAACGTCGCCGGCAACCCCGCAGCCGAAACATCTGAAGATTCCCTTTTCGGGGCTTACCACAAAAGACGGCGTTTTTTCGCTGTGAAACGGACAGCAACATTTCCAGTTCTTGCCCGACTTTTTTAAATCGGGTACATATTCCTGTATAACATATTCTATACTTGAAGATGTTCTTATTTGGTCTATGATATGATCGGAAATTGCCATTATCCCAACTTTTTTAAAATCTTATCTTCTAAATCTTCTGAAACCCGAGCATTCAATATAATCCAAACTCCCGTATTTCTTTTCTAATGAGTCAAGCATCAAATTAATGCCGAGATTATCCGACGAAATATGTCCCGCTATTATTACGTTTATTTTATGTTTTACGGCATTATTGTAATTCTTTTCGCTCATATGCATGCCGACTATCGTTCCGACTCCTGCGTTTGCGAGTTTTTCTATCAATTCCGTCGGGCCTTCCGTACCGCCGGTCATATCAACAAATATTTTGCCGCATTTAGATTTATCTCCGCCGTTAAGTATGAACGGTCCGTTTCCGTAAGTTTTGGCATATTTGTATTCCGGAATATCTTCCAAAAAAGCGATTATATCTTTTAAATATCTGGGCTGTAACTTATCAAGTTTTTTTTGCAGATACGATACGACATTATTGTCGGCAACCGTATGCGCCGTCATTAAGGGGATATCAAGTAATTTTGCCGCGTCATAAACTCTCTGGTGGTTCTGTCCGCTTACGCTTCTTCCCACTTCCGCGGCTCTTGAAGAAACATAGCTTTCGGCTATATTAATAGGAACGCCGTGCGAATTTATTATTTCGGACTGCATATTGATAACGTTATGGAATGTAGCGTAGGCTTTGCCTTCCGGATGATGCGCCAACACCAAATCAATTTTTTTGCCGGACAGTTTTAACTGGCTGGCAAGAAGAAGTTCGGGCACTTCTATGTCAATGCCCACCATTACGGATTTTATTTTTTCATCGCCTGTTCCGTAAAGAATTCTTGAATCGCAATAAGGATTAGTCAGAGTATCTTTGTCGTAAAATTCTTTTTTCTTTTCGTCAAGGCTTTTATATTCTTTATTTTTTTCGTCCAGCAGAATTTTTACTTCTTTTTCTCCGCGCGGATCGTTTTTAATACCGTCGGCAACAAAAAATTCATACATCTGTTTTAAATTCATTTTACCTTCCGGATAGAAAAACACAAGAGAGGGTAAATTTAAATATACCCTCTTATTGCGTTTTTCATTTAATTTAAGAAACAACCATATTTATTTTGACCAGTTGTTGTCTTTCATCATTTTCCTGCGAATTTTTCTTTTGGCTTCGGCAAGTTTTTCTTTTCTTAAAACGCTCGGAGATTTATAGAATTCTCTGTTCTTGATCTCCTGCATTATTCCGCTGCCTTCGCATTCTCTCTTAAATCTTCTGATGGCTTCCTCTATAGATTCGCCATCTCTAACTTTTACGCTTACCATTGAAACTTTACACCGCCTTTTTGTATAAACTAATCTTTAACCCGGAGGCCAGGCAAAAATCCTGCCTCCCAATAAATGATAATGTATGTGAAATACCGTCTGTCCTGCATCTGCGCCGCAGTTATTGACTAATCTGTATCCGCCTTCCAGGCCTCTTTGTTTGGCAATTTGAGAGGCGACTAACTGTATGTATCCCAACAATTCCAAATTTTCATTACTTGCTTCGTTTAAGCAGGATATATGTTTTTTGGGAACGATAAGTATATGCACCGGAGCCTGCGGATTTATATCTTCAAAAGCAAAAACTTTGTCATCTTCAAAAACTTTAGTTTTTACAGGGATTTCACCTGCGATAATTTTACAAAAAATACAATCTTTCATATATAGGATTTTGATTATATATTTTTTATAATATTAAAACAAGTGTTATTTTTATGCGGCAAATAATATTTTCCTTGTATTTTCAACGTCTTTTTCAAGCTGAGATGTAATTGACTCCGGAATACCGATATCTTTTGCCGGCATTGTTTGGTCAGTTTCATAAATCCAGTTAATATATTTTTCAATAAGGGCGTACTTTGTTTTGCTTATTCCCGTTTTTGAAATTTCGGCCAAAAGACTTTCTTTTGAAGCAAAAACCGGATTTTGTTTTCCGTTAATTTTCATATTGTTAAATAATATAAACATGTTTTGTCTGACATTGTCACGGTCATCTCCAAGATTTTGAATTACAAACAAAACAGATTTTAAAACTTCGGACGGAATTGCGTCAAGCCCTGATTTTCCGTCAGCATTTATATCAGTGTCGCCGGTTAAAACACCTGGTATAATTTTTGCAAACACCATCAATACGCCGTTTAAATATGATCCGTTTTCGGTTACATTCCCGAAAACGGTATTATTAAATCCCTTTATGTTTTCCGCGTTTGTTTCCATAGCCGATTCGCTTATCTGCGCCGCTATTCCGTCCGCAAAATCCAGCAATTCTTTTTGATCAGACTGTTCATGAAATTTTTCATAATCCGCTTCGGGATTATCTCTTAAAAATTCATATTCGCCCAACTCATGTTCAACCAATAAGGCCAATATTCTTTCTCTGTATTCGTCGCTGCCGTTTTCAAGCTGTTTCAAAAATATTTCGCTTATATAAAGAGTAGCGGTATCTTCTCCGACATCCAATGTGGCAAAAGAATAAGCGTCTTTTGCCATAAACAAATCCTGAGAAGGAGAAACTTTGATATCAACTTTTGAAAGACCGAGCCTGTTTTTAACGGTCTCTTTAACGGAATCCGCTTCGCTCTGTAATAAAAACGGAGTTTCTTTTGCCAGTAAATCCTCTATATCATAGGCTCCCTGTTCGTATAAACTCAAAAGCATCTGCATAACAAGCCCCGAATATTCTTCAAGCAAAGGAACTCCGGCGACATATTCGGCAAGTTTCTTAACATTTCTGCCCAGTGAAATCAAAGGCATAATTTTATTACGGTAATCCGGATCATAATAATTTGCCAGTTCCATTTCTCTGCCGTCAGTATTTTTAATAACCGTATGCCTGTCCAAAATTCCCAAAACAAACGCCTGCCATAATTCTCCGACATTTAATAAGTTATAATGATTTGCTATTTTTACGGAATTTGTAAAAAAATCAGAAACAGACACTGAACCTATGTCAAGATACGCTCTTTTAATTTTCTCTGTTTCCGATGCCAACATATACATATCAACCTGTCTTGTTTCAAGAAAAAACAATACTTTTAAATTATCATAAGCGGCGTCGGATTTTTTTGAATTTTCTTTATCCAATATCTGCATAAATGAACTTATAATCTCATCAATCGCCGTTTTGTTTTCAGCCGATAAAAACTCATTGCCGGTTTGAAGTCTGCCGATAATTTTCTTAAATTTTTCAATCGCCGCTGCGGTTTCCGCCGAACGCGGAACCGAAGATAAAGCTTCTAATATTTTTTCGGCCGCCGCATACTGAGCCCGCATTATTATTTTATTGTATTCTTCTCTGTTTTTTAAAATTCCGTCAAACAACTGAATATCCGAAATTATATTTAAAAACAAATTCCAATCAAGATCTCCGTCATTAACTTTATCTATAAGTTTCTGGATGCGTTCAACGACATTTATTTTTTCAAGTTTTTCTTTAAAAGCGTCCGAATCGGTTCCGGATGCCGCTTCCCTGCCGTTAATAATCGCCCTGTAGAGTCTTGCTCTTACGGTTTTAAGCCCGGCTTTTTTGTCATAATTTGGGTTCCCTTCCCCGATTGCGATTTTATAATATCCGTTAGACTTGACCGGCATTTTATTATTTAAAAGATATCCGTCGGAATTATAAACGACAAGCGGGTGTTCGTTTGTAAAATAAGGCTGAAATATGACATCCATTAAAACGGAACCTTCCGGAACGTCAACGACATACACTTCATTCCAATATTCGACAAAACACATAACCGTTCTGTTTGTTTGTATTTTATTTTTTATTTTATTGAAATTCCCGCAGAAATCGTCGCTTATATCTTCGTCGTCGGTTGTTATAACGAAATTTTTACGTTTCATTCCTTTAAAGAAAATTCCGGCGTAAAAATTTTCCTTTATTGTAGTCCCCAGCTTATATATAAAATGAGGTTCTTTAACGTCTTTTTTATTGGGATCGTATCTTCCGAAAGTTTCGTCGTTATACGCTTTTCTTGAGTAAATGCAGGCTTCAACTGGAATTTCCGTTTTGCCTTTCGGATAACTTATTGAAAAATTATATTTTATTCTTTCCAAATCTCTTTTGTTGTCGCTTTCGTCAACTCTTTTTGCGGCTTGTAAAGCTATAAATTCTTTAAGAGCTTCAGACAAAGCATCACTGCTGATATCAGGACTTTCAATAATTATATGAAGACCCATAACATCTCTTACCTGTTTTAAAAATTCTGATATTATTTTAGGATCATCGGCGTTAAAATCTTTGCCAAACTCGCTGGCTTGCGTTTTGTTTCTTCTTCCGGACGTCATTTTTTCAAACATACTGTAAGGTGTTTTTACTCTTGATTTTATAGTTATATTTTTTAAATCAAAACCTTTGGCCGCCAAAAATTGTTTCAAGGAAACGACTATTTTCATATCCTTAAATTCTGTAAGCTGTGGAATATCCGCGCCGTATATTTGTTTAACAAGTTTTAAGATATTAAGATATTCAACCGGGTTTGTGGAAATAAAAAGATTGTTTCTTGCATATTCATACGCGCCGCTTCCAAGAAGACGGTATATGGAAGGAAGATAAATATTATACATCGTTTCAAGATAATCATTTTTTTTCTTTCCTTCTTTTGTTTTTTCATCGTCTTCTATGTTTTTTGTTTTTTCAAGCATATACGCAAAAAGAGCCAGCAGCGTCTGCGGATTATCCGATATCTGAATTATATTATCCCAGTAATTCTGAAGAGTTCTCCATCCGTTTAAGCCTGTATATTTAGGAAATTCATCTATCTTTTTAATCGTTTCTATGGATTTTTTGACAATTTCTATATATTCCTTTATCTTATCAGAATGTCCGTTGCCGGCAATCTGCGGGAACTCGTAAAATTTAAGCAGCGTAGCATCATCAAAATCGCTCAGAAGAGCTATGGCTTTTGCCATGTATGCTACTTCGTTATTGTCCTCGTCTTCTTTTATATTTACAAGAAGATTTTCTATGTGCCTGTATTTTCTGTAGGCGGTTTTGAAAGACGTTACATCTTTTGAATTGGCATATATAAAAGTTTCAACTATCTGCAAAAAATCACGGGAAGTAAAGTCGCGTTTTTGTTCAGACTGGGTTTCCTCAAGATTTATATTTATAAAATCATTTATTGCTTTTCTGGCTTCAGTTTCATTCATTAATCCGGATTTTTCAAGTCCGGTATAAAAACCGGACCATGCGTCTTTCGGCCTGTCAAACCTGATCTGCGACAGGCTTTGCCACGCTAAATACAGAGTGTCAATAACTTCCGGCGAAACCGTTTTTATGTTTCTTTTTATAAAATCAATTTGTTTGCCGACGCCCTTTGGTATATCTATTTTATCAATCTCATCCGCGCTTAATCCCGACAGGTATTCAAATATTATTTCTTTAAGTTTTGATTCCAGCGCCAAAATTGTATATCTGGTGTTAAAAGAAGAATTTTCATCATGCGACTGCACGAAAGAATTCCCTATCCATCCGGAGCCGTTTACCGAAACGGCATAATAATTTCTGGTCATTGCTCTTATAAGTTTTAAAGTTTCCTCTTTGTTTTCAAGAGCCTGTTTCAACAAGCTTTTAAGATATTTATTTATAAGTTTTAAATTTAGCCTTTTATATTCTTCTTTCCCCTGTCCGTCGTCATACAACGGTTCATAATCCATAAAAACCGCTATTCCTCTCTCGTCGGTAACCGTGCTCATATTTTGTTTATTTTCAAAACTGCTTGAATATTTTGTAACGGCGTATGTTTCAAGCCCTATGCTGTTTAATATAAAAGAATACACAGGCGCAAATTTTTCATCAATCAAAACGGACATATCCTCGTTGGGAGTAACGATATCGTAATAAATATCCGAATCAAACATCATATTCCCTTTTGTAAGAGAACCGCCGACTATTATGTCAAAAAATGTTCTCTCTATATTTATATTGTAATTATCTTTCACTATTTTAAGAGATATTTCAACGGCTATGTTCATAATTTCTTTAACTTTTTTGGCGTACTCGGCGCTTGTTATCTTTTTATTTTTAAATTCATTCTGAGCTTCAATAAGGCGTTTCTCTATATCGGCGATTTCATCTTTCAAACCGCGGCTTATATAAGGTTCAAATCTTTTATGTTTTAATTTTCTTTTCTCGTCTTCAAAAACAATTTTGTATTTTTGGGCATAAAGAGCGACCATTTCTCTTTGCAAATCGGTCATATATCCCAAATGCGCCACATTCAACATATCGTATCCCTTAATTTTTGCATAAGGTATCGCAAGAGCCGTTTTATCCTGCCAGTCGTAATAATCAATTTCCATAACTTTACCGTCGGAGATGCCTGCTCCGAACGATGAGGCTATATCTCTGTTTGCCTCGTCTTTAAAAAAAGTTACCAAAGCGTCGCCTACTTCATTAAAAGTCAGTTTTTTCCCGGCTGCAAGACATGCTATAAGATAAATAAGGTCTCCTGAATTGACGCCTCTGATTTTATTGGGAGAATTAAGAAGTTCAACAGCGGCCGTTATAATTTTTCTTTTAGCGGTTTTATTAAGAGCGTTTATAAATCTGTTAAGTTGTTTGGCGGATATTTTTTCGTTGTCATTCATCATTCTTACAAGCCAATAAATTGGATATTTTGTAACTTTCGGATTAAATTGTTTCAGAAGTTCTATAAATTCGGAAGAATCTTTTAAAATATCGTCATAAGTTTGATCCGAAAGAGTATTGTTCAAATCTTCCTGTGACAGATCAAAAAATACGCATGGCTGCACAACATTCCCGTTATTTTTAAAGTATAAATATATGTAATGGAAAGTATCGCTTTGTTTTGAAATAATATCGTCTATAAAAAATATTTTTGCATCGCTTATGGAGCTTTCATCCTGAACTTTAAATCTTTCCGGACCTTGTACCGAAGGATCCGCGTCTTCTTCAATTTCAACCATTTTTATCGGAATTCCGCTTTTTTTCTGATTTAATTCGTATTCAACGCTTTTTACTATTTCCCGCATATATTGCTGCGTTGAAGATTTTCTGTATGCTATTACATAATAACCGGCATGATAATTTGCCTGACTTTTCATCTGCTCAAAAATTTTATCGGCCAAACTTTTTGCATAACGGCTTATAACGGCGGTATCTCCGGCTCTTATTGCCAGCCAGTCTGATTTTATATCCTGCGGATATTCCGTATTTGACTGAACTATTGAAATAACGTCTCCGTATTCGGAACGCCTGTAATTTACATCCTGTATGATAATATCAAAAATATCAAGTAATTCTCTTTGCCTGACGATTTCCTCGGCAGAATACCCCTTGCCTTCCGCGTATCCGCTCTGTAAAAATTCATGAAACGCCGCGGTTGAATAGGAACGCTTGCGCTGCCCGTCTGCGTCAGACTGTTTTTTTACAAGATACTCGTCAAAAATCAAATCCCGGCCGGTAAGCGCGTCTCTTTCAAGAGTTTCGTGTATTACAAGACTATGGAAAAATTTTCTTGCGGCAATTTCCGCTTCTTTTGGAGATTTATCGGTAACGCTGTTTTTGAAATAATTTATTAAATCCGAATGGATATAAAATATCTTTCTGTCATAATCAATATAGGCCAGACATCCGTATTCCGTACTTTGTCCGTAAGTATCGTCTTTCTTACCCATCAGATTATAGGATTGTCCCACTACAATTTCATAATCGGACATTGACTTTTTTCTCAGTTCGTCTTTTAAAACGGATTCATATTCAAATTCGGAATTATCAGTTTCAAAAAGAAAAAGATACATTAAAATTGCATCCTTCAAACTAGGCAGCAGAACGCCCTGTGTATCAAGCAGAGAAAGCGCCGCCGTCATATAATCGTTATCTTTAATTTCAGAATATTCTCTTATTCTTGAAGTAAAAGTTCCCGGCGCCAACGCCTGAACTATTAACATTTTAAGATGTACTCCCAATGCGGTTGACTGAAAAACAGAATCTCCGTTTATGGCGATGCTTCCTTTTTTATATTGTATTTTACGCGGTTTGCCGTCATCGGTTAAAATATCAAAAAACGCCGTTTCAGATTCGGAGTCATAAGAGAATTTTATATTTGCGCTCAATTCTCTTTCTTTTATGATTGAATCAAACATTTTTGATATATCCTGCCAGCTTTTACCCGATTGTCTGAGAACGGATATGATTTCGGCCAAATCTTTTGCAAGCGGCAACGGATACTGTTCAGACAGCGGCATCGCGGCTATAGCGTTTCTGTCCGAATCCGCCTGAGCCAGAATATTGTTAAAATACAATTTTTCACAGTTATTGTCTTTATTTTTTATATTGGGCGTGATCGTAAGATACGATATTTTATTTTTTTCCAGGATTTTATTGACTCCGGAAGTATGAAATCCTCCGGTAACCACAACTTTTATTTTTTTTGCCGAGGGCAAAGCTTTTAACGTCATATCAATATTTGAATATTTGCCGTATATCTTGTCAAATTTAACGGACGCGCGGTCTATGCCCGATAAAATATTTTTTGCGAATAATTCATTTCTCTTTATATTTAATTCGTTAAATTTTTCGGCCGTTTTTTCATAAGGTATGAGAAGCGTAAAATTATCATCCGGCATATATTTGTAATAAAGTTTATAAAACAACCTTATGTTTTTTTTATAAACATTATATTCATTAAAACTTATGTTGGCCAAAATAAAATTTTCATATATTGTTATAAAATTATTTAAAAAAACGATATCTTTCTGAATTTTATGCGTGCAGCCGGCAAGCAATAAATCATTTATTATTTCTCCCTCTTCCGCAACCAAATCAAGCGGATCTACAAGACCTGCCTTTTCTATAATATCTATCATCTTAAACAAATCGGGATATTTTACGTATCTGTCAACATTTGACACTTTTGAACTTATGTATGAAAAAACAACGTCCATATTCGTCAGATTATCGGACAATTTTAACAAGTCGGTATATTCGCGGAAAGATACCGTTCCTTTTAAATCATACAATAACTGCTGCAGTTGTTTTTGCGCTTTAATTTTATCGGTTTGCTTATTTTGTTTTAAAATTTCAAGATATAAACTGAAATTTATATATTTGTTTAGGTTTATCTGAGACTTTTGAATTTCCGTTAAAAGCCTTTCATGAAATTTATTCGCGTCTATTTGTTTATCTCTGTATTTCTTATATATCCTTAATATTCGTCTCTGCCGGGCGTTTAAATATTTGTCGGAAATATTTTTTATGTTTGTTTCTTTAATTTTTAATAAATTTTTAATTTCCTGTCTTTTATCAATCAACTCGGCAAAGTTTTTGATATTCTCATCATATATTCCGCTTTCTTCCGTAGGTTTCAATATTATATTGTTTTTGTAACCGAAATATTCCGTTCCGCTTATTTGCGTTCCTCTGTAAAGGGCGTCCATAATCGTATCAGCCGAATTTTTATCCATGCCTTTTACAAGTTCGTTCATATTTACGTCTTTTGACGCGCCTTCAAGATAAACTTCAATATCTTTGTATTTTTGATTTAAACTTGTAAGAAGCTTATACGTATTTTCCTGAACTTCTTTATTGTTATGTAAATCCTGAATATTGATTACGATTGTATCTCCGTCATAGAAACTTGCCGATGTGATTTTGCCGAACCCGTCAAAACCCGCCGAAGGAGCAACCGCCGCGGAAAATGCTCCCGAAGGCAACGAGGGAGCCAAAAGAGCGAAGGCAATTAAAACCGACAAAATTTTTCTTATCATATTTAACTCCAAAATAAAAAGACCGGCATTTCTGCCAGTCTTTAAATAAACGACTTGATATTTACGCCGCCGTCATTTACAGCCGTTATGGCAATAAACGAATTTAAATTAATTTTATAATCATCAAGTCCGCGGTGACGCATATACTGCCGCCATATATCGCTGAAAAATAAAACATTATTTTCAAATTTTACTGACGCCTGAATATATTTATTATTGTTTGAAAATTTGTTAAAAGAATTATTTTCCTGATTTTGGTTTATTACATACAGCAAAAGAAAACCGTCGGATTTTTTATCGTCCTGCCGAACCGGAGACGAAAGGGTTTGTGAAAAATTTTTTTGAATTTGGTCAACTACAAAATCACTGAAAGAATCCGAGCAAGCATCCGTTTTAACGCTTGCGCTCAACTCAGCGCCCATTCCAAGAAGCATAACCAAAGTAATAAGAAAACATACAGTTTTACTCATGGTTTTTACGCTCTCTAATTTAAAACCGCAGGGACTTCCATGACAACAGTCCCTTCCTTAGATAATATTCTAACATATTTTATTGAAAAAAGCTTGTACTTCTTTATATTTTTGTTTAATTCTTCGGATATCAGCTTTCTTATCAGCGTTTCCGACATAAGATTCGTAAGGCCTTTGGCAATTATAATAATTGTGCCGCTGTTTACGGAATCATATTTTAAATTTAGCGAATTTATAACCGTAGCCAAAAAAGGATTGGTTCTGCCCAACATATTAAGCTGAGACACTATTAATCTTCCTACAAATTCTTCCTGACTGACGTAATGTCTGTTAAGTATTGATTGTTTTGCGGTATCCGGTCCTTCTATTTCTATCAGCTGCCTCTGTTCATAATCATCTTTTGAAATACGCTGGTAAAAATAACTTTTTACATCCTCTATGTTTTGAATCATTCTCAATGATACCGTATACTCGGGATCAAATGCCGTAATAACGATAATTTTTATATCCGCATCGGAACTTAATGCTATTCTTGTAACGGCAAAAACGCCGTTTTGCAACGCGGTTATGGCTTCGGAAAAAACCTCATTTTTAGACGACACAACCGTATTCATCGGCATATCAAGATAAACCGTGTCTTTTATAAAAGAGACTCTGGCGTCGCATCCGGATTCTTTTTTGACAAGTTTTTCTATATCGGATACAAGCGTTTCTTTCGGATATGTAGGTCCGCAGGAACTTAACAAAATCAATGCCAGTCCGCTTAAAATAAAACTTTTAGATATTAGGTGAAATTTCGGCATCTTGATTGCTGTTTATTATTATATTTGTGTCTATTTCAGGTTTTTCCTTGCTTTTGCCGTATTTGGCGAAAATTTCGTTGATATCATCGTAGTCCAGTTCTTCTTTCTTAAGCAAAGACTGGGCTATTTCATCAACAATGGCCCATTCGTTTTTAATGCATTCATTGACTTTTTGAAGACATGAATTTAATATATTCATAGTCTGAGTATTTAATTTTTCTTTCAAATTAGACGATATATCTTCTTTAGGAATAACGGTAAAATCGCCGATAAATCCTTCATCTCCCATGCCGAACTGCCAAACCATAGCGTTTGCTATAGCCATAGCTTTTTTGAAATCGGAAGAAACTCCGGTGGAAGTAGTGCCGTATTTCATCTTTTCGGCGCTGTATCCGGCAAGGCTTACTATTATGTCTGCTATTAATTTTTCCCTGTTTTGCGTATGGAGCTCTTCTTTCGGATTATGCGAAACAAGCCCGAGCGCCTGTCCTCTTGATTTTATGGAGGCCTTAAACACATCGTCGGTAGGATGAAGATAATATAACGTGGTCGCATGACCGGCTTCATGATACGCCGTCATTTCTCTTTCTTTATCCGTCATTGTTATATGGCTTTCCAATCCCAAATCTATTCTGTCCATAGCTTCCGATAAATCGTCCATATCTATCAAATCTTTCCCTTTTCTTGTGGCAATTAAAGCAGATTCTTTAATTATGTTTTCTATTTCGGCCGGAGATTTGTAAACAGATTTTTTCGCAAGTCTTGAAACGTCAATATCTGGAGCTGATTTAACCTTTTTAATATAAAATTTAAACAAATCTTCTCTTTCTTTCAAATTAGGAAGATTTATATAAATTTTTCTGTCAAATCTGCCGGGTCTCAGCAAAGCTTTATCCAAAACGCTTTCATTTGCATTTGTGGCCGCTATGACTATGATATTATTTTTTTTGGTTTCAAGTCCGTCAAGCTCAACCAAAAGCTGGTTTTGCGTGCTGTTTGTTTCCTCGCCGCCGCCCATATATGAAAATGTTCTTCCTCTTCCTATAACTTCAATTTCATCTATAAAAAGAATGCATGCGCCTTCGGCATAGGCAAGTTTTCTTGCTTTTTGGAAAAGCTGTCTTACTCTTGAAGCTCCGACTCCCACAAAAACTTCGACAAATTCGCTTCCTGACATTGAAAGAAACGGCATTTTTGCTTCAGTCGCAATTGCTTTTGCAAGTAATGTCTTACCGCAGCCCGGAGGCCCCATCAAAAGAATTCCCTTAACTATTTTGCCGCCTATTTTTTTTACTCTAGCCGAATCTTTGATAAGCTGCACCACTTCCATCGCTTCTCTTTTTACGGCTTCAAGTCCTATTACGTCGCTGAATTTTACGTTTATGTCTCCCGCTTTGATTTTATTTTTTTTAACTTTCCCGAATGCTCCTCTGAAAAAATAGAGATACATTCCGACAAAAATCATGGCGTTTATGGCGCCGAGAAATAATTGCACGGGAAGAGTGGCAAGCGTCATATTTCTGTAAAAAGATTCAAGTTTGCTCAATCCCCATACGGAAAGAATTATCAATAAAATAAATCCCAAAGCTATTGAAAGTTTTCCCCAATGGTCAATTAAAAATATTTTAATTTTTCTCATCACAATCTCCGGTCCTAAAATTAATAGTAATGTACCTGCGTATTATAGTATATTTAAAATATCAAATAAAGAGTTTCGTTTGACAAGATTTTTAATTTTTGATAAACTCCTATGCATTGTCAGTTTGCGGGCCCGTAGCTCAGTTGGTAGAGCACTTCACTTTTAATGAAGCTGTCGCGCGTTCAAGTCGCGCCGGGCTCACTCTTAAAGTGCCCCCATCGTCTAGGGGTTAGGACACATGATTTTCAATCATGCAGCAGGAGTTCAATTCTCCTTGGGGGCGCTCCTGAAAAAACAATGCTTTTAAATATAGAATTCGTTGATTTACACTCCAAAAATGTCTGTTTGAAAAACACCAAAGAACTTGTATCGTTTTGGAAATCGGTTAAGAAAGAACTTGATTTGAGAGTTTCCCATTTTGAATCCGTAAAAAAAACCGCATCCGACGAAGAAATATTCGCGGAGCTAGCTTTCTGCATATTTACTCCGCAGTCAAAAGCATTATCGTGCTGGCAGGCCGTTAAAACGCTTGATCAAAAAAATCTTCTTATGAAAGCCGACGCTTTAAAACTCGCAAAAAATATAACAGGCGTAAGATTTCACAATAATAAAGCAAAATATCTTGTTGAAGCAAGAAATCTTTTTACCGAAAAAGAAAAAATAAGAATCAAAGACAAAATCATGTCTTTTGAAAACGATTTTGAATTAAGAAAATGGCTTGTTGACAATATAAAAGGATTCGGATATAAAGAAGCCGGCCACTTTTTAAGAAACATCGGCATGGGGCAGAATCTGGCTATCCTTGACCGCCATATATTGAAAAATTTATGTTTATTTAAAGCAATAGACGAAATACCGGAAACTTTGACCGTAAATAAATATCTGGAAATAGAAAAAAAAATGAACGGCTTCTGTAAAAAGGTAAAAATTCCTATGCCGCATATGGATTTGCTTTTGTGGTGTATGCAGACAGGCGGTATTTTTAAATAAACGGAGGGTGCAAAATGGATAAAAATGCTTTGACAAAAATACATTACGGCATGTTTATAATAACATCTGCTTTTGACGGCAAAACCGGAGGGCAGATTGCAAATACGGTTTTTCAGATAACGTCAAATCCGCCAAGTATCGCAATCAGCATATCAAAACAAAACAATACGCACTTTTTGCTTGAGAAAAGCGGAAAATTTGCAGCTTCATGCCTTACAGAAGAAGCGTCTTTTGAGTTTATAGGAAAATTCGGATTCAGAAGCTCAAGGGATTTTGATAAGTTTGCGGGAACAAATTTTATAAACGGGCAAAACGGAATTCCGGCAGTAACCGATTTTGCAAACGCTTATTTTGAAGCCGACATAATTTCCGTTTTGGATACAGAAACCCATACAGTCTTTTTAGGAAAGCTGACAAACGCCGAAGTTCTAAACGACAAACCTTCAATGACATACGATTATTACCATAAAGTCAAAAAAGGACTTACTCCCAAAAACGCGCCTACTTTTATTTCAAAATAAGAGATTTAAAAGGCTCCGTTACTCTTTCAAGAACTCCGTTGACAAAAGAAAGGACTATACCGTAATTTGTTACCGGAACTCCGTTATTAACGGCATAATTCATTCTTGAAACCATCTGCTTTTTGTTTATCATACAGCCGCCGCAATGAATGACAAGAGCGTAATCTTTTATATTTTTAGGATATTCGTGTCCGGCCGTAACGTCAAAATGAACGTCAAAACCGAGATATTTTTTTACGAGATTGGGTATTTTAATTCTTCCTATATCATCAGAACTGGCATGATGAGTGCATGCTTCTGCTATAAGTATTTTATCTCCGGGCTTTAAATTTTTTATTTTTTCAATTCCGTCCATCATTTCCGATATGTCGGCTCTGTTTGCCGTAAATATAATAGAAAACGTCGTTACTTTTATGTTTTTAGGAACGATATCCGTAACTTTTTTAACAACCTGAGAATCGCATATTACAAGATCAGGAGGCGTTTTAAAATTATCAAGACACTTTTTCAGTTCGCTGTCTTTAACTATAAGCGCTATGGCGTTTATGTCCAGTATCGCCCTTATCATCTGAACCTGCGGAAGAATTATTCGCCCTTTTGGCGCGCCCAAATCAATCGGAACAACCAAAACGACCGTCTGATATTTTTTTATTATAACGTCGGTAAGCGGAAGATTATTTAAAATTTCATCGGGAGTTATTTCAAATATTATTTTTTTAAATTCATTCAAAAAAGCGTCTCTCTGTCCTTTTAGCAAAGGAGAAACCTGATATTTATATTTTGAAATTTCCGATACAAACTCATTATTAAGTTCAATATTTTTATAATTATTTACAAGTATCATCACAGGCGTTTTTCTTGAAGAAAGTTCGGCTATAAGATTTTTTTCGTATTCCGTCCATTCATTTGGTTCGGCTACTATAACGGCGACGTCAGCCATGGTAAATATATGGTTTGTTTTTTCTATTCTTTCTTTCGCAAGGATAGATTTATCATCAAGACCTGCCGTATCTATAAAAGTTACCGGACCTATCGGAAGAAGTTCCATAGTTTTAAAAACCGAATCCGTAGTTGTTCCGGGCACGCTTGAAACTATGGAAGTTTTTTGGTCTGTAATATAATTTACAAGCGTTGATTTGCCGACGTTTGTTCTGCCGAATATTCCTATGTGAAGAGTCAAAGATTTAGGTGTTTGTATCATTGTTTTAATTACGCTTATGATTGCACGTGCCTATATGTTCGCATAGGGTGCATCTGTTAACGCGTTCTCCGTTTTTTCTTGTTTTATTATATCGCCTTGCGGCAACAAAATTTTCATTATTGTACAATTTAAAAAAAGACTGGCCGAAAATATTTCCGAAATCTTCTTTTTCATTTTCAACCGAACAGCACGGCGATACAGAACCGTTTGAATTTATTACAACCGAGTTCCACAACCAGTTGCAGTAATCTTCCTTAAACTTATATTCTTTTACGTCTTTTCCGGCAACGTAATTACTATATTTTTCAATAGTCGAAGACCACTCAACCGGACACCACGGTTTTTGAAACTCAAGTCTGTCGACTCCCAATTCGGAAGCAAGTTTTTCGGCCTCTGCCAGCTCATGCTCGTTATGTTTAAAAACGAGATACTGCCATACTATTTCAGGCGTCTGAGAATTCATATCTTTTTTTGCTTTGACAAGCATTTTAAGATTCTCAAAAGCAAGCCCGCAATCGCCTTTTTTTCTGTATATTTCATAAGACTGCTGAGTTATGCCGTCTATTGAAGCTATAAACTTGTCCAAACCGCTGTCAACTATTTTACAGGCATTTTCGTATGACAGTTCTACGTTCATATTTGAAGATATTACAATATAGGGCGAATATTTTTTTTTTGCATAAGACATAATTTCAATTATATCTTTATTTAAAAAAGGCTCTCCCCAGTTAAACAAAAGAATTTCTTTTAAATAAGGGCCGAACATATCTATTATTTTAAAAGCTCGTTCCTTCGGCATTGTAACGAGAGGTCTTGTGTTTTTTCTCTGTCCGGTCGGGCACCATACGCATTCCAAATTGCATAAATTAGTCGTATCAAGAACAAGCATATAGGGCTTTCCTAACAAGAACACATGTTTTCTTGCCATCTGCCAGTTTACAATCAGGTAATTTATTTTTTTAATTATTTTCTTAAACATATTGACGTCAATATCCCGTCTTCGTTTTTTATTTAAGATT
Organism: uncultured Elusimicrobiaceae bacterium; assembly: GCA_964487915.1. GTDB lineage: Bacteria > Elusimicrobiota > Endomicrobiia > Endomicrobiales > Endomicrobiaceae > Proruminimicrobium. The sequence continues at coordinate 106,517 of CAZASN010000001.1, read as the reverse complement.
ATCCGCTGTTAATTCAAGCTCGCGTCGTTGCGAGCCCGGGCCGGCAATTAAACGTATTCGTCTCTGATACCTTTGTCTATATCTTCAAAAAACTTTAAAACAACGTTCTTATCGGTTTCCGGCATTTGCGCCAGTTTTTCTTCTATAAGTTTATATCCGTGTTTTTTTACCTCGGGAGCCGCGAAATCTTCTAAATACTCTTTAAAAGTTACCAAAGCGTTTATGTCGCATTTGGATTTAATATTGCCCGGTTTTGCTATAGACATAAAAACTTTACCTGTTCTTTCTCTTCTGTAACAGGCCGCGCAGAAACTCGGCATATATCCGTAAGCCACCAAATCAGCGATAACTTCTTCTATGCTTCTCTGGTCGTTTAATTTGAACTGTACGTCTTTTACCGCATTATGGTCGTCCGATCTTTCATATCCGCCCGGAGAAACCCTTGATTCGGCGCTTATCTGCGAAACTCCGAGATTCAACAATTCATTTCTCATTTCGGCAGTTTCTCTGGTTGATATAATAATGCCTGTATAAGGCACAGACAATCTTATAACAGCCACCATTTGTTTAAACTCGTCATCCGTAAATGCATATTTTTTACTTTGGGAAATTTCAGATCCGTAAGCAGGCTCAAGCCTGGGAACAGAAACTACATGAGGGCCGAGTCCAAACTCTTTTTCCAAATAAGCAATATGCTCAAACATTGCAAGCGTCTCAAATTTATAATCATAAAGTCCGTATAAAGGCCCTATGCCTATATCGTCAATGCCGGCTTTAAAAGCTCTGTCTATCGCGTCTAATCTGTTATCGGGATCGGATTTCGGACCTTTACCGTGTAATTTTCTGTATGTTTCTTCATGGTATGTTTCCTGAAAAATCTGATATGTGCCAATACCTGCTTTTTTTAACTTTTTAAAATTTTCGACGCTTAAAGGCGCCAAATTAACGTTTATTCTTTTTACTTTATTTTTACCTACGCTTACCGAATAAATCGCTTCTATGGCTTTTACAAAATACTCTATGTCGTCATCCTCGTTTGCCGATTCCGATGAAAGCATAAGAATTCTTTTATGGCCTCTTTCAAGAAGAATTCTCGTCTGTTCTTTGATTTCGTCTATGGTCAGTTTTTTTCTTATTGTAACTTTATTATTTTTACAAAACGAACAGTATTTGCATTCGTTTACGCAAATATTATTTATATAAAGAGGGACAAACAACACAACTCTTTTTCCGTAAATGGTATCTTTTACATACTTGGCCGTACTATAAATAATATCGATGAGTTCCTTATCCTTAACAGCCAAAAGCTTTGCGCTTTCTTCGGTGGTAAGTCTCTGAAGGTTTTTTGATTTTTCTATGATGGCGTCAAATTCGCTGCGGCTGCATTGCGGCAACTGAATCAACCGGTTTATTTTTTCTTCGTCTATGTGTTTCATACTCTGCGTCCTTTCGGTATATTATACAAAATATTTATTTATTAATATACTCAAATTCGGCAGCTTTGCGCGCATATTTTAACGATTCGGCCTTACTGCCGCTTCTTTCAAAAGCGATACTCAGATTATTATAATAATCTTTATTGCCGCCGTCATATTTTATTAATTCCTTGTATTTTTCGGCGGCTTTATCAAATTCTTTTCTGTCCATATGAAGTTTAGCCATATGCCTTAACAAAACAACATTGTTTTTTTCAATTTTGTACGCTCTTTGCGCGTATTCATATGACTTTTCGGTCTCTCCTTTAACGTAAGCGATTTCGCTTAAATAAAGCAACGTCGTCAACTTCTCTTTTAATTTCAATAATTTTAAAAGCATGTTTTCGGCTTCGTTAAGATTTCCTTCGGCTATGCATACGGTCGCAAGATTAAGATCGTAATCATAAAGATTTTTTATTTTCTTCGCTCCCTCCATAAACTCCTTTGCTTTGCCGTAATTGCCGTAAAAAAAATAACGCTTTCCCATGCCGTTCCACACAACGTCATATTCCGGAGTTTCTGCAAAAGCATTCAGCCAAAAAATATCTGAATTACGGTATTTGTCGGCGTTGACAAACGATATATATCCGAAACTTAAAAAAATACACGCAAAAAGAAAAAACAAATATTTTTTTGATACCGGCCATTTTGCAACAATATACGTTAAAGCCGCGGTTAAAATCATTATTGCCGAAACAAGAGAGAATAAAACCCTGTGAAATGCCAGATCGTTTACGGCAAAAACCAAAAACATATTAAGCGCAAAAAATATTGCGGCAAACGCAGCAACGTTTTTACCGATGATTTTTTTAAAATACGCAAACGTAAATATCAAAAAAAACGCGGCAAGAATTATCAAGTCAACAGTCGTAAATTTTGAATTATATACAAAAATCGGTATGTTGTCCGGCAGGATTACCTTTTTTATAAAAACAAATATCCGCAAAAATTTATTCCCGGTGTCGTAAAAATTATAATCTTTAATGTGCCCAGACACGTTTATAGCGTTTACGGAAACATATCTCATAAAAAAATAAAACATTAAGATTAAAAACAAAAACGAAGCGGCGGTTAAAATTTTTTTCTTTGTTATTTTAAAATCAAAAAAATAAACGATAAAAAAATAAACCGGCATCAGTATAACGGCTGTTTCTTTAGTAAATAACGCCGCAGTAAAAAACAAACAGAGCGCGGTTAAATATCTGATTTTGCCTTTTTCCAAATAATCTGTAAAAAAACCGAAAGACAAACTTAAAAATATTATTAAAAGAGTATCGTTTCTTGCCGGGACCCATGCGACGCTTGATACGCAAACCGGGTGAACGGCGATAATAAGGCATATAAATTTTAATATTGTTTCGTTAAATTTCAATTTGGAAAGAAAAAAATAAATTGAATAAACCGCGCCGATAAAAAGAAAAATATTGGTAATATAGTAAAAAAAAGGATTGTCTCCGGCAAATATCGCGTTAAGAGCAAATGAAAGAGTTAAAACCGGCCTGTAATAAACGTCTTCTTTAGAACCGAAACAGGATGATACGAAAAATTTCGGAATATTTTTGAAATCAGAGATAAAAGCTATTTTATTGGTAATCAGTTCCGGATTGTCATAATCTACAAATTTAAAAGACAGACTTTTTCCGTATACCGCAAAAACTGAAAGCGCAAGAAAAAACAAAAAAAAGATATTTGAATATAAAAACTTTTTCATTGAATAAAAATTACGGCCGCGCAATAATAGACTGCGTATTATATGATCTCTTCAATTATTTTTTCTTCTTCCTCGGCCTGCTTTTTCAAATCGTTTATTATATCGGTAATTTTTTTAGCGTTAAGTTCGCCGTAAATTTTATCGTTTATCATAGCTACCGGAGCAAGTCCGCATGCGCCTATGCATCTTGCCTCCTGAAGAGAAAACATCATGTCTTCGGTAGTTTCCCCTATTTCTATTTCAAGAGTTTCCTTTATCGTTTCAAGAACTTCGCTTGCGCCTTTAACGTAACACGCCGTTCCCATGCAAACCGAAATATTGTATTTGCCTATCGGAGAAAGTTTAAAATAATGATAGAAAGTCGCAACGCCCCATATTACCGAGGTCGGGATCTGCATTTCTTCGGCGACAAGATCCATTATTTCTTTTGAAAGATAACCGTTGAGTTCCTGCGCTTTGTGGAGAATGGTTATAAGATGAGAATCGGATCTTTCTCTCTTTTTTATTTCGTCTATAAAAATTTTCAGCTGGTTATTTATTTCCTGCTGGTTATGATGAAGAGTTGTATGCATTATTTTGCCTCCTTGCCGCTTTTGCGAAGTATCCCTTTAGGGAATTTTTGTTTGTAATGGGTATGAAGATACTTATGAGATTTTTCACTCAGAGGCTTTCCGAAAAAATCTTTGTAAAGCTGGATTATGGACGGATTCTCATGGCTTCTTCTTATCGTATTTTTTTCATCGGAAGAATAAAGAGCTTTTGCCCTTTCGTTTACGAGTTTCGGATCAAAAGGAAGATCCTGTATTCCCGCATAAGGCTGCCCGCCTCCTCCGATACAGCCGCCGGGGCATGCCATAACTTCTATAAAGTGATATTTATTCGGATCTTTTTTTAATTCTTCAAAAAGTTTGCTTGCGTTACCCAGACCGTTTGCAACGGCAACTCTTATTTCGGTTCCGTTAATATTTATGGCTCCCTCTTTTATGCCCTCGTTTCCTCTCACAGCCGTAACGTTTATATTTTCCATTTTGCTTTTTGTGGCAAGTTCGTAAGCCGTTCTGACTGCCGCTTCCATAACGCCGCCGCTTACGCCGAATATAGTGGCTGCTCCGGTTGAAAAACCGAGCGGCGCGTCAAAATCCATGCCTTTAAGATTCTTAAAATCTATACCGGCCGATTTTATCATCCATGCAAGTTCTCTTGTAGTAAGAACGTAATCGGTTGCCGGATTTCCGTCTTCCATCGCAAGTTCCGGTCTTTTTGCTTCATATTTTTTAGCTACGCAGCACATAATCGCGACGTTTGCTATTTCAGTCGGTTTTTTGCCTATTTTATCGGCAAAATACGATTTAACTACAGAACTGAGCATTGACATCGGAGATTTGCATGTTGAAACATTCTCTATAAGTTCCGGATAAAACTGTTCAAGAGCTTTCATCCATCCCGAAGAACATGATGTTATCATGGGAAGTTTTCCGTGTCCGTTTAATCTTTCAAGCAATTCGCTGGCCTCTTCCATTATGGTGAGGTCTGCCGAAAACTGCGCGTCAAAAACATAGTCAAAACCCAAAAGTTTAAGAGCATGGACTATTTCTCTTGCCATATTATTGCCGGGTTTTATTCCGAAAGCTTCGCCGATCGCCACTCTTACCGACGGAGCAATCTGCGCAACTTTTACTTTTGTTTTATCGTTGAGAAGAGAAAAAACGTCTTTTGTATAATTCTGTTCCGTAAGCGCCGCAGTCGGACAGATATTAACGCACTGTCCGCACAAAGTGCATACGCTTTCGGCTATCGGATTATTATATGCCGGAACTACTACCGTATTGAAACCTCTGTTTGCATAGTCTATCGCCGAAACATTCTGTATCTGCGCGCAAACTCTGACGCATCTTCCGCACAAAATACATTTATCGTGGTTATTTACTATTGAAGGCGATGAAGCGTCAACAAAAGGCGTTCTTAAAACGCCTTCAAATTTTCTTTCTCTAAGCCCTATTGACGAGGCAAGCTGCTGCAGTTCGCACACTTCGTCTCTTACGCAGGTGTTGCAGTCCTTCGGATGATTGTCAAGAATAAGTTCAAGAATATCTTTTCTCGCCTGTCTTATTGCGTCGGTATTTGTATGAACTTTCATTCCTTCGGAAACAGGATAAGAGCATGAAGCCACAAAATTTCTCATGCCTTCCACTTCTACTATGCATATTCTGCATCCGCTTGATATTGAAAGTTTGGGATGATAACATAGTCTTGGAATTTTTATTCCTATCTCATCGCACGCTTTCATTATCGTGTAAGTTGAATCAACGTTATATTCTTTATTATTTATAAAAATTTTAACAGTGCTCATTATTTCTGCTCCTTGGCTTCGGAAGTTTTATCAATGGCGTGGAATTTGCAGCTTCTGAAACATTTCCCGCATTTAATACATAATTCCTGATGGATTGTATGAGCTTCTTTCGGAGCTCCCGTGATTGCGACTACCGGACATGCTCTTCTGCATGCCGAACATCCTATGCATTTGTCGTTTATCGTGTAAGTTATCAGTTTATCGCATACGACGGCTCTGCATTTTTTTTGATAAACGTGTTCTTCGTATTCTTCCCTGAAATTTTTGATAGTGCTTAATACGGGGTTAGGAGCAGACTGTCCGAGTCCGCACAAAGACGCTTTTTTAATTACGTTTCCGAGTTCTTCAAGCTTTTCTATATCGCCCGGTTTTCCTTCGCCGTCGGTTATTCTTGTAAGAATTTCAAGCATTCTTTTTGTTCCTTCTCTGCACGGAATACATTTCCCGCACGATTCGTCCTGGGTAAACTGCAAAAAGAATTTTGCAATATTAACCATACATGAATCTTCGTCTATAACGATCATTCCGCCCGAACCCATAATCGATCCGGCCTGCATCAAAGATTCATAATCTATTTTTGTATCGAGCATTTTGTCAGTGAGACATCCGCCGGAAGGACCGCCCGTCTGAACGGCTTTGAATTTTTTGCCGTTGGGTATTCCACCTCCGACATCGTATATAATTTCTCTCAAAGTCATTCCCATCGGAACTTCGGCAAGACCGGTGTTTACGATTTTTCCGGCCAGAGCAAAAACTTTTGTTCCTTTGCTTTTATCAATGCCTATTGATGAAAACCAATCGGCTCCGTTAATTATTATGGATGAAATATTTGCCCATGTTTCAACGTTGTTTACGAGAGTCGGCTTTCCGAACAAACCTTTTGCGGCGGGAAACGGAGGCCTTGATTTAGGCATTCCCCTTAATCCTTCTATGGAACGGATTAAAGCAGTTTCTTCTCCGCAGACAAAAGCGCCCGCGCCGTATCTTATTTCTATATCAAAAGAAAAATTTGAACCTAAAATATTTTTACCTAAAAAATTCTCTTTTCTTGCGTCGTCAATCGCTTTTATAAGTCTTTTTATAGCAAGAGGATATTCGGCTCTTATATAAACTACTCCTTTTGAAGAACCTATCGCATATCCGCCTATCGCCATTCCTTCTATAACGGCATGCGGATCACCTTCTACAACGCTTCTGTCCATAAAAGCTCCGGGGTCTCCTTCATCGGCGTTGCAAACTACAAATTTTTCATCAGATTCCTGCTGGGCGGTTAATTCCCATTTGCGTCCCGTCGGAAATCCCGCTCCGCCTCTTCCTCTTAATCCGGAAGATTTAACGTTTTCAACGACATCTTTCGGCGTCATTTTTGTAAGAACCGTCGCCAAAGCTTTGTATCCGTCGGCGTATATGTAATCGTTAATATTTTCAGGATCTATAAGACCGCAGTTTTTTAAAGCTATTCTTTTCTGTTTTTTAAAAAAACTTTCATCTCCGAAAACCGAAGCAAATCTGTCAGTAAACATTTGTTTTTCCATTTATTTGCCCACCCATTCTTTTATAACTTCGCCTTTTTTAATATGTTTTTCAATAATGATTTTTGCGTTTTCCGCCGTTACTTTTACATATTTTACCGGATCTTTCCCTTTCTGATAAATTTCAACGGTAGGTTCCAAATTACATCTTCCGACGCAGCCTTTCTGGCTTAAGTAAACGCCTTTTAAAGATTTGTCTTCTTTAACGGCGTTTTGAAACACTTCCATCACGTGGTTTGATCCTGCCGCAATTTCGCATGTCGCCATACCGACATAAATTTTTACGTCTGAAAAATAACCGATTTCTTCAAGATTTTTTTTCGCCTGCTGTTTTTTTGCTTCAAGCACCGCCAAAGGACTTGACATGATAGTTCTCCTGCAATTTTAATATAATAACGCGGATTATATAAAATTCACTCTTTTTTTGCAAACGAATTCTATTGATTTATCAGATTTTTTTTGATTAAAATAAACAAATCGTAATTGAAGCTCATATTTTTGTTTATTTTTAACCGGTCTTATAAAAAAATCATTTTTTCTGTTGACAAATTATTTTCAAATAGATATAATTTTATCTATAAATTTTTATCTAATGGAGAATACATTGAAAAATCAAATCGTTTTAGATTCAACAAATGACTTTTCAGAACCCACTTTAAGAAGACTTCCCGTATATTTGCAATATCTAAAAACTCTTGAAACCGGAAATGTTTCCGTTGTTTCATGTTCTCAAATTGCGACAGAACTAAATCTAAATCCCATACAGGTAAGAAAAGACATTGAAACAACCGGAGTCGCCGGAAAACCGAAAGTCGGATACGAACTAAAAGAACTTATAGCAAACATTGAAAAATTTTTATGCTGCCATATAAAAAACGAAGCGATTCTCGTCGGAGCAGGTCATTTGGGTTATGCTCTTTTGGGTTATCACGGATTTAAAGAATTCGGTCTTGAAATAGTCGCCGCTTTTGACACAAGCCCGGATAAGGTAGGCAAATTTATAAATACAAAAAGCGTATTTCACACCGACAAACTGGAAGAAATAATAAAAAGAATGAATATTGAAATAGGAATTTTAACCGTTCCTGCGGCATACGCGCAAAAAATTGCCGACAGAATGGTAAACGCGGGAATTAAAGCTATATGGAATTTTGCGCCGGTAAAAATAAACGTAAAAGACGGAATCATTGTGCAGCATGAAAATCTGGCTTCGTCTCTTGCGGTTTTGTCAAAAAAAATTGAATTAAAAATAAATAAAAATATTTAATATCAGGAGATTTGTATGGAAAATTACGGGAAGTTTGACAAAGTCTGCCAGATTTTGGAAGAGAACGGCAGAGATAAGGCAAAACTTATTCCAATTCTTCAGGCCGTACAGGACGTTTACAGATACCTTCCGGAGGAAATACTGGCTTTTATAGCTTCATCGCTTAATATTTCGCCGGCAAGAGTTTACGGAGTAGCTACGTTTTTTTCGCATTTTACGCTTAAGCCGAAAGGCAAGCATATTATAAAAGTCTGCGACGGCACGGCATGCCACGTAAAAAAATCCTCTCTTCTTATAGACGCTCTTAAAACGAAACTCAATTTAAAGGGAAAAGAAATAACTACGAAAGACATGCTTTTTACGGTTGAAGCCGTATCATGTCTGGGCGCATGCGGACTTGCTCCCGTAATGCTTGTAGACAACGACGTTTACGGACAGGTAACGCCGGAAAAACTTTCAAAAATAATAGACGGCATAATCAAAAAAGAGGAGGCTCTCTAAAATGACAGATCTTGATAAAATAACAAACGACGTGCAGGCGTCCTCAAAAAATATAAAAAAAAGAATAATTCTCTGCGCGGGAACGGGATGCGTGGCAAACGGCGCTTTGAAAGTTTATGACGCTTTTATGAAAACCGCCGCAAATATGAAACTTGATATATGCGTTGAGTTTAAAAAAGAAGAAACCGCAAGCACTATGATTTCAAAAAGCGGATGCCAGGGTTTCTGCCAGATGGGACCGCTTGTAGCTCTTATGCCGGATAAAATACTTTATACGAAAGTTACGGTTGAAGACGTGAAAGAAATTCTTGAAAAAAGCGTTGCCGGCAATGAAATTATTGAAAGGCTGTGCTATAACGAAAACGGAGAAATATGCAAAGGGCATGATGAAATACCGTTCTATAAAAAACAGCACAGATTTGTTCTCAAAAAATGCGGGTTTATCGGAGCCGAAGATATTGAAGAATATATAAGCCTCGGCGGATATTCAGGCGCAAAAAAAGCATGTATTGAAATGACCGCAGAACAGATATGCAAAACGATGATAGATTCAGGCTTAAGAGGAAGAGGCGGAGGCGGATTTCCGACAGGAAGAAAATGGGATCTGACAAGAATCCAGCCCGGACCGAAAAAATACGTTATCTGCAACGGCGATGAAGGAGATCCGGGAGCTTTCATGGACAGAAGCGTTCTTGAAGGAAACCCGCACAGCGTAATTGAAGGAATGATAATAGCGGCAAAAGCGATAGGTGCCGACGAGGGATACGTATACGTCAGAACGGAATACCATCTTGCCGTTGAAAGAATGAAAAGAGCCATAAAAAAAGCGACGGAATACGGACTTCTCGGAGAAAAACTTTTCGGATCCGACCATAATTTTACTCTTCACGTAATGGAAGGCGCAGGCGCTTTTGTATGCGGAGAAGAAACGGCTCTTATAGCATCGGTTGAAGGAAAAAGAGGAATGCCTAAACCTAAACCGCCGTTTCCGGCTCAAAGCGGACTATGGGGCAAACCGACAGTCATAAACAACGTTGAAACTCTCGCGACCGTTCCTCTTATAATAAAAGACGGAGCTGATAAATTTAAAAGCGTAGGCGTCGCGACGTCTACTGGAACAAAAACATTCGCATTAACGGGACACGTTAAAAATACCGGCCTTATAGAAGTTCCTTTCGGAGCGACTTTAAGACAAATCATATTTGACATAGCGGGCGGAGTGACAAACGATAAAGGAGAAGTTGAAGAAGGGGCTTTCAAAGCCGTGCAGATCGGAGGCCCTTCGGGCGGATGTCTTACCCAGGAACATCTTGACCTTCCTCTTGATTTTGACTCTCTTAAAACAGTCGGAGCGATGGTAGGTTCCGGAGGACTTGTAGTTATGAACCAGACAACCTGCATGGTCAGCGTGGCGAAATTTTTCATGCAGTTTACGCAGAATGAATCATGCGGAAAATGCGTTTTGTGCAGAGAAGGGACAAGACAGATGCTTTTAATGCTTGAAGATATTACCGAAGGAAGAGCAACGTCTGAAACTATTCCTCTTCTTGAAAAACTTGCGCACACCGTAAGAATCGGTTCTCTTTGCGGTCTCGGAAAAACCGCCCCCAATCCGGTTCTTTCAACTTTAAAATATTTCAGACACGAATACGACGCGCACGTAAAAGAAAAAAAATGTCCGGCAGGTTCATGTTCAAGTCTTGTAAATATAACAATAAATCCGGATAAGTGTATAGGATGCACGGTCTGCGCGATGAAATGTCCGGTAAAAGCGATAAAAGGCGAGAAAAAACAGAAACACGTAATAGATCAGAGCCTGTGCGTAAAATGCGGAGTCTGCATAGACGCATGCAAATTCAAAGCGATTAAGAGAGGATAAAAAATGAAAACCATTACAATAAACGAAAAAAAATACACCTTTGACAATGAAAAAAATCTTCTTGAAGTAATAAGAAAGGCAAATATTGAACTGCCTACTTTCTGCTATCACTCGGAACTGAGCACATACGGCGCATGCAGACTTTGCATGGTTAACGTGCAGGGAAGAGGAATACTTCCGGCCTGTTCCACTCCGGCAGAGGAAGGAATGGTTGTAGTAACAAACAATGAAGAAATCAGAGAAATGCGTAAAATAATAGTGGAACTGCTTCTTGCAAACCATAACAAAGACTGCACAAGCTGCCACAAAAGCGAAAGCTGCCAGCTTCAGACTCTTGCAAGAAGACTTGGAATACATAAAGTCAGATTTCAAAACGTAAGAAAACCGGAACCTGTCGACTTTTCAACACCGTCAATCGTAAGAGACGCGACAAAATGCGTGCTCTGCGGCGACTGCGTGAGATTTTGCGAAGAGATACAAACCGTCGGCGCCATAGATTTTGCGCACAGAGGTTCAAATTCGGCGGTATGCCCCAGTTTCGGTAAAGACCTCGAGTCTTCCGAATGCGTTTACTGCGGCCAGTGCGCAAGAGTATGCCCCACCGGCGCTTTGACTCCGAAATCCGACGTAAGCTCGGTATGGAACGCTTTAAGCAACAAAAATAAAACAGTAATAGTAGCGATAGCACCGGCGGTAAGAGCCGCGATCGGCGAAGCTTTCGGAGACACAAAAGAAACCGGAACATCGTCTGCAGGAAAAATGGTTACCGCTTTAAGAACAATGGGCTTTAAAAAAGTATTTGATATTTCTTTTGCCGCTGATATGACGATAGTTGAAGAAGCAAAAGAATTCGTAGACAGATTTTCAAAAGGCGAAAAACTGCCTCAGTTTACCTCGTGCTGTCCGGCATGGGTAAAGTTTGTGGAACAGTATTATCCCGATATGATAGAAAATCTTTCAAGCTGCCGTTCTCCTCAGGGAATGTTCGGCTCAATAGCAAAAAAAATACTTCCCGAAATGTACGGAATAAAAAAAGAAGATTTAATCGTGGTTTCGGTAATGCCGTGCACAGCCAAGAAATTTGAAATAAAAAGACCGGAACTTTCAACGGACGGAATACAGGATACCGATTTTGTTTTAACGACGCAGGAACTTGCAAGAATGATAGAAGAATCGGGCCTCACCTTTGCAAGCCTTGAACAATCGGCGTTTGACATGCCTATGGGATTTAAAACAGGCGGCGGCGTAATATTCGGGAATTCCGGAGGAGTAACCGAAGCCGTTTTAAGAAACGTTCTTGCAAAAGCCGATTCAAACGAAGTAGACGAATTCAGTTTCGTAAGAGGAGAAGACGGAATAAGAGAAACTTCCGTCAAAGTAAACGGCAAAGATTTAAAAGTCGCAGTAGTACACGGACTTGGCAACGCAAGAAAAGTAATAAGAGATATAAGAACTGCAAAAAAATATGACCTTATAGAAGTTATGGCATGTCCCGGCGGATGTATCGGAGGAGCGGGCCAGCCCGTTTACAAAGATTTAGACGTAAGAAAAAAGAGAACGAAATGCCTTTATGAAAACGATAAGGTTCTTGAACTGCACAAACCGCAGGATAATCCTTACGTTCAAAAAATATATAAAGATTTCCTTAAAGAACCGGGCAGCCACGAAGCGCACGAATGTCTGCATGCAAAACATACGAGCAGAAAGAGACTTGCCGAAAATCCTTTTACCATACACAAAGGCGTTGACGAAAAGACTCTTAAGATAAACGTATGTTTCGGAACAAGCTGTATGCTCAGAGGCTCTCAGAAACTTCTAAAATTGATTCTTGAGCTTGTTGATAAAAAAGGAATCAAAGATAAAGTTGAAGTACAGGCCTCTTTCTGTTTTGAAAAATGCTCAAAAGGCCCCGTTGTAAGAATAGGTTCAAAAGTAATAACAAAATGCACGATTGAACTTGCCGAAAAGGCGATTGACGAAGAAATAAAAACAATAGCCTGACGGCATTTGCAAAAAAAATATATAATCCCGTTCTTTTTCTAATATTCAAAAAGAACGGGATTTTTATTTTTATGGTTTAAATTTGGTAAAATCAAACAAAACAAAAGAAGTAAGCCGCAATAACCATTAATAAAATGAAAACAAATTCTAAAATAATTTTTTTGGCAATAGCCGCATTTTATGCAGCAGGAAATTTCATATGGTGGATATTAAATACTCCCGTTTATCCCTACGGATTCAGCACTATTCATTTTTTGGATATTTTCAGTTCTGGTTATTTTTTTGACAACGCTCCGCTTTTAACATATATAACCAAATCAATGTTTTTTATTTTCGGCAAAAAATATTTTGATTTAATCGTATTTTTTATAAATTATATTTTCTTTTTAATCCCTTTGTATTTTATATATAAAATCGGAAGAGAATTAAAAGACAATGAAGCCGGGAATACGGCAATGATATTGTTTGCTCTTGTTCCGGCCGTATACGGCATGAGCAGACAGTACGGACATCATTATCACATAATGGCCGCGATAACCTTTAACATATACTGTCTGATAAAAACAAAATATTTTACGAACTTAAAATGGTCGCTGTTATACGGTATTTCCGCCGGGTTGGGTTTATTGGTAAAAGACGCTTTTATCGCCTTTTTTATCGTTCCGTTTATAGTCTCGGCGGCTAAGGCGCTGAAAAATAATTCCGGAACCGCCGCCATAACAAATTTAACAGCGTCTCTTATTGCATTAATTCCACTATCATTTTTACATTATGCAAGACCCGGAATAATAAAAAAATTTTTATATGAACCGTCAACCGAACCGGTAAACATGTCATTTGAAAATATAAGAGCAATGACTTTAGGACTTTACGACGAATTGTTATCGCTGCCGATATTTATACTGTTCGCCGCAGGTATATTCTGGTATATAAAAGAATATAAAAATAAATATAAATATTTATTGCTGCTGTGGTTTTTTATACCTTGGTCAGCACTAATTTTGATGTCGCATCATAAACAGGCGGAATACGGAGCCGGTTTTATTCCCGCCATGATATTGATATCCGCAATATACGTATCGGATCTGAAAAGCGTGCACTTAAAAAAAACCATACTTGCAATTATTATAATTTTAGGAATTATGCAGTATATTGATTTTTCATACCGCATAAATCTAGGCTTTGCAAGGATAAGCACGCGTTTAGCCGGTCCTGAAATAAGATATTACGCAAAATACGGCAAAAATATTATTTTTTATGACGCCAATACAGTGAAAAAACCGGAAATTATTGTTAACTGTTTGAAAAACTATAATGACGCACGCAATAAAAGAACAGTTTTTGTTGACGTAAATCTTGACGATATAAATTCAATAAATGTAATAATGCAGTTAAACGGTTTAAATTTTACGATAATCAACGATTACACCGGCTGCAGTGATATAAGCGGCGCCGACATAATAATCCGCGACGTTGACATTTCAACTCAAAATAAAATTGACTCTTTTATTCACAGAATAAACGAACGTAAATTTAAAAATAAAAATACGGATATAACCGATTTTATAAAAAATGAAACAGTTAAAATGAACGCCAGAGAAAAATACATAAAAGAATACTTTTATAAAGAGCAAACATTGGATTTTAAAGGAAAGAACGTCAATACCGTTATATTTATGCGGAAAAACGCAAATTCAAATTCAATCGGCAAAAAATAAAGCGCCGGCGGCTCCCAGAAGCGTTCTGCTGTGCAGAGCTTGGTGGGCTAAACCACCGGCATAATATTTATAGTCCAAAAAATTAAAAACGTCAACCGTTTTTTAGGAGAGAAAATCAATGCTCATCGTTTTTTCCGGTCTGCCCGCGGATAAACATAAAGATAAAAATTTAATTGAAAATTTTTCAAAATCGCACGGCAAAAAAATACTGTGCGGAACTTCAACAATAAAAACATACTGCAGAATATTAAATCTGACTCCGGAAATAACTATAAATTATACTGATCTTTTGCCCGAGGCATTTTATAAAATAGACGGAATCGCTCTGGCCTGCGAAGGGCTTATAACATTAAACGGCTGTTACAAAAACTTATCGGGAAAACCGGTTAAAAATAAAAACGCTTTAATTTTATCAGACATATTAAAAGAAGAACCAGAAATTAATTTTATAATCGGAACCGCAAAAAATCCGGATTCGGAATTTTATAAATTAAAAAAACTTCTTCCAAGAGAAGAAGTAATAAATAAAATAATAAACCTGCTTGACCGCAGTAAAAAAATAAACGTTCTGAAAGTTTAGTCCTGTTTTTTTGTTTTCCATCTTCTGTGAAACCAGAACCAATAGGAAGGATATTCTTCTATCTGTTTTTGTAAAATTCTGCTGTATTCGGCCATAATCATTTCTATAGCCTTTTCTTCTTCAACGCCTTCCGGTTTTTTTATTTCAACCGGAACCGTTTTATATTTTCCGTCAGATTTTCTTACGGCAAAAGCCGCAATTATGGGGCATCCGCATCTTAAAGCAAAAGCGGCCGGTCCTTTTGCCGTTGAAGCAAGCCTTCCGAAAAACGGGACAAAAACTCCCTGCCTTCCGGCATCCTGATCGGCCAGGATAGCGACGAATTCGTTTCTTTTTAAAGCCCTTGAAACTGCTCTGAAAACAAGACTGTCTTTATATATCGTATTAAAACCTTTTATGGTTCTTGTTTCGTTCATAAGTTTGTCTACCATAGGATTTGACTGCTGCGCTACTATTACCGATGTCGGATATCTCTGCGCGAAGGATTTTGCAAGCAGTTCCCAGTTACCGAAATGACCGGAAAGAAGCACCGCTCCTTTACCCTGCTTTAAAGATTCTTCCATAAGTTTAAAATCCGAATCTTCATACATATTTTTAATCTCTTCACCTGTCATCTTTCTGAAGAAAATAAATTCAACCACGGTAATCACAAACTGTCTGTAAACGTCCTTTGCTATTTTTAAAATTTCTTTGCGGTTTTTTGAAGGAAAAGCAATCGTGAGAGATTCTATGACGTGTTTTTTTCGCACCGGCACAAAATAAAAAGCAAATTCCGCAATCAATAATCCTATTTTTTTTGCGGCTTTGACCGGTATAAGATATAAAAAAAACATAACCGTTCTTAACGAAATATACTCAATATAGTGTTTTATCTTTCTCATTTGCCGTTTTTCTTAAGCCTTATAAAAAGTTTAGCGATTATGCTTTCTTTGATTTCTATCGCTTTGTATCCGCATAACTCGTGGCAGCAGAAACACGATATGCAGTTTTCTTTATTTATATATATTATACCTTTATCCGTTTTAATTATAGTTTTTGCCGGACATGATTTTAAACACTGCCCGCATTTTACGCATTTATCCTGTTCTATAAACGGTCTTATCCATAAGAATCTTCCTATATATTTTCCGGCAAATCTGGCAAGCCTGACGGGAATCATATTAAAAATCTTTGTTATCGGCAGTTTTACCGATTTAAAATTAAAACTTTCAATCCCGTCGCCTTTAAATTCAAACTTTTCGTAATCGGTATCGCCGTAATTCTTTAAAATTTTAATAAAGAAATTTTTTTTATAATTTGTTTCAATACATTGCGTAATATAAGTATCAAGAGCGACTGCATCGGATGCGGCGCATATAATATTGTATTTCCTTTTTACGCCTTTTGTGCTGGGGCCGTTTCCTTCAAGACCTTCAATGCCGTCTACAACCGTAAAAAGAACTTTATCTTTTAGAATTCCGTAAAGTTCGGCCAGCAAAAGCCCGAAATCATACGGGGAAGGCGCCGTTTTGTGATATTCTATTTTTCTGATACCGGGCACACAGCCGTAAAAATTTTTGACTCCGCACGTAAGCCCCATAAACGTATGCGTTTTTAATTTCGGAACGTTTATTACCGCGTCAAAATCAAATACGGTTTTGGCTACGCTTATTGATTTAACGGTAGGATGTTTTACCGGTATTTCTTTTATTCCGGAAGTTTCAAAACTGATAAGACGGATTCCGGCTTCGGCGGCAATTGACGTCATTTCCGTCTTTTCCCACACGTTTTCAATGCCTTTTAAAATATTTCCGGGACTGTCTCCTATAAAAGGAACCGCGCCTTTTGATTTAACTATTTGAACTATTGATTTTATGATTGAAGGATGCGTTGTTATTGCTTCATCCGGACGGCGATCGCTCAAAAGATTAGGTTTTATGAGAATCTTTGAGCCGGGTTTTATTTTATCCAATACTCCCAGAGAACCGATTGCTTTAAAAACGGCTTTATCAACCGCAGTCTGTTCGTATGTATCGCAATAGATTGAAGATATTACAGTTTTAGACATACTGATATTATACTTAAAATTTTATTTTATAAAAAGAAAATATGCCGAATTTTTAGACTTTAAGATTTTAGCTGAAATGAAGTTTTTAGACTTTAAGATTTTGTGTGAAACGAAATATCGCAAGAGCGAGGTGTACATGCCCGTAAGGGGTACATAAGCTCTTGCGATATGAAGGTGTAGCCAAAATTGTGCGGTCGCAATAAGGTTATTTGGGTTTGGAGTCTAGAATCTGGTCTATTTCTTGTTCGCTTTCCCTGCTCATTCTGACCGATATTATTTTTGAAATACCCTGTTCTTCCATCGTCACGCCGTAAAGAACGTCCGCCATTTCCATTGTTCGTTTATTATGAGTAACAACCAAAAACTGTGTTTTTTGGGCAAATTCTTTTATAACGTTTATATATCTTCCTATATTTGCGTCGTCAAGAGGAGCGTCAACTTCGTCAAGTATGCAGAAAGGCGAAGGCTTTGTAAGAAAGAACGAGAAAAGAAGCGCAACGGCCGTAAGGGCTTTTTCCCCTCCGGAACACTGAAGAATATTTTTAACGGCTTTTCCGGGAGGCTGCGCCGAAATATCAACCCCTGATTCAAGAAGATTGTTTTCATCGGTAAGCGCAAGATCCGCTTCTCCGCCGCCGAACAATTTTTTATACTGTATTTTAAAATTTTCTCTGACAACGTCAAAAGTCTTTTTGAAATTTTCAACGGTTGTCTGATTTATCTTTTGTATAACTTCTTCAAGATCTTTTTTGGCTTTTATAAGGTCGTTCTGCTGCGTGACTATAAAATCGTATCTCTGCGAAAGCTGGTCGTATTCTTCCTGAGCGGCCATATTGACCTGACCCATATCTTCCATTTTTTTCTTTATTTTATCAATCGTCTCTCTGTCAACTTCAACGCCTAGATACTGATCTTTAAGCTCTTCAAAAGTTTTTCCGTAAGATTCTCTTATTCTTGTTTCCAAAAAGTTTTTCTGCGTTATAAAACTTTTTTGGTCTCCTTCCATATTGCTTACTTCCTGTCTGAGAGCTTCCACTTTAATTTTTGTTTCGTGTATGACTATGTTTTTTGATTCTATGCTTGCTATAATTTCGTCTCTTTTTGATTTTACAAGCTGTAAAGCCGTTTCTTTTTCTATTATTTCATCGTTATATTTTCTGATATTCGCCGTTTCCTGTTCCTGAGAAGTTAAAATTTCCTGAAGAGAAAGTTCTATATCGGCGATTCTGTTTGTTTTCTGAAGTATTTGCTCTTTTAAATTTGCGATATTGTCTTCTATATATTTTTTACCCTGTTGTCTGTTGTTTAAATCGCTTTCTCTCTGGGCGAATTTTGTTGAAACGGCCATATAAATATCGTGTTTTTCTTCTTCGGTATTTTTTAAAAGGCCGGCTTCTGTTTCGGTCGCCTGCAGTATTTCTTCAAGACGTGATTTTTCAATTTCAATTTCAGCCAGGCTGTTGTCTATTTCGGTAAATTTTTCATTTACGGAATCAGCCAGCTGTTTTTTAGCGATTTGTTCGGACTGCAGCCTTTCAATTTCGCTGACGGTTTCGGCTATATTTGATTTTTTCTGTTCTATGGTTTCTTTAAAATATTCAATTCTTAACGCAACTTTTGTCTTTTCGTTTGAATTTGTCCTGTTGTCAAGATTTATATTAAGTTCTTTGTCTTCCTGCACCGAAATTTCTTTATTAAGAACTTCAAGTTCCTGTCTTTTATTTTCAATGTCATGATTTAATTTCTTAATCTGCTCTTCAACTAAAACCGGTTTATCCGACAAATTTCTGCCGCCGCCGAAAACAGTCGCCTGTCCGTAGATTTTATCATCGTCAATATAAGTTCCGTAAGCTATAAATCTGCCTATTTTTTCGTTTTCTTTAGAGCAGTTTAACAATTTAAACAGTTCAACGCCTTTGGCAAATCCTGCGTTGGCGGTCTGTTCCTGAATTTCGGGCAATTTTTCCAAAACCAAGAACGTCAGTTTGTAAAGATTGTTTTCTTTAAGATATTTTACCGCGTCTTCGGCCTGCCTGAGCGTATCGCATATCAAATAATCAAGCTTATCGCCCAAAGCGACCGCCGCCGTTTCTATTTTATCTTCGTCCGGAGCGATAATTGAGCTTACTGTCGTCTTTGCAAAACCGGCGTCTATAACGGCTTTAATTGAAGCCGTTACCGGATCGCGCTGAGCCATTTCTTTGAGAGTGCTGATTCTTGCCTCAATTGCGGCTATATTCTGTTTCAGGCTGCTTTCTTTTTCTTTTAAATTTGATATTTCCGTTTCTATATTTAAAACAATCTGTTTTGATTCTTCTTCTTTTTTCGTAAGTTCTTCAAGCTGAGCATGAGTTTCGGCAAGCGCTTTGTTATCCGACTCTATCTCGTCGGTAGACGGCTGTATTTCCGATTTCAGCCTTTCAATCTGTCTTGTAAGTGAGCCCACTTCGGCGTTCGCTTCCGACTGTTCCTGATAAATGCTTGTTTTTGAATTTATTAAAATGTCTTTTTTCTGTTCAAGCTCGTACAGTTTGTCTCTTGTAAGATTTTCTTTGTTTTCAAGTTCGGCAAGTTTTTCTTTAAGAGCGTTGAAATCTTTTTCTTTTTCTTCAAATTCAGATTTTAAAGACGCGACTTCCTGTTCTATTCCGTCGTCGTTTGTATTAATCGTAAGAATATCGTTCTCATACTTTGAAATTTTTTCCTGCGACTCTTCTATTTCAGTTTTCAAACGGCCCTGTTCGTTCAAAAGTTCGGCGTCTTTCTGTCTTAAATTTTTTATTGCGCTGTCGGCGATCGTTATTGAACTTTTCAGCTGAGAATATTCGTTATTTAAGGAAACATAATTATCGTCGGTTTCTATCTGTGAAAGCCTTAATTCTTCAACTTCGGTTTCCATCTGGTTTAACAGCGTATTTGCGGTTTCAAACTCTCTTATTTTCGGTTCAAGACCTTTTTTAAGCTGTTCTATCTGTTCATAACCTCTTGCAAGATTATTGACGATATCGGCTATTTCGTATTTTGCCAGTTCTTCCTGATATTTTTTATACTGTTTGGCTTTCCTTGCCTGAACGTCAAGTTTCTTTATCTGATCCTCATAAATATTGAGAGAATCTTTAAGCCTTGCCATGTCTGTTTCTATTTTTTCAAGCCTGTGAAGAGTTTCTTCCCTTCTTGCTTTATATTTTGCGACGCCGGCGACTTCTTCAAAAAATTCTCTTCTTATTTCAGGCGTAGCCATAACGAGCTCTTCAACTTTATTCTGTTCTATTATTGAATAGCCGCCGCTGCCGATACCCGTATCAAGGAACAAATCTCTTATGTCTTTGAGCCTGCATTGGTTTTTATTTATGAAATATTCGCTTTCGCCGCTTCTGAAAAGCCTTCTTGTTACGGCTACTTCGGAATAATCTATGGGAATCGTATTCTGCGAATTGTCAAATACAAGGGTAACTTCAGCCATACCGGTCGCGGCTCTTGATTTTGTGCCGCTGAAAATAACATCCTGCATAGCCTTGCTTCTCATTGACTTTGCCCTTTGTTCTCCCAGGCACCAGCGTATTGCGTCGGAAATATTTGATTTCCCGCAGCCGTTAGGCCCTATAATTGAAGAAACGCCCTGTTCAAACGTAAGAACAGTTCTGTCGGCAAATGATTTGAACCCGCAAAGCTCTAATTTTTTTAAATACATTATTATATTACCGAAACGGTTTATACGGATTATTCATAATCCTGTGGAGATAAACCGTCATAGACATTTTTTAATCTTTCCTGCAATGTTTGTTTTTTTGAAAAAACAGAAAAAATTATAACAAAAACAGATATTGAAAAAACCGCTATGGATATTAATTTAACCAAACTGCAAGATTCTTTATCCCTATCGCAAGACATTATATTTAAATTACCTTACATTTTCTCGCATCGGAAAGTTTTAAAATCTGTCCTTCGTTTGAAACCAGTCTTGCAGATATTTTAACATTTCCCGGTTTATAATATTTCCAGTCAAACCACCAGTATCCGGATGCAAACCTGCAAGGTTCCCATTCCGCGTCGTTAAAAGATATTTCTACGTATCCGTCCATTGATGCGCCTATTCTTATAACATATTCGCTGCTTGTGATGTTTTCTTTTTCACACGGATGATCAATAATAACATAGGAATTAGAATTTGCGACAGTTTCGTTTACCTGTTCCTGTTTTTTAGGTTCCGGATTGTTTACGGCAGTTTTTTTTGCCGCAACTTTTTTAATTGATTTTGCAACAGGTTTTTTCTTTTCTACTTCCTTTTCCGCTGCTACTGTTTTTACCGATTTTTTTACAGCCATTTTTTTCTCCTTCCTGAAACTTTTTTGACTATAATGGATTTTACAAACTTTTTTTTATTAAATCAAGGCGGAAAGGTTAAGCGCTGGCAAGCATGGCAGCTATGTTTCCGGTGCCCGATATGCCGAAATGCGTTTCGTTTTCAATTATAATTTGTATGTCGTAAATGCCGTATAACAAACCTTTCAAGGCGGAAACTGACGATTCTTTTATTTCGGGTTTCGCAAATTGATACTGCGTTTCAAGTTTGCTTATGCAAAAAAACAAATAAGAGTATTGTTTATCATTTGAAAAACCGGCATTGCGTAACGCGCTGCGGGCATATTCAAAAATTTCCCGCCCGCTCATAACGTCAATATCGGCAATCTCCGCTCTTTTTACAACGCCGGCTGACATATCTTTTATTATTTCTTCTCCAAACGCTTCCGAGCTTCTTAATCCGGCCGCATACGAGCCGCTTCCTTTAAAAATAACGTGTTTTATCTCCGTTATTTTTTTAAACATTTCCAAAACGCTTATTTTGTCAAAAATTCCGGTAATATCAATATTTACGTTCTTTGAATTTTGCAGTTCTTCTTTAAGTTCCTCCGGACTAATTGAAAAAATATCTATTTTTTTTATACCTGCGTTTGTTATTATATCATCGGTAAGGCTAAGATATATTTTTTTGGAAGCCAGATAATCGCACATGGCGCCGTATTGAATAAAAGCCATATACTGCATATAAAGGCATAAATTATAAGTTTCATCCCATTTTTGACGATCAAGTTCCATAAGTTTTTCAACCGTTTCGTCATCAATATCCCGTCCGTCTCCGATCAAGGCTGCCGCCGTATAATATCTTAAAATCTTATTAAAACCTTCGCTTCTTGACTTTACAAAATCCGTAAATTTTTTATTTTCTTCCTGATTAAACCTGATAAAATTCAAAAGACGCGTTAAAACAAAAACCGTTCCGTTGTCTTTAATAAAAAATCCGGGTTGCCGCTCCGATTTTTTTTCATCAAGCAGAACCGCCAGTTTTTGCAAACCGGGTTCTTTGAGCCTTTTTATCTCTTCCGATACGCTGAAAAGTCCGAAATCAAAAAAATCTTTATCCGTAAAAATATCTTTTACAATAACGGATTTAAAAACATTACCGTCAAAAAAATCCATATAGCCGTACATCTCGGCAAACTTTCCGAGTTTTACGGAAGGTATTACATTAATTTCCTCTATTCTGACATCAGGTTCCGCGGACTTTTGCCGCGCGGCGGCAAATACGGAATCAACCGCCTGCAGATAATAAATATCGGTATACGGGAAAAAATTTTTAAATCCGTCCGTATCAAATTCAATGCCGAAATCGGATACAAGAAGAGAAATATCCGAAAACGAAATTCCGTTTTTAAAATCATATTGTTTCATTATTTGCGAAAAATTAACGCCGTCTGTTTCATCGGAAGAAAGTTCTGTTTTATCCGAATACGGCGTTTTAACGCTTACATGCCTGATTTTTTTCAGGTTTTCATCGGCAAAAAAGTCATCGTCAATAATTTCAGGTTTTGCAAAAACGCCCGAATTATCAAAAGAAAAAATAAATTCCGGGTTATAATCTTTTAAAAACAGAAGATTATTTAATTCAAGCGCGTCTTTATTTTTACCGTTACCGAGCTCTTTTATAAAAGAAAGCGCGGATCTGCCCAAAATAATCTTTTTTGCCGCTTCCGTCAAATTGTCAATCGGTTTATCATATTTAAAAGCAACCAAAAAATATTCGCGGCCGTATTCGCCGATAAACGTATCGTAAACGACCTCGGCCCGCATATATCCGCCGGATGCAGGAACGCTTATAAAAAAACCGGTTCTTTTGGGATTTTCCAGAAGTTCTTCAAAAGTTATTGTTATATTATCGGCATTTTTTTCATCCAATGCGTCCATATACTGTCTTACGGTCAGATTAAAATCAGCCGTGATTGAAACAATCTTGCGTCTGCCTGACAGGCTCCGTTCCGCAATAATGCCAGCTTCTTCTTTAATTTGAACGGGAACCGAAGTTTGCCCCCACGAACCGAGCAAATTCAGAATAAGCATAAAATTTTCAAAATTCTTTTCCCCCGGTTTATTTAAAGACATCATTGAATTAAGAGCCGGAGCTATATTTATGTCTTTTTTGCTTATATGTCCGTAAGCTTCGTAAGAGATTTCTATCTGTTTGAATAATCCGTAAAAAAATTTATCGTAATCGGATTTTTCTTCAGGCGTCATATAAGAAGTATACTCCAGATTTTCAAGATACACGAAAATATCTTCGTTATTTGCAAGCATTACAAGCGGTATAAGCAGGTGATTCAGCATATCAACCGGAAATTTTTTACCGGCATAAGAACGTTCATATTCTTTTACGGCGTTAAGAATTTTTTCAATTTTAAGATATTTTTCGCCGTCTTCAAAACTTACGGCCATAATCCCGGAAAACGTCGGAATCTGGTTTATTTTTTTGTTGTCAAGATCGTACATTTTTTTCAAAAAATTCTTTACTATGATATTAGCCATTCTGTCGTTATTATATTTGCTGTATATTTTTCTGAGCTGTTCGCCTTCCGTATACGAATCGGAAGGAGTGGCTACAAGCAGAGGAAGATTTTGTCTCTGAACCTGTTCATAACTTACTTTTGAACTCAGCAAAGTCATATTTTTAATCTCGGGCAGAGTCCCGAGATACATATATTGCGGATCAACTATTACTATGCCGCCTGCCGCATTTTCCTGTATCATACAGACGCCGTTTAATAAAGCGAGTTCCGCTGCGTTTGTCGGGCATCCTTTGATAATCTGAAAATCAAAACTTTTCGCGGTTGTTCCGGCATCAGCCGCACCCATATTGATTACCGTTATTTTCAAATCGGCGAATTTTTTTGAAGCAAGTTCGGGATATAATTTTTTAAATTCTTCGGATTGTATAAATTCAAAAACATCTATGAGGCAGTTGCCGTCGCCGCCACTGTCGGATATAACCGGGATTATTCTTAAATTTTTAAAATTACCACGCTGCAAAACGCTCTTAAACGGCAGCATTATATTTTCTTTGTCATAAACCGAGCCGCTTCCGGCGACTACGACTATATCCGGCATACTTCCGTCAGGCGTTTGCGAAAGCCTTTTTATCTGTTTTTTCAAATTTTCCTGACGGCTTATTTCCATTTCGGTTTTATAATTGCCGTTTGCTATTTTCTTAATGGCTTTCAAAAGAGAACCTGTTTTATAATTTGTTTTAAAAAAAGAAAATAAAATAGGTATCCAGTGAAAAGCGATGGCAAGCCCGACGCCTTTAAAAAAATCAATTATAAGAGTTTGCGGAGAAAACGCCGAAGCCGAAATCATTTGAACTACGGCGTTTGCAAAAAATATAAGCGGAAAAAACCTCGTGAGCATCTTTCTTACGCTCCAGCTTTCGTTGATCCCCAGTTTAAAATACACTGGTTTTTCTTTTTTTTGGATAAAGTTTTCTATGTCGGAATCAAAATGCCCGTTGTAAAGGCCGGGAATTACGCTGTTTCCGATTTTTCTTGCCTCATCCATGGATTTCCGGAACCGTTTTTTTGAAAGACCGATGCCGGCGTCAATGCCGAAAACCTTTCTTACCAAAGCCATCAATCCCAATATTTCCAAAAAATAAAACGGATTTTTTTTGGAAATTCTGTATCCGGAAAGTATTTCAATATTAAACATATTGCTCATTGCGTCATAATAATAAACGGCATACTGCCCTATTTTTTCAATTATAAGGATTTCATATTCGGCTTCTTTTTGTTTATCAGGCGGCATATTTTTGATTTTTTCAAGAGTAGTTTCATAAAAAGAAATAAAGTCCTGCAAATCAAGCACCATTCTGTTTTTGTTTTCTTCGCTTGTAACTTCCGCAGAGAAAGAGGTAAGCTTGATAATCTGTACGGCGTTAAATATAACGGCTTCAATATCTTTCTTGTCAATATCCGGCTTTGAAATTATTTTCAGCCAGTTGTTAAGATGCTGTCTCGTGTTTTCGCGCATAAGAGAATCGTCGGTCATAAAACCGTTTCCGACGCCTTCGTATTTTGCCGGATCGCTGAATCTCATTTGTTCAAAATAGGAAAAAATTTCTTTTATCTCTTTTTTTATTTTTTCGTCTTTTAGGCCGGCGGCAATATTTAAACAGTTCGCTCTTACTTCTTTTATTCTGAAAAAATCGTAATCGGAAAAATATCCGGACGAAAGCTCCAGCGTACTTTCCGCAAGATTTTTTATTTCTTCAGGAACATCTTTTCTTTTGAGAATTTTTTTCATAACTTTTTGAACATTAAAAAAGACTTTGCCGCCGTCGGAAAAGAAATCTACGGCGTTCGCCGTCTCCGGACTGCCGGACAGTTTTTGCCTTATCTCGCGTTTCTTTTTTTTATAAAAAAGATTTACAAAACCTATATTTTTAAATATTCTGTGAAGAAATATTGAAAGACCGACGCCGCTTGCAAGAGCCAAAATAACCGGAACTACGGCCGGATTACCCATAAACAGATAAGCGGTCATCGCGCTGAAAAAAGCCTGGGAAGCTATAACAAGAGATAAAATTTTGGTAATGCTTTCCCTGTTTTGCCACTGTTTTCTCATGCCGACAAAAGTTTTCTGTTTCGGATTGTCAAAATTATCTATAAAATCTTCAATCTCGCTTTTCATTACTGGGAAAGAATAAAGCGAATCGGTTAAAAAATTACCGGACAGATAAAGCGTTACTATCTGTTTTCTTAAAGCGTTTTTAGCTTTTTTCATTCCGCTTGAAAGCCCGAAAACAGCTCTGTTTAAAGGCATTATTTTTGTTCTTTCAAAAAAAGAACTGCGGTGAAATATATATCCGCCGAAAACCGCGACATTCGCCGCGCAGTCAAGCGCCGCAAGATATTCAACCGTATAATTCTGCAAAAACAAATACATGTTTTTCAGATTGCGGAGATTTTCTATTTCCGAATCGTTTCCCTGATTTCTTCTTATGTCATTGTCTATTGAAATTATAATATTGTCAGTAATATCCGACATCTGTCTGTAAAGTTTTGCGGTATCCTCTCTCATATTCGTATATATCTGACGCTGTAAAACCGTCGTTCTTACTATCTCAATCAATATTTCGTAATTTTGTTCGTAATTAAAATCGTTTGTCTCAAGTTTGTTCAAAAGATCGTAAGCCCTCGCGACCTGCGTCTGTCCGGCGGGTCTTGGATAACGGGATATTTTTATTTCTTTTTTTACTTTTGATTTTTTTAATGTAGGCAAAGGTTTTTTTGTCATAGCAGATACTTTTTTAAGGACTCTGAATGTCCTTGTTGAAAAATCGCTGCTATAAAAAGACTTAGGCTGGTGGTATACGCTGAAATTTAAGTATTTTAAAACGGGATTTTTAGAACGGTCAAACAAACGGCCGAATTCTCTTATATAATCGCGTTCTCCTTCTTGGGGGTTTTTATTTCTGACTTTAGCGAGATAAGACAAAATATTCTGGTTATTTTTTGCCCTGAGAAGCGGAATAAAAATATGCTGTATAACGTTTACTTTTTGTTTTGACCCGTTTAAATATTCTTCAAGCTCTTTTATAAAATCAAAAAAATCCGAATATTTGCCGTCGTCGTCAAAACTTATAAGAATATTTCCGGTAATTACTTCAAACTGGCGTACGCTTTTATTGTCAAAATTATAAACGCCTCTTCTTTCAAGTCCTTTTTTTTCAACAATATCGGAAATGCTTTCCGGATTAAATCCGTAATATATTTGTTCCAGCCTGTCCGGATGATCTGCTACGGCAAGCGACATTTTTGAATGTTCAAGCTCTTTCATATTTACAAAAGACGTAATGAAAGTTATATCTCCGGCTTTTTTCATATTGCCGACATATACCGTTTTAGGGTCTATAACCGCCATCGCTCCTTTTGAAAAATTACTAAGGCTTCTTATTCCGTTTAAAACGGCAAGTTCAAAAGGAGTTATGTTTCTTCCGTTGAAAACAAGCGGAATTTTATCCGAGCCTATAAAATTTCTATTTTCAGACCCGATATTCATAACAACCGCTTTTAAATCGCCTCTGCTTTTCCCGCTTCTGTATTCCATATCGGATATATGTTTAACTGCAGCGGCAAAAGACGCGCCGCTTCCTGCGGGTCCTGTTACAATATATTCCGCCGGCACTCCGGCAAAACCCGGATATTCTCTCAAATCCGACAACAGTTTTTCGCAGTATTCCTTATCTTCCAAAGACTCAACCGTAATAACTATCGCGTCGGGCATCGGTCCTTTCAAAGAATCCAGCGTCATATCGTATTCATGTTTTAACACATTCTGTTCAAGCACGGTATTAGTAAAAAATTCCGTTCCGGCAGACGCGGAATCGGGCACTGAAGCGCGCGGCAGAACTTTTTTAAATAAACCTGCCGTAAAATTAAAAAAATTTATGATTTTATTTTTTAATTTTACCAACAGTTTTATATTTTCCTCATTTTCATCCGGAAAATTGCCGGTCTCGTATTTTATAACATCTTCAAGACTCAGGTTGTCAAGAATAGGATTGCCGCTTCCGTCAAAAGAAAATTCATATTCAAGTTCGTTGTCTTTCAGCCATTTGTTTATAACTTCGCGCTGTTTTATTTCATGGACGATACCGCGCATTTTTGCAAGCCAGATCTGTATTATAACGGCTATGGAAGCGGGATCTTTTGAAACTATTTTAAGAGGCGGAGCTAGCGCGTCTTTATTAGTTTCAGGTTCATCTGATTTAGGAAATACCGTAATCAGAGATATGTTTGTTTTTTTTAACATTTCAATAAATTCGCCGTGAAACCCGCCGACTACTATTATGTTTACGCGCTGTCCGTTTTTTAATTCTTCAAAAACGGCTTTACTGTCGTTTGAACGTTTAAATTCATGCTCGGATTTTAAATCCATCAAGCCGCATATATTTTTATAAAATATATCGTTTCGCGCCACATTGATTTTGTAATAAGACTCAAGCTCGGCGTCATTTAGTATCTCGTTGACGGTTTTTAAGCCGTCAGAGTTTAAATACTTAAAACAAAGTCTGTAAAATTCGGTTTTTTTTGCCGAAAGATAAAGATACATCCCGTATGTAAGAGACAGTTTTGAATATTCGCAAAGCAGATTAATAAATCTGTCAAGAGAAGCAAGGTCTTTTTCTTCTAAATCGGAATGGTTTTTAAGAATCTGTTCTTTTAAAATATCAAGCTGTTCAAAAACAAGTTCGGTTCTTACATAAGACGCCGAATCTTCATTCTGCATATATTCGGCAAGTTCGTTATATTTTAACAGAAGATCGGGGCAATACGCTTTTGATATTTCGTAAAACCGGCCAAATCTTCCGTCAGCGCTGTTTTTAACGGCTTTTATCATTTCGGCATATATTCCGTAAGGCATTTTTTTTGCGGATTCCGAAAGCATGGCTTTCAATTCTTTGTTTATTTCTTTTTTTGAAAAATCACAATGATAATTTATAAAACCGTATAAATCTTTATAACCGCTTATATCAATATTGTTTTTTGCGCAATATCTGCCTATGTTTAAAATATTCGCCTTAATATCTCCGCCGTTTGAAAAAAGCTTTACAAACCATTTTTTGCGCCCGTATTCATTGTTTAACATGCCTGTAAAATATTGTTTTAATAAAACTGTTTCTTTTTCGTACCTTCCGTTTAAAATTTCAGAATTTCTGAGATTTGTCAGATATATATCCCACTGTTCAAGCCCAAAAAGATTACTGAATTCATTTTTAACGGCAAAATATTCTGCTCCGGAAATATCTCCTTTTTTCAGCATTTCGGTTAAAATTTCATGCCTTACGCCGGCCGGTATTGTTTCAAAAAGTTTCAGATTATTACGCCCGCTAGGAGCTCCTTCCACTATTATTTTGTCTATTTTTGAGGTTTTTGCGAAATATTCAATTATATTGTTGATATTCGCCTGTGCATACGGGTTGCCGTGATAATCGTTTAATACTATATAAACCGGAGCGTCCGGTATATAAGAAACTTCGGATATGTCCCCGTAAGCGCGCGGAATGTATTTTTGTGAAATGTTTACAGTTTTATCGCCGTAAGACTGTCCTGACCCGTTAAAAGCATTCTGCAAAACGGTTCCGAATACGTTTGTTATAAGAAAACATACTGCCGTTAATGACGTTATTAGTTTTATCATACCGTAATATTAATAATAAATTGTTTTTTTAAAATTAAAAAATTGTAAAGAAAATGTAAAACGGAATTTTAACAAATTTCCGTTTTTTCGGCAAAAAAACAAACCTCATAAATGTAATTGACAAAATAAGCAAAAACATATAAAATACTTCTCTAAGCCTGCAAAAAGCGGGTTGTATTATTTTTAAGGAGACAAAAGATGAGCGTGAGGATTCGTTTACAGAGAATCGGAAGACCAAAAAGACCTTACTACAGAGTGGTTGCCATAGACCAAAGAGCAAAAAGAAACGGAAAGCCTATAGAAATACTCGGGCAGTATGATCCGTTGCTTACTGAAAACAAACTTAACATTAAAATGGACAGGTTTGAATACTGGGTAAAAACCGGCGCGCAGGCTTCGGATACGGTTGCTTCTTTAGTAAAAAAACAACAACCTGCCGGATAAAAGCAGTCTGTTTAATTTTGGAGGACTAATGAAAGATTTGATTCTTTATATAGCAAAGGCTCTTGTTGATAATCCGGAACAGGTTGAAATAAATGAAGTTGCCGGAGAAAAATCAACAATATTGGAACTTAAAGTCGCCGAAAGCGACAGAGGAAAAATTATCGGAAAAGAAGGCAGAATAATAAAAGCCATAAGAATAATAGTAAATTCTGCATCAGCCAAACTTGACAAAAGAACAAATGTTGAAATAGTAGAGTAATATGACAGATTTGAAGTGGAAAATTAAAGATATATTGGGTTTTGAAGTTTACGACAATAAAAGCAACAAGCTGGGTCTTTTATCAGACGTCATGACGACCGGGTCAAACGATATTTGGGTTATAAAATCGCAGGAAGAAGAGCTTCTGATACCGGCGTTAAAAAGCATAGTTACGGAAGTAAATATTTTAAGAAAAAAAATATTCGTAACTTTGCCCGATGGATATGAAAGCATGTACGGCTCAAAAATCAAAATTGACGATATTTTGGAATACGCCGGTTACATAGTATATGAAGATTGATATTCTGACTATATTCCCGAAAATGTTTGAAGGACCTTTGACTTGCAGTCTTTTGGCAAAAGCCGCGGACAAAAAAATTTTAAATATAAGCTGTACAGATATAAGATCTTTTACAAAAGACAAACACAATAAAGTTGACGACAGGCCTTTCGGCGGCGGTCCGGGAATGGTAATGAAACCCGAACCTGTTTACGAAGCGCTTAAAAGCGCCGGAATAAAAAAACGGAACCATTTATATAAAAATCCGTTCAAAAAACCGCTTGTCATTTATATGAGCCCTCAGGGTAAAACATTAAAAACGGGCATCGTCAAAAAACTTGCAAAATATGAACATCTTGTTTTATTGTGCGGCCATTACGAAGGTATAGACGAAAGAATAATCAACTGGGTTGACGAAGAAATATCAATCGGCGATTATGTTTTAACGGGCGGAGAAATTCCGGCAATGGTTTTGATAGATTCAGTCGCGAGAATGCTGCCTGGCGTAGTTCAGGATAAATTATCGGTCCAACAGGATTCGTTTTACAACGGGCTTCTTGATTATCCGCATTATACAAGACCAGCGGAATTTAAAAAAATGAAAGTTCCCGAAGTTTTATTATCGGGGAACCATTCTGATATAGAAAAATGGCGTAAAGAACAGGCTTTGGAAAGAACTAAAAAAAGAAGACCTGACTTATTAAAATAATAGAGGAGCAGCAAAATGTCACTTATAGCACATGTAGAAGCCAGTCAGAAAAAAGACGTAAAGGTACAGTTTAAATCAGGCGACACTGTAAAAGTTCATTTTAAAGTCGTTGAAGGCGGAAATGAAAGAATACAGATTTTTGAAGGCGTCGTAATTCAGAGAAAAGGTTCCGGCCTTTCGGAAACTTTTACGGTAAGAAAGATTTCTTTCGGCGTAGGAGTTGAAAGAATATTCCCTATCCATTCACCGAGAATTGATAAAATAGAAGTTGTAAAAACCGGTAAAGTAAGAAGAGCAAAACTTTATTACCTTAGAAACCTTTCAGGTAAAGCCGCAAGAATTTCAGAAATGCAGGCGAAACAGCAGGAAGAAGCGGCAGCGGCAGAACAGGCACCGGCAACAATACAGTAAACGGGAAATATTATTTTTCTTTTTGACAAATTATATTACGATAAAGGACTCAGTTTTGTCTCGGGAGTTGACGAGGCGGGGCGGGGTCCTTTAGCAGGTCCGGTCGTAGCGGCCGCAGTTATACTTCCAAAAGGGCTCGTCATTGACGGCGTAAACGATTCAAAAAAACTTACCGAAAAAAAAAGAAACGAACTGTTTGAAATCATAACACAAAAAGCGGCGGCTTACGGTATAGCAACCGTTGACAATAAAGTTATTGACAGCATAAATATTTTAGAAGCGACTTTTCTTGCCATGAAAAACGCGGTATCAAGCCTTAAAATTAAGCCCGAAATAATTTTGGTTGACGGCAATCATAAAATTCCGGATTTAGATATAAATCAGGAAGCTATTGTTGACGGAGACGCGAAAAGCGCGTGTATCGCCTGCGCCTCAATACTTGCAAAAGTCACAAGAGACAGGCTGATGTATCAATACGCCAAAGAGTTTCCGCAGTATCTGTTTGAAGACCATAAAGGATACGGCACAAAAAAACATATTGAATGCATTAAGCAATACGGTCCCTGTGAAATACACAGAAAAACATTTGCTCCCGTAAAAGACTTTATAAAACTATCATAATTTATTATGTTAAAAACAGATATAGGCAAAAATTATGAAGAAGCCGCGGTTCAATATCTGAAAAAATCAGGATATAAAATAATAGAGCAAAATTACCGCTTAAAAATCGGCGAAATTGATATTATAGCCAAAGACAAAAAAACTCTTGTTTTTGTTGAAGTAAAATACAGACAGTCAAAAGAATTCGGAACCCCAGCGGAATTTGTAACAATTCAAAAACAAAATAAAATCATAAAAACGGCGTTGTTCTACTTAAAACAAAACAATATTGAAAGCGACTTCCGTTTTGACGTTATTGCAATATGCAACGACGAAACCGAACATATCAAAAACGCCTTTTCCCCAAAAACTTCAAAATATTATTTTTGATTTTATTATTGAAAGGCTTTAAGATTTTAGCTGAAATGAAGAAATGCAATAACGAAACACATATTGAAAAACTTTAAGATTTTTAGTGAAACGAAATATCGCAAGAGCGAATAAAGAAACTCTAAGATTCGGTAGTAAAATAAAAAAAGTTCTAAAAAAATTTTTAGAACTTTTTTGTCTTTTAAAGACTTCAAAATTTCAATATCAAGGCTTTAAGATTTTAGCTGAAATGAAGAAACGCAAGAACGAAGTGTACATTTTCCGTAAGGAGTACATGAGTTCTTGCGTTTCAAAATTGTAAGCAAAATATTAAAGCCGCTATAAAAATTACGCTAAGCGTGTTATAACTTCGTCCAGATTCGCCCCCGCCGGAACCATCGGAAGCACATTTTCTTCTCTGTCAACCATAAACTCAACCAAATATAATCCGTTAAACGCCAGAGCGTTTTTAATTTCCTTTTCAACGTCTTTTGAATCGGTGATTCTTACTGCGCGGGCGCCGTAGGCCTCTGCCAGTTTAATAAAATCTGGAACATAAACCGGACAGTTTTTGTTCGGAGTATTGCATATTTCCGGACATGATTTGGATTTGCTTAAACAAGTATGAGAATATCTCTTGCCGTAAAACATTTCCTGCCATTGTCTTACCATTCCCAAATACTGGTTATTTAAAATAAATATTTTTACGTTAATGCCGTATAACGCCGCCGTAGCAAGCTCCTGTATGTTCATCTGAAACGAACCGTCGCCTGCCAGAACAACGACTTCTTTTTTGGGACATGCGACCTTAGCGCCGATACCTGCAGGAAATCCGAACCCCATCGTGCCAAGCCCGCCTGAACTTAAAAAATTTCTTGAAGCCGACGCTTTATAATACTGGGCAGCCCACATCTGATGCTGTCCTACTTCGGTAACAACAATAGCTTCGCCTTTTGTAATTTCCGATAGTTTTTCAATTATATACTGCGGTTTTAATCCTTTTGAATTATCATACTGTAACGGAACTTCATGTTTCCATTTTGCAATATCGGACAGCCATTGTTTATTTTCTTTATTTTCCACCGTTTTGTTCAATTCCGTAAGAATCGTTTTCGCATCGCCTACAACCGGAATATCAACGTCAACTATTTTAGAAATTGAAGTAGGATCAATATCAATATGGACAATTTTTGCGTTCGGGGCAAAACCGCATACTTTGCCCGTGCATCTGTCGTCAAACCTTGAACCTACGCTTATAATCAAATCGCTGTTTTGCATCGCCATATTCGCGCAATATGTCCCGTGCATTCCAAGCATTCCGAGATTAAGTTTTTCGTCTCCCTGAAAAGCCCCCAGAGCAAGAAGAGTTGAAGTTACGGGGATATTTGCCTTTTTGGCAAGTTCCATAATTTCAGCCTGCGCATTTGAACTTATAACTCCTCCGCCTATATACAAAATAGGTTTTTTACTCTGATTTATCGCTTCGGAAGCTTTCTTTATCTGGCCTTTATGCCCTTCATAATTAGGTTTATACGAGCGGATCTCAACTACGTCTTCCCATACAAATTTACATTTCGCCCTTTGAACATCAACGGGAATATCAACCAATACCGGTCCGGGTCTTCCTGTTTTTGCGATATGAAAAGCCTGTCTGATCGTTTTTGCAAGTTCTTTAACGTCTTTGACCAAAAAATTATGTTTTGTTACAGGTCTTGTGATTCCGGTAGTATCGGCTTCCTGAAAAGCATCGTTTCCTATCAAAGAAGTCGCAACCTGTCCGGTAAATGCAACCATCGGTATTGAATCCATGTAAGCGGTCGCAAGACCGGTAACGATATTTGTGGCTCCCGGCCCCGAAGTCGCAAGACAAACGCCGGTTTTTCCGGTCGCCCTTGCAAAACCGTCGGCCATGTGGGAAGCACCCTGTTCGTGTTTAGCCAACACAAATTTTAATTTTGAACCGTGTATTTTATCAAAAATGGGAAGCAGCGCTCCGCCGGGAAGACCGAACACGACTTCAACATTTTCTCTTAATAAACTTTCAACAAAAATTTCCGAACCCGTCATTTCTTTCATCTTTCTACCTCTGAACAAAAATTCTTAATACTCCATTGTATCATTGCATATTTAAAGATTATACCATTTTTAACAATTCAAGCCAATATGAATATTAAATTTATTACGTATATAAATTTATTGAAAAAAAAAAGATTATTTTGTAATATCATTCTCAGTAAAAATTTAAATAACTATATGAAAACCAAAATCCATTTTTATCTGCTTTCTGCGTTGTTTTTTATTTTCTGCGGATGTTCAACAAATAAACAGGACGAATTCCTGACCGAACAACAGCCCGCTTCCGCGACAAAACAGAATATGTTCCCGATGCATGAAATCCAAACCGTGCTTTTCAACTACGGAGATATTTTTATCAACACGTTTAAACAGACGCGTCTGACCGAACAGGATGTCGCGCTTATCATGAAAAATCTCGGAAATTTAATAGACATAAACAAATGCAAACCCAACGATTATTATGAAATAACGTATTCTGATTCCAGCTGGACTGATTTTAATTATTTCCCGCAGGACGTCTGCTATTATTCGTTAAAAAAATCAAGCGATAACGCCGTAACCTGCAATAAAATAGATTTGCAGACCTCAAAACAAACGCTTACGGCTTCCGGAACGATAGAAAATTCGCTTTGGGAAGCAATGTCTCTGCAAAAAATCAAGCCCGACGCGATAATGGCTTTTGCCGATATTTTTGAGTCAAAGATAGACTTCGTAACCGAAGTAAGAAAAGGCGACACATTTAAAATAATTTACGAAGTGGACATCGTTGAAAAAACGCATACGATAATATCTTCAAAAATTTTAGCCGGTCAATATACGATGGGAACCAGTTCGTATACAGCTATTCTTTATAAAAATTTAAAAGGCGACGAAGCTTATTTTGACGAAAACGGACATTCAATGAAAAAAGCCTTTTTAAAAGCTCCTTTGCAGTTTACGCGCATAAGTTCTTTTTTCAGCAAAAAACGATATCATCCGATTTTAAAATATTACAGGCCACATGAAGGCATAGATTACGCCGCTCCGACTGGAACTCCCGTTTCGTCCGTAGCGGACGGAACCGTTAAAAAATCGCAAAGATCCGGCGGATACGGCAATTTAATAATCATCAGGCATCCTAACGGTTATGAAACTTATTACGGACATCTGTCAAGATACGCCAAAGGCATTAAAAGAGGCGCCAAGGTAAAACAGGGACAGCTTATAGGTTACGTAGGAATGACAGGCACCGCGACAGGCCCTCATCTTGATTTCAGAATAAAAAACAACGGCAAATTTTTTAATTTCCTTAAAATGAAAACTCCCCCATCTATTACTTTATCGGGACAGGACAAAGATTTTTTTGAAATGCGTAAAAAAATTGAATTGGCAGACCTTGATAAAATACAGATTGAACAGCCCGTTCCGGAAGTAAAAAAATCAACAAACACTCTAAAATTAAATCCGATAAAATAGAAGCTTGGCAGCTTGGAAGTTTGGAAGCCTAGCAACAACAAAATTCCCGACAAAAATCTTTTGCCGTGGTCTTTTTAGGTTTTATAGTTTGGTGCGAAGTGAAACAATTTCAAGCCGCGGTGTAAAAATTGCCGTAAGAGACTTCAAAGTTTCTGCCGAAATGAAGTATTTTCAAAACGAAGTTTACATAAATGGAAGCGAAGCGGATGGTAAATGAGTTTTGAAAATACAAAATTGCAGGCGAAAATTTGAAGCCGATATAAATTAACTGCGGGGATGATATTTCGTATGTTGTTCCTTGAGGTATTCTTTTGAAACATGCGTATATATCTGCGTAGTTGATATTGAACTGTGTCCAAGCATTTCCTGAACAAATCTTATATCAGCGCCTGCCGCCAATAGATGCGTGGCAAACGAATGCCTTAAAGTATGCGGTTTTACTTTTTGGACTAAACCTGCTTTAACAGCTGCATTTTTTAACTGGCGCCAAAATTCAACTCTTGAAATCCCTTTTCCCAGTCTTGTTAAAAAAACCGTTTCGGTATTTTTATCTTTTCTGATTTTCAAGTATCTTTTAATATATTGTTTCGCCGTTTCGCCGAACGGAATAAGCCTTTCTTTTTTGCCTTTGCCCATAATCCTTATGAATTTTTCATTTATGTTTATATCGGAAAATTTAAGATTTATAAGTTCCGAAACTCTTAAACCCGTCGCGTACAATAATTCAAGCATAGCCCTGTTTCTCACCGATAAGTCATCCGAATCATTGACGGAATTGAGCAATTTGTCAACTTCCTGCTTATTTAAAACATCCGGAAGATTTACGGGTATTTTAGGAACCGTCAAATATACGGTGGGATCGGTTTTTATAATATCTTCGGAAATTAAAAATTTATAATACTGCCTGACTGATTCAATCATACGGTATATACTTCTTGCTTTGAGTTTTTTATCAGTTTTAAGATACCATAAAAAATTCGTTATTTCTTCGTGGGTAAGATTTTCGGGCGGAATGTTTTTATTCTGCAAATATTGTAAAAATATACGCAAATCGCTCTTATAGGAAAGAGCCGTATTTTTTGACAAACCTTTTTCTATCAGTATATAACCGATAAAATCTTCAAGCTTTTCATTTGCCATATAAAAACCCTGTATGTTTTTGTTGATTTTTAAAATAACCGGTTAAGCCTATCGTAAGTCTATCTCAAATATATATTTTTGGCAATTTCATTGCCTATTGTCGTAAAAGTTCCGTGTCCCGTAAAAACTTCCAGATCTTTATCTAATTTTTTTATTTTTTCCAGCGAGTTCTTCATCATTGACATGCTGCCGGTAGGAAAATCGGTTCTGCCTATTGAGCCTGTAAACAGCGTATCTCCTGAAAAGAGCCATTTGCCTGCGGCGATACATACCGAACCGAGAGTAT
Source organism: uncultured Elusimicrobiaceae bacterium (assembly GCA_964487915.1). Taxonomy (GTDB): domain Bacteria; phylum Elusimicrobiota; class Endomicrobiia; order Endomicrobiales; family Endomicrobiaceae; genus Proruminimicrobium. Next base: position 68,899 of record CAZASN010000001.1, on the reverse strand, counting down.
GACCCGGAGTATGTATTATTGAATATTTGCAAAAGCTGGATTCATATTCTTTTTCCTGAAGCAGAATTTCGGCGTTTTTTATTTTCACGTCGCGGTCGGTCATAACGGAAGCATTTTTGTAAGAGTCGCACAGCAACGGGACGTCAAGTTCGTGTATGGCAAGAGGAATTTTGTATTTTTCTCTTATTATGTCATCTGCAGCTATATGGTCAAAATGTCCGTGAGTATTTATTAAAAGCTCGGGTCTTAAATCAAGCGTGGTAATTTTGTCAATAACTGCCTGCGCGTCTTCGCCGGCGTCTATAATTATGCATCCTTTCGTAAATTCATTATAGAGCAAAAAACAATTAGTTTCTATAACTCCCATTGAAACGATATGAGCTGTTTTTAGAATAATCATTTCTGGCTGTCCCTGAAAACATCCTTATGCTGTAAAATATAATTTATTCCGGAATAAACGGTTAAAATCGTAACTACAAACATCAGCCAGTAAGGAAGATTTATCAGCAGCCATCCTAAAATATACTGCCATCCGCCGGTCATCTCTAACAAATCATACTGCGTTATTTTTAAAAACTTAGCCGCTCCGGCTTCAGCAACCAAAATCACCAGTATGGTTATTATCGCCGTTATCTGCGAAGTTGTTTTAAATTTTCCGAATATGCTTGCCGGAATAATGACGTTTTTTGAAGCCCCCAGCGACCTGAGCCCTGTTATAATAAATTCTCTTGCGATTATCGTTATCACCATCCACGCCGGAATTCGCAATTCGGGGATAGCGACAAAAGAAACGAAAGCCGACGTCACCAAAAGTTTATCCGCAAGCGGATCAAGAAAAATACCGAAAGTCGTTATCGTATTCTGCTGTCTTGCTATAACGCCGTCATAATAATCGGTAATTGAAGCGCCGATAAAAATCAGCAAAGCAAAAATACTCGTCCAAAAAGTATCTATCGCCATAAATACAACAAATACCGGAACAAGAATAACTCTCAATAACGTAAGTCTGTTCGCCAAATTCATAACAAATTTAAACCTTTTAATATTTATATTTACTTTGCTTCTAATTTTCCTATTATATCATAATCTTTAACGCCGGAAACAATTATTTTTTTAAATTCTCCGGTTTTTATATTATTTGATTTTAAATCAAAAATAAAGTTATTGTCAATTTCCGGAGCCTGGAAATTCGCCCGGCCTGCCGCCTTTTTGCCGTTTATGTTTTCAATTAAAACTTCAAAAGTTTTTCCGATTTTATTTTTATTGTTTTTTAAAACGTTTTCAAACTGCAGCGAAGCTATTGTCTGTTTTCTTTTTTCAATTAATGCGCCGTTTATCTTATTTTTCATTGTATAAGATTTTGCGTCTTTCTGGTCGCTATAGCCGAATACTCCGACATGCTCAAAATGGTTTTCTTTTATAAAATCCGCAAGTTTTTTAAAATCGCTTTCCGTTTCGGAAGGGAAACCCGTAATAACAGACGTTCTTAAAACAATGCCGGGATATCGTTTTTTTATATTTTCAACGACTTCTCTCGTATTTAAAGGTCTTGCCATATTTTTTAAAACTTTTTTTGAAATATGCTGGATGGGGATATCAATATACTTGCATATATTATCTCTTTGGCTTATAACATCCAATAATTTTCTGTTGACGCCCGAAGGATAGGCGTAAAGAAGCCTTATCCATTTTAAATCTTTGATTTTGGAAAGATTATCCATTAACTTATATAAATAAAATTTTCCGTAAATATCAACCCCGTAACTTGTCGTGTCCTGGGCGATAATATTTATTTCTTTTATTCCGCAGCCGGCAAGAGCTTTTGCTTCATTTACTATTGAATTTATGCTCCTGCTGCGGTACTTGCCTCTTAGTTTAGGAATAATGCAAAAACTGCATCCGTGGCCGCAGCCTTCGGCTATTTTAATATATGTTGACGGCAGACTGCTTGAGAGAACTCTTCTTCTTGAATCGTTCATGCCGCCGGCAGTTTCGGTTTGGGCAAAAAAAACGTCCTTTTGTATAAGTTTAACTATATTCTCAAAATTACCGGTTCCGACATATCCGTCAATAAAAGGATATTTTTTTAATAAATCGTCTTTTACAAGCTGAGGCAGACATCCTGAAACGTAAATTTTCAACTCTTTCTTTTTTGCCTTAATGCCGCCTGCGTATTTAATGCAGTTTTCCGATTCAAGCTGGGCGTCGTGTATAAAAGCGCATGTGTGGATTACTATCACGCCGCTTTCAAGAATGTTATTTGTAAGTTCAAAACCGTTTTTAATGAAAAGGCCCGCGACAGATTCGGACTCTACGGTATTTTTGGAACAGCCTAATGTGATGATTGAAACTTTACGGTTTCTCAATGGCGTTTTCTTCTGCTTTCTTTAAAATTATGCTGTTAACTTTATTTTTACTTGCACCGGAGGTTATGTCAACTTTTTTATCGTTGAAATAGACGGCGGCGTTTAAAACATTGCCGATTTTTACGGTAAAACTATTATCCGCCGAAAATGTTTTATTTTCGCCTTTGTTTACAATGCCTTCAAATACTTTTTTATTATCCGCTTCTATACTTATCCACGTGCTTCCGGCCGCATCTACGGACAGCTTTTGTTTCTGCGGTTCGGCCGGAATGTCCGGCTTTGGCGCAACCGCAGCGGCAGATGAAATTTTCACGTCTTCAATATATTCAACCGACGGAGCATTATTCTGTTTTAACAAAAATTCAAATACGATAAGAGCGGCGCACATAACGGCCGCAAAAACCAGAGTAATTATCAGTTTTTTTTGCTGTTTTTGGTTTATAGCCGTACTTTTTATCTGTTCTTTAATTTCATTTTTATGCTCTTCTTTTTTTGCGGATTCGTACTTTTCAAGCAGTTCGCCGGCTTTTAAATCAAGAAATTTTGCGTAATTTTTTAAAAAATTTTTATAGTAAAGCTCCGCCGGGAACGCTTTAACGTCGTCATTTTCCAAAGCGGTGATATAAGCTTCCTTAATTTTTGTGCTTTTATGAATTGCGCCGATTGACAGCTTTTTGCTTTCTCTGGCCTGTTTTAAAATTCCGCCGATCTCTTTCATCAATGTTGTTCCTTTATAATTCCACTATTTCAACGTCTTTCGGACAGTTAAACTGGAAAATTCCGTCGCTTAATCCCGTATTTAATTTATAATTTGACAGTTTAACTTCCGACTTAAAATTGTCGTTTTCAAAAACGGCGCTGCTTACCAAAAATGTTTTTACGTCAACATTTAAATATAATTTCCAGTCTTGCTTTTCGTCCACCGACTTAACAAGAAGGCAGTATTCCTGATCCGTCTGCAAAATCAAGCTGACGGTATATTCTTTTTTATCACGCTTATAATTTTTGCTGAAATTGATTGCGGTTGCAAGAACAACGTCGTTTTCAAGGATATCTTTCCATTTGTCAACTAAAGCCTGTTTGTTTTCCGGAATGTATGTTATCATCTTTTTGCCGTCAATATAAACATATCTGTATTTTGGAAGCCGCTGAAACATATAAATATTTTGACCTTTCATTTTTATTTCGCCTCTGCTTGACTGTTTCTCGCCTGTTGAAAAATAAGTTATCGTCTGCGTATATTCAAGACCCGCGTCAACGATCGTATTTTCCTTTTCTTCCATAGACTTAACGACTTTTGAGGCAAGCGGGCTTGCCTCGCGCGCAAAAACAAAACCGGCTGAAAAAATTCCGATCAAAAACGCAAAAAATATTTTTTTCATAACATACCTCATTGGTTTGCCAAAATATATTCTTCTATTTTAGCAAAATTTATTTCCCATCTGTTGGTGCCTTCCGGCTTTGAGATAAATTCTTTCATTTCCAAAACGCTTAATATGTTTGTAGCCCTTGCCGACGATCCGAAATTCGCTTTCAATAAATCCTGCGATACTCTTCTTCTTTCCAAAATCAATTTTAAGGCCGGTATTAAATCTTTATTGGCCTTATCTTCCATCGTTGCGACAGAGCTTGCGCTTGTTTCAACTATAATCGGCTCGTATATTCTCGGAAAATCCTGTTCCGAAATAAATTTTACCACATTTGAAGCCTCTTTTGTTGATACAAAAGCTCCCTGAAGCCTTACCGGTCTTGATTCCGACGGAGTTAAAAACAGCATATCGCCCTTGCCTATTAAATCTTCGGCGCCTATTGTGTCAAGTATGACTCTTGAATCTATATTTGACGTTGTTTGAAATGCAATTCTTGCCGGGAAATTCGCTTTTATAACGCCGGTAATAACGTTTGTTGACGGTCTCTGCGTGGCAAGTATTAAATGAATACCGACGGCTCTGGCCATCTGCGCAAGACGCTGTATTGAATCTTCAATTTCTTTTGCCGCCACAAGCATTAAATCGGCAAGCTCGTCTATTATTACTACTATAAAATAATCTTTTTCCTCTTCGCCGGTTTCAGACATTTTTTTGTTAAAATCGTCTATGTTTCTGACTACATGCTTTGCGTATTTTTCATATCTTGCTTCCATTATTGAAACAAGCCTTTTTAAAGCGGCGGCCGCGGTTTTGGGCTGAGTAATTACTTTTGCGTCTTCGGCCATACAGCACGGATCGTATAAATGTGGAATATCCTGATAAACCGTCATTTCAACTCTTTTCGGGTCTATCAGCATAAATTTAACTTCATCAGGTCTTGCTTTATATAAAATTGATAAAATAATGCTGTGTATACCGACGGATTTCCCCGAGCCTGTCGCGCCGGCCACAAGCAAATGAGGCATTTTGCCCAAATCGGCGACGTATCCTTTGCCTTCCGTAGTCGTTCCAAGAGCCAATGTCAAAAGCGATTTTGAAGATATAAATTCTTCCGTTTCAAGAATGCTCTTTAAAGAAACGAGTGATGACTTTGGATTTGGAATTTCTATTCCGACGGCTGATTTTTCCGGAACCGGAACTATTCTTATCGCGGACGTTTTCATCGCAAGCGAAATATTGTCCGATAAATTTAAAACGGATTGTATTTTTATGCCGGGCGCCAAAATAATGTCATATCGCGTAATTACGGGACCCGGAATAATATCTTTAACGGAACATTCTATATTAAAATCTGCAAGCGTCTGTCTTAATCTTTCGGCCCTTTCCTGAAGAGCTTCTTCGCTTAATACGACGTTTACGTCGCCGCCGCTTCTCAAAAGGTCAAGACCGGGAAGTTTATAAGCAAAACCTTTGCTGTCTATTTTTTCTTTGGGCGGTTCTTTTTGTTCTAAGACGGGTTTTTGTTTTTTTTCTATTATTTCCGTATCAACTATATTAGGTTTTTGCTGTTGCTGCGGCTCTTCTTTTATTTCTTTCGGTTTTTCATTTTTAATTATTCTTGCTTTTTCTTTCTGTTTTTCAAGTCTTGCCGCTCTCCAGTTTTTTATGTCCTCAATAAGAGAAAACCAGAAGTAAGCTATCATCTTTCTTGTTGAAAGCCTTAAAATTCTGGTTATCAAAAAAACCAGAACAAGAATTATGACCAAAATTGAAATATATAACCCGAAAAATTTAGTAAAAAAAGGCTCTAAAACACTGCCGGTCCAGCCGCCGTTTACGCGGAAATAAACTTTTAGCAATTCAAATAAAACTGAAAATAAAACGACGGTAAAAACAGAAAAAGCAAGGTCAAGCCTTGTTCTTAACTGAAGAGAAATACGAAAATACAATATTGCAAACCACAGAAAAAGAGGAGGTATAACGTAAGCGCCGTTTCCAAACAGATTTATCATTATATTGTAAAGCGCCTGACCGGCCATTCCGGTATTTTTTGCCGAAACCAGACAATAAAGCAAAAAAAATGACAAGAACGCGCATACGGTTCCCATCAATAAACGGTTTGTGTTTTGAGATTTTGAACTTGCCATAACTTAACCCTCAGAGCAACGGAAGTTTAGCAGGTTGAAAACTTAGAAGTTAAATTTCTATTGTTTCTTTTTTATTTAATTTCCTGCTATTTAACCTCTTAATAATAAAATCAGTCTCTTATGAGACTGATTTTATATGTATATTCGTGCGGTATTATCGCGACTTTGTTTTCCCTTGAAAGCCATCCGAGCGCCAAATAAAGCATGGTGTTGGACAATCCGAGCTGCGCTTTTATTTGTATCGGAGTAGACTCTCCGCCGACAGAATCAAGATATCTCCAGATTTGACCGGCGACGTTTCCTATAATATCCACCATGTTATGACGTACTCCTTAAAAATTATAATTTCTCTATAATAAACAAGTCCTGGTCTCTTTCAACCGGTTTCCCGTTTTCAACAAGAATATTTACTATTTTCATCTTTTCGGTAGCTTTTATTTCATTCATAACTTTCATAGCTTCAACAATGCAAAGCGTTTTACCCGCATCAACAACATCCCCTTCTTTTACAAACATCGGAGACGCCGGAGACGGCGATCTGTAAAACATACCCGTAATCGGAGACTTTTTTGTAAATCCGGTTATAACGGGATTTTTTTGCTCCGCAAATGTCTGCTCAGGCTGAAAAGCGGAATCGTTTGCTGCCGCATTTTGAATAACATGACGGACCGCATTGTGACCTTTTCTTCTTATATGAAGTTTCAAATCAGGAGATTTTATTTCCAATTCTTCAACTTTTTCTTCCTGCATAATCTCATACAGAGATTTAACCTGCTCCTGCAGTTTTATGTCTTTTTCTGGACTTGGCATACGGATTCCTCAATTATATAGTTTTGCTTAAATTGATACGACCCTGTTTGTCAATTTCATCTACTTTTACGACTATTTCTTCACCTTCAGATACTACGTCTTCAACTTTTTTAACGTGTCCTTTGGCAAGTTTTGAAATATGAACGAGCCCTTCTTTGCCTGGCAATATTTCAACAAATGCTCCGAACGCCATTATTTTTGTTACTTTGCCTTTATATGTTTTGCCTACTTCAACTTCGGCTGTTAATCCTTCAACCATATTTCTTGCGCATGCAAGAGATTCCGGATTATCCGAAGAAATAAATACCGTACCGTCTTCTTCAATATCTATTTTTGCGCCTGTTGTTTCCTGAATATTTCTGATATTTTTGCCTCCGGGGCCTATTAAGCCGCCGATTTTATTCTGAGGTATAACTATTGAAACCATTCTGGGAGCATATTTTGACAAATCTTTTCTCGGTTCGGTAATAGCCGCTTCCATTTTCCCTAAAATTTCAAGTCTTCCGATTCTGGCCTGCTCAAGAGCTTTCGCCATAATTTCTGTCGTAAGACCGGCTATTTTAATATCCATCTGCAAAGCGGTTATTCCTTTTTTCGTACCTACGACTTTAAAATCCATATCGCCCAGATGATCTTCCATACCCATAATATCGGTCAAAATAACGTAATTGTCGCCCTCTTTCATAAGACCCATTGCGATACCGGCGCATGCGGATTTTACAGGCACGCCCGCGTCAAACAACGCAAGACATCCGCCGCAAACCGACGCCATTGAAGACGAACCGTTTGATTCCAATATATCGGATACTATTCTTATTGTGTAAGAAAAATCTTTTTCGGAAGGCAAAATAGCGCTCAAACCTCTTCTTGCAAGAGCTCCGTGTCCTATTTCTCTTCTTCCTGGCCCTCTGTCGGGTTTGGCTTCTCCGGTCGCAAAACCCGGAAAATTATAATTAAGCATAAATCTTTCTTTATATTCGCCTGTCAATTCATCCATAATCTGCATATCGCCAGGAGTTCCCAACGTTACGGAAGCCAACGCCTGAGTCTGGCCTCTTGTAAATACGGCAGATCCGTGCGCTCTCGGCAAATATCCGACTTCACATGTTATCGGTCTTATTTCGGTAAGAGTTCTTCCGTCAGTTCTTACATTTTTTGTAAGGACCAGTTCTCTTGCCTGTTTGTAGAAAACATTTTCCATTATAAAATCAATATCTTTTGATTTTTCAGGATATTTTTCAGACAGTCTTGTCTGCAAATCCTGCTTAAAAGACGCCCATGCGCTGTCTCTTTGGGTTTTCTCTTTTATAGTTACGAATTCTTTTGCTTTAGGAATTGTTTCCGATTCAACTTCGGAAATCAGACTTGCGTCTATTACCGGCTCTGTTACGGCTATTTTTTCTTTTGAAGGAAGCGCCTTTATGAAATTACATATTTTGGCTATTTCTTCTTTTGCAATATTTAAAGCTTCAAGCATTTCTGCTTCGGATAATTCGCCGGCTCCCGCTTCTACCATTGTGATAGCTTCATCTGTTCCGCCGACTATCAAATCCAAATCGCCCGCTTCCTGTTCTTCCAAAGTAGGATTAACTAAAAATTTACCGTCAACTCTTCCTATTCTTACGGCTCCTACCGGTTTTGCAATAGGAATATTTGAAACATGAAGCGCTACCGAAGTAGCTATTATGCTTATAATATCGGTATCGTTTACGCCGTCATGTGACAATACTATGTTTGATATCTGAGTGTCGTTTCTCCAATATTCCGAAAAAAGAGGTCTGATTGTTCTGTCTATCAGTCTGCTGACCAATATTTCGCTGTCTCTTGCTTTTGTTTCTCTTTTGAAAAAACCGCCCGGTATTTTACCTGCGGCGTATCCTCTTTCCCTGTAATCTACGGTAAGCGGCATGAAATCCGTACCTTCTTTAGGCACAGACGCCGCAACGGCGTTTGCCATTACCATAGTGTCTCCGACTCTTACAACGCAAGATCCGTTTGCCTGTTTCGCAAGCTTTCCAGATTCAATAAGAATCTCTTTGCCCGCAACATTCAATGATGTTTTGATTATTTCCATTTTGACTCCTGTTTGTCCGTCTATAAACATCACACAAAAGATCCAGAAAACCACATGCAGAAGCATGAGATTTTTTGCATCCTTTGTGTTTATGACGAACTGTTTTATTTTCTCAAATCAAGTTTTTTTAATATTTCTTGATAAGTTTCTTTTTTAGTTCTTTTCAAATAATCTAAAAGACTTCTTCTTTGTCCGATCATCTTTAAAAATCCTATTCTTGAAGCAAAATCCTTAGGGAATTTTTTGAAATGATCCGCCAAATAGTTAATTCTTGTAGTTAACAATGCGATTTGAACCTCAGGCGAACCCGTGTCGGTCGCATGCGTTTTAAATTTTTCTACAACTTCTTTCTTTTGTAATACCATCGTACTGCTCCCCCGTATTTTTTACTTGTTTGCTTTTTCCAAACTGAACGGTTATTCTATCAAATTATTTGTCTTATGTAAACATCTGTGTAAAATATGTTATTTTTTGTATAATGGCTCTTCAAATGAAATTAATAACAAAAATTCTTATATACATTTTATCATTTATTGTTTTATTTTTGCTTCTGCTGCATTTTACGCTGATTTATATTTTACCGCTTGACTCCGTAAAAAACAAGATTATTTCAACAATTGAAAAAAACACGAACGCTTCCGTAAGCATAAATAAAATTTCGGCAAGTTTGCTTGATTTTTCACTTAATAACGTTGACATTTCTTCAGGTAAAGAAAAATTCGCGCATATCGGCACTGTTCACATATATTTCTCGCCTTTGTATCTTTTGAAAGGCAAAATAAAAATATTAACCGTAAATCTTGATACTGTTGAAATAAATATAGTAAAGGATGATTCTGGCCGTTATAACTTTGAAAACTTATTAAAACCGGGCTTGCCGGTTTCCCAATCCGATACGGTTCAAAAAAAGGAAACCGCCGAAAGCATTATAAATCTGCTTTTATGCAAAACAAATATTCAAAATGTAATTATACGCTACGCAGACCGTCAAAACAAACTTAATATTGACATAAAAGATTTATCTTTTTATATAGAACAATTCTCTTTTGACGAAGTTTTTAAAGTAAACGCCGCCGTACAACTGGACGCCGGCATTAACGATATGAGGTTTGATTCTTTATATTTCGCATTGACTTCATTTGTAAATCTTCATTCTTTGGATTTGACAAAAGCGGAGCTTAACATTGCGAATTTCGCGATAAAATTTAAAGAAACGTCATTTTTGTGCCGGGGAACGGTTGAAAACTTCACTAATCCGGCGATAAATATGAATATAAAACTAAAAAACATATCTTCGGATACTTTTGTTTCAATAACCGAACTGCCGGATTTTTTTATTCCTGAGATTGATATAGCCGCAAAAGCAAATGCAGATACAGGAAAAAGTTCGGTTGATATAGAATCTTTCAATATCAAAACAATGGGTTCATCGGCGGATTTAAAAGGCTCTCTCAATTACGCCGGCAAAGATTTAATATATAATTTTAACTTGTCTTTTGATTTTCTTTTACAACCTTTGGGAACCGCCGTAAAAATGCTTCAGGAATATAAACCAACCGGAAATTTAAAGGGTGACTTTACATTAACCGATAAAAATTTGATACGCGGAGTCTGCAAGCTGGTCAATATCGGTTTTTATATGAGCGACCTCGGTTATTTTGCGGGTATAAACTCAAATATTGCAGTTAAAAACGCCGACAATATTAAAATTTCAAAACTTACAGGCAATTTGAATAAAAATCCTTTTCTTTTTGAAGCGTCTTATTTAATCGGAAGAAATTCCGGAAATATTTCGATGCTTTTTAGGGCAAAAAAAATATTAGGCGCGGCTGCACAGAATACCGAGACCGCAGAAAAAGTTTCCGTCACTAAAAATAAGACAGCCGAAAAAACAAAAAGTGAAAATAAAAAATGGAGTCTTCCTCCTTTAAATATAACCGCGGATTTCATGGTTGAAAATATTGACACAAAGTTTTTTAAAGGCAAAGACATACTGTTTAAAATGAATTTGTCCGACGTTACGCCTGTTCTTGATAAAGTTAAGGGAACCATGAATTTTCAAAGCGGGCAGGGAACGATAAAAGATTTATATAAACTTACAAATTCAAACGCTTTGATGAAAGGTTTATTTTTATCTCTTGATGTAGTCAGCAGAGTTATAAACGCTCTCAATGTTCTGGATATTTTAAACAGCATAGGCAGCGCGGTTTTTACGTCTGACGCAAAAAACGCAGATTCTGCGGTGACAGGCGCGCAGCCCGAACAAAAACAAAAATTAGACGGAAAAATGGATTTTGATTCATTTATTACTTTTCTTAAACTTGATAACGGAAACGCAACGTTTGAAAAGTGTTCTTTTGTTTCGGGGCTGCTGTCTTTTAAAGTGTCCGGTGAAATGAATTTTAAAGAAAACAAACTTGATATGACCGTCAATACAGCTCCCGGCAGACATGAAGACGACGGGATAATGCCTTTAACAATGAAAATTACCGGAACTACTGAAGAACCCAGCGGCAGTTTAAGCCTGTTGGGAAGCGTTTCATCAATAGTAAGCCAGTCTCTTTTAAATAACGCCGTATCCGACGGCCTGAAAAAAGGTTTTATGAGCCTTTTGGGTTTAAAAAAACACGATGAAAAAGGCAATGAAATTCAGGATGTAAATATATCTACCAATACCTTTACAAACCAGGAACCGCAAAAAATTCAATAAAATTCAAAACCGCAGCCAAAATATTTCGGTCGTTATAAAAAGTAAAAATTGTATAATGTAATTATGGAAAAAACCAACGCAATGCGCATTCTTGACAGAAACAAAATAATTTATAAAACATATTCATACGCCGGCAGCGGAGCAGTCAGCGGCGTTGAAGTGGCAAAAGCTTTAAATCAAAATCCCGATTTGGTTTTTAAAACGCTTGTAACAGTTGCAAAATCAAAACAGCATTATGTTTTTATGATACCCGTTGAAAAGGAACTTGATTTAAAAAAAGCCGCGGAAAGCGTAAATGAAAAAGCTCTGGATATGTTAAAAAGCAAAGAACTTTTTTCTCTTACCGGATATGTGCACGGCGGATGCTCGCCTTTGGGAATGAAAAAAACTTTTACGACCGTAATAGACAAAAGCGCGGAAAATATTCAGACAATAATTTTCAGCGCCGGCAAAATAGGATACCAGATAGAAACCGCGCCGGCAGAACTCAAAAAAATTTTAGATTTTAAAACGGCGGATATTGTATTGTAAAATAAAAACGCGTAAATAAATTTTATATTTCACGCGGTTTTATTTTGCGTTATGCGGCGCCCAAAATGCTTCTGACAGCGAACGCCGTTGATATTTTTGCGCTTTGTACCGGCATTCTTTCTCTAAGCTGATCCTGTATCAACAGATTGAAATCTTTAAAGTCTGCCGTAGCTTCCGATACGGCTTTTTCGTCAGACAGCGGCTTAATGCCGTACTCGTTTGTTTTAACTATATCTTTCATGCTGCCGTTTATATTCATAAGCATTGAATCAAAATATTCCTGAGCCGTCATATCGGACGTTATAAAAAAATCTTTGAGAAGTGTTTCCATATTTTTTCCTTCCATCAGCAGCTGAATACCCGTTATTACTATTGCGTCTCTTAAAAGACCGCCCGCATATTTTTTCAATTTTGCCGATACTATTTCCACGCCGGCAGAGTTAAGTTTTGACAATATCATTGATTCAACGGTTCTTTCTGCGCAAGCTCTTATGCAGCCCAAAGCCTCATAGACTCTGCCTTCCCTCATAAATTTTTCAACTCTGCTTTTTGCAAACCCGTCAAGAATATTTTCCGCCAAAACGGCGTTCACGGCGTCTTTCAAATTCTGTTCGTTTGCGGTTTCGTCTTCTCCTTCAAACCAATCGCGTCCGAGAAGTTTGACCAGAGCGCTGTCTTTATTTTTAAGTATTCCGGTTATATTATTAACCTTTAACTCATATTCGGTTTCTTTTGATTTTTTAAGCTCGGTTATAAATTTTTGTTTCGGCGTTGACGGTTTCAATATGTCCGATATAATGTCGGAAAGGATTCCAGAGGATTTTTTAACCGTGCTTATTTTATCGGCTGTTATACTTACTACATTGCTCTTTTCAAAAAGCTTTAAGACATTATCTTTTTCCGTTATTCTCACGCTGCATTTCCTGTTTGTCTGAATGTACAAAGAATCTGCGGCAATTACCGGCAATATTGAATATCTTTCGTAAATATCGCCTAAAGATGCAAGCGTCTCATCCGATAATCCTTCCACAAACATCTGCGTTTTTATTATCTGTCTGTCTTTTACGTTTGAATCTGCCATCTGTTTTATTTTTCTCAATTCGCTTTCGGTTATCCGTCCGCCGGTTTTAATTACAACTCCGTTTATATGAAGTCTTCCCATAATTTCTTCCGCTTCTGAGATATTGTCTGACTCTAAAATAATTTCATATCCTTTTTCCTGCAGAGCGCTTATTTTCTCGGCATCCATGGCTTTTAATTGTTCAATATTAAAGATTATCGTGTTTGAATCAATTCCGTTGTTAGTCTCTCCTCTGCTTATTGTTTCAATATTAGACGGAGTAATGTCTTTCCTGCCGGTAAAATCAAGATTTATGCTTACAGGCGGCTTTGAAATGCCGTCGGTTACCGTATTTTTTATGGTATTTATCAAAGCATCCAGGGTTAAATCGTCTCCGGCTATCACAATCTGTTCTATGTCTTTAAATAATTCATTGCTTACTCCTGAAACCTGCGCCTGCTGCAATAATTTTTGCAAATCTTCCGTTTTTATATTGGCAAAATCAAGTTCCGGATCATTTGAATAAAAAATTATTTCGCCTTTTACGTTATCAAGACAGGCCCTTATCTGTTTCCCGTTATATTCGCCTATTATGATTCCTTTTATTCCTTTCATTTCTTTGCCGGACGCTATTCTTGAATTTACGACATTAAAGCCCTGATTTCTGAATTTTTCTGCCTGTCTGCGGTTATTTACTATTATCAAATTTGATTTTATATTCAATCCTTTGTTATTAAGTTTTTCAACGTCTGCCGGCGTCAAAACCAGTTCAACCGCCAATTTCTGCGAAACGTTATAAAGTTTTACGCTGTCTTTAACCGCGGAACCGGCAGCCTGCGCGCAGACTCCGAACCCCGTCGGCTGCAATGACTCCGTTATATTAATGTCAGCTTTATAAAATGTTTTCCCTTCGCTTTTAACTTCCGGATTTGAAGTGTATTTTAAAATATCAAGATTATCGCCGTAGCCTGATAAAACATATTTTAATATCAGGTCTTTTTTCTCATCATCGGATTTTATTCTGTCAATCTGCATAGTTTTTATACCTGTTTTAAATCCCGTTCCGCCGGTTGCGGAAAAAAGGAAACGTTCTCTTACGCTGCTTTCCTTATTCGGATCTACTGCATTGTAAACGCTTATTGTCTGTCCCGAAAAATTCATATATATAGGAGCGGACATATTTAATTTGTTACCGTGCATAAAAGCATTTTTCAGAATTTCGTTTATAAAGTAATTTGCAGTAGTTTTAAAACCGTATTGAAGAACAAGAAAGCTGCTCATAAATCTTGAAAAATCGCCTAATTTATGCAATATGAAATTATACGCGTTAAATAATTCTTCAGTTGATAACTCTCCGGGATTAACCGTATGTTTCAAAGGATAAATTACAAGCAGTTCGTGATTGTCTATAGCTTGGCGTATCGTATTGCCCAAAGCTTCAAAATCCGAGTCAAAATCTTCCAGATAAACAATTCTGTGTTTAGTTGTGTTTGTTTCTTTTTTGATGCTTTCTAAATTCTCGTCAATACCAGGTAAAACGGACTGCTCTGATAACGGTTTATAATCAACGATTCTCGGATTTACGACCGTGACTGCAGCGGATTTATTATTAACTTTAATTCTTATAACGCGTAATCTGTCGGCGTAATATGCGGATGCCTTTTTCGTAATATCTTTCCATCTGCCGTTATCCCTGATTTGTATTTTTATGCCTAATAATTTTGCAATATCTTTAGATTCCATGAGATTGTCATAAGTTTTTTCAACAGCCGCATCATTTTCCCTGATAATGTGCATTTCCTGATATCTTCCGTTATTGTTTATTTCAACGGCATAATTGTTTCCGTCAGGCATTTCAACAAGCACAATAGTTGTGTCTCCGTCTTTGCTTTCTATTTCTATAGCGCCCGAACCGTCAGATTTAAAGATTACAGATTTTAATCTGCTCATAAAACCGCCGGATTTGTCTGTCTGTAAAATTAAATCTTTATTGCCTTTTGATATTTGGACTTTGTTCCATATGAAGTGTGTTATCCATTCTGTCAGTATTACTGCGGGGATTATAAACGGCAGAGTCACAGGATTCAGCGCAACCGTAACGCCGATGCCGATTGATAAAGCCCTTATAACCCATACGGCTATTTTCATGCCCATTGTCGGGTTATCATGGCTCTTTATGAAATTTGGTGTCCATAACGAAAATGTTTCAAGCACTACTCCTATTGCAACGCCTAAAACCGTATATCTGAAATTTTCTCCCGTCTTATTTATATTATTGCCGTATACCCATTTTATAAATTTACCGTTTCCGATTTTGTTTAAAATTTTCACGGCGCCATCTGTTGAAGCAATCTGATTTTTGTTTTCTGAATCACTGTCATTATTTTCGGCGGGCAACTGTTGCGCGGCAATAGCCGCCATTTCTTTCACTGTTTTTCCGGAATTTAGTAATTCCGGAGTAATCAATTGAATGGCATCTTTGTCATTTTTAAGTTCTTTTTCTTCTCCGGCGGTCATAGTTTTACCGCCTTTACCGGTTTTGGCTTTAATCGTTATTTTTCGTATTTGCACATCAAATTTATTTTGAGAATCAACATTTTGATTCGTCACAACACTTATTTCCGCACCGTTGATAATAGGATAAATCTGTATTCCCATTTCATTCATTCTGATCATACTTGCTTTGTCTATAAGATTTATAGGTTCTTCTGCATCTCCCAAAAACATTTCACCTGTTATTGAATCTATTTTAATGACAAGAGTGTCTCCGTTTTTATCCTTAGGGATCACGTTAATAATAATATATGTATCCGGATTTCTCAGGCATCTGAATTCTTTCTGTTTAGACAAAGCTCCTTGCGACAGCTTATAAGTATGCATCTTATGAGTATTCTTTTTTTCGTCTTCTATAAACGCATGAAGAATAAATCGGCCGGATATTATTTCGTAAAAATAACGATATATCTGATTTTTTTTCTGATCGGAATATGTTCCGTCAGGAGAAAAATGTTTTAATACGGGAACATCATCATATACCGTATTTGCAAAAAACATTGTGGCGGCTCCTTCCATAACTTTTTTATCATCCTCGGCAGCCACATTTCCTCTTTCAGATAAAAGGAACCATATCCCTCCAAAATAAAATTTGAGATATGTTTCATTTATTACGGCATCCATATAGTCTTTATTATTAACGTCCAGTTTGTATTTCTCAAGGTGCATTGCATCGTCCAATTCAAAAATATTCTTTTCGGATGCATTTAAAAAATATTTTTTATTGTTATATTCAAAAAATATCCCGACGCCGTCTATTTTCTTGAATTCCGCGGCGCCTTGAATAAAAATCCATTTCCCGCGTTTTTTCTCCGCTATAACTACGCCGCCTCTTTTTATTTCTTTTTTGTTTACCGTAAATATTTCCGGTATATTGTTTAAATGAGAGGATATTATGCTTTGCAAATTTTCGTAATTATAATCTTTGCCGTTTGCTAACAATACGCCTTTTATGTCGTTTTCAGATTGAATTCTGTTGATGTCTATCGTGCCGTCAGGTCTTAAGAATTTGCCTTTTGACAATTTATAAAAAGATTTTACGGAGCCGTCTTCAAATATATCGCAGGTATAAATGTTCCCGCCGACATATTTTATATATAAAACTTGTTTATTGTTTAAAGCGTCTCTTCCGTCAAGCACTATCACCGCATCCGGTTCGCCGTAAACAGTTTCAATATATTGCACATCGTCAACGGTTACCGCATAGTCATATTCATGTTCGTCATCCGTATAATAAATTTTCTTTTTTGCTCCGTCCTGGTTATTTGTACGCTGATTGAACCCTCTCATATGCCCTTCGCATATATGAATCCATGCTTCTAAACTTATTTTCCCGTTTTTCGCTTTTACCTCATTATATGTTTTTAACGCATACAATCTTGCCAAAACTCTTAATTCTTCAATATGGCTTAATGTTTCATGTTTAAACTGTTTAATTTTTTTAATCAACTCTTTTATTTCTTCAGGCGTAAGTTCTCTGCCTTCTTTTCTTTGCATGGATTCCATAGCTTCTTTTACTTGTTTATCATTTTCATCAACGAAAAAATCGCCCGTTTCATATAATGAAATCAAATCATCTAATGTCAGGTTATGAGTATATGAAGACAACATTGAAAATCTTACAATGTCATTTTTAAAATTTATTTTTTGAGCCTGAGTAATAAAAGGAATTGCTTTTTCAATATCAATCAACAAATCGTCAAAATTTACGGCCTGCGCCAATTTGGCAAAATAATCAGAATTTGCGTATTGTTGTTTGCCATTCTGAAGTATTTGTTCTTTATTGCCTTTTGATATTTGGACTTTGTTCCATATGAAGTGTGTTATCCATTCTGTCAGTATTACTGCGGGGATTATAAACGGCAGAGTCACAGGATTCAGCGCAACCGTAACGCCGATGCCGATTGATAAAGCCCTTATAACCCATACGGCTATTTTCATGCCCATTGTCGGGTTATCATGGCTCTTTATGAAATTTGGTGTCCATAACGAAAATGTTTCAAGCACTACTCCTATTGCAACGCCTAAAACCGTATATCTGAAATTTTCTCCGGTCTTATTTATATTATTGCCGTAGAGCCATTGTATAAATTTACCGTTTCCTATTTTGTTTAGTTTATCTACCGTCGATTTGTTTTGCAGAGTACTTGTAATTGGTTTGAGACCGCCGGTTTTATTATATACATTAAAATTTTGGCGATATTCCAAATAAATATTTTCTAGTTCTCTTACAGCGGCGCCTTTACCGCTACGTTTTATGAACGGAGAATCATAATATCTTATTGAATTATTTTCCAAAAAAAATACTTTTTGTAATTTCCAATCGGATTTACGCTGATAAGAATGTTGATTTTGTTCTACACGAGGACGTCCGTAAGCATGTTTTTCATGATGACGTTTATAGTAAGGAAAAGGACTTCCATATTCAGATTTGCTTCCTCTGATAAAATCTCCGTTATGCCATATTTCAATTTCATATTCTTCATTTATTATATCTCTAAATATTCGTTCTTCATTAAATTTCCCGCTATTTTTATCCACTAACTCTGTGCTTATCTCATGAAATATATTATAAACAGGATTGGCTTCATATTTGGCTGTATCTATTATATAAGAAGTTGTTATTTCATGATTCGCGGTTACAACAAGAACACAAACTTTCTCTGTTACCTTTCCGCTTTCTGTGTGATCAGGCTCTCTTTTGATATAAAGTATTGATGAGTTTTTCGCCTTTCTCCTTGCAAAAACATCCGGATTTGTTAATATACTTTCCATATGACTAATTAAGAAATCCAATGTTATGACATTTTCCAATGCTGTTTCGGATGAAGGATATCTGTCCAAACCATCAATTTCATTGCCGTTTGTAAAAACCGAATGACCGTCGCATATATGAATCCATTGTTCTAAAGTCAGTTTGTATCCGTATATTTGTATATTACCGTTTTTATCTATATACTTTTTATTTTTCGGGTTATTTTTAAATTGGAAAAATGTTTGATACGCATACAAAAAAGAAAACATTTTTATTATTTTTTCTCTTTTATTCCGTTCTTCTAAAAATTTCAATGCATCTTTTTTTGAATCAATTTTTTGGTCAATTTCATTTTTTTGGGCATTAAGCCGGCTTATTTCATTTTGAATCTCCGTTTCCAACACTTGGTATTCCGATTCAATATCATTTTCTATTTTTTTAAATTGTTCTGTTATTGATTTTTTATCCGCCACTGTATTTTGTTGCGCTCTTAATTCATCAGCGGCTGTTTTTTCTTGGGCAATCTTATCTTCTTTTATTTTTTTAGCTTTGCTTTTTTCATTCTGCAAACTATTGATGTTTTCCGACAATTTTGATCTTGTTTCCTTTAACACTTCCAAATCTTCTAATTGTTCTTTTGTTTTCAAATCTGGTTCGCCTTGTATGTATCTATGTATTATTTTATGGTCTTTTTTTGAAAAAACGCCGTTGAAAGCATTTATTACCGCTCTATAAACGTCCGCAGGCAATTTAACGTCATGTTTCATGTTTAATGATGAAAACATCAAAAGAGCTATTTGCATTATTTTATTTTTTTCAAAAATATTGCCGGCATTTAACATAAATACTTTAAAAATTTCCTCCAATAACGTTATAATTAATCCATAAGCCGATTTTGAAGTTTGCAGCATATGCTCGGGAGTTTTATTTGATATTTGACTTCTGTTCCATATAAAGTGCGATATCCATTCCGTCATTATAAATACGGGAATGGCGACAAGAGGCGAAATCGGACTTGAAAAAGCCGTTGTTACTCCGAGTATAATCGTTATTGCCCTTATAAGCCATACTCCTATCTTCATTTCAAACGTGGGATTTTCATGCAGGTTTATAAAATCAGACCTCCACAATACAAATGTTTCAAGAATTACTCCTATCGCTACTCCCAAAACGGTATATCTGAAATTTTCTCCCGTCTTCTCCGCTTTGTTGCCGTAAAGCCATTTAATAAATTTCATATTTCCGATTGCGTTTAATATTCTTACGGACGTCATCTGTTTTCCGGCTTTTAAATTCTCATTGCCGTCTTCAGCCGCATTACGTGAAAGTTTTGCCGCCGCCTGTTTTTTATAATCCGCAAAAGATACCGCCGCAACCGGCTCTTCAATATAATCTTTTATTAAATATTTAAGTCCCTGTTCTTCTTTTAAAACATCGGGATTTTTTTTCAGATATTCGGCATACGCTGTTCTTTCCCATATTTGAATAACGACATTTCTAAAACTTTCAAATAATTTTCTTTTAACAGTATATTCTCTTTCAACGCCGTTTATTGTTTTCTCAAGCTTTTCAAGCGCCTCGGCATCCGTTAAAAACTTATACATTATGTTTCTTTCAAGATCATAAAATATTTTATTATGCGTTCCGTCTTCTTCATTTTCAACGATGTGCGTAAATTCATGAAATAAAAGTGCAAGCGTTTCCGAAAACAAATCGTGGTTGGAATCTTTTAATGAGCCAACCAAATCTCTGAGAGCCGCAATATTCATGGCTATCGTATTGCCCTCGGCATAAGCAACGGCATCGTTTGACAAATCAAAAACAAAATCCAGATTTATATTATTGTCATAACCGTATGCCTCTATAAGCGCGTCCAGCAATGCTCTTATAACGTCATACATATAACTTAATTCGGGAGAAGAACTTAAAGGTTTGCCGTTTATTGTAACGTTTTCTTTATTTTGTTTCGGCTGTTTCGGTTTATTATCAACGGCCGACGGCGCTCTGATTTTGTCGTTCCGATCCGTTTGCGCTTCTTTATTACTTAAGACCCGAAGAGAGTTTATAAAGTATCCGGCGGTTTTCCCGCAGCAATATCCTTCGTATTTGAACCTGCCCTGCACGGAGATATCGTTTGATTTCATTATCGCCGCGCCGATTTTTTCTATTTCATAGGTTTTTATTTCTTCTTCCGTCATTATAATACGCAAAGCTCTGCTTAAAATTTCGCCGCGGAAATTTTTCATAACATCAATAATATCTTCGGTTTTCCCGTCATTCATATCGGCGATAATTTCAGCAATCATTTCCCAGCTTTTTTCTTCCGCGGATTCTTCGCTTTCTCCGGCAAACATGCACATTTCAATTATAAAATCCTGCAGCGCCGTTAAGTTCCCTTCTTTAATAAACTCAGCGCTTCCGGCAAAATCCCAACTGAAAGCTTTTAAAAACGCCATAACCGTTTCAACATTATAGCCTTTGGAAGTAATTTGGAATCTGTTAAGTTTTTTTAAGAACGGAGTCCCGGGTCCGCCGTTTTTGAGATAATCATAAGGAATTTCCGGTATTATTGTTGAATTGGATGCGCCTGCATCATGCATATACAGTTGGACAAAAGACGCAAACAAATAATCTATTATTTGTTTTTTCTGTTTGTCGCTCACTTTAACATCCTGCTTGTTAAAAAGAATTTCCGTATTATCCGGGAATTTAAGAATGATTCCGCTGTCAATCAGATATTTTAAAGCTTCAAACAAAAGGTGGTCTTTATTAATCCCCAGTTCAAAAAGGAAATTAAAATCCAACTCTCTGACAAATCTGTTATTTACGGATAAAAAGGATTTTCCGCCGCCTATGTTATAAATAGAAAAATCAGAATCTTCGCCAACCGGTTTTGCGAATATTTTTTCATCCATAAAATCATTGAATTTTTCGCCGTTTATTATGACTTCAATATTATCTTTTGGAAGTAATCCGGCTTGTCTTGATACGGCATCGGAGATATATTTATTTTTAAACAGACTGCTTGCGCCGTTTCCAAAAACAGTTATAGTAGTTCCTTTAGGCCGGGCTGTTTCAAGAGTGTAAATTACGTATTCAACATTAACGACAAAACCGTTACCGTCGCATATCGGCATAAGTTCTATAACGTGTGTTCCTTTTTCGGTGGAAGTCATTACGGAAACTCTTCTTACATTTTCCCTGAAAACTGAAAATATTCCGGTACCGAATACGTTTAATCCTTCTTTTGAACTTGAATTCGGCAGAAGCAG
The DNA here is from genome assembly GCA_964487915.1 of uncultured Elusimicrobiaceae bacterium. GTDB lineage: Bacteria > Elusimicrobiota > Endomicrobiia > Endomicrobiales > Endomicrobiaceae > Proruminimicrobium. Next base: position 47,251 of record CAZASN010000001.1, on the reverse strand, counting down.
CTCGTTTATAATAGTATCGTATGACATTCCGTTTCCGTTGTCCGATATGGCAAAAATTCCCTGTTTTTCATCAAATTTTATTTCCAGAGACGAAGCTCCGGATTCACAAGCGTTTTGTATTAATTCCGTAACGAACATGCCGCCGGTCTGCGATAAATCGTGTATTGTTTGCCTCAATTCGTTTTGGATCATTGCGGCTTTTGGCCGGGCTATTGAATATCTTGACATCATCAAATCAGCAACCGTTCCTCTTGTTTTTCTTTTTGCGTCGAAATATCCCGTGTCAAAATATTCCGTTTCCCCATCCCGTTCTTCAACTTTTGATTCATCTTTTTTACCGCCATTTATTTCTTCAAGTAAATCTTCCATTGAACCGTACCAATATTCCTGCCCGGGGAATTTGGCGCTTTCATGCATTCTTGTCCTGTATCTTCCGTCTTCTATTTCCCGAATTACGGGATTCATTGAATAAGGAATTACGTATTTGTTTTTTTCAAAAAAACCGCGTTCGCCTGAATTGATAAAAATGATTTCATTATCTTCGCCGATTCCGATAAGTTCTTTTTTGGAAAATTCGCCTTTTTCGCCGGCCGAAGAATAATCCGTATTATTGGCAAAATGTCTTATGATTAAACGCGTCTTTTCTGCGGGATATGACGGATTTTTTATTACCGTTATTTTCACATTATTTGTGTAATACAGCTCTTTCGGCATTAAATTCATATTCACAAAAACGACTTCCGGATTATCGGCTCCGAAAAATTCATAATTTTCAACTATATCCCGGCAAACAAAAAGAGTTCTTCCTTCTTTTTCGGCAAGTTCAATTTCACGTTTTATCAATTCTCTTGTTATTTTTTTAATCTCTACGGCATTTACAAATCCCGGCTTTTGGATTTCAAAATGCTGGCATAGCGGATATAACGAATTTAAAAGCATGATTTTGTCTTTAAACGGCAGGCTTCCGTAGGCTATATTATCTATAAGTTCGGCAATATTTATTTCAAGTTCGGAATCAACGGTTATGCTGTCTCTTGATATTGAAAAATTTAAACTGTTCGGCAAATCCACAATCATTTCTTTTGAAATATTTGAGCCTAAAACTTTCAATTCAAAAAATTTAACGCCCTTTATAACCACGATGATTCTGCCGGCTCCCGGCAAAGCCTTCTGCGGATTAAACAATAAGCCGGCCTCGGTATCAGGTTCCCGCTCTAACTTTTTAAAAGAATTCTCATTGTATCCCAAAACATCATAACCGCCGCCGTGATATAATTTGATTTTTTTCAAAGAATGCGAAAAATCATATTTTATGCCTTTTATTATATTGTCGGCTTCTTCCTGTTTTTCAAGAGTCTTTATTTTCATGTTTATAGACGTTCCGTTTCCTTTCAGATGCCTTGCAAAACGGCCCGCTTCCTGACGGGTTAAACTTTCAACGTCTTTTATATAATATTTTTTTATTCCGTCTTCATATTTTACGCCGATCGTCACTCTGAAACATGTGTCGCTTCTTAAAGAGACTATGCTTAATTCGTCATCTTCATTTTCCAGATAGTTTAATGACGAGAAAAATCCCAGTCCGAATCTGCCTATCTGTACGCGTCTTTCGGTTTTTGTTGAATTTGTTATATTCAGCAGATTATCAAAAACCGTTTCTAGCGATATTCCCTCTTTGCCGTCATTTTCAACCGTAATACGTCCTTTCTCCACGGATACATCTATATTGTCTTCTCCGGCGTCAAGCGCGTTTGAGATAAGTTCCGTTATGCCTTTTTCTTTCTTTTTAAATTGTCTTTCAATGTATGCCTTTAAAAGTCTTGCTGTTTTTTTCTTCAGCCTTATAAAATGCTCGTCATTTTCATCGGTATCTAAACCGTCTCTCATGTTTATTTTTGATATGACTTCTTCAAGCGGTTTATTTTTTAACTTTTTATAAAAATTAACTTGTTTTTCAGTAACTGCAGATGTACTGTCATCGGACAGAAAATCATTATTTGATATTTGGGCTTTGTTCCATATAAAGTGTGTTATCCATTCGGCGAGTATGACTGCGGGAGCTATTAACAGAGGCGAAACCGGACTCAATGCAACCGTAACGCCGATGCCGATTGACAACGCCCTTATAACCCATACGGTTATTTTCATCCCCATTGTCGGGTTATCGTGGCTCTTTATGAAATTCGGACTCCACAACGAAAATGTTTCAAGTATTACGCCGATTGCAACGCCAAAACTTGTATATCTGAAATTTTCTCCGGTCTTATTTATATTATTGCCATATACCCATTTTATAAATTTAGCGTTTCCTATTTTATTTAATTTCTCAACAGTCCGTTTATTCTGAAGAGTTGAAGGAATACTTGATTTTCCTATTATCAAACCTTTTTGTCTGAGATTTTCGGTTTTATTAGAATATCCAAATCTTACCTTAATATTATTTTTATAATATTGATTTTTTATAGCCAAGCAATTCCAAACATGACGTTTTTCATCATAATTAATTTTTATATCAAACGGAATTTTTAATTCTTCATGCATTTTTGAGTAATCACGATAATCCGGTTCAATCTCGGCATCCACATAAACTATTTTACTATTGCCTGATTTATCAACATCCATGTATATAATGAAATTGTTCATTTCCAACAAGATTGAAATTTTTTCGGAATCCGGCACAAATTCCGACATTGCAATGCCATTGTTCCAATCTGTGTGAGCCGCAGACAAAATATCTTTGTTTGAAATGTAAAAGATAATTCCTGCAATTAATTTTCTTATAAAATTACCGGCGGGAACAGTTAATCCGACTTGATCGGCAACAACTTTCATCGCTTCTCGCACCGAGTTTATTTTTGTTTCTTTTGCCGTTTTATCTGATTTTTCTTTTTTCGTTAAATGCAGATAGGCAAATATTCTTCCTATGCTATTGGGGAATATTACGCCCAGTACTATCCAGATATTTTCTTTTCTATTGATAATATCAGCTCTTTCTTGTCCTGTTATTCCTTTTTTATCTAATTTTTTAGATAACCAGGTCATTGTTAATTCAGACATTCTGCTGTCTAATATCGGACTTCTTATCTGAAGAAGATTTTGAGATTCGTTTTTACGTTCAAATACCTGAGAAAAAATATTGAAAATTTTTGCAATATCGGCGATTTTATTATTTAATTTGGCCGTATATTCTTTTACTTTTTCAACTTTTTTAATAATATTTCTAACTATCCCGGAAATTCGTTCTTTAACAAAATTTATTAAATTAAATTTTTTAAGGTTATTTTCAAACGCGACATTTAATAAATCAATATTGATGCTTTTTTGCGCGTCCATAACAAATTTTAACTCTTGAATAGCGTCAAACTGCACATTCGGAATAGCTTTTATAAAACCGGCATTGATTATTGCGGGGTTAAATCGTATGATCCCGTCATCAATTTCTTCTGTTTTTATATCCGGAAAATCTTTTTCTTCTAATATCTTTTGTAATTTTTCTTTTAATCTGTCATTTTCTTCTTTTATATCGTCATTTGTTATAAATACCGTATGGTCTGACAAATATAGATCTAATTCAAAAATGTTTCTTAAAGACAAACGCCCTTTTATGGATTGGCCGATTATTTTTTTATTTTGCAAATATCCTATTATGCCGAAATATAAATTAGACACCGACTGTGTTTCATCCAAACCGATATAATCATCATAAGCATAAACTGTTTCATATCCCGCGTCAGTCAATATTTGAGGATATTTTTCTATATTTTTACTTTTTAAACTTCTAATAATCTTATTGGCAAAATAATACGAATGGCAGCATGACAAATCAATTGTTATCTCTTCTAAATCAACGCCGCTGTTATAAGCTTCTTCCAATGCCTTTGTAATATCTTCTACTGATATGAAATTATCTTCATCGTAATAAAACCCGTCAGATGAGCCGTGTCCTTCAAAAATAAAAAACCCGCCCTTTAAACCATATTGTTTTTTTATTGATCCGAAATTTCTGATATATGATAAAAACTCTTCTGCCTTTTTTTTCGGATTCTGACCGGCCTCAATCTCCAGATGAATTTGCCGTTTTGGATTAATTTCCAACAGTTCTATTATTTTACTTATTCCTTTAGGAGTAAATCTCCTGCCTTCTCTATTCTTCAATTCTTCATTATTATAAAAACCGAACACTCCTATTTCATCGCTTAAAACATCGGCGTTACCTGCAATTTCGGTAATTCTGCAGTGGCTTTCCAAAGCCGCTTCTATCATTCTTTCCAATCTGTATTCGCTGAGATTTACGGCATTTTCACCTATATTGCTATATATGCTTCTGCTGAGTTTTATCGCTATTTTATACTGCATTACAATATCCGTTATGCCTTTATCATTAAGAGATTTTTGAAAAGACGAATTAAGGAATATTTTTATTGCCAAAGCTTCGTTTTCTATTGCCAATCCGGTGATTTTTCTAACGGCAAGCTGTTCAATTAACGAAGCCATTCTGTTAACGTCATTTTGCAACATATTAAAATCGCAGAAAATTAAGCCCAAAATCAATCCGCCGTCTACATAAGGACGATTTGAAGTATTCAATAACTGTATATTATTAAGGACTGTATTTAAAATTCTTTTATTCGGTTTTTTATTTAATCTCGTTATATTTTGCGCCGAACTTGCAAAAATTAATTTTAATAAAAATTTTATTTCTGTTTCGCTATATTCAAAATTTTCATAATCTTTTAAAACATTTATGGCCAATATAAGGTTGTCTTCTTCCCAGTCTTTATTATATTTGTTGATACCGTATTTAATAATAAGCGATTTAGACTCTTCGTTCAAAGCATAAAATTCAAATATAACTTTATCGCTTGTTTTGTCAGTAATAAGATAAAGAGATACAAAATCCAGCGTTTCGGCATCATATTTTTTAATCTTCTTTAAGACTTCAATAAATTTATAATAATCAAATTTCTCGTATTCAGCAACTTCTTCCAATACATATTGCAATACGGCATCAGGCAATCCTTTTGTTGCCGAAATAATTTTTAAAATTAAATAATTATTGTTTCCATTTCTTAAAAAATACTCCAACTTTTGATTATCAATATCCACCGCAGGTTCCAATATTTTTAACAGATTCCAATTCGTATGGGCTTTGTTAAGCTCAAAACGGGCGGCTCCGTTTACAAACATTGTGATTATTCCCATTGCAGGAATGCAATCAGCCGTTATCAAACCTGCCTTCATTAATATCTTGTTTATTCCCTCTTTAACCGCTTCTTCAGACTGACCTTTATGCTGTTTTATAAACCATTTCAGTATTGCCGGAATAAATAAACCTAACATTATTATCGGATTCTCTATTGCGTTTATCAAATTCTGTCTTCTTTCAAAATCGGTTATTTTAAATAAATCCAACAGCTTTGACAGCCAGGTCATTGTAAGCTGCGGAGTGAGCAGTTTTACGATATTATCGTACAATTCCGATGTCTGTTCGCTTGACGCTTCAACGCCTTCAACAGTCCGGCCCGTTTCTATTTCCAAATATTTTTCCAAAACTGACGCAAAAACTTTATTAAAATTATTTGAGTTTATAAGATTTACAAAATCGGCGTTTTGCAGACACTGCGATACCGCCGACATCATATTATTCCAGTTGACGTTTCTGCCGGCATCAGCCGAAACTTCCATTATCAGCCCGATTATGCCTCTTGCCAGATAATGTTCTTCAAGCGGAACTGCTCCGGCTTTAATATATGCCGCATATTCTTTATATCTGTCTTTTAAATCCGACGGAATATCTATCCCGAGCTGTTGGCATAAAACTATTTTTGCAATATCAGACGAAAATTCCGCAAATGCGCTGCTTGTGAGATTTTTTCCCGCTCCAAGATATACGTCCGTAATATTATGCAGCAGTTCGTGCGCCATAATATCCGAAGTAAGAGAGTCCGGCTGAAATGAAAGGCTTGAATCGGCTCCTCCCGAATTTGAAAAGGCGACTCCGGCTTTTTCATAAATATCTTTCCAAATTTTATCCAATACGGTTTGTTCTATATTAAAATCGTTTATATACGAATTGAGCATAATATAATAAACCGCCGCAAGCGCGGATTTTAATCTGTCATCTGCGGTTTTATATTTATTATTTTTTATCTCTTCAGCGGTTATTATTGAAATTTTGCCGCTTTCTATATCTCTTAGATACTGTTTGCCTGCCGCAAGCATTTCTTCCGGTATCTGTATATTTATCCCTTTATTTTTTAATATAAGAAACGCCAAAAATCTTTCGCTTATGCCGTTATTTTCGTTTTGAACAAACGCTTTCAATTTGTTTACGGATAATTTATATATTTTCGAATAAGCCGATTTTTCAGGACGAGAACTTTCAATTGTTACCGAAGTTCCGAGCGTTCCGGTTCTTTGTCCCGACTGCTGGGAAGTTTCAGGCGAAATAATATCTTTTGAGAAACCTTCTTTGGCTTTCCAAACCTCTTCTCCGGTGGCGTTATTTGTAATTTTTATGATTCCCACATCTTTTTTTAGGTCTATGCCGTAAAATATTCCTTTTTCGTCGCGAACGATAAATCTTATTATATCCGAGTCGCCGTCATCCTCTCTTTCATACGGAAAATAAAAAGATATAAACTGTAAAGTTTCTAAATTTATATCTTTAGATTTCAAAAGAGCTTCCGAAACGCTTAATATGTCAAGACTGTTAATAACATCTTCCGCACCGAAAACAGGATTTGGGCTATAATACAGGCTTATTTTATCCGATATTTGTACTTTATCCGCCTGCACGTATAAATTATCTGAAAAAACTTCAATTTTCGATAAAGAATATCTGCTCCCGTCAACTTTTACAACATACATTATTGACGTATTTCCGTAATACAGCCGTATGGCGACTTCATTTTCTCCTAAACTGTCAATCTTAACTTCCGCCGGCAGTTCCGCTTTGTTTTGAGAACCGAAGAAAACGCCGGAATAATAAATATCGTTAAACGTTATATTTTTGTCGCCTGTAATTTCTATAAATTTCTTTACTACGGTTTCTTGATTTTCAAGTATTGAATAAAATCCGAATAAAGGCATGGCAGTTACATTGTTAACTGAAGCAGTTCCGTTAAACATACTTTCTATTACAAGATTTTTTTCATACGTTTCATCGGCGACAATGCCCGCTTCGGTCGCCATTGTTTCGTCTTCTAATTGGGACATTTCGCCCGAAATAACTTTTTGATGATTTTTTATATGGGTATTTTCATGGGCGACTTTGGCTGCCATTTCGCCGGCCAAAGGAAGTTTTAAATCCGCGCCGACGGGGATAATTATAACGTTAATATCCGAACATGCGCAGGCCGAATACAAAGGGGCATTTGAACCGGTCAAAAATAAAATTTCAGGGGCTGAGCCCGTTTCGGCGCCGATTCCCAGCGTTTTATATATCTGTTTTACCAATTCTTTCGCTTCACTGCCGTTTGAAAGTTCAACAGAAGCGTTAAGAAAGGAAATATCAGACGGCGCAAATAAAGACTGATTGTTGCGAAGATAATTGAATAAAAATCTATTGTTTTCATATAACTGACTATCCATAACCGCAGGCGCAACGGTTTCCGACACGGCGACAGTCTGAGTTTCGGCAGTTGCAGACGGCTGCCTGCCGTATCTGCCAATATTTAAAAAACCCGTAAATAAAATTGTTATCGCCAAAATAAACGGAAGTATTTTTTTAGTTATATTACGCATTAAACTATTTTTTTTATGCTGCGGTTGAAATACCGAAGATTCTCCCGTTGATTGTTCCTGCAATGCCGGTTTTGCCGTTTGAACTGTTTCTGAATCTTTTAATTCTTCGCCATTAGGCTTACCTTCTGAGATTGAGCCCAAATACTGACCGGCATTGGCGCTAATATATTCCAACAAAGCCTGTTTTTGCTGTTCAAACAATAATTCGGGATCTTTGTCAATTGCAGATAAAAATATAGGATATTCCCATGAATCTTCGCCGTAAACCGACAAAATATACTCTTTCATTTGCTTGGCATTATCTTTAATCTTTTTCCAAGTTTCAAGATATTCTTTTCTATAAATCTCAAGCATTTCATCCAAACCATTTTTATCTTCATAAAATGCTAAAATTATTCCCAACTCAAGATCTCCGAACTCCCTCATGGTTTTTATCACATGGCTATTATCCGGATTAAAAAGAAGCGTAGCGTCTATCGGATAAATTTTTATTTCCCCATTTTCCAAAACGTCAAACATATAATTTGCAGAAAACATCGGATGATGCGTTTTTATAATTTTAGAATCGCCTCTGCCAAGCAAATCAGTTAATGCAGCAAAAACTGCGAAACTTGCTATAAGGTTATCTTTTTGATTTTTGTATTTATCTTTAATTTTAAAATGGCTGGAACCATTTTTTTGCATATCAAATAACCGGCTTGTATCCTCGCCCGGTATTACCTGCATAATACTGTAACCTTGCGTATATCTGTCATCCGGCGTTGAATAAAAATCAATATAAATTGAATGTAATCCCAATATGCCGGCTACCCAATAAAATGTATTCTCATAAAAATGATATTTTGCATTTTTTCTATTAGGTATTTTATAGTCTTTGTCTAACCCTTTTATAAAAAACGTAATTGTATTGCCTGACAAGTTCTTCAGCGTAACTCTAAGAACAATATTGCCTTCATTAGCGATTCTGCTTGAGCTATAGTCAACAACTTCTTCAATAACTAACTGTTTGCCGATATCACTGTCCAATGATATAGTGTCAAGAAAGGCTTTTTCAACATTTGAAAGCAATCCGGATTTTTTTAATCCGCGTAAATATTGCGTTATATTTGTAAGATTCGCGCCTCGCAAGAGCTTTGCCGCAAAAAATTTATTGCGGATATCCGGCCTCATTTTATTTAAATAATCTTTTTGATATTTTGCACACTCTTCGGCTATCTCTTTAAACCATTGTTTGCGCAACGCATCAGGCGGGTTAATCCGCGGCAAATAAGCAGGCCTAAACGGTCTTATAGCTATTGCCAAACTATCAGGATCCAATATAGAAAGGATCAATTCTTCAGTATTTTTTTCAAATACTTTTTCATCAGGGAAACCGTTGAAAAAATCAATAGAATAAGTTATTAAATAGTTAATATCCTCATCCGTAAAAAACTTCTGATATTCAGGAAATATTTTACTTATAACGCTTATAATATTTTCACGTTTTACTTCTGTAGTATTTTCTGGAATTTTACTTTTTGTAAATTCTTTGCTTAAAAGATTTATGCCTTGCAGCATCTCTATTGCCAGCGTAATTTTTGATGCAAGATCTTCTATTGCGGCAAAAGACTGACCCGCAAACGAAGCGTTGGCAGCCGTTTTTATTTTTACGGCATGTTCTATAAGGCGTTTAAGTTCCTGCGTATTTTCAAAAGCCGTTTTGAGTTTGTCCATATCAACGTATTTTATAAGTTCTTCGTCCGTTTCTTTTACAAGTTCCGGATCTGAAGATTCTAGACGGTCTTTTATGTTTTGTATTATCTGCTGTTTGATCTCGCCTTTATCGTCGGATAATAAAACTTCCGACATTTTAACTATTTCGGCAAGCTGTTTTATCTGTTCTTGGCTTAGAACGCTTTCCTGCGTAACCGGAATAAATCCCAATTTTGATTCAAGCGACGGATCTGCCGCTATCAACACTCTTTTTTGTTCAACCGGCGATAATGAAGCGATTAAATTTGCCAGCGTCTGGAATGATATTTTGCTTTGTTCTTTTGCTATTTTATAGTAAGTTTCTTCGGCTGTCTTTAATCCGTCCGTTACATTCGGTGTTATAACTATGTAAGATACATTGTGGTTTTTTAATATTTCAGAAACAGTACCGGTATGGAAACCGCCTGTTATTATAATGTCAACTCTTTTCGTTTGAGACATATTTTCAATAACTTTTGCCGTTTCGTCTCCGGATTGAACGGAAGGAGTAATGGTTGATACAAGCACTTCGTTAAATATATTTTCGGTAAAATAACCGTTTCTGTCCGTATTTACCGCATAAAACTTATCTGCCTGCGATATATATACGTCAAGAAGCGATAACACTTTGTTATCTACGTATTTCGCCCATAGTTTTTTGTATATTTCTATGTTGTTTTTATAATACTCGTAATCGGCTGACGTTATTTTGCTTGTAAGATAATCTTTTAAATATCTTTCAAAATTTACAAGAAAAACAACTTCGGACTGCGCTTTTGTATTTGAAAACCTTGAATTTATTTCTTCGGTAAGTTTCTTGTTCTCTTCAAGAAGGCCAAGCGGATTTATTTTTTGACTTAATTCTATGTAAGCAAAATATTTATTAAGTTCCGGATAATTTACCGACATATCAAGATTATACTGTCTTGTTATTTTTATAAGGCATCCGTACAGTTTGTCTATTTGCGATAAATTTCCGGTTGAATCAAGAAGCATTTTATACGCGCCTGCCGGAAGCGTTCCTTTCAATGTCAAAACAAGAGTCTGCAGCTGGTTTGTTATCTCGCCGTACTTTAAATGCTTTTGCATCTCCATAAGCGTCATATAATTTAAAGTGTTTTCATATCCGGTTATGTCTATTCCGAGTCTGTCTATATGCTTTGCCAAAAGTATGTAATATTTTTCGGCCGTTATTTTGCCAAGCTCATACTGTTTGGATAACTCTTCAATTTTCAACTGTCTTCTGTCATAATATTTTGTTCTCAGTTCATCGCCGGATTTTGCAACAGATTCAAGTATTACGTTTATTTTGTCTTTGTTTTCAAGGATTTCGCCGAATCTTTTTAAATTTTCCAAATACGGTTCTTTCTTTTCAAGACCTTTTATAATATTTGTTTTTCCTCTTAACGCACTGTAATATTCAGCTCCCGTAAGCCTTCCGGTCTCTATCATCTTGTCAAGAAGTTTGTTTTTATAATTTGAATCAACAATTCCGGTTATCCAGCTTGTGTCAACGTCGCCGTAAGCGCCTTCAAGATAAACCGTTTTTACTCCGTAACGCTTATCAAATAAATCTATTATATTGCTTATATTTTTCTGCACTTTCGGATGACAGTGCAGGTCCTGAATATTTATGATTACCCGGTCGGTTGACGCAAAGTGGGCGTCCGTTATTTTTCCGTAAGAATACGGAAGCATGAAATCGGAAAATATCTGCTTATACTGTTCCGTAGCTCGCATATTTGCGGCAACGGAAGCCGCAGCCTGCCCGCCTATGCTTGTAAAAACAAAACAGGCAGCTACAATAATAGATGTTATTTTGTTAAAAGAAATCATTTTAAATACCGTTCTCCGGGAAATCAAATTTATTATGCCGCGCTTAGAATACTCTTAACCGCAAACACAGAAACTTTAACTTCCTTATCTATTCCTATTTGTCTGAATCTGTCCTGCAATAATACGTTAAATTCTTTAAATTCCGCTATTGCCGCGGTGACATCCGCCGCAGGTCTTATCATATATTCATTTTTTATACAGATAGCGCCTATATTACTTGCTACTCCCTCGGCTTTACTCATTATGGCATTCATATATTCTTCGGCCGTCATATTATCGGAAGCTATAAATTCCGTCGCCAGTAATTCAACTATATTTTGTCCGGCCAGCCATAACTGAACCGCCCTTATAAGTATTCCTTCTCTGAATCTGCCGTCCTGAAATTTTCTGAATTCTTCCGTTTTAATATCAATTCCGTTTTTCGTCATCTCGCTTAATATCTGTTCTTCGGCCGTTCTCATCGCCACCGCTCTGATGAAGGCCGCCGTTTTCTGCACGGCATCTTTATCTTTCATTAAATGATCTATTCTGCTTCTTGCTTTTTCATTGAGAGAACGGTAAAAAGCAGTCTGTTGTATATTTTCTATGTGGCTTATTACTTTTGCTCTTTTGTCAACGTCTGCAGATGCCGCTTCTTCAGTTAAGTCTTCTTCAATTATATCAGCGACTTCGCTTATTAATGCTTTTATGTCAGCTTCGCTGTTTGCATTGAAAGCATACGGAATATTGCCGTTTAAAACGGCTTTATATTCTTTTTTCTGTTTTCCTTTAGCCGTTTTTGCCTCTTTTACCGCGTCTTTTCTGTCGCTTAATATTTCGGCATTATCAACGACTATCGTCATAACGCTGTCTTTGCTTAGTATGGAATCTATATTCTGTTCGGTTATTCCCTCAACTTCCACTTTTCCTATCTGCCCGTCTATATATGCGGAATCGGAATTTACTGACGGTATAATACCGTACTGCTGCCATACGTCAATTCCCGCTTCCGACAGCATTTTATAAATACTTTCGTTGAACTTAATTGAAATTCCGCCTTTTGCCAACGCTTTTGTCCTGAGCCCTTCCAAAAGTTTTATTGCCTGTTTATAATCTTGCACCCCGGTTGCGTCTATTTTAGCCCCGTCGTATATTACGGATTCAGCTCCTATAACCGCTGCGTGCTTAATTATAAACTTATAACCTTCTTTTTGCATTTGTTCTATATCCTGACTGTTTTCAGCCGCCTGCTGCTCGGTTATAACAAATGTTGTAGCTCCGCTTGCGGTGCATTCATTTTTACATATCGTTTCATTTATCTTACCCGTTCTCTTTGTTAAATCCAGTTCTATTCCTTTTACTATCATTATTGCCGCCTGCGCATCAGTTCGCGAATTTTCCATCGCTTTTATCGTTTCGTCATAATTTTCCTTATCGGTAACTACGACCTGACTTATTCCTTTAAAAGTATCGGCTTTTATTCCTTCGGTTTGCATATTGGCAAACATTTCTTTTAAAACTTCAACATCGGCTCCGTCAAGCCCTTCTTTTGAATAAAACATCAGCTGTTTTGTTTTTTCATTCCAGTATACTCTGACGGTTGCGCCTTTGTATTGTCCTATCGTCCCTATTTTTTTGCTGCCTTTTAATTTTGATTTTTCTTCTTTCTGAATTACTACAGCCGCAGCCGCGTTTAACCCTTCCTGTCTCAGCTCCTCGGCTTTGGCTATATCATTAATTATCACAAGCGCTTCTTTTACATCCGTTTTGCCTTCTTTTAATTTCTCTACCGCCTGTCTGCCGGCTATTATTTCTATTGCCGTCTTTTGTATAGCGCCTACCGGGTTTAAAACATTTTTTATCTGAGGAACGGATAAAGTTGTCCCCGAAGAAGTTTCTTTTACGACCGGTTCGGATGACGGCTGCTCAGGTTCTTTTTGAACGGATTCTTCGACACCGGCGATTTCGGTTTCGGCAAGAACCGTTTCAATGCGCGAAACTTTCTGTTTAAAATCTTTTAGAGCGGCTTCCTTATCTGCCTCCGAAATAAATGCGGACGAAATTCCGTTTCTTGCGACGGCTTTAACCATATTCCAGTTCATAAAAGAACTATGCCCCGTCAATAAAAACATAAAATATTCCATCGTTATATCGCTTGCGCAAATTGCGTTGTTATCGGTACAGATAGTAACCGGCACTCCCGCATCCAGAAAATTTTGGATAGGATGCTGTTGCAGTCCGCGCGTATTTATAGGAATAGATAAAATATTACAAACTCCGCAAATTTCAACCGTCGCTCCCGAATTTTTAAGAACTTCCATAGCGGCGGGATCCGTTATCGCTTGAACTCCGTGTCCTATTCTGTCAACTCCCAAACCTACGGCTTCTCCTATTGACAAATACCCGTCTCTTCCTGTTCCTTCAACATATCCGTCCGGAGATTTTTTAGCGCGGTCAAATTTAGGAGTTTCGCCGGAATGAATAGTCAACCCTATCTTTTTTGCTCCGTTTTTAGCATTATGATTTCTTATAACTTCATATACCTTAGAAAATGCATTCGGCGCCCAACCCGTATCTTCCGGACCGGCGATATCAAATCCGAAAGATATATCGGAATATTTTTTCTGATACTCTTCAGATTCAGCTATTTTAACGGCAAGTTCGGCTTCGGCCATAGCGGCTTCAATGCTTTGATCCCAATCGGTTCCTCTGTAACCAAGAAAGACCAAACTTGTTTTAGGAGGTTTTATTCCTCTTTTAGCCAACTCTTCGCAAGTGCCTTTAATAGCGTCTAAAATTATCTTTGCGCCTTCTTCGGGAGCTAAAGCCTTTCCGTTTGCATCTCTCAAACTGTCAACGGCGCACCTTATTTCAACAATTGTCTGCCCCTGCTTTACGGCATCTGTAATAATACCTTTAATAACGGCTTTGTAATCTTCGTCCGTGCTTATAACGCTGGCTATTGCTCCGTAAACTTCATTAAACTTATCTAAATTGGCAAATCCTTTTTCAGCTTCAGAATACGCATTTTCTAATTTTTCATCTAATTTCTGCTGCAATATAAAAGCAGCCGCTTTTATCTGGTCAAAATCTTTTTTCAGTTCGCTGTCTATCAGCATCGCCGCAGGCCTGAACGTGTCTCTGGTTATCCTGTCTAAACTTCTAAACGGCTGGCCCGCCTTCCATGTCGCATTTGCAAATCGCGCTATCAATAACATATCTTCTTCAGATATGCTCCCGTCTACTATGCTGTCTATTATCTCTCTGAAACTCTTCCCGCTTCTCTCGCTTAAATATCCTACTCCCGTCTCCAATGCGTAAAATCCCGCTAAATTCATCGCCACTTTCTGCTGATTCTTTGTCATCCCGGTGCTTGTCGTTCTGTCGGCATCGGTTATAAATTCGGGTATCGGTGCTCCTATTCCCCTGTAATACGCGTCATTGCACCACTGCGCCATCTCTATCGCAAATTCTTTGTTCTGCAACAGCTGCTTTAAATATTCCAACTGCTCCTGACTGCCGCTTTTCGCATTTAACCCTTGTTCTCTCATCTTCGCCAATATCTTTTCCGTAACCGCTTTGATTTGGTCTATATCTTTCTGCACTTCTGCTTGCGATAATTGGCTTGCCGGGATAAAATTATCTTTACTTTTATCTTCCTTCTTCTGTATCCTGCTTGGACTTCTGAAAAACTGGCCTGCCTTCCATGTAGCATTTGCAAATCGCGCTATCAATAACATATCTTCCCTGCTTATCGTCCCGTTCTCTATTGACTCCAATACTTCCATTACGCTCTTGCCCGTCCTTTCGCTTATTACTCCCACTCCGCTTTCTACCGCATAAAATCCTGCCAAGTTCATCGCTGTCTTTTCATCGGCTTTCGTAACTCCGGCATCTCCGCTTTCCTGACTTACTCTTGCTACGGGTTCTTCCGGATATCCGTTTTGTCTGTTATAATCGTTGCCTATATACGCCGCCATTTCTTCAGACATACCTATGTCCTGCATTATGGTTCTTAATCTAAAAAGAGTTTTTGAATTTGCTTTTGACAACTGCATTACAACTTCTTTTGACGCAGAACCTTTTAAATGCTGATGGGCGTTTGTTTTAGGAAGCAATTTCAGCATTATTGCCATTTTAATAATTTCTTTTTGTTTATTTGTTAATTTGTTATTGTTATTTATTTCTTCCAGAAATTTTTTTGCAGTTTCTAACGCCGTGTCAAAATCCGAAACATCAATTTTTGAAAGATAATCTTCTTCTATTTTTTTGACAATCAAATTCGCAAGTTTATATTCTTCTTCCAATCCTAATCCGTCCTGAAAACCTATTCCTTTGCCGAGTATTGTTTCCGCCAATTCGTATAGTTTTTCTCCTCTGTTTAATCTGTTAAAATTATCTGTAAGTTTTTCATAGGCGGCGCTTTTTTGTTCGCCGGTCATTGATTTCGTTTCGGCGGAAAAATTTTCCATTAATTTAAAAAGCTGCTTTGATGCCGGATTAAACGGATCCGCCATATATTTTTTTAACAAATTTTCTATGGGCATTACATAAAGGCTGTTGGCTTTCTCGTTTATGCAAACAACCTGTCCGGCTTGTACGGTTACGATTCCCTCGTTAGTATCAAGAACCGTACCCTCAGGAAGAACGCATATTTGGCCGGAACTGCGCTTTGTGGCTTCAACAACAACGCCTAAATCTAATTTAGCCGTATCAATATATTCTATTTCTCCTTTTTCATAAGCCGAAGTATAAACATATATTTCGTTAAATTCTGTTTTTGAACAAAAACCTATGTCTTTTGCCGCTTCATCATAAATTATAACAATGTCATTTTCAGTTACAGGATTAGGAAACCATTCTCTCTTTGGCATATACCATTTGCCGTTTTCTTCAACGAGTCCTAATTTTAAAAGGCTGTCCCTGTCGCTTAAATCAGGGATAACCGCTTTAATTTTATTTGGTTTGCTTATTATTGAAACTTTTGAGGTCTGAACGACGGTTGAATTAGCCGTAAGAGGTCTGTTCTTCATATCGGAAGTAAGTTCCGTTCTGTCCGCTTTATGCTCATAATTATATTTCATATGCGTGCCGATATTAGCAAAAATCGCCGGAAGAATAACTGCTAAAATTACCGGCAGAAGCGGATTAATAACCAATACCGATATCCCGACCGCAGCCAAAGTTCCGAATATAAAACCTTTTAAAGTATTTGAACGTATTTTATTCAAACCCTGTTCCATCGTTTCGTAATTTTTACCGAATGTACCGGCGGCCGTTTCAGAAGCTTCGTTTATAAATTCTTTCGGTATTCCGAAATTCAAACCTAAACTGATGCCGACGGTTATAAAAGCCTGTTTTAAAGAAGATTGTTTTCTAAACCAGTTGCCGTAAGTTTTGCTTTCGTTTAAAAAATGAAGAGCAAGAAAACTTTTTTTATTTTTTAAAGTGCCGAATATTTCCAAGACCGGAGAGAGCCACCATTTTGAGAGGCTTAAAGTCGTTTTTGACTGCATTTTCTGCTGCAATATAAAAGCGGCCGCTTTTATCTGGTCAAAATCTTTTTTCAGTTCGCTGTCTATCAGCATCGCCGCAGGCCTGAACGTGTCTCTGGTTATCCTGTCTAAACTTCTAAACGGCTGGCCCGCCTTCCATGTCGCATTTGCAAATCGCGCTATCAATAACATATCTTCTTCAGATATGCTCCCGTCTACTATGCTGTCTATTATCTCTCTGAAACTCTTCCCGCTTCTCTCGCTTAAATATCCTACTCCCGTCTCCAATGCGTAAAATCCCGCTAAATTCATCGCTACTTTCTGCTGATTCTTTGTCATCCCGGAACTTGTCGTCCTGTCGGCTTCGGCTATAAATTCAGGCGCTTCCTGTCCTATCCCTCTGTAATACGCGTCATTGCACCACTGCGCCATCTCTATCGCAAATTCCTTGTTCTGCAGCAGCTGTTTTAAATATTCCAACTGTTCCTGACTGCCGCTTTTCGCGCTTAATCCTTGTTCTCTCATCTTCGCCAATATCTTTTCAGTAACAGCTTTGATTTGATCTATATCCTTCTGCACTTCTTCATTTGACAACTGAACAGCAGGAATAAAATTTCCTTTTCCTATCCTGCTTGGACTTCTGAAAAACTGGCCTGCCTTCCACGTCGCATTTGCAAATCGCGCTATCAACAGCATATCTTCCCTGCTTATCGTCCCGTTCTCTATTGACTCCAATACTTCCATTACGCTCTTGCCGGTCCTTTCGCTTATTACTCCCACTCCGCTTTCAACTGCATAAAATCCTGCAAGATTTATCGCCGTCTTTTCATCCGCTTTCGTAACTCCGGCATCTCCGCTCTCCTGGCTTACTCTTGCTACGGGTTCTTCCGGATATCCGTTTTGTCTGTTATAATCATTGCCTATATATGCCGCCATTTCTTCAGACATACCAACGTCCTGCATTATGCTTTTTACCTTATCCAAAACTTCAGCATTTGTCTGCCCGTAAACAAGATAAGACAGCGGTAATCCGGCATCGTCGGTATTTACCATATAATATTGATTTGTTGTGGTATCAAACACCAAATAGGCTTCTTTGCCGGCCGGTTTTGTTTGTTCTCCCCACGGCGACTGAATTGTTATTTCCGATTCAATGTCGTATCCTATATCGGACATCTTAACCATCTGCACGGGAGCAGTCTTTAATGCCCCGACAATATTTTTATCGCCGGATATCAATTCGTCCATTCCCGTAATACCCGTTACTTTCGTAAACATTTTAGGATTTTTTTGAGAGACTTCCGCTTTATCAACTTCTTTATATTTTTCCCTGTAATTGCTGACTATATAAAAATCGGGCTGTCCGTCTTTTACCTGCAATGCTATTATATTGCCGATATTTGCTCCTAAATATTCTTCGGTATATACCGTTCTGTCTACTGTCCCCAAATTATTTCTTATTATTTCCGGCAAATCTTCAAATTTGCTGCTCGTTATTTTATATCCCAATATGGGAGTATCTTTTATAAATTCATATTTAGCGGGATTCATTCTTGCGATTCTTCCTTCAATATCAGCCTGGCTTTTAACTTTTGAAACAGCCGATTGATATCTTTCTATAACCGCATTAATGTCGCTTATGATTTTTCCTATGATTACAAGAGCCTGGCTGACGGAACCTTCGCTTGATAGTTTTCTTTTTTCAACAGCCTCTTTTATAACGGCATCCGTTTCCTGCATCTGTTTTAAAGCTTCTGATAATTTTTCTATATCTATGTATTTCAATAAATCTTCGTCAACCTGCTGAACCAATACGCTGTTTTTGCTTAAATTTTCTTTTATTAAATTTATTATTTGTTCCGATACGTTGCCTGTATCGTCGGACTCAAGGATTGAAGAATATCCTATAAACTGTAAAAGATCCTTTATTGAATCCATTTGGCTTTGCGATAATATTCCTTCCCTGCTCAATATTCTTTCAACCTGTTCGCGGTTTTGTTTATAGTAATCGCTGCTGCGCAATGATTCGGGATCGGCCATATTCCATATTTTGATCTGGTCTATCGGCGATAAAGAAGCAATTAAATTTGCCAGCGTTTGGAATGATATTTTGCTTTGTTCTTTTACTATCTTGTAATACGTATCTTCGGCGTATTTCGTGCCTTCGGAAACGTTCGGGGTTATAACGATATATGATAAATTTTGGTTATTCAGTATCTGGGATATGCTTGTTGTGTGGAATCCTCCGGTTATTATAACATCCACTCTTTTTACGCCGCGCATATTTTCCAATATTTTATTTATCTCGCCGGCCGGCGATATTTTTGCATCTATTTTCCCCGTCACGACTCCTTCGGTAATATTTTTCGTAAAATATTCGTTTCTGTCGGTGTTGATTTTGTAGAATTTGTCGGCTTCCGCCATATAGCCGTCAAGCATATGCAGCACTCTGTTGTCTACGTATTTATCCCATAACTTTTTATATCTGCCGATATTGGCCGTATAATATTCATAATCTTCTTTCGTTATCTTGCTTGTTAAATAATTTTCAAGATATTTTTCAAATTTAGCCATAAACACAACGTCTCTCTGGGCTTTTGTACTTGAAAATCTTGTGTTTATTTCATTTATTAAATCTTTTTCTTCGGTAATCAAATCCAAAGGATTTATCTTCTGGCTTAATTCAACATAGCCGAAATATTTATTAAGTTCCGGATAATTTACAGATAAATCAAGATTGTATTGTCTGGTTATTTTCATTAAATATTCATAGAGTTTATCTACCTGCGCGAAATTACCCGTTGAATCCAAAAGCATTTTATATGCGTTAAACGGAAGCTGTTCTTTTAACAATAAAACCAAATGCTGCAGTTCTTCGGTTATTTTTGCGAATTTCAAATCGCTTTGCATCGCCAAAAGATTCATATAACTCAAAGTATTTTCATACTTGTAAATATCTATCCCGAGTTTATTGATATGCTTTGAAAGCAGTATATAATACTTCTCGGAATTTATTTTGCCGGCCGCAAAATCTTTTGCCAGTTGTTCCAGTTTGAACTGCCTTCTGTCATAATATTTATTTTTTAAATCCTGGGTTGATTTATCAACGGATTTTAATATAAGCTCTATTTTATCTTTGTTTTCAAGTATATCGCCGAATCTTTTTAAATTTTCCAAATACGGCTCTTTTGTTTCAAGACCTTTTATGATATGTGTCTTTCCGCTCAACGCGCTGTAATATTCAGCTCCCGTAAGTCTTCCAGTTTCTATCATCTTGTCAAGAAGCTTGCTTTTGTAATTAGCGTCAACTCCGCCGGTTATCCAGCTTGTGTCAACGTCGCCGTAAGCGCCTTCAAGATAAACCGTTTTTACTCCGTAACGCTTATCAAATAAATCTATTATATTGCTTATATTTTTCTGCACTTTCGGATGACAGTGCAGGTCCTGAATATTTATGATTACCCGGTCGGTTGACGCAAAGTGGGCGTCCGTTATTTTTCCGTAAGAATACGGAAGCATGAAATCGGAAAATATCTGCTTATACTGTTCCGTAGCTCGCATATTTGCGGCAACGGAAGCTGCCGCCTGTCCGCCTATGCTTGTAAGAACAAAACATGCCGTTACCAGCACCGATAATAATTTTTTTATTCCAATTTTCATAAATTCCTCCGGAAAATAAAAAAGCCTGTGCTTTTACGACAAAGCGCAGGCTTTTAAACCGTTTGTTAAATTTTTTACTGAAACGGATCTCGGTAAAACGTTAAATATCATTCTGAACAATAAAATAAAAAAGATAAACTCCCAAAACGGAATCTTCAACGGATAATCAACGTCGTTAATAACCGCATTGGATTTAAAATTCAATTCGTTTTTTTTAAATTCATTTTTAATTATTTTATAAGTATTTTTGAAAATCTGGACCGGTATAAAAACAACGTCTAAAAAATTACAGCTCTGCGTTTTATTATGATTTATTTTAGCGCCTGCGGCTTTACCGCTTTTTATCATAGACGAAACTATATCGTTTGAATAATTAACGGCGGAAAAAAATCCGGCGGACAAATTGCCTGTGCCGACGGAATTAACTGTTGTGTAACCCTTCAGACACATCGCGGAAGCATTAAAAAGAAAGCAGAGAGAGATGCCTAAAGAAAGAATAATAAATAGATACTGTTTTTTCAGCATATTCTTATTCATGCCCATATTATAGTACATAAATGTAAAAAATGCTTGAAAACTTGTGAATTTTTTGTAAAAACTGAAAATAACAAATATAGCCGGTATTTAACTTACAGAAACTTTATTGCAAAGAATACTGAGCTAGAAATTTTATAACTTCTTCTTTATTGCTCATTTTTTTATATTCCGTCAAATGTTTATTCCAATGTTTTGCATCATTGCATTGTAAAAAAACAAAATTATAATGCAGTTTTATAAATTCGTCAATTAAAGAGGCCGACATTTCTTTCTTTATGCAATTTTTAATTAATCTGTGTTCAAAAAACATTAACATGTGGTTTATTTTCTTTATATCTCTGACTATTAATAAATCCGTAAATTCATATTTAAACATTTTAACCATCTGTTCGGTAAATTCAGCCATATAAATCACTTTTAATATGTCTTCCAATATATAACTGACGTCTCCTTTTCTGCTGTCATCCATTGACCTGCGTAAAAACTTAACAAACATTATTATCAAAAATTGCATGAATTGTTCTTTGTTGGTATTATTGATATTCTTAAATTTAATTGTTTTTTCTATCAAAAAGACAATATTTTCAGTGCCGTTTTCATATAATTTCACGTAATACTCATCATTTCGTTCATATATTTTATCAATATTTCTTAAGAATATTTTTACTACTGAGCTTATCAATCCGCCGTCTTTTGTGTTAAATAAAATATCAATATATATTTTGAAAAAATCCCTGAAAATGATTTTATTATAAACAAGATTTTCATTTCCGAATAAAGCCTGCAAATCTTTTATACTTTTATGTTTCTCTTTTATCTTATTACTGCTGTATTTTTCCGTATAAAGTTTTAAAGAATTCAATAAATTATACGCCGCCGTAAATTCCCGTTTATTAATATAGAATTCAATGGTATCTTTGACCGCGTCCTGATTATTTTCAAACATTTGCTGCATTAAAGTGTGCAGATTTAAAGAATGTATAGACGTCATTATAATATACGTCGCCAGCATGAAATTCAGTATGGTAAGGCCGATAAACAAATATACGTTCTCGGAAATAAATATAAAGATGAAAAAAATTATTACTCCGCTGAAAGCCCATATAAATCTCTTTTTTAAAGTTTTTTCCAATAATAATCCCAATGCGGGGGCTATGTTTTGTATATTGCCTACGGAAACGGTTAAAAAAATAAAAACGCCGACGTATAATAATATGATTAACGTAATTATTCTTATGGGCGAATTTTTTTCTTCTTTTCTGTATTTTTCTAAAAGGTCTTCAATATCTTCGGCTTTCAGTGATTTTGTATATTCTATTAATCTGACGTTTTTTTGCAAATCGGCGATTGAATTTTCTAATACTGCTATTTTTTGGGATTCATCAATCTTTACGGTGGTTGTATCGGAGGAAACGGCATCGTGGGCAATTGCAAACACAGGAAGCATCCAAACAAACAACAACATCAGCAAAGTTTTCTTTTTCATAAGAAACCCCCATGCGACAGAAATTGAAATTGGTTGATTCTATCATTAAGTTTTCAATTAGTCAAAGCCTATTTTTATGAAATTTCGCAGTTGTTAAATCCGGAAAGGCGCCAAACGCATAAACCGAATCCGCTTACCGTCGGATATTTAAAATAAAAAATCTTGAAAATTTATGATTTTTTGTAAAAGATGATGAAAATGAAAGCTTAAGTTATACTTACATTGAATTAGCTATTATTAGAGATTTTTGTCTGAGAATATCCAAATTATCACTTTCATTAAAATTACTTGCATCAAATTTTTTAATTATTAACTTTAATGCTACCTCATAATAATCTATTGCTATTTTATACTCTGCCAGAAATTCTTGATACTTATTTTCAACCTCTTTATATTTTTCTTCCAAAATTTCTATATTTATCTTTGGAGAATCAACAATACAGTTGTTAGAAAAATGATATGAATCTTCTTTCAATATATTTATATTTTTTCTATTTTCATCTAAATTCTTTGCAAAATAACTAATAAAATTTGAATAATACGAAAAGGAACCATTAATTGATTCTAATATTTTTTTATTTGTGAACTCATTTTGTTCTGGAATCTCTTGTACTATATTTTGCAAACATGTATGTGTTACATCTAAATATTTACTTTGCTGAGATATTGAACTTAAAATATCGCCTAATACATTTAACATGCTATCCTTATAATTTTCTCCTATAACATAAAACTTCAATATTCTAGCTGTTTTTTGCGGATCAATTTCCCCTAAAAGAAATTTTATTCTTATATCTGATATCTTTTGTGAAATATTATTTTCTGAATATATCATTAGTAATCGTTCAAATAAAAAGACAATAGCAAATATAATAAATGCATAGGATATACTAGTTATTGGATTTTCAAAATTTCTATTAAATATCATATAGCAAACAGAATATATACCAACAAGAAAACAAAAAAACATACACGTATCGACTTTTTTGTTGTTTTTTGTAGGTGGTAAAACCATTGAATATGGATATTTTATTTGTCGATATGAAGATATTAAAAGCAAAATTAAAAACAACAGCAATGGAATAAAGAAAACATAAAGTCCTATATAACAATACAACAGTTGAATCGGTAGTATAAAAGACATACATATGATTAAGAAAATATAAAATAACAAAAATGTTCCAAGAATTATTGGATTATACCGAAATAAATAATGAGAGAATTGTTTTTTAAAAACTAACGCTGCAGTTTTTTCCTCTAGAAATCTCTTAATTAAACCATGAACATATAAAGTAAAGTTATATATAAAAAATATTATCAAAAATATCAAAAGAACTTCTTGCGATATAAATTTATGATTATTTAAAAGATTTAAGAACATCACAATTAAACCAGCTATCGCAAACAGAATAACCTTTACCGTGAGTCCACTGCTACTAATATTTTTTTCTGCAATATCAGCTTGTATATTCAACAATTCTTTTATATTTTCTTCTTTAAAATTGTTATTCATTATATAAAATCCATATTTTGAGTCTCTTTTTTAAAGTTATTGACATTTATAACTTTGTAAGTTATAATTAGTTTGACTCAGTTACCATGTGTAAATGGAGTTTCTGGTATCGCTTAGATTATATCTAAGCGATACTTGTCATTTTAGACTATATTTGTCTTTGTTATCATTAAATCTTTTTTCTAAATTTTTAATTCGAGATTTATATGTTATATATCCTGTTATAAATAAAAAATATCCCGATCTCTCTTCTATAACAACAAGATATTTTTTATCAAACCAAAGATGGAATCTAACACCCTGTATTCCAGCTTGTTTTTCTCCCCATATTTTAATATTCGCATCTAATCTATTTAATATTATAGCTTTTGGCCAACAAATTCTAGCATGTCTATCATAACATCCTCCATTATTTTGAGTTTCATCTTCTCCACAAATATGCCAGAAAGCTTTATCTCTACCATCTATTCTTGGATGTTTTCTAATTGTAAGTTTTTTTCCATTGATAATAATAGCGTTGTCCACGAAGTCTTTTCTATACAATTTATACAAATTTCCTATATAAACTTCTTTGCCAACTTGTTCGCTATATTTAACGAGTGCAGGCAACCAAGAAGGATGAGACATTACATTCCCTCCTGTGGCGTCCAAACGAATAAATTAAATTTTTTTTCAGACAATAAAGAAGATTGATCAAAAGATAATTTGGTTTGATTTTTAATTGTATCTATCATTTCCAATTTTGCAGTACTTGTTCTTAAATTTCTATGATAATAAGTTAAAGCTCCTATAAAAACATCTGTAATGCTCATAAGTTCTATTTCTTGAGAACGTATATTTTGAATACTTGAAACCATATCTCTATCAAAATCAAAATTAACATTACATAATATCTCATGTAATTTACGCACTTTTATTGCACTTTTTGTATCTTTGATATCTAAAAATATTTTATTTTTAAATTTAGTATTTAATAAATTATTTAACAATTGGAAATACATTTTATAATACCAATCATCATGCGTTTGATTAAATAATCCATGGTTTAGCCCTGTCTTATTTTTTATTAAAACAGCTCTAAAAGTAAGGTCTTCTTCTGAAAAAAAATAATTGATAAGTTCAATGTAAACATTTTTTTTTGACGGAGAAATTTTAGTCCATTTCATTTCACAATCTTTTTTAATACCATGTCTTTCTTTAATTTGACGAATTAAAATATTATGTTTCCGCACTTTATTTGTTGGAACAACTATAGCTCCTAAAGCCATGGGCCCAGAATCACACTGTAAATGACAACTTTCATCGCAAAAAATACTTATAGAATTATTATTCATACTGACAGCTCCTATTCAAGATATATCATATAACATAAAAAAATAAATTCTTATGTCAAATTTCATAAATAAATTTACAAATACTAAACCCACAATTATAATTATCGTACTACAAGAAATGTAACTTCTAGAGGAGATCTTTACTAAACTAATTTTACTGCAAATCTAAACTATCAGTAACTTTCTATTCGTACATATAAAATATTCCATCTAAATACATCACCTTTTTTCTTAGCAAACAATCTATCACAGTGCCAATTATACTCCCGTTTAGAACAATTGTCAAGTTCAAATTATTTGAATTTTAAGTGTTTTTTGTTGTAGCTAACCGTGGATATTTGGAGCGAAGCGAAGAATTTTGAGATTTAACTGTCGTTAAAGACTAGAAAGATTTCGGTTGCTATAAAGTAGTTGAAGGTTTGAAAGTTTGAGGCGAGACGAGGGATTTTCAAACCACATAATGTCGTTGCAGTTAGCCGTTGATATTTGGAGTGAAGCGAAGAATTTTGAGACTGAAGCGTACGTAAGTGAAGCGGAGCGATTGGTACGTGAGGAAACAAAATTCAAAGCTGTAGTCCAAATAGCACCGGCGTTATAGTGTTTATACGTACAACAGGCACTATTTGCGTGTGAACAAACAGTGCCCTTATTTTTACCGTCTTTGTATTTTGTGTTAACTAGATAACCAATCTGACGATCGCTTTCTGAGCGCCGTCGCCTTTTCTGTTATCCAGCTTTAAAATCTGCGTATATCCGCCGTTTCTTTCTTTATATCTCGGCACCAAAACATCAAACAATTTCTGAACGACTTCTTTGCTGTTGATTTCGCCGTGCAAAACTTTCTTTGCGTTCAAATCGGACGGTTTTGCTTTTGTGATAAGTCTTTCGGCAAACCTTACGACTTCTTTGGCTCTTGGAACCGTGGTCGTAATTTTTTCATGCAGAAAGAGATCTCTTGTCATGTTTCTCAACATTGCCTTTTTATGTGAAGGCGTTATTGCTAATTTTCTTGTATTGTGATTCTTTATCATTATTTATGCTCCTTCAAAGTCAAACCGATTTCTTCAAGTTTTTTCTTTATTTCTTTAAGAGAATTCTGCCCGAATTTATCAAGGCCGAGAAGTTCGTCTTCGGAATATTTTACAAGTTCCCCTATAGTTTCAATTCCTTCGTTTTTCAAACCGTTTGAAGCTCTGGTTGACAAATCAAGAATGCTGATAGGCTGCGATTTTACTTCTTCGGTTTTATCTTCAGGTTTTGCTTCTACGGGTTCTGCCGGTTCAACTTCTTTGGCGACGCTTGCTACGCCTGTAAATATTGCAAGGCTTGCCTGCAATACTTTTGCCGATTCTATCAACGCGTCCTGAGGAGTGATTGATCCGTCAGTCCAGACTTCCATTATAAGTTTATCGTAATTATAAGACTGGTCTACTCTGGTATTTTCAACTTCGTAATTTACTTTCGTTACCGGTGAAAAAAGAGCGTCCATAACGATTGTTCCGGCCGTATATTTGTGGTTCTTAACGTCGCCGGCCAAAACGTAGCCTTTTCCTTTTGAAACTTCAAGTTCCATTTCAAGAGTCGCGCCCGCGTCTATGTTGGCGATTTCCTGATCGGGATTAAGAATTTCAACCGCGGCGTTTTTTTCTATGTCTTTCGCTTTTACCGCGCCTGCTTTTGAAACTTTTAAATATAATCTTTCAGGACCTTCTCCCGTTAATCTTACTCTTACCTTTTTAAGATTAAGCATTATCTGCAATACGTCTTCTCTTACGCCTTTGATTACCGAATATTCGTGTGAAGCGCCTGTGACGTTAACTGAAGTTATTGCCGAACCTTCAATGCTTGAAAGAAGAATTCTTCTCAACGAATTTCCGATAGTGTGTCCGTATCCTCTTTCAAAAGGCTGGGCAAAAAATCTTCCGAAAGTTTTGGAAGCCGTTGACTCTTCCAACTGTAACTTTTCTAATTTCTTTAAATTTGATGTTTTCATCCTATATAACTCCGTTTAACCCACTTTTTCAAGCGGTTATTTATTTTTTACTTAGAATACAATTCAACAATTAACTGGCTGTTGATCGGGTGTGAGAACTCTTCTACCGAAGGTTCGTTTTTCACTTTGCCGGTAACAGTAGTTTTGTCAAATTCCAGCCACGAAGGAACTGCAGCCGGATGCTCCATCAATTTAACAAGATTAGCGTTTGTTTTGTATTTTTCTTTAACGGTGATAACGTCGCCCGCTTTAACCTGGTATCTCGGAACGTCAATCTTTTTGCCGTTGACCGTTACGTTTCCGTGCATTACAAGCTGTCTTGCCATTTTTCTTGAAAAAGACAAGCCCAGTTTGAAAACGGCATTGTCAAGCCTGAGTTCCAAAAGTTTGAGAAGATTGTCGCCTGTCATTCCCGGCATTTTATCCGCTACGTCAAAATATCTTCTGAACTGCTGTTCGGACAAACCGAATACTCTTCTTGCTTTCTGTTTTTCTCTTAAATGTTTTGCGTAATCGGACATTTTGCCTTTCTTAGCTCCGTGCTGTCCGGGCGCGTTTTTGCCTCTTTTTCTTTCAAGCGTGCAGTTTGTATTGCATCTTTCGCCTTTTAGAAAAAGCTTTTCTCTTTCTGTCCTGCATTGTTTGCATACTGACCCTGTATATCTTGACATCTATTAAAATCCTCCGAAAAAATTTTTAACTTAAATTATACTCTTCTTGGTTTTGGCGGACGGCATCCGTCGTGCGGAACCGGAGTAACGTCTTTAATCGCCGCTACCATAAGTCCGGAAGCGTGCAATCCTCTGATTGCCGTTTCTCTTCCCGGCCCAGGGCCGTTTACAAAAACTGAAACCTGTTTTACGCCCATATCAAGCGCTTTTTTTCCTACCGCGTTGGCCGTCATCTGAGCCGCAAACGGAGTTCCTTTTTTTGCGCCTTTGAAACCCGAACCGCCTGCCGACGCCCAAGCCAAAGTGTTGCCTTTGTCGTCAGCGATTGTTACTATAGTATTATTGAAAGTAGATTGTATATATGCTCTTGCTATTCCGCCGGCATATCTGATTTTCTTTTTTACAACCGGTTTTTTTACTTCTGCCATTATCTTAACTCCTCCGAAAACTTTTTATTTAATTTATTTTGCTGGCTGTTTCTTTGCTGCTTCCGCTTTACCCGCGCCTACGGTTTTTCTCTTTCCTCTTCTTGTTCTGGCGTTGGTTTTTGTTCTCTGGCCTCTTACGGGAAGATTTCTTTTGTGTCTTGCTCCCCTGTAGCTTCCGATGTCTATCAATCTCTTGATGTTGGCCTGAATTTCTCTTCTCAAATCGCCTTCAACTTTATATTCTTTCGTTATAAGGTTATTGATCTGGTTTACTTCGCCTTCGGTTAAATCTTTTACTCTTTTTGCTGGGTCAAGATTGAGTTCTGCTATAATCGCGTTTGAAAGCACGGGCCCGATACCGTAAACGTATCTGAGCGCGACGTCTAATCTTTTTTGTTTAGGTAAATCTACTCCGGCAACTCTTGCCATTCTTTGTGTCCCCCGTTTAAAATATTACTTATATTAATTTAATGAAAAAATTAACCTTGTCTCTGTTTATGTCTGGGATCTTCGCAGACAACTCTTACTACGCCTTTTCTTTTTACTACTTTGCATTTCTGACAGATAGGTTTTACCGATGCTCTGACTTTCATTTAAAATACTCCTGTTTATTTGTCTCTGTAAGTGATTCTTCCTCTCGTTAAATCATAGGGAGAAAGTTCAACTTTTACTTTGTCTCCGGGCAAAATTTTAATGTAGTGCATTCTCATTTTCCCGCAGATGTGCGCCAAAATTACATGTCCGCCTTCAATTTCAACCCTGAACATCGCATTTGGCAGCGATTCCAGAATTTTTCCGGCCACTTCAATTTTTTCTTCTTTGCTCATTTTTTTTCCTTGGTCAGATTTTTGTTAAAATCTCATAACCATCTTTCGTAACGAGCACTGTGTGTTCGTAGTGGGCGCATAAACTGCCGTCTCTTGTCACGACGGTCCATCTGTTCGGCAAAACGTCAACATAATATTTGCCGGCATTGACCATCGGTTCTATAGCAATAACCATACCTTCTTCCAGCTTGACGCCTGTCCCGTTTTTCCCAAAATTCGGAACGCTCGGTTCTTCATGGAGATTTCTGCCGATACCGTGACCGCAGTAATCTCTTACGATTGAATAACCGAAACTCTCCGCGTATTTTTGGACTGCGTAGGAGACATCGCCGAGTCTGTTTCCGGGTTTGACCTGCTTTATAGCCGCATACAATGAGTCTTCCGTTACCTGCAATAACTTCTGCGTCTGGCCGGATATTTTACCTACGGGATATGTGTAAGCCGCATCACTATAATACCCGTCGTAAATTGCGCCGGCATCAACGCTTACGATATCGCCGGAAGAGAGTACGCGGGAATCATTCGGGATTCCGTGTACAAGCTCATCGTTTACCGAAACGCATGCTGATGCGGGGAACCCACCATACCCCAAAAAAGCCGGTTTCATATTAAAAGAACTTATTTTTTTTGCTACAAAATCGTCTATATCTTTTGTCGTAAGCCCGGGTTTTATAAAACTTTTTAAATCCTCTAAAATATCCGCGATTGCTTTTGCGGCAATCCTCATCTTTTCTATCTCGGAAGGACTTTTTAATTCTATTTTACCCAAAATAACGACCTTTACTTCATATTTTTTACGTAATCCGCTATCTGTTTAAAAACTTTTTCAGGCGTCTGCATGCCGTCTATTTTGGCAAGCACTCCCTGTTTTCCGTAATAATCAATTAAAATTTTCGTCTGTTTTTCGTAAACGGCAAGCCTTTCTCTTATCGTGTCGGGATTGTCGTCTTTTCTCTGTATTAATTTCGCGCCGCATAAATCGCATACGCCTTCCTTTTTGGGAGGCATTGAATCTATGTTAAAACTTCCGCCGCATGCCGGACATACTCTTCTGCCGGACAGTCTTTTTACTATTTCTTCGCTTTCTGTCAATATGCAAAATACAGCGGATACTTTTTTACTTTCTTTCGCCAAAAATTTATCAAGTTCCTGAGCCTGCGATAAAGTTCTCGGGAAACCGTCAAGTAAAAAACCTTCGGAACAATCCGGTTTTTTTAATCTTTTTACGACCATTTCAACTATAACGTTGTCCGGAACAAGTTTGCCTGCCGACATATAAGGAGCAAACATAGGATCGTCTTTCGCTTCTCTCAACATATCGCCCGTTGAAAGATGAATCACTCCGTAAGCCTTGCTTATCGTTTTTGCCTGTGTGCCTTTTCCTGCGCCCGGAGGCCCGAATAATATAAAATTTTTCATAAAAATTCCTTATGCAAATAATAAAAGCGTAATACATCTCTGACGCTATGATACTCTCATAACGTCACGGATGTGAAAGATAGATTTGCAGATTATATATTAAATTTTATTGCAATGTCAAGCGTTTTATTGCTTTTATTTTATTTGCGGCTCTTTTGAAGAAATCATCTTTTCGGCAAGTTCGGCTGCAAAAGCCACATATTGCGAACACGGCCTTTTTTCATAATACTGCTGCGTTCTTTCGGAAGGAACATGGCTGTCTTTTTTTTCTTCAAGCCCCAAAAGCCGCCTGCATACTATTGAACCGTATTTGTTCTCAAATTCTTTTGCAAGTTCCTGTATAAGTTTATAATGTTCCGCTTTTGCTTTGCGGTCTTTGGGATCCGCGTATCCGTATTTTAAACCGCCAACAATAAACATTCCCGAAACGGCTCCGCAAACTTCTCTAAGGCGTCCCATTCCGCCTCCGAATGACGAAGAAAGTTTCATTGCGGTTTCAAAATCAATATTCAACTCGCCGCAAAATGCGCCCACAACGGACTGGCAGCAGTTATATCCTTCTTTAAATAATTTTTCAGCTTCCTGAGATTTTGACATAATAAAAAATCCTTAAATTTCGGGTTTTACATTCAGTTTTTGAAGCATATATCTTGCGTCTTTACAGCCGTGATCGGCGGAACTCATAAATAACGCTATTGCTTTTCTGAAATCTTTTTCAACCGGCTGTCCCGTATAATACATAAAACCTAAATTATATTCGGCCTGCGCGTTGCCTTTTTCGGCTGCTTTTGAATACCATTCAAAGGCTTTATTCAAATCTTTTTCAACGCCGTTTCCGTCATAGTACATATTGCCTACATAACACTGGGCCTGTTCGTCGTCCTGTTCGGCCGCTTTTAAATACCATTCAAACGCTTTTTTGTAATCTTTATCAACGCCGATGCCTTCATAATACATATATCCCGTTTCGCTTTGCGCGTCGGGAGTACCCTGCTCGGCTGATTTAAGAATCCATTCAAAAGCCTTTTTATAATCAGGTCCTTCGTCGATTCCCTTTCCGCCGTAATACATATTGCCTAAATGAAACTGCGCTAAAGCGTGATTTTGTTCAGCCGCTTTCTTGTACCATTCAAACGCTTCTTTATAATCTGTTTTTACTCCGTAAACATCGCCGTAAGTAACGCTTGAATATACGGACCCGACCGCGCATTGCGCGTCGGCGTTTCCTTTGCCGGCCGCTTTCATATAATATTCAAAAGCTTTTTTATAATTTTTATCCGTGCCGTACCCGTAATCGTACATATAGCCGGTTTTATATTCGCCGGGAGCATAAGCTTTCATCGCCGATTTTGAATACCAGCCGAAAGCTTCTTTGTAATTTTTATCAACGCCGTCTCCGTTAAAATAAATATCGCCCAGTTTATACTGCGCTTCTGAGTCCCAGTTTTGCGCTTTTGCCGTAAGCTCTTCCAAAGTTTCAGATTTAACATAAGCCGCAAAAAAAATAATTACAAAAAAACTTAAGAAAATTTTTAAATAATTCATAAAAAACCTCTTTATTTTTTTGATGACGGTTTGCCTTTACGGCATTATAGCAGAAATTTTTTTTCAAATAAATGATTTCAGTTATTGATAATGAGATATATGCGGTTCAAATCTGCTTTTGTATATAAAAAAGAGACAGGGCTCAAAAAAAACCCTGTCTCTTTTGCTTAATATTAAAAACCGTTTATTTACCGAATTTCCATGTAGCGCCCATCACCGCATTTGTAATCCAGTGGTCAGCTTCATCCATGTTTAAATAAGCATATCCTATATAAAATTTAAGATGCTCGGTATAATTATATTCCGCTTTTACATCATATTCATAGCTGAGATTTCCCCCTGCTGCGTTGCTGTTTTTGAATACGTCTAACAAAAATGTAAATTTATCCTTTGAAAAATCAACTCCCGCGTTAAAGGATTCAATATTATACAAACCCCACATAAAATCAAAGTTGTTTGTTATTATCCCGAAATTTGCATCAGACAAGCTTGATGCAAAATATTCTCCGGCTCTTAAATACTGAACTCTCGGCGTAATCATCATATCGTTTAAAACAATTCTGTATTCGGCATTTAATTTTGTAAGAAGAGAATCTGTTTCGGACCGGTCAAACATATTTGATTCCAAACTATAAAAGAGTTTTGCTATTTCCGCCGAAGCGCTTAAACTGCATTTCCTGAATTCAGGTTTAAAACCTATAATTTCCGTTCTGTTTGTGCCGTAAAGTCCGATTGGAACAATTTCTGCCGTTTCTGAATCATATATATATCCTCTTAAACTCAGATTATCATTTAATTTATATTTTGCATTTATCAAAGATATATTTACTTTTGTCTGCGCCATCATAGCAGTATCGGCATTTTCATTTGATATTTTTGAATATAAAAAATCAACATTTAACTTTTCTTTATCGTTATAGTTTAAGACAACTCCGTCCATACCGCCGTTATATGCTCCGAGCCAGTAATTTTGAGAATATGCAACCCATCTTGTCATATCCCTTAAACCCACATAAAATATTGAATCGCCTTTTTCACCGTAATAAAATCTACCGACTTTTAATGATAATCTGTCATTATCAAAGAAGTTTTTGAATATTACGTTTGCTTCGGTAAGAGTTATTTTGTTCAACAAGCCTGAATTTGAACTGTTATCTATCTGCTGGCCCGCCAAATAGTTATCGCCCCATGAACTTACATATACAAATGCTGCATTTCCTTCCACATTTTCTATCAGATTAAAATTCGCTCCGAGCAACAATCTTGTATTGGTAAAACTTCTCCCGTTTGCAAAAGTATCTCCCATGTTCTTCCATTGTGTGTCTGAACCCATAATATCAAGTTGTCCGTACAAATTGATTTTTGCGCTTGCAGCCTGAGGAATAAACAAAGTTAAAACCAACATAAAAAATACAAACTTTTTCATACCCTCTCCTTAAAACTTATTAAATATATACTGCCCCGACATTGTAAATAAAAATAATATACAAGTCAACGCATATAAAGACAGAAGATTAGAAGCTTGGAAGCGGAGCAGCTTAGCAACGACGATAACGGCAGAAGCTGAGATGTTGGGCGGATTTGCGAAGCAAACCGAAGTAGTTTAGAAGTTTAGCAACGACTTAAACGGCTAAAACTTTGTAAAAACTTAAACAGCTAAACAAAAAATATTAAAATCTGTATGTGATTTTTTTTAAAATTTTATTATAATATTTGCGGCCGGGAAATTTCGGCCGTTGTTAAAAACATTGCTATAACTTCCGATTAATGCATCAACCAAAACGGAGGATTTATGACAATACCGCAGCGCGAAGGTTTTTTAAGACCTGTTTTAAAAGCATTTTCCGACGGCGAACCCAGAACCCAAAAACAAATAGACCCGATGGTTGCTAAAATCTTAAATTTATCAAACGAAGAAACAAAAGAATTGGCTATGCACTCAACTCAAACGCTTGTTGAAGAAAGAGTTGCATGGTCTATATTTTCTTTGGTACGAGGCGGCCTGCTTATAAAAGTAGGCAATAACGGATATTACAAAATATCCCCCGCCGGCTTAAAAGCGGTAAACAGCACCGCAAACATCAACGCTCTGCTTTGAGAACTACAGAAGCTTGGCGGCTTGGAAGCTGAGAAGCTTAGCAACGACTTAAATGACGGAAGTTTTGAAGCTGGGAAGCTGAGAAGCTTAGCAACACCTCAAAAGGCTGAATAAGAAACACTAAAAATGTGTGTGATTTTTTAAAAATTTTATTATATAATTCATTTATTGTTTAGCTTCCGATTAATTTGCGCCTAATACGGAGGATTTTATGGCAATACCACAGCGTAATGAATGCATTAAACCTGTTTTAAAAGCTTTTGAAGACGGGCGTCCAAAAACGCAGAAAGAAGTAGAAACCATCATTGCTGCCAATTTAAAACTCTCAAATGAAGAATTAGAACACCTGCTGCCGAGTAAAACTCAAACAATCATCGCAGACAGAATTTCATGGGCTATATCGCAAATGCAAAGAGCGACCCTGCTTGTAAAAGTAGGAACCCGAGGCCTTTACAAAATAACAAGCTCCGGACTGAAAGCCCTTACCGATAACGTATCAGATATTTGGAAGTCTTGAAATTAGAAGCCGGGAAGATTCGCAGCTTGGATGCTTGGCAATGACTAAAAAATAAAAAAATGTGACTTTACCATAATTTTTTATACATTAAAAATCATTTTAATTTTTAATGTATAATTGCATATAAGCAAATGTCATTTTACAATGGAGAATTCTAATGAACAAAACATCCTCAAAAGAAAGTAAACATTGTATAAAAATAGCTCTGGATAATTTTTTAATAACCATAAATACTTTAGAAATCTTCAAACCTATATGTTTTTGTATCATTCCCAATCTTAGGCAAAAAAGTGTCGAAGATTTCAAAAAATTCTTATACAAACATGCTATAGTACAGAAAGAAAAAAATGGTATTCTAGAGTACAAACTAAAAGACGACTCAGATCATGAAATCAGAAAACAACATAAAAGAATAGATGAAATGACTGCTTGTTTAAAAATTATGCCCCAACAAATTATACTTTCAATGATAAGTCAATATGATTTTTTTATTGGACAAATATTAAAATGCATTTATTCATTAAAAAGTGAGATTTTAAGTTCAAGCGATACAAATATATTGTTCTCAGACCTATCTGAGTTTTCAACAATAGAAAGCATAAAAGATTATATAATAGAAAAGAAAATTGATTCTTTTTTACGTGATAGTCATTTTAAACAAATAGAATGTCTAGAAAACATTCTAGGCATCAAATTAAGAGAAGGTTTAGATATTTTACCCACCTTTATAGAATTAACAGAAAGAAGAAATTTATTTGCTCATACAAACGGAATTGTATCATCTCAATATATTGATATTTGCAAAAAACACAATTATAATATTAATGGCATAAAAAAAGGGATGCCTCTTTATGTTAACAGACAGTACTTAGACTCAGCTTATGACTGTCTTGTTGAAATGGCAATCAAACTTTCTCATGTTATATGGCAAAAACTTGATCCAGCAACAATTGAAGACTCTTCTAAGCATATAGAACTTATAACATATGAGTTATTAACACAAAACAAGTACAATGTCGTTATCAAAATATTATCATTTTTTACACAATTACAATTTCAGAAAAAATTTGCTGAAACCACTTATAAGATATTATTAATAAATTTAGCTCAAGCTTACAAATGGTCTGGACAAGATAAAACATGCATTGTAACATTAAAATCTGTTGATTGGTCTGCAAGCGATAACATATTTAAATTAGCTGTAGCTGTTTTGTCTGATAAAATTCCAGAAGCATGTTCTATTATGAAAAAACTCGTTCATAATGAAATTTCAAAAGATGAATATAGAGCATGGCCTTTGTTTCAAATGGCCAGAGAACATCCTAAATTCCAATCGACTTTTTACGAAATTTTTAAAGAAAAACTAATATCCAGAAAAAAAGTTAAAATAAAAATAAAAGAAAAGTAGTCTCAACTTATTAAAAATATTATCATTTCAGTATAAATAACAAAAATTTCAAGTCATCGGTATGACTTGAAATTTTTATTTGTTATATAGTTTTCGTCGTTTGCGACTAGAAGATTTTTAAAAGAAAATTGACGTTTTAAAAATTGCAGTGTGCGTAAGTGAAACGGCACATAAGATTTTTAAAACGTCAATTTAAATTAAAAAGATTCGGTCGCCTACTTGATGTTGAACCAACGGCCTTTAATACGTCCCTCTTTCATAAACCCCTCATAATGCCTCATAATCAAATGAGACTCAATCTGGCCTATGGTGTCAAGCGATACGCCGACAACGATAAGAAGCGATGTTCCTCCGAAGAAGAAAGGCGCTCCCATAAACGATCTGATATAATCGGGAAGAACCGCTATTGCGGCTACAAACAACGCGCCGCCCAGAGTTACTCTTTCAAGTATTTTCTGAATATAAACGGCAGTCGGATCGCCGGGCCTTACGCCGGGTATAAATCCGCCCGATTTTTTCATGTTTTCCGATAAATCTTTCGGATTAAACGAAATTGAATTGTAAAAATAACAGAAAAATATTACAAGCGCAGCGTAAATTGAGTTGTAAATTATGGAACTGCGGTTAAACCATTCAAGTATTTTTTTTGATACCGGTATTCCCCATACTGTCCATTCCGGAGCAAACTGAGCTATGGTAAGAGGCGCCGACAAAATAGATACCGCAAAGATAACCGCTATAACGCCGGACTGGTCAACTTTAATAGGCAAAAATGAAGTCTGTCCGCCGTACATTTTTCTGCCGACCATTCTTTTTGCATAATGTACGGGTATTCTTCTCTGAGCAGTTTCAACCCATATAACGACAGCCAAAACGGTTAATACAAGAGCAAGTAAAAATATAGCCAAAAGCAGCGATAATTCGTCCATCTGGACGAGTTTGAATACTCCCAGAGTAGCTTTCGGAAGCCTTTCAACTATACCTGCAAAAATGATTAAAGAGATACCGTTTCCTATTCCTCTTTCGGTAACCTGTTCGCCGAGCCACATTATAAGAACCGTACCCGCAACCAAAGTGGTAACCGTCATCGTCATCCATGCCATCGTAGGGTCCAAAACTATAGGCATACCGCTGGGTGTAGGCATTTTTGTAATAGCCATCGTAAGACCGAAAGACTGTATAGCTCCCAAAATAAGGGTGGCATATCTTGTAATCTGCGTTAGTTTCTTTCTGCCCTGTTCTCCTTCTTTTGCAAGCCTGTCAAGGTAAGGGATAACGTGTGCGCCCTGCATCAAACTCATTATAATAGACGCGTTAATATACGGCATTATTCCCATGGAAAATACTGACATCCTGTTTAATGCGCCGCCGGAAAACATATCAAGAAATCCCAGTAGCCCGTTGCTGTTCGCTTGAAATAGAGACTTAACAGCCTCAGCATTAATGCCCGGTATAGGAACCGAAGCTCCTATTCTGTAGGCGATAATGATCGCAAGGGTAAATAGAACTTTATTTCTTAATTGGGGAATTTTAAATACGTCTCCGAATGTTTTTAGCATTGTCCCGCCTTTTTTATTTATAACAAAATTATATTTTAATATTTTACTTAATTAAGTCCGAATATCAAAATTTTATTAAGCTTCAACTACAACTGCTTTGCCGCCCGCTTTTTCAATTTTTTCTTTTGCTGTTTTTGAAAAAGAGTTTGCCGAAACGTTAAACTTTTTATCTACGTTTCCGTTTGCGAGAATCTTAACGAGTTTGCCTTTCTTTATAAGTCCGGCCTCTTTAAGTTTTGCGACGGTAATTTCATCGCCCGAATTAAATTTTGAAGCTATCAAATCAAGATTGACTATTTCGTATTCTTTTCTGAACGCCGTATTATTAAAACCTCTTTTAGGCATTCTTCTTACGATAGCCGTCTGACCGGCTTCAAAAAAAGACATTTTGCTGCCGTCGCCGGATCTTGCTTTCTGGCCTTTGCTTCCTCTTGTGGAAGTTCTGCCGTGACCCGAACCGACTCCTCTGCCGATAATTTTCTTTCTGTGCCTTGAACCTTCCGCAGGTTTTAATGTATTTAATCCGATCATATTTCTGCAACCTCTTTATTTCTTATTTTTGCCACATCTTCTTTTGATCTCAAACCTTTAAGAGCCTCAATCGTGGCATATACGACGTTAAACGGATTTGCCGTACCCATTGATTTTGTAAGAATGTCTTTTACGCCTACAGCTTCAAGAACGGCTCTTACCGAACCGCCGGCGATAACGCCGGTTCCCGGAACCGCAGGTTTAAGCAAAACTTTTCCCGCTCCGCTTACGCCTATTACTTCATGCGGAATGCTTGTATTTCTAATAGATACGCTTATCATATTTTTCTGCGCTCTGGTGCTGCCTTTCTTAATAGCGGCCTGCACTTCGTTCGCCTTGCCTAATCCGCAACCGACTTTTCCCGCTCCGTCGCCGACTACGACAAGCGCGTTAAAGGACATTCTCTTTCCGCCCTTAACGACTTTTGTTACTCTGTTAACGGATACTACCGTTTCCGTTAAACCGCTTTCATTCTCTTTGTTAAATTTATTGTCAGCCAACTTATCCTCCCGACTATAACCATATAAAAATTTTTAGAAATTTAATCCGCCTGCTCTTGCCTCTTCGGCAAGCGCCTTAATTTTACCTTCATAAGATTTTCCGGCTCTGTCAAAAACAACCGTTTTAATTTTCTTTTCGGCTGCTTTCTGGGCTATTAATTTACCCACCGCTTTTGCCGCTTCAACCGTATCGGTTGATTTTAATTTTCCTTTAAGTTCTTCCGATAACGTAGACGCAGCTGCAAGAGTAAATCCTTTTGAATCGTCAATAATCTGGGCATAAATATTTTTATGTCCGCATTTTACGTTCAATCTCGGCCTTTCCGTAGTTCCGGAAACTTTGCTTCTGACTCTTTTCTTTCTTAAATCCAACCTTATTTTTGACCCTTTCATTACTATATCCTCTTTGTCTTTGTCGTTTCCAAGTTAAAGCCCGCCGGCTTTTAAACTTTTACTTTTTTGCTCCGGCTGCCGCAGCTTTACCGGCTTTTCTTATGATCTTTTCTCCGACATATCTTATACCGAAACCCTTGTAAGGTTCAGGAGGTTTTACAGCTCTGACTTCGGCCGCAAATGCGCCTACAGCCTGCTTGTCGGCTCCTGTAATCGTAAGCGTCGGCATTTTATCCGCGTTCATTCCGACGACAACTTTTACGGTTTTAGGAACTTCTTTTGTAACTGTATGCGAAAGCCCGACGGTTAACGTCAGATTTGCGCCCGTTAAAACGGCTTTAAAACCGAGACCGTTTAATTCAAGTTCTTTTTTATAACCGTTCGTTACGCCTTCAATCATATTGACGATAAGCCCTCTTGTAAGACCCTGGAGCATATTGGCTTCTCTGGTTTTTTCCTTCATTTCAAGAGTAACGGTGCCTTTATCAAGCTTAACGTTCAATTTCTCATCTATCTTCTGAGAAAGTTTTTCTTTTGCGCCGGAAACTTCAAGTATTCCGTTTTTAAATTCTACCTTTATCTTTTCAGGTATTACTATTGGCTTTCTTCCTAAGCGACTCATTTTGCAACCTCAATATAAAAATTTACCAAACGTAACCGATCAATTCGCCGCCGATTTTGGCATCTTTGGCTTTCTTGCTTGCCATCATTCCTT
The DNA here is from genome assembly GCA_964487915.1 of uncultured Elusimicrobiaceae bacterium. Taxonomy (GTDB): domain Bacteria; phylum Elusimicrobiota; class Endomicrobiia; order Endomicrobiales; family Endomicrobiaceae; genus Proruminimicrobium. The sequence goes on along the minus strand of CAZASN010000001.1, from coordinate 7,330 downwards.
TTGGCGTAGAAATAATAGCAATACCGAAACTTCCGAGAACCTTAGGCAAATCTTCATAGCCCTTGTATATTCTCAAGCCCGGCTTTGAAACTCTTTTCAAACCGCTCAGAGCAGGTTTTCCGTTTAAATCGTACTTCAGATAAACTCTCAAAACGCCCTGTTTCTGGTCTTCAATGTTTTTATAATTTGTAATATATCCTTCGTCTTTCAAAACTTTTGCAATTTCCGTTTTTACTTTTGACGCCGGAATATCAACTTTTTCGTGTAATTTGGAATTCGCGTTCCTTATTCTCACAAACATGTCTGATATAGGATCTGTAATCATTACCCAACCTCTTTCTAATTTTATTTTGCTCTTAACCTGCCGTACTTACCAACTTGACTTTGTCACGCCCGGAATTTCTCCGTTGTGAGCAAGCTTACGGAAACAAATTCTGCACAGACCGAAATCTCTGTAGTAGCCTCTAGGTCTTCCACACAGGCGACATCTGTTCCTGTACCTAGTTGCAAACTTCTGAGGTTTGCGCATTTTTGCTTCTGCTGATAGTGTTGCCATAATAAACCTCTACTTTTTTTTATTTACTTTCTCTATAAACATCTTATGGTTTTTCTTCTTAAACTTTTTTTAAAAAACTATTTCGTTTCTCTTTTTTTAAACGGCATTCCGAGATATTCCAAAAGCTTCTTGGCATGTTCGTCTTCTTTTGCCGTCGTAACAAAAGTTATGTTCATTCCTCTTGCTTTATCGGATTTTTCAACGTTGATTTCCGGAAATATATACTGTTCCGTAAGACCGAGGTTGAAATTTCCTCTTCCGTCAAATTTATTCGGCTCTATTCCTCTGAAATCTCTGATTCTCGGAATAGCGATATTGATTAATCTGTCCAAAAATTCGTACATTATCGCGCCTCTTAGAGTTACTTTTATCCCTATAGGCATGCCTTCTCTTATTTTAAAGTTTGAAACTGACTGCTTTGCTTTGCAGACGAGAGGTTTCTGCCCCGTTATCGCCGCAAGTTCGTCGCTGGCCGTTTCAACGACTTTCACGTTGTCTTTGGCTTCGGAAAGTCCGATATTGATAACAATCTTCGTCAGCTTGGGAACCTGGTTTATATTTTTAAAACCGAATTCTTTTTCCAAAGCCGGCACTACGTTTTTCAAAAATACTTCTTTCATTCTAGGAACTTGATTCATATTTCTTTTCCCTTGTTAAACTATTATTTCACCGCATTTTCTGCATACTCTTACTTTTTTACCGTCTGAAAGCTTATCAAATTTCGGTCTGTTAGGCTTGTTGCATTTCGGGCATACAAGCATAACGTTTGAAATTGATATGGGCGATTCTTTTTCTTTTATTCCGCCCGGATCTCTCTGAGTAGGTTTTGTATGTCTCTTCACAAAAGCGACTTTGGAAACGACAACTTTTCCCTCTTCAAAAAACATTTTCAAGACTTCGCCCTGTTTGCCCTTGTCTTTGCCTGCTAAAACTACTACTTTGTCTTTCTTCTTAATGTTAAGCATATTTCTATCCTATTACTATTAATTATATTACTTCCGGCGCCAAAGAAATTATTTTAAGAAAATTTGCTTCTCTTAATTCTCTTGCGACAGGACCGAAAATACGGGTTCCTTTAGGTTCACCCTCTTCGTTGATGATAACGGCCGCGTTATCGCTGAACCTGATATATGTTCCGTCTTCTCTGCGGTACTCTTTTGCGGTTCTTACGATAACAACCTTTACAACGTCGCCTTTCTTGATGCTGCCGTGAGGAATCGCATCCTGTACCGAAGCGACTATAACGTCGCCGAGGCCGGCATATCTTCTCTTCATCCCTTTAAGGACTCTGAAACAACGTACTTTTCTTGCGCCTGAATTGTCTGCAACATTTAAAATTGATCTTTCTTGAATCATATTGGTTTCCTTACGCTTTGTTTACTATTGACATCAAAACCCATCTTTTCGTTTTTGAAAGAGGCCTTGATTCCATTATAGATACCAAATCACCCGTTTTGGATTCATTTTTCTCGTCGTGAACCGAGAATTTTGATTTCATACGGGTAACTCTTCCGTATTTTGAATGAGCTATTGTTCTTTCAACCGAGACGATTCTCGTTTTAGGAGATTTGTCCGCGATTACCGTTCCCTGCATTATTTTTCTGTTTGCACGTTCAGCCATTTTTCTTCCTTCCTACGGGATTATTTCCCTTTTTTCTGTTGGGCAAGAATCGTTTTTATTCTTGCTATTGTTTTTCTCAATTCTCTTATTTCAAGAGGATTTTTGACCGGAGCCGTCGCGTTTCTGAATTTAAGTTTATAATACTTTTCTTCAAGTTCAGTAAGCTTAGCCGCCAATTCTTTATCCGACATACTTTTGATTTCCTGCCAATTTTTTTGTTTCATATCTCTTTTCCGTTATTATATTTCTTGTCTTACTAAGATTTTGCAATGTATAGGCAATTTATCGGATGCAAGTCTCAAAGCTCTTCTTGCGTCCGTTTCCGAAATACCTTCCATTTCAAACATTACTCTGCCGGGCTTTACTACGGCGACCCAAAACGCCGGATCTCCTTTTCCTTTACCCATTCTGGTTTCGGCAGGTTTCTTCGTTACAGGCTTGTCCGGAAATACTCTTATCCAGATTTTCCCGCCTTTTTTTATAAACTTTGTCAAAGCGATACGGGCCGCTTCTATCTGGTTGCTGTTCAGCCAGACAGGTTCCAAAGCCTGAAGACCGTAAGTCCCGAAAGACAATTCGGTTCCGCCCTTGGCGTAACCTTTCATCCTTCCCCTGTGAGTCTTTCTGTATTTTACTCTTTTTGGCATCAACATATGTTTGTCCTTCCTTAACTTTTAAATAAACTACTTTTCTTCCTGAACGTTTGCTGCTGCTTCAGCCGGATTTTCAACAAGTTTGGCTTCTTCCAAAAGTTCCTTTGCGGTTTTCTGGAAATGCTCTTTTTTGAATATCCATACTTTTACTCCGATTTTTCCCATCGTGGTGTTGGCTTCGGAAAAACCGTAATCTATTTCGGCTCTGAAAGTCTGCAACGGAATTCTGCCTTCTTTAAGCCATTCCGTTCTTGCGATTTCCGCGCCGCCGAGCCTTCCTGCGCACATAACTTTTATGCCTTTGGCTCCTGCCAGCATAGCCTTTTCCATAACTTTTTTCATTGCTCTTCTGAAAGCTATCTGTTTTTCAAGCTGGTATGCTATATTGTCTGCGCAAAGCTGAGCGTCCGCTTCAGGTTTTTTTATTTCCATGACGTTTACAAACGCTTTTCTCTGCGTCATCTGCTCAACTTCCATTCTCAGTGTTTCCATACCCTGTCCGCCCTTGCCGATTACTATTCCCGGCCTTGACGTGTAGATATTTACTCTGATATATTTACCGGCTCTTTCAATTCCGATTTTTGAAACAGAAGCGCTTTTAAGTTTATCTTTCAAGTATCTTCTTATTCTGAAATCTTCTTCTACAAAGTCAGGCATTTCTTTCAGGTTGAACCACTTTGAATCCCAATCCTTAATATAACCTATACGAACACTTTTAGGATGAATTTTATGACCCATGAACCTTACCCTTTTACCTTATTTTTATTTTCTTTTGTTTCTTTAACAGCTTTAACTTCCGCCGCCGCTGACGGTTTTTTTACCGCAGTTTTTTTCTTGCTTTTTTTTGCGACGACTCCTTCATCGGTTACGATTATCGTAAGATGAGAAGTTTTTCTTTTATACGGCATTCCTCTGCCCATAGGACCCGGTCTCATTCTTTTCAAAGTCGGACCCTGGCCTACCCAGCATTCCTTAATTTTAAGCCCTGAGAAATCTTTAAGTTTGCCGGCGTTTGCAACCGCGCTTTTCAAAACCTTTTCAACGAGTTCCGTTGAATTTTTAGGAAGAAAAGAAAGAATTTCAAATGCTTTTTCAACATTCTGGTTTCTTATTACGGTCAAAACCTGATTGACTTTTCTCGGAGCATATCTTACAAATTTTGCTATTGCTTTTGCTTGCATCTTTTTTGTCCTTTGCTTTTTATGTTAACGATGTTTCCTGCTTTGTCATTCCGCCGTGGCCTTTAAATACTCTGGTAGGCGCGAATTCACCGAGCTTATGCCCGACCATCTGTTCCGATATATAAATCGGCAACCATTTTTTTCCGTTATGCACTGCCAACGTGTGTCCTACGAAATCAGGAGTAATCGTTGAACTTCTTGCCCAGGTTTTCACTATTTTCTTTTCACCCGATTTATTCAACGCTTCCATTTTCTTTAAAAGTTTGGCATCTACATAAGGACCTTTTTTTACTGACCTGCTCATTTATTTCTCCTATGCCTTAGCTTTATTCCTGTGACTTACTATCATCCAGTCCCAAACCTTCTTGGGCCTTGTTTTGAAACCCTTTGCAGGCTGGTTCCATGGGCTGCGAGGCTGATTATTACCTTTAGATCTGCCTCTTCCACCACCGTGAGGATGGTCTGTAGCGTTCATGGCCGTACCACGCACATGAGGTTTCTTACCGAAGTGGCGGTTTCTTCCTGCAGAACCAATTGCCATGTTTTCATGTTCAATGTTTCCCACCTGACCCACTGTTGCGTAACACTTAACCAAGACTAATCTTATTTCTCCGGAAGGCATTCTGACGTGGGCATATTCATCTTCTTTCGCGAGTAACTGCGCGGCTGAACCTGCCGATCTGATCAACTGTCCGCCTTTTCCGGGAACTAATTCAAGGTTATGTATAAACGTACCTACAGGTATGTTGGAAAGAGGAAGAGCGTTACCGTCTCTTATTTCGGCATCCGGACCGGACATAAGTTCGTCTCCTACTTTCAAACCCTTAGGTTGTATAATGTATCTTTTTTCTCCGTCTTTATATTCAAGCAATGCTATTCTGCTTGTTCTGTTCGGATCGTATTCTATTGAAACTACTTTTGCGGGTACTCCTATTTTTTCTCTTTTGAAATCTATGATTCTGTAAAATCTTTTGTGTTCTCCGCCTCTGAAACGGACCATAACCTGGCCGGTATTGTTTCTGCCTCCGGTTTTCTTTGCAGGCATCGTCAAGGATTTCTCGGGTTTATTTGTAGTTATTTCCGAAAAATCTTCCATCGTGATAAATCTTCTGACCGGCGTGTACGGCTTAAATGTTTTAATCGGCATATTTCTCTCTCTTTCCTATTTATCGGGCAGGAATTTTAAAAATCCACCCATATTTACTTCTTACGAAACTCTTATGCTTCGTCGACTATTGATATTTCCTGACCTTTCTGAAGCTTTATTATAGCTTTCTTCCAGTCGCTTTTATAACCTTCATGCATTCCCATTCTTTTTGCTTTTCCGGCAAAAATAGCTGTATGAACGCTTTTTACTTTTACGTTAAACATCGTTTCTACGGCCTGTTTTATCTGGTATTTATTGGCGTCTTTATCAACGACAAACGTATACTTTCCTTCTTTTTCTTTCATTACCGACGATTTTTCGGTAATAAGAGGTTTTTTAATAATGTTTCTGATTTCCATTTTCTCTTCCTATTTATCTTCTTTTAACGTCGCGGGAAAACTCCCGTTGCTTTAAATTAAACAGACTGCTTTGCCTTAATGCCGTCCAAAGCTTCCGGAGTCGTAATAACTTTATCCGCCCACATAACGTGGTAGGCATTAAGATTGGCAATATTGTCAACAACTAAATTTTTAACATTTTTTGACGCTATTTTGATAACCTCGTCGTTTTTGGGAAGAGCGATTATTACTTTCTGCCCGTCAACTTTGAGATTCTTCAAAAATTCAACGACTTTTTTCGTTTTAGGCTGTTCCAGTTTTATAAGATCAACCAAAATAAGATTATCCTTGCTTACCAGATTTGAAAACGCCATATTAAGAGCCAAACGTCTTTTCTGTTTTGACATTTTCTGAAAATAATCTCTGGGCTGAGGTCCGAATATAATACCGCCTTTTCTCCACAGAGGCGAGTTTTTCTGGCCGGCTCTTGCGTTGCCGGTTCCTTTCTGTTTCCAAGGCTTAGCGCCCGAGAAAGAAACTTCTCCTCTTGTTTTTGTGGCGTGGGTTCCGGATCTCTTGTTAGCAAGATATCCCGTCGTTATTTCATGAAGCAAAGCCGTTGAAACTTCCGTGTTAAAAAACGCGGGAAGTTCAAATTTTCCTTTTTCTTTTCCTTCTACCGTATAAACTTTTGTATCCATTATCTTCTCGTCCTATTTACAAATTTTATTTTTTAGCTTTTTTTTCTTCTTTCTTAACAACGACGACAGGAATTTTCTTTACTGTGTTATTTATTACAAGAGTTGCTTTTTTTACCGAAGGAACCGCTCCTCTTAAAAGAAGAACATTTTTTTCGGCGTCAACGTTTACGACCAGAAGTTTCTGAACCGTAACCGTATCCTGTCCCAAACGTCCGGACATTCTCATTCCTTTCAAAACTCTCTGAGGGCCCTGAGAACCTGACGAACCTCTTGCTCTTGTTCTGTCGGATGCGCCTCTTGTTACAGGCTGCTGTCCGAAATTGTGTCTCTTAATAACGCCGGCAAATCCCTTTCCTTTTGAAACGCCGGTAACGTCAACATAATCTCCGGCTTTGAAAATATCGGCTTTTATTTCCTGGCCGACCGTCAAACCAGAAACGTCGCTGAGTCTGATTTCTTTCAAAACTTTTTTAGGAGCTATATTATTCTTTTTGAAAAGTCCGGCTTGCGCTTTGTTGAGTTTCTTTTCTTCAACATTCGCAAAACCGAGCTGAACGGCATTATAACCGTTATTTTCAACTGTTTTGACTGCTGTGACAACGCACGGACCGGCCTCTATTACGGTAACCGGAACAAGCTTGCCTTTTTCGTCAAAAACCTGTGTCATTCCAACTTTTGAACCTATTATTGATTTTAACATAATTTCTCTCTAATACAATTTTTTATTACATCTTTATTTCTATATCTACGCCCGCAGGAAGATCTAATTTCATCAATTCTTCAACTGTGGATCCTGACGGTTCACAAATATCAACCAGTCTCTTGTGAACTCTCATTTCAAACTGTTCTCTTGATTTCTTATCAGAATGAACTGATCTGTTAACCGTGTATTTCTTAATGTTTGTAGGAAGAAGTATCGGACCCGTTATAGTCGCGCCCGTTCTTCTTGCCGTTTCCACGATTTTCTTAAGAGAATCATCCAACATTTTGCAATCGTAAGAACGAAGTTTAATTCTTAATCTCTGCGTTTGCGGCTGACTTGCTGTTACTTTTTCATTTGACATAGTTTATTCCTGTATGATTATTCTTTTATTTCAGTTACAACGCCTGAACCTACGGTTCTTCCGCCTTCT